>NZ_CP096115.1:1200000-2400000 GCF_024662215.1 Methanoplanus endosymbiosus
CAGACCATTAATTAATCTAACTATCTTATTGTATCAGGGATTTATTATTCGGAGATCTGCCGGACTTGTAACAGATCAGTGTGTGCAGTAATGAGATAATCAGTATCTCAGAGATCCGGATTTAAGGAATTAATCCGGGATAAAGAATTAATACCGGAATTCAGGTGAAAATCCGGCATAAAATCCAGAATAAAGAATTAAAACCGGAATATATCCAAAAATCCCGGATACAAAAAAATACCACTGAGATCACCACAGCCCCGGCAGCAATATCACCGGACAGATCATCCTGTAGAGATTCACCCGGCAGGGCTGTTTAACCGGCAAAATTCCGGGCAGGACAACACTAAAATAAACATCTAAAGATAAATAAAGGACAAATAATATGGTTTCAGAAAAAACAGCAGAATATCTGCCATATGCGGCAATGTTTATAATGCTCCTTTTAGTGCAGGCAGGAGCGCTTCTTCTCACCCCTGCTATGAATGATGCAGGATATACTGCATTTGATGACCCTTCAGCAATTGAAAATATTGCCTTCTTCTTTGCAATACTCATAGGATTTACAGCTGTAATGCTCGTATTAATCAGATACGGTGGAAAAAAAGTTCTTTCAGCAATAATTGCCTTTTCGGTCTTTCTGATCTTTGTATATATCTTTGCCGCAGTGTCAGGGGCAGTATTTCATAATGATACAGTAACACTGCTGCTGACTGCCATACTCTCCATTGCAGCAACAGCCCTTCTGTATAAATATCCGGAATGGTACGTGATAGACATACTTGGTATTCTTATCTGCGCAGGTGCTGCGTCAATATTCGGCATATCACTGGAGATTTTTCCGGTAGTACTTCTCTTAATCATACTTGCACTCTACGATGCGATCTCTGTCTATAAGACAAAACATATGATAGCACTTGCAGAGGGTGTTATAAACTCAAAAGCACCAATTCTTGTTGTAATCCCGAAAAGCCGGGACTATTCATATATAAAACAGGGAGTTAACCTTGAGAAGGATAAAAAAGAGAGAGGGGCATTCCTGATGGGAATGGGGGATCTCATCATGCCCACGATTCTCGTGGTCTCATCCTCTGTATATCTGAGCGCCGGAAATATATTTTTCGGGGTCTCACTGCCGACACTCGGCGCGGCGGCAGGAACATTTGCCGGACTTGCAGTGCTCCTCTGGTTTGTTGCAAAGGGCAATCCGCAGGCCGGACTTCCGACTCTAAACGGCGGAGCTATTCTTGGATTTCTTCTGGGGTGTGCGGCTTCCGCCACGTGGTGCTGGATTCCCGTTCTCTGAGAATGAGATCAACAATTTCCCTGACCCCCGCCCTCGTCTGTGTGGACATATTCATGTAGCCCGGAAGTTCATTTAAATCGGCCTTGTTTATCACTATCTGCATAGGAACATCGCCAACCAAATCTTTCAGGTTTTCATACAGACCAAACTGATCCTCAATAGAATAACCGCAGGACTCACTTGAATCAACCATGAAAAGGATCATATCGGCTACATTTGAAATTGCACAGAGCGCCTGATTCTCGATCTCATTTCTCATCTCATACGGTCTGTCAAGTATTCCGGGAGTATCAACGATCTGTATCCTCTCGCGCCCTACTTCACGGTGACCGACAATGATGCACTTGGTCGTAAAAGCATAGCCTGCAATCTCAGGCAGCGCAGATGAAACCAGTTTTATGAAAGACGATTTTCCGACATTGGGATAACCTGCAACAACGACAGTAAACTCTTCTTCTCTGATTTCAGGGAGTTTACGCAGGACATTCCTCACTTCATTAAGGTACAGCAGATCTTTTTCAACCTGATGCACAATGGAGGAGATTCTTGCCGTTGCCTGCTTACGTAAGCCTTTTGTATCCTCAGACTGCCTCATCTGACGTGCATATGTTCCGCCGGTCTTTCTTGCCTGACCTGCGGCCCACTGTACAGCACCGAGTGATTTCTTAATCCGGTCAACATCAAAGAGAATATTTGAGATATCAAGGTAAAATTTCGGCAGATTATCAAAACTCGGAAATTTCTTTACAGTGTCATCAAGCTTGTCATATATTGAACTGTAAATTGATCGTACAAATTCCTCATTTGCCCTATCCTTATTCTTTTTCAGCCTTTGCGCCGCAGCAGCGCGGTGAAGTGCCCGATCCATAACCTCATCGGCGGTCGGAACAGTAGGTATTTTTTCGAATTCCACAGATAATAACCCGAATCTATATATGTTTACTTACATGATTAATCTATTATGGAGTTATCCCTAATCCAGAAGGATATTTTAATCACACTCATCACACTTTACCACCAGAAATCATCTGCAATTAAAGGGGAAGAGATTGCAGACATATTAAAAAGAAACCCAGGAACAGTGAGAAACCAGATGCAGGCGTTAAAGGCGCTTGCCCTTGTGGAAGGCGTACCCGGACCAAAAGGTGGGTACACACCATCTTCGGCGGCATACAGTGAGCTGAACCTGAATGATTATGAGAATGAGATTGAAGTTCCGATACAGAAGAATAATGAGGAAATACCCGGAGTCAATGTAGCTGAGATCCATTTTACGACACTCTGCAACCCGGATCTCTGCCGGGCAATGATAAAACTCATCGGAAGCGTAAAATCCTTCAAGATGGGCGATATGATCTCAATCGGGCCGACACCTGTGAACAAACTCCTCTTAAAAGGTGAAGTCTATGGCAAGGATGAGGTCAGCCAGTCCCTCCTGATTACAATATCAGAGATGATCTCCCTTCCTAAGAAACACATTGAGGCATATATGAGCACACCGGTATTTACACTGAATAATGACTCCACATTTACTGATGCAATAAAACTCTTCAGTGAAAAGCGGATTCATGGTGCGCCGGTCATATGTGACGGCAATCTGGCAGGGATTGTGACATTAAGCGACATTGCACACGGCATTCATGAGGATATGCCATTAAGCACCAGAATTGAGAAGATTATGACAGCAAAGGTTGTGACCACTTCTCCGGATGAGAACCTCTTCCAGATTATCGGTAAGTTCAAAAAGGAAAATATTGGCAGGATAATAGTAATAAAAGATGATAAACCGGTTGGTATTCTCACCCAGTCAGATATAATAAAGGTCTTCCCTGCCCTGTGAATATGCCTGATCACCCAAAATTCCGGCAGATACCACCAGATCATATATTTTTCCGGAATTTCAGAGATATATTCCGGAATTCAAGCATAATTCAGGAGATAAATTATCATTCTGCGGGCTATTTTACAATCATTTAAATACTATCATGTCCACTCTTTTTTAATATGAAGACGGCATTCTCCCGGAGTCTGTCAAAAAAGCAGGTAATGAGTACAGACGGGATAATCATAGGAACTATCCGTAATATAATGGTCGATCTTGATTCTGGAGAGGTCATAAATCTCGTTGTAAAACCTGAACCTAATTTTGACACAAGCGGATACACAATAGACGGGGACCGGCTCTTTGTGCCTTTTGAGGCAGTAAGGGACATCAGAGACTACATCGTTGTTGACAGATATCTCTCAAAACAATGATGGAAAATATTTTTTAACACCTTCAACAAAACCATCCCCGTATTTTCTGCTGCTGATCCAGTCTGCAGCTTCTCCGGCATTGCTGTCGCCCCCGGCAACTGCAACACCTATGCCGGCTTTTTTAAGCATATCAACATCATTGTGGGAATCCCCGAACGCCACAAAATCAGAGACCTTAAGGCCCATCTCATCTGCAACATAAGAAAACGCATTGCCCTTTCCCGAATTAGCAGACTGAATATGAACTGCAAAACCTGAATCAAGAATAACTACAGGCATATCAGATACAATCTCACGGACTTCATCAGGACTGACATTTCTGGCAAAGGCAACATCTGCAAACCGGTATTCCGGGCTGTACAGATTAAGCTCAATTCCCTTATCAGCATAATAACTCTCAACGCGGCGAAATGCCTCATTGCAGATCTTTTTGTCGCCCGGAATTTTAATCTCACCGTCATATTTCATCCTGTAAACACCACCGTTTTCACAGATTACTGTGCCGTCAGTGCCAAGCATCTTACATAGAAATGTCAGTGAGCAGAGAGTGTTCCCGCTGGCTATCACCACCGGAATATTATTGTCAAAAAGAGTTCTTATTGCTGATACGGCAGCAAGATTTATCCTCCTGCTTTTATCAGTGATTGTGCCGTCAACATCAGTAATAATTGCTTTAGGAAAAAAATTGGAATTATTCTGCATCTGTTATTAGGTTAACACTCATGCAGATTTAAGGCCTGTCATCTCCACAGAGAATGCAGCCTCGCCGTCCGGAAGATCAGGACTGTCCACAAGTTTTGCAACCCTCTTGCCACCCTTGCTCTTTCTTAAGTATAATCTGTATTTGGAGGCATGACCTACAATATTACCGCCTGTCGGCTTTGTAGGGTCACCAAAGAATACTGCCGGATTTGACTGCACCTGATTGGTTACAAGCACAACAGCATTGAACTCCTTTGCAAGTTTTGCAAGGTCATACATATGCTTGTTCAGTTTCTGCTGCCTGACAGAGAGAGTGCCCCTTCCGGCATACTCTGCACGGAAATGTGCCATCAGGGAATCAACCACAATCAGCCTGACTGGTTTGTCCGTATCCTTCAGTTCATTTCCAAGCTCCCTTACACTCTCAGTGAGGAGCATCTGATGATCTGATGTAAATGCCTCTGCTACGTGGATATGTTCAAGGAAATCCTCTACAGGAGGAACTTCAACATCCAGCTCAAGACCTTCCACCATCTGCCTTATTCTCTCAGGTCTGAATGTATTTTCAGTGTCAATGTAGATGACTGAACCGTCAAGCCCTCCGGCCTCCAGAGGAAGCTGGGCATTTACCGCAAGCTGATGTGAGATCTGACTCTTACCTGAACCAAATTCACCATAGCATTCACTGATAGACATCGTCTCAAACCCGCCTGCTAAAAGGTCATCAAATTCAGGCACAAGAGTTGAAAGTTTTCTGACCTTCTTTCTCTCCTCAAGAACAATAGTTCCGGTCTTAAAGCCCCCAATATCAGCCATCTTTCTGGCTTCCTTGATGAGCTTCTTTGCAGTTGACTCACCAATCTCTGCCGCCTCTGCAAGGTCGGCATATGATGCAGTTGCAATTCCCTCTATTGTGCTGTACCCCGATTCCCTTAATTTATCTGCTGTTGTCGGGCCGACACCAGGCAGATCCTCAATATCCAGTTCTGACATCTAAATTACCTCGGATGATTCTATACAAAATAATATGATCAGGATCTATTTAGAAGGGATACCGCGCAGGGTGAAAGTAAAACAAATCAACCATTGACGTTCCTTTGTGATTCAGAGAGCAGATTCACAATATCACTACAAATATTATTCTTAGATAATGCATTTATTCTGAAATTATCAACATCAATTCTCATACCATACAGGCTGCCCGAAACTTCTGCAGGCATGCCATTGCACAGCCCATCAGTCCTGCCGGACAATACATAGCAGAGAGACCCGTTCTCAATTATAAGCCCGGATGCTGTTTCAATAACCACACCATAAAATGAGATTTTTTCCCTGCCTGTGCAATAGCGGGATGTGACCACCCGCAGAAGAGAGTTCACGCCCGCATGTATCTCACACCCGCCGCAGGAATTATACATGGAATTGTTATTATCCGGAATTTTGGCAAAACCATTTACTATCTCAATAATCTCCCCTTCTGACACCGGAATTTCTGCATTATCACCCCATAAGACAACATTCCGGCAGACGGGTTCACCAGACGCAGCAGAGATGAGATCAGGCACAGATGATACAGACGGCAGACCAGGCCCGCAGGACGAACATTCAGTGCAGTCACCCTGAGAGTCAGAAACAGAGCAGTGGGTAGAGTCAGCACTATCAGACTCATAATCGGCCACAACAAGATTTCTTACGCAGGAGACACTTCCATTCACAGAATAAAACTGATGCACCCTTCCCACAGAGAGAAGACGGCAGATAAAAGATGCAGAATGACCCGGTTTAGCCTGAGAAGGTGAGGAATAAGTGAAATCAGCAGGATTGTAAGCCGGAATAAGAGTGCTCTTCCTTCCGGCTGAAAATCTGAGATCGCCACTGGCAGACGGGATGCGGATTAAATATTCTGCCTTTGCAGAGGTCCCCTCAGAGATATCTTCCGGAAGAGAAAAGTCCCTGAAGGTTATGGTGAAGGTATCAGTTCCTCTGCCGCAGAAGAGTCTGAAGTATAAGGGGTTGTCTCCCTCACCGGAGATGTTACAGCCGGAATATTCACCGGTTATGCTGCCGCATTTCGTACTGTTCCGTTCTCCCCTGTGAAACTGGGAACTCCCGCCCCCTTTATGACGGTAATCTCTGTCAGATCCTTTATCTCCATAATGCCCGAATTTAATCCCAAGAATGACAAAATCAACGGAACTGCAAAGGATCTTCTTCTGCCCGTCCTCCCTGGGCGAAATATAAGCATCAGAGAGCCGGAGATCAACAGCATAGACCTCTCCGGATGACTTATACCTGCCGGCAACCTCAAGCACACTTCCGGCAGGGACTTCCATAACGGCAGATGCCATCTCATCCCTGAAATGTACGATAACCTCGCCTGTTTCATCACCACAAAGAAGCATGAGCCTTATATTAGGAAATTCCGGAGAAAACCGGGGATTAGGTTTCAAACCGGATTCAGAAAAACTCTTCCCGGCACGTCCGGAGAGATTCTGACGGAGACGGGATTTCTGCGCCTGTCTGTTTGAGTGATAACTCTCCGAGGAAGTATTAACATAACGCCCGCCACCGTCAGAATAGTTGAAACTCTGAGAATAACTGCTGAAGAGATGAGACTCTTCATCCTGACCGGAACTGCCAGGATATTCTGAACCGGAATTTAACTCATCCGGGAAATTAACAGAGGCTTCGCTCTCAGGAGGCAGATAACGGTCAATAATCCGGCAGTAAAAAGATGTAAGGGTTGGCCCTTTTTTGATGTCCGCAATCTTTGTATGCAGGCGGCCCAGTTTCCCGGCTGCGGCCGCTGCTGCAGAATGGGAGTCATGATCCGGCGTTAAGCCACCGGAGGAAGAGAGAAGAAGTTCTTCAAACTCCTCCTCAGAAACCAGATCATCAACGAGTGCGTAATATGCCCTCACAGACCCGAATTACCCCTCTGTATCACTTCTCAACCCATGGAAGGTCAACCATGGTATTCAGTATATCGATGACAGTCTCACCACGTCTCATATAGGCCGAACGGTCACTACTGACCATAATCTCCGGGCATCTGGGGCGGCAGTTGTACTGGGATGCCATTGAATAGCCATACGCACCGCAGTCAAGTACGGCAATCAGGTCACCCCTGTCAACATGCGGCAGCGGTCTGTCAGCCGCAATAATGTCTCCGGACTCACAGATAGGCCCTGTGACTGTATATTCAAGCTCAGGCTCCTGATCTGCCTTATTTGCAACAACAACCTCATGATATGAGTCATACATTGCAGGGCGCAGGAGAAGATTGAATCCGGCATCGACATTTACAAATTTTTTATGCGCTGTCTTTACAGAATTGACACCTGTCAGCAGTATTGTGGTATCACCCATCAGGTTTCTGCCCGGCTCAACCCATAATTCCGGTTTGATACCAATTTTAGCAATACCTTCCAGGAATACCGGCATAACAGCATCTGCATACTCCTCAGGAGTAGGCGCGTTGTCTGTGTCATGGCGGTAAGGAATTCCAAGCCCGCCGCCTATATCAATGAACTTCAGTTTAACACCGATATCGGTGAGCTGACCGGCAATCTTCACCATGATCTCAGCCGCTTTGGCAAACGGAATAACATCGAGAATCTGTGATCCGATATGGCAGTGCATGCCAACCGGAGTTACATTCTCTGCATCAAGGGCTGAGCGGTAAGCGTCAAGGATCTGCTCCGCCGGTATCCCGAACTTGCTTGTCGCAAGTCCGGTTGCAATTTTAGGATGAGTGGGAACATCAATTGCAGGGTTTATCCTGAATGACACCTCAACCTCCTTTCCCTTCGCCTTTGCAACCTCTGAGAGCTGATCAAGTTCATCAAAGGAGTCGATTGAGACCTTAACGCCCTTTTCAACCGCAAGTTCGAGATCTTCCTTTGTCTTTGAACTGCCATTGAAGAGAAGCTTTTCAGGGTCCATTCCGGCAAGAAGGGCAAGATGAAGTTCTCCGGAAGAGAAGACATCAGCACCTGCGCCCATATCAGCAAAGGTCTTAAGAACGGCCATATTTCCGTTTGCCTTTGCAGCGTAGAGCATTTGTACATTATTATAATGTTTCTTTAACGCGCTGTTATACCGGGTGAAATTATCCCTTATTCTCTGCTCGTCAGTTACGTACAGCGGAGTCCCGTAACTCTCTGCAAGGGCATTGCAGTCATGGCTGCCGATCATAAGATGACCGTCCTTTATTGTCAGGTGTTTTGGAAGTTTCAGAAGTCAACACTCCTCATCCTTTCAATTGCCTCTCTTATTCTTTCAATGTTTCTGGTGATCGCAAATCTGACATATCCGTCACCATTGCTGCCAAAACCAACTCCCGGAGTCACAACAATACCGGCATCATCAAGCATCTTCTTTGCAAATCCCATTGAATCACTGACCTTTAACCAGACATAGAAGGTTGCCTCTGGTGATGTCACTTCAAAACCGAGATCTCTCAAACCGTTTACCAGGACATCACGCCTCTCCTGGTACACATCACAGGCATCTGCAACGCACTGCTGCGTGGAGGTAAGAGCTGTTATTCCGGCACGCTGTATGGCATCAAATGCACCAGAGTCAACATTTGTCTTAACACGGCCAAGTCCGGAGATGAACTCCTCCCCTCCGCATGCCATACCAAGCCGCCATCCGGTCATATTATAAGTCTTTGAGAGGGAGTGCATCTCCATTCCAACCTCTTTTGCACCGTCTGCCTCAAGGAATGATGGTGCTTTATAGCCGTCAAAGGTTATCTCAGAGTAGGCATTGTCATGAACGGCAACGATATCATTCTCCTTTGCAAATTCAACAACCTCCTCAAAGAATGAGAGAGGGGCAACTGCGGCAGTCGGATTGTTCGGATAGCCAAAAAACATTAGTTTAGCTTTCTTTACAACATCCTTTGGTATATCCTCAAATACCGGAAGGAATTCATTCTCCTCCTTAAGTGGCATCTCCCAGAGTTTTCCTTCTGAAAAGAGGGTTGAGGTCTTATATACCGGATATCCGGGATCTGTTGCAAGGACATAATCTCCCGGATTTACAAAAGCCTCCGGTACGTGGGCAATGCCCTCCTTAGAACCTATAAGTGCCAGAACTTCAGTTTTAGGATTTAAAGTGACACCAAATCGTGTACTGTACCACTCAGCAACAGCCTCACGGTATTCAATCATACCGGTGTAATCAGGATAATGATGGGTTGAAGGGTCCCTTGCTGCCTCACATAGTGAATCAACGATATGATCAGGTGTTGGAAGATCAGGATCTCCTACGCCGAGATCAATCACATCAACTCCCTGCGCACGTTTTTCTGCCTTTAACGCATCTATCTGAGCAAAAAGATATGGGGGAAGATTATCAAGTCGGTTTGCATACATGTGTCTTAAATGTAGTAATTGATCTTTAAAAATATAAGCCTTCAGAGCAGCAATATAAATTATATATTCTGCCCACAAATCCTGATTTAAAGTAATAATATTAAAAATTTTCAAGAACAGTCCAAAAATGACCATAGATAAAAAGCCGGATTTTTAAAAGGTGAAATGGCATTTAGTAAAAAGGATATATTCACTGTTTATCACCGGACAAAATTATATTCCGATTAAAGAAAACAATATATATATCAGAAAATAATAGTGCATAAAAGAAACTACCCACCACGGGGTAACCGGAAAGAAAAATAAATATCCGGCGTAGAAAATTGTCAAAAAATAAATAAAAATAAAAAAATAGGTGATGAGATGAACAGGTGCGCCAATAAACTCAGCCCTGAAATTATTGAAGATGAGATCAGTCCCGATGATGCAGTTGAATATATCAACAGGAGAGCATCAGAAGTGTATGAAATGCCTGAAGGATTCACAATAAAGGGCATTACAATACTTGGAGAACCACCCCTGTATGTAGGACTGAAACTAAAGAAAAAGGAAATTCTCTTCTATTTTAAGAAACCCTGTTTTGGTACACAGTTGATGAAAATCAAAGCCACAGAAGATGAATTTGACAAAATAAGGGCAGAAGGGAAGAGAACAAAGTAATATTTCATCATATAAGATATTATGACAGTAAAAATTATACAGGGAATTCTTGTAAATAATAATTCCGTAAAAGAAGTTGATGATCTGATAGTTACAGAGGAGAGAGTGAATATCTACCTCAACAATGAACTTCTTTCAACACAGGTTGCATCACCGGAAAATCTTGAAGAGCTCGGTGCAGGATTTGTAATAAGTGAAGGAATTTCTGAACATATAGAGTCAGTTAAAACCAGCGGTAATGAAATTTACGTGGAAGCTGAACTTAAAAGAAAGTTAAACCCGATAACATGCTCTTCCGGGGGCACCTGCTCAGATACGCCCTTCAGAGATGTCAAATCAGAACTCAGAATTAAAAAATCGGACATTCCAAAGGTGACAGATGAGATCGTCTCAGATCTCTGGAGACAGACAGGCGGAGTACATTACTCAGTTCTGTTTTCAGAAGGCAAAAAGATCACCGGATTTTCAGATATCGGCCGGCACAACACCATTGACAAGGTAATAGGTTACACCGTACTAAACAGAATAGATGCAGGCAGATGCTACATCGGCAGTACAGGCAGGCAGCCATCAGGAATGGTCTCAAAACTGGCAAATGCCGGAATTCCGGTTGTGATTACAAAAGCAGCAACAACAACAGACGGAATAAGGGTTGCATCTGACAACGGGATAACACTCATCTGCTTTGCAAGGGGTGACAGATTTACAGTCTATTCCCACCCGGAAAGAATAGAAGACCTAATCATCCCATAATATATTCCGGGTTATACAAGAAAAATCCAAGAAAAATCCAAGAAAAATCCAAGAAAAATCCAAGAAAAATCCAAAAAAAACCGATCCAAAATATCAGAACACCGTAAAATCAGGTACAGTCAGATCTTACAGAGATCACCCAAATATCCGGCAATAAAAATTGAAAATATAATCTCCCCGTCATTCACACCCTTTTGTGTAATGTCCGGATGTTATCCCGGCAGGAGACATCTTTTTTATTCTGGATTTCAGGGACGGAAGAGATTCAGAATGGCGAACCCTGTGCGTTTCTCCCGATGAAATATCATCCGGTTCTGACTGTGAAGTACCTCTGCTCCTGTTAAGATATGCTTTATAAATCTCACAGATCTTCCCGCAGTAATCAGCAGGTCTGTATCTGGAGTCAACAACTATGAAATCAATTCCTGAGCCTAAGATCTCAGGCAGATAATCTATCAGGCATGTATCAAATGAGTTGTAGATATGCGTCTTCTTCTCACCGTCAATACTGACAGGGAATTTATGACCCTTCATATCCTTTAAGAAATACCTGCCCCCGCACACAGATTCTTCCTCCTGAACTGAGGAGAGAATATTAATCCCTGAAACTGAAATTTCAGCCGCACCATGCACAATAATTCCGGATGCCGGCCTCTTATCCATCCGGTGAAGATTCTTCTCCATCAGAGCTATCTCATCCCCTGCAAGCTCGGATGAAACTATGACAGAGTTAAAGTACCTGCCAAGACTGAGTGCAGAAAAACTGTTGAAGACATTGAGTCCCGGCCCTCCGCAGATCTGAATATCAGGATATACCTCCCGTATGGCAAATGCGTCCCCGGCATTCTCGGCCATTATGCCGGAAAATCCCTCAACAGAAAGTTCTTTTATCAGCGGAACTGCAAAGTCAAGGAATTTCTTACCGGTAATTTTCGGCCATTTCCAGATCAACCTGCATTCTTCAGGCTTTTTGCCGGCAACCGAATTAAATAAGCCCAAAATCTCCTGCACTGTATTCTTCTTACCGGGAACTATAAACGGTTCGATACATACAGTATCCGCACCACCCGAAAATGCCGCCATAGCACCCCAGTAATCGCTTACTATGCAGAAGAGAGATCTCTTATCCATAAAATCATCTGCCGGCGAAAGTACTCCGCCATCAAAAGTATTCATAAGAGATAAATTATCAGGCTTAAGACCGCCGGATGAAGAACCGGCAGGCAGAGCAGTAAGCCCGTCAGACCCTGTAAATCTCAAAAATTCCTCTATATTTTTCCGGACCGAATTGATCTCATCTTCAGATGGCCTGAAATAATTATAAATTTTATCGTCCAGTGAAGAGAAAAGCTTTCTTCTCAGCTCATTTAACAGCCCTGCCGGCGCAAAAAGCCTGCCCGGATAATCTATAATAAATTCATCAGCAATAAACTGAGTTCCGCCCGTCTTGGAGAATATTTTCTTTAGTTCTTTGGAGGTGAGAGGCCGGCCCCTTGCCATCTCCATCTCAAACCAGCCCTCAATTTCAGAGAAGAATTCACGCCCGGAAATTATAGCCGACACTGAGCATACAGGAATTTTTCCTTTAAATCTGAGAGTGATAGTGCAGGGTATCTTCTCCGGAATACTGCCGTCACGGGCAATTATACCCTCAGCATCCTTCTCAAGCGCATCCCTCCTTGTAATAAATACACGGCTTCCGGTTTCCGGAACAAAGGGTGTCCTCACTTTCAGGGAATTTCCTGTCAGGGTAAAAGGCGCTCTCATAAGAAATCCTTCCTCTTCCGTTCCCGATTTGGCCATCATCCCATCATTTGCCTGCGGAATTAATGTACCATAGAGCTTTATGTCGGCAGTTTTGTTCTTCCGGCTATAACCCTGGACAGTCCCTACCTCAACACCGGCATTGCCGGATTTTTTATAGGAGATCATATCACCGGAGTTGCCTCCGGACAAAAATCCGGGTGTGAACCCCCTGTTAAATGCAAACATAAGATCCTCAGCCGCGGATTTGTGATCAATTACGGATGCAGAGCTGCCTTTGGTATTTTTCCGGGAAGAGTCATCAATGGCTTTCCTGTACCTGTCTGTTACAATGGCAACATATGAAGGATCTTTCATGCGCCCTTCTATTTTAAGGGATTTAACTCCGGATCTTACAATATCCGGGATATTCTCATATAAACAGAGATCTTTTGGAGAGAGGAGATAGTCACCCCTGGTCATAAGGGGCCTGCATTTCTGCATATCTGAATTATCGTCCTCCCCACAGCAGAGGAGTGAAAACTGCCTGCGGCATGGCTGGGAACAGATACCCCGGTTGCCGCTTCGCCCACCCGTAAGTGAAGAGATGAGACACTGACCGGAATAGCAGTAGCATAACGCCCCGTGTACAAATATCTCAATTCCGGGATGTATATCACCTGAAGCGGAGATGGCAGAGACCTCATCAATTGAAGTCTCCCTTGCCATAACGACCCTCTCAACTCCGTTCTCCTCCGCCCATTTAACACCCTCCTTTGTATGTACTGACATCTGTGTAGAGGCATGAACAGTAAGACCCGGAATCAGAGCCTTTACAAGCTTCAAAATACCGACATCCTGAATTAAAACAGCATCTACACCAATACTAGACAGGAAGAGAAGTTCAGAGAGCGACTCTCCGAGTTCACTCTCCTTCACAAGAATATTGTGAGTAACATATACCTTTACACCACGGGCATGGCAGAATCTTACAGCGCTGACAAGTTCATCTTCTGTGAAATTTGAGGCATAGCGCCTTGCACCAAATTTAACGCCGCCAAGATAGACAGCGTCCGCACCGGCAGAAACTGCTGCTGTGAGGCATTCAGCAGAGCCGGCAGGAGATAATAGTTCTGGGATAGAGGATTGCTTCATATAGTGATATAATATATTGCTCTGCCCGTATATCCGGTTATTTGTCACTGCATAGATCAAACAGTTGAGAAAGTCAGCTACCCTGCCCGGCATTCACAGCACAAATCTGATCATTTCTTCCGGCAGACACTCAGAAATTAAAATAATCTGCCAGTAAAGGACAACAGACCAAAAATCAAATATTATTTCCATATGCCCACACAATCTGAAAAAAATTCATCTGTAAAATCAGGTAAATAACAAAACAATTTAGCTTAAAAAATCAAAAATTTACTCTGGAATCATAAAAGGCAGTTTTGACAATATGGGAGAACAACAATGGCCATAATAAACAATAAAAAAGCAGACAATAACTCCCAAAAAATAGAAAATCTCGTTGAAGCTCTCGGCTCAAAAGACTGGAAAGAGAGAGAGGATGCCGCAATTGAGCTTACCACCCTGGGTCGTCCGGCAATAATAGGCCTTCTTAAAGCCCTCAATTCAGACAATACCATGCTCAGGAGTGGAGCGGCTGAGGTCCTTGGCACATATGGTGAGGCAGCACTCCCGACCCTGCTCAAACTGGTGGCAGCAGGGAAGGAAAATACAAGAGACGGCGCAGCCAGAGCCATAGCGCAGAGTGGTGAAACCGCATTAAATGAGCTGAAGAAAGCAGCAAAGGACAAAGACTACAGAAGAAGAAGGGGTGCAGCACTCACACTTGCATATCTTGGATACCTTGGTGATCCCACAAAAAATGTTCTGCTTGCACTCCTGAGGGACAGTAATGAAAAGGTCAGTTTTGAAGCGGCAAAATCCCTTAAAAGCATAAACTGGGAGCCGGAAAACAAATTACAGTCAGCAGTATTTTATTACTCCCTTGCCGATCCGGTAAACTCTGCAAAATACCCAAAAGAAATTATAACCCTTGCAATGCGGGATCTTAACAATCCGGATGACAACAGGCGTAAAAAAGCAATAGATCTCCTTGCAAAACTGAAATCAGAATCTGTAAAAGAGGCAATGCTGAAATACCTTGATGACAGCTGCGGAGAAGTCAGATTTACAGCGATAAAAACACTGTCAGGGATTTATGACAGAGAAATGATCCCGTGTTTCGTAACAGGCCTTAAAGATACACATTCCGGAGTGCGCCTTGAATCTGCATGGGCACTCGACAAATACGGCTGGAATCCTGTAAATCCCGAAGAAAAGGCAGAATATTACTTCATAAAAGAGAAATGGATTGACCTTCTTCAGATGAAGGATGCCGCAGTTCCTGTACTTATAAAAAATCTCTGTGATGAAAATCCTGTCATCAGACTGAGAGCAACCGAGGTCTTAAGAGCCATGGGCAAACCCGGTTACCTTGCAATAAAAAATGCACTTAAATCAGACGATGAAAATATCAGAAAACGGGCCGCAGAAGCAGTTGCAATAATAAACAAAAAGGATTCAGCATCAAATTCCGGAAAAGAAGAACCTATTCCGGAATTTTTTGGAAAATACAGCATTGAAGAAGAAATTAAAAAGCATAAGAGCCAGATTAAAGCAAGCGGAATTAAGAGCAGAGATTCATGGCTGAAGATTCTGTTAAACAGTGAAATTGAACATTCAAAGGCGGAAAAGATCTCAGGTGCACTTAGCAATGAGAATGATATGGTAAGGGCAGCCGCAATTGAAAACCTCAGACAGAGCGGCATTTCGGCCATAGAACCCCTGTTATACCTGTTAATTGATAAAAAGGACAATGTCAAAATTGCCGCAATTGAATCCCTTGGAGATCTTAAAGCAAGAAGGGCCACGCCATATCTGATAAAACTCTGTGGAAATGAGAACAGATTTGTCCGGATGGCATGCGCCGAATCACTTGGAAAAATCAGGGAGATAAAATCAATAGATGCACTGACAAATCTTTTTTCAGACCCTGACGAAAGCGTCAGAAAAGCTGCATCAGCAGCAGTTTCATCTATTGGACCGGATGCACTGCCAAAACTTAAAAGTATACTGGATGACTCAGATATGACTGTCCGGACGACAGCTATCAGAACAATCTCCGGAATTAATGACCCAATTGCAATATCCTATACCGTACGAATGCTCAATGACTATGAATTTGATGTCCGGGAATGTGCGTCAAAGGCAATAAAGAAGATGAGCAATAGTATGTTCAATCCGTTAATGGATGAATGCAGACGTATAATTGTGCAGGGAAATGAACTTGAAAAACTTGGAATTCTCTTTGCACTTGCAGATGTTGACGATTTAAGGGCAAAAGAGATCATAACGGTCTTTGCAGATGACAGAAATCCAAAAATCAGCCAGCGTGCAGCAGACCTGATAACAAAAACAGGAAAACGCCCGGAGATAAAGACAGAGATAATTCCGGAGCTGAAATACGGATCTGAGATTGATGAGATTATCAGCGGACTGAGAAGCACTGATACAGGAGTTCAGGTCAGCGCATCTGAAAAAGTCTTTTCAATGGGTGATGAGATAATAGAACCGCTCATTGAGTCTATGGAGAAGAGCAATCCGGAAGTTCAGAATCTTACAGCCGAAATTCTGATAGGTCTTGGAGATCCTGCAATTGACGGACTTGTAAAACATCTCAGCTCCGGAAGTTTATCTACAAAAATGATCTGTGCACAGAGCCTTGGAAAGATTCAGAATGAGAAGGCATATGCAGCATTATCCGGCGCAATGTACAATGAGAGAGATCCCGTAGTCAGAACGGCCGCCGCAGAATCACTTGGATTTGCTGGAGACGATATGGCATTTGATGCCCTGATTTTTGCAATAAAAGACGAGGATTCAAGAGTAAGGATAGCTGCCATAAGATCACTTGGTTATCTGAATAGTAAAAAAGCAATAAAGCCACTGATAAGTGCACTCAAAGAAGAAGACTTAAACATTATAAATCAGATCACAGACTCATTAAAAAGCCTGGGAGAAGATGCAGTCCGGGAACTTTCAGAGTCGCTTCACTCATGCAAAAACAGCACAATACGGTATAATATCGCAGAAGCCCTCGACAGCCTCTCCTGGGTTCCTGAAACAGAGAGAGACATCATCTATTATCTGATAGCAAAGGATAACTGGGAAGAGGTAAGAAAAACCGGAGAGGTTGCAGTCGGGCCACTTGAAGAGATACTCTCTGATGACAACTATGAGGTAAGACTTGCCGCCCTGGAGACAATAATAGCTATTGGTGGAAAAAAAACAATTATGCCGATGATTAAAGCTCTTATGGACCCCAATTCAATAGTCAGAAAAAAATCAGAGGCAGGGCTTGTAAAAGCAGGCGAAAGTGCACTGCCTTATCTTGAAAAGACGGTTGCAGAATCAGACAATCCAAACCTGAAGACATTTGCAATGAAAGCCATAGTAAAAATTACATCCTGAAAAGTAATTTATGATCTGCTGTATTTCCTGTGAAATTTTCAGTTATACGCCCACGATTAAAGTCGTGGGCTTACGGTCTGTTTTTTTTTAATCAGGCAACTTTCCGGGAAAGATTTATCCGGATTCATTGTATTATACAAGCATTAAAAGACTTAAAGCGGATATACAATTAACAGCAATCCGGCCCCATCAAAATAATAAAATATGATTTAACAGAACCCCGGCAAAATATTTGCAGATGACGGAAGAAACAGATAGATGTTTCAGAGGAATTATACCGGTAATTTCCGGCATTAACAGATAGTATAAACCGAAAACCAGGATACCTTCAGTGATATGACTTCAGAGGATAAGCGGGAAACCCCCATCGGCAATGACATTAACTCCGTTAAAACTGAAAGGCTTATAGCAGCCTTAGGTTCTGATGATCATGACACCAGAAGACGGACGATAGCCGAACTGCAATCATCGGATAAGTCAGCAGTTGCCCCGATGTTGAGAGCACTGAATTCAGAAAATCCGGATATAAGAAGTGGATCAGCTGAAGTGCTCTCCGGATATGGCGAAGCTCTTATGCCGACATTTATCAGAATCCTGACTACAGGAAAAGAGAATGCAAGGGACGGAGCGGCAAGAGCTATAGGCAGATGCGGAAAAAGTTCACTCAGATATATTGAAGAGATAATCAATGATAATGACTACAGAAAGAGAAGGGGGGCAGTGCAGGCACTGGGCTATCTCGGTGAAAAAGACCCCAGCGTAACCGAAATTCTTACTGCTTTTCTTTACGACAAAAATGAGAAAGTCAGTCTTCAGTCAGCAAAATCCCTGAAATATCTGAAATGGAAACCTCAGAACAAAATGGAGGCTGCTGCATATTTTTATGCCTCCGGAGAAGTAAAAAAAGGTGCCCGTTACCCTGTAGAGACTGTATCCGTTGCAGTACGGGATTTTAAAAACCCGGATGTACAGAGACGGAAAAAGGCAGCAAAGCACCTCTCAGAGATAAATTCAGAAATTGTTATTCAGCCTCTTGCCGCACTTCTTCAGGACAATTCGGATGAGGTCAGATATACTGCAATTAAAGCAATAAGCAATATCAACGAGAGAAGATTTGTCCCGTATCTTGTAAAGGCAATGGAGGACAAGAACTCAAATATCCGCAATGAAGCTGCATGGGGACTTGACAGATATGGCTGGAAACCGCGTACATACTGGGAGAAGACAAGATACCTGATAATTAAGGAAAAATGGATCGAAATTATCCAGCTTAAGGATTATGCAATCCCTGTACTAATTGAATATCTCTGCGATGAAAACCCTGCTGTCAGGCTTAAGGTGACTGAAGTCTTAAAGGCAATGGGCAAACCGGGATATTCTGCAATAAATGAAGCCCTGAAATCAGAGAACCCTCTGTTAAGAAAGAGAGCAGCGGAGGCAGCGGCAATAATAAAAAATAAAATATCAGGGCAGAAATCAGGTGGAAATGCAAATATCAAAAATATTCCCGGCCAGGAAAATATTGAGGAGGAGATGCTGAGAAGAAGAGAGGACTTAAAAGATAAGGGCCTTAAATCCAGTGATGCCTGGAATCTGATACTGACAAAAAGCGGCATCCGGCCATTTGCCGCCGAAAGATTATCAAAGGCATTAAGCAGTGAGAATGAGATGGTCAGATCTTCCGCAGCGGAGAAGCTTGCAGGTATGGATTCAGTCTCTGAAGAGCCACTCCTTCACCTCTTAAAGGACAGGAAAAACAGTGTAAAGATAGCAGCAATTGAATCACTGGGAGAGCTTAAATCAAAAAAATCAGTGCCACACCTTGTAAATCTTCTCAGATATGAGAACAGATCTACGTGTATAACTGTCATTGAAGCACTTGGCAAAATAAAAGATCCGGAATCAGTAATACCGATGCTTAAAATATCGGCCGAAGGAGACAGTGAACTTAAAAATACAGTTTCTGCCGCAGTCTCCGGCATGGAAACAGCTGCACTGCCAACCTTAAAAGATGCCCTTGAAGGGAATAACAGTGGGATCAGAGTTGCAGCTATTGAGGCACTGGCAGGGATAAAACATACTATTTCAATCAGATATGCGGTCCGGATGCTCAATGACTCAGATTCACAGGTGAGGGAATCTGCTGTAAACGCATTAAAAGATATGAGTGATTTTATGTTCAATAATATCATGGATGAATCAGGGCGGCTGGCAACACAGGGAACAGCTCCGGAAAAAACAGGAATAATTGAAGCTCTCTCACGGATAAATGATTTAAGGGCAAAACAGGCAATACTGCCCTTTACAAAAGACAAAAATGAGACTGTCAGAAAAAAAGCCTGTGCCCGCATGGAACAGTCACCATAAAAGTCATTCATGAACCCGCGGGTTCACAGATGGCAGATGAAACAAATGTTTCATAGGAGAGAGGTGATGAAGATAAAATCACTATTTAATAACATTCACCACTGTTCCTGAATGATCATTCCACAAAACACAGATAAAAAAACCGGAAATTATCTGCTCTTACCTGCCGGATATTCAGCAGAGACAGACCCACCGGTCATATATCGGATCATTCTCATTCTCAAATATCTCCGGAGTCCTTCCGGCATTCTCGCACCATTTCCTGATAAGCAGTGACTCCTTCTCGGTTGCAACTGTAATTAGAGTTTTTCCGGTCAGCATTAACATCTGTGCAACAATTCCCTGCCACAGATCTGAATTAAAACCGGATATATCACCGAGCATAAGGCCAGTGCCAAGATCAGATTTCGGGCAGAAATATGAGGAGAAAGAGGCATCAATGCAAAGAGTCCTCTTAGGGTCCAGCCTGCCCTTATGAAGGCCGACAGATATGAGATATGGATCATTATCCATTGAGAGAGGCAGATATCCGGCGGAGAACAATGCTTTGGATGCCACCCCTGAACCGCAGCAGAAATCTATTGCAGACTTACCATCTGAAACTCCCACAGTATCCTTAAAGAGATCAAGGATCATCTCATGCCTGCCCTCCCTGTTGTCCTCACCCACTTCAGGATACTCGTCCGTAATTTTCCCGCAGTAGTATTCTCTTAAGGCAGATTCATAATCATCCCTCTTCTCCTGAAAGATCTCCCCTGTGCACCCTTCAAATTTTCCGATAATATCATATGTGATATTTCTGTAAAGGTACGAAGAAATACTCCAGTTGCCATCAGAGTTCCAGGCAACTGCAAGCGGCATCTCATTCTCATCCACAAGAAGACGCGCTTCTCCGGCATTGACTGCAAGAACCAAAGTATTGTAATATTCATCAATATGATCAAATACTGAAGGTTCAATGCACTCTGCATCACCAATTTCAAAAAAATCCTTTAACTTCATCTCTCTCTCACTATCTTTACCCCTTCCGGAGCTTTAATTGTCCCGTCAAGTCTGGCATTCTCATCAAGTATTACAGAAGTGCATCTCACATTGCCAAGAACGTGCACACCCGGCATGACTGTAACCGCCCCTGAAGAACTTGTAACTGCACCATGTATTACAGAATTTCTTTCGACAACAATATCAGAATCAGCAGTTAAACTACCAAATACTGTATTATTCTCATGGATATGCACAGAAGATGCCCTTATATTGCCATGCATCCGGCAGCCCTTCCCAATTGTAAGACTCTTTGGAACAGAGAATAACTCCATATTTAAGACTGAATTCGGAGGTATTACAAGAGGAGTTATTTTCTCATCAGTCTCATCGTCACTGAAGAGTTTCCGGAAAAAGTCAGAGATATCTTCCTCCTTCTCAAGACCAAGCACTGCCACAAGATAAAGAAGAAGGTATGTAATAACAGGCATTGGGTTTCTTATGGAGATCCATCCCTTTGCCTCAAATCCTTCAGAGATAGAGACATTATCACCAAGATCAAGATCACCCTCAACCATAAGGCGACCCTTAATCTTCACACCTTCGCCGACATATGCATTTGCGCCGCAGTGAATATCCCCGTTTATCTCAGCCCACTTGTCAAGCCTCAGGTCATTCTCCGAATTAATATTGCCTTTTATTGATGTAAATTCACCGATGATTATCTCATCACCGGAAAGACCATAATCTATCTTACAGCGATCTCCGATTATCAGGATCCTTTCTGTCTTTAAAAAATGTTCCTGCAGCTCAGTGCCTTCAGGAATTGTACACTGCCAGAACCACTCAACTCTGTTATCATCCATCGGAAAGTACGCCTCTTTGCATAGAATAAATTAAATTTAAAATGCCATCATAGTTTTTGATCACAATTCAATGTCAATGAAAACACAGATTACAGATTCAGTATGACATTTCAGAATTTATAGTACAGCTTTTAAACTATTGCTCACATAAACAGGTAAATTCTCTCCTGAAAAGTTATATTTTAGATCTATCCGGCATAAAAGATCTGATTTAAATTCAGAGCAAAAATTCAGAAAATAAAAATGTTCTGTGCCGGAACTGAAATTCCGGCAGATCCATATCATACTGCCGGAATGTTTTTCCGGTAAACATCCATATTCAGGCTGCCGACCTTTGCATCCCTCGTACAGTAATATAATCCAATATTATCCAGGTCATTGCCAACAGCCCCGAAATATCCGGCATCTCCGGGATTAAGGCCGGACCATGGAGTCTTTACAAGATCATACACACTGAACCAGTAGTGCTTCTTATATGTGCTCTTATCATAACCGGAGATACCCGCGGGCGATTCGGCATCATGCAGAATTATCAGGTCAAAGTTATTATTCAGCACATAATCACTGTGATCCTGATAGCCGTTGAAATAAGAGATCTTATCCGGCCAGTCATTCCGGTAATACCAGACAAAAGGCCAGCGGACATCATTGGATATAGCTACATTATCTGAGGCATCCACCATTGCAAATACCTCCCTTAAATCCTCTGAATTCTGAACCTGAACGATAGGTTCGGCAATATCTGCCGGAGTGAATACCACATGAAAAGTCATCACAATCAGAAAGAGAGCAGCAACTGCCGGAACATATCTCTTATAATCCCCAATACAATAGACTGCCACAAATATCATCGGCAGGAGCTGATGAAGCAGAAGCCACGGCACTTTCTCTCCGATATATCCATAGAGAACAACTGAAAATACCATCCAGAATATACAGAATCCAGTAAATTCCGCATTTTTAAGTGATCCGGGCAGGTCTTTGATGAGTTTGGGGACAGCCGGAGGCAGAACAGCCCCGGAGTTAGTGCCGGAGAGATGATCAGTATCCGGAAGCATTCCTGAATCAGAAATTCCTTCAACGGTATTTGTATTCTTCCGGCGGAGAACAAACCTGTAAATCCCGATTGCTGCAAGAATCAGCACCGGAAGTTCGTATAGTATAAAGAGCAGGATATATGTATAAAATGGCCCGCCAAGCCTCTCCTCACCATGCACAGATGTCCAGTGCTCAATTGCATTCATCCATCCACTCATCAGCACTTCCGGATGGCTGCCCATTGACGAGTAAAAGAGAGCCATAATTCCGGTAGCAAGAATAATTCCGGCTGCCAGATCCCGCCACCAGAATTTAGGAAGCTGAATTTTGCCTCTGTAGATAAGATACAGGAGATACAGACCGAAAATACCTATTACAATGGGCATATTCTCCTTGGAAGACATTCCAAGTCCTGCCGCCGCACCCGCAAGAAGTGCATACCTCAGCTCATATTTCTCAAAATAACAGAGCAGGGCAACCAGAAGGAGCATTGTAAAGAACAGTATGAAGATATCATTTCTCAGGAAGCGTGAGAAGTATATCATATCAGGAGATAGCGCAATAAAAAGTGCTGCGACTATCGTCTGTTTTTTATCGAGATATCCAAGCCTGTGAATTACATATACAAGCGGGATTATTAATGCACCCAAAAGTGCGGGAATAAACCTTGCGACGAAATCCGACTCACCAAAGAGCGAGAATATTCCGGCAGTAATATAGTATAAAAACGGCCCGTGATATACAGGATCATAAACATACTCACCTGTTGTCAGGAGAGTCCATGAAAACCAGGCATGTATTGCCTCATCATGGTGAAACAACTTCAGATCCAGGAACGCAAACCTGAACACCAAAGAGAATAGAAATATTATTATAAAAACCCTCTCAAAAGTAAGGCTTTCCTTAAATTGAGAGGAAATATCCGCGGCTCTCATTGCCGCCTCCTATCCATATTAATTCTCAAGCACAATCTCAATGCCAATGTCTTTTGGCACCTGAATGCGCATAAGCTGCCTTAATGCACGCTCATCTGCATCGAGATCGATAAGTCTTTTGTGTACTCTCATCTGCCAGCGATCCCATGTGGCAGTTCCTTCTCCGTCAGGACTTTTGCGGATAGGTACAATCATCTTCTTTGTAGGAAGTGGTACCGGGCCTGCAAAGTTTACACCTGTACGTTCAGCTATTTCCCTGATGCGGTCACAGACATGCTCTACTTTCTCAAAATCTGTTCCCGTAAGACGGATTCTTGCTTTTTGCATAATTGATTCACCAAAAAATATTGAGATTTAAATTATCTCATCTGCTTGGCATCTACAGCTATGCACATTCCTGCTGCGACTGTTGATCCCATATCACGGATTGCGAAACGTCCGAGCTGTGGAATATCCTTGAAGTTCTCAATGACCATCGGCTGAACCGGGCGGAACTTAACGATTGCGGCATCTCCTGCCTTGAGGAATGTTGGGTTCTCTTCCTTGACCTGTCCTGTGCGTGGGTCAAGTTTCTTTAAGAGTTCAACAAAGGTGCATGCAACCTGTGCTGTGTGGCAGTGGAATACAGGTGTGTATCCGACTGTGATTGCACTTGGGTGCTGGAGAACAACGACCTGTGCAGTGAATTCCTCTGCAACGGTTGGTGGCTGCTCTTCAGGACCGCATACGTCACCACGGCGGATATCGTTCTTTCCGATACCACGGACGTTGAATCCTACGTTGTCACCAGGCTGAGCCTGAGGAACTTCCTCATGGTGCATCTCAATGGACTTGATCTCTCCTGACTTGTTTGCAGGCATGAATGAAACTTTCATTCCCTTCTTCATGATACCTGTCTCAACACGTCCGACCGGAACTGTACCAATACCGGAGATTGAGTAAACATCCTGGATTGGAAGGCGGAACGGAAGACCTGTTGGGAGTTCAGGCTGTACAAGGTCATCAAGTGACTCAAGAAGTGTAACACCCTTATACCATGGTGTGTTCTCAGAGTGTGTTGCAATGTTGTCGCCAACAAATGATGACATCGGGATGAATGGAATGTTTGCAGGGTTGAATCCGACCATCTTAACGAGATCGGAGATCTGTGCCTTGACTTCTTCATAGCGCTTCTCATCGTACTTGGAAGCGTCCATCTTGTTGATACCAACAATAAGCTGGTTGATACCAAGTGTCTTTGAAAGGAAGACGTGCTCTTTTGTCTGCTCCATTGCGCCATCAGGTGCTGCAACAACAAGAAGTGCTGCATCTGCCTGTGAAGCGCCTGTGATCATGTTTTTAACAAAGTCACGGTGTCCTGGGCAGTCTACAATTGTAAAGTAGAACTTGTCAGTGTCAAACCTCTTGTGTGCAATATCGATTGTGATACCGCGCTCACGCTCTTCCTTGAGGTTATCCATAACCCATGCAAATTCGAAGGAACCCTTTCCTTTTGATTCAGCTTCCTTACGGTAGTTCTCGATGATGTGTGCCGGCACAGCACCGGTCTCGAACAGAAGACGTCCAACTGTTGTGGACTTTCCGTGGTCGATGTGCCCAACCACGGCCAGATTCATGTGTGGCTTGTCAGATGCCATAATCCTAACCTCATATATTAAATTCGACGGGAACCCGTCCTATCGCATTGAAACGAGTATCTTATATATGGAAATCAGTAGTATAAAAGATTTCGTTGCATGACTGAAATGATGCTCACAGGGTCTTTTCCCTGATATCACGCAGATAGGTATTTTACCCAAAAAAAACCTAAATTTCTTCCATGAAGACACTCCCAATGAAGCGTGATCAGAGCGGACAGAAAGTGACAGTCGCATGCGCAGACAAAGAAGTTTCAGTTTACAGCCACTGCGCATACTGTAAACACTGTGAGGGCGTTCAGATCAGAAAAAGAGTTATTCCCACGCCGCAGAAGGAAAAAATAAACGGACTGGCAAAGGGAACTTCAGAAGATGATGACCTCCTCAACTCACAGATGATGTTTAACACTCTTATCCGGGACGGAGATGCCATTGTATGCAGCGATGATGAAAATAAGGGCTATACTTCAATGTACAGTTATTAATGAAAAATACGGAATAAAAATTCCGGTACGGAAAAACTCATTTTCCTTTCTGCGACCATAAGTAAAAGAGATTTACAGAGGGAAAAAAACCCGGCGCAAAGCCGGATCTGAAGCACAGAAGCGGATCAAACCCTCATAAATATCCTGATTTAAAAAAATTACAGATTGGGGATATAGATCCTTAACCTGAAAAAAACCGATTAACTGAGACTTAAATCTACATTAACGCAGTTTAAACCCCGGAGAGGATCTCCTGTTTAAATTCGTCAAACTGAATATCATCAAGCTGATCGCATAAGAGCCTTCCTGACCAGGCGCGCCTGTAAACGTAGTACACCAGGCGGTCAACAATATCGACCACTTCATCTTCAGTATTGACCTCTACAAGTTCCCGCCCGATTTTTGGATGCCTTCCGCGCTTACCGCCGACTGTAATCAGATACCCGCGCTCACTTGCACTGATCAGATCAAACGGGCATGATTCAATGCAGACACCACAGCGGATGCATACATCATGATCAACTTCCGCAATTCCCTGTCTTACCTTAATCGCCTCCTCCTTACAGTATTCAGTACAGCTCCCGCAGCCAGTACAGAGACCGGGAGTCCTTAACGGAGTTACAACACCCGTAATACCCACTTCGTTCAATACAGGGCTTGTACAGGCATATGGACATGCAGAGACAGAAATTCTCATCTTTACAGGCATTGATTTGCCAAATAACTTGTGATCAAGCTTTTTTGCAAGACTAATTGAGTCAATATTGGCAAACTTGCACCTGTCAGTGCCCGGACAGGCTACAATATTTACAACCTCATCCCTTTCAGAACCTATCGGTGCGTTAATTAAGGCAAGATCCTTCTCAATCTCCTCCAGCATTGAGTTATGAATATGAGAGATCTCAAGGGCCTGCCGGGTTGTAAGATGAACATTCTCCTGACCATATTTCTCAGCAACATCAGCCAGTCCCCTCATCTTCTCAACCGAAAGAACGCCTGCAGGGACCCTTATTCTTAAAGTACAGTGCTTACCATCCTTTTCTGTAATTACACCCCCGGAGGTGTGAATTCCCTGACAAAATTCATTCATGATATAAACTAAAGTGCCATTTACAGGTATATATACTGATTCAACCCTGCAAAGATAAATTCATCAAACAGCGCAATCTGTCAGACGGAGATATGCACTGAAAAAAGAAATGAAGATGATAATATCAGAGAACCAGCGCAAGGCAGGCAATGACTGCCATCCTTGAAATTTCAACCGATGCACCATCCATATCTCCGTTTACTCCGCCAAATATTCTGTTAAATATACTCAGCAGTATAAGCGGAACAGCTATTGATGCAATGCCTGCGGCCATAAAACCAGCCACACCGGGCGCAAGAAAGAGAGCCGGAACACAGAGAGCAAACGCTGCATACGGAAACCATCTCTTCCTGAATTCATGAGTATATGAGTGCATGCCTTCCTTTATCGGCTCTCCAAAGGTCAGCAGAAATACCGGGCTGAAACGTGAGAGAACCTCTGCAATAAGTATGACGTACGGAACCATTGCAATAGATGTAAGTCCGGAATACGCAAGCAGGATTACAAGCATACCAGAAGCTATGCCCCCCGCACCGACATTCTGATCAGAGAGTGCCTTTAACCTCTTCTCACGGCTGCCATGCGCCATCATTCCGTCTCCGAGATCCAGCAGTCCGTCAAAGTGATGAAAGCCGTTTAGGATCATCACAGCTGCAAGGGCAATCGCCGCAGAGAGCGCAGGATCAGATACAAGCATGGTAAGGAGCGCCGCAATGCCACCGGTGATATAACCGACCAGAGGGAAGAGGTAAAACCGCCGTGCATATGAATCATAATCAGAACTATCCCCAAGCGGAAGAATAGTGCAGAACTGAAGAGTTGATCTTACAGATTTGAGATACCCCGGCATATAATCAACATATTTTAATCATCAGGAATGTTTATTTTTTCGCATCCGGACAGAAAGACATTCAGAAAATTCTGCATTAAAATTACCCTGACCCCGAAATACAGAAATTAAAACATCCTGACAGATCATATGGTAGGGATACGAAGAAAACGATTTAAACTCACAAAATAATTCACATCCAGTGCGGGTGGATAATGAAGAGAGGAACACAGATAATCATAATAGCAGCTGTCATGATCACAGCAGTCATTTATGCTGTAGATCTCGCCGCGAACACAGGAATTAACCTATCAGGCGATCTTTCGGCGGACACAGACTACACAGAAATTAGAGAGTATGAAGGGGAAAAACTCTCATCAGTAAATGACTTTCGGGAAAATTCAATCAAAGGTCCGGTTTATCCGGATATGGACAAATACCAGCTTAAAATATCAGGTCTTGTAAAAAATCCCCTCTCATACACCTATAATGAAGCAATATCCGGATTCAGAAATCATTCAAAGGTTACAACACTGTACTGCGTTGAAGGGTGGGAAGCAACGATCTTCTGGGAAGGAATATCCGTCTCAGAACTTATCGGAAGTTCTGAACCGGAAGAAGCAGCAGACACCGTAATTTTTCATGCATATGATGGATACACCACATCATTCCCGCTTGAATATATAACCGGCAATGAAATCATACTTGCATATTCAATGAATGGGATAATACTCCCACCGCAGCGTGGATATCCCTTTCAGCTTGTTGCAGAGGACAAATGGGGATATAAATGGATAAAGTGGGTGACAGAGATCGAACTGTCAGATGAGAGAAACTACAGAGGTTACTGGGAGAGCCGCGGATATTCTAACTCCGCAGACCTTAATGAAGGTTTTTTTGGGAATTAAGGGATGAGCCACATTAGATGCAGATAACCGGGGATGTCAATGAAAATATACAGGGTTAAAAAAATAATTGCTACCATGCTGCTGATAATGACAGTAGTTTTGCTCATAAGCGGCTTTGGAATCACACACTACAACATTATAGAATCCCTTACATTTGGAATTCTGGACAAACCCCTTTCATACAGAATTCACACTATGACATGGGGAATTTTTCTGATACTCTTTATTCTGCACGTTTACTTCCCTTTTATGAAGAAAAAATGATTCCCGGTATTTTAAACATGGCCTGTAAACAAGCACACATGATTTAAATCCAAATCACATTCATTATTAAAAATGACTGAAAAAATATTACAATGAATTTTCTCTCAGAAAAACCCGACATTGAATTCAAAAAACCAATAATCGGGATGGTAATCGGCAATTCAGTCCTGTCAACAATTCCGGGCCTTTCTGCTGCCGGTGCAACGCCTGAGTCAACACTTATGACACCTGCACTGGATGCCTTTCTGATACAAAACGGCCCTCTGCCCGGAATGGAGATACCCTTAAGCCCCCTAGGCTGTGCAACACCGGCAACTGTCACAAGAGCCATGCTTGAACTCTGCGCCCTTAATCCCATCATTATAAATGCGGGACTGGCACAGAACCCCATTACCCCCTGCTATGATGTGTACGGAGCACCGGGACAGGACCCAAGAGTGGAGGATGCCATAAAAGATCCTGAAAGGCTCTACGAATTCGGGCGCAGAATCGGGAGACAGCTCTCAGAGGCAGGAGACCTGCTGGTACTCGGAGAAAGTGTTCCCGGAGGAACCACAACTGCCCTCTGTGTGTTAAGGGGACTTGGGTACAATGTCGGAGTATCAAGCAGTTACAGTGAAAACCCACATTCACTGAAGAATGAGATCTGTGAGGCGGCCCTCAATAAAATAAACAGCCTTGAGAATAAAACCGCAATGGAGATCATCAGGATTGCAGGCGATCCCATGATGCCGGTTGTAGCCGGAATTTCAAAGGGATATACCGGAACACTTGTTCTTTCGGGTGGAACACAGATGCTTGCCGTTGCTGCGCTGATAAAGCATCTCGGCAACGATGTCCCGCCGATTGTCACAACCGAGTATGTGCGTGCGGACACATCAGCAGAGATCGAAAAAGCAGCTGAAGAGATTGGAATAAAAGCCTGGTTTGTCGATCCTGACTTTGGCAATATCGGAGACGGGAGCCTTGCACGGTACTGCGGCGGCGAGGTAAAGGAGGGCGCACTTCTTGCCGGATCTCTGTGGCTTGCTTATATGACAGGTCACTCCAAAGAAGATATTTGGGGCGCAATTAAGACATTTCTCGAAAATTTCGGGAAATAAAACCATAGATCAGCAATCACTTTTTTCCCGGTTATTATCAGTCACCTATGAAAAATCTATAGCCTTCACAGAATAAACAAGTATTAAATGCAGCCGATATATCTGGTTAACAATTTCGGACAGTCCAACCACCTCATCAAGAGGATATTAAGAGATCTTGAAATTGATGCAGTAATGATAAAGAACGACACACCTGCAAAAGAGGTTGAAGACAACTGCCGCGGTATCATTCTCAGCGGCGGTCCGTCACTTGAGAGAGCAGGTTTTGGACCGGAGTATGTGGATCTCGGCCTGCCTGTTCTTGGCATATGCCTCGGCCTTCACATCATAGCCACAAGGCGCGGAGGAAGTGTGCAGCCCGGAAAGATGGGCGGTTTTGGCGGAGTAGAAGTTAAAATTCTTGAAGACAACCCGCTCTTTGAAGGATATCCGGATACGATCAGTGTCTGGGCTTCCCATGCAGATGAAGTAAATAAAATTCCGGAAGGATTTACCCTCTCCGCAGTATCAGACATATGCCCTGCTGAAGCCATATCAAAAGTTGATGAAAATATATATGGCATACAGTGGCATCCGGAAGTGAGCCACACATTTGAAGGACAGAGAATATTTGAAAACTTTGACAGAATTACAAGGGAAAATATCTGATAACCAACATTTATGACCTATTTTTCAGAAGAATCAGAAGAGATCACTTCAAAAATATTAAAGACAGGATTTAAATGTACACTCTGTGGGGACTGCTGCCGCAGGGTATCCGAAGATTCAAATCTTGTACTGGTAAGTGCACCTGAGATAAGGAAAATCATGAAGGAAACCGGACTTTTATGGGATGAAATTGCAGAACCATACCCGGATTTTTTAAAAAATGCTGACGGAACTGAATATACATTCAACTGGGCACTGAGAAGAGAGGGCAGCTCATGTATATTTCTGAATGACTCAGGAAGATGCAGAATATATGACATCAGGCCCGACATCTGCCGGACGTACCCTTTCATGATTCAGGATGATGAGCTTTTGGCCTTTGAATGCCCCGGCATAGGAGAGAAGGGAGATAAAGAAGATACCCGGATACTGGCAGAGGACCTGATCAACCGAAAAGAGAATGAAAATGAGGATTTCAGGAAGATAAAGGAGAATTATCTGCTGTTTAACGGGGACTGCCATAAAAAAAATAAGAGATATGTCATAGACAGTGAAGGGGCAAAAATAATTGAGTGAAATTAAACTTGTTGGGACAGCGCATGTATCCCAGAGAAGTATAGATGAAGTAAAGGCAGCAATAGAAGAGTTTGAACCGGATGTTATTGCAGTCGAACTGGACAGACCAAGGTTTGAGGCAATAAAGAACAAGGACACCAGAGCACCCAATGTAAGTGAGATTTTATCCGGCGGAAACTTCTCAGAACTTCTTGTCCAGTGGCTTTTGGCATATGTCCAGAAGAAGATAGGCATGGATGTCGGTGTTGAACCCGGTGCAGAGATGCTTGCCGCAATCAATGAAGCTGAGGAGAGAGGCATACCTATTGCGCTTGCTGACCGGGACATCAGGATAACACTCTCAAGGTTTGTAAACGGAATGACGCTCTTTGAGAAGCTGAAACTTATGGTTGCACTTGCGGGCGCTGTTACAGGCAGAGGAGAGGGTGAGGAGATTGACATTGACGAACTCTCGCAGAACAAGGATCTGATAGAGGCTGCCATTGAGGAGTTTGGGCGGTTCTCACCAGGAGGTGCGAAGGCACTGATAGCAGAGAGGGATGCCTACCTTACACATTCACTCCTAAACCTATCAAGGAGCAATGAGAAAGTCCTTGGTGTTGTCGGGGCAGGGCATGTAAAGGGAATTAAAAAATATATGGAGAATCCCTCTTCCCTGCCGGAGATGGCATCGCTTATCCAGAAGCCAAAACCCTTTCCGTGGGCAAAGGTTCTGGGTGTGGGATTTGTTGCACTCTTTGCCTTCCTGATAACCCTGATAGCTTTTTCAGGTGTCGGATGGGGAGTACTCCTTGAGGCAGTTATCTACTGGGTAATAATAAACGGAGTGCTTGCCGCAGGATTTACCCTTGCAGCCGGAGGCCATCCGCTCTCAGCACTCACTGCCTTTGGTGTATCGTGGATGACTTCGTTAAATCCAATGCTTGCAGCCGGATGGTTTGCCGCTATTACGGAAGCAAAGGTCAGAAAGCCCGGAGCGATGGATTTCAGAAAAATTATGGATGCCGAGAACTTCACGGAGATGAGAAAAGTTCCTCTCTTCAGAGTTGTACTTGTCGCCGCAATGGCAAATGTCGGCAGCACAATCGGAACGTTTGCATACTTCATATTCATCTTCCCGATTCTTGGAATTGACCCAAAAGTTGTTCTGCTTGACGGACTTTCAAACTTCTCGGCATTTATCGGATCACTTCTACCCTTTTAAGGGAGAAATCCCGGTTTCTGCCACAACCATTTTCTCACAGCATTTTGCCGGATTGCCTGAATCAGCCGGGGAAATAGAGACGGAGATGAACTGTTATGGCAATACGGCAGAACTTAAAATAGCAGATCATCCGGCAGACATCTGCCAGATTTCCGGACTATCATACCAAGGGTTTTTTTCTTAAAAATACTATATAGGTAGCATGAATCTTGGAATGACTATCCTTAAGGGAAGAAGGAGCATCAGGAAATATAAAGACGAAGAGATTTCTGAGGAGATAATCAGCGCTGCCATTGAAGCTGCCAAATTTTCACCGACTGCAAGAAACGCCCAGCCCTGGATTATTGGTGTTGTTAAAGAGAAGGAGACTATCAATAAGCTTTCAGAACTTGCAACCCACGGGAAATTCATAAAGGATGCAAAACTCTGCTTTGCTGTATTTACCGAGAAAGAGCATAAATTCTTCTTAGAGGATGGTTGTGCGGCAACTATGCAGATTATTCTTGGATTATGGTCATATGGCGTTGGTTCATGCTGGATTGCCGGAGACAAGATGGAATATGCAGATGATGTAAGAGCACTCCTGAACGTCCCTGAAAAATACACACTCGTATCACTCATACCCGCAGGCTATCCTGCTGACATCACAATACCCTCCAAAAAGAGTGCCGAAGAGATCTATTTCTCTGAAAAGTACAGCGAAGAGTAACTGAAATGGATTTTACAAGGAAAAAATAATCCTTTCTTTTGAAGAAATCCTACATTTATCCAACATTAATTAATAATTACTGACAAAACCAGTTAACTGTCATACGGGAGTTTAAGCGCTTAAAATTCCGGCAATTAAAAAACCCGCCTGACTTTGAAGAAATCAGGGTGAATAAAATATGTCCGGACCATTGCTTCAGGTTGCACTTGACCTGACAGAATTAAAAAGAGCGGTAGAGATTGGAAGAGAAGCCGTTGCAGGAGGGGCTGACTGGATAGAGGCAGGAACTCCCCTTATCAAAAGTGAAGGAATGAAAGCAGTCAGAAGGCTGAAAGCAGAATTTCCGGGAAATGAGATCATTGCTGATATGAAGGTCGCCGACACCGGAGGCATTGAAGTCGGGATGGCGGCAAAAGCCGGAGCAACGATTGTCTGTGTCCTTGCAGAAGCAGACGACTCTGTCATTGAGGAATCTGTCCGTGCTGCACGCCTGTACGGCATCAGGATAATGGCTGACCTCATCAATACTAAAGATCCGGTTAAGAGAGCAAAAGAGCTTGAAATACTCGGTGTGGACATAATAAATGCCCACGTGGGAATTGATCAGCAGATGACAGGAAAAAGTCCTGTTGATCTCATAAGAGAGATTGCCGGTGAGGTCTCCCTGCCTATAGGCGCAGCAGGAGGTTTAAATGCAGAGAGTGCGGCAGAAGCAGTAATAGCAGGCGCAGACATTCTCCTTGTCGGAAGCAGCATTACAAAATCCGCTGATGTCAGAAAGGCAACTAAAGAGGTAAGAAAGGCAATTGATGACCCCAAAGTTCCGGATAAGAAAACAAAGAGCCGTGATGATGAGATAAGGGAGATTCTAATGCAGGTCTCTGCACCCAATGTAACGGATGCGATGTTTCGGAAAGGTGCAATGTCAGGCCTCTTCTCACTCTGCGGCGATGTCAGAATGGCCGGAAAGGCAGTTACAGTTGAGACAGTGGCAGGTGACTGGGCAAAGCCTGTTGAGGCAATTGATGTTGCAGGAGAAGGAGATGTCATCGTCATTAACAACGGAAGGGCCACTCATGTCGCACCCTGGGGTGAGCTTGCCACGCATTCTGCAAAAAACAAGGGCATTGCCGGCATTGTCATTGACGGCGCAGTCAGGGATGTTGATGATATAAAAAAGATCGGAATTCCGGTTTATTCAACCGCAACAGCACCCAATGCAGGTGAGCCAAAGGGATTTGGTGAGATCGGGGCAGAGATCATCTGCTGCGGGCAGAGTGTGAGAAACGGTGACTGGCTTATAGGAGATGAGTCCGGCGTTGTTGTGATACCAAAGGAGAGGGCATATGAGATTGCAAGGCGTGCCCTTGAGGTGAAAAAGCATGAGATACGGATTCGTGAAGAGATTAAGCAGGGAAAGACCCTCTCAATTGTTATGGAGCTTAAGCGCTGGGAGAAGAGATGAATATTTCCGGACATACCATAAGAATCTGTAAATATCCGGAAATGTCTGTAAATATCCACAAAAATGTACAAATATCTGCATATTCCCGTAAATATCTGTAAAAACAGCATAAATCCAGAGATCTCTGAATAAACTCCGGAATTCTGTCACAACAGCAAAAAGATAAGTTCTAAATTATCTGAAATATCAATACTACTGGTGTTATTCACAATAAATGCGAATAGCGCTCCATGGGGAAGGCGGCCCCTTACACACCAATGGCTGCCTTTCTCGTCAACTACCCACGACTGAAGTCGTGGGCCTGCCCTTCCGTTTCCCTTCTAATTGATTAGAAGAGCGGAGTGAAAATTCTGATCGTTAAAGATTAGAGGGACTCTTTTAAGCAGAGATTACAGGTTATAACAGCTCTTTTAAACAGACATTACAGCTATAATGCACAATTCAGGCATATTTCATAAGATATTACAGGCTTCAGAACCAATAATCCTGAAATGATAATATCCAGTGATGAGATAATTGAAAGAGTAAATTCCGGAAATCTGACACTCGAACCGTACTCTGAAGGTTCACAGCAGCCTGCCTCCTATGACCTCAGGGCAGGGGAGGACTATATCCTTAAAAAAGGTGAATGCACCCTCGTCCATTCCATGGAAAAGGTCGGACTTCCGGCTGATCTCGCTGCAACCCTGATGTGCCGGTCATCATTCGGAAGAAGGGGAGTTCTTATAGGCGGAGGATATGTTGATCCCGGATTCCGTGGCAATCTCACACTCTGCCTTGTAAATATGGGGCCGGATGATGTGCCACTTACAACAGGTGAGAGATGCGTCCAGATTATAATGCACGAAGTCAGAGACGGAAAAGTCCTTTATGACGGACGATATCAGGACAGTGAAGGTTCTGTAGAAGCCAGAAATTAAAGTAAAACCAAAATTACAACAGCAGATAATTTGAGATAAGTTATCCGGATGCAGATATGCAGACCGGAAATTTACTTCTTCTGCCCCGGCATGCAGAGGAAATAATCCGCATAATATTCTGTAACCTTAGCCCCAAGTGAAGGTGAGAGATCCTCAAGCCAGATATAAAATCCGGTCATCTGCGGAGTTCTCTTGCTCTCAACCTTCAGCTCCCCGGACTTCTTCCTGACAACTTTCAGGTACTCATTCTTCTTCTTTGACCGAAGGTAGATAACCGGTTCATAATCAGGGATATCAACAGCAAGGACAACCTTTGAAAAGTCCCTTACCACCATACCATAATCATATACCTGCCCCTTCATCGAAAAGGTACGATCCCTCATAAGCGCCCTTATGCCTGAAGGATACAGTGCACCAAGAATTACCTTCTTTGATACCGGAGGAATCTCATCCCTCTTCATAATCTCAGACATCGGCTTTTCAGCCATCATAAGGCCAACCAGGCGGTCCCTCTTCTGGTCATGAAGTTTCTTGTAATCAAAGGGCCTTTTCACCGGAATTTTCGCAAGATCAAGCGCCTTGGGATGACTGATCGGTTTTCTTGGCACACCCCTGATGGAAGCAGGCTTAATCTGTGTCTTAATATCCTCAACAGGCAGGGTGATAATCAGTGCGCTCTCAGTCTCGCGGACAAGCCGCCTCATAATAGAAGAACGTGAAATATCAACAGATGAGAAGAGGATAAAAGGCACTATAACCTGCCCGTACAGATAACCAAGAAGTGCCTTTTTGTACTTTACCTCCTCCTCCATATCCTTAAGATCAGAAGCTGAAGTGACAATCTCAGCAAAGCAAACCCTGTCCTGATCATCAATGAGCATTATATCAAATTCAGCGATATCCTGACCATTGCCTCTGACATTGATATCCCCCCTGTTGGAATAATAAAGGCCATTCTGACCCATCACAACATTTTCCGGAGGGAAAGGGGCATCAGCACCCTTTTTAATCACATATTTTATAGAATCAGTCTTTCTGGAGATGTCAAGAACCATCTCATATATCAGGGATTCATACCATCTCCCCTCAGCCGCCCGCATCTGTGAGAGGTCCTTTGAGAAAAGCTGACCCTTCTCAATCTTCTTGAGGTGCCTTATTGAGCTTCTCGCAACCGACTTCTCCGGTTTGGCTTTCGGAAAATTTGCCCTGAGCCAGTATATTGTATCCATTAAATCTTCAAACCTAAAAATTTTAATATGATATTAGTATTAGAGATATGTATTATCTTATAATAAAAAGACCATTTATCCGGAATTTTATTCAAGAACCATAACCCTTCTTGTCAGACTCTTATGAACCCTCTGTTCAAAAAAGTCCTTCACTGTGAAATACTTCTCTGCCACATTCCTCACATCATTATGTGTGACAACAACAGCGCGCCTCTTCGGTTTAAGTATCCTTCTGATCTCTGATAGTGAACTATCATATAATTTATCAAGTGACCCGCCCATTATGCAGACCGACTGCCCATACGGCAGATCGGTTGCCACAGCATCAAAGGTTTCATCGCCAAAGGGCATTGATGACGCATTGGTCCTGAAAAGTTCCGCTGTGGGCAGATTCTGACGGCAGCCTTCAAGCATAAGAGGATCCATATCGCCGCCAAATATCCGGCATCCCAAAAGATCTGCCTCAAGCATTATCCCGCCTGTGCCGCAGAATGGATCATAGAAATAATCAGAAGGCATTGCAAGGGAGAGATTAACCATTGTCCGTGCAAAGAGCGGCATCATGACTCCGGGATGAAAGAACGGCCTTCTCATAGGATTTCTGCATGAAAAACCACCCCTGTCAATCCTGCATATAACCTTCCCGAAGAAACAGCGCTCACCTGAAAAAAGAGCACGATATTCATACTCAGGGTTATTCAGGGAAACAGACCCGCCTATCTTAGAACCGATTATCTTCTCAAGGGTCAGCTGTGACTCCTTAACGGAAGTGCCGGTGACCTTCTTTACCCGGCCTGCAAATGTCCCATCAGCCGACAGAGATAGTGAATTCAGCAGGTTCTCAAAAGATGTGGCATCAGCATGGCATTCACCAAGGTATTCCATCACATTATGGCTCATTGCAAGACGGCCGGCATCAGCAGGATTAACACACTCTGCAACCGCCACCTGCACCTCACGGTCAGTTATACTGCCCACGGATTCAATCTCAGCAAAGGGTATCTCCGGGTGTTCACCGGAAAGTTCAAAGATCAGACGCATATTTCTTCCGGAATATTTGTAAAGACAAGGGATTAACAGTTGGCATTAATGCCGGAAGGAAACTTCCGTGCCAAAGGCCGGCACCTGATAAAAAAAACATATTATTGGGGTTAAGATAGATATAAGCGGGGATCCCGGAGATTCCAGGATTATTTTAAGGTATTGCCGGACTTATTTCATTGAATCCTTGACTTTACCCACCACATCAGAGAAGAAGCCATGTTTCTTTCCTTTTTTATTGCTTTCAATCTCAACGATGCGGCTGTAAAGCTCCCTCTCCTCTTCAGTAATATGCTTCGGGATGACAATTTTGATCCTGACAAGCAGGTCTCCCGGCCTTCCGCGTCTTCTGACACCCTCTCCGGGTATCTTAAGCGCAATTCCGTGCTGCACACCTGCCGGAATCTTAAGCTCAACATCACGATCATCTATCGTCTTTATATCAACCTTAGATCCTACTGCGGCACGTGCAGCAGAGATCTCAACTGAAGTCTCAAGGTTATCACCGATTCTTCTGAAATTGTTATCCGGAAGAACCTCAACCTCAATGAAGAGATCACCATTGGGCGCACCGGGATCTCCGGCCTCGCCATACCCGTCCATGCGCAGGCGCATACCGCTCTCGACACCGGCAGGGATATTTACAGTAATTGTACGTTTTACCCTTGTATGTCCCGACCCATTGCAGGACTTGCAGACCTCTTCCGGAATTTTGCCGCGTCCGCTGCACATCGAACAGGTGACCATGGATACGAAGTTGCCAAACGGGGTCCTGTTTTCACGTTTCTCCTGCCCATTTCCGCCACAGCGTGGACAGACCCTTGTTTTTTTGGTCTTACTCCCCGTACCGTCACATTCCTGACATGGTTCGGTATGCATGACATCGGCATCCCTTGATGATCCAAGCACAGCATCCCTCAGAGAGATCTGTACCCTCATCAGGAGATCAGCGCCGGGCTGAGGGCCTCTTGGCCCGCGCCTTGGGCCGCCGCCGAAGAAGGCATCAAATATATCTCCAAAGCCACCGAAATCGGCTGTAAAACCCCCGCCTCCAAATCCTCCACCTGAATACTGCCCCTTTGAGGCACTTGTAAAGGTGTCATGACCCATATGGTCGTACTGGGCCCTCTTCTGGGAATCGGAGAGAACGCTGTAGGCCTCATTTATCTCCTTAAATTTATCCTCAGCGCCCTCATCCTTACAGACATCCGGGTGGTACTTCTTTGTCAGGGTGCGGTAGGCTTTCTTAATCTCCTGTTCAGTCGCATTCTTCGGGATGTTTAAGACATCATAATAATTATTCGCACCCATGATTCATACCGTCCATTAAAGAATTATTCCTTCTTCTCTGAATCATTCTTTACTTCATAATCGGCATCAAAGACAGTGTCATCCTCAGCCTGTGCACCGGAAGTTCCTTCTCCTTCCTGGCCTTTTGCTGCTTCTGCTTCGGCTGCTGCCTTCTGGTAAAGCTTTGTTGATGCTGCAAAAACAGCTTCTGTGAGTTCCTCGGTGTCCTTCTTGATTGCCTCGACATCATCCTCTTCAATGCTCTTCTTCAGCTTTTCAACAGATGTCTCAATCTTACCTTTATCCTCGGCATCAAGTTTATCCTCACTCTCCTTTAAGAGTTTTTCAGCGGCAAATACACCATTGTCAGCTGCATTGCGGACTTCTATCTCTTCACGCTTCTTCTTGTCATCTTCCTCAAAGTCCTTTGCCTTTTTGACCATCTCATCAATCTCATCATCGGTAAGCTTTTTGTCGCCGGAGATTGTTATAGCCTGACTGTTGCCTGTGCCTAAGTCCTTTGCAGAGACATTGATAATGCCGTTTGCATCAATATCAAAAGTAACCTCAATCTGAGGGATACCGCGTGGTGCAGGAGGAATTCCTGTAAGCTGGAACTTTCCGAGTGTGAAGTTGTCTGCCGCAAGGGCACGCTCACCCTGCACAACATGAATTTCCACACTTGTCTGGTTATCAGCTGCGGTTGTGAAGATCTGACTCTTCTTTGTCGGAATTGTGGTGTTTCTCTCAATGAGCTTTGTTGCAATGCCGCCCATCGTTTCAATGGAAAGTGTGAGCGGAGTTACATCGAGAAGAACAATATCCTTTGCTTCTCCTGTAAGCACACCAGCCTGAATGGATGCACCGACTGCGACACATTCGTCAGGGTTAATACCCTTATCCGGGTCTTTTCCAAGAAGGCTCTTTATTCTCTCCTGAACAAGCGGTACACGGGTTGAACCTCCGACAAGGAGAACATGGTCGATATCAGCAGCAGTAAGCCCTGCATCTTTAAGCGCCTGCTTAACCGGCCCGATTGTCCGGTCAACAAGATCACCAACAAGCTGTTCAAACTTTGAACGGGTCAGATCCATATCGAGGAATTTCGGGCCTGAAGCATCGGTGGTGATATATGGCAGGTTTATGTTTGTCTTGGGTGTTGAGGAGAGTTCCTTCTTTGCATTCTCTGCTGCGTCACGGATACGCTGCATTGCCATCTTGTCTTTGGTAAGGTCAATGCCCTCCTTCTTCTTAAACTCCCCGACAACATACTCAACGACCCTCTCATCAAGGTCATCTCCGCCAAGGTGGTTGTCCCCTGCGGTTGACTGAACTTCAAAGACACCGTCTCCGAGAGTCAGAATTGAGACATCAAATGTACCGCCACCAAGATCATATACAAGAATTGTAGCATCATGCTCTTTATCAATACCATAGGCAAGTGCACTGGCTGTAGGCTCATTTATGATACGGAGAACTTCAAGACCGGCAATCCTGCCTGCATCCTTTGTTGCATTCCTCTGTGCATCGTTGAAGTATGCCGGAACTGTAATCACAGCTTTTTTGATCTCCTCACCAAGATATGCCTCGGCATCCACCTTCAGCTTCTGAAGAATCATTGCAGAGATCTCCTGCGGTGTGAATGCCTTATCGTCAATTTTAACCTTCCTGTCAGTGCCCATATCACGCTTGATTGAGCTGATGGTCTTGTCAGAGTTTGTAACAGCCTGACGCTTTGCAAGACTTCCGACAAGTCTCTCTCCGTCTTTTGAGAATGCAACAACTGATGGTGTTGTCCTTGTACCTTCTGTATTTGCGATAACAACCGGTTTTCCACCCTCCATGACTGCCATGCAGGAGTTGGTTGTTCCGAGATCAATACCTATTACTTTATTTGAAACCATGATTTTTATTCCTCCTTACCTTTTGATACGGCAACTTTTGCGCACCGGATTACTTTATCATCCATGCAGTAGCCGCAGACAATTTCATCAATAATTATACCTTCTTCACTATCCGATGGCACATAGGCGATCGCCTCATGCTTATTCGGATCAAATTGTTTATCCACAGACTCCATGGGTGTTATAGAGTGGGACTTCAGGACTTTTTCAAGAATTTTCTGGATCTGTTCAAGGCCTTCCCTTAATCTGCTGTCATCGTCTGACTTTAAGGCGCGGTCAATGTTATCTGAGACTTCAAGGATCTCAATGGAAAAACTCTCAACTGCACGCTTTGAACGGTCAGAAATCTCCTTTAAACTTCTCTTTCTGTAGTTTTCAAAATCTGCTGCAAGTCTGAGATATTTACCCTTTAACTCCGCGTTCTCTGCAATAAGTCTTTCCTCAGCAGAGATCTCCTTACATTCATCCGTACCAGCAGAAGTGCCACTGCCATCTTCCGGGGGATTATCTCCCGGAATTTCAGGCCCGCTGCCCGGCCCAGTATCCGGATTATCCCGGACATTTTCCTCAGAAATTTTTTCTTCTGAATTATCCTTATTCATCATCCATCCTCCAAAGAGTCCTGATTATACTCGTAATACCATAATAGATGGATTGTAGTTCTATATAAATGTTTTCCAAGTGCCGCAAGCAGTTCTATAAATAGTTTTAGATCAGGCAAAATCAGCAAAAACAATTATAATTATTTATTTCCGGAAAAATGTAAATGGATTATCTGGTTTTTATCCCCATATCACGCACTAACTCTTTCATCCTGGGCGCAGGCTCTTTCCACCTCCAGAGTCCAAAGCGCACATATCCGGGATCAAGCTTATTCTTCTTCGCCCATTTTAAGAGATAGTCCTCCCAGGTCTTATACAGATCAGGAAGAATACCACGTGTCCTTCCGGCCTCACTCTCAAGCATTGCAGGGCACATCCGGCACACCACTCTCCCACAGCCTATATCATAGAGGGGATTTAACGGAAGTTCACGCCACCAGATGTACAGGAATACCTCCAGAGCACGCCAGTTCCTTATCGGAGAAAGCCTGACCTTAATGGAGTCATCTCCCAGAATACCGATGCCAAACCGTCGTCCAGTCCGGACAATGACAGAACCAGGTGTGTAATTCCGGCTGACAGGATCAAAAGAGATCCATCCAGAACTTAAACCATTGGCAATAACAGGATCATTTCTGTCAAAACCGCCGGTCTTGTTGAAGAGAATTACTTTTGGAATGTTATTACAGCCAAACCTCCCACTGAGAAGATCTGCTATCAGCTTAGCGGCCGTAACGAAATAAGTAATTTATTGTGTTTTAAAATAAATTTTGAAACCCTATGATATTGAAGATTATTCCTATATAATTATTATTTTGACCTTCAAATGTATCAGTTATTTTTGAGCATTCACTTATTATCATATTCAAGAGCAGGCCTGATATCATATGGCCTTAAAAGAGACATCCCTGTGCCCTTAGCCTTACAGCCACAGACACCACACCACCTAAAAGGGATACATTGCATTCAGGACAAAAGAAAAGGCTTTTTTTAATATTGTTTCAGGATTTTTATTCATCAGAACACATAAAGGCCACCATTATTTCCAATAATAATGTTTATAGTGCACTACACAGCAGTGAACAAACTTTCTTAAACAAACGTTCCGGATTATTACAAAAAGTGGCTCCTCGCTGTTTTATGTGGGTAATCCAAAGTTGAGATCCCCCAATCTGAGATAAATCATCTTAATTAGAGTCTTACTATTACGATATCCTCTGGCTGCTCGTTTGAATGTTTGGATAAGACTATTTGTCCCTTCAAGAATGGCATTTGTCATGCCTGATTTGACAATATTCAAAATACCTCCCTCATGTTTTTTAATTGTTTTAGCGACCCTAATCATGGGTTTAAGTTTGGATTCATTTGCCAGGACAACCCATTTATTTAAAGAATCAAGTGTATTTTCAGGGTTATCTTGGTTCCATAATTCTTGGAATCTACGCTTTAGTTTGTATGCTTCAGCGGTTTTGAGATTAACACAAAGGAGATTATTTAGCTCTATTCTCTGTTCTGGCTTTAAATCATTAGGATCTTTTAACCACAAGTATTTTGTTTTCTTTAGAATTGGTTGCTTTTTTGATTCCCCGCGTCTTATCTGATCAACTGCATCGCTTATGATTTTTATCACGTGAAATTTATCCAAAGTGACATTACAGTCAGGAAACGATTCTCGAAAACCCTTGAGAAATGCAGGAGACATATCGCAGCAACCAGAGTGAATTAAATCAGGATTTCCACCATGAGCGAGGAGTTCATTACGGAATGAAGTTAGTGTTGATGAGTCTTTACCGTCACAAACATAGATTACCCGTTTTGTTTCATAATCAACAACAAGCGTTACATAATTGTGCCCTTTCTTTACAGAAGTTTCATCAATACCAATGCTTGAAACTGACGAAAGATCTTCCTTATTAAGAGCTTTTACAACGTAGTATTCCACAATTCGCCATAATCTCGTGTCATGCTCTCCAATATATTCTGCCACTTGAGCCACAGGCATACGCTGGATGAGATATAGAACCATTGATTCAAATAATAAGGTGAATCCACTACCTTTTCTTGCCCACGGAACATCTGCAACATGAACTCCACAGGTTTCACAGCATACACGAGGTACTCGACAGTGCAAATAAGCTTTATGCTGAAAAAAATCAAGGTGCCGCCAAGTCTTTTTAGTGGTGTCATGTACTTTGCAGAGTGATGCACCACATATTGGACAGTTGAATTTTGCACCAGTATTAAAATCAACAGATATGTCTATTTGTTGAAGATTTGAGCTGAAATCAAGAGATTTAATGTGCCAAGGTGAAGTTATTCCAAGTGCCTGTTCAAAGAGAAAGTATTGATTTGATGAGTCATTATGTGAGAACATAGAATCTATTTACCTGTAATTTTTGAGGTATTTAACTCAAATATATTATTTAATACATCACAATTGAATTTATAATCACCCACAGGATTTAGCGAAGAGCCCAAAAAGTTCTGTATTATACTATATGATGGCCGAAATTCTGTACATCACGTGATCTTTATAGATTTTAAAATTAAATTGTATGGTATGAAATACGCACTTCTTTCAGTCTGGGACAAGACCGGGATCATCCCGCTTGCACAGGCACTCAATGATAATGGATATACAATTTTAAGTTCAGGCGGAACTGCAAAAATATTAAAGGAAGCCGGGCTTGATGTAACCGAAGTCTCCGAATATACCAGTGCTCCGGAGATGATGGACGGAAGGGTCAAGACACTCCACCCAAAGATTCACGGCGGTCTTCTCGGAAGAAGGGGAAAAGACGATGCAGTGATGGAAGAGAACGGAATCGGACCAATAGATATTCTTGCAGTAAACCTCTATCCCTTTGAGGAGATGTCAGGCAAAGATCTTCCGCTTGACGAACTCATTGAATACATTGACATCGGCGGCCCGGCAATGATCAGGGCGGCTGCAAAGAACTTTAAGGATGTTGCAGTAGTCATCGAACCGGCAGACTACAAAAAAATAATTGAATCCTTAGGAAAAGAGGGCCTAACCTACGATGACCGTAAAATCCTTGCAGCTAAGGTATTTACACGAATGGCAGCATATGACGGTGCAATAAGCAATTACCTTAATTCAGAGGGAAGTGCAGTGCCGACATCCTACACCGTTCAGTTCAAAAACGGAAGAGAACTCCGTTACGGTGAAAACCCACACCAGAAAGCCGCAGTTTTCGGCAATACAGGTATTGCCGGACAGTTACCCCTTCAGGGTAAGGCCATGTCATACAATAATTACCTTGACACTGATGCGGCAACCGGACTGTTGAGGGAATTTGATGAGACCGCAGCAGTGATTGTAAAGCACAATAACCCATGTGGTGTCGCAACCGGAGAAACACTCATTGAAGCATACCTTAAGGCAAGGGATGTCGATCCGGTCTCTGCATACGGCGGAATTGTCGCCCTTAACCGTGAAGTCGGTGCAGATGTTGCAGAAGAGCTTGCATCCACCTTCATTGAGGTGGTCATTGCTCCGTCCTACACCGAAGAAGCCCTTGAAATAATGAAGAGAAAGGAAAATATGCGCGTGCTCATTCTTCCGGAAGAGAACGAAAAGGAGGAGTTAAGAACAATTGACGGTGGTGCACTTCTCCAGAGAACACCAAAGATTGTTCAGGAGACCTGGGAGGTTGTCTCAGATCGTGATCCGACACCTGATGAGATTGACGCAATGAAGTTTGCAATGAAGATCTGCAAGCATACAAAGAGCAATGCCATCATCTTTGCAGACAAAAATTCCGCACTCGGTATAGGAGCCGGACAGATGAACCGTGTCAATTCAGCAGAAATTGCAGTTAAAAAGGCCAATTTCCCGCTTAAGGGTTCTGTTGTTGCATCCGATGCCTTCCTTCCGTTTGCTGACACACTTGAGGCCGTTGCAGAGGCAGGTGCAACCGCACTCATCCAGCCTGGTGGTTCAATCCGTGATCAGGAGGTCATTGATGCTGCCAACAGACTTGATGTTGCAATGATCTTCACAGGCATCAGATATTTCAGACATTGAATAATATAGACACAGACATACGTGTGCACATATACAATCAAATCTCTTTTTTTACAGACCATTATGCAGCAGAATTCCGGATTTAAACGATCGTGTTATATGATAGCATGCTACATATTAGCATGGAGTTATAGTATATGTTTTTCGGATTGCCTGATACAACCGTCTTTACAGTCTCAGGTGCCACTGCACTAATATTGCTTGCCCTTCTCATATGGGGCCTGTCCTTTAAGGGGGCAGACATTTGAACGGCGATTTTCTGACAATGGGAATTATTGCCCTTTATGCACTTGGCCTCATACTCATAGGGGGCTGGGCATCAAGAAAAGTTCATAATACCGAGGATTATGTCCTTGCCGGAAGATCGCTTGGGTTCTGGGTATTTACAATATTAATGGTCGCTTCGGTATGCAGCGGAATGACACTTGTAGGTGTCAGCGGTTTTGGTTATGCATCCGGATGGCCGGGCATATGGGAGCAGCTTGCTGTGCCTCTTGCGGCATCATTTGCAATAATTGTCTTCGGAGTAAAACTGCATTATATCGGAAAAAAAGCAGGATATATGACGGTTGAGGACTATTTTGCCCACAGATTTGAAAGTCCTAAGATGGTCAGGGGAATTTCAGCCATTGCAGGTATTGTCGTATCACTGATCTATCTGGTCGGCCAGTACACTGCTATAAGTATAGTTCTGGTCTGGCTCTTTGATATCGACCATAGAATTGCCCTGATAATTGCAGCAGTCATAATTACGGTGTATACAGTCATAGGCGGCATGTATGCCGTTTCATGGACAACACTGATTCAGGGAGGAATTCTTATTGTTGGGGTCTTTATCATGGCACCTCTTGTGATAATCTCAGCCGGAGGGCTTGAACATATAAATGATGTTCTCTCGTCCATTGATCCCAATATGGTGCAGCCGTATTACCCGTCAGCATATGCGGCTTATGCATACTGCACACCGGAATTTTTAGTCTCCTTTGTTGTACTGCTTACAGTCGGACTTGCATGTGCACCACATGTGGTAAATAATGTGCTTGCAGCAAAGGACGATAAGTTCTTCAAATGGTCACCTTTGATCGCATTCGGACTCTATCTGGTTGTGATGCTCCTTGTGAAGTTCTCAGGATTTGCCGTAAGAGTGCTTGTTGAAGAGGGCAAACTTGTGCTTCCTGACGCAGTCAATGCACAGGATTTTGCATTTATGTACGGGGTCGAGTATGCCGCACCAAATGTATTTATCTGGGCACTTTTTGCAGTAATTGTCCTCTCAGCCGTTATGTCAACAACTGACAGGCTTATGCTCACAATAGGGACGATGTTTTCATGGGATATATATAAAAATCTCTTAAAACCGGAGGCAACCGACAGGCAGATTCTGAGATTAAGTCAGATATGTGTATTCATCTCAGCGGCAGTATCACTTGTCCTGGCTCTGAATCCACCGGAAATGCTTGCATTCCTCATCTGGATGGGTATAGGTGTTATGCTCTCAACATTTGCAGTGCCGTTTCTTGCCGGACTGTACTGGAGAAGGGCAAACTCATATGGTGCAATTGCAGCGATGCTAACCGGACTTATAGCCTCAGGGATATTTGGCTATTACCACCAGTTTATTGACAAACTGCCAATGCACTTCTCAATGTATTCACTGGTATGTGCAGCCATTGCAATGATAATTGTAAGCCTGCTCACACCGAAAAACTCAGAGGAAGTGTTAGATCTGACATTTACCGGCCCATACATCCAGCCAAAAGAACTTAAAAAATAATATTTTCAGAAAATTCAGATAACAGCCAGTACATCATAGCAGAAATATCATAATCTGATGACAATGTCACAATGGTCTGTGATGAAGCAGGTATCAGCAACAGGCATCAGAATTTGACCTGTCTAATCTTCCCTTTTCCCATCCCTTCTGATATCTTCTCAACAGTATCTGCAAAAGAAAGATCTGTAAAATAAGATGCTTATTTTATTAAGAAAAGGACTGCAAATACCCCGGAACTGACAAAAATATCAGGACAATTATATCACATGGGACCTCCGGAAGATAGCTGCAAAACATTTAAATCACGCGATCTCGAAGATGCACTCTACTGGCTGTTCTACGCAGGAATTGTCCATAAAGTGGACAGGATTGAAAAGCCCGGTGTGCCGCTCTAAATTTACTCTGACAATACAAACTTTAAGATTTACATGGCAGATGTTGGCCTCCTGAGATCTCTCAGCGATTTTCCCGCAGCAGGTCTGCTGTCAGCAACGCCCGTAGTCTCGGACATGCGTGGGGCCATGGCCGAAAACTCCGCCTTAACCGAGTTACTGTCAGGTGACAGCCATAACCCGTACTTCTGGAAATCCGGCGGTAATGCTGAGATCGATTTTATCTTCCAGGACGAATTAAATATTATCCCTGTTGAAGTGAAGTCAGAAATAAATACCAGATCAGGAAGTCTTGCGGAGTATAGAAAACGGTTTCATCCGGAAATTTCCCTTAGAACAAGCCTTAAAAATATTTCTGTAAGTGAGAGTAATGGTGAAAAGATATTTGATATTCCACTATACCTTTTATGGAATCTGGATCAGTATCTCAGACTTAAGCAGTCAGAAATGAAACATAAACAGAACTCAAATCAATAAGATAATTATATATTAAGCATCCGGACACCAGGAATATCAGTATTATGCCCGAAGATGAAGATCAAAGGATAATCTTTCATATAGACATGGACAGCTTCTATGCCTCAGTAGAAGTGAGGGAACGCCCCGAACTTACCGGAAAACCGGTTGTGATAGGTGCTGACCCAAAAGAGGGTCACGGCAGGGGTGTTGTGAGCACCTGCTCATATGAGGCAAGAGCATTCGGAATACGATCAGCCATGCCGATATCAAATGCCTACCGGAAGTGTCCGGAATGTGTATTTCTTCCGGTAAATATGCCCCTTTACAGTAAGGTCTCTGAAAATGTGATGGAGATCCTGAGGCAGCACTCTGAAAAATTCCGGCAGGTGAGTATTGATGAGGCATACCTTGACATGAGCCATCTTGAAGATTATAAAACTGCTGAGATCGTGGGATACCGGATTAAGGAACAGATAAAAGAGGAGGAGAAAATCACATGCTCGGTTGGAATCGGCCCGTCAATGGTCATAGCAAAGATCTCTTCAGATTATAACAAACCGGACGGCCTTACTATTGTAAAACCTGAAGATGTAATGAATTTTCTCGCACCCATGCCTGCCGGAAAGATACCCGGCATAGGCAGAAAATCTGCTGCAAAACTTGAGAAAAACGGCATAATTACAATTGCTGACCTTAGAAAATGTGACGTTCAGAGCCTCATCTCTGCATTCGGCAGACACGGCGAAGCTATGTACTGGATGGCAAGGGGCACTGACAACCGGGAAGTAAGGGAGAGAGAGGGCAGAAAATCAATAGGGCGGCAGACAACCTATGAGGAGGATGTGACAGATACTGCCGTCATTATGGAGAGCATTAACCGGATATGCAGGGACATTCACAGAAGAATGTCAAAACAGGGTTACAGATGCAGAACAATAACTGTAAAAATAAGATATTCCGGATTTATTGACAGGACAAGGTCAAAATCCCTTAGCCGCCACACAGAAAATCTCTCAGAGATTATGAATACCGCAGAGAAAATTTTTGAAGAATTGTATGAGAATAAGCCGGTCAGGTCATTCGGAGTAACTATTTCAGGATTTGAAAACAGAGATTCCCATCAGACAGGGCTTAACGAATTTTTATCAGTTAAATAACTCAGTTCCGGATAGAAAGAATTACAGGACGTTTAAGAGTGCTCAAATGAGTCAGGATAATGATTGCAGATCAGAAATAACTGTAAAAAAAGGCTGACCGGCACATATCCGGAATTTACCGGATAAAAAAATATAATTTATAAAAATAATCAGGATTAATATTCAGCCTTCTTGGCCGGTTCAAACTTTATATCACAGCCCTTTATCGTCCGGCCGCCCATGATATTATGAACCTCTTTTGCAAACTTCAGAGGGATATCAACAAATGAGAAGTTCTCATAGATATCAATTGCACCAATTGAGTTGCCCGGAATTCCGGTCTCTCCGGCTATTGCACCGACGATGTCGCCCGGCTTAATCCTCTTGTTCTTTCCGATGCTGATGAAGAACCTTACCATGCCAGTCTCCCCGCCGGTCTCTTCGTAACTGTCCTCATCGGTCTTGACCTTATGTGAACCCATATAGATTTTAAGCATTGCAGCGGCAACATCTGAGGCATCACAGTCATTCTCTTCCAGGAAACGTTCAACAACAGTGAGGTAGCATCCGGAATCTTCCTCAGACATAATTTCCTTTACAGTCTCGATATATCTCTCAACACGGCTGTTTTCGACATCCTTTAAGCCCGGCTTCTGGATTCTCTTAAGTCCTGACTGTGAGATCCTCTTGAGCATCTTTAATTTGCCGTATTCCCTTGGGCCGACAAATGTGTATGATGTACCTGACCTTCCTGCACGTCCGGTCCTTCCGATTCTGTGAATATAGTATTCAGTATCCTGAGGAACATCGTAATTATAAACTGTGTCGATATCTTCAACATCAATACCTCTTGCAGCAACATCGGTTGCAATGAGAATATCAATTGTTCCGTTTCTGAACTTGCCCATCACACGATCCCTCTGCTGCTGTTTGAGATCTCCGTGAAGCCCTTCTGCGAAATATCCGCGTGAGCGTATAACTGATGACAGTTCATCCACTCTCTTTTTGGTATTGCAGAATACGATTGCCTGTCCCGGCCCTTTGATATCAATAAAACGGCAGAGAAGATCAGCCTTCTCGCTCTCCCTTACTTCAATGTAAAACTGTTCAATTGAAGGGACAGTAAGTGTCTTTGGAGTGATGCTTACAAACTGTGGATTGTTCTGGAAGGATTTTGAGATCCTGAGAATAGGTCCGGGCATTGTTGCTGAGAAGAGAACGGTCTGGCGTTCTTTCGGTGCATAACCAAGAATTTCTTCGAGGTCTTCCCTAAATCCCATATCAAGCATCTGGTCAGCTTCATCAAGGACAACAAAGTTAACTTCAGACATTGAGAGGGTCTTTCTTCCGAGATGGTCAATAACCCTTCCCGGAGTGCCGATTATGACCTGAACTCCACGTCTCATAGCTGAGATCTGCCTTTCAATTGGCTGACCGCCGTAGATTGGAAGGATCTTTATGTCATCCATATATTTAATCAGGCGATTGAACTCTTCTGCGATCTGGATTGTAAGCTCTCTCGTAGGTGAAAGAACAATTGCCTGGACTGCGAGTTTATTAGGATCAATTTTCTCAAGAAGAGGAATTGCAAATGCTGCTGTTTTGCCTGTACCTGTCTGTGCCTGAGCGGTTATGTCCTTTCCGGACATGATCAATGGAATTGAAATATTCTGTATGGGCGTTGGTTCTTCAAAACCCATATCTTCTATAGCTTTAAGTATTTCGTTTGAAATATCAAGTTCTTTAAATTTCAAAAAAGAAGACATTTGAGTATAATATGATCTATGGCTATATTATCTTTTAGTGTGTGACAAGAATTTTAAGTGCGAAATGACGGAATGTATCAATCCACAGCTATTGAATTAATATTCAGATCAGATCTGCTACAGCAGCAGAAATATTAAGAAATTCCACGCAATGCCCGTATAGAAGTGATTTACTGCCCGGTTGATTCAGCAGACATGTACATACCCGCAGACATATATCCAAACAGCAATAAGCAAATCAGATGAGATCATACTATGCACGCAGAAAAGAGCAGATAACCAGTCAGAATCAGAGAGCCATGCGGCACATATTAATAACTATCGTACAGCATGGCCCGCAATAATTCGGCAGGAATTTCAGGAAAACCTTCACAATGGAAATCCGTTCTATTCCCGCCATCCCCTCTTTCCGGTTAAAGGAACAAAACGGACTCCGCCATATGATGAAATAACAGGTTCTCCATTGGTCATCCTGATCCTCATCAGTGTCTGGGAGTAATAATCCCCCACAGGAACAACCATTCTGCCACCCTCATTCAGATTTAAGAACAGATAATCCGGCATCTGAGGAGACGCGGCAGTGATTATTATACAGTCAAAGATGCCGTAATCACGTGCAACCCCGGTTCCGTCTGCACAGATCACCTTAACATTATAAATTCCGGATTTCCGGAGGTTCTCCTCTGCGGCTTTCGCAAGCTCAGGGACTATCTCAACCGAAATAACCTCATGGACAATCTCTGCCAGTACTGCTGACTGGTAGCCTGATCCTGCACCAATTTCCAGAACCCTGTCGGATTTCTGTGGACTTAGAAGTTCAGTCATTATACCCACAATATACGGCTGTGAGATCGTCTGTCCATATCCTATGGGAAGCGGCTGATCGCTGTAGGCATGCCTCCTGAAATCTTTGGGGATGAAAATATGCCGCGGTACTTTCTCCATTGCCGCAAGAACGGACTTATCCACAACACCCCTCTGCCTAATCTGATATTCAACCATATCCATGCGCAGCTTCCGGTAATATTCCTCATCCAAAATTATCTCCTCCCAAAGGAGAGTAATAGACAGGGAAGTATATATTCTTTAACCGGGCATACAGTCAGACCACAATAAAATACACAGGGAATTTTCAGTTACAGAACACACAAAAATATAAAATAAAATCTGTTCACCGGGATTTTGCAGGAAAAACAATTTTTCCGGATAGCAGGACAAAAATTACGGCTGAGATAATGACCATAACCCCTGAAGAGTGATAATAAACGCCAAGTCCGTATATGTCAATTATAATCCCCCCGATTACCGGTGCAATCATATCACCAACACCTCTGACAGAGTTATAGATGCCCATAACAGCACCCATTCCGGCAACCCTCCCCGCATCAACCATATAGGCATTTAAGGCAGGATATACAAAAAGTCCGCCCACTGCATGCAATAATGAGAGCGCAAGGAGAAAAGGAAGACTTCCCGCAAAGGAGATGGCAATAAAAGCCACACCCATTATCAGGCATCCAACCGGCACAAGGTACCTTCTGCCCTTGCGATCGGCGATATTGCCAAATATCATCTGTAAAATTCCGGCTGAAAAAACATTCAGCGATATGATAAGACCGGCTGCACCCGGAGACAACCCGATTCCGGGAACATAGAGCGGAATGAATACCAAAAGGCCGATCATTCCGAATTCTGTCACAAAAGTGACAAGCAGAACTCCGGCATAGAGGGGATTTTTAAAGAGCAGTTTCAGGGCTTCGGATGATAAAATGCCGGATATACGGGACAACCACGAATTACCTGAATGTCCGGAGATCATGGATTTTCCGGCAGCATCACTCTTCTTCACCGCAGACTCCTCAGACCCTTTATATTTATCTTCAGACAGGACATTTCCGGAGATTTCATTCCGGATTTTTACCTCTGACGGCAGAAAGAGCACAAGAACAAGAAATGCAAGTGTGGAGAGGAGAGTCAGGGAATAAAATGCTGCCTTAAATCCGGAGAGGTCATAGAGATAGCCACCGATGAGAGGCCCTGCACCAAATCCGAAGAGAATTGCGGCCTGAAATTTCGCCATAAAACCGGCTTCCTCCCCCGGAGCTGCAATCTCTCCGAGATATGCCATAGCAACCGGCGCAATCATTGCTGATGATATGCCGTGGATCAGCCTGACTGCAACAAGTGCCAGCACATCACCGGCGATGATGTAGCCAAGAGAAATTACGGCATAGAGCAGAAGTCCGGATGCGATAATCTTCTTCTTGTCACACCTGTCAGAGAGTGACCCGAAGTATGGCATAAAGACTGTCCTTGAGAATGCAAACGCACCAAAGACGATACCAATCCAGAGTCCGGATGCACCAAGGTTGTCTGCGTAAACGCTGAAGAGAGGCACAACTATTCCAATGCCAACGAGAGATATGAAGACGCAGAGGGATAAGATCAGAAGAATCCTGTTTTTATCCGGATTTTTGGGCAAACCCACCCCGAAATTACGCTGATTGTTCTGGTTACAGATTTCGTTTTCATTCTCTTTTTTATTATGGTTCTGGAGTTTATTTTCGTCTTTATTCAATATTTAACTCCGGATTTACAGTTGAACAGTTCAGCAAGCCTGTCTTTCAGCAGAACCTCATCTTCGGTTAAATTATCGCCATTACCGGAAAGATAATTATCGTAAAGGAAACGGAAATTGTCATTAATGCCAAGCATCCCCTGCTTTAGGGTTGGGGCATTCACCTGCATATTAAACTCCTCACTGAATAGAATAAATTCCCCGTCCTCATCATCCCATTTTACCGAGAACTCAATATTCCGGGAGAGTTTACCCACATCATGCCTTGAGAATATCACTTCTGAAACCTGTATATTTCCAAATTCAGATTTCCGGTCTTTTGTCCCTGAGTCCATAAATTATATATTATCTGATTCCTGATCATTCCGGAGATATAGCATCATTACAATTACGATTACTCTCCCAAAAAGAGAATATAATTTTATTATTGGGTAACCGGATAAGGCCCGGATTTATCTTATGAAGGCTGCTCTTCCGGCATACCGTGCAGAGTCACCCATCTCTTCTTCAATTCTCATGAGCTGGTTGTACTTCTCAACACGCTCCCCCCTTGCAGGTGCACCTGTCTTAATCTGACCTGTGCCAAGTGCAACCGAGAGATCTGCAATGAATGAATCGACAGTCTCACCACTCCTGTGGGATACCATAGCCGCCCATCCGTTCTTCTGTGCAAGACGGACAGCGTCAATTGTCTCAGAGACAGTTCCAATCTGGTTTAACTTGATGAGGACTGCATTTGAGACACCCATCTCAATACCTCTCTTTATCCTCTCAACATTGGTAACAAAGAGATCATCCCCGACAAGCTGAACTTTATCGCCGATTGCATCTGTTAAAAGCTTCCAGCCGTCCCAGTCATCCTCCGCCAGACCGTCCTCAATTGAGAGGATAGGATATCTGTCACAGAGATCTGAATAGTATTCAACCATCTCTGCTGACGTTAGCTTCCTGCCTTCAGTCTTTAAGTCATACATTCCGTCCTTAAAGATCTCACTGGATGCAGGATCTAAAACAATGCCCACCTCCTCTCCGGGTTTATAGCCGGCCTTTTCTATGGCCTTCATAATCAGCTTTAAAGGCTCTTCATTTGAGGGAACTTTCGGGGCAAAACCGCCCTCATCACCGACACCGGTGCTGTGCCCCTCTTCCTTTAAAATTCCCTTAAGGGCCTGGTAGATCTCTGCGCCCCATCTCAGAGCCTCAGAGAAACTTCCGGCACCGACAGGTGCGATCATAAACTCCTGAAGGTCAGCGCCCTGCCAGTTTGCATGCGCTCCGCCGTTCATTATATTCATACATGGGACAGGCAGGAGAAAGTTATCCGATCCTGCAAGCTTACCAAGATATTTCCATAATGAAATACCCTCAGCATCAGCCACAGCTCTTGCAGAGGCCATTGAGACTGTCAGAATAGCGTTTGCACCGAATTTTGCCTTGTTGGGAGTTCCGTCTGCTTCTGTCATTATTCTGTCAAGGCCGGCCTGATCAGCTGCATCCATGCCGGAAACCGCACCTGAGATCTCAGAATTGACAGCCAAAACAGCTTTCAGTACACCCTTTCCGCTGTACCGTGACTTATCACCGTCACGAAGTTCAACAGCCTCGTGAATCCCGGTTGATGCACCGGACGGACATGCAGCCCTTCCTGTCACGCCGCACTCAAGTGTGACATCTGCCTCAACTGTCGGATTACCACGGGAATCCAGAATTTCCCTTGCTTTAAGTGACCTGATCTTTGTATCCATATTAATTTCTCCGGAAGCACGATGCCCCGTAAATTTCCGGATAATTGTTTGTCCTTTTATACAATAAATGTGCAACAGAATAAATTCATATCAGGCAGTGATTATCCGGCCGGAGAAGACTAACAGAGAACTCTGCCTATAGGCATTTGACAGGTTATTTGTAAATCAAAATCCAACCTGAATAATGTGAAGACTGCAATACTCGGAGCAGGGCTGACCGGACTTGCCCTTGCAAGACTTTTAAAAGAGAAAGGTCAGGATATAACTGTCCTTGAAAAAGAGAAAGAGATCGGAGGGCTATGCCGGTCAAAGACTGAAAACGGATTTACCTTTGACATCGGCGGATCCCACATCATATTCAGCCGGGACACTGAAGTCTATGACTTCATGTGCGACCTCTTAAAGGATAACAGGGACACCAGAGACCGCAATACCAAAATATTCTATAAGAACAGTTATGTCAGATATCCCTTTGAAAACGGACTGTATCAGCTGCCCCCTGATGACCGCTTCTTCTGCATAAACGAATTTGTAAAAAACCTCATATCGCTTGAAAAAGGTGAATTAAAAGATCCGGAAAATTTCAGGGAATGGATATATTACACATTCGGAAAAGGCATTGCAGAATCCTATATGATTCCTTACAATGAAAAAATATGGAATTTTCCGACAGAGAAGATGTCACACCACTGGGTTGACGGAAGAATCCCGCGCCCGCCTGTAGAGGATATAATAAAGGCATCAATCGGTATAGAGACCGAGGGCTATACACACCAGTCAGTCTTTTCATATCCGGTTAAAGGCGGCATAGAAGCACTCATACATGCCATAGCAGAACCTGTAACTGATGACATTAAGACTGAATTCTGCGTTAAAACCATAAGAAAAGATGGGGAAGGGTTTATTATCGGGGATGGAAATGAAGAGATAAGGTGTGATAAGATAATATCAACACTGCCGCCGCAGATAATTCTGCCCTGTATGGAAGACGTACCTGAAGAAGTCACTGTTGCCTGCCGGAATCTTAAGTACAATTCCATAGCCTGTGTGGGCATAGGCGTAAAAGGAGACTTAAATGAGATCTCATGGTTATATGTCCCGCAGACCGAACTTGGGCCGGCAAACAGGATCTCATTCCCGTCAAATTATTCAATGGAGGTCTCACCGGACGGTCATTCATCCATCCTTGCAGAAATTACATTCAATGAAGGCGATGCCATATCAGAGATGTCTGATGACGGGATTGCAGACGGGGCAATAGAAACATTATGCAGGATGGGAATTCTGGAAAAGCCCGATGATGCAGTGTATAAAACCGTTGAGAGATTTGAGTATGCATATGTAGTCTATGACACAGAATACCAGAACAATGTAAAAACAGTCAGGGACTATATCGAGTCAGCCGGAATTGATCCCGTAGGAAGGTTTGCGGAATTTGAGTATCTCAATATGGACGGCTGCATCAGAAGAGTTCTGGACTACACAAAAAAACTCAGCTGAAAAACTCAGCTGTAAATATAAGCTGAAGACTTTCCGGGCAATAATACCGGCCAATAAGTCACTCAGCCGGACAATAACTGAAATATCTTTTTTTAAGAGGCAGACCGATAATGACTTATGAATAACGGTCCGGGAAAATATTTCGGAAATGAAACCCTGCTTTTAGCTGTCATCTCCATAGGTGTTTTTATGGACGGACTTGACGGTGCAATTGTAAACGTCTCACTCCCGCAGATTGCTCAGGATTTCGGAGCGGAAATTGAACTGGTGTCCCTCGTTGTCACTGCATATCTCATCTTTCTTAGCGGACTGATGATAACTTTCGGAAAATTAGCCTCATACAAAGGGGCAAAAAAGATATACATCGCCGGAATTTTACTATTTACAGTATCATCACTTCTATGTGCCCTCTCCACAGGCATCGAGATGCTGATAATCTTCAGATCACTTCAGGGCATTGGTGCGGCAATGATTGCACCGACAGCTATTGGAATAGTAGCAAAGGAAATACCGGAAGAGAGGAGGGGAAAGTCCCTTGGCATTCTCGTTGCCGCATCATCGTTCGCTTTTGCACTCGGCCCTGTGGCAGGCGGATTTCTGACTGAATATCTGAGCTGGCACTGGATATTTCTGATAAATCTCCCCATAGGCATAGCCGCAGCAGCCCTCTCCCTGAAATTTATTCCGGGATCAGAGAATATTCCAGGCGATAAGCACAGAAATAAAGAATCCTTCGACTATGCAGGATCACTGTTATTTCTCATCTCAGTCGGAATTCTGATTACAACCCTTGGAATGGCCGGAGATGCCGGCCCGCTCTCGCCATCAGTGATAATCTCCCTGGCTGTATGCGCAGCTCTCTTTTATCTCTTCTACAGAAGAGAGAAATCAGCATCAAATCCGGTATTAGAGATCAGCATATTCAGAATTCCGGAATTCAACAGCTCAACCGCAACCTATATGCTGATTATGGGTGCATTCGGAGGCGCGGTTTTAATCCTGCCTTTTTATTTTCAATACATCAGATTATGGTCACCTGCAATGGCAGGGCTTGCCCTTCTGATACCATCAGTTATGATAACCATATTCAGCCCGCTCGGCGGGATGGCAGCAGACAGATATGGTGCGCGTGTGGTATGTATCATAGCCGGAATTCTGGCCACAGCAGGATTTCTGCTCACAGCATGTTATTCAGGAAATTCACCACTCATCTTCATTGCGGCAACGCTTCTTCTTCTCGGAGTGGGCTGCGGCCCTGTAATGAGCGCAGGTGCATCAGGGATCATCTCCTCCGCACCGGCTGAAAAAAAGGAGATTGCATCGGGCATCATGAGCACATCGGTATATCTTGGAACTGCCATAGGAACGGCAGTCTTCACTGCCATATTCAGCCTCTTTACCAAAACCGCCGGAAGTTCAATGAACCCCGGAGCAGAGATATTTATGGAGGGATTCTTTGCCTGTTTTATAGCCGGAACAGTATTCTGCCTCACTGCAACCCTCCTTGCATATACACAGAAGGCAAAAAAGATGACATAAACCCGAAATAACTTTTTTGAGGAATATTGCAGACCTACATCTATATTGCCTAAAAACCAGAAAATATTAAGAACAGATGGAACCCAGAATTTCGGTTGTAATACCAACCTACAACGAGGAAGACAATATTAGTGCCTGCCTTGAATCACTCTCAAAACAGACAATTCCAAGAGAAGAATACGAACTTATTGTTGTTGACGGTGGTTCGGCAGACAAAACACGGGAATTTGCCGAAAAATATGCTGACCGGGTGTTCATCCAGAAGAGCAAAAGGGTTGGCGGTGCAAGAAATGACGGTGCAGAGGCTGCAAAGGCCAAAATACTTGCAACAACCGATGCAGACTGCCTGATACCGGAAGACTGGCTTGAAACAATTCTTGCAATCTTTGAAAACAACCCCGATACAGTGCAGCTGTATGGAACAGTGGCACCAATAGAACCGGGAATAAAACATAAAATATCACTCATTCTTGCCAATGTCTTCTCCGGACTTGGATACTACACTCATACCCTGTATTACACTCTTGGGTGCAATACGGCATTTCGGGCAGAGGCATACCACTCCATAGGGGGATATAAATGCATTGATGCCGGAGATGATCTTGAGATCGCACAGAGAATGAGAAAGATCGGGAAAGTCAGGCTGAGCACTAAAATTAAGGTCCGGTTCTCAATGAGAAGATATGTTCAGTTTGGGACCCTCAAATCATTGTACATCTGGCTTTATATCGTGATAAAAGGCGGGAATTCAGCCAAATACACATATGCAAGACAGAAATACAAATAATAAAACAGAGAATATAATTCTATTTTGCCAATTTAAATATCACGAAATATTTTAAAGATATATATTATGCAATCAACCACACCTATTATTACCACAGAGAACATTCTATTTAAAGCAGACAAGTCTGCAAGAGTACTAAAATGAACGGAAGAGATAATTTCGGTGGACGCAGAAATTTCGGCGGACCAAGAGAGATGCACAAGACAACATGCTCAGACTGCGGAAAAGAATGCGAAGTACCATTCGTGCCTACCGAAGGAAGACCTGTATACTGCAACGACTGCTTCCCAAAGCACAGAAAGCCTAGATACTAAATATCCGGGAGAAAACATTGACCGGATTTACGGTCAGTTTACTTTTTTATCAGCTTATTATATTAATCATCAGCCAGCCGTATCATTATCGTCAGCTTATTATATTAATCATCAGCCAGTCGTATCATTACCATCAGCTTATTATATTAATCATCAGCCAGTCGTATCATTACCATCAGCTTATTATATTAATCATCAGTTAGTCGTATCATTATTATCGGCAGATCATATTACCCCCAAATTATATATGTATAGCGATACATGAAATAATTACTATACTAGGGAATAACCGATTATAGTCATTCACCTATGCTTCGTTAAGTTATCCTCTCAGGAATAAGTAGCGGCACTTTGAAATCTCCACAGATATTAGTCATATGCTTAAAAGAGATCAAACATAATTAATGAAAGTTACGTAAATGACCATACATAGCCATAATATTATCCGGTATTATAACGATAATCTGAAGTTATAAATTACTGCACAGCCACCCCTCAATTATCAGGTTAAACTGTCAGGATTATGCATTTAAATCTTTATTTCTGAAATTCATGCCAATTTCACTCAGATTGGCTGTACATTACCACCATCACAGCTATTATCAACTCAGGCAACATTCTATATAAAGCAGACAAGTCTGTAAGAGTACTAAAATGAACGGAAGAGATAATTTCGGTGGACGCAGAAATTTCGGCGGACCAAGAGAGATGCACAAGACAACATGCTCAGACTGCGGAAAAGAATGCGAAGTACCATTCGTACCAACCGAAGGAAGACCTGTATACTGCAATGAGTGCTTCCCAAAGCACAGAACGCCCAGATACTAAATATCCGGGAAAAATATTGACCGGATTTACGGTCAGTTTACTTTTTTATCAGTTAATTCATTATTGCTGATTTCATCATTATAAAATCCGATCATCAGTAATCTCTGAAATAATTTCTATATCCTGAGAGAATTATTAACACGGGCCGTAATCCCATCCGGAAATTATAACAATGATCTGAAGCTGTAAACTATCAGCTACAACATATATTATTGCCAAAGGAAACATTATAGATATTGCAGATATTCTGCAAGAGTACTAATATGAACGAAAGAGATAATTTCGGTGGACGCAGAAACTTCGGCGGCCCAAGAGAGATGCACAAAGCAATATGCTCAGACTGCGGAAAAGAATGCGAAGTACCATTCGTACCTGCCGAAGGAAGACCTGTATACTGCAGCGACTGCCTCCCAAAGCACAGAACACCCAGATACTAATATCGGGGACAATAAAGGGCCGGATTCCGGCCATCTTTTTTTATATCGGGATAAGATCCTGTACCGGATGGTAAAATAACTGTGACCCGGAGATTAAAGCAGAATGCAGGATACACAATGATGATAATATTTGTCAGGTCATATTTAATCAGACCATACTGCCGGAATTAGAATCTCCAGAGACAAACAGAAGAATTGTCCATTATTTCTCCGGAAAATTCAGAAATACGGGATTATAACCAAAACAATATATCTGATTCAGACTTAATCTGAAGTATCCCACTGAAGTGTTATTATGATTAAACTCAACGCAAAACTGATGGATATCGATTATCGGGGAGTTATGCTCAACCGTGAGGACTCAAGAACAGTCGGAGTCCTTGACGGAGATCGTGTCCAGATAATAAACCAGGAGAGAGGAGATTCAGTACAGGCAATAGTAACAACAACAGAGACAATCATTCCAAAAGGGACAGTAGGAATATTCTACGTCACAAATAAACGCCTTGATGCAAAAGAAGGAGAAATGTTAGAGATAAGAGTTGCAAATCGCCCTGTATCCATAGATTACATCAAGAAAAAGATGGACGGAGGTAAGCTAACCTCAGATGAAACATTCTCAGTCGTTAACGATATAGTAAATGACATTCTCTCACCCGGAGAGGTCAGTGCATACATTACAGGCTCTTATATCAACGGCCTTGACATGGACGAAATTGAGTACCTCACACGCGCAATGGTCTCAACAGGTGAAGAGATCTCATTTGACTCTCACCCGATTGTGGACAAGCATTCAATAGGCGGAGTTCCGGGCAACAAGATCTCACTCCTTATCGTTCCAATCATCGCCGCAGCCGGACTTAAAATTCCAAAGACAAGTTCAAGGGCAATAACAGGCGCGGGTGGGACTGCTGATCTCATGGAAGCCCTCTGCCCGGTCTCGTTCTCAGCAGATGAAGTCAGGAAGATGACCGAGAAAGTGGGCGCTGTTATTGTCTGGGGCGGCGCGACAAATATCGCCCCTGCTGATGACAGGATAATCACCCATGAATACCCGTTAAAGATCGATGCAAGAGGACAGATGCTTGCAAGTGTCATGGCAAAGAAGTATGCAGTCGGCGCTGATCTTGTTGTCATTGACATTCCGGTAGGGGAACATGCAAAAGTCAGGACACCTGAAGAAGGAAGAAAACTTGCAAGGGAGTTCATTGACCTCGGCGAAAGGCTTGGCATGAGAGTCGAATGTGCACTTACGTATGGTGACTCACCAATAGGTCACGCAATAGGTGTAAATCTTGAAGTCCGTGAAGCTTTAAAGGCCCTTGAAGGAGCGGAAATTCCCGGATCTCTGATACAGAAAAGTATATCTCTTGCCGGCATTGCCCTTGAAATGGCCGGAAAGGTGCAGAACGGCGAAGGAGCAAAGGCAGCAGACGAAATCCTCAAATCCGGAAAGGCACTTTTAAAAATGAAGGAGATAATTGAAATTCAGGGCGGAAATCCGGATGTTAAATCGGATGACATCGTTCCCGGAAGCTATTCATACGATATAAGAGCACCCGAATCAGGATATGTTGTTGAACTTAACAACAGTTCACTGATAACTATTGCAAGAGCCGCCGGAGCGCCAAACGATCATGGTGCAGGCATATATATCCATAAAAAGAAAGGCAATCATGCCAAGAAGGGCGAACCGATCTTCACAATTTATGCTGACAGGCCGTGGAGGCTTGAAAATGCACTTGAGACAGGCAGGCAACTTATGCCGGTAATTATTGAGGGAATGATGATAGACAGAGTGCCTTCAGACTACTGGAGAAGTTCCAGACGAACATAATACCCCTTAACAATTACAATAATTATTTTTTCACGATCACACAGCGTTAAAACCGGAATTTCCTCAGAAATCACGGTCAAAGTCGCCGATCTTCCAGCCAAGATAATCCTTGATGATAATATATGCCATCTCAGGGGGAATAGCACCCTCCTCCGTCACGATAAGATCAATATATTCCGCCGGAGTGATATCAAATGCAGGATTTCTGACAGTAACATTAGGCATTATCTCTGCAATTTCCGGACTTAACACCTCTGAATTATCCCTCTCTTCTATTTTGATCAGTTCTCCGGTGAGGGTCTTTGGAGCAAATTTATAGGTCTCTGCTGCGACCATAACTCTTGTTCTTGCCTCATGGGCAGCAAGGGCAATCTGCGAGGTTCCGATTTTGTTCACAACCGAACCATTGACCGTCACTGCATCTGTGCCTATGACCACAATATCAACATTCTTCATAAAATAGCGGGCCGCAGAATCAACAATAAAATTTGTCTTAATGCCGGCATCGTTAAGAGTTTTAATCGTAAGCAGCCCCTGATTCCTTGGCCGGACTTCCGTTGCGAATACCTCAATATCCTTACCCTGCCTGTGGGCCTCAAGTATGCACCCGATTGCAACCTGAGAGTTGCAGTGGGTAAGAACAGTATCCCCGTCACTGATACGCCGGGCACCAATCTCTCCGATTTTTCGCACAGCGGAATTTGATCTCTCAATAAAATCATCCGCCCGGCTGACAATTCCGGCCCTGATCTCACCGGTATCATCCTCACCATTCATGCCTGAAAGAACAATATTTACTGCATTTGGCAGGGATACAGCAGTAGGTCTTGTACTAAGCAGAACCTCTCCCGCAGATCTCATCTTAGTAATAAAGGCACTGCTATTTTGGTCATCAAGAGACTCTGCATGGCTTTTCAGAGCAAAAACTGCCTCACGGGCAATTTTTCCTGCCCCCCTAATTTCCATCGAACGGATTTTTCCGGCGGTCTCAGCAAGTACGGATTTCATAAATATGATGGTTATACAGCCACAGTATAATAATCCTGCCGGATTTCCAATTAAAAATAGTCATTCATGAACCTGCGGGTTCACAGATGGCAGATGAAACAAATGTTTCATAGGAGATTTCAGGAAGCAAAAATATCCAGGACTACTGAGAACATATGAAAAGGTTAATTATTACTAAAATTCAAAAAAATATTACTTTGTGTGCAAATAATATTTTAAATTTCTGAAATTGCCGGAAACAGACAAGCAATAAACTTTCAGAACAACCCGATTTAAATTACTGAATACCCGGAAGAGATTGGAATATTGTGCACAGAGCAGTAACATTTAATCCGGAAAATTTATCCTGCCAAATGGAAATATCATTAAGTCCCCGCATAAAATCAAAAGGCAGCAGTTCTGTATATAAGAAATAAAAAAGAAAATGAAGCAGGAAAGTGCAGAAGAATAATCTTCTTCTCTCCGGAATTTTAGTGGATTATAATAATATATTAACAATTGAACTTCTGACTCAGACGCATCTAAGCCAGACTCCCTAATTTTTCAAAAATTACCCGCAGTTTTCAACTATAATTTGTCCATCTCTCCGGTATATTCCTCCACTTTATTTTCATCATAACTCATGCCGTGATATCTTACAAGATAATCCCTGATCTTTAAGGATTCAAGCCAGCCCTTGTCAAGTTTATGGACAATAACAGTTATCTCTTCGATCTGATTAAGAATTACGTCAGGATTTCCATCTTCACCGAGCAGAACATGACTCATAATCACCTGAAGCGGGTTTCTTAGATTATCATTAAGTACTGCAAGCTGCCCGATATTCTTCTCAATCTGCTTGAGGGTTTCAGCCCTCATCTTCTCATTCTCAACCCTCTCAGTAATATCACGGGCAATCATAAGCGTTGCAGGTGACCCGAAATTATTGAATATATGGGCACTAACCTCAAAAGGGATCTCCCTTCCGTCTTTTGCAATAAAATATACCGTAAAGAAACTCTGCCCTTCCTTCATCCGGAGAAGAAATCCCGGATCATCCGAGATCTCCTCTCTGATGATATCCTCCGGACCAAGACCTGAAAACTCTTCTTTTAAATATCCAAGAATATCAACAGCGGCATCATTTACCTCAATGAAACTGCAGGAATTTTCACCATTACCACAAACAAGCACAACATCATTACCACTGTTAAAGAAGAGGCGGTATCTCTCCTCAGTAACATCAAGTTTAGTTTTGAGCTGTTTTTGTGAAGATTCAAGTTCTTCAAGCATCCCGTTTATACCGTCAGACAGTGATGAGATCTCATCAGAACCCTCGTCCTCAACCCGCTGTGAAAAATCGCGGTTTTTACCAATCTCATTTACAGATCTGCTAAGCAGAGATGTTCTTGAAAGGACAAACTTCTCAAGGAGAAGGAATATTACAACCTCCATAATTATTGCTGAGAATATGAAAAGGAGAATTGAGAATATAAGAGTGGATTTTCCCTGAAGATAGACCGCTCTTGGGATTGTTATCTCAAACAATATCTTTTCATCGCCATAGACATCGTTTATAAGGATTGTTCCAAGGAGATTGTCCTCATCTGCCGGAGTGATATCCATCGGTGCAAAGAGATAGAGGAGATCGTTTTCATAACGGGTAACCAGAGGATATGAGGTTTCATCATAATCTGAAAAACGCTCCATCTTCTGACTGATCTCTTCAGAATCAGTAACAGGCACAACAGGGAAGTTGGTTATGGCAGATAACCGGTCAAGCATCCGGTCATCAAAATATCTTGCCATAACTATTGTGCCGACCATCCCATCTCCCAAATCTGCATCAGCAACAGGCCTTGAAGTTATCATAACCGGCCCTTTTGGGAGGATAATTATGCCCATTAAACCTTCTTTGTTCTCCGGAGAGTATGAGTGGAAATTGAACTCCTTAATTACAGATTCAGAATTCTCATCAACATCTGAAAATACAGAATTTACAAGATCATACTCAGAACCATCTAATTTGTTCCCTTCCGAATCATAAAAATATATCAGGTTAAACTGGAGCCTTTCAAATGTTTCCGGAGTCAAAAGACCCTGAATATTTCCGGAAGATTTGTTTTCCAGATAATATTTAACCGAATCAGTGCTTGACCACTCAATGGCAACTGAGTCCAGATGATTGATATCATCACCAAATGCAGTGACAACCCTCTCAAGGTCCTGTTTAATAATATTCTCTTCAACATCAGAGTAACTGCCAAGGATAAATAAGCCATATGTGGCAATATGCAGAACAATAAGTACTGAAAAGACCGTTGCAACAATAATTACGGTTTTCTGTCGGATATTCATGGAACTCAGATTATATGTAATATATCTGCCGGATATAAAAACGTGCTGTAAACAAGAAGGCAGACAGCAATATTTTCGGAAAAATGATCGAAATTCCAAAAATAGTTCAGTGTAACCTCACATTTCCAATCTCTTTAGGTAAGTTTTCATCACAACCGAAATACCAATAAAAATATAGCACAACAGGGCAGGCACATAAGTAACCGAACCTCACGTGCACGAAATCAAGAATATCAGCATAAATCACAGAAAGGAGAATATGAAATATGAGCATAAAATCGTCAATATTTGACATTGAAAAATTAAGCGAAGGAAAAAGTGAAGACAGAAAGGAGATCGTCAGAGTATTTCTGGGCATTACCGGAAGCAGCAGCCGGATTTCCGAAAAAAATAACAGATGAAAGAGATGAAAATTACTATTTTCTGCCTCCGGAATCATCTGAGGAGAAGAACCGCAAAAAGAGCAATAAAGGAATAAAGGAGATAACCAAAGATTTAACCATGCGGAGAGCCGCGTCACGGACATATTCAGATTCTAAATATTATCGCCCGGACAACACATAACATATCCATAATATATTAAAACCTCTAAACACGCAACGCACATACGTAACCGATCTTCCGGGCACAACAGACACAAAAAAAATATCAGCACAATAACAAAATCCATTAAACACACCCATTTCCAACAAATATAAAAGTCTGTCAGCACAGTCTGATAAATCAGTGATGACTGATCATTTTTAAGTATAGATTAGTTTTTCAACCGATCTAAGCTGACATTGTCTGTTTCAGACATCATGTCACTGAAAAATACGACTGTGCCCTGTCGCAGGACTATTTTTAAACCGACAATAAGACAATTAAATGCCCTCTCTGGACAAATCCACAAGACGTTTGTAGCAACTGCACCCAAAAATTATACAATAATCCACCAAATTTTATTTGTGCAACAACCCCATAATTCCCAAACAATTCATGCACAATTGCTAAAAGAGCTAACAGACAGTATCCGGATTTAAAGACCGGATTAAAATAGTCATTCATGAACCCGCAGGTTCACAGATGGCAGATGAAACAAATGTTTCATAGGAGATTAAATCTTAGTTTTGGATAATATTTGGTATCCCTCACCTACATCGACAGCCACCATAAATCATCAGGCACCCCCATAAACGGCAGAGGTTCATGCAGTTCAGCAAATATGCACTTTACATCCCCTTCTGCATCCAGATACGCTGTGGCATAGAGGTATGCCGCAATCTTCTCACCTGACTTTTTCAGAACATTCAGCCTGTGATCCCTGACTGCCTTTCCATCAGCCAGAGAGCCAAAGATACCATCTGCTGCTTCAGGGTTTAAGAGCCATTCACGCAGGTGGCAGTTTACAATATCTTCACGCCCGCATCCGAGAAGCTTTTCAGTAGCGCCATTGACATCAGTAATCCGGAGATCAGGTGAGAGAGTGACAAGAGGATCAATATGAGACTCAATAAGCGCCTTCCTGTACTCATTCATTCTCTTAAGTTTCATCTCCGCTACCTTCCACTCAGTAATATCCCTTACCGATTCAATCGCACCTGCAACACTGCCGTCACCATCATAGAGATATGTACCCTTCGCACGCATGTAAGAGAGTTCACCGGACTGCATTGTGGAGATCTCTGCAATGATCATTGAACCGGAATTAGTTGTTGTATTATAATTATCAGGCATAACTGCACCGGAATTCAGCAGAAGATCAGCAAGTGACGGCCTGCCTGTTCCATACAGTACTTCAGAAGGATTAAAACCCTTCCTACCCACAACATCACCGGCATGTACACCAGTCATCTCTTCAATGGCCCTGTTCCAGGCAATAACAACGCCATCTCTGTTCACCGCATATGTCGGATCAGGCAGATGGTGAAAGAGTCCGGAGATGAACCTGTCAGAGTTTCCGGCACTCACCTCATACCTCCGGCTGTAAACCGCTTCAGTCATTACATGCGACAGTTCGGCAAAGAGTGATTTCGGGTCACCACCTTTTCGGATATAATAATCAGCACCATTGTTTATAGCCTCAATTACAACCTCTTCACGCCCTTTTCCGGTAAAGAAGATAAACGGAATATCACTGCCGGAACTCCTGATTTCAAACAGTAATTCAAGACCATTCATACCCGGCATCCCGTAGTCACTAACAACTGCATCATAACAGCCACATTCGAGTTCCCGGAGTGCCATTTCAGCCGAGTTACAGCATTTAACTATAAAATTCCCTTTTTTCTCAAGGAATATTTTGGTAACATCAAGGACACCTGATTCATCATCTACAAGAAGAACCTTTATTCGTTCATCATCCACGCCGGAAATAGCTTTCAGACAGGAATATTCATTGTCCGGCTGAGATTCAGAGCCGGAATTCTGAGCTGTATGTAAAAACATGATCTCCGGGTATAATATTCAGCCGATATATTACAAACCCAAAAAATATTTGTAATATGTCAAAAATCCAAATGTTTTAAGGACATCCCATACAATACCAAAATATCGCGCAACCACCCCTGATTACAACATAGCTACGCAATATTCACGACAAAATTAAACTGAAATCTGAGAAAATATTTTGAAGCATTGTAAATTTCCAAATTAATTTTGGAAATTATTCAAAAACCAAATTTGTTTCGTACCCCGTTAATATCAACCAAATAAAAAAAATAATTATGTGAAGATGCATCTCACTGAACTTTCACCCGGAGAGTCTGCCATTATAACAGAGATAAACGGTGGAAGAAACTTAATCCAGCAGCTTGCCCTCAGGGGACTCACCCCCGGAAAAAGGTTAACAATGATCTCCGGACGCTGCGGGCCTGTCGTTGTAAAAATCCATGGTGATTCTCTCGTCCTGGGCAGAGGAATGGCACATAAAATATTATTAGAGAGGTGATTATTCTGGAGAAAAAATTATCAGAACTGGAATCCGGAGAAACAGGAATTGTTTACACCATCCCATGTTGTGAACATATTTTAAACTGCCTTGGCATAAGACCAGGGAAATCAGTAAAGATGGTTACAAAACAGCCAATCAAAGGACCTGTTGTTGTTATAGTAAACGAAATCGAAGTGGCCGTCGATTACGAAATTGCTGAAAAACTAAAGATTAAGACAGAGTGACATAATCGAGGATTCAGATGGCTGGCAATAAAAATAAGGATAAAGAAAAAATTCTGATGGTTGGAAACCCAAACGTCGGAAAAAGTGCCCTGTTCAACAGGCTCACCGGTGCAGATGCAACGGTATCCAATTATCCGGGCACGACTGTCGATTATACAAAAGGCATGCTTGAGACTTCGGAGATAATTTATGAGATAACCGATGTCCCCGGCATGTACTCACTTGAACCAAAAGACGGGGCAGAAGAGGTTGCATTAAAAATACTTGAAAATAACAGAGATGCAACGATTCTGATGGTCCTTGATGCAACAAGGGTTGAGAGAGGATTATACCTGGCTCTTGAAGTGATAGAGAGGGGTTACAGGGCAGTATTAGTCATCAACATGATCGATGCCGCACATGAAAAAGGAGTTTCTGTTGATATATACAATCTCCAGAAGATACTCGGAATTCCGGTGATAACCACATCAGCACTGAGTGGAGAGGGACTGCTGGATCTCACAGACAGAATAAGATATGCACAGGCCTCAGATATAGAGCTGATAGAGAAGAGAGCAAAAGGAGAAGTTACAGAGGAAGAAAGCAAAGGTGGCTGTGCCGGATGCGGACTCTGTGGCGGGGGGTGTATCTGATGACAACACCCACAGCAAAGAGATGGGAGATTGTTGACCTGATTGCAAACCGGACAGTCACCGCAGGAGAATATAAACCATCAATCAAAGATTATCTGAGCGAACTGACAGTGAAGCCCCTCACCGGAATTCCGGTAGCATTAGCTGTCCTTTACGCATTCTGGAGCATATTTTCATCATTTGCAGGGGCACTTGTCACAGACGGCTTCATGGTAAAACTCTTTGACAATTACTGGCTGCCATGGATTCAGAATGTATGGCCAAACCCCGACAGCGTGCTTTACTTCCTCTTTGTCGGCGATCCGCTTGCAGACAACTGTTTTGAGGCATTCGGGATGCTCACATCCGGACTTTTTGTCTCGATAGGGGTGGTGCTGCCGGCAATATTCATATTCTATCTCATGATGACCATTCTTGAGGATTCCGGCTACCTGCCCCGACTTGCAGTATTAATGGATGGACTATTCCATAAGATAGGCCTTCACGGATATGCAATAGTTCCGGCAATACTCGGCCTCGGATGCAATGTTCCGGCAGTTACAGCAACCAGAAATCTTGAGACAAAAAAACAGAGATTTATTATGATGGTGCTTCTTGCAGTATTCATTCCCTGCGGAGCACAGCTTGGGATAATGCTGGATGTAATACCGGAGACTGTCGGATGGGTGATGCTGTACCTGATAATCGGATTCTGCCTCTTCGGATTCATACTCGGCAAATTAATTCCGGGAGGGAACCCCGAAATATTAATCGACATTCCACCATACAGAAGACCGGCATTGCAGAACATATGCAAAAAACTCTGGGTAAAAACAAAGGGATTCTTTATAAATGCGATTCCTTTCGTTCTGCTCGGAATACTATTTGTAAATGTCCTGTATCTCCTCGGAGTTATTCAGGCTCTTGCTGATCTCTTCGCACCACTATTTGTAACATGGTTTGGAGTGCCTAAAGAGACCGTCGGGCCGCTGATTGCAGCATTCTTAAGAAAAGATCTTGCAGTAGCACAGCTCTCTACAATTGCTATGACACCATACCAGATGATAACAGCTGTCGTACTTATATCCATATACTTCCCGTGTGTTGCAACATTTGTGGTTATGCTTAAAGAAGGAGTGAAAGAACTTGCCGCTGCTGTAGGAGTGCTTGCAGTAATAGTATTCCTATACGGCGGACTGATACACCTCATTGGAATATTACTGGGGGTAGCATAAATGGAAAATAAAAATAACATATTTGAGATATACACCGGAATTATCGGACTTGCCGCCATGATAACAGGCATATTAAATATAATCGTATGGTCAGGAATATACCAGACAATAGATCTTGGGCTATTCACTATTGGCGGAGATGACTTCTTCAGGTGGGTCTGGGGAAGTCTCGTTGTAATTTTTGGCGGGATTATGCTGATCTCCGGAGCAAAAGATATTCATAAGATCGAACAGTTCTCAAAATCATTTCTGGGCGCTGTAATGATCTGGATTGTTGCCGGAACAGACATATTTGCAACAATATGTGAAAACATTCCGGCAGGAGAGGAATCAGCAGAATTTTTCAATTCCCTGTCAGGTTTCGTTAGTGCCTTTGCACCTCCGTATGCACCGGCAGTAATACTCCTTCCGTTCACACTGGCATTTGCAGTCTATTATTTCAGACTTGAAAACAACTGAAGGTGAATAAAAAAGTATTAGATATATGAAAAAACTGTAGGTATATTATATACCCAAACCATAACAGATTACCCGGATTAAGATGCTCAGAACCAGAATATGACCATACTTGGCAGAAGTTATTAATGAAAGCTGAAAAAAAAGCATGCAACCTTTCCAGAAAAGTTGAGGATTACCTTGAATCAATCCTCAACGTCACCATTCAGAAAGGCTATGCAAGGACAAAGGACATAGCAGATGAGATGTCCCTCAGCCCCTCAAGTGTTGTTGAGATGTTTAAAAAACTAGACAGACTGGGGCTTGTTGAGTACCGGAGATATGAAGGGGTTGTGCTGAAGGAGAAGGGCAGGGAGATTGCCGAGGTTATAAAATACCGGCATGAGACACTCAAAAAATTCCTGATGCTGATTAAAGTGCCTGAAAAGACTGCAAATGAGGACGCATGTTTTATGGAGCATGAACTACATCCGGAAACAGTACGGCAGATCAGAACCCTGATTGAAATCCTTGAAAATAACCGGACAATCTCTGATGATATCAGAAGAATGATTGATTCCGGAAAATACTGACGGTTATATCTTCAGTACTGATCATCATAGTACTGACTGTTATATCACCAATGAGGTTCTTCTTTGGATATCGGATTATAATTAGAAAAATCACATATTTTCAAAGATTTTAAATATCCTAAGGGATTATGTAAATCTGATGTTCATCGAAAGTGAATGTGTTGAGATTGTAGCAAAACTTATGGCTCTCTCAGCACGCACTGCACCAAAATCAAAGGGGAGCGATGTAATTGAGATTAAAATCGTTTCTAAGGATGAACTTGGTGCACTTGCCGCTTCGATGAGGAGTTTCGGAGAGGAGAATAACCTGAAATTCTTCCTCCGCGATGCCGGAAACATTGAAAAAAGTGACTGTTGTGTAATTATCGGCGTAAAAGGTGACGGCTCACTTGGCTTAAACTGCGGAGGATGTGGTTTTCCAAACTGTTCCGGTATGCTCAGAGAGCAGAAAGCTATCCGGGATACAGGACGTGACACTGCATTTCATGGCCCAAACTGCGTATTGAGGCAGGCTGATCTCGGGATCGCAGTAGGTTCCGCAGCAAAGACTGCATCAATACATAACATAGACAACAGAATCATGTTTTCGGCCGGCGTTGGAGCACTGAAACTTGGCTGGCCCGGTGACTGCACCGTAGCATACGGCATACCGCTGTCAGCCTCAGGTAAGAGCATTTTTTTTGACCGATAATAAATTAAGCTCTGTTTTGATAAAAAGAGGATAATAATGCCCAGACTTATGATCCGGGGCGGAGACCTGGATCTTGTCGAGTATGATTTCTCACCATTTGAAGTGGGAGAGAATATCAGAACTCACGGTATCGATAAAAGGAATTTTAAACCGGAATTTTCAGAAAAGCCTGTAGAGGTCATAGTTCCGGCAAGAATCCATCTGACTGTTCTTGATATGAACAGGTTTGCACCCAACAGGCCCGGCGGCGGCGGCGTTGGATTTGCAATCCAGTGCTACTGCAATTCAGTGGTTGAAGTAACAGAAGGCGCTGATGAGATAGACTACAACCGTGAACCAATAGTCAGGCATCTCGTGGCAGTCTTTAAGCAGGTCACAGGCTATTCCGGTGGATTTAAGATCTGCGCAAAGGACCACGAAAAGAAGCATGTCGGCCTTGGATCAACAGGTTCAGTCCTCCTTGCAGTCTGCCACGGAATGAATAAGGCAATCGGCTCCCCTCTCACCCATGAGGAGATCAGATATCTCATCGGATGCAACTATGTCGAGGAGACAACAGATGGTAAAATAATCGGCGGCTTTGAGACCGGAGTCGGCCCTGCGGCGGCTACATACGGAGGTATGGCGGTTTTAGGTGACGAACTTACCCTTGTCTGCCACCACAGTTTTGCAGAGGACGAAAATGTCTATGTAATTATCCCTCCCACAAAAGCCAAGGCATCAGGAGAGGACGAATTCAATGTCCTGATGAACAGGGCAAGGGCACTTGATTCACGTGACCGGGAACTTAAGGCATATTTTGTACTGATGGATTTAATTCCGGCCCTATGCAGGAATGACATAACAAAACTCGGAGAGATCATCTGGGAGATGGACTTTCGGGGATCAAAGCGTGCCGAGGTTGAGCACAACTCATTTGAGATCTATTACTACATGAGCAGGCTAAAGGATGCCGGACTGGAGTTTGTAGGCATGAGTTCAGTCGGCCCTTCAGTTGCAGTAATAACAAAACTCGGAGAAGAGGAGATGAATGAGATCCTCAGACCAATTGGTCTTGAGATTGCCATCAAAACAAAGGTTGACAACATAGGCATTCAGTTCAGATAACTCTGTCACAAATTCCGGCAGAACAACCGGAATTCCGGGGAGAAAAATCAGGACATACGGATTTATATCCAAAATCCTGACAATAAAACATGACTTATTTTTTCCGGAAACTATCTCTTCAGGGCTTTGGACATATATTCACGGATGCTCTCAGAGATCTCAGGGTCAGCCATTGCAAAGTCAAAAATTGCCTTTAGATAGCCTATTTTGTCACCTGTATCATACCTCTTTCCTGAAAAAGAGAAGGCATAAACATCCTGAATTCCGTTCAGCATCCTTATTGCATCAGTAAGCTGAATCTCACCGCCGACACCCCTCTCAGTTCTTTTAAGGCAGTCAAACAGTTCCGGTGTAAAGACATAACGGCCAATTGCACCAAGCCTTGACGGAGCATCACATAGTGACGGTTTTTCAACAATGTCCATAATCTGATATAGGGATTTTTCGACCGATTTTCCGTCAATGATACCATAGCTTGAGACCTTCTCATCCGGAACTTCCTCAATGGCAATTACAGAAGATCCTGTTCTGCCATAGACATCAATAAGCTGCCTTGTGCAGGGCTGTGAGTTGGTAACAATATCATCGCCGAGGAGAACAGCAAAAGGACTGTCACCTATATGCTTCTCAGCCCGGAGTACTGCATCCCCAAGCCCTCTCGGCTCTTTCTGCCTGATGTAATGAATATCCGCAATATCTGAGATTTCACGTATCAGATTCAGTTCATCAGTCTTACCATTCATCTCAAGGTGCATCTCAAGTTCAGGAGAGTCGTCAAAGTAGTCCTCAATCGCCCTCTTGCTTCTTCCGGTGATGATAATGATGTCCTCAATGCCGGAATTGACAGCCTCTTCAACGACATACTGAATTGTAGGACGGTCTATTAGAGGGAGCATCTCCTTTGGCATTGATTTAGTTGCCGGAAGAAACCGTGTGCCAAGCCCTGCGGCAGGAATTACGGCCTTTTTAACAGATGTCACCAGCAGACACCCTCATATATCTCAGCAGTATCGGCCGCCTTTCTGATCCGTCTGCCGTCAATAACAAGCTTTCCTGAGTAATCAAGATCTTCAAACTCCGGCCATTCGGTTGTAATAAGCACAGCATCACATGCCATGACTTCGCCGCAGTCCTTTGCATATATAATACCGGGGAAGAGAACAGACATATTCTCTGATGCAAGCGGGTCATAGCCCACGACTTCAGCGCCCATTGCAGTCAGGGCTGATATGACCGGAATGGCGCGGCTCTCCCTGATGTCATCGGTATCGGGCTTAAATGCCAGACCAAACAGGCCGATCTTTCGTCCTCTGAGATCAGGCATATGCTTAGTCAGCAGGTCGATCATCTTTAATGGCTGAGCTTCATTTACATCGAGAACAGCTTTCAGAATAGTTGTATCAACTCCGGAATCCATTGCCCCTGATAAAAGCGCCCTGACATCCTTTGGGAAGCATGAGCCGCCAAAGCCTATTCCTGACCGGAAAAATGAGGGGTTTATCCTTGCATCAAGGCCGACACCCTTAAAAACTTCCTCAGTGTCAATGCCGGCCATTTTACAGATATTCCCGATCTCATTTGCAAAACTGATCTTGGTTGCAAGGAAAGCATTGCTCGTATATTTAATCATCTCAGCCGTCTTTATGCCGGTAACAACCTTAGGGCAGTCAAAGTTGGCATACAGTTCACCAAGAACCTCTCCTGCACCCTCATCATACGAACCTATGACAATCCTGTCAGGGTTCATGAAGTCCTCAATTGCAACCCCTTCCTTTAAAAATTCCGGATTGCAGCCAAGATAAAATCCTTCACCGGCAGTTTTTCCTGATGTTCTCTCAAGGGCATCAAGAACAACAGATTCCGTAGTTCCCGGAAAGACAGTGCTCTTTACGACAACAGTATGAACAGTCTTCTTATTGGTGTTGTTAAGGGCTGAACCGATATTTTCAGCCGCAGATCTGACGTAAACCGTATCAATAGTTCCATTCTCCGCACATGGAGTGCCTACAGATATAAAAGTCAGATCAGTACCTTCAATGGCAGAATTATAATCATCGGTTGCAGAGATAAGCTGCTTATTCTTCTTTAAAATCTCAGCAAGCCCCAATTCGTATATCGGCGGAATTCCCTTATTTAAGAGATCAATCTTCCTTAGATCGATGTCAACAAAAACAATCTCATGCCCGAATTCCGAGAGGCACGCACCGGTTACAACCCCCACATAACCTGATCCTATTATTGATATTTTCATGTAAATTTCCTTTTTTTATTATTTGTAGCCAAAGAAAAATGAACTTAACCTCTTACTTCCCATCCGGCATATCGAATGTAACTGTTGAATATTCCCGGAATTACAGTCTGAACCTGCAATCAACGGGAAATAAGTCTGGGATAAATGATCACTTCAGTGACCGCTGATTTCAGATAACCGTGACGCTCTTTGCCAGATTTCTCGGCTTGTCAATATCCCGGCCAAGAATTACCGCAGACTGGTATGCAAGCATCTGAAGGACCACAATTACCGCAAGCATCTCCCCAAGGGGTGTCGATCTCTTCACATAGATGCAGACATCTGCAACATCATCGAGATCCTCATCACCCTCAGTCCCGATTGCGATTACAGGAGCATTCCTTGCCTTCATCTCCTTTATATTGGAGAGCATGACAGGATGGGAGACATCCATTGTGCATACCGCAACAATGGGTGTCTCCTCACATAGAAGGGAGATTGGCCCGTGCTTTAACTCTCCGGCAGCATAGCCCTCTGCATGAATATAGGTTATCTCCTTGATCTTAAGAGCACCTTCCAGTGATACAGGGTAATAAAGACCCCTTCCGACATAAAAGATATCAAATGCCCCGGCGCATATCTCAGCCCCTTCAGATACATCCACTAACAGGGCATCCTCTATGACCTTGTGAATTTCACTGAGGTCCTCTTTGATATTACCATTACAGAGTTTCCTCACTATTGACATAAAGACTGCAACCTGGGCCGTATAGGACTTTGTTGCCGCAACACTGATCTCAGGCCCGGCTCTCGTATATAATGAGTAATCCACAACCCTTGTAACCGAACTTCCGACTACATTTGTTACAGCCGCAGTAGTGCAGCCGGAGGCTTTTGCCATATTTAAAGCTGCAATAGTATCAGCAGTCTCACCTGACTGTGTAACAGCTATCACAACCGAACATTTCCTTGGCTTAAAGAAGCGGCATTCAGAAGCAACCTCAACCCGTACCGGAGTTTCACAGTGCATCTCCATTAAGTATCTGAATAACAGACCTGCATTGTACGATGTCCCGCATGCTATGACACAGATCTCATCAGCAGAATTCAGTTCGCTGATGAAATCAGGGTCAATATCACTGTTAAATGACTGGTAAAAGACATCAGACTCTTCATAGATCTCCTTTTGCATATAATGATCAAAACCGCCCTTTTTGGCGGAATCGATCTCCCAGTCTATAACATCTGTCACAATCGCCTTTGGCATGCCGGAATTAAAGACTGAAACACCTTTGGAGTCAATTGAGATTATATCCCCGTCATTGACATAATAGACATTCCGTGTATATTCAAGTATAGGTGTAACATCAGAGGAGGCAATTATCTCATTGTCACCGATTCCGATTACAAGGGGATTTTTATCCCTTGCAGCAACAATCCGGTCTTCTCCGGCAGCCACCGATAAAAACGCATATGCCCCCTCAAGATCCTCTGTCGCCCTTGTTACGGCCTCCAGCAGATCACCGGCATAATACTTACCTATGAGATGTGCTATCACCTCACTGTCAGTATCTGATTTAAAGGTGCAGCCTTCCTTAATCAGCATTGACTTAAGGGACATATAATTCTCAATAATGCCGTTATGAACTATAGCAATCCTCCCGGTGCCGTCTGTATGAGGGTGGGCGTTAATCTCATCCGGAATTCCATGCGTTGCCCACCTTGTATGTCCGATACATACAGTACCGCCTGTACCGCAGATCTCACCTGACAACTCGGAGATGCGTCCGGCACATTTATAGACATTCACCTCCCCGTCCACAGTTGCAATTCCAAATGAGTCATAACCCCGGTATTCAAGCTTTTTTAAACCCTCAATTACAACATCTGATGCACTCCGGTACCCAAAATAACCGACAATCCCGCACATATTTATCACCTCACTATCGAATTTTCAGGAAGAATGCCTTCAATAGTCCTTCCGATCTCTATTTTACTGCCCGAACCTGCAATTGCACCTTTAAAGACGGTAAAAGGCGCAGCTTCAACACCATCACCGAGAATAGCGCCAAACCTGCCACGAATCAGGCCGCTTTCAGTCTCAACAAGCGACCGTGTGCTGACAGTTGATATATGATCCAGAAGAATGCAGCCCGAACCAATCACAGAGTCCTTAACCAGTGAATGTGATCCAATAACACTGTCCTCCATCACAATTGAATTTTCAATGCAGGTAAATGCCCCGACCTTTGTCCGGTTGCCAACCGAAACTCCGGGCATGATGCACGAATTAGGCCCAATCTCACAGCCCTCGCCAATAATTGCAGGCCCCTGAATAACTGCACCGGGAGCTATTGTTGTACCCTCACCAATGCTCACCTTTCCGCTTATAACTGCATTTCTGCTGATTTTTCCGGAAAACTGAGGTGAGATCATCTCAAGTGTCCTCTTATTCATACGCAGGAGATCCCAGGGGTATATCGCATCCCTCCAGCATTCTGTAGTGACTGCTTTAAAGGATCTGCCACTTCTCTTCAGGTATTCTATTATCTCCGGAATTTCACAGCGATCCAGAAATCTGAATATATCTGTATCAAAAGAGAAAATTCCGGTGCTCACAATAGAACTCTCCGTCTCACCGGGTTTTTCACGTATGCCGGAGATCTTTCCGTCAGATACCTTCACAACGCCGAAATTTGACGGGTATGGATGTTCGGAGATTAAAACCGCGTTATCCTCGTTTTTTATCCGTGATAGTGATTCAGCATCTATGTAATTGTCTCCCGGAAGAAGAAGGAATCTGCCATTTATAAGATCTTTTGCACAGAGAAGAGCATTTGCAGTTCCGATCTGCTTTTTCTGTGTAACGACTGTTACAGGATAGTCTGTATTGTTCAGATGGCGGATGAGCTGTTCACGCCTGTACCCCACAACAACAATTATGTCATTAATTCCGTTTTTTACAAGGGCATCCAGGACATAGTCGATTATCGGTTTGTTCGCAACCGGAATCATCACCTTGGCAATGCCCCTTGTAAGCGGCCTTAACCTGTGCCCTTCTCCCCCTGCCAGTACTACTGCCTGCATCATTATCACCGTCCGTATTTTGTATTGTCTGCTATCTTTCCTTCAACAAGGGTGCAGGGCGCTATTGCAGCACCGCTTCCGATAATCGTGCCCGGATTTACGGATGAGTTGATTCCAAATAACACTCCGTCACCGACAACCGCACCAAACTTTCTCCTCTTTGTATTTCTGTCTCCGGCCATGATATCCCGCTTGTCATGCCTGAGGTTTGCAATCTTAGAACCTGCACCGAAGTTGCATTTTGAGCCGATCACACTGTCACCTATATAATTGAAATGGGGAATTTTCGTGTCAGGGAGAATTACCGAGTTTTTAAGTTCGGACGAATGCCCGACATGGCAGTTGTCACCTATTGACGTTGCACCACGTATATAGGCATGCGGCCCGACTGTGCAGTTGTCACCGATTACACAAGGCCCTTCAATATATGTTCCTGACCTAATAGTGCTCCCCTTTCCAAGGGACACCGCACCTTTCAGTACAACAAAATCCTCAACTGTCCCTTCAATATTACCCTCTAAATTCTCAAGCATAGAGGCATTTGCATCGAGAAGATTCCACGGTTCTCCGACATCACTCCATTCAGAGAGATTATAAATTGTCAGATTTCCGGTTCTGACATATCCCATAAGGGCATCGGTAAGCTCAAATTCACCCCTCTCAGAGAGTTCAAGATCTGAAAGAATACTGAATATACCCGGTTCAAGGAGATATGCACCGGCGTTGATGAGATCACCTTTCGGCTCGGAGGTCTTCTCAAATATCCCCGTTATCCTGTTGCCTTCTGTTGTTATGATCCCGTAGTCCTGCGGGTGTGAACTTTTAAAGACAGCCATACACGGCGACACAGCACCCGAAAGTCCGGATATGTCCTCCGAATTTATGACCATGTCACCATTTAAGAGGAGAAAATCATCTGATACAAGACCCTTTACTGCGTTTAAGGCATCTGCCGTACCTCTCTGACTTCTCTGCACCGCATATCTTATACTGGCCCCGAATTCAGAACCATCACCGAAGTACTGCCTGACGGCCTCTTCATGATAACCGACCACAAATATGAAATCAGTTATGCCAGCCTTTATGGCAGAGTCCATAAGATGCTCAAGCATAGGCCTGTTTGCCAGAGGCAGCATTACCTTTGGCCTTGAGGTGGTAAGCGGCCTCATCCGTTTGCCTTCTCCGGCTGCAAGAATTACACATTCCATGTTAAAAATCCCTCTCTTAAAATTATTTTTTTGATACTGACTTTAAAAGGCCAAGGCCTCTCTCCCTCATCTTCTTAGCAGTATCCATTGATCTGCCTTCGGCTGTAATCCTGACCTTAGGCTCAGTGCCGCTTGCCCGGATGAGACACCATCCGTCCTCATCCTCAATCCTTATGCCGTCTGTCGGATTTTCTGCACCGAGTGCTGTCAGGACATCACGTCCGTTTTCACAGAAATAAGAACTCCTGAGAATCGGATAATCAGGAAGCTCATCTATCGCCTCTGCAATATCAGTCTCTGAGGCAATCCGGCAGAAGAGTGCTGCTGCATATATGCCATCCGGACATAGTGAATTTTTTGGGAATATCCAGCTTCCAGAAGGTTCTCCGCCGAAATCACCCCACGAGAGAAGTTCCTCTGAGACATATGAGTCCCCTACGGGGGTTCTTCTGACTTCTGCGGACTCTTCAATTGCCATTGAGGCATCAGCAGTTGTCACGACCTTTTTTGCACCGGCATACTCTGCAAAGAGGACGAGGAGATGATCGCCTTTAATATAACGTCCCCTGCCGTCTATTGCCATAAAACGATCTGCATCACCGTCATGAATCAGACCGCCGGAAAACTTTCCGTCCCTCACCATATTTTTAAGGTAATGAACATTCTCCTCAAGCGGTTCTGAAGGTCTTGGAAAAACACCGGACGGTGTACAGTTTATGCAGCCCACACTAACACCGGCCTCTTTCAGCAGAAGTGGTGTTATAACCGAACCTGCACCTCCGCCGCAGTCAAGAAGAACTGAGGCCTCCCCAATATCCACATTTTTTAAAATATTCTCGATATGTGGGCGGATGATATCAGTCTGCCGCACCTCCCCCTGGTTTTCCCAGCCGGAATTTTTGCAGGATTTGATTTTATCCTCTATTTCGGCCTGCTGTTTTTTTGTAAATGCAGAACCGTCCGGATTTATCAGTTTTATTCCATTATAGTTCTCAGGATTGTGTGAGGCCGTAACTGAGCATCCCGCACCTGCACAACAGTAGTTGATTGCATTTGCAATTGTAGGAGTGGGTGCAATACCACATGAAACAACTCCCGCACCTGAAAAGAGTGCCCCTGCTATAAAGGCATCAGACAATGCAGGGCCGGTTTTTCTTGTATCTGTACCAACAACGATGTTATCTACATCATTACCGGCAGCAAAACCGGCTTTCAGTCCGATGTCTAAAAGTTCAGGGCCAAATGGTCGTCTTATCCCCGAAGAGCCGAAAAGCATAATTTATGTTTGGTTTAATGAATAAAATAACTTATTAGAACGCTGTCATAGCAGACAGCCGGATATTAAAAGAGATCATCTCCTGCCAAAGGGGCAGAAGTGATTTAAGTTTAAAATATTACAGATACCGGCAGTGCCCGGTCCTGTGAAGAGCATCTCTTTTTCATCCCGGAATCGGTCTGTAATTTCAATGCCGGAATCACTGATAATGCCATCCGGAGAGATAATGATCAGATCAGATTCTTCAGGAGATGCAACAACCTGAGAGATAAGTTTTTCCTTCAGAAATGGCATATTTCCGTTTAGGAAGACCTTTTTATCGCCGATAATCTCCTTTAGCTTACAAAGGCATTCAGACTCCATACCCTCATCACAGGGTGAGGAGAGCCTTATAAAGCACATGAAATTTGTCATGGAATTAACAAGTGCACAGGCGGCTGCCCGCTTAAGGCAATTATTCAGCTCAGAATTATACATAAAAGAGATCTTTGTCTTCACCTCAAACGGATATTCAGTTGTCATATAAACACTCTTTCCACCATATGTGCTTCCCAGACATTTTCCTGTTGAAAAAGGGCATATCCTCCCGTCTGTCTTTATGCTGACTGCTGCAACTCCGTCATCACACCCGCTGCCAAATATATTTTCTTCAAGTTTTTTTACCGCTTCTTCAATAATATTCATACAAATTCATCCTCCATATCTGTGAGAATAACCCTTGCCGGAGACCCGTCAAGTCCTCTGAGACGTAATGGAAGTGCATACATAAAATATGAACCACTTCTGACATCTGATAGGTCCAGCAGTTCAATTACAGGAATATTTTCAGAGAGTATAATTCTGTGATTCTGTCCGTCTCCGCCATATGGATCAACTGAGGGCGTATCAATGCCAAATGACAGCAAACCGGCATCAGCAATTATCCGGGCAGCACCCTCAGAGAGATATGGATAATCCTCCCGGAAATTATTTTCATATGAAAATTCCGTCTTTATCAGCAACCTCTTACAGCCCCCCTCCACAATCTCAGAGGCAAAACAGTCTGCTGTAATTTCTCCGGATTTCACTCCGGAATCTGCCACCAGAACAGGGCCGATCAGCCTGAAGGGAGAGACCAGATCAACAGAATCCCCTTCAGGCAGATAATGTCTGGGAGCATCTATATGAGTACCGCTGTGAGAGCACATTTTAATCTCTGATACCATGCAGTCATCTGTAGTCTGAGAATAAAATTCAGCCTTTGGATCTCCCGGATAAGCCATAAGGCCACTGCAAACCTCTCTGGTCACATCATATACTGCCATAACACACCAAAGTCCATATTTCCGGAAAAAAACAGGTTATTATATCCTAAAATCCAGACTCTGACGCATCAATTGCATCATCGATCTGCTTCTGAAGCTGCTCAGGAAGTCCTTTGATCCTGACATCGAGGAAACCGCGGACAATCGTTGCCGTTGCCTCATCCTCATCAAGCCCTCTTGCCATAAGGTACTCAATTTCATCCTTTGCAATCTTTCCGACAGCTGCCTCATGCGAAAGTTCGGTCTGCTTAAGCCTGCCTTCAATTTCAGGAACAGCATGTATAATACCATCTTTAAGTATCAGACCTTTGCACTCGATATGACCTTTTGTATCCTCTTCTGCACCGATTATATGAGATCTTGATATAACAGAACCTCCGGTTGTGATAACCCTTGAGATAAGTTCGGCACTTGCCCCTTTAGCCTCTAACACAGCCCTCTGACCAAGATCCAGTTTTGAGCCCTCTGGTGCAAGAACAACTGAATTAAATCGTGCCACGGAATTTTCACCTTTAAGATGAGCAACCGGATACATCTGCACCTCCCCAACAGGTTTCAGACTGACATAATTGGACAGAAATGTTCCACCTTCGCTTATCTCTGTCGCACTTCTTGGGAATACATTAATATTTTCACCCCAGGTGTGAATCATTGTATTGCTGACAAGGGCATCTTTACCCACATAAATTTCGGTTATACCGTAATGTGTTCCTTTCTGACGGCCAAGGCTGCTTGTACATCCGGTGATCAGATGAAGTTCAGCCCCTTCCTCAGCAATAATTATGTTATGAACAGTCTGAACCTCAGATTTCTGCATAAAAAGACAGGACTGCAAAGGAAATATGTTTTTACTGCCTTTCTTTGCAATTACAGCAAAACCCCTGACACCACCCTCAGCCTCTTTTCCGGAAACAAACTCAGTATATTGGTCTTTATCCTTTTTGACCAGATTCCAGCAGTAATCCTTCAGCCAGTCATATTTATTAAGGGCAATTTCAAGAGGGAGCATCTCAATGCCCTCTATCTTTGAAGAGGAATGATGAATATGCTGATCAGTCTGAATAAATGTGCCTGATCTGTGTTCAGAGGATAACTCAATCCCGGAAAGCTTTATTCTCTCTCTGTCTTCTGCTGAAATATCCGGATTTATAATATCTTCTGGCATCTTATGCACTCCTGGTAGCCTTTTTCCTGAATTACCTTTAAAATCTCTCTGGGATTACCGTCACACTTTATCTCGCCGTCACAGAGCATATGCCCAGCATCGGCATCAATATAGTCCAGAATGTATCCGGTATGAGTTATAATCAGACCGGACTTATGCCGGTCTATTATGTGCCTGTCCTTTTCAACAAGCATTGCAATTGATCTGCCGATAAGAGAGATGTTCTCCAGATCCACCCCGCTTTCAGGCTCATCCAGCATTACAAAATCGGGCTGCTGAAGCATTAACTGCAGAACTTCGCTTCTTTTGATTTCCCCGCCGGAAAATCCGGAATTAACATCCCGGTCAAGAAAGTCATTCATATGCATTTTTTTGGCATAATCTCCAATAACCTTCTGATCTGCACCGGAAACAGCACCAAGAAGTTTCCCAAGCTTCAGGCCTGAAATCGTCGGAGGACGCTGAAACATAATTCCCATACCATATCTGGCTCTCTCATGCATAGGAACCTCAGTCACATCACGACCTTTAAAAAATATCCTGCCCTCTGTGACATCATATCCCGAAAAGCCCATCACCGCCCTTAGAAGGGTTGTTTTCCCGGAGCCGTTCGGCCCCATCAGGACATGCGTCTCCCCTTCCTTTATGTGAAGGTTTAAGTCATGCAGGACTTCCTTACCTTCAACACTCACATGGAGATTCTCAATTTTAAGCACTCATATCACATCCATTTCTTATCCGGAATTATCTTATTCGTACTGAATGTTCATAACAAAGCATTTCTCTTTCAGAGATTATCTGAAAGCCACTGCTTATCTGAGATCATTATGAATTAAATATCCGGCTGTAGCATAAAACTATTTAGTCTTTTTGAGACTTATAATATATCCATGTCGTCATTTAGTCATAATTTAAGGTTTTTTTACTTTCACCCTGCGCACGGCCAAATGACTTATATCAGGTGTTAGATAAATGCAGATATGAGCCAGACATTCTATCTGCTTGCAGAAAGGGCAAAGAATTATTCATCATCCGAGAGGAAATGCCAGTATTCAAAAATAAAAACAGAGACAAAAAAAGAGAATAAACACAATTATCCATCCCCAAATCAGAGAAATTTCGGAGATAACAGAAGAGGAGAAGGGATCATAATATATGCATAATTACCACAGCAGATTCAATATGGGTGAGCTGTGCAGCACACCCATAATTCACCTGTTAACAGGTATGGAAAATCAGGTAAAATAAAATCAGCAATTCAAAAAAAATTCGTTTTTCAGTCGGGAACTCCTTTTTTCCGGACAACTTAACGATCAGGATTCCATCTGAATTCTTCTGTTAATTATTCTCCAGGACAGTAAAAGCTGAATCATTTCAGTTGCAGTCACATAATCCCGCCCTTCAAAGAGCGAAACAGGCGAAACTCCGGTCTGCTCTTCAATATTTAATTCCAGACATCTGATAACATCATACTGGAATTCACCGTCAAGTGAAAGCGCACCAATCTTTTCGCCATCCCTCTCAGTCACCCTGAAATCAAAACCAAAGTCCCGGTCTGCCAGTGAATTAATAGCAAAGAGATCAAAGTTGAGACAGATATTTTTTACAGTCTTATCAAGGCGCTTCTGATGGAGTGTAATCCTGTAAACCCCTCTATCTGTCAGTGATAAATCATTAAAGGATGAATCGGAGATCTCAATTAAAGCATCGGCATACTCTGACTGTGGGAGAACAAAACTCTCATAATCTCTTCTTCTTGCCTCAAGTTCTGAGAGAACATCCTCTTTATCATAGCCCCTGACATTAACATCACGCTCAATCTTCCATCCATATTTTACATTTGTATCAGGATTGACATATATGGAGAAATCAGTCAGTCTTCTCAGTTCAGGGGTTGCAAAAGCATGCAGACCCTCAATAATAAGTATCTTTGATGATGAAAACAGAACAGGCTCATCAAATTTTCCGGTTTTATGGTTGTAAACCGGCTTTAATATCTCTTTTCCGGATTTCAGATCAGACAGATGCTCTTCAAGGATCCTGAAATTGTTTGCATCCGGATGAAGGGGTGTGATATTCATCTCCCGTCTCTCTTCCCTGTCAAGGATGTGATAATCATCAAGTGTTATTGTTGATACAAGGGAAGGGCCGAAGATCTCCCTGATTGCATCTGTAAAGGTTGTCTTCCCGGAACCTGAATCTCCTGAAACACCGATTATGAAGATCAGACCGGAATCTTCAATAATTTCCTTCAGATTTTTCACATTTCCAGAAGATGGCGGGCAATATTTACCATCACCGGAAACCCGGTTTGTAAATTTCCGCTCACTCATTAACTCATCTATGCCAGACATAACTAATTAGAATAAGATATTCTGTATTATAAATAATAGGCAGACAGAAAAAAATCCGGCAGGCATTGCTGCGGACAGATACAAAAAACGTTTTCAAATTAAAAATTTATATCCCCCTTTCATCCGGAAAATATGAAACACCGGGAACCGGGAGATAATTATATTATCATCTAACCAACATAACTCAAATGCACATATGCACATCATTAATATATAACAAATCAACAAATCATATATAGAAACGAGTATGTCAGCAAAAACCACAGGTATATTTTTTATACATACAAAATAACGGCAGCAGCCAGATTTTCAGACTGGCAGACAAAAGGGGGAGAGAAGATATTAAGAGAAAATATACGATTTGGAGGGAAGTCAGATGTTTAACATTAAGAATGATCCTTTATCGGATACTATCCGCAGAGAGATCACAGGATTTGCAGAACCTGAAAACGCAGACAAAATGATCAGTATCATGGAAGTAATAAAAGAAGATCCGAGAGGAGTTACAATTTCACAGTTGTCAGACACTCTGGAGATCAACAGAAATACAATACGAAAGTATGCCATGGTGCTTGCAGCAGCGGGATATATTGAGGCAAGATCATGTGGGCATACAAAAATATACAACATTTCAAAGAGAATTCCGGCAATCACAGTTATTGAAAATATATTTGAAGGGTTATTTGTTCTTAACTTTAATGATGAAGTCATTTACTACAATAAATCAATGAAGAAAATTATTGATGAGATAATTCCGGACAGCAAAATAACAACCGAAGAGAAGATCTCAACTTTGGTTGCAGGAAACGAAATTGGCATTCAAATCAGTGAATCAAGGAAAAAAATATTTAATGAATCAGATTCAGACAACATCTCAATACTGATGATGCCCTCCAATGGATACACAGCAAAAATAATTCCCTCTGTAAACCTTGAAGGAGAACCAATAACACTCGTAATGATGATAAAATCTCTCAATGAAAATATCGGTCCGGAAATTCAGAGAGAGTATCAGGCATTATGAACCGGACATACAGGTGAACAGAACATAAACCCGGCACCCATAACAAAACAGAAAATATTATGCAGCAGACAGCATAACACAGGCAACATCACCATAATCCCAATGATAAAAATCAGTAACCGGATACAGACATGAGTCCCACTTTGGACCAGCAGTTCTGAAATCACAGCGAATAAAACAGTTCAATAAATAAGCATTAGAATACAAAATAACTGCATGGAAGAATTACCCGAATATCAGATCTGCGAGCACTGCGGCAAGAGAGGTACACCAGTCTCAAAGACATGCTGGAACTGCCACAAACCATATTATCCGGAAGGGGAAACAATATTTCTAAAGCCAAACAGGAATAACCAGGAAGAGAACATCTCTCAGGAGAATAAAGAAGAGAATAAACCGGAGATAGAGATAGAAACAATAACACCATGCGGCCTTGAAAAGCTGGACCTTCCGGGAAGGATATTTGCATACAAACTGCTCTTTAACGGCGATATGCTCCTGAATTTCTGCGAATGTGAAACATGCAGAAAGTCATACAGGGAATTTCTGGCATTTATAAATGAAAAAGATGCAGAAGACTCAGAAATTATAAAAGAGGCAGAAGAAGCAGACATAAAAAATATTGAGATTGACATATCAGTATTCTCCTGAAAATAATCTGACAATCAGAATAATACATTAAGAAATCTTTTTTTCCCGGATTCAGCAATATAAATTATAACCGGTTATGAGCCGGAAGAGTGACCGCGTCAGTAATAAAAGAGATAGATCAGACTGACAGAGACCACAAGAAAAAGAACTGTCATTCCCAGACCGGCACGTATGAAATCAGAATTTTTATAGTTGCCCGGAGATTTGATAAGCGCATTCACCTGATGGGTCGGAAGAATAAAAGAATTCGATGCACAGATCCCGGCAAGCAGGGCCACAGGTGCAGGATGTATGCCAAGATCCGAGGACATCTGAATGAAAATCGGCACAAATACAACTGTAGATGCGATATTAGAGAGAATAATCGTTGAAACTGTCATCACAATTCCGGTTGCGACAAGAAACAGCAGCAGATTCCCTGCAAGATGTGCGCCTATAAATCCGGAGATCCATGAGGCAAAACCACTCTCTGAGAGAGCAACAGACAGAGGAAAAATACCGCCGATTAAAACAATAACTTCCCATTCAACTGAGCGGTATGCCTCATGGGATGAGAGTACACCCAGAAGCACCATACCTATTGCACCGATAAGAAAAGAGACTGCAATTGAAAGACCTGTAAATGTCAGAAATATCGAAGAGAGGAAACATGCAAGTGCACTCATCTCCTTTGTCCTGCGGTACGTATCACCCTCAATATGAGTGGTGACATAAAAATCATGATCACTGGAAATTTTCCTGATATTATCCCACAGACCCTGCACAACGATTGTATCGCCGGCATTGAGCGGCCTGTCAGAAAACTCTGCATTCTCCTCATTCTGCCCGGAGAAAAGAATAAGAGGTTCAAGGCCGTAACTTTTCCGGAAATTAAGTTCAAAGATACTCTTTCCAATCAGATGACTTTTAGGCCTTATTATGGCCTCTGCAAAACCCACCAGATCATTAGACATTGAATCTGCAAGTTTCCCTCCCGGAACAATGGTCACACCAAAGTCGCTGCAGAACCGGGATACATCCTCCTTAACTCCCATCAGTGCAAGAATCTGCCCGTCTGTGAATCTGGTATGTGTCCAGGGGGCATAGAGCACATCATTATTCTGGAGAAGAGCAATCAGATACAGATTATAATTTTTCAGCAGTTCTGCCTCCTTCCGGGTCACACCTTTCAGACGGCTGGTCCCTACAACACGCACATAATATATGGAAGAGACGAGATTCCAGGATTCAACAATTCCCTCCTGTTCCATGTCACCTTCCAGAGAATCCGAGTCAGGAAGAACATATCTGCCAAAAAAGAAGAAATAGAAAACACCCGTTATGACAAGGGCAATACCCACAGGAGTTACATCAAAAAGACCATAGGGTTCATATCCGGCTGAGAGAAGAAAATCATTCACAAGTATCAGCGTGGCAGAACCAATCATTGTAACCGTACCGCCGATGACTGCCGCATACCCAATCGGCAGCAGAATCCTCCGGGAAGGAATACCCGTCAGCCTGGAGATCCTCATAAGTGCAGGAATAAATAAAGCGGCAGAACCTACATTCTGCAAAAAAGCGGATATTAACCCTTCAAATATTGAAACAACACCAACAAGCCTCTTTTCATTCCGGCCGGCAACATCCAGAATATAACGGCTTGCCTTTATCATAAGCCCGGTTCTCTGAATCCCTGACGAGATGACCATAACTCCAACCATAGCAATTACAGCTTCACTTGAAAAACCTTCAAACGCCTCCTGAGGAGTTACAAGCCCAAGAATGACAAGAGTTGTAAGAATAATAAGTGCACTTACATCAGACCTTAATATCTCAGTTACAAAGAGAAAGACCGTCAGTATAAGAACAAAAAGAGTAAGGATAATCTGGACATCCATCAGATTCACCCATAAAACATATACATTATTAATATTATCTGACAGCCCGACTAAGCTTATATGTCCCCTTAGGCATCAATATCTCAAAAATACAGCCATTACCGTACACCCCACACTCGCAAACCTGCATATTGTGCATCATAAGGAGTTCTTTTACAAGAAATAGGCCAAGTCCGGAACCCTCACCAAATCCCTTCTCAAATATCAGAGCTTTCTGGTCATCCGGAACTCCGCACCCGTTATCTGAGACAGTCATCACTGCATATTCATCCCCTTCCCTGAAATCAATGGAAACAGTGAGATCAGAATTTTTAGAATGACGAATCGCATTTTCAAAGAGCACAGAATATATCCTGTAAAAGAGAACATCTCCAAGAATATTAAGATCATCAACGGAACTGTCCACAATTAGATTTATAATTCCAGTCTCATCCACTGATTTTTCAATGATCCGGCAGAAAGGCTGCCATGAAGGGTCATCAGAACCCAGCATGCTGATCGATTTTGTAAATGTTATCTGCTCATGGATATTATCTAAGGCTTTTTCAATTGATTTCAGATATATGGCAGCATCAGAACCCCCGTCAATCTCACTATGGAGAAGATCAGCATAACCAAAGGCGGCAGTAAGCTGATTCATAACGTCATGACGGATAACTCCGGAAAATAGGTTCAGTTTCCGGTTGGATTCCCTTATTGCATTCTTCACAGAGACCCGGTCATTGATGTCAAGGTGCACACCGGAAATCCGGGTAGGTTTTCCGCTATCATCACATTCTGAAACTTTACCACTGCTGAAGATCCATTTCCACGTTCCATCCCGGCATAGCATACGGAATTCAGCTTCGTAATACGGGCTGTCACCTGAGATATGAGAATTAATAGCATCAATCACTGTATTGTAGTCGTCCGGGTGAACAATTTTCAGCCAGTAAGATGGATCATCAGGAAATTCTTCCGGATTATAACCGAGCATCTCAGCCCAGCGCCGGTTTACAACCTGTGCATAGTCACTCAGATCAGTATCCCATACACCAAGATCACTCTCCCATATAGCCTTAGAAATCCTCCCTTCAGTATTTTCCGGAAAAAAATTATTTAAAGGCAGACTGTCTGCGTTATTATCTCTATTATCCCTCAATTTCCAATACCCCAATATTATCTGAAAATATAATTCAGAGATTAGCCAAAAACATAGCTATCATCTCAAAAACTATTACAAAACATCCTGACATCACCTGTATTGCCTGAGAACCACAGCTCATGAGTGACTATCCGGCACGCAACAGATGAAGAGACATTCACAGTTAAAGGTATTGTGTATTCTGCATTATAAAGTACTGGCATCTGAAATATCATGCAGAATATTACAGATATATTCAAAAAAACGTTGAAATGCAAAAAAAGAAAATATTGAGAAATTCAATACGCAAAGCAGATCAAATGTCAGATTTGTGCATATCACAATGCAATAACATTAGATCAATCTTCACCATCAATCCTCCTTATTAATCCACTCATAGAGGAATACAGCGACAACCGCCCCTAAGATCGGCCCAATCAGATATATAATAAAACTCCCCGTAACATTCGGTCCGCCAAGCAGTAGATCGCCCACCATCGGGCCGAAAGAACGTGCCGGATTGAGTGAAGCTCCGGATATATTCCCAATTGTTGTGATTATTCCGGCAACAGTAAGACCGATAATAAGACCTGCAAAGCCGCTGGGTGCTTTCTCATCAACAGCCACGCCCATAATCACCGACATCAGGACAAAAGTTCCGATAAATTCCGCAAGTATTGCCTCACCCATTGATATACCTGGGAAAGGTGCAGTTGCTCCGAGACCACCAATAAGTACAGCCTGATCTCCGACAGAGAATGCAAAGAGCAGACTTCCAAAAACTGCACCAATCAGCTGCGCAACTATATATGCACCGGTATCACCGGCAGGAAACTTTCCTTTCGCCCACAGTGCAATGGTCACAGCCGGATTTATGTGTGCTCCGGACACTCTTCCGAATGCGTAGATCACCGCAGCAATCACAATACCAAATGCAAGTCCTATAGCAAGCCATGTCGAAAGGCCACCGGCATCACCAATACCTATGGAATATTCAGAAGCATGTACACTGCCCTGCGTGAGCAACAGTGCAATAACAGCAGAACCGGCACCGAAATAGACAAGAAGTGCAGTTCCAATCAGTTCTGCAACTGATCTTTTAACAAGGGAAACCATTATTTACCTCAGCCCTTCTTCAGTGCATTGTAGCAGTCAGGACACAATATTCTGGGCAGGGACTTTGAAATACGGGATGCAGGGAAGGGATAACCTCCCTCCCACACATCATTATCCTCACGTATTGCATGCTCCATGCAAAGACCCATTCCACAGACTATGCAGACCGCTACAGCGTCAGAGTCAACACCCTCTTTAGCGCATATGTAGCATTTCATTTATCTCACCACAATTATATCAGACTGCGTCACGGTACTGGCAGTACTGGTGGCGGAAGTCAACACAGGATGCAGAAGCACAGTTCTTACATGCACGAACAGGCGCAGCTGCTGTTCCCTTGTCAAGAGCAATGACATTGGTCATCATAGTTGCTGTTATCGGCTCTGATGTAAGCAGGCACGGGTAGTCAGCAAGGCTCATCATGGCAGCAAACCTGACAGTAATCGCACATGCCGGATAGACGTACCTCTGCGGATTCTGAATTACATCATGCTTCTCAACCGGAGATAGATCAATACTCAGGCCACTGACATTGGGTTTAAGTCCTGCCGGAGTTCCTGCCTTAATCTTCCTTGCCCTGTCCATAATACCCCATCCGCGGTACACCATATCCATAAAGTCACAGTTGTGAAGCTCAGCAGCAGCGCCCCTTGTCGGATATAGCTGAACAAAGTTGTGGAACCTCTTTGTCAGTAGTTCAACAACGGAAAGGCCGTTAAACCCGTCAAGTTCAAGAATATACTCAGCAGCAGCGGCACTTGATCCGGTTGCGACACTCAGCACCTGATACGGGCTTTTAAACTTACTGATATTCTGCCTGAGAGAGCTGTCAATGACATCTGTTACAGCTTCAATAATTCCCATCACCATATCATCCTTACACATATTGTATGTGGACTGGGCGATGTGGTGGGCAATGTCACCGACACAGTATGCGGGAATAGTGACAATATTTGCATAATGAACCTCGTCATCAAGTGCGGCCATAACGGCAGGTTTGATATCTTTTTTATATCCTTCCATGTACTTCCGGGGATCAAATGAATTCATTCCAAGTGAGTCCATAAGATCGGCCTGTGCACTTACAGGCTGTTCGTAGATGTATTTTAACTCGGCAATCTCCTTCTCAACCGCAGATGCAAGAGTAGATCCTCCTTCTATTTCATGGGCAAATACATCGCCTGCACCATAGGATGTATTCATACCCCATGACTTTGCGGCAAGGATAGCTTTTTTGTGATCTCCCGGAATATCAGTCTTTCTCAGGATCTGGTTTACAATATTGCTTGTGCTGCCCGGAATCATGGCAAAGTCAACGACACAGGTAGGCCCATAAAATCCGGCGTATCTTCGTGCAGATTCAAGACCCACAATGGCCTCCTCTTTACCAATCTGTTCAATGAACTTGTCCACACTCTTCTTAAAAGCATCATCTTCCGCGTACAGCAGTTCAAGCACTGCCGGAGTCTGATAATGCTCAACAAAAGGATCATCCTCAGGCCGGACATAATCGGTAAGCGCCTTTAAATTATCAAAATGAGCATTCACTGAGATTTTATGCAGTCCGAAAACTGCCTCAGACTGCCCTTCGGCAACAGTCATCTTATTGACGGCATCAACATATGGCTTACCATCAGCAACTTTGAATTCTTTCCCCCTCTTCTCCCTGAGGATGGAAACATCAGCATACTGTGCCCCCATTGCCTCGTTTATCATTTTTTCATATATGGTCATTTCATTATACCTCCATTCGGGTCAATCTTCAGATCATCTGAGACATATATAATACTATTCTAACCAGAGATGTTTATATAATGAAATTCTAAGATGAAAATAAAAATAAAAACACCAGATAATCATTCAGTCACAAACATAATATTGCAGGAAGAAACATTTAAGTGCATAGAAATCACAGTTACAAAGTTCAGAGAACACATAACAATAAATTAATGTTTCATCAATGTGAACCTGCACCCGGTTCCAATACAGACATTTTCAGGCCACAAAATTACCGCCATAAGGAATCTGAAAAGGGATCTCTCCGGCAGGCATTATAATTCATCTTAACCTTCTCAGGAAAACGGTTGGCATAGCAGTATGCACAGAGATGAGGACAGGTGTTGTAAGAACCGACATCGGCACTTTCAATGCAGCCACATGCAGGACGCTGCCCTTTATCCTTTTTTGCGTGACGGGAAAGATATCTTTTCATATCAGGATCACCGGAGCAGAGGCGTGCAATCAACTCAGGATCTACACAGCGATTCTTTTCTATACCAAATTTTCTCAGGTCATAATTCTCACCGCATGTAACGGCATTTATACCCCATCTCCCACAAATCCTGCCCGCTTCCGCTGAGAATTCCAAAACCTCATCATCTGTAAATTCCCTGACTGAGCCTGCCGCCTTTATTCCGGACTTTTCCAGATTTCTCTCAACTGTTTTGTAGAGATCGATGAAGCTGAATACAAGCTTTTCGGTATAGAGATGTACCTCCTCACCGATATCTTCAATCCGCCCGATAAGTGTCTCAACAGCGATGTTATCGGAGAGAATAAGCGGATCAAAACGCCAGATCACTCTTTCCGGGCCGCAAATATCAGATAATATCTTAAAAGTCTCAATTCTCTCAGAAAGTGGCGGAACATTTCTCTCAAAACCCTCCCGGTCATAGTTATTTAAGGTGAACTGAAAGTAATAGCAAAGGCCCATTCTGTCAATCCCCGGCAGATATGAAATCAGAGGACGGGGATTTTTTGACCAGAATACAATCGCCCTTACATCATCGTAGATTATCCTGCGTGCCCTTCTGTTGTAAGGGTTTATCCTGACAGAATATCCGGCCTTCAGACGGTTCATAAACCATTCCGGATAGAATGCAGGAATATCGGTAGTCCTGCTCACAGAGATAATTTTCGGAGAAAAAGGGGAGTATTCAGACGGAAATATTGGTGGAGTACTGTCAGTTAACTTCTGTTCAGCAGACTCCCCCGACCCTGAACCGGAAAGAACCGCATCATTACCGGAATTCAAATCTCCAGCCACCCCCATAAAAAATAAAAATGTATAATTTCCGGAAATTACTCAAATTCCCATCTGACGGCTGTGAATACAGGCCCTCTGAGATCCAACTTCAGACCCCTGTCTGTGATATATCTCATAGCCCAGGGTTCTATTTTAATATTGAGATCTGACGGGAGTTTGGCCATCTTCACCTGAAGATCACCGGGCTCTCCGGTGAGGGAGGACTCCTCAATTCTTGCAGCTGCAAGGTTTGAAATTGCAGAAATATATGATATATGCGAGTTAACACCCTTGTCCCTCACCTTTCTGAAACTCTTGGTATCAGGAACACCGAGAACCTTCCCACCGGATATGAAGATCTCATTTCCTGCCGCAGGGCCAAGCAGTTTTGAGTTCTCCTCACGCTCTTCAACAAAGACCTTCAGTCTCATGCCGCAGAAATTATCAGACTCGTATGCTAAAAATTCACAGGGGCTTTCTGCATCACCATTTGAGACAGCAGCCTTTTCAATAGCATATGCAATCTCAATACCTTCCTGAGTTGACGGCTCTTCCCTAAGCCCGATTGCACCTGCAAGTTCAAAGTCGGAATATTCACGCGGATACATCTGCGGATAGGTTAAGACCCTGACATCATCAGACTGATATTCGATCATAGCAAGGCGCTCAACACCCATTCCAAGATTCATAACCGGAACTTCAATCCCATAAGCTGAAAGGGCATATGGGCTGTACATACCAAATGTCGCAACCTCAACCCATCCGTGAACAGGATGCTTTGCATAGACCTCAGTCTGCGTATCAGGCACATAATACTTTGATCTCTTCTCATCAGGCCTGAACTCAAAGTCAGTAAAGCCAAACGCAGATAAAAGTCCGGCAGTGACAGCCTTGCCATCCTCAATGGTAACATCCTCACCTGCAATAATACATGAAGCAGAATGATATGTCATAAGCCTTGTCGGCCCTTCCTCCTGCTCTCTTCTGAAACACCTGTCAATCGAGAACTGTTTTACCGGAAGAGGAGACTTATCCCACATCTCCCCAAGTGACATAAACCATCCGGAAGTCATATGTGAACGGAGTGTTGTCCTTGACGATTCAGGAGAGAGATCCTTAAATTCCGGAAATACCTCATCCATCATAGCTGCAACAACGCCGTCATCAGCTCCAAGCACAGCGGCAATCTCATGTGTCAGATCATCACCGTCAATCTCAGACTTCTTGTAGGCATGAAGTGTTTTTCTGAGTTTCTCCTCAGTCTCTTCGTTTACAGTTACTCCGGTAAGCTCAGAAATCCGTTCGATCTGTTTTCTTCCGATTCCCACATTGGGCCGGGGAAGACCGCCGAGATAAAAAACCCGGTCTAAAACAGCATTGGCCTCCGGGCCGAACTGCTTAAAGACATCCTTTTCATCTATAAACAGCGGGACTCTTGCCTCATCAAAGCCCATTGAGAGATAAACCTCCCTTAAACGCTGGATGGTCTCTGCAACGGGGTGTGCTTTTGCCCCTGCAAACTTTCCCCTTGGATAGCTCTTTGATACAGGAGCTTTTGGAATAAACTCCGGTCCCTTATGCCATGCGGCATCGAAATCCTCCTTTGCCAGTGCCCTGAATTCTTCAGAATCAAATCTCATATTACTCCCTCGTCATACATACAACCCTGGATACAGGGCTTTCATCATTAATTTTGTAATCACAGTGCTTCGCAATCTCCTCTGCAAAAGCCCTCACCTGTGAATGTTCAGGCATTGCAGTCCTCGGCAGCCTCTTCATTGAAAAGCCAAGGTGCATATACCCTTTAACCTCTATAAAGTCCGCACCGGAATCCTGGTACATCTTCGCATACCCCTCAGGAGTATGGTCATTGATACCCAGAACAACCGTGGTTCTCACAGCAGACCTTCTACCGCCAAGAAGTGAGAGGCTCTCATTAATATTATCCCAGTAATCCTCATCCGGACGGCAGATCTTAAGATAGGTCTCCCTCTCAGGCGCATCCAGTGAGATGTAGGTCTGGTACGGACTGCACTTCTCAATCATCCACGGCTTTGTTCCGTTTGAAACCAGAAATGTGGTATTGTCACCAGCATTTAGGATATCAATCAGCTCCGGAAGCTGAGAGTAGCAGGTAGGTTCGCCTGAGAGCGAGATTGCAATCATATTGGGGTTGAGTGCCTCCTCCCACATCTTCTCAGTTGCAGTGCTGGATTCAAGAACAGGATTGTATCCGCCAAGAGACTTCTTCTGAAGTTTCTTTATACCACTCACTATAACTTCCGGCGGGCACTCCTCCTCCTCGACAATCTCATATTCCATAGACCTCCAGCAGAAGAGGCATCTCTGGTTGCACTTCAGAGTCGGAGTCATCTGAACACAGCGGTGGCTGTCTATGCCGTAAAACTGATGTTTATAACACATATCACCGCCTGAGAGTGCCCTCTTATTCCACATGCACGGCTTAAGTGCAGCAGAGGACTTCTTCGAGAAGAACTGATATCCCTGTTTTATCAGGGATCTACATGCTTCGGACTGCATCGATACCAAGAGTCTCCAGAGCCTCTTTAAGTGTGTTCTGTGCTGCTTTCACAAGTGTGAGTCTTGAGTTCCGGAGATCTCCTTCGGCCTTCAGAACAGGGTTAAACCTGTAGAATGTATTGAACTGGTCAGCAAGCTCACGTGCATATATGGCAAGGACATGGGGTCTTAATTCCCTTGAAATCTCATCAATAATTTTTGGGAACAGTGCAATATGCTTCGCAAGAGAGATCTCCTGTTCAGACTCTGCTTTTGCGATAATATCAAAATCACCGGCCTTAGACAGAATTGAGCACGCCCTCGCATGAGCATACTGGATATACGGCGCACTCTGCTTCTCAAAGTCAAGCGCCTCAGTCCAGTTAAAGACCGTGCTCTTCTCCTGCGAAACACGGATTATATCATATCTTATTGCTCCGGCAGCGACAGAACGGGCAATCCCCCGCCTCTCATCCTCCGGCAGCTCAGGTCTTCTGACTGTTACTTCCTCAAATGCCTGCTCCCTGACCTTGTCAATGAGTTCATCTGCTGAGATGAATTTCCCCGCCCTTGTACTCATAGAACCTTCCGGAAGTGAAACAAACTCAAAGAAGACAATGTCGGGCACACGATCACCGAGAAGTTTCATCGTTGCCTGAAGCTGGGTTCCGATGAGCTTATGGTCAGCACCGAGGACATCAATTACCCTCTCAAAGTTGTCCCCTTTCCATTCATGAAATGCCAGGTCCCTTGCCGCATATACAGATGTCCCGTCAGAGCGGCGCAGGAAATATTCCTTCTCAAAGCCGAATTCACTCAGGTCAAGTGAGAGGGAGCCGTCAATCTTCGCCTCCGGAAGAGCCTCAAGTCTGTGGAGAACATTGAGCATAAGTCCGTTTTTGACAAAATCCGACTCAAAGATGAAACGGTCATGCTTTGCATTCATCTTAAGGAGGGTCTCCTTCATGCCGTCAAGGCAGAGAATTACGGCCTCCCTAAACTTTTTTACAGTCTCAGGATCTCCCTGCTCAATTAAGGCCATCCTGCGGTTGATCTCATTTTTTATCTCCGGATCTGCCTCAATGGCACGGTTTGCGGCGACATATACCCTTGCCACATAATGATCACCCTTCTCGCCCCCGTCTCTCTCAATACCAAGAGTTTCAAATCCCCAGGAGACGATAGCAATCTGGCGGCCCATATCATTGACGTAATACTCTGCCTCAAGGCTGTAACCTGCTTTTTTCAGGATTCGTGTGAGGGTATCACCGATGACAGTATTCCTGATATGCCCGACATGAAGAGGGCCGTTCGGATTTGCACTGGTATGCTCAATGCAGACACGCCCCGCCTTTGCCGGAAGGCTGCCATAACCTTCCTCAACAGCTTTGGTGATTACATTCGCTGTGTAGCCCGGACCAAATATAAAATTGATATAAGGGCCGGTAGTCTTAACCTCAATACCTGCATCAGAGAGAACATCTGAAATTTCGGAAGTGATATCTCCTGCAATCTTTGCAGGGTTTTCCCTTCTCTTCTTTGCAAGTGCAAATGCCACAGTGGAGGCAAGATCTGCATGATCCCCGCCATGTGTAAGCAGTACATCCTCTTCGCCTGTTGCCTCTTTAAGAACAGACTCTATCCTTTCGTAAGTCTCGAAAAACATATCTTTAATTCCCCGGATAAATTTATTTTTAAGGTATATTCAATTGAAATCAGCCACGTTTCCAGTCAGTTCTGTATATTCATTCTGTATAAATCCATCTTCCGAAAACATCTGCATCCCGGAAATAATCTGCACAATTAATATCCGGCCTGTAAAAAGAATAAAATTCCGGAATCAGTATCCGGTTCTGTACCTGAGTATAGCTGCGATACCGCCAAAAGCATTGTAAAGCATTGCACCTTCCTCAAAGTCATCAGAAATAATCATAACATTCGTTGAACTTGAATCCGCAGACTCTGTAAGCTCATCGATGATATCAGTTTCATCTGCCATATACAGAGGTGCAGAACATTCCGGACAGTTGCCAAATTCAATATCTGACATCTTTTTACCGGGTTCAACCTGGACAGTCTCTTCTTTTTCATAGTCACAGCTCTGGCATTTTATTGAAAGTCGTGATTTTCTCAGAACTGAAGAGAGAAGAAGGACATCAACGGCCCCGATCTCAAGGTTCTTTCTGACGCTCTCCTCACCATATGATGAAAGGCCGTCATCCTTGACAAGTTCCTTAAAGAAGCGTTCCATTACAACCTTCTCCTTCATCACCTCAACACCGCGGAGTGCCTCACTCGCATTGTCCACAAGTTCTGCAAGGCCGCTCTCGTTTGTATATGAACAGTCAAAGAGGCCGATCACTCTCTTCTGGAGTTCATGATGGATGAATTCGCCGGCATAAAATTCATCCTTCGTGGGTGTCGGCCCGCCGATCAATACACCCTTAAACCTCTCAAAGAAGTCAGGTTCTGCCATAAAAATATCTGTGGCACGGTCTCCGACTTTCTTATAATATTCATTGATGGCAATGAGACGCAGACGCTGAAAACGCATTGCAGACTGACCACCTTTTCTCTGTTTTCCCGGAACTGTAGAGGTCACACCTGAAACAGGTTCAATCCTGTTGCCCCTCAGAAAACCAATGTATGACTCCCTTCTGTCAATTACAATAAGCCCGTAAACCTCCTTTTCCACAAGCATCTGCTGAAGAGGTTCAAGCTCAAATTTGGAGGAACACCTGTACATATAGAGGTTCAGAGGTTCAGGGGGTTCGATGATGACACAGTCAAGATCAGTCCTGTCACCACCAAGCTTTACAGTACCGCAGAAAACTGCCAGACCGCTCTCCGGCGGCCTGTTATACTGCTTGAGCCTTGACAGGATTGAAGAGATGGCACTCTGTACATTAGTCTTAGTCTGTTTGCTTTTAATGTTGGAGCACTGCCCGTACTCGTCCTTCAACTGGTTTGTGACATCATAGATCTGCTTGTCGGGAGGTATGTATATAGTAATAAGCTCAGTTCCGCTTCCCTCTTTCTCATTGAGCTTCTCAAGAGTCTTTTTAAATTCGTAGCGCTTCCTTGCGCTGTCAATCTCAGTTACCTTTTCTGCCATCTGCTATAATTCACCTGCCGAAAAACCTTATTATTATTCAACTTTTATGACATTAAGCTTTAGTAATAAGGAATAATTAACAATTCATAATTCCGGTTGCCACAATATGGATTAAAATAATTAAAAACAGAGGCAAAAATCCGGAAAAATACGAAGATTTAATTCCGGTTAAGAAAGTCCCAGCCGGAAAATATACCGGTTTTTGCCGGATAAAAATCAGATTCCAGAAATGGGTTCAGCATCTGACAATGATTCCGGCTCTGATTCTGAAAGGATATTTACAATATTGTCATCAACTTCACCGTTTAAGCCGTGATTTCCGTTAAATGCAATAAATTCCTTGGGTTCCCCTGCAAGAGTATAGAAATCCTGCCCATATTCAAATTCAATGATATTGTCATCCGGAGAGTGGAATATATATACCGGAGACGGACTGATCATTCCGATGTAGTTATCCGGATTTATGCTTCTGATAAATCTGAGTGTCGCTGCACTGTAATCACCTTTTGGGAATGAAAATCCTGATGTTGAAACACCGAAATATCCGGAGAAATTGCTATCAATAGCGGCAGCAATGGCAGCATAACGTCCACCGTTTGATGATCCGACAGCATAAACAGGCACACCAAATCTTTCAGAGAGGTAACTTTCACCATAAGTCAGGTCACCGACAATGCGGTAATACTGAGGAATTTCACCATTGAGATAATAACCGAGATCTTTTGATATATCCAGCGGATAACCCTTGCTTTTACCACCATTGCCACGGATATCAACTGCCAGAAAAGCAATGCCGGACTCCGCATAACTCTCTGCCCTGGCTTTATGATCTACAGCAGAGACACCTGCACCGGGGGCAAAGACTACCGCACAGCAGGGATCTTCCGGATATGTGAGAACCGAATAAACAGGCGTGCTTCCTTCCACTGATATAACCACCTCTTCAGAAATAATCCCGTCTTTCTCATAGATTACAGTTGAAGCGGCAGAATATCCGGAGTTATCAACCGACAGTATGCCCTCATCAGAGACAGAATATCCCGATTCAGACGTATTATCCGTACATCCGCATGAAAATAATATCAGGGAAATTAAAACTAAAGATAAAAAAAGAGAATAATTCATATTGATTTTATTTCCGGAATATGTATTGATTTTATTTCCAAAAGGCCGCATAGCCATTATTTTATGCTCCCAGACATTTATAGACGAGACATATGGTCTTTGCATCAACTATCTTCTCATCATCAATCATTTCGCGAAGATCACTGATTCTGACCTTTACAACCGTTATATCCTCATCCGCATCCTTCTCAAACTCATCTGAAGGTAAAAGCCCTCTTGCCTCATAAAGGTAGATAATCTCATTTGTGTAGCCCGGAGATGTAAAGATATATCCCCTGGGAATCATCTCAGATGCTGAAAAACCAGTCTCCTCAATGATTTCCCTCTTTGCGGTCTCTCCCGGAGATTCACCCTCCTCTATCGTGCCGGCCGGGGCTTCATAGATGTAATCATCCACAGCATACCTGTACTGTTTTATGAGATAACAGAATTCATCATCCACAGGAAGCATAGCAACTGCCCCTCCGGGTTTTACAACGATTCTCTCAAGTTTGACCCCGCCGGGAAGATCAATCAGTACTTTCTCGACTTTGAGCCTCTTGCCTTTGTAAATTTCATCAACAAGTTCTTTTTTATCAGCCATTGAAATCAGACTCCACTCATTATTTTAGTTATATAACTTTAGTCACAGAGATTATTTCTGTATTCAATCGGATCACTTCTGCCGGCCTCTTTAAATGCCTTCAGCCTGAAATAGCAGGAATCACAGCTTCCGCATGCAGGATGATCATCCCTGTAGCATGACCATGTGTACTCATATGGCACACCAAGTTCAAATCCCTTCTTTAATATCTCTGTTTTATTAAGGTTGACAAAAGGCGTTATAAGCTTTATATCTGTATCATCCGAAGTGCCGAGATCAATCACCTTCTGAAAGGCATCAATAAATTCCGGGCGGCAGTCCGGATAACCACTGTAATCTGATGCCTGAACACCTATGAATATCGCATCCGCACCTTTGGCCTCAGCATAGCTTGTTGCAATTGAGAGGAGGTTTGCATTCCTGAACGGGACATAGGTATTAGGGATGCTCTCCCCGCCCTGATCATTATCCCGGCTCAAATCCACAGCATCACCGGTAGATTTACCGGAATTATCATGATCATGGACAGTAAGCCCTTTGTCAGTCAGAGAACTGCCGCCAAAAGAGGAGAAGTAGTCCAGAGGGACAACAGCAAACTCTACTGCTCCAAGAAGTTCTGCAATCTTTTCAGCACACTGCCCCTCTTTCTTCTCAGTCCTCTGCCCATATGTCGTATGGAGGGCACAGATATCATACCCCATATCCTTTGCAAGATATGCAAGGGTTGATGAGTCCATACCACCTGAAAGAAGGCATACCGCTTTTTTATTTTGAGCCATTATTTCACACCAATTATCTTATGCAGCTGAATCTGCATTCTGCATGGGAGTTTATTATCCAGAATATAATCTGAAACAGCCCTGTAGTCAGATCCGGATACAGGCGAGAGAAATATTTCCGGAAGGGAAGCACAGGATTGTATAACATTCTCAGCGTATTCCAGATCCTCCTTCCCGGAGACTACGAATTTAACAGAATCCCTGTTTCGCAGTTTTTTAAGGAGGGAGAGATCACTGACCTCACCTGAAGACGGACATTTAACGTCCATGCAGATCGAAGCAAAATCCATCAGCGGGGTCGGATCTATTGTCCCGTTAGTCTCTATATCGATGATATATCCTTCTGAATCAAGGGCACTTAAGAGAGGAAGAAGTTCATCCATCCACAGGAGGGGTTCTCCGCCGGTAATGCAGATGTTGCTAAAACTCCTCTTCTTAATCTCACCGATGACCTCATCGGGAGTCATCTCCTCCCCGGATGTACCGTCCTGTGATTCAGGCGTATCACACCAGGCGCACCTGAGGTTGCACCCGGAAAATCTGACAAAGGTCGTGGGACGGCCCTGATTCTTTCCTTCTCCCTGAAGGCTGCTGAAAATCTCTACTACTTTCATATCTGGTTTTTCCGGTTAAATCCAAATTACTCGGTTATGTTCCAGTCAGCATAGCAGGATGTTGACTCCCACACCCGGCAGCGTGTGACTGTTGCAGTGATGCCTGCATTGTCACATTCTGCCTGAATATCAGCAGCAATTCTTTCAGATAGAAGCTCACTGGTTGGGTCACCGTCTGTTTTAATTACTTCCTGAAACTGACCAAGGCATTCTGCCATAGGGTCATCCTTATTCAGGATGACCTCATGATCATAGCGGTTCACAGCCTCTTTAATCACATTATAATCAATAAGAATCATGCTGTCACCAGCAGTCTCACCCTCTGCCCAGACCTCAATTCTCCACTGATGTCCGTGAAGTCTGTTACACTTCCCTTTATAGTGCATAAGCCTGTGGCTTGCCTCAATATATACTTCCTTGTAGATGCGTATAGTCATAATTATCACAAATTCCCTGAACAGTATTTATACCCCGGAAGTAATGGACTATACTATCAGTACAGGTTTTGCAGGAACAAAAAACTGCCTGGAATCAGATATAATTTCAGCCATGCAAAGAGGCGGACATTACGCGCATAGAGAAATACTGACAAAACAGTCACAATATGTGATATAATTAAGAAACAGCCAGACAGGCAGACCTGACAGCAAAACTAAAAAAACGACAATTTCAACCCAATTGGCCAATCAAAAGATAAAATGAAGAAATTAACAGGCGCAACATTCCGGTGGACAAAAATATATGAAACCGGACAAAACGCGCAGAAATGGAAGATGAGTAATAGATATTAATACTCAGTAAGTCAAGATTTTAGGGAGAAATCTGGTACCGGTGGCAGCGGCGGTGAGGACAGCGGCGCTCGTGTATCTGCCCGTTTCCTGACAATTCAAAAAGATTAGCCTCGATCTTTTTCAGAGTTCTCATGGATCACTCAATAGCCACAATTTATCAATTTCAGGCGCCCAGCGCAAAATTAAGAGGCAAAAAATAGTATTTCCGGATGCGGGCAGCTATGTCACATCAGGAATTACGGCCACAAAGGAAAGACCTGTCTTTCTGATGAGGCACCCCAGGAAAACATCTGCATCCTGAAGAGGAAAAAGGTGTTTTCCAACAAAAAATATACATTGAGGTTATTCAATGGGAAACGGTAAATTCGCAGCAAGAAAGTGTAAAAGCGATGCCAAGAAGAACAGATGGCGCGACCCGAATTACGCGAGACGCCAGCTTGGTCTTGACATCAAGTCCGATCCTCTGGAAGGAGCACCACAGGGACGCGGTATTGTACTCGAAAAGGTAGGAGTAGAGGCAAAACAGCCAAACTCAGCTATCCGTAAGTGTGTCCGTGTTCAGCTTATCAAAAACGGCCGCCAGGTCACTGCATTCGCAGTCGGCGACGGCGCTATCAACTTCATTGATGAGCACGACGAAGTCACCATCGAAGGTATCGGCGGTCGTCTCGGCCGTTCAAAGGGAGATATTCCGGGAGTTCGTTTCCAGGTTACAGAAGTAAACAACGTCTGTCTCCGTGAAATGGTTCTTGGAAGGAAAGAGAAGCCACGCAGGTGATCCCTATGACAGCAGAAGAAATAATCGAAAATACAGAAGCTCCCGTTGTGGAAGAAGCAGAAGAGCCACAAACCAGACCGTGCTACCTCCTCTTCAACAAATGGGACCTCTCAGAAGTCCAGATCAACGATCCGGGTCTTGTCCGCTATGTCAGTGTTGACTCACTTATTGTCCCGCACTCAGGCGGAAGGTACCAGCACCAGCAGTTTGCAAAATCAAATATGCTCATTGTTGAGCGCCTGATTAACAGGCTGATGCAGACTGAGGCAAATACCGGTAAAAAAGAACTTACAACCAGAATTGTAAAGGATGCCTTTGATATCGTCAACAAGAAGACAAAGAGAAACCCTGTTGAGGTTTTAATTGACGCTATTGCAAATGCAGGCCCACGTGAAGAGACCGTACGTCTGAAGTATGGTGGTATCAACGTACCAAAGTCAGTCGATACAGCACCACAGCGCCGTATTGATACTGCACTTATCTTCCTTGCACGTGCTGTCCTTCAGGCAAGCCACAAAAAGAAGAAACCTGTCGCTGCATGTCTTGCAGATGAGCTTATCGCCGCTGCCGCAGGTGAATCACGCAGTTTTGCTGTTTCAAAGAAAGAAGAACGCGAACGTGTTGCAAAATCTGCACGTTAATATAATAAATTAATTACTTTTTTTTGGTGAATCTTACATGACCAGACGAAAAAAGATGGTAGAAAGAGTTACAGGACTGATGTCAAATCCGGAGAACATCAGAAACATCGGTATTGTAGCTCACATTGATCACGGAAAGACAACACTCTCAGACAACCTCCTTGCAGGTGCAGGCATGATCAGTGATGAGATTGCCGGAAAAGCATGCTGGATGGACTCTGATGAGGAAGAGCAGGCACGTGGAATTACAATTGATTCCTCAAACGTCTCAATGGTTCACACGTACAAGGGAAAAGAGTACCTCATCAACATGATTGATACACCAGGTCACGTTGACTTCGGTGGGGATGTCACACGCGCAATGCGTGCTGTTGACGGTGCAGTCGTTCTTGTGGATGCTGTTGAGGGAACAATGCCTCAGACTGAGACTGTTCTTCGCCAGGCACTCAAAGAGGGTGTAATGCCCGTTCTCTTCATAAACAAAGTTGACCGTCTTATCAATGAACTTAAAGTTGATGAGATGGAGATGCAGATCCGCCTTGGAAAGGTAATCGACAAGGTCAACAAGCTCATCAAAGGAATGAACGAAGAGGCCTACAAGAACGGATGGAAACTTGACGCAGCAGACGGCAGAGTTGCATTCGGATCAGCTCTCTATAACTGGGCAATATCAGTACCGTATATGAAAGAGAGTGGCATCTCATTCAAGGATGTCTATGATCTCTGTAAAGCAGAGAACATGAAGGAGCTTGGAAAAAGAAGTCCGCTCTGCGACGTTGTTCTTGACATGGTTGTCCGCCACCTTCCAAATCCGGATCAGGCCCAGAAACGCCGTGTACCTATCATCTGGCAGCACGGAGATCCAAGCACAGCTGAAGGCAAATCAATGCTCTCCTGCGATCCAAACGGGGCTGCATGCCTGATGGTCACTGACATCTCATTTGACCAGCACGCAGGAGAAGTTGCAACAGGCCGTCTCTTCTCAGGCACACTCAGACGCGGCAGTGAACTGTACGTCATGGGATCTGCAATGAAAGTCAACCGCCTCACACAGGTAGGTATCTTCATGGGTGCTGAGAGAATTGAAGTTGAGTCACTTCCGGCAGGAAACATCGCAGCTGTAACAGGCCTTAAAGATGCAATTGTCGGATCAACAGTCAGCTCCCTTATGGATATGACTCCGTTTGAGTCGCTCAAGCACTACTCAGAACCTGTCATGACAGTTGCTGTCGAGGCAAAGAACATGAAGGATCTTCCAAAGCTCGTTACTGTCTTAAGACAGGTTGCAAAGGAAGACCCGACAGTCCGTGTCACAATCGATGAAGAGACAGGAGAGCACCTCATCTCAGGTATGGGAGAGCTTCACCTTGAGATCATCACCGGACGTATTGCACGTGACAAAGGTGTTGAGATCGTAACCTCCCCGCCAATTGTTGTGTACCGTGAAACAGTCACAGGAAGAGCAGGCCCGGTTGAAGGTAAGTCACCTAACCGCCACAACAGATTCTACATCATAGTTGAACCTATGGCTGAAAACATTGTCAAGCTCATCAAAGACGGTGAACTCTCAATGGATATGCCACAGATGGAACGCCGTGAACTCCTTCGCGAATCAGGATTTGACAAGGACGAAGCAAAGAGTCTCAAAGCAATTGAGGGAACAAATATATTCCTCGATATGACAAAGGGTATCCAGTACCTGAATGAAACAATGGAACTTGTTCTTGACGGATGGCGCGAGGCACTTGAGGGCGGACCTCTTGCAGATGAACTTGTGCAGAATGTCAAGATCAGCCTGGTTGATGTAAAACTTCACGAGGATGCAATCCACCGTGGCCCTGCACAGGTTATTCCGGCAGTCCGTTCAGCTGTAAAAGCAGGTCTTCTTATGGCCGGCGATTCACTTCTTGAACCTATGCAGAATATCCAGATCACAGTGCCGCAGGATCACATGGGCAGTGCAACAGGACTTCTCCAGGGACGCCGTGGACAGGTCTATGATATGCAGTCCGAAGGTGACACCATGATAGTCTCCGGTAAAGCGCCGGTTGCAGAACTCTTTGGTTTTGCAGGCGATATCCGTTCAGCAACTGAAGGCCGTGCAATGTGGTCCACAGAATTTGCAGGATTTGAGACCATTCCGCAGGGAATGCTCAAAGAGATTGTAAAAGCTATCAGGCAGCGCAAAGGCCTTAAGGAACAGATCCCTGAGCCTGCTGACTACCTGGCATAATATTTTTTTAATTTAAATAATTTTTTTACCCGGAAAATTACCCCGCATGGTACGGTTTTAATCCGGAATTATTCCGGATTCCAGACTTTTCAGACTTATCAGCCGGAAGATCCAAACTAATTGACAATTCCGCACTAAAATTCTAAAGTACCACATAACACTTTGATTCAAGCCCTGCCGGAATTTCCTTCCTCAGAGTCATAACAGCACAGTCAGACGGCTGAATTTCGACAGTAAAGTCCTCATATGGCAGCAGTAAATTGAGCAGTTTCAAATCCAGAACAAATATCTCGCCGGATTCAAGGAAGTTATTTTCGTCACCATTGCTGACAGATTTTATGCTCCAGTGATTTATTGCCGGACTTTCAGTCATTAAAGGATCGGATGGAATTAATTCATCATAGTGATCCCTGCTTATACAGACAACATTGACCTTTGTGAAGTCAACAGGATCGCCTGTTGGATTTATTGAAACCGGGATTAATATCAGATCCACCCTTACCGGGGAAAAATGCCGGTTTACACCCGCATACATATCACCATTCAGATTCAGGAAAGTTGATGACATGCCCACACCATCATGAACTGATTTTACATCCTGTGCAGCAGCATTAAATCCGGCATCCAGAACCACATACGAGAATACAGCAGCCACAATAACAAATGCAATAAGGACTATTGCAGCTTCAAGTCCCGTAAATGCCTCTTCATCTGCGATTGCAGTAAAAATCCCCCCAGACATTCTATCCACACAAAAAAATAACTAAAATCAGACCATGACAGTTTATTTCAGACAAGTTCGTAGTAATCATTCTTAACCAGATTATCAGGAATATCACGACTGAAAAATATCCCGTGCCCTTCAGACGGAATGACAGAGCACTTAAATGAATCCCCTCCGGCAAGTGAGACGGAATCAGGATAAATCCTGACCCTCAGAATTTCACCATCCTCAAGAATGTTGTCATCATCCGGACTTATTTTCCAGACATATTCAACAGATGAATCTCCCGGAGGGAAATCCTTAATAAATTCATCAGTAGAGATTTCATACGAAATTTTATTGATATCAATGCCTGTTCCGCCTCCGCACTGCTCAAGATAAAACATTATGTACCTCAGTTCAGGATCAGATACTTTTACTTTGGCAACAACCGTTCCAAAGAGATTAAGGGAATTTGAAGTCTCCTTCAGGCCTGAATTTATGACCTCCTCACTCTTCTCCGTCACAAAAAAACCGGTTCCAAGCACAACAAAGGAAAATACTGCCGCAACTACGACAAATGAGATCAAAACTATTGCAGCCTCAAGCCCTGTGAAGGCCTCAAAACTCCCGGACCCCGACACCATTATTTCTTATATATAACCCATCATATTAAAGATTCCGGTTTGCAACCATACACAACATTATATATTAAAACAGGCCGCAGCCAAAATATAAAATTATTCCCGACAACTTCAGGAAGATATTTCAGCTCACCACGACTACATAATCCTAAATACTTATTCCGGCATGCAGTCCGGAATGTATAATAACCAAACTATTTATGCCCATATGAGCATAATTAACAGAGGTAAATTATGAAAGTAGCAGTAACATCCAAAGGGGAAAATAAAGATTCGGTTTTTGAAGGAAGATTTGGAAGAACACCATATTTCCTCATATTTGACACTGAATCAGATGAATGTAAGGCAGTTAAAAATCCATACTCTCAGGAGGCATCAGGTGTCGGCCCAAGAGCTGCACAGCTTCTTGTTGATAACAGTGTAAATAAGGTCATCACCGGAAATGTCGGTGGAAATGCTGCATCTGCACTTCAGATGGCAGGAATTGAAGTTGTTCTCGACCGTAACGGCGGCAGTGCCGAAGAAGTGTATAACAAAAATAAGGCCTGATTCAGGAGAACCTGATGAAGATAGCGGTTGCAAGCGGCAAGGGCGGAACAGGAAAATCCACAGTATCTGTAAACCTTGCATACAGCCTTGCATTAAGAGAGAAAGTGGTTCTTGCAGACTGTGATGTTGAGGAGCCAAATCTTCATCTCTTCTTTGATGCAGAGGAGACTGAAAAAGAGGTTAAAGTGCCTCTGCCTGAATTTGACATGGAAAAATGCACACTCTGCGGAGACTGTGCGAGGTTCTGCAATTATGGTGCACTGATTGTCGGAAAAGATAAACTTCTCTTCTTAAAAGAGATGTGTCATTCATGCGGCGGATGCAGAATACTATGCCCTGCTGATGCAGTAAGCGAAACAGAAGTTTCTATAGGCAGAATTCTCACATCACAGCCCTCAGAAAATCTGACACTGATTACAGGCATACTTAATATCGGCGAGATAAAAGCGCCTGATGTGATTAAGGATGTCAAAAAAGCGGCAGAGAAAATCACCGGTTCACAGATAACCATCCTTGATTCACCACCGGGCACTGCCTGTTCAATGGTTGAAACTGTTGACAGCATTGACTTTTCCATTCTGGTTGCAGAATCAACACCATTTGGAATGCATGACATAAAACTTGCCGCAGAGGTTGTAAAGGAGAGAAACATTCCGGCATGTATAGTCATAAACAGAAGTGACGGACAGGATGAAGTAATTGAAATACTTTCAGAAGAGATGAATATACCCATCCTGATGAGAATTCCGTTTGAAAAAGAGATTGCAGAGATACAGGGCAACGGAGAGATACTCTCTGCACATTCTGAAAAATACCAGAAAGAATTTCTGGCACTGTTTGATGAAATTCAGAAGATGGCAGGGGGTGAAGCATGAAAAAAATTGCAGTAATAAGCGGCAAGGGCGGAACAGGCAAGACGATTGTAACAGGCGGGCTTGCTGACCGGATCAATGCAAAAATGATAATCTGTGATGCCGATGCTGATGCCTCCAATCTGGATCTGATCTTAAAGCCCGAAATTATCCGGAGAATTCCACATGCAGGCCTTAAAATTGCTGAAATTGATCAGGACAAGTGTATAGGCTGCGGCGAATGCTATGAATTCTGCCGCTTTGATTCTGTAATTGACAGAAAGGACGGAACATATCTCATTGACAACCTGAAATGTGAGGGATGCGGAGTCTGCGGCCTTGTCTGCCCGGCAGAATGTATTGAACTTAATGATAATATCTGCGGTGAGGTATTCATAGCCAATTCCCCGTACGGCACAGTTGTTTATTCCGAACTGAAAGCAGGTGCCGGAGCAACAGGGCTTCTCGTTCATGAGATCAAGAAATACGCCCTTGAAGAGGTCACAGATGAAACGTTAATGCTCATAGACGGCCCGCCCGGAATCGGATGCCCTCTACAGTCCACAATGAGTGGCACTGATTATGCCCTCATTGTAACCGAACCAAGCCAGTCAGGGTTACATGACTTAAAGAGACTTGTTCAGGTTCTGGAAAAACTGCCGGTTGAGATATTCGCCTGCATTAACAAGGCAGATCTCAACCCCGGGATTACCAGGGAGATCAGGGACTACCTCAATGAATCAGAAGTCCCTATGCTTGGCGAAATTCCATTTGACAAAACAGTCATTGAATCTGTCAGAAGTGGAATTCCGGTTACGAAAATTAATTCTCCGGCATCAGACGCAGTAAAAAATATCTGCATAAATTTATCGGAGAAGATTCTCTGATGGAAGATGAAAACGAATTCAGGGGAAGGGGACGGGGCAGGCCCAGAAAAAGACGATCTATGGACAATAACAGTTCATGTGAGTTTTTTGAGCCAGCCTCACCCGGCAGAGGAGAGAATGAATTCGTTAGGATTCTTCCGGAAGAACTGGAATCAATAAGGCTTGTCGATCTCGAAGGGAACAATCAGGAGACTGCCGCATCAAAGATGGGAGTTTCAAGGAGAACGCTCTGGAGAGATCTTCATGAGGGCAGAAAGAAAGTTGCAGATGCCCTTGTAAACAGAAAACTGATAATAATCAGTAATGAAGATATTCATAAGGATAATTATCCGGGCAGAGGCAGATGCAGAAGAAGATCTGACGAATGCCCTTATTACGATGAAGAAATAAATTCAGGAAGTGATTAAAAAATGAAACTTGCTATAGCAAAACAGGGAGACGCTGTATCAGAACATTTCGGACAGTGCGAAGGCTTTGTCCTTTTTGAGATTGAAGACAAAGAGATAAAATCAGAGGATTTTGTTGAAAGTCCGGAACACAGACCGGGTGTTATTCCTGAATTCCTGTCATCAGTCGGTGTAACCGATGTCATCGCCGGAGGCATGGGCGGAGGCGCTGTCAATATCTTTAACAGTAAGGGAATAAATGTGTTCACCGGAATTGCAGGGCCAATCAGAGAAGTTGCTGAAGAGTTTGCAAAAGGCAATCTTGAAAGCTCAGGCAGCATATGCAGCCACAGCCACTAAATACTGAAATTTAACTAAAAACTCTTTTTTAACTGCGATTATAACCGGGGTTTTCTGACAGATATTCTAAAGGAGATACAGCAATATCCTCAGAAACAGAATATCCGGCAGTAATTTACCGGTGAACCTGATATGATACTGATAGAGGCAGTAAGGGTAAATCAATTCAGACTATATCAAAATTAAAGTCAGGATAAATATTTAAAAATATCCGGAATAATCATAAAAATCTCTCTTTAAAGTAAGAACACTACTGCATAAAACAGTAAGATTATGCAGAAAACACCGCCTTATCACAAAAAAAGTCATTCATGAACCTGCGGGTTCACAGATGGAAGATGAAACAAATGTTTCATAGGAGATTCAGAGAATCATTCCTGTTTAACAATCATATATCCACCGGAGAGCAGAACAACACCAAATATTATTGCTATTACCCCAAGAAATTTTTCAACAACAGTTTCAATAATATCAATTGAGAAAGTCATACCAACACCAAGAATAATAAGCATTATTCCAAGCAGAACCGAAATTGCACCAAGCCAATCCATTTATAAACCTCATAATACAGCATAACAAAAAGCCGGAGAAATAACAGTATCAACCTGTAATTCCGGAAATCTGACTATGCTCAACTATATACTATAAATACAGCAATCAGATATTAACTTTACCAATGTATTTTCCGGAAATTATTGAGGCGGGACCAGGATTTCATACCAAATACAAACTGCATCCGCCATCATAGATCAGATCTAACATCCCGCCCATCACCGTTACCATCACCAAATTTATGGAGAAGAATCCTGTAGCAGCCTATCAGCAGTGCGATGAAGACAGGCCCCATGATAAATCCTAAAATACCCATTACAGCAATACCTCCAAAGAATGCAATAAACATCAGTACAGGATTTATACTCGCTCTTTTGCCCATAAGAACAGGCCTCATCCACCAGTCAGGAATGGCACATAAAAGCGGCCATGCAATTGCAAGAATAATTAACAGGCCGTACCAGTCAGAGACTGAGACGGCATACAGAATAAGAAAGGCAATGAGCACAACCGGCCCGAAGATCGGAATTAAAGCCAGAATTCCGGAGAGAACAGCATAAAACATAATATGCCCATAGCCAAGAATATAAAATACCGGGAATGCCACAAAAAATACAGCCAGTGCAACTGCAATATGAACATTAAATAGTGCATAAAGCATATCCACAACGGAATTGCGCATAATTACAACTGTATCAGAACTGTCCTCAGGCAGAATGCCCTCAATCTCAGTGTACATCTTTTCACCGAATAACAGAAAGAGAAATATCGAGAGAAAGAGTATCATTATTTTTATAGCAAGCATTGGTGCCATTACAAGAAGGCCCAGCAGATAATTCCTCATCTCATCAAGTGAAGACTGGAAAAAATCCGAGATCCAGGGAAGTGGATTTACCTTCTCACCATAAACAGAACCACCTGAGAACAGTTCATTGTTAAACCACTCAAGGATAGAATTTATCAGTGACATCAGGTAGTCCAGATTATCATACAATACAATGGCTGCGACATACATTGCACCAACTATACCCACAGCAACGGCAGTGGTCAGAATTGCGGATGAGAAACCGCCTCTCATATACCGGCAGAGGTACCTGTGTGCCGGAAGAAGGAATATGGTAAATGATCCGGCGATGATAATTACGCCGGCAAAATCCCAGAATGCCAGGATTGAGGCGATGATGATAATTCCGATTATCGCATATGTTAATTTATCACCACTGCTTACATTTCCGGGCATAACAGAGATAATAGCGTTTCTTTAATAAATATATTTTTCCACAAAAAGTCACCCACAAAAAGAGTGACTTAACAATGATGGATGAAACACAGAAGTCACCCATCTCCCGTAATCTCTGCCAGCCCGAAGATAATGTGAAAAATATTAAGATAATATAGAATAATATTTCAGGAGACATCTGAACAAGGTTCAGACACCAAGGGATCGGAGTGCAGTATCAAGCCTTTCCAGACCGGTTTTTATCATCTCCTCATCTGCATTTGAGAAGTTGAACCTTATATTATCAAGTCCGCCGGAACCGGCATAAAATGGCACTCCCGGAAGAACAGCCACATTTTCTGCAAGTGCCCTCTCAAATAATGTCATTGATGAAATCCCCGCCGGAAGTCCGGCAAGCATGAACATCCCGCCTTCAGGATTTGTATGAGTCAGGCGGTCCATGAAGAGGTCGTCCATCAGATCCAGCATTAGACGGCATCTTGCAGAATATACTGATGTGATCTTTCTGATATGGCAATCAAGGTTATTATCCTGAAGGTACCTTGCCATAATCTTCTGGCAGAGAAAGTTTGAATGGAGATCTGCTGCCTGCTTTGCACTGTCAAACTGAGATATTATCTCCAACGGAGCATAGATCCAGCCAATTCTCATTCCCGGAGCTATAATCTTTGAAAATGAACCGCTCATAATCCCGTTTTCACCGGCAAATGCCTTAACAGGGATTCTCGGCTTTCTGTCAAAGGCGAGTTCCCCAAAGGCATCATCCTCATAAAATACCGTTGAAGAACCTTTTAGAATTTCTCCGATCTCCTTTCTGGTTTCCGGAGTATATGTTCTTCCTGAAGGGTTCTGAAAGTTAGGGATTCCATAGAAGAATGCAGGATTTTTCTTCCGGATAAGAGCTTCAAACTCCACTGTGTCAATTCCGTCATCAGAGAGGCCGACTGTTGAAAACTCAGGTTCATACAATGAAAATGCCTCAATTGCACCAAGATAGCCTGGCCTTTCCATGCCGATGCAGTCTCCGGAGTCAGTGAATATCTTGGCAACGAGATCAAGGCACTGCTGTGATCCATTGACAATTCTGATCTCATCAGGACTGGCATTAAGACCAAGCCGTTTATTGTACCTCTCTGCGATATACTCACGAAGCGGCATGTATCCGTCAGTGGTTGTGTACTGAAGCGCCTCGCAGCCGTCATCCTCAAATACAGAGATTGCTGCCGATTTTAAGCCCTCAACATCTAAAAGCTCTGCCGATGGAAGGCCGCCCGCGAAAGAGATGACACCTGGTTTTGATGAGAGTGAGAATAATCTCTCTATAAAAGATTCAGGCATCTTTGACATTCTTGCAGCAAACTGATAATTCATCCGGATAATATTTGCGGCATAAGACAATATAATTTGCACTGACAATAGCCAGATATAATCAGAAAAGAAGCTCTCTGCCTCTACTTCCGGCAGACTATATGAAGGATAAAAAAAGATATTATAACCTATGAAAATTGATGAATTCAGGCTTGAGAGGTTTCTGGCAGAATATGAATTCAGTGCACCACATCTCTTATGCACCTCAGACTGCCAGTCAATGACAATCAGTGAACTTCTTGCAATGACTGATTATTCACAATCTGAGCTTGGAGAACTACACCTTGGATATACGGAGTCCGGAGGATCACCTGTGCTGCGTGAAAAGATCTCTGAATTATACTCTGACCTCGATCCTGACGAGGTTATCGTATTTGCAGGTGCTGAAGAGGCAATATTTGTCTTCATGAACGTACTTCTGAGTGCCGGCGATCACGTAATTGTTCAGTACCCGGCATACCAGTCACTATATCAGATAGCAGAGGCAGCAGGATGCAGAGTAAGCAGATGGATGATGAATGAAGATGATGACTGGAAACCCGACATTGAAAAATTAAAAGAGATGATTCAGGAAGATACAAAGGCCATAGTAATAAACACACCCCACAACCCAACCGGTTATCATTTTTCATACGATGAATTTAAAGAGATCAGGGATATTGCAGCCGGAAAAGAAATAACCATACTGTCAGATGAGGTTTACAGGGGGCTTGAATATAACAAAAAAGACAGATTACCTGCAATAGCAGAAATTTATGACAGAGGAGTCTCAATCGGAGTTATGTCAAAGGCTTTCGGTCTGGCGGGGCTTAGAATAGGATGGCTGATATCCAGAGATAAAGAACTATTAAAGCGAATAATGGCCTTTAAGGATTACACAACAATATGCTCATCAGCACCCAGCGAATTTCTCTCCACCGCAGCCCTGACTATATCGGAGGATATTTTCCGGAAAAACATTGCAATAATACAGGAAAACCTCTCATATCTGGACAGCTTTTTTGAGAGATACTGGGGTGCATTCTCATGGGTAAAGCCAAAAGCCGGACCAATTGCTTTTCCATCCATCCTTTCCGGAGAAGGGAGTATGGACTTTGCATTAGAAGCGATAAATAATTCCGGAGTTCTTCTGCTTCCTTCAGAGATCTATGATTTTGGGAGCCGGAATTTCAGGATCGGATTTGGAAGAAGAGACATGAAGATATCGCTTGAGAAGTTTGAGGAGTTTCTGAACAGCAGATAATTTCCGGCACTCAGAAAAGATGATGGATATTATTTGACAGACTCAGAGATAGACTCCCGCTGCACCGGACATATATCCCTGCCGGAAAATACTGATATTAATCATTCTTTTCGGCTGCAACACGAAGAAATTCAGGATAACAGAGATTCCACCGAATTGCCGCGAATCTGATGACAATAACAGTCAGTGTACCAATAACTGTATTTAATGCAAATGTATCCGGGGTATATATCATCAGCATTACATAGATGATACCCCCGGTAAAAATCGGCGTTGCATACAGTTCAGGTCTTAAAATCAGATTTGTCCGGTCAGTAAGCATATCTCTGACAATACCGCCTGTAATTCCGGTTAAGATGCCCATAATAACCGCAACAGTAGGGCCGTACCCGAGAAGCAGAGTTTTGTCTATCGCCTGAATATTGAATACCGCAATTCCAACAGCATCAAGATGAAGAAGCGGTTTATGTGTTCTCCATAAGAGATCTTCCATAAAAAATGCCACAACTGCTGCAAAAACTGCAATCCACACATAGATAACATTATCAAGCCAGAATACCGGCGCATCAATAATTATATCCCTGAGTGTCCCGCCACCAAGTGCTGTTATCACGCCGACTACAACAACCCCAAAAATATCCATACCTTTTTTTGAACCTGCCAGTACACCTGTTATCGCAAAAACAGCCACACCCGCGACATTCAGAATAATATTAGATGTGATATACTCAAAAGGCATTTTTTACTCCGCCACATATGCTGATTTTTAAGTTATTTATGGATATTTCCGGAAGTTGAAATATCAGATAATATATGTTAGTTTTATACAAAAAATAAGTTCCATCACAGAAAATTCTTTCTCCACATGACTATTACAAGAACAGAAGAGAGAATAAATGAGAGAAGCATCAGCAGGGGAAAGGCCGCAGAATTATCAGACATCGGCAGAGGAACATTCATCCCGAAGAGACTTGCAATAATATTTGGAATTGCAATAACAATTGTGACAGATGCAAGCAGTTTCATAACCTGATTCATATTATTGTTAATGACAGACGCAAACGCATCCATCATTCCGGAGAGAATGCTGGAATAGATATTTGCCATCTCAATGGCCTGTTTATTCTCAATAATAACATCCTCGAGGAGATCAGTATCATCCTCATACATCTTAAGCGGCCTGAATTTCAGGATTTTTTCAAGTACCCCCTCATTTCCCTTCAGTGACGTGGAGAAGAATACAAGGCTCTTTTCAATATTTAAGAGCTGAATCAGTTCTCTGTTCCTCATTGACTTCTGAAGATTAATCTCAATTGCTCCGGATTTACGATCCAGAATTCTCAGGTAACGTAAGTACATCAGGGAGTTTTTATACAGAATCAGGAAGAGAAATCTTGTCCGTTTAAATGTGCTGTATTTCAGATATTCATCGTTTAAATATCCTGTAATCAGAGGATTTTTCCTCAGGCATACTGTAATCATATACTTTCCGGCGACCATTATCCCAAGAGGCAGTGTACTGTATTCATACGGAGTAGTCTCAGAAGTCTCCTCCGGAATATCAATGACAATAAGGGTTATCTCATCTTCAAATTCGAGGCGGCTTCTCTCCTCCTCATCAAGTGCCGCGTACAGATATTCTTCAGGGACACCGGTATGCCCTGCAACGAAGGAGATCTCATCTGAAGAAGGGCCGGTAAGGTGAATCCAGCAGTCTTCCTCAATGTCTGTTATCTTCTCCTGTTTTACTGTCACTTCCGACTTTCTGGTTTTAATAATTTCAATCATGCTTTTCTTTAAGAGAGATTACAGCATTCAGCCGGACTATTCAGAGACATTATGGGTTCAGTTAATAAGAAGACAGACCCATGCAGACATTCGTGAACTACCTCTGGGCTAAAGACCCAGAGGCTTCCTGCTTCATTCCCCAAACCATTGTTCGTAAGTCCACAGGCCCTTCCCCCCGTTCCAGGGGTGTAAAGATATTATATTCCAATTAGATTCTGTTTATCAAGAGCAAATTTCTTAATATTTATCGCGGCATTAATATCCCGATCGTGATGCATCCCACAGTCCGAACAAACCCAGTCCCTTACCGACAAAGTCATATCAGAATTATAATAGCCACAATTGCTACAAATTTTTGAAGATGGTTCAAACTGTCCTATCTGCAATATAGTCTTACCATACCGCTTTGCCTTATACTTCAGTTTGTCAAAGAAACCTGACCATCCGGCATCAGAAATACTTTTTGATAACTTATGATTTTTAAGTAAATTTTCAATCTTTAATGTTTCAACAGCAACTGCTTGGTTCTCGCTAATGAATTGAAAAGAAATTTTATGCTGAAAATCATTACGCTGATTACTTACTATCTCATGTTGTTTTGCTAACTGTAATTTTGCTTTTCTGAAATTTGAAGAACCTTTCTTTTTCCGGCTTAATCTCTTCTGAAGAACTTTTAACCGCGCTTCTGAGTTTTTCAGAAATTTAGGATTGTCGTATTTTCTACCATCCGATGTAACAACAAAGTCCTTTATACCTACATCAAGACCAATTGTAGTACTTGCGTCAAAGGTTTCAGGTGCTGGATACTCTGTACCGTCATCAACAAGAATACTTATGAAATATTTACCTGAACTGTTACGGGAGATAGTTGCAGTCTTTAAATCACCGCTAAACTGTCTGTGAAATATCGTTTTAACAGACCCAATTTTGGGCAACTTAACAAAATTCCGGTCAAAATCAACAGAATAATGCTGAGGAACTGAAAAGGACTGAACTGGATTTTTCCTGGATTTAAAGTTTGGAAATCCTTTCTTTTCTCTGAAAAACTTAGTAAATGCATTATCAAGATGTAATGTAGCTCCCTGAAGAGACTGTGAATTGACTTCCTTTAGCCATTCATTCTTTTGTTTTAGTTCCGGAAGCATATTGTTCAGCTCAAATCTTGACAGAGATTTACCTTCAGTTTCATAGTGTAAAATCTTCTTTTCAAGGGCAAAATTATATACAAATCTACAAGCACCAAAATGTTTCTCAATTATGTCAATTTGAGATTTATTTGGGTACATTCTAAATTTGTACGCAATTAACATGCAAATAATAATTGGCATAAACACAATAAATATTTTGCATTAGTGATTATCAGTGGACAAGACTAACGCTTACATCCCCTTGGCTAAAGACCAAGGGGTTTTACGCTTATTCTCATATAAATAGCTAATCTGTACTGAGTATTGGTTTAATATCCGAAGATATTAAATCATGTAAGGTATATATACAGACAATTCAGGACGTTATCAGAGATTACAGTTCCGGATGACAATAAATAACCGGAAAATTCAGAGAACAGTGATACAGTCAGACATAGAGTTATAATAACAAGAACAGATATAACCGATTAAAACAATATTATAATAACTGGAGTTGGAATTTCTGGCAAGTTATAAAGGGAACAATAATCCGGGCGAAGCAATAATCAGAGTTAAGCTGCCTAATAAGAAGAAAGATGAGATATTTGCTACCGCAGACCTGATGCTCGGTGCAAACCACATACGGGTCAGATGCTATGACGGCATAACAAGGACAGGCAGAATTAAAGGTAAAATCAAGAAGAGAGTCTGGATCAGAGAAGGCGACGTACTGATAGTAGTGCCGTGGTCATTCCAGGACGAAAAGTGTGATATCATCTACAGATATACCAGACCGCAGGTTGAATGGTTAAGGAAAAATAAATATATTTAATATATACATCACATATTTTCAATTTTAATTTTATATTCCTTAATCACTATTTTATTGACATTCTGAAGAGTAAACTCTCCGGGTGTTCCCAATGGAGTCAATCCTCCGGATTTAACTGAATCCCCGCTGAAAAAATTATCCCACGCGGCAGAGTAGTCATCGTCAGGATCAGGAACATATTTAATCGTAACGTCTGCTGTCTGATCACAGTCATTTATTGTAGTCTCAGGCGGACTTAACATACTCATCTGAAGATCACCTATACCGCTCAGGTACTGCTTAACCGTAGATTCTACAGAAATCAGATTGATCACCAGAGTGCCGGTATCGTCATCCATGAACCACCTTGGGTTTGCAGCCATAACAGAACCTTCAGTAAACTTCTGCCTTCTGACAAACGCACCGTTCTCAATTGACATAACAGCCTCACCTTCTGAAGAAGAATACCTCAGTTCTCCGGGGTAAAAAGTCTTAGACTGAGGCGAACCGTCAGACAGGGTATATCCAATGTCAAAATACTGTACACTCTCAGAGGAGTTAATAGTCTCAAGAGTACCTCCGGAAACCATAACGGAGAGATCACGATACGGAACATTGCTGAATGTCAGAATTTTCATATCATTCTGAATGGTTATCATTGTCTGCTCCATACTCTTCTCATCAGAACCAACCTGAGTCTTAATCAAAAGCGGATAGCCATAAAATGTCACCATTGCAATTCCGGTAATGACAATTGAGAACATAATTATAAACCCTATAGATTCCGAAACAGCACTGTCATCCCTTTTCGCTATGGAATTCTGGATTAGAACACAGAGTCCCCCAATACTTAACACCATCTAAAACCCTCCGGAATCATATGTTATCACATTTTCACCTGTACCTGTGGTATTTCCTGTAACACCCTTTGTTGCACCTATACCGGATATAGATATTCTGGTTGTAATATACCCGTCAGTGACAATAATTCTCTGTCCTGCACCTGTTGCAAGTGGGTCAAGCCTCAGATAATACTCTTTTCCGGCAACATCATCAGGAATATTAAAAGAGGTTACAACCCTTCCGGTTTCAGGAGCAATGGCATAAAGATCCACAATCCTCACACTCATTCCATTCCCAATATCCACAAAAGAGCTGTATTTGATGGTATTTGAAGGCTTTTCGATGAATATTGTGTTTGCCGCAAAAAAGACAACTACAAGCATTACAACCATAACTGTTGTAATATTTAAATACTCAATCATAGTGCTTACCGCACAGTCATCAGGTCGTCTGATAAGCCTTCTTAAATCCTGTACACCTCTGACGGAGAAAATACGCCCAAAACAGGATATTTCGGACCACACACATGATGCAGCTGTAAGATCATACCTCATACCCTCTTCTGACAACATACAACATTCAGATCTCATACAATCCTCTGACACCATATGGCAATCCTCATTTTTTCGTGAATAAATTGTAGGATTCATCATATGTTGTAATTCCGTTATTAAAGTGGATTAAAATTTCAGTATAATCATACAGTGCATTGTCACCAGGAGTACCTTCTGAAAGTTCAGATACTGAATTGCTCCTTGTCAGTGAGAGAAGCAAAAGTTCATCAGTCAGAGTATTTTTTGTGCCGTTATCCTCAATTCTGAAAATTTCAGATGATATATCCCTTACATCCTGAATTTCAGTCTTTGGAAATTCAAGTACGGCTTCTGAAGTAGTCTGCCCGACAAGTACAGACTGGTTTATCAGAAATGCCAGGAAAAATATCGAAACACTGACAATAAATCCCATAAGGACAATCCACTGTCCTTCATCATTCATTCTCTCCATAATATCACCTCAAAACGGACAATACTGTCACTCCCGCCCCATTCGGTCAGAAGATATCTCCCTGCACTGACAGAGGGCCTTCTTGCGTAATTTTCCGGATTATCGGGCAGTGATTTATTCACCACCACTCCGGCATCCACATAATATACAGCCGAGCTGAAATTAAATGAATCAACTATAGTAGTTGCACCTGTGCCGGATGAGATCAGTTCGCCAAAACTGTTCCTGAACTGAAGAGCAGCAGATGTCTCATTAACTCCACCGAGATCAATCTCAGAGACAATTCCCCCAAGTTCACTCTCAGCCCCGTAAATATAAGGTGTTGACATAACCCTTAAGGCATCAAAACCAAGCTGCTCCGTCTGCATATCGCTGATATGCACATCAGCCGGAGTGTAAACCGAAGCAGTACCCACTATAAAAAATACGGTTGTGAGCATGATAAGCCCGGCAACAAGCCCTTCAATGGTAAAAAGCTGTGCTTCATCTCCGGGAATTACCATATGGCAACCTCCATCACAACAGGAGTCAGATACGGTTCTGCCACATAATCCCGGCCATAACCATAATCAAAATCCCCGGATATGTAATTATGATCATATAAATTATTATCAAATTCATATGTCATATTCAGAACGACCTTAAATACCGCATCTGCCTGGGAAGAGAAGAGAGTTGGCGGGAGCAGCATAAACCTGATAGTATCAGAATCTGTCACATTAATGTCATCTGCTGAAGCATCACTCCCCATTGTATAATATATGCCATCAACATCGAACTGGTATGTGGAATTCTCAAACCGGTCATAACTCCTCGGGACATATGCACCGGACTTATAATAGCGTATCTTTGTAATTTTTGCTGAGGAGATATAGCTCTTATTCAGAGATGCTGAAAAGTTTGAGATCTCAAATAATGCAGTCTCAGATAAGGGATTTATTCTGTACTCCACCGGAATTTCGGCATTGATAAGTTCACTGTAATTTAAACTAAGTGTAATTCCTGTATTAACAGAGGTTAGATTTCTTTCAGCAATGCTTGTATTATATTCGCCGCAGTCAATCTCAGCCACAGGATCAATTCTTATAAGCCCGACCCGCCTCATATACCCATATCCCGTATCCGGCACGGGAGAACCGGCATAATAGGCAGCACCGTCCTCAATCTTTAAGGATATGTTATAGTTATACTCAATCTCACCAAAGACTGCAAGATCCCGGTAATCATCCTCTGTAAACTCAAAACTACCCTGATTAAAAAATTCAAGAACCTTTTTTTCAGATAAAACTGCCGGAGATTCAGATGACAAAGAAAGGCCAAACCTCTCAATGTCATCTTTATCCGAGACCTCCAGATATTCCCAGCCGGGATCTGAAGGAGAACCGGGATCTTCCATCAGAATTACAGATGTCCGGTACGCAACAGCATCATAATCAATACCGGCACCATTAATCCCGACAAAGAGCCCCGGAACAATATTGACCACCATTATAAAAGCCACAAGAAAGATCCCGAAACCGACAAGAAAGTCAATGGTAAGAAATCCTTCATCATTACAGTAATTTCTCAGTTCAGATCACATCCCCCGTCTTAGAATCAAATTTCAATGCTGTCAGTACTCCACCGTCATTGATAAGAATTCTGTAATAACCGGAACTAATCTCAAGATCCATATGGGGGTCAACAGAATTATCAATTATTCCGGAGATAAGGAGAGAATTATTTTCAAATAATTCAGAAGGTGAAATAATCTCATCAATGTTTATATCATCACCCCTGAGAACTCCGGGCCACGGCTCTTCACTCCATCCGGAGAGAGTGTATTTTAACAAAATATCTTCACCATCCCTCACCGCTCCAACAACCCAGGCATCACAATTGCCATAAATATCTGCATTAGTGCCACGGATTATCCTGAGGGAATAATTGTCTCCTGTAAGGTAACCGTCAGATACAGAGAGCATCAGACTCATAAATGCATAACTAAGGTCCATTCTGTTACTGTCTGACAGATCAGATCCGGAAGTTTCATTAAACAGTCCAAAAGATTCAGAATTATCAGAAACAGGTGTACCTTCTTCCGGCAGGGAAGACCCAGGCCCCTCACCCAGACATCCGGATAAAAGAACAAGTGATACAATGATAAGAAGAACTAAAAAGGAGAGACATTTCATAAGAACAACCCCGATCATATTTACAGATCCCATATATAAAATGAAACATTAATTAATCTTTGCCGGATGATTATCCGGCAACAAAAAATATTCAGAATAAATAACTCCGGTTATCAGGCACATATTAGATGTCGCCATCAGGAAAGCAGAGTCGGATTTACCAGTGATCTTTCAGGTGATTTTCCGGACAGCTCAATCAGGAATATATCAGAGAATACAAATTTCCGCACCAAGGATGTTTCATCTGCCACAACAGCAGAGATAGCGTAATGCAGGTAAAAAAAGAAAAATCCCTCATTCGAGGGTATGAATAACAAGCCCGGAGAGAAGTTTTGGTTCAAACCATGTGGACTTCGGAGGCATCACATTACCTTCATCAGCTACAGAGAGAACAGACTCTACTTTTACAGGCTGAAGTGAGAATGCAACTGCGAATGCACCACTGTCAACCCTTACTTTAAGGTCAGCAAGCGGTCTTGCACCGCCGAGATACTGAAGCCTTGGATCTTTTCTGGGATCAGTTATGCCAAGCATATCCTCCATAACCTCCTTCTGAAGCACTGATACATCGAGTGATGCAATCACGTCTTCCGGATTTTTGACAGGTGCAGACAGTTCATACCACTTGCCGGCAAGGTACATATGAATCGTATGAATTGGTATCTTAAAGTCTTTTAATGGCGGAATCCTGAATACAGTATCGTCAATCTCCCCATATTCCTTAACCTCAAAACGGGTTTTAATCTCAGCCATAAATGTCTCAGGATTATACTTTCCAAGATCAGTCACAAGCCTTGAATAGCCGTGGATCTTAACCCTGTCCTCCGCAAATATGACTGCCATGAAACGGTCAGACTCAGATGTCATCCGTCCTTCAGATTCCCTCTTCTCTGCTACATTTACAGATGACTTAGCACGGTGATGCCCGTCAGCGATATATAACGAATCAACGCCGGAAAAGATCTCTTCAAGCTCTGTCAGAATACGCGGATCTGAAATTCTGAATAGTTCATGCACCACACCGCTGCCGTCTCTTGCAACTGCATCGGGAGTTCCCTCAGGCACAAGGGAATTTACATACGAATAAATATCTCCTGAATCGCGATAGAGAAGTACAACAAGACCGGTATTTGCATTAGTAGTGTCAATATGCTTTGTTCTGTCCTCTTCCTTGTCATAGCGGGTATGCTCATGCTTTTTAATCAGGTCTGCCCTGTAGTCACCGACAGATACACAGGATACAAATCCAAGATAGATATTTCCGCCCTGCTTAATTCTGTACAGGTATATTCCGGGTTCTGTATCCTGCATTAAGAGGCCCTTTTCAATCAGACTATTGAGATTTTTACTTGCAGTGTCATAGACCTCAGGAGAGGCAGGATCAACACCGGGAAGGGTTGCTTCAGACCTGATGACACGCATAAAACTGTTGGGCTGAATTTCAATAATCTCCTTTGCCTCCTCTGTGCTTACAACATCATACGGAACTGAAGCTATATTGCCTGCTTCTTCTCTGACTGGTCTTACTGCCTTGAAAGGATATATTTTTACCATTTGTTAGTGCCTCTTTCAGATGCCTATTATTTGGTATTTCACAATGTTTATAATTGCCCGAATTATCATGCCGGAAAAGACCGATGAATAACGAACCAGACATCCGGACACAAAATAACTGTAAATGGCTATAACTCCAATTGGTATGTAGCCGGAGCAGAGAGAGAGAGAAATCATCAGGAATACCGGAGATATTATAAAATGGACAATGGCAAAATAATCATCAGAAGGGCAAAAACAGAGGACATACCTGAAATAATAAAAATAGAGAAGGAAATTTTTGATGACCCGTGGCATAAAGACTCCTTTTATGAAGCAATATTTCTATTCCCCGGACTTTTCTTTGTGGCTGTAAAAGACTCAGAGATTACAGGCTTTCTTACCGGAGGAATTGAAGATACCGGTGAGGAGAAATACGGTCATATAATGAATATCGGCACTAAAAAAAGCCATCAGGGAGAGGGTATAGGCAGTCTCCTCATAAAAAGACTTGAATATGAGCTTATTCTGCTTGGGGTGTCCGGCATTCAGCTTGAAGTGCGGGTATCAAATACCGGCGCACAGGAATTTTACAAAAAACTTGGATTTTGTGATGTCTTTGTAATATCCGAATATTACAGTGACGGAGAAGATGCCCTGCTTATGGGGTTCTGGTTTGACAAGTGATAATTGCATGAAAAAGCAGGAATAAAATATTAATCCTTTTTTTATCTGTGAACAGGCAGTAACAGATTAGAATTAATTATTTCTTAAAAAGTCATTCATGAACCTGCGGGTTCACAGATGGTGTATGAAAAATCGAAGTTTTTCATAGGAGATATATACCTCCCAAAACCATCTCATAGACTGATGGGGAGTAAAGATTACAAAATATCAGTGCATATTTTCAGGCGTGATCTCAGGCTTAATGACAATACTGCACTATTAAATGCACTTGAAAGGTCAGAAGAGGTCATTCCGGTTTATATCGCTGAACCGGAATTAGGTGTAAATAACCCACATATTCCGGTGATCAGGCATTCCTTCATAATCAGATCGCTGAACGAACTTGATCAGGAATTAAGAGATAAGGGAAGCCGGCTTTTTTATTTCAGTGAAGGTACCGGAAGAGCACTGAAATACCTGATAAGAGAGATCGGAGCAGATGCAGTATTTGCAAACCGCGATTATTCACCATACGCCGGAATAAGGGACATTAAGGTAACAGAAATTCTGAAATCTGCCGGAATTCCGGATTACAACCTGACACCCGATCTTATGCTGAATGATCCCGACAGGATACTCAGAAAAGACGGGGGGACATATAGCGTATTCACACCATATTTCAGACGTGCCGAGGAATATCAGGTAATAACACCTCAGAGATGCAGAGATGACAATTTTTACAGAAGTAATGATACAGATTCAGACAGAAATAAAATACCTGAAGACTATATCCGGAAAGAAGATAAATACGGCGAAGACATCCATAAAACAGATCCTGAAAGTTATCACCTGAGGGGGGGAAGGGGTGAGGCACTTTACCTTCTCGAAAAACTTGCAGAGCTTAATGACTATAGCAATACAAGAAATATTCCGTCTGTTAAAGGCACAACATATCTCTCGGCTCATTTAAGATTTGGTACAGTATCTGTGCGTGAGGTGTACCATGCAATATCCGGCACACAGGGATATGATTCTGAACTGTTAAGGCAGCTGTACTGGCGGGATTTTTATACATACATTGCCAGACACAACCCCCATATATTCTCCGGACCTTTCCACAGGAAATATGAGACCCTTCCCTGGAATAATGACAGGAAACTCTTTGAAAAATGGTGCTCCGGAAATACCGGATTTCCGATAGTTGATGCAGGCATGCGGGAACTGAACTCAACCGGATATATGCACAACAGGGTGAGGATGATAACTGCATCATTTCTGGTCAAGGATATCCATATAAACTGGATGTGGGGTGAGAGATATTTCGCATCAAAGCTTCTCGACTATGACCCCTGTGTCAACAACGGAAACTGGCAGTGGTCAGCATCAACAGGATCTGATTCCCAGCCATGGTTTAGGATATTCAATCCATGGCTTCAGCAGAAGAAGTACGATCCTGACTGCATATATATCAAAAGATGGATCCCGGAATTGTCAGATATATCGTCGGAATGGATACATAATCCCAATATAATGAATAAACATGAAATAGAAGGATATCCACGTCCGGTTGCGGAACACAGAGAAGAGTCACAATTCAGCAGGAAAATATTTACGGAGATCAGAAGAAAGATTTCCTGAAAAGATGGCGCAGAACGGTATTCGTGAATAATACTGCTCAGGAATAAAAATTGAGAAAAGGATCTTTAGGTATGAAAAATAATATATACATATGACCAATTCTGCAAAGAGAACAAGGGTTATAGGGTGCGGAAATCCTCTGATGGGCAATGATGGGGCAGGAGTTCTTGCAGCAGAAATGCTGAAGGAATTAAGACCTGACATCGATACAATTGAGGGAGGTACCGGAGGAATTGGACTGATCAACGATATGGAGGGATTTGATCGTATAATTATCATCGATGCAATGCTTGGGATAGGGGAGAATAAAGGTGATATAAAAATATTTTATGAAACGCCGCCTGTGATCCCTTCCACAATGTCAATTCACGATGCAGGAATATCTGAAGTTATTGAAGTCGCAAAAGAGATTATTCCGGGGATAGAAATCATAACGGTGGGTATTGAAGCAGACTTTGTTGAAGAATACAGTGAATATATTGATCCTGAGATTATAGCAGGCATAGATAAAGCACTGAAAGAGATAGTAATAATTCTTGAAAAATAACAGGAATATCAATACATATGAGGAGAATAACATAATTTTGTTCAACAAATATATGTTAAAACAGTTATTAATTCACTAAAATTCACAACAGAATCAAATGATAACATATATATTACTAATAGTCACCACAAATTATTATGCAACTGCCCAGAGGCAGATTTGAGCGTTTTGTTCGTGACGTTACAATAAAGGAAATTGTTGACGAACTGGGGAAGGGGAATTTTTCAGGCTGCTGCTCCGGAATATTCGGAGATACGCAGGGTGAAATTATATTTCAAAACGGGGAAATTGTTCTTGCAGAATCAATGAATAATTCAGGATTTAATGTTATCGCTGATTTTTCTGCAAGACCTGATGATCCAGCAACTGTAGAGTTATCTGTGTACAGTGAATCCCAGATTAAACTTTCAAAAGAGTTCAATTCAAAATTCATGGTAATCTCTGAAGAAAAAAGAGAAGTAATTAAGAGGGACAGTCCGGATAAGTCCAGAATCTTAAAAAAAGAGAGACCAGAGTCAGATAAAACCCTGAAAACAGCAGATAAAAAAAGAGACGACAAAATCAGGAGTAAATCCACACCTCAGCCATCTGATGAAGATGAAATTATCCTTAAACTGAATGATTCAGAAATTGAATCAATAACCAGAGATTTCCGGTCAAATATTTCAGACATTTTAAAAAAAGTGAATCTGGATCACCTTATTGAAATTAAAAAATAGAGAGATGAAAAAGAATGACTATTGATCCAATAATGTATGCAAATCTTATACTATCAGCAATTGCAGTTATACTGATTCTGATACTGGCGGCAATTGTTCTTATATTGCTTCACATGAGGTCTCTGCCGCCAAAGATTAAAGAAAAAGCAGAAGATAAAGAGAGTAACAAAAAAATAGAGAACGATAAAAAAACGAAAGATAAAGAAGTTGCTGAACCTTCCACCCTTTATAAATCAGAATCCATTGAAGAAAACTTAATGGAAATATTCAGACAGTATAAGCTTACCTCTTTTACAATGGCAACAATTGACGGCCTTGTAATCAGCTCAACGGAATCATACCCGGATGAAGATGCAGCAAATTACAGCTATATGTATCTTCAGGGCAGCCAGCCTGAATCACCCTATATAAAACTCATAGGAGTTCCATACAAAGGCGGGACAGTTGTAGGCATAATAAAATCAGAAAATGAACTTTCAGAGAACGATATTACCCTGATTGAGAGGGACATCCGGTATATCCTAAGGAAAAACATGTAGATTTAAATCCGGAGAAATGCATGACAACAGTAATAACTATAGCATCAGGGAAAGGCGGCACAGGAAAGACAACAGTTACCGCAAATCTTGGGTCTATGCTTGCCTACCACAAAAAGAGAACGTACATAATGGATTCCGACATGGGTATGGCCAATCTCGGACTTGTACTTGGTCTTGAAAATATGCCCATCACACTGCATGAGGTGCTTGCAGGAAAGGCCGACATTCATGATGCAATATATGAAGGACCTTTTGGAGTATCTGTAATCCCAAGCGGTCTCTCACTGGAAGGATTCAAAAATTCAGATCCTGATCTTCTGAGAGGAATAATGGCAGATATTGTTGACGAGTGTGACATACTCATGATAGATGCACCGGCGGGCATAAACCACGACGGAATAATTCCGCTTGCAATTGCAGACGAAGTGATTCTCGTTGTAAATCCGGACATAGCATCAATTGTAGACGGTCTGAAGACAAAAATGATAACCGAAATGATGGGCGGGAAAATTCGCGGCGCAATAATCAATCGTGTAAACCGGATAGATGATAAAGGAACAGAGGAGCAGATCGAAAAAATTCTTGATGTCCCTATTATCGGAATGATACCTGAAGATACAAATGTAAGGCGTGCATCTGCAAACCGGACACCCATTGTTGTAAAGTACCCGACATCAGATGCTTCAAGGGCATTTCGCCGGATTGCAAGTCAGACTATAGGCATAGAATATGATGAAGATGAAGAAAAGTCCGAAAAGAGAAAAGAGAATTTAATAGAGAGATTTGCAAAAGCGTTATTTCCGGGAGGAAGAGATGTCAACTGAAGCTATACTGCCGTTTGTACTTGGTGCTCTGAACATACTGTTCATCTTTATTATATGGGTGATGTATGTCCGCATACGTCAGCTGTTAAATGATGTAAAAGAACTTAAATCCAGAATGGAATTTTCCGACAATGAAATTGAACTACTTGCCGAAGCAGTCAGGGGGATCAGCAAAATAAAATGAGAACCATTTTACGATTAATTTTCAGGTGAAAGGATATGATTGAAATAACTGTTGATGAGGATTCCTGCGTAGGGTGTGGCCTGTGTGTGAAAGACTGCCCTATGAACGTTTATGAACTAAAGGACGGCCTGAGCACACCTGTAAGGCCACAGGACTGTATGGGATGCCTGTCATGCCATGAGATCTGCCCGGCCCAGGCACTGGAACATAAAGGAATTTATCCGGCAAAGAGGCATTACATCGACATAAGAGTCTGTGAGATGTTAAAAAAGGTGATCTGAGATGTCTGCAAGTTATATCGATGAGCTGCATGAAAAGTTCAACACCGATATAAAATACAAAGCTGAGGACGTTCCACTTGAATGCATCCCTCCGGCAAAGGAGATCGAAGCAACGCTTCACGGAGTCATGAAACTGAACGGTCTTGTCATAAGGTCTCTTGAGGAGATTGCAGGCCGGGGTGCAAACGCAGTGACATTCAGGGCAGGAAAGAAATTCGGACATGAGGTTGCGAAGTACTTTCAGAAGAGGGATGATATTGAGGATGCACTTCACGAACTATCAGATCTTCTTCAGGGGCAGTACACCTTTGAGGTATGGAAACCATCTGACAGTGATACATTCATAATAGAAGAAAATGGCGAGAAATTCATCTACCTCGTATTTCATGACTGTATTGTCAGACAGACCCTGCGAAGAAACGGTCAGGAACAGGCAGGCCCATTATGCCAGACATTATGCGGATATGTTGTAGGTGCTATTGAAGAGATCACAGGTTCACGGGTAAAACTTGAGATCATGCACACCGGACCTAATTCATGCCTGAAAAAACTAATTCTCAAATGAGGTGCAGTCAATTATGAAGATAGCAATAGAAGAACTTGCAGGATGTTCAGGCTGTACAATAGCTGTTCTGGACCTGCATGAGATGATACTTGATCTCTTAAATGATGCAGAAATAGTCTATTCTCCGGTAATAATGGATGTAAAAGAACCGCCTGAAGGGATAGATGTCGGTTTTGTTACAGGATGCGTGAGAAATGAGGAGAATCAGGAGAGGCTTGAGAAAATAAGAAAAAGATCAAAGATACTTATAGCACTTGGAACATGCGCCTGCTATGGCGGGATATCAGGCCTTTCAATGCTCAGCAGCAATGAAGAGATCTTTAACACAGTGTACAGGAATGTCGATACAGTAAAAGATGACGGCATCATCCCTACTGATGTCCCTCCATTCACATACCGTGCCTTTGCTGTAGGGGATCTTGTAAAGATGGACTACTACATAACCGGATGTCCACCAAAGGAACAGTTCCTAAAGCAGATACTCCCTGCACTGATTAAAGGTGATCAAAAAGAACTTTCAAGAAAATCTGTCTGTTCTGAATGTGACAGGAAGATGGGATCTGTTGAAAACTGGCACCTTAAAAGGCGCTATGAAGGAGAACCTGACAGAGAACACTGCCTGCTTGGACAGGGATATCTCTGCCTGGGCCCTGTAACATTCGGGAGATGCGGGGCAGCATGCCCTAAAAAGAACATACCATGCCACGGCTGTAACGGCCCGTCTCTGGACATACTGAGAGAACCCTGCCGTGACATATACAATATGATGGTCAGAAGAATTGCTGATCTGACTGACAGACCGCAAAAAGAGATAGAAAAGGAACTCTACGATGTTGCACACACCATGTATCCATTCACAATTGGAAGCCTTATAATGGAAGACAAGGAGAACTCAAAGATAAGGGACCTTGTAAAGGAGAGAAGCGGATGAAAGTAATCACAATAAATCCTGTTACAAGAATAGAAGGCCATGCAAACGTCAGAATAAACCTTGATGATCAGAATAATATAAGTTCAGCCCACTTTCAGGTAGTTGAACTCCGGGGATTTGAAAAATTTCTGATAGGCTCAGCCATTGAGGAAGCACCGAGAATAACACCGAGAATATGCGGGATATGCCCGACTTCCCACCACCTGGCGGCGGCAAAGGCATGTGATCAGATATTCGGGGTAACTCCACCTGAAACAGGAGAAAAACTGCGTGAACTTCTGATGATGGGCCAGTTTATTCATTCTCACTCACTTCATTTCTTCATGCTTGCAGCACCTGATTTTCTTGTGGGACATGATGCTCCGGCTGCTGAGAGAAGTATTGTAGGACTTGTAAAAAAAGCTCCGGATTTGGCTAAAAAAGCGATAGAAGTGAGAAAATTCGGCCAGAGGCTGACAGAGGCTATAGGTGCAAAACCGATTCACCCGTCAACATGCATACCCGGCGGAGTGTCGTATCCTCTCTCAGAAGAGAAGCGGACAGAACTTCTTGATATGGCAAAGAGGTCACTTGAGATTGCCAGTGAAGGATGGGATACAGCAAAGACAGTGCTTGAACAGACAGACCTCGGATTTGGAGCAGTTAAAACCGGATTTATGGGAATATCCAACAATGATAAATTTTCAGCATACAAAGGCCCGGTCTGCATAACAGGAGAAAACGGGGAAAACTCAGGTAGTTTTTCCGGTGAAGATTACTTAAACTATATAGAAGAGTATTCAGAGGACTGGTCTTATCTGAAGTTCTCAAGACTGAAATCACAGGAGTATTACCGTGTCGGCCCGCTTGCAAGGCTTAATATTGTAAAAGAGATGGGGACTCCGCTTGCAGATGAGGCACTATCAGAGTACAGAAACACATTTGGAACCTTTACACAGACAACCCTTGCATATAATCTTGCAAGATACATAGAACTTCTGTCATGCTGTGAAAAAGCAGTAGATCTGCTCTCTGATTCATCAGTCTGTGGAATGGATACCCGCACAATGACTGAAAGCATAGTGAACAGAAGAGGAGTCGGTATTGTTGAAGCGCCGAGAGGCACATTGATTCACGACTATTCGGTCGATGAAAAGGGTTTTATTACAAAATGCAACCTGATTGTGGCAACATGCCAGAACAACTATGCTATGGACAGAGGAGTTGAAGACGTTGCAAAGAAGGTAATTGAAAACGGAGTTCTGACCGAAAGTGCGGCAAACAAAATTGAGATGGTGATAAGGGCATATGATCCGTGCATATCATGCGCAACACATGCCATAGGCAAAATGCCCATCTCTATTGAGATAAACAGGGCGAATAATAAATTTAAACCGGAATAAGGACGGCATAAATATGTTAAAACAGATATTAAGTGAATTTTTACAACTTGACGGTGTCACGGCTGCGGTTGTCGCAGGCAGGGATGGTTTTGTAATTGAAAGTGCAGTATCAGGAGATGTGGATATAGAGGCACTTGGTGCAATGGCTTCAACAGGACTCGGAACATCCGAAGCTATGAGCAGAGAGCTTGGTAAAGAGACAATGAACCAGATAATAGTTGAGATGGAGGAAGGCCCGATTCTGATAGCTCCACTATCTGAGGATGAACTTATTGCAATTGTAGCTCAGAAGGGTATAAACGTCGGCCGTATAAGGTACGAACTTAAGAAAAACCGTGACAGAATAATGGCCGCATTATGATATCTTCACTTCCATCAGGCGAGCAGATTGCAGAGATGCAGATTTCACTTGCCGGACTTTTCAGTTTAAGCCCGGATTTTACCGGATATATCAGAACAGAGATTGAAAATACTGATGGTTGTCTCCTTGTTGAGAATGGAAAACCTGTTGCCGGGAGCTATATTGCAGGAGATCTGAAACTTTCCGGTTCTGACGCATATCGGGCAATGCTGAAGAAAGAGAGAATGAAATGTATCCTCAATACATACAGACCCGAAGAACTTGAGAGTGCAAAAGCTGCAATTGATGATAATTTTGTTATATCTGAGGATGCAGATAGGACAGAGATTAAAGGTGACAGTATATTATCACCCGAAACTTTGCTTAGTGTTATGCGCCAGCCCGGAGTCATTGCAGCCTCAGTATTTTTTGAAGGTTTTGCACTACAGTCAGCCGGAGATGCAGATTTTGAGCATGTAGCAGCAGTATCTGAGGATTTGGTCAGAACGGGAGCAAAGATGACCGATGACCTTATGATGGGGGAACTGAACCAGCTTCTTCTCGAAACAGACGAGGGAAAACTGATAGTCACTCCGGCAAGGGACCTGTTTATATGTATTCTCGCTGAAAAAGATGCTAATCTTGGCCTTATCAGGCTCGCACTCCAAAAGATCAGATATGATCTCAATGAAGAGAACAGTTAATTTTGAAATAACAACGTATTAAAGACAAAAGCCTTATCAGAAATAACAATAAAGCCAGATTAACCAGAAACATTCAGATATTAAAACTATACTTCAGTAAAATAATCAAATATCATTCAGCTTTTTCATTACAGGAGTTATCTGCCATGTAATTCAGATTATAAACTATCTGTGGCAAATCAGGCAGGTTAACTAATTAATACCATTATAAATCCGGCATTTCAACATAACAAAGATATTTATATCCATAATATAACCAGACATTAGTAGTAATTATGAGCACCAATAACAGGACTCAGCTTAAGGGAAAGATACTGAATTTAAAAGACCTTGTTGAATACCAGCCAGGAAGTGTTGCAAGCCGGATGGTTATAAAAAACTCCTGCGGGAGCATAACAGTATTTTCATTTGATGAGGATGAGGGACTTTCAGAGCACACAGCACCCTTTGATGCAGTGGTTACAATTCTTGACGGCGAATGTGAAGTATGGGTTGCAGGTGAGACAAATGTTATGAAAGAGGGGGATACAATCATATTTCCGGCAGATGTCCCGCACGCCCTCTCGGCAGTAACAGGATTCAAAATGGCCCTTACAATGATACGCGGAAATGAATCTGAAAAAGAGAGTGATTCACAGCATCCAAAAGATGATATGAAATTTGAATGAGTTGAGTGTGATACTTTGAGTGACGATAAAGACGGTGTTTACTGCACCATATGCGGCGGAATGGTACCTGAAGGAGACAATATAAAAAAAATTGACATTGATGGCATAATAACAGGAATAAATATGCTCAGCCGGATAATTCAGGATGTAAAAAAAGACCCACCCGGAACTGATGCAGGAATAACAGAAGAACTGCTTAAAAGAACTGAAAAATTGAATTATATACCATCAAAGAAGAGAGAGTCATATGGCAGGGCACTGCTGAGTGAATATAAAAATTTCATTGGGTGATTCAGGTCATCACACCGGGATCATACGTATCATTTAACCTTCATTAAAACCAAAATTTTTCAGATGCCGGCTTACACAAAAGGAGATGTAGTGCTTGCTACAGTCGGAATGAACGGGAAATATCCGGACAAAGTCAGACCTGCTGTAATTATGAAGGATTCCGGAGGAAAAGAGGTGGAACTATGCCCGGTAACAAGCAGAGTTCCAAATGGCGGATCATTTATCCCGGTTGAACTATATGACTTTGAATCCGGCGGGCTTGATCTGTTCAGTGAGAGCTATATTCTGCTCTCAGAGAAGAGAACAATCAGAAAAAGGGATATAGTATGCAGAAAGGGCAGGCTGTCATGGGAATTCATCATGGAAATCACAAACCGCACATAGCTCCTGAAAACTATTGCACTGTCCAAAAAATCAGCTAAAGTTATTTAAAGCCTGCCTGATTAAAGAAACATCTGTAGAATACATAAATATTCAGGATGACATCATGCCGGCAGACATCTTTCCAAAATTTATAGGATTTGCATATGCTTTTATTGTAATAATTCTTCTCGCATATCTCTGGAACAAAAAACTGATTACCAGAAAAAAAACAATACCAATACTAATACTCTCGACATTACTGGGCTTTTTGGTTTTTGCCCCCATTGCACCGCATAATTTTCAGAGCCTTATCTTAAAGGATACTGCAAGGCTTGGCGGCCCGCTGATAATTGCAACCATTGGAATGGCCGCAATGCTTCTTATGACCCTGATATTCGGGAGAATATTCTGCGGGCATATCTGTCCGGTGGGAACAGTACAGGAGCTTGCATCCTTAGCGCCAACACCTAAATTCGGCAGGAAACTAAAAAGAGAGACGATATCATTTCGTGCAATAGTCTTTGTAATCATTATTGCGGCAGCGTACTTTTACTCCTATGCAGTGGTTGACCTCTTCGGGATATATGAGTTCTTCCACCTCACAGCAGGCATACTGTTAATCGTATTTATTCTGATAATTATTGCATCAGCATTCTTTTACAGGCCGTTCTGTCGCTTAATATGCCCGTACGGAACATTGCTTGCCATATTTTCTGCTTACAGCGTGCTTGGAATTCAGAGGGGCAGTGAATGTATAAAATGCGGAAAATGCGAGAAGGTCTGCCCTGTTGACGAAGCTAAAATAGGAGATATGGGGGCAGAATGCTATATGTGCGGCAGATGCCTTGAGGTCTGCCCAAAATCCGGCGCAATCTGGTACGGCCGTCCGGAGAAGAAGGAGAGGAAATAACAACAAAAATACAAAGCAGAAAAAAACTCAAAAAATATTATTTTAACAGAGTTTTATCTCCCAAGCTGTTTATGCGCCCGTGCGAGATGGCCCGCACCAAGAGCGCCAAGCAGTGACAGTTCACCGGCTAAAACTGCTGATGCGATAATCTCCGCAAACTTTGAACTGTTTGAACCTGAGGTTTCACCACCACCTGCACAGCCCAGCATACTGAGGCATTCACGCTGTGTATCAAGCCCCGTGCCCCCGCCGACAGTTCCAACCTGAAGAGAAGGAAGTGTAACAGAGACATAAACGCCGCCTTCTGACGGGTCAACCGTTGTCATGGCATTCGCGCCCTCAACTACATGCGCAGGGTCCTGCCCGCATGCAAGGAATATTGCTGCAATCACATTCGCGGCATGTGCATTGAACCCGATTGCTCCAGCCTTTGCAGAACCGACAAGATTCTTTCTTGTGTTAACCTCCATCAGAGTTGCTGCATCGGTCTTAAAAATCTCCTTAATCATATCATCAGAGAGGAAAATTCCGGCGGACACAGTCTTGCCACGTCCAAGTATGGCATTTATCGCCGCCGGTTTCTTGTCCGTGCACATATTACCCGAAAGTGCAACCAGAACAGCCCCTGTCTTCTCTGCAACCTCACCGGCAATCCTCTCACTTGCAATGGTAACCATATTCATGCCCATAGCATCTCCGGTTGAGAACTCAATCCTCACATAGACACTTGTCCCTACAACAAAACAGAGAATATCCTTCATTTTGCCGTGGTTTGTGGTGCTCTCTGCAATCTCTCTCAGACTGCCGGTATTTTCCTCAATCCAGCAGACGATCTCATTTGCATGGGGAACTGACTTCGCCGCAAATACCGGCGCACGGGTCATGCCATCCCTGAAGATCCTGACTTCAGCACCTCCGGCCCTGGTAATTGCCTTGCAGCCTCTGTTCACCGATGCAATAAGTGCACCTTCGGTTGTTGCAAGGGGCAGATAATATTCCCCTTCTGCATACTCACCCTTAACCTTCAGTTTCCCCGCCACACCAAGAGGGATCTGGACTGCGCCTATCATATTCTCGCAGTTCTTGCTGCATGCCCGGCTGACATCCATCGAATAACTGCCGGCCTTCTCAAGAGAAACGCCGGTCTCTTCGCTGATGAAACTTCTCCTGACAGTAAGCGCATCATCAGGAGTAAGAAGCGACTCAAGTGCGTGCAGTTTGATGGTTCCTTTTTTCAGCCCGGAAATATGCTGCCTGAAATTCTCATCCATATTGATCAGTTATTGGTAAGGAAGATACAATATTATAGTGGTCTTATGCCGGTAAAATGCTGGGGAATAAAGGTAAATAAAACAACTGGAGAGGAGACGAGACAGCGACTTATTGCAGAGGGAACCCTCCATCCGGACTTTAAACCCAAAAAAGATGACAAATATCTCTACTTTCCGGTAAAGGAAAAAATACCGGATTCAGAGATATTTGAATTTGAGGAGAGGAGCAGGAAAGAGGAACTTCCAAGGCATGAACTAATAGGCGGAATTGCAGTCATTCATGAGAATAATATAAATGACGCAGAACTGCTTCTTAAATCAAGGCCGGTCATCCATACAGTACTCTATTCTGAATCTGCTGTAACCGGAGAATACAGAACAAAAGACTATCAGGTTCTTGCAGGTGAGAATACAACAGAAACGGACTATACAGAGTATGGTCTGAGATTTAAAATTGATCTCTCAAAGGCATACTTCTCGGCAAGGCTTGCCAATGAGAGGCAGAGAATCCTGAACAGTATGGAAGAAGGAGAGAAGGTATTTGATCTCTTTGCAGGTGTCGGCCCTTTTGCAGTTGCACTAAGCAGAAAGGCTTCAGTGGTAATTGCCAATGATATAAACCCGGATGCAGTACGGCTGATGGATGAGAATATCCGGCTCAACAGAATAAAAAATATTACACCCATGCTTGGCGATGCCCTGCATATGCCAGGTATATTTCCGGACGGCTCATTTGACAGAATTATAATGAACCTGCCTATGAACTCTGTACCATTCCTTAAAGCAGCATTTAAGCTCTGCAGAAAAGGCGGAGTTATACACTTCTATTCAATACAGGGTGAGGAAGGTGAAATGCTGGAGACTCTGAGGGGTTTCACCACCGGAAATATCACTGAAAATAAGGTTAGATCATATGCACCAAATCTTCACCATGCTGTGTATGACATAGTCTTTGAATGAATACTCAGATCAAATATTCCGGGGAGAGAGGCAGATCATCTCAATGAAGAGAGCAGATGTTTCGGGCAGTTACAACAATTTAAACCTGAATCAGACAAATAACTCAGGCAAATAATAATAAACCAGTCATAACATAATCAATACACTGAAGGGATTTCAAATTATGGCATCAATTGGTGATTTAAAACTGGATCAGGCAATGGACATAGGGAAGCTAACCCTGAGCCCGGAGAACATCATTGCCTGTTTCATAGCACTTATAGCAGGATATATTATCGTAAGAATATTATCCGGGAGACTGGAAGCGACCATTGCCAAGAACACAAAAATGCCAAAGATAATGACGAATCAACTCATAAAGGCAATTAAATTATTCCTGTATCTGATTGTAATTCTCATTGCCCTGGGATTTATTGGTGTCCAGTCGGCAACGATTATTATCAGTGTCATGGCTTTTGTAAGCATTATACTTGGTTTCGGTCTTCAGGACACAGTGAACAATATCGCATCCGGTGTATGGATAGCCTCATCCAAAGCCTATGATATTGATGATGAGGTAGTAATAGCCGGAGAGTCAGGCGTTGTAAAGGATATGAACGTCATGTCAACCGAAATTAAAAGGCTTGACAACACAAGGGTTTTAATTCCGAATGGCAAAATCTGGAACGGCAGCATAGTCAATGTAACAAGAATGCCAACAAGATTAATAGCAGTCGAATACGGGGTTGCATATGATACAGACATAAAAGATGCCATGGAAGCAGCACTTACAGTCTGCGAGAGACACCCAAAACTTCACAGAGAACCAGAACCAATTGTCAGGTTTAAGGAGATGGCAGATTCAGCAGTAATCCTGCAGTTAAGGGTCTGGATCGATACCAATGACTACTATCCGGTGAAATCAGATTTATTAAACATGCTCTATGATGAACTCAATGCAAGGAATATTACTATACCATTCCCGCAGAGGGATGTTCATCTGTACAGCAAAGAGTGAAAAAATACATTTTATAAACGGTCACAAATACGGACAATATCAATACTGAAAAGAAATCACAGCATTTCTCCAAACAGGTGGCAGAATCATGCCCGTAAATGATATTACTATCCCAAAACTAATCAGTGATTAAGGATTAAAGACTGTAATCCATGCTCATAACTGCCTGGCTGACAATTATTCTTGCATTTGTCTTTACATTCACAAACGGCTTTCAGGATGCAAGCTCAATAGCTGCCACATTTATAGCATCCCGGTCAGCAACGCCAAGAAAGGGCATACTGTTTGTAGCTTTCATGTCATTTTCAGGAGCACTGATGGGCGGCAGTGCAGTTGCTTTTACACTGTCAGGACTGCTCACCATAAATTCCGGTGCAGAAACCCTCAATGTACTTCTGATTACATTAATCAGTGCAACATTCTGGAATTTCCTGACCTGGAAATATGCCCTCCCCTCATCTTCAACCCACGCGCTGATAGGAGGACTTCTTGGTGCAGGCATTGCTGCGGCAGGCACAGGCAGCATATTCTGGGGTTTACATGAACTCCTGACTCCGCCTCATGAACTTACAGGGCTGGTAAAAGTCATATTATTCTTTGTAATATCAATACTCATCGGTCTTTGTGCAAGCTATATTATGCGAAAAACAACATCTGTAATTCTCCGGAATGCCAAACGGAGCGTTAATAAAAATATTGTAAGAGCAAACTGGCTTGCAGTAGCTCTGATGTCATTCTCAAACGGATCAAATGACAGCCAGAAACAGCTTGGAATAATTGCACTTGTTCTCCTCTCAGCCGGAATTACAACTGAAATCGAGATGCCAATCTGGGCAAGAGCCTTATGTGCGATACTGCTTGCACTTGGCACGCTTGGGGGCGGATGGAGAATTATGAACACACTCGGACACAGGATATTTAAGATAAAACCAATCCATTCCTTCGATTCACAGGTATCATCCGGACTTTCAATAGCCCTCTCAACAATGGCAGGCGCTCCCATATCATCAACACATATCATAACATCATCAGTGATTGGTGTCGGAGCCGCAGAAAACCGGAAAAAAGTAAACTGGAGTGTGGGGAAGGATATTATTATTGCTATGGTCATCACAATCCCGATAACAATGATAATTTCAGGCATTCTTTATTATATGACATTCTGTATCGGAGGTGCAGCACTACAATGAACAGAAAAAACGGGGAAGAGAGGTATAAAAAAAAGAAGGGTCTCTTTGGATCAATTTTTCCAAAAGATCATGATTTCAGATTTATGCTTGCAGATCAGGCGGACAAGACACTGGAAGGAGTACAGACTCTTGTAAACTGGCTAGATGAAAAACCCTTAAGAGATCCTATAGAACTTGAAATTATTGCAGGAGATGTTGACAAAATGCGCTACAACATGGAGGAGATATTAATTGAAGCATTTTCAACACCTTTTGACAGGCAGGACATATATAGTCTGTCAAGAAATATGGATTATATCCTCAATTACTCAAAGGAGACTGCAAGGGAGATATATGCGTATAAGGTAGATCCCGATCCCACAATCCTCGATATGTCAAACGCTCTCCTGCTTGGTACAAAATGTGTATATGAAGGGGTAAATTCAATCAATAATGACGGGGAAAAAATCCGGGAGATGATCCGCAGATCAAGAAATGCCATACACGAACTTGAGGACATCTATATCACCGGAACATCAGAACTTTTTAAATCAGATGATCCTATGGATGCACTCAAAAAACGAGAAGTTTACCATCATCTCAGGGATGCAGGCCGTGCACTGAGGAGCACTGTTGACACCCTGCATACCGTTGTAGTAGGTCTGAATTAAAATTATAATATTACCGGATTCAGTATCACCACAGCGGTATTGATTGCAGTTGCAATTGTCACCCATGAAATGTACGGAATGAGAAGATACGAGACTTTCCGGTTATAATTCCACGAATATACTATCAGGTACAGTATTGCCAGCCAGAGAACAATGATACATATCAGCCCGGAAACAGGACTTTTAAGACCAAAGAAGAGATAACTCCAGAGTGCATTCAGAAACAGCTGAACGGCAAAGACTGCGGTAAGGATACGTGCTCTCCTGTCGGCAGCATCTCCGCTTAAGAGGAGATATAACGAGATTCCCATAAGCAGGTATAAAATATTCCAGACAACCGGAAATACAATTCCGGGCGGAGTAAACCAGGGTTTTATGAGTACTGTCTGATACCAGGAGTCAGGACCGGTCTCTGTAAAGAGGGACCCTATAAAACCTGCAAGATAACAGAGAATAACAGAACCGGCGAGGAGCGGAATATTTACGGATGAAATACTAAAATTACCTTTAGCCATAACATCAGAGTATAATATGCAAAGGGATATAGACTTTACCCGTGCAAAAACAGAACCTAAATTCAGAAAATAAATAATATTCAGATTAATATTGGATTTTCCCGGAAATTAATCCGGAAAAAAGAGGTTTATTTCTGTTAGGAGTTGGAGTTAATCCTTACTTTTTTTATTCTGAAAGCCGTTCATTTATTTATCCGGCACAAACTTGGTACCGTACACTATCGTTCCGCTCTCGCCGTCTGCAACAATCTTTCTGAAGGTCTGTTTGACAGGCATCCCGATGTAGATCTCATCAAGACCACATACAACAGGTGCTGTCATCCTTGTGCCTTCGTCAAGTTCAATGATTGCAACGGGGAAAGGTGCCTCACGATCATAGGGTGAACTTGCGGTTCTGACAATCGAGTATGTTACAACCTTTCCTGTGCCCTTAAATTTGTGCTCTACAACTTTGCCGTTTCTTCTGCATGTAGGACAGAGAGTCCTTGGCGGGAAGAAGTACGAGCCACAGGTCTCACACTTTGTTCCGAGCAGATTATATCTGTGTGGCTGTTTACGCCAGAATCGTGGTACAGACATATTCAGACCCTCCCGAAGATATTACAGACAACAGTCGCACCTGTGCCGCCGACATTATGGGCCATCCCAATCTCAGCACCGTCAACCTGCCTTCCGTTTGCCTCGCCTCTCAGCTGTTCAACGATCTCACAGACCTGTTTTACACCGGTAGCACCGACAGGATGACCGCAGGCTTTAAGGCCACCGCTTGGATTGATCGGCAGATCACCATCAAGTGCAGTATAGCCCTCTTCAGTAAGCCTTCCGGCCTCACCTTTCTTACAGAATCCAAGATCCTCAATAGCACAGATCTCAGCAATGGTGAAGCAGTCGTGAACCTCAACAAAGTCAATGTCCTTTCTCTCAAGCTTTGCCATATCAAATGCACGGTTTCCGGCAGCAACAGTTGCATCAAGTGTGCTTATATCGCGCCTGTCATGCAGTGCAAGTGTATCCGTTGCCTGCGTGGTTGCAAGAACCTTGATAGGGGTATCGGTAAACTCCTTTGCCCTCTCAAGCGGACATACAATAACTGCTGCTGCACCATCAGTTACAGGTGAGCAGTCCAGAAGCCTTAGCGGATCTGCCACAAGAGTGGATCTCATCACAGCTTCAATTGAGATCTCCTTTCTGAACTGTGCGATAGGATTTCTTGCACCATTGTAATGGTTCTTAACTGCAACCTGTGCAAGCTGCTCCCGGGTCAGGCCATAGCGGTGCATGTAATCCTTTGCAATCATTGCATACAATGAAGGGAAAGTAACTCCATAGATGCCTTCCCATTCACGGTCAGCAGCACCTGCAAGGGTATCAGTAGTCTCGCCGCCGCCGACATCAGTCATCTTCTCAACACCGGCTGCAATGACAATATCCTGCATACCGGATGCCACACAGGTCACTGCCTGCCTGAAGGCAAGACCACCGGAGGCGCATGCTGCTTCAGTCCTTGTTGACGGGATATGTGTTGTTGATGCCAGGCCGGAGTAGTCGGATATAAGTGCACCAATATGCTCCTGAAGAACAAAACGGCCACCACTCATATTTCCTACAAACATCTCATCAATCTGGTCGCCGTCAAGATTTGCATCCTCAAGTGCCTTTGCCCCTGCCTCAACGCAGAGTGACCTGAATGATGTATCCCACTTTTCACCGAATTCAGTGAGACCTATTCCAATAACTGCTACATCTCTCATTATTGCATCACTATTTTTCCTTTATGTTTGGCATACTGTGCATAGTCCAGATATACCTTGTCACTTAGCATATCTGCAACAGTGGGTGAAGCCTTCCGGTCTATCTCGGTCTCGATTGCATCGGTCACGGTTATGTCAAATGCGTCACTACCTGCACCTGATCCATATGAAGTGACAAAAATTCTGTCGCCCGGTTTTGCAATATCAAGGGTTGCTGAAAGTCCGACAGGGACAGCACCGGAATAGGTATTACCAAGTGTAGGAACAGCAAGACCGGGATTAATCTGTTCAGATGTGAATCCAAGCATTGCCGCTACACTCCTTGGGAATTTGGCATTTGGCTGATGGAAGACCGCATAATCGTAATCTGACGGTTTTGTTCCCATCTGCTCAAGCATCATCCTTGCTGCACCCTGAATGTGCTTAAAGTATGCAGGCTCACCGGAGAATCTTCCGCCGTGCCTTGGATATGCCTGTCCCTCTCTTCTCCAGAAGTCAGGTGTATCAGTGGTAAATGAACAGGTGTGGTTTATCTCCGCAATTACATCATCATTGCCGATGAAAAACGCAGCTCCGCCGGCAGCGGCTGTGTATTCAAGAGCATCTCCCGGCGCTCCCTGTGCAATATCAGTACCTATGGCAAGGCCACACTTGATCATGCCACTCTTTACAAGACCCATACAGGTCTGGATTCCGGCAGTGCCCGCCTTACATGCAAATTCATAATCTGCTGCCGTCATAACCGGAGTTGCACCTATTGCCTCACCGACTGTTACTGCCGTTGGTTTGACTGCGTACGGATGGGATTCACTGCCGACATAAACGGCACCGATGTCATCCGGATTTACATCCCTCTTTAACAGGGCATTTCTTGCAGCACTGACTGATATAGTAATTGTATCCTCATCAAGATCCGGGACGGACTTCTCCATCACACCGAGTCCGGCGGCAATCTCTTTGCCGTTTGCGCCCCAGACCCGTGCGATTTCCTCCGTTTTTATCCGGAATCTTGGGATATATGCACCGTATGTAATAATTCCTACCATGGTTATTCCCTCAGAATTTCAATGATCCTGTCAACTTCCATTTCAGTGCTCATGAGGGTGATCTTATCCTTTGCCGCAAGTTCAAAGACAAGCGGATGGATTTTATCGGTAGTAATACCCTGAAGAATCACTGCCCTTGGCTTAAAAGGAGTAACGCGGATCGCTATCATAGGCGATTTGCCTGTTGAAATATTTGTGAAAATCAACGCTCTCTCAGTACTCCACCCATAAATCTTGTTAAATTCATTGGAGGATAGCTGAGTTATTGCGTTGAGACTGTCAACAATTGTATATCCATAGATCCTGCATGAAGTATTTCCGGTAAGGAGCTGACACCCTATTGCGTCACTAAGAGTCCGGAGTGAAATAGAGGCATCATAGTCATGCATGTCATAAATAACTTCATCATCAAAATCACTGTAGAGAATCTTGGCATACTTCTTCATGTACCTGCCTCCATTCTCTTCATCGATTCTTAAAATTGCGTCAACAATCTTTCCAACAACAGCAGTACCGGGACTTTTGCGCCGTCCACCCTCATAATCGGAGATGACTGACGGAGAAACCTCAAGTTTATCTGCCAGCACACCCGGTGGTATATTAAAATTAAGCCTCCATTTTCGGAGGGCATCCCCGGGAGAATCAGACATTGTGATCTCTCCGGCCATCTTTTCGGCAAGCCGGTTCCGCAGTGCGGATTTCATACATAGATATGTGTCATTACTGATTAATATAATTAGCGAAGGGCACTTCGGCATTTCGCGAAGATAACAGAAAGGCAACCCATATATGGGATGACAACCAGATCTGATATTTAATGTCTCCGGCAGAGGACCTTGCACCCTTAAAAAAAATCGGACTTATGGGGGGAATAAGCAGTTCTGTAGCAATATCTTCCCAGAAGTTTGCAGAAGAACTTGGAACAAGCCCACAGACCGCATCAAGAAGACTGATCTCACTTGAAAATGAAGGATTGATAACGAGAACCATCAGGACAGACGGTCAGTATATAATGATAACAAAGAGTGGTGAGCACCTACTCAGAAAAGAATATGCCGATTATAAAAGTATTTTTGAGAGAGAAACAGGCTACTTCAGATTAGAAGGAAAAGTTGTCAGCGGGCTTGGAGAGGGGAGATATTACGTTAGCATACCGGAATATCTGATCCAGTTTAAGGAGAAACTTGGATTTGAGCCGTATCCCGGAACGCTTAACCTGAAACTTGATCCGGCAGGTACTGAAGCCAGAAGAAAACTTAATAACCTGAGATGGACTGAGATCACCGGATTTACATCCAATGACAGAACTTTTGGAAGTGCAGGCTGCCTTAAATGCAGCATAGGCGGCCACATGTGTGCAATAATCGTGCCCGGACGATCACATTATCCCGAAGATACTGTGGAGATAATCTCTGAAGTAAGACTCAGAGAAGAAGAGGGACTGACAGACGGAGATATAATTACAGTAGAGGTTGAATACAATGATTGATAAAGCAGTAAAAGCACTAAAAGACGGAGAAATAATTCTTATTTTCGATTTTGATGATCGCGAGGGAGAAACAGATTTTGCAGTACGATCAGACGCAATAACACCTGAGATCATAGCAAAGATGAGAAATGATGCAGGAGGACTGATCTGCACAGCAATTGAAGGCAGAATTGCAGAAAAACTGGGCCTTCCCTTTGCAGGCGATGCACTGTCCGGCACAAACCTTGTTGAAAAGATAGGAGATATACCATATGACTCTGCAAACCACTCGTCCTTCTCTCTCTTCCTCAATCACCGCGGCACATTTACCGGAATAACAGACAATGACAGAACCCTGACTGCCAATAAGCTTGCAGAACATGTAAAAATGGCTGCAAACGGTGGGAACACAACATTTGCTGACGAGTTCAGGACACCCGGACATATGGCAACACTGAGGGCAAACGACAGACTTCTTGATCAGAGAAGAGGGCAGACTGAGCTTTCAATAGCACTGGCAAACATAGCAGGCATTACACCATGCGTAACAATATGCGAGATGCTGGATGACAATTCCGGAAAGGCACTTACAAAAGATGACGCTAAAAAATACGCAGAGGAACACGGCCTTGTATTTATTGAAGGATCTGAGATCGTAGAATACTGGAACAAAACCAAAAACAGCCAATAACCCACAAATCCTTTTTTTACCAGGAATAACAGCATATTATTGCCATCCGGAAGATAAAACCAGGCATCCGGGATACAATAATGTATGAAATCTCCGTATTTTAAGCTTAGAAGATACATACTGCATGACATCGTAATATCAGCAGGAGGAAGCATAAATTCCGGCAGAATTTAATAGATCATGAGAGACAGACATTAATAGATCATGACGGATATATATCCGGATTACAGAGATCAAAAGAAAAACTAAAATATATCCGGATTACAGAGATCAAAAGAAAAACTAAAATATATCCGGATTACAGAGATCAAAAGAAAAACTAAAATATATCCGGATTACAGAGATCAAAAGAAAAACTAAAATATATCCGGATTACAGAGATCAAAAGAAAAACTAAAATATATCCGGATTAAAACAATAAATCAGAATAAACGGCAATAAACATTAAGATAAATACCAGTAAATAATCAGTAAATTATCCGTATCCAAACGACATTAGGAGATATACCCATAATATCATGCCTGAAAATAAAAAAGAGAATGATTCCTCCGATAATAATACATTATCCCGGAATGAACTAAGAAAAATTATAATAGGCACAGAGGAAAATTCATTCAGAAAAAATTATTATCCTCAGCCTCATGAGAGACATACAGAGATGGAAAGATTCCGCAATCTCTTAGACAGGGTCAATGAATACATAGTAATAGTCAGGGCTGAGGACATGAGAGTTGTCGATCTCAACCAGTCTGCCTGCAAATATTTTGGGTATAAAAGAGATAATATTGCAAGCCTCAGCCTGACCGACCTTATACAGATTCCGGATAACAACACAAAAATAAACACCATTGAATCAGATGAGATAATAACACCTGAAAAATCCATCCTGCGTAAGAGAGACGGCAGCACATTCATTGCCGAATACACCATTAATGAGGTATTTTTTGGACCCAGCAGACATCTTGTGATCATTGCCAGAGACATCACAGATAATGAAAAAATGCACTCCTTAATCAGTGAATCAGAATACCATTACAGAGTCACAATAAATTCCATACCTGATGAGATGGTGGTTGTGGACAGCGACTTAACTATTACAATCTGCAACACTGCATTTGAGAAATTAACAAAAAAACACGGATATAAGGGAGAAATTATCGGAAAATCACTGATGGATGTTGCACCACACCTTACAGGAAAATATGGTCTGGAGTATAAATATGTATTCAGATCAGGTGTGAGACTTGATACAACCCTCAGAATTGAAAATGGCAGCAAAATAAAAATATATGAAGTAATAAAAACACCGGTAAATGAAAAGGGAAATGTGGGAAAGATAGTCACCCTGTTAAGAGACAGAACAAAGCACCATGAACTCGAAGATATAAAAAAAGAGGCATTCCTGCAGATCGAGAAGAACATGGAGCAGTTTGCTATATTAAATGATCATATACGAAATCCCCTTCAGGCAATTGTCGGACTTGCAGATCTGGAAGGGTCGGAATTTTCCTATAAAATAATTGACCAGGCAAAAGAGATCGATGAAATTGTTAAAAGACTTGATTCAGGGTGGATTGATTCAGACAAGGTCAGAGAGATGCTAATCAGACATTATGGAATGAAAGTCCATAAAAAACAGAACCTCTCTCCGCCGACAATATCAGAGAAAAAATCTCCAAAATCCTAAAATTAATATAATCCAATTCTACCAGAACAAACCCTTTTGACCGCGCATATTATGTACAGGTTTTACAGATCAATACTCCCGGAAGATCAGAAAACAATTAGCATACGGAAAAATATTGCAGAATAAAGCATCTTTCAGTCAGATAAAATATTCCTGAAAGAAAAAACTGGAAATATTCCTCCTCATTCAGACCAGAGGAGGAAAATAATTCCCAAAAGGTTAACCGGTATAAAGACACCAAAATGATCTAGGAAAAGGCATGCAGGATGAAATAATGGGGGAATTAAGAAAATTTGTAAGCCCGGAATTTATCACCGGAATTAATTCCAGAGCTTTTGCCGGCAGATATGCAAAAAATTTCAAGGCGGAAAGGGTGCTGCTTACAGTAGATCCCTCTGTATTTACTCTTGACTGGATGGAAAGCATTTTACAGAGCCTTGATGATGAAAAAGTGGAATATGTACCATTCTCTGAAATCACTGAAAACCCCAAGACATATGAGATAATGAAAGGGGCATCATTATTCCGTAAGAAGAAATGTGACGGAATTGTTGCTGTGGGAGGAGGAAGCACACTTGACTGTGCAAAGGGAATAGGAATTGTTGCTGCAAACGGGGGAGATATTACCGATTATATAGGAGTTGATCGCGTATCCATTCCAATGCCCCCCCTCATATGCATCCCGACAACGGCGGGAAGTTCAGCAGATGTATCCCAGTATGCAGTCATCAGTGACAATAAATATAAAAAACTTGTAATCTCCAAATCAGTGGTCCCTGATGTATCCCTTCTTGATCCACAGACCCTGATGACACAGCCGGAAAATGTGACATACTGTAGCGGAATTGATGCACTCTTCCATGCAATAGAAGCATTCTGCTCAAATGGTTCTTCAAAGGTTACCGACATCTTTGCATTAAAAACAGTTGAAGAGTTGTCATCCGGACTTGTGGAAGTTGCAGAAGATCCCTATAATCCGGAACTCAGGGAAAAAACAATGTTTGCAAGCCTCTATGCAGGACTTGCCTTCTCAAATGCAGGTCTTGGCCTCATTCATGCAATGTCACATTCCATAGGCGGACTTCTTGATATCTCCCACGGAGTAAGTTCAATGCTTACAGCCGGCCCTGTAATCAACTATAATTACAGTTTCTGCCCGGAAAAATACAGGAAAATATCGGCTGCAATGGGAATTGATGAATCCCGTCTCTCCGATACAGAACTGAAAGAGGCACTGATAAGTGCCATATATGATATTGCCGGAGAATATACTACCCATATTATTAATAATTTCAGGCTGGAGAGGGAACCTGAGGATATAATTGTCAAGAGAACCCTGAACGACCCCTGCATTGCCACAAATCCCGGTATTCCGGATGAAGATGCCATAAGGCAGATCTGGAGAGAAGTTTCAGGGAGATAATATACAGGAATATACAATTTTATATTTTTTTCAGCCGGAAAGTTACTGATTCCGGAATATATACGAAATTTAAGGAGATAAAATAGAGATTAAGGACGATTCAGCATACAAATCTATCCACAATCTGACAATTAATATATACCCAATTACAAAAAGTAAAACAGGTACAGCAAACATATAATACATAATATAACAATCTCTGCACCAGCTTAAAATCCCGGGAAAAAAAGCAAAACCAGTCAATTCAGGTAAATTCAGAAGATGAAAGAGAATAATTACGGAAATAACCTTGAAGAAGTGAGAAAAGGAATTATCGGCCTTGGTGAAGCTTCAATCAGGAAAAATTATTATCCGGCACTTCTCGACAAGCAAAAAGAACTTGAGAGATTCAGGGCAGTAATAGAACAGACTCCAGATCTGGTCTTCATAGTGTCATGTCCGGGCGGTGAGATAATTGATGCCAACCACATGGCAATGGCCTCAACAGGGCTGTCCAGTAAAGATCTGACTATTGCAAAGATTGGTGCAATACTTGAACTCGATGATAAAATACCCATTGAAATCAGGCTTAACGCTGAATGCAGAGAGTCTGAAATATTAAGGGGTACACTGAAAATTCAGGCAGACGGGAATATAGATAAAATACCCGTGGAGGTAAGCCTGGGCACATCAAAATACGGCGGCAGGATCTTTGCAGCAGCGGTATGCAGGGACGTTACCGTGCAGAGAAAGATGGAAAGGGCAATTCTTGAATCTGAACTTCAGTTAAGAATAACTATCGATGCAATACAGGACGCAGTTGTTGTACTTGACCATGATTTAAGAATTGTACTCTTTAATGACAGTTTTGCAGACCTTTACCTGAAATGGGATGCCGGGAATTTAAAACCGGGCATAAGACTAAATTTATTCTTAGAGCCAATTACAGAACAGGATATATCCAATGTCAGGGAACTCTTACTATCAGACGACATTCTTAATTTTGCCAGAAAAGTAAATGCCGGAGACGAAACAGCTGTATATGACATCAAAAAAATTCCTATTCTTGATTCCGGCAGAGTAGTTCAGACCGTTCTTGTGATCAAAGATGTCACAGCAGAACAGCTTACGGATCAGATTAAAAAGGAAGCTTTTGAGCAGATAGACAGAAATATGGAACAGTTTGCTATCTTAAATGACAACATAAGAAACCCGCTTCAGGCAATATCCGGAATTGTAGATTTAAAAGATCCTGAACTCTCTGAAAAGATCATGCCATACATATATGAGATAGACAGTATTGTAAAAAAACTTGACATTGGCTGGCTTGAATCTGAAAAAGTCAGGAAGATGATTGCAAAACATTATGCTGTATCATTAATCGACAAAAAAGACATCAGAGAAGTCATCAATTATCTGGACCTGCATTAATGATGGTTTTAAGGATTGCAGGCCATAAAATAAGTGAAAACAGTATAGAGAACAAATCCTATACAGACAACAATTTTGTGCCTGGACTCTCAACTAAGGAATAATATAATAAATCTTGTGAAAAAAATACCTGCTCAGGCATGGAGCAGTTCAATCCACACCATTGCATCTTCTGATTAGAATCTCTTCCATAATATTTCTGGAACTGCAGAAACCCTCACCCTCATAGGCTCCGACTCTGACAACATCGGCCCTTATGCCCCTCTCTTCAAGAGATTTTTCCAGATTTTCTATATTGAAATACTGATTAAATCCGATTGTAATAATATCGGGATCTATCTCCTCAATGGGCAGGAACATATCATTATTGTCGCCAAGTCGTGCATAATCCACCGTTTTTAAAGCTGAAACCATCGTTAACCTCTGAGTTTCAGGAACGACGGGTTTTGGCTTATGCTTAACGTTGACATCACGCGCAATGATGACACTGAGATGATCACCAAGATTTCGTGACTCCTCAAGATAGAAGAGATGCCCCGGATGAAGTATATCAAATGTCCCTGTTGCAACGACTTTCTTTATGGTACCACCTCAGGATCTGCCAAACGCCCGTCAGCCCTGAAACATCTCCACCCGGAGAGATCATAAGGCGGCCCGACGATGATATGCCACCTTCCTGACGCGGGGAAAAATCTCAGATCTGCATCTGAAGGTCTCAACGCACCGGACGGGTGGGAATGCGCACTTCCGGCATTATTGGTGGACAGCGGGAGCATATACTGGGAAAAACTGGCACTCGTCCGCCCGGTAATAGTTCCGGGTGCAAGCTCAAATTCGTCAATAACCCCGTCATTTATCTTAAGCAGGGCGAGAAACTCATCAGGATGCTGACTTTTACCAAGCGCAAGAAGTGTCTCGATCAGTTCCTTCTTTATTTTAATATCAGGCATCTGTACCCTCAAATATTAAACCTGCTGAATAATTACTCTTGCGAAGCATATCAGAACAAAGATGAATATTTTCGGAGATTTCTTAGGAAACGAATGCAGAATAACCTGAGTGAATGACTCCGTCATTTTAAAAATATTCAGAATAACAAATAATAGTATATCAGGCAATTTATGAAAGACTTATTAAGAATAATCCATTACAGATGACTATGTATTCAAAAATTCTGGTTGCAGTTGATGGATCAGAAACATCCATAAAAGCGCTTTCAAAGGCAGTTGAATTAGCAGAGGGTTGGAATGCAGAAGTACATGCAGTATATGCAATTGATCCGGGTATATACGGCACATCTGTTGTTGACCCTTCAGTCGGAGTCATAGATCCCACATCAGAAAGAATATTTAAGATGCTCAATGAAGAGGGAAAAAAGGTCATTGATAAATGTCTTAAAGTATCAGAATCTGCCGGATACAAGGTAAATTACCAGATCAAAATCGGAGATGCAAAAGATACAATAACAGACCTTGCAGAAGAGTTAAAAGCTGACCTCATAGTTATAGGATCAACCGGAAAAGGTATAACAAGACGCCTTCTTCTTGGAAGTGTAAGTTCATACGTTGTCACTCACAGCAAAATATCGACTCTTATTGTAAGAGGCTGAGTTTAGAAGAGAGATAGAAGGACAAATTATACGGAGTGAACTAAATTTCCGGATAATTAAAAATTCATACTATTCTCCAATAACGAATCAGAAATGACCGTCCTGCTCAAAACTGCGCCCGAATCGTAATGCAAGTTCTGCCTTATAGAGTTCTTTGCCAAGATATGCAGCATGATCCAGCAGCGAAACTTTACCGGATTTTATAATCTCATAAAAAACATCCTCCCAGCGATCTCCGGTTACTGCTGCGCCGTCGTTCACCGCAATAATTCTGCCGTCAACTATGCCTATCCTGAAGTTGCCGCATGGATCGAAAGTCACATTATCAGGCATCTTATCTGCTTCTTTTATACTGCTGTACTCAGGTTCAGGCTCACGCCTCTTTCTCTTCTCCTTAATACAGAAGAGATCGACTCCAAGATCCTTAGGATAAGGTCTATCTGAGGCAAGGTGCATCATCTCCACCGCCCGCCTCATCTCGGAAACAGAACCGGCAGTCTTGTCAGAATGCTCACTCGTAAAGACTATAGCCGCCTTAGCCTCCATCGCAAGTGAAGAGAGGAGGGCATTGACCCCTATTGAATCAGCATCAATAAGCTCGGTCACATTTCCGGCACCGAAGAACAACGGGCATCTGCCCTCTTCAGAGCGATTATATGCGGCAATATCGCCAAGAGACTCTAACAGACCCGAACCTGCGGGCTGCAAAAGCGGATCTGCAATTATATTTTCAATACCAAAATTACGTGCAGACCGGATATTTTCCGGAAGGGATTTTTCGCCCGGAACAACAACTGCCGCAACACCGGACTTTGCAACCTCTTCTGCAACCAGAGGGATATTTTTCTCCTGAAGTGAGAGAATAATATCAGCATAGGGAAGCGCGGCACGGATGAGTGCAGGGTCCTGTGTGTCTGCCGCGCAGATGACCGGAATGCCACATTTTCTGACAAGCTCAAAAGTCCTCCTGACATCTTCAGGCGTTGCATCAAAGCCAAATCCGAGGTCTATTATGTCTGCGCCGGATCTATGATATCTCAGAACAGCGGAGATGAGAACAGGATTTTTATGGGCATCCATAATCTCTGCCAGAACTTTTATCCGGGAACTGCCGCCGATCTTAAGACCATTTACTGTAAAATCACAGTTCGCAGCAGACTCAAGAGTTTCAAGCTTACTGTAAGCTTCCTGTTTTCTGGATGAGGATATAATCTCGTCTGCCGGAATTTTTGTGGAGAGTTCAATATTACCGATCATTGAGAGAACCATGCCGAGATCTGCCGCATGCCTTGGTCCAAGATATACAGGCACACCTGTCCGCTCATATATGCCGGAAAAGTCCGCAGTGCACATTCCGGATATGATAACCATACCATAATCACCTGTCCGGATCAGTTTTTCAAGCTTTGAAGGTGTCAGAAAAGAGGCAATTTTTCCTGTAACCCGTACATCCACATCAAAACCTTCTGAAGCCTTCATGACAGTATCATATGCCGCTTCTCCGGTTGGAAGTAGTATGCGCATAACACTTCAGTTAAGTAATCCAATGAAGAAAAATACTATTGATCTGATGCTTAATTGTGATCTGCATATTCACACTGATTATTCACGCGATGGTGAGAGCAGTGTCGAAGATATAATTGCAAGGGCTGTAAAAACAGGACTTGACGTAATTGCAATAACCGATCATGACACCATCGAAGGTGCCTTAAAAGCGGTTGAATATGCCAGAGAGTATTACCCGGAACTTCTGGTGATACCGGGAATAGAGATATCAACAAAACAGGGACACCTCCTTGCACTGGGAATAACAGAAGCAATACCGCCAAAGATTGACTTTGAAGAGACGGTTAAAACCGCGAGAGAAAAAGGAGCCTTTCTGATACTGCCGCACCCCTTCCACCAGTGGCGGCACGGTGCTGCACTGAAGGTTAAGGATGCAATCAGAATTGTTGACGCTGTTGAATCTTTCAACAGCCGTTACATATTCGGCACTGCGAACAAAAAAGCGGAGAGGAAGGCTGCTTATTTCAATAAAACCTGTGTCGGCGGGAGTGACGCACACAATGCAAAATTTGTCGGTTACGGAAGAACAATAATTGACGCAGAAAAGAATCAGGAATCTGTATTTTCTGCAATAAAAGAGGGAAATGTGGAGATCATGGGCAAAATGACCCCAATCAGAAGCTATACCAGGCAGTCTTTCAGAAATACCAGAAAAAAAATTATCAGAAGAGTTTACAGAAGATGAAAATTGCCTTAAAACTGGGTTATTTCGGGGATAATTTCTATGGGTCACAGCAGCAGTCCGGCATAAGGACAGTTGAGGGGGAATTCATAACAGCCTGCACGGAACTTGGTCTGATCAAAGACAGGAAGAGTTCAGGATTTTCAATATCAGGCAGGACTGACAGGGGGGTGCATGCAAGATGCCAGATATGCTCATTTTTCACCGACCATCCTGAAAGGGCAGTATATGCCATAAATGAAAAACTTCCGGGTGACATCTGGTGCAACGCATATGCAGAGGTGGATGAGTCATATAATCCCAGATATGATGTTTTCAGCCGGAAATACAGGTATTACTTCTATGAAGACGGGCTTGACCTTGAAAGTATGCAGAAAGCTGCAGAATACATAAAAGGTGTGCATGATTTCACATCCTTTGCAAAAATAAAGGGCAAAGATCCGGAGAGGAAAATTCTTGATACAGGAGTATTTACTGACGGGGAATATACTGTCTTTGAGATAGAGGGGCACAGTTTTTTATGGAATATGGTGCGCTGCCTATCATACGCCCTTAATCTCTGTGGAAAGGGACTATTAAGCCCCGATGATATAAAATATTCACTTGACAATCCAGGAAGGCCGAGATATCCCGCAATGCCTCCGGAGGGGCTTTTATTGTGGGACCTTAAAACAGAAGCTGAATTTAACCCGATGGTTGCAGGTGGAAAATCACTGGAATTCAGAAAGGAAGAGAAGAGAAAACTGGCGCAGGGCAGGAAAATTCTTGAAGTGATAAATTAAGGCAAAAATAAGAGAATAACTGTTTACCAACGGTTACAGCCCAGATTGAATATAAAATAGAGAACCGACAGGGGACTGTACCCCTGTCAGCCGGAACGATTTTTATCAGACCGGAGTTATATCCACAGACCCGGGCTTGAATATCCCAACCATCCATGAGGGCACAGGTGCTGAAGTCTTTGCAATTATCAGGAAATCATCCTTGTTCGTAACGACTCCGCGATATGTTGCAGTTATCTGATAATCGCTGTCAAAGAGCGCCATCCCAAACATACTTATTGTTATATGCTTCGCAGGGTATGTTGCACTCTCTCCAAGCGCCATCGTTCTCCTTACATTATCAATCATAAGAATTGCAGAATCACCGCTGCTTATAGCTGTTACAGGAACGCCTGCGAAGTCCAGGTTTGTGTTATCCGGAAGCCTGACATCATACTGTGCACTGTACGAAAGAGGATAGCCGTATGCTTCAAGATGATCATTGCCGGAAATCAGGGATATATATCCGGCAGCGAGAACTGCAACAATGAGCACAACCACAATGAGAATATTTCTCCCGGTATGACCCGCCTTTCTGCCTTCCTCTTTCTGCTTCTTTAAGATCTCCTTTTCAATCTCTTTACGCTTCTTCTCTTCCTCAGCTTTCTTCCTCTCCTCTTCACGCGCCCACTCATCACGCTCTTTATCTTTTTTTGCTTCCTCAGCCTGCCTTTCAGCCTCAAGCCTTGCAAGCTCCTGCTCCTTCTTCTTCTCAGCCAGCAGGCGCTCCTCCTCAGCCTTCTTCTCGGCTTCTATAGCTTCATATTTTCTGGCCTTTTCAGCCATATCACCATCATTCTTCTCTTTTTCAAGGCGCTTCCTCTCATCCTCACGGATCTTTTCAAGCTCCTCCTCTGTCAGACCCTCTTTATTCTCCGGAAGCGGTTCAACGCCTTTATCTTCATCAGAAGGCAGTTTTACAGCCTCGCCCACTTTTTTTGTTAATCCTTCAATTGATTTTTTATCAGGTAGTTTCACCATAAATCACCTCTGAAAATTCAGGTTTATTTAAGAATATTTAAGCTTATTGAGTAATGGCAGATATATCTTTCCGGTTTATCTGCCAGAATCACTGAACAGTCACATCTCCCTGATGAGATAACTCTCACCATCTATGACAACATACTCAGATCCACCCTGTATGTAATGTTCTGCATCTGTTACGACAGTTTCAGCACCGTCTATCATAAAACGCTCAGTCCCTTCATGAGTAAACCTCAGAATACCTCCCGTATCTATGAGCCTGTCATTGTAAACAATATAATCGTGATCGCCGGTGATAATATGACGGGCACGGGACATTTCAATCTCCTCACCATCAATCAGGAACTTCTCAGGCTTTTCAGAGTAATACTCATAGTCAGCCATGAGTGAGTATTCATCCTTACCGCCTTTTGTGCCGCCCCTGTCGTATGATGATTCATCACCATAATCCTCCCCGGAAAATCTGCGGCCCCCGCCGGCACCATAATCACAAGCATCTTCGCCTGAATCACCGCCGTTCAGCCTTAATGAATGGTCGTAATCCCGGCGCATTTCCGGCTCAGAAAGAACCCCGTAGGCTTCAGTAATCTTCAGAAAGAGAAGCTCCGCATTTGGATGTGTGGATATATCCGGATGAAAAGCCTTTGCAAGGCTTCGGTACGCACTCATAATCTCTTTTTGGGATGAACCTGAAGGAACACCAAGAATTTCATAATAGTTCTGCGCCATAAAATACTCCGCTTATTCCTTATCGCACCGGAATTATAAGTAAATTCCCGGATCATAAATCTGAAATCCCCCACCGGGCATCAAAGAATCACTTCGCTAATATTAATCAGACACCCAAGCCAAAATATCATTATAAATTATGACAAATCTTAAAGAGAGGTTTTAATATTGGCAGAAATTCCGGAAGAGGAATATATTCTTAAAACGACATCGGCATGTGCCGGATGCAGTGCATCCCTGATACTCCGGTATGTCACAAAAGCCGCAGGACCTGATACAGTTCTTGTAGTCCCTGCGTGCTGTACAAGTGTAATCCAGGGGATTTACCCTGATACCGCAATGAACATCCCTGTTTACAACGTTGCATTCGCTTCAGCGGCTGCTGTTGCATCGGGAATGAGTGAGGCATTCCGTGCCGAAGGAAAGGACACAAATGTGATCTGTTTTGCAGGTGACGGCGGTACGGTGGATATAGGAATACAGGCGCTGTCAGGTGCGCTTGAGAGGGGCACTGATTTCCTGTATATCTGCTATGACAACGAAGCATACTCAAATACAGGCATGCAGCGTTCAGGCGCAACGCCACTCGGTGCAAGAACGACCACAACTCCGGCCGGAAAAACAGAGTTCAGGAAAGACCTGGATGCAATAATTGCCGCACATAATCCGGTATATATGGCAACCGCATGCAGCGCCTATCCTGATGACCTGTATAAAAAGATTAAGAAGGCACTCTCAGTTCCGGGCCCGAAGTTCATGCACGTGCTCGCGCCATGTCCCCCCGGATGGAGATATCCGTCAGATAAGACGATTGATATGGGAAAGCTTGCCGTTAAATCCGGCATGTGGGTACTGTACGAGAGAGAGAACGGAAAACTGAGCATCACAGGTGCATCAAAGGCAGCAATGGTGAAGAGAATTCCGGTACTGGATTATATTAAGGTCCAGGGCAGGTTTAAGACAGCCACAGAAGAGGACATTGAGGCATTGCAGAAGAGCGTTGACCTTGGGATTGAGAAACTGAAGAAGGAGGCTGAAGGAATATGCTGACCATCGCAACCGGAAATAAGGCAGTTGCAACTGCTGTAAGGGATGCAAAGCCAAAGGTTGTCGCTGCATACCCAATTACACCCCAGACAGAAATAGTTGAGAATATTGCAGATTTTGTCTCTTCAGGAGAGCTTGACTCACGATATATTCCTGTCGAGTCAGAGCACTCCTCAATGGCAGCATGTATGGGTTCATCAATTGCAGGTGTAAGGACCTTCACAGCCACATCATCGCACGGACTGGTATATATGTGCGAGATGCTCCATATGGTTGCAGCCGCAAGACTGCCTATTGTTATGGCAAATGCAAACCGTGCACTCGGCCCCGGATGGAATGTCTGGGCTGAACATTCAGATTCACTCTCCATGCGTGATACCGGATGGCTTCAGGTCTATGTATCAACCGTGCAGGAGGCATATGATGCAACCCTGATGGCATTCCGTATTGCTGAGGACAATGATGTCCTGCTGCCAGTCATGGTAAACCTTGACGGTTTCCTGCTGACACATATCATGCAGGGCTTTGAGACCGTTGAATTAGGAGATTTCATCCCGGAAACTGACCTGCCGCATAAGATCGATGTCAACAATCCGGGAGGATACGGTACGCTCACCCCGCCAAATGAGCACTTTAAGTTCAGGTGGGACATTGAACGTGCACTTCGCGACTCAGTCAGGATCATTGAAGAGACTGAGAGCGAATTTGAGAAGCGCTTTGGCAGAAAATACGGCATGACCGAGGACTACCGCACTGAAGATGCAGTGGTTATCATCGTTTCCATGGGCACTCTTGGCAAAGAGATGGAAGTTGCAGTTGACAGCTTAAGAGAAGAGGGTATTAAAGCAGGTTCTGTCAGAATACGCTGGTACAGGCCGTTTCCGGACCTGAAAAGCAGGCTTGAGGGCCGGGACATTGTTGTAATAGACCGCGACTATTCATTCGGATTTGGCGGAATTGTTGCCAATGAGATCAGGGCAAAGTGCAATGTTAAACCTTACTCAGTCATTGCCGGACTTGGCGGACAGGAAGTGACATATGATGACATCGCAGAATTTGTCAGGGACAGAAAAGCAGATTCTGAATTCTGGTTTGGGGTGAATGAATAATGTATGAGATAAGACTTCATTCCAGAGGCGGCCAGGGCGGAGTAACAGCAGCAAAACTCCTTGCCCATGCCGCATTCCTTGACGGCAAGAACGCAACCGCAGCACCGTTTTACGGCGCAGAGAGACGTGGTGCTCCGGTAGTATCCTTCATCAGGATTGACGATAAGCCGATTAAGATCTATTCACAGATAAGAAAACCTGATCTGGTAATCGTTCTTGACATGGGCGTTATGGACACGGTAAATGTCCTTGACGGACTGAAGGAGGGTGGAAAGGTGCTAATTAACAGTCCGAATCCTGCTGAATTTGAAGGTTATAAGACCTACAATGTCGATCTCACAAATATCGCACTATCGCTCGACCTGATTGTATCCGGAAGTCCGATTCTTAACACCCCTCTTCTGGGCGCTCTTGCAAAAATGGGATTAGTATCAAGGGAATCTGTAAGAACAGCAATCAAAGAGGCATTTAAGGATGAAAGAAATGCAGAGGCAGCCATGAAGGCATATGAGGAGATGAAGATATGAGCGCAAAACTTGCTATTTCAAGGCCGAAAACCGGTGCTGTCGGCAAGACTGGATCATGGAGGACTTTCAGGCCGGAAATTGACCTGAATCTCTGCAATAAATGCGGTAACTGTGAAAAATTCTGCCCGGACGGAGTCATTGATAAGGAATATAATATCGACCTTGACTTCTGCAAAGGCTGTGGAATCTGTGCAGATGTCTGCCCTAAGAAAGCCATAACAATGGTCAGGGAATCCAAATAAAAAAATAATTTTTTTGCATAGATAACTATGCCTTTCCGGAGGGCAGTTCAGATTCAGACTTTTTTAGTCCCGTAATTTTCAAGCTTCTCCTGAATGTCCATAACTCCGGTTATGAACGAAGAACCAGGATCTCCGGATAGCATTGGTCTGACATCAGGTTCACATTCCAGCAGTTCCTCTTCATACGGAATAATGAACTGCTCTGTGAAGAGATCAAGGGTGTCACCGAGAATATCCTGCACTTTTGTGATGTCACGCTCTGACCTGACACGGTTGATTACCAGATGGATATAGGGGATGCCAAGATCCTTAGCAAGCCGGGCAGAATGCTTCACCACTGATACGGCATTGAAGGTGGGATCGGTTACAAGCAGAGCCTGATCAAACCCTTTTGCAATGGCACGCCCGAAATGCTCCACACCCGCCTGAGTGTCCATCAGAATGACTTCATTCTCCCTGAGATTGATGTACCTGACGACAGATTCAAGCAGGGCATTTTCCGGACATAAACATCCGGTTGCCGCCTGAACAACTGTTCCCATGACAAGAATGTTCACTCTCTCCGGCCCTTTAACACCAAAGCGCTCCACAACATCAGTCACATCAGGATTGAGCTTAAGCATAAGCCCCCAGCCTTCACCGGGGCGTGCACCTGTCTTCTCCTCGACATAATCAAGGTTATGGGTAAGCGGCACAATCATATCACTCTCTTCCCGCGGTACACCTATGGCATACGGCAGGTTCATCTGAGGGTCTTCATCAACTGCAAGTGTCGTGAACTCCTTCTCCGCGAAGAGATGGGAAAGAAGGGCAGTGATGGTAGTCTTCCCGACACCCCCCTTTCCGGTGATCACAACCCTGAATCCCTCTTCAGGCACTTTTTCTGTATTGTCCCTGATTGTATTCGCAGTATTGGTTATTCTCTTCCGCTCTGTTTTACTGTCGCACATATTAGTTATCTCTCCTCAGCGTCTGTTGGATGAAGCTGAAATCTCCTTAATGGCAATATTTCTGCTCCGGCATTTTGGGCACATCTCCTGAATATTCTTTGACAGAGGCGGGTTTATCTTTGCATACACCTTTTCAGCAAGGAGATCAGGCAGATAGTAATTCCCACATACAGGGCACTCTCTCATCTTCACCTTAGTCTCACCCCAGGACTTCATAATCCGCTCATCACCGGAGTCCCCGGTCACAATGGCATGGGTAGGGCAGACTGAAACACAGGCTTTGCAGCCGAGGCAGTCAGAATTCTCACCGGAAAAAGGTGTGCTGACCACAGTATAAGGCCCGCGGTTCACAAACGAAATTACACCTGCGCCTATTATCTCATTGCATACCCGGACGCAGAGACCGCAGAGAATACATTTGTTACCAAGCGGATCATCCTTATCGGTCTTCTTAAAAAACCGTGTCTTTGTAACGCCATAACGGGCTGCCAGTGATTTTATGACCTCAGACTTCGGAGCTTCTGCAAGATAAAGTTCCAGAATCATCCTTCTGTGGCGGAGAATCTCAGGTGAGTCAGTAACAACCTCAAGTCCGTCTTCTGCCCGCAGAGTGCATGAAGTCACCATCTCACTTCTGTCCCTGCATCTCTTCTCAACCATACAGAGCCGGCAGGCACCATAAGGTGAGAGTGATGCCTCATAGCAGAGGTGAGGAATCTCAATGCCCTCCCTTATAGCCACTCCAAGCATAACCTCGCCTTTCTTAGCCGGATATTCACGTCCATTGATAATGACAGTGACATCCTCAGAACTCTTCTTCAGCAGTTCTTCAGTACTGCATACTGTATTATCCGTCATAATTTCACCAGCGAATCATATTCTCCCCTGAAATATTCAAGTGTAGTCAGTACGGGATTTGGCGCAGTCTGACCAAGTCCGCAGAGTGAGGTTGCTGCAATTGTCTCAGAGAGTGACTTTAAGGTATCAAGATCCTCAGCCGTCCCTTTACCTGCAAGAATCCTGTTGAGAAGAATAAGCGTATGCTTCAGTCCCTCACGGCAGGGGATACATTTCCCGCACGATTCTCCGGTTGCGAAACTGATGAAGTAACGGGCAATATCAACCATGTTGGTGTCCTCATCCATAACGACAATTCCACCGGAACCCATAATAGAACCTATTGCATTCAGACTCTCAAAATCAACAGTCGTATCAAAGAGCCTGAGAGGGATGCACCCCCCTGACGGCCCTCCGGTCTGCACAGCCTTAACAGCCTTTCCGTCTGCACCGCCGTTTCCGATGTCAAATACAATCCTCTTTAAGGTTGTTCCAAGCGGCACCTCCACAAGTCCGACCTTCTCAACATCACCAACGAGGGAGAATACTTTTGTGCCGGAATTCTTCTCAGCACCGATATTTCTGTACCATTCACTGCCGTTTTTAATTATCACCGGAACATTGCACCAGGTCTCAACATTGTTGAGATCAGTAGGTTTTCCCCAGAGTCCGGAGTCAGTGAGACGCGGCGGGCGTGGATGTGGTCTGCCGGTTCTTCCTTCAATAGACGCAACAAGTGCCGTTGATTCACCACATACGAAAGCACCGGCCCCGGTTGCAATCTGAATGTCAAATGAAAAATCAGTACCGAATATATTCTCTCCAAGAATGCCCAACTCACGTGCCTCTGCAATGGCGTGCTTAAGTCTCCGGATAGCAAGAGGATACTCTGCCCTGATGTAGATTAGACCCTCATCAGTGCCGATGGCATAGGCACCAAGAATCATACCCTCAATGAGCATATGGGGATCACTCTCCATCTCATTGCGGTTCATGTACGCACCGGGGTCCCCCTCGTCGGCATTGCAGATGATGTACTTCTTATCGCTCTTCTTCTCTTTTGTTATCCGCCATTTCAGACCGGCGGGAAAACCTGCACCACCCCTGCCGCGAAGACCGGATTTCTCCACCTCTTCAAGGACAGTGTCCGGCTCCATATTCCGAAGAGCATTATAGGCAGCCGAATAACCGCCGACAGCAAGGAATTCATCAATATCCTCCGGATTTATAATGCCGGCATCCCTGAGGATCACCTTCTTCTGCTGCCCGAAAAACGGGATCTCATCATAGAGCGGGATCTCATCAAAGCCCCTGCCATATGTGATATTATGCCCCATCAGGTGATCCCACTCTTCTATCCGGCAGAGTGCCTTATCATGTGGAACTGTTCCGGAGAGGACAGCATTCAGGATATCATCACAGTCCTTCACGCTCACCCTGTTAAGAAGAACAAGAGGCTTTCCCGGATGTGCAACTGTGACAATCGGTTCTTCGCGGCAGTAGCCTATGCAGCCGGTTGGGACAAGTGAAAGATCAGGATTTCTCTTTTGGATACTCTCCCTTAGGCGCTCATATATTGCAGTCCCGCCAACCGCCGCACCGCAGGTTGCAAGCCCTACTGTGATGCGTGGAATATCGGGTTTTAGTTTTTTCAGCCCGGAATTTTCCCGGTTGATTATCCCGACAGGCAGTTCAGTCTTCATCTCTCCTCCATCCGTACTCTTTCAGAATTGTCGGGAGAGCCTCAGGTTTAGCATAACCGTAGAGGTTATTGTCAACCCTTAGAACCGGTGCAATACTACAGGCTCCGAAACACCGGGCGATCTCCAGTGTGAAGGCATTGTCATCAGTGGTGACAGGTTCTCTCTTCTCCTCAGTAATTCCCACAGGAAAACCAAGCAGCTCTTCAAGATTTCTGAGAATCTCACCTGCACCCTTAACATGACAGGCAGTACCCATACAGACGGTAATCCTGTGATCACCAACCGGCTCCAGGCTGAAGAATGAGTAGAAGGTTACAAGACTGTAGAGCTGTGAGAGATGAACATTCAGTTTACCTGAGAGCATCTCAAGTGATTCACGCGGGATATAACGCTCCTCATTCTGGATATCACTCAGGATACCAAGAAGCCTCCCTGATGGTGAATCATACCTGGAAATTATTTCATCCAGTGTTTTCTCATCCATAATATCTTCTCCGTTAAAAAAATGGAACTGATATTTTCTCTTCAGATTCCAAGCGCTGTTCTTTTGCGTTCGATCTCCGCCTCTAAAAGGTCAGCGGCAAGGACGGGATCAGGCTCCACAGCAAATGAGGCATTGACCACATCCTTTAATGTTACTGCCAGGAGTTTGAGAACATTCGGACTTCCGAAGATCTTTGGCGGTATGCCAAGAACTGTGTACACACCTGATGAGACAAAGTATGTCCCGATAGAAACAGCCTTTTGTGAGTACCATTCAGGCGCAGCACCGCCAAGCGGCAGATCGCCAATTCCGACACCAAGTTCATCTGCAACATGGGCAGCGAGCACCAGTATTCTTGAACAGTCAACACATGAACCCATATGCAGGACAGGCGGGATGCCGAGAGAATTGCATACAGCTTTTAGCCCGTCTCCCGCCAGATCAGCAGCCTCAGGGACTAAAAGTCCTGCTTTTCCGCTTGCAATTGCAGCGCATCCGGTCTCGACAACGAGGATATCCCTTTTGATAAGTTCCTTTGCAAGTGTTATATGGCCGTAGTCATGTCTGATCTTCGGGTTGTTGCAGCCGACAATACCGACAACACCTTTGATACTGCCTGCGACAATGGCATCAATGAGCGGTTTGTATGTGCCGCCCAGTGCCTTTCGGATAGCCTCCTCAGAAAATCCGGCCATGAGCTGAATCGGCTTTGAGGGAATCTTAACCCTGCCGTGGTTGCGGTTGGGGTAGTTTTCTATTGCTGCCCGGACGATCTCCTTTGCAGTGTCAAGACCTGTCTCCGGATGGAACTCTTTATAGGTTGCACCCTGCACCTTTGATTTCTCACTGGTTGAGATTACTTTTGTATGGTAGCAGCCGGCCGTATGAGTTATGGACGGGAATATGCACTGGTAATCTATGACCATCACTTCAACAGAACCGGTTGCAATAGCAAGCTCCTGATCGAGCATATTGCCTGCGATCGGAATTCCGTGGCGCATCAGCAGTTCATTGCCGGTGCAGCACATGCCTACGAGATTTATGCCCTTTGCGCCCATCTCTTCTGCATATTTGATCAGCTCAGGATCTTCAGCTGCCTTAACAATCATCTCGGAGAGAACGGGATTGTGCCCATGCAGCACCACATTAACTTTGTCATGTGAGAGCGTGCCGAGGTTTGCCCACGATGTTACAGGTGTGGGAGTGCCAAAGAGGATATCAGACCCTTCAGTGGCCATCATAGATCCACCCCAGCCGTCAGAGAGGGATGTCCTCATTGCATGCAGGAGAATGTTCACATAGTCCGCCCCGACACCCATGTGAATCCTGTGCATGGACTCCACAATTTCACGGTCAACACTACGCGGGTATATGCCTGCATCCTTCCAGAGCTGTTTAGTCTTCTCCGGTGCCCTCTCAACAAGCTGAATGCTGTTCTTGAGGGTTCCGTACTCCTCAAGCATGGCGCGGGCAAGATCCTCTGCAACTGCTTCCTTCTGCCTCCCTTCTGTTTTTATGCCGTACTCCTCTGCTATGGATTTAAGCTTCTCCTCATCAGTTATCTGATAACCCTGTGACTTTCCTTCGGCTGTCTCCAGTAAAACCTCCAGCACTTCACGTCCATGGTCAGAATGAGCCGCAGCTCCGGTTGAGAGATCGTCAAGCATATTTCGTGCAACAATCAGATCAGCAGTAGCCCCGCAGACACCCCTGTCCGGTTTTTTGCCAAACGGCTCAATGCGGCATGGTCCCATCGTGCACCTGTTGCAGCAGACACCAAGCTGCCCAAAGCCGCACTGCGGCTGCTGGCATTCAAGCCTGTCCCAGGCGGTCTCAACGCCATCTTCTATTGTTTTTACTATTATCTCCTGGTCGGCTGCATCCAAAGCTCTCTTTTCAGCAATCTTCTTTGCCTCTGATGTATCATACATTTCAATCACCATCTGTTACAGAAATTAAATTTATCACGCAGTTTCTTCCCTCGTCTCAGCTATCTTTTTCATAATATTCCGGAATGCAGCGATGTTCTCCGGAATTTTGGGAACTTCGACATCAGTTCCGGCAGACTTAATTATCCGCATGGAAAAGTCCTTTCTGCTGACCCGGATAAGCTCGTTGGCATCACCGAATTCAAGCGCACCGGTCTTGCATGCCTCGGCACAGGCTGGGATTCTGCCATCCTTCTGCCGCTCTATGCAGTTGTCACACTTGGCATTGACTTCACGATCATTATCTGTCTGAAAGACATTCTGAAACTGAATGATGCCAAACGGACATGCCATGGCACAGACTGAGCAGCCGATGCACTTTGCATAGTCAATTGCAACAGTGCCGGTATCCACGTCACGGTACAGTGCTTCAGTAGGACAGACCTGCATACAGGGAGCAGGGTCACAGTGCCTGCACCGGTTGGGAAAAGTCAGATAGTTTATTGCCGGTTCAACGTAGATTCGTGGTTTTGACACAGGATCTTCTACAATCGCATCGAAGAGATTTTTACTCTCTGCATGCTCAATAGCACATGCAACTTCACAGTGCCTGCACCCGATGCACAGTTCAGGCCTTACAAAAACAGTTTTCATTATTTAATTGCCTCCCATCTGCCAGCAGATGTTGTCATGCTCAGCACAGCACTTCTGGTGGCCAACATTGGGATTTATGCAATTAATAAGGATAATACTTTGGGTCACACGGCTAATGGCCCTAAACACTGATTACAGAACCGGAGAAGATGATACAGCCGGATGATTTTTCTGTGAACAGAACAAAAAAATGTGAGATGGGTTAAATACATCTATATATGTAAAATCCTGAACTTATGGATCAGTGACTCTCATTTCCGTTGGGGGCGGGATTATCTGTTTCAGGAGATCTGCAATATCTCCTGTGGGAGTACTTTTAAGTTATCTGACATCAGGATTATGAGTGATTTTCCGGGTTATATCCGGAAATATTGGATCTTTTCTCTCTTTTCCGTATTATTTTTAGGGATTGTTATCAACACTTATCTGTGGACAGACTGTGTATTATTGGCATTAAGATTTATCTTCACTATGCCGGCTCAGGCGGCTGTATTGTCTGCCTATGCTGTAACTGCACTCTCACCAGATGCTCCGGGGAATCTGACGTTTCCTCTCTGACCGGCTCCTTCAGGCGAATTCAGTTCTCCTTTGTGCCCGTCCATGAATGCCTTCATAAGTTCACGGGCGGTTTCTCTGTCACCGGACTCAAGAGCTGCACGGATGTCACTGACATCATAGCCCTGCTCTTCAAGCTTATCAAGGTGGCTGCTCATGCGGTCTCCGGCCTCACCGGATGCTGCACCGTTTCCTCTCTCGCCGGTTCCTTCAGGCGGAGTCAGTTCTCCTTTGTGCTCTTCGATGAACGCCTTCATAAGTTTACGGGCGGTTTCTTTGTCACCGGACTCAAGAGCTGAACGAATTTCACTGACATCATAGCCCTGCGATTCGATATTTGCAAGCGCTTTTGTCAGCAGATTTCCCCTGTTGATGCTCTGATCTGTAAATCCTTCATCCGCAGACACAGGAAATACTAAAGCTGCTGACAGGAACAGGAATGTCAGTCCTGCTGCAATAATTCCATTTTTCCTCATATTTTATCTCCTCTGGCGGGACTGAACCATGCAGTCCATGTAAAGTATATTTAACAATACGTAATATAATTGTTACTGATAGCTGCGGTTAAATCATTTATATAAACTGGAAACTGAAGGTACAGACCGCATATATATTCACACATAATTATCAGGACTTTTCACACATTTTAAAAATTTAGCGTAAATCCCCTTGGTCTTTAGCCCAGAGGTAGTTCACAAGGATTTCCCGAAAGAACAAAGCCATCCTTTCTTTTTCTGCCGGAAAAACAATACAGCAATAATAGGAATGAATACGGCTACAGTGCAGACAGCAATGGAATCAGCTTCCTTTGAAAAAATAACAGGTAAAGCACCGGAAGATCATATGGTGCGGCAAAAATCAACATAGAATCAGCATCAAATGAAAGCAGAAGAAGACCATAACAGAATAATGAAATCTGGTACAGCCGGATGATTTTTCAGTGAATGAAATAAAAAGATAGTGAGAGGAGCCTTAATCCTCACATATATTATAAAATCCTGACCTCATGTATCAGACACTCTTATTTCCGGGTTTTGGGGGCGGGATTATTCCAGAGTTATCTGATATCAGGATTATTGAGTGATTTTCCGGATCACATCCGGGAATATTGAACATTTGTCTTTTTCTGGATTATTATGGGAATAATTATCCACAAGGTTTGTGGACAGTCTGTGTATTATTGGTATTAAGATTTATCTTCACTATGCCGGCTCAGACGGCTGTATTATCTGTTTATACTACTGCAACTGCCCTCTCACCAGATGCTCCTCCTCTGCCGTTTCCTCTCTCACCGGCTCCTTCAGGTGGAGTCAGTTCTCCTTCGTGCCCGTCCATGAACGCCTTCATAAGTTCGCGGGCAGTTTCTCTGTCACCGGACTCAAGAGCTGCACGGATGTCACTGACATCATAGCCCTGCTCTTCAAGCTTATCAAGGTGGCTGCTCATGCGGTCTCCGGCTTCACCTGATGCTGCACCGTTTTCTCTCTTACCGGCTCCTTCAGGCGGAGTCAGTTCTCCTTCGTGCTCGTCCATGAATGCCTTCATAAGTTCACGGGCAGTTTCGTTGTCACCGGACTCAAGAGCTGCACGGATGTCACTTACGTCATAGCCCTGCTCTTCAAGACTATCAAGGTGGTTTGTCATCATCTCTCCTTTGTTGTTGCCCATACCCGCAGAATTACCATCCGCAGAAACTGGGAATACAACAAATGCAGTAAGGCACAGAAGTGCCAGTCCTGCCGCAATTATTCCTTTTTTCTTCATATTTTTTCTCCTCTGCCGGGACTGCCTTATGCAGCCCACGTAAAACATATTTTACAATATGTAATATAATTGTTACTGATGCCAGAGGTTAAACGATTGATCAAAAGAGAAACAAACATGATTAATACACATATGTCCACCAACAATAACCAGATAATTTATGAGCTTTAACCAAAAGAAATTGGCCGAAGGAAGAAATATTTTAAAATATTGATGGATTTTAATTGAAGATAAAAATCCAGAACCTCTATTCCTTCTTTTTCCGCCGGACAATTACTAAAGCTGCAATAACAATCAATAAAACAATGAAAATCATCAAAATAATAAATAAAAACAAAGAAGACTCTTTTTCCGGAAAAACTGCCTTATAATGGCAGTCCTTATCAAACCATGCTGATGAACCCGAATGCCACCCGGATTTATCATACGGTGCTTCCCCGGCCCAGTAGAGATAATCTCCTTCATCGACAACAATCGATTTACTCTCACCTTTTGATACATTCACCACGTAGTCTGCCGGAGTAAGATAATATTCAGAATAAAAATCTCCGGATTTCCAGAAAGAAAAATTAACTGTCTCCTTCCCATAATTTACAACTTCAATGACAGGACTGCCCGTTCCGGGCTTATATTCTCCCTCCCATAATGGAAGTGCATCATAGGGAATCACAGGCACACCGTGCAGCATTCCTGTTGCATCTGTATTATGCCCATCACCCTCGGTACCACCTTCACCTTCATCAATCTTAAGCGGCGGTGCATCGAGCATTTTTAACTCTTTATTGTCCAGATCGTCACTGACATAGATGTTGCCTTCAAAGTCAACATATACATAGCCTGAATCACCCAGCATCAGATGATTTCCCGAACTATCAAAATAATGTTCAGAATCTCCACCCTGTCTATCATATGCACAGACAAACACTATATCCTCTGATCCATCCGGCCCGGAAATCCTAAACTGTACTGAATCACCAACTTCAAGAGCACCTGCACCCGCTATGAAAAGAAAATTCAGAAGCAGAAAAGACAGCACAACCATTAAAAAACATTTTTTTTCAGAAAACATGAAAAACCCCATATACCAATTGATTCATTCTGAAACCATAATCTGAAAGATCTTAGCTAAGAAATTTTCATCAGATATGGTACCATCCCGGCAATCCCCGGGCAGATACTTTGCCCCAGACAGTAAACCAATCCTTTGCATCTCTGCAGCGGACCATAAAAACGGTATAAAGCAAAACAGATCAGTGGTAACATCAGAACATGAGCCCCCACGCAAAATGATATTCACCACATCACCATATTAAAAATAATGCAATCTGACTATTAATATTTGCCCAGAATTTCAGTCCACCGGCAGCATAATACCAACACCGGATATCGCCCAAACCAGATACCAATGTCCATACCAGGACTCACCCCTATCTGAACCAGAGATTATAATTCTGAATAATCACTTAATTCAAATAAAATTCCACTAAAATCAGCGCGGTGCAAATAACACAGAATTTTCACTAATAAAATAACGCAGAAAATACCGAAACAAAGAGAATATAAAAAATAAAAGACCTGAACTTCAGGTATTACGCCCCCAACAGGACTCGAACCTGTGACATTCTGGTTAACAGCCAGACACTCTACCAACTGAGTTATGGAGGCACTCAGTGTTGCCATACAATGTTACCTTATGCAGATATAAACGTTACGAAATGTCCCCGGAGAGCCGAACCTTAAGGTCCTCAAGCCGGAATATCAGAGCATCAATCTCGGAGTCAAGATTTTCCACAAGTTCAGATGCCTTATCGGTTGCTACAGCCCCCAAAGGCGATGCCCTGATATAACCAAACTGTTCAAGGACTTTTAACGAATATCTGACCCTGTGCATAGGAATATCAAGAATATCGGAGAGTTTCATAATACCTATCGGCTGGTTCTTTTCAACAACAAGTATCACCTCAAGATGCCTGCCGATAAGCTCAATCTCCGACTGAAGTTTCTGAAGCATAATCTAACCTATAAACTGAAATATTCACATCGGCACACATAAAGGCGCAGAACAATACCTTCCGGAACAGTTCGGCCATTCTGACAACTGCCCGTTACTTTTTGATAATATGTCACATTCAGAAGATAATTATATTCATATGCCGGCGCACTGCGAAAGGTCACAAAGACACAATAGCCGGAACAAAATATAACCTGACTGACAAATAACTAATCGGGAACTACGAGATCAGTCCTGACTCATCAGCCAGCTTTTATCCCTGTCATAATGCCTCTTAAAAATTACTGAAAGCAGGACGGCAGATACCGCGCACACAACTGCAATGGCCATGCTGTAATACGGGATCACACCAAATAAAGCGATAACCGAAAGAGCAGCAAGAAGTAATATGACATTGAGCATAATTGTCAGCTTGGCAAATTTCATCTTAAAAATCTGTTTTGCAGAATCATCCATTTAAGAATAATATGCCACCCATTCTAAAAGTACTTACGGCTTTGGATCAAAAACTTAACCTGTGAACTCTCCAGACCTGTTGGATAATACACTGAAAAATTCAGGCGCATCAGCATATGTCATCTATGCCTCATCCGAATCTCCGGATATGAGATATCTCACCGGATTTTCAGTCAGTGACCCTGTTGTATATATAAAAAAATCCGGAGAAGAAGGCCTGTTAATACTCCCGCAGATGGAAGTAGAAAGAGGCAGAAGGGAAGCAGAATGCCCCGTCATCAGCAGAGGAGATGCCGGATTTTTCAGGCATCTTGAAGACAAAACAGATCCAAAAGATGCGACTGCCGCAATGATTGCAGAAATTGCCGGAGGGGACATAATGGTTCCTGACGAATTTCCGATCTCACTTGCCAGAAAACTTGAAAATTTCTGCAAAGTTAACTTAGGAAGACCTGCAGTAGCAGAGATGCGGGCCGTTAAAAAAGCGGATGAGATAAAAAATATCAGGCATACACAGAGAGCAACAGAAGATGCAATAGGTTACGCTGCAGAGATAATCAGAAATGCCGCATCCGACAACGGAGAATTATATTACAATGACAATCCCCTCACCTCAGACATCCTGAGGGGCGAGATTCACTGCTACCTCATGAAAAGAGGATTTGAGGCACACGAGACCATAGTCGCCTGCGGAAAGGAGACATCAATGCCGCACAATACAGGAAGCGGCATATTGGTTGAGAACGAACCAATACTTATAGATCTCTTCCCGCGTGATACAAAGACCGGATATTACGCCGACATGACACGAACCTTTGTCAGGGGCGAACCTGACAGAGAACTCGTCCGGATGTACAATGCCGTAAAAGAGGCATGGAATCTCGGAAAGAAAAAAGCGAGAACCGGAATTTCCGGCAGTGAATTACACAATGCTGTAGTTTCATACTTTAAGTCACAGGGCTATGAATCCGGAAATGAAGGATTTACACACAGCCTGGGGCATGGAGTAGGGCTTGCAATCCATGAGATGCCCCCTGTATCACCAACAGATGCAGTTCTTAACACCGGAAATGTAGTAACAATCGAACCGGGATTATATTACAGCGATATCGGAGGAGTCAGACTTGAAGACATAGGGATGGTCTGTAAGAATTCTTTTGACTGCTTTACAGACTATCCTGCGGAGTTAATATTATGATAGAAGAAGAAATAAAGGAAAAATACCTGCTTGCCGGAAAAATAGCGTACAAATGCCTCACAGATGCAGCATCAAGGGTAAAACCGGGAGTCTCAATCGCAGAGATGGTTGAGGCAAGTGAAGACCAGATAATTGAAATGGGTGGTGAGATTGCATTTCCGCTGAATATATCAATCAATGCCGATGCAGCGCATGACACACCATCACCGGGAGACGGGAGAGTCTTTGAGAAGGGGGACCTCGTAAAGGTAGATCTCGGAGTTCACATAGACGGATATGTCGCAGATACTGCCAGAACAGTTGACCTTGGTGACAATGCACTGCTCGTTGAAGCCTCAAGGGAGGCCCTCAATACAGCAATAAGAATGGTAAAACCGGGAATTGTAACGGGCGAAATCGGTGCAGCAGTCCAGAATGAGATCGAAAAGAGAGGCTTTAAGCCGGTCTCAAACCTCACAGGGCATGGCCTTGGCCACTACATGCTTCACGGGGACCCGATGATCCCAAGTATTGCAATAAACGGCGGCACTACAATAGAGGAAGGCATGACCTTTGCAATAGAACCGTTCGCAACCACAGGATCAGGCCATGTATCAGAGTCATCCAGAGTAGAGATCTTTTCACAGATAGCAAAAAGACCTGTCAGAATGCCAGCCGCAAAAAAGCTGTACAAAGAAATAATAAAGATGAACAGCCTTCCTTTCGCGCGCAGACAATCCCACAGTGAGAAATTTGACATGGCACTGGCACAGCTGATCAGAAGCGGAGTGCTGCGCGGATACCCCGTCCTTCATGACATCAGTGGATCATTCGTATCACAGGCTGAACACACCATCATTGTAACTGAAGACGGATGCCTGGTAACCACAGCAGAGAATAACCAGGTATAAATAACCCGAAATACCGGACATAAATAATATAAAACATATGGATTATATCCGTCACTGCAATAAATAAGAAAAATAACTTTTTTAGAACCACTCTGCCGGAAAAACAGTCCGGGAAGGAGATGTCTGAAGAAAATAACATGCAGCAGGCAAAATCATGAGGCAGATCAGTATTGAGAAAAAACCCATATCCTAAGAAATAAAAAGCATTAAAAACCAATACGGGCAGAATTTTCGGCTAATTAACCATTAAAGATACTATTATCGCATTAAGACTATAACATTATATGTTACACGCATGTCCGAAGAAAAAAACTCCAGAATAATAGAAATACTAGAACTTCTCCTGACAGCGGAGTCGGTAAATAACTTTGAAGAACTGAATAAGACAGACCTGCCAAAAAAATACTGGAAAATGGCAGATAAAAACGGTTTATCACTGGATATTGAAAGACCGCTGATAATAAGCGAAACACTGATAAAAAATATTCTTGAGATTGACGGCTCATATGAAATTATAGAAAAAAATCCCTTTGTCAAATGTGATGAATTTGGAAAAAGGATGAATATAACCTCATTATCTCCGGCAGTAAAATGGTTTTACAAAAATACCGGAGATAAACACACCCTCTGCAACCCGGCTCTCTCCTTCCTGATGGAAAAAGAAGGAATTGACGGGGTATCATACAGCGCATCAAAGTCAGCATCACCCGATTACCTGAACTCAAAGGAGTACCTTGAGAAGAAGATTGAAGATCTGGTTGGTGATGATGAAGAGTTAAAAACCGCACGAAACCTGATAATCATCAGCTCTCCTGAAGAGATTGAAAATACAGTTGAAGATCTCGTATGCACCTGGAGGCAGACAGAGGCAATAAAAAAGATCAATATTGCCTTAAAAAACAGGGAATTTTTGAGGGAGAGAAAAATTTATGAGATTGGAAAACTTCTCTTTGTCGGCCCTCCGGGCACAGGCAAAACTTCCCTTGCGCTTGCAATGGCAAAAAAACTTGATATGCCCCTTCTTGAAGTCAGGCTTGCAATGGTAACCTCGCAGTATCTCGGTGAGACATCCAAAAATATCGACCGGATCTTTGACCTTGCAAGAAGGCTCTCGCCCTGCATACTCTTCATAGATGAATTTGACTTTGTAGCAAAGAGCAGAGTTACGGACGACAACGGGGCAATGAAAAGGGCAGTCAATATGCTCCTTAAAAATATTGACACCTTAAGTTTTGTGAGAAACGGTGTGCTGCTCATAGGCGCTACAAACCATCCGGGAATCCTTGATGAAGCGGCCTGGAGACGTTTTGATGATGTTGTAGAATTTCCTCTTCCGGATTATGAGAGAAGAAAAGAGATCCTCAAAAAGATCACGCAGAACCTCACCTGCCTATGTGATTATAACGAACTTGCATCCGAAACTGAAGGATTTTCCGGCTCAGATCTGAGAATAATGATAAAGGAGTCCCTGATTGCCGCCCTTATGCGTGACAGTTACGAGATGAATGAGAGTGACATTGATCAGGGGATGGAGATCATAAAAGGCAGAGACATAATCAGACAGAGCACATCAACATGAGAATTAAAATTCTGGGAACAGGAGATACCGTAGGTACACCCAGGGTAGGGTGTGACTGTAAAAACTGCCTTGAAGCTGTAAAATGCGGCACCGAGAGGCTCAGGACATCCATGCTTATCAGTTCAGAGGGAAAAAATGTGCTCATAGATACATCCCCGGATTTAAGGTATCAGCTCTTAAACTCAGGATCACCGCATATTGATGCAGTCCTCTGGACCCATGCACACTATGACCACATAGCCGGCTATAATGAGTTCTACAGAGTTCAGCATTTTCCGCCGGCATACGGACCAGAAGGTGTACTAAACGATGTATCCGACTTTTTCCATTTCTTAAAGATAGACAAAAACTATGTACAGCCATATGAACCGTTTGAATTATCCGGAGTAACCTACACATTCGGAGAAGTGTACCACCCTCCGGTTTACACCTGCGGCATACTAATGGAAGTAAACGGGAAAAAGATCGGTTATACAGCAGACACAGCAAAAAATATCCCGGAGAGAACAAAAGAACTCTTCAGAGACTGTGATATGCTGTTTCTTGACGCACTCATGCCCCCCGGCATCCACATTGGCAAGCATATGAATTATGATGAAGCCGGCGAACTTGCAGAAGAACTTGGGGCAAAAGAACACAGGTTTATTCATTTAAGCCACAGAATCCCCATTAACTGGAAACATATAGCAAAAGACGGTGAAATATACCGTTTTTAAAATATCCGGGAACAGGCCAAGACCAAAGATATATACTCAGATAAAAACCAAATATATGGCTATCTATGGAGATCAAAATTTTAGAGCTTAAAGAAGACCTCGTCCGGATTCTCTTTATCGGGGAAGGGCACACTTTCATGAATGCACTCTCTGACGAGATATTAAAAGATCCACAGGTGGATGTGGCAAATTATACAAGCAGATTTAAGTTTACAGACCCAATCCTGACTGTAACTGTAAAAGAGGGCGGAGATCCGGTGGAAGCAGTATTGAAAGCTGCCAGAAAAATCGGTGAAAACTGCGACAATCTCAAATCAGAGATAATAAAAGCCTGAATTAAGGCATATCAACTAAATTTCAAAGAGAGATTAACTTAAAACAGCTCAAAATAACTTAAAATTAAAAGTTACTTTAAAGCTGAAATATTTCCGGCAGAATTTCCGGATAAAATATTTTTTCCCCCCGGGACTTAAAATAAAAACAAACAGTTATCTAAAAAGTATTTTTGATATTGAGTAATATCAGACTCTTTCTGTAAAGGCAATAGAGCCTGCAACCCTTGTAATTTTCACCCTTACTTTCTGTCCCGGTTTTGCTTTGCTGACATACATCGTGTATTTGCCAATCTTTACAACACCGTCTCCCCTCTTGGAAAGGAACTGGATTTCAACGTCCATCTCTTTGCCTTCCTCGACATTGTTTGCAGGGTCAAATGCCTTTGACTTTCTCTTTCTGACAGGTCTGTGCCCTCCGCAGGCATCACAGCGGAGCATAAGAATACGGCCATCCTTTACAAGGCGCGTATCTGGTTTTCCGCATTCTGAGCATATAACATAATCCTCAGTATATTTTGATATCAGCCCGGCTATCTGACTCTGGTCAAACTTACCGTTAAATACGGCCCTTGAACCTTCAATCTTTCCGGCAGTACCGATTTCACCAAGCAGGTATTTCATCAGGTGATCCTGCTCGCGCCTCAGAGTGGACGCAATATCAGAAAAATTCTCAAGAATTGTGGTCTTGCCCTCAATATATACCCTGGCCGCAGGGACAGTGAAACGGCCTTCATCACCGGAGGTTTCTGTAATATTGCTGTATGCCTTATTTAAAAGTGCCTCATACGAATCAGTCATGTAATATATATTCGGGTGCATCTGTAATTAATACCTGTTTTTAAGGAAAGACAAAACAATAAAATTTGGCGAAATATGAAAAATGGAAAAATATTATTACTTTTAAGAGTCAGGATTTAATAAGCAGCCTGTAAATAATCGCGAAAAACTGATCCACCTTAGCACAGATAATAAAAAAACGGATGTAAAAAACCAATGTCCTCAGTTAAAAAAAAAGGCGCAGCATTATACAAACCACACACAATATCCAAGGACAAAATTATTCTGTTATTATCCGGAATATTATCCTTTTTAATCCTTACTTCAGAGATTAATCTCTACATATATGCAGACCCGCTTCAGTTCTATCTTGCCCACATATTCATATTTCCGGTAATACTCTTCTCCGTATTTATTCCGGAAAAAGGGTTCATACTCTCAGCAGGTACGGGATTTTGCTACCTGCTGGCATCACTGATCACCATCTCAGACGGAATGAGGGATATATTATCATCATCACTTGTATTTCTGGCATATATCACAACCGGGCTGTTACTCTCCATAGTTATTCAGGAAATAAAGGATAAGGAGAAAGAAATTGAGGACAGCAGAAAATTCTATGAAAATTTATTTGAAAATTCTCCGGACGGAACAATAATCTGCTCAGGAAATGGAGAAATTCTCTTCGCAAATGAAAGCGCAACGAAAATTCTTGACCTTAAAAAGGAAAAAATTATTGGAGAAAAGATATCCGATATAGGAATTAATCCGGAAAATTTTGAAAGGAAAAATGGCAATAATACAAAAACGGAGATGGAATCGTCAAAAGTAAAATTCACAGGCAGGAACAACCAGGAGACATGGGTTGAGATCTATGGAAAGGAGACCGATAAAAAAAGCGGCAGATATCAGATTCTCCTGCACAATATAACTGACAGCGTTAAAGCTGAAGAAGCACTCCTGAAAAGTGAAACAAGGCTCAGAGAACTGACCAGTCAGCTCCCGGAAGTAATATTTGAACTTGACATGGAAGGGAATTTTACCTACGCCACACGCTATTCAATGAATATTTTCAGAAAAGCACCCGAAGAACTTACGTCAGGAATGAAATTCTGGGATGTACTTGTACCTGAAGATTCAGAGAGGGCAATGAATAACTTTGAATGGTTCATGAATGGGAGAATAATTGGTTCAGTCGAGTACAGAGCCATTAATCCGGATGAAAAGGAAGTTCCAATCCTCGTTCATTTCAGTTATATAATAATAAATAATGAAATCCAGGGACTCAGAGGAGTTGCACTTGACTTAAGCCAGAGGAAACATATTGAAAAAGCGCTTAAACACAGTGAAAAGAATTTTAAAACTCTCTTTGAAAACTCAATTGATGCAATAATCACGCACAATATTTCAGGCAAAATATTTGAGGGCAATGAAAGCGCACACAGGCTTTTAAAGACAGGAAATGACGAACTAAAATCCAGAAACATACTGGATTTTTTCCCGGAAAATGAAATAAAGGAGATACAGAAGAGTATAAATGAGATGAAATCCGGAAAAAGTGTACTGTTTGAGTCAACACTTCTATCAACGGACAATAATATTTTAAATGTCGAAATGAGCTCAAAAATGATTGATCCCGCAGAGGAGAAAATTCAGACAATAATCAGAGATATAACCGAAAGGAAAAAGAACGAAAGGGCACTGACTGAGAGCGAAAAGAGATTCAGGAATTTAACAGATCTTCTCCCCCAGACAATATTTGAGACAGACAGTGATGGAAAGATAACATTTCTGAATAAGATGGGCTTCAGGACATTTGGAGTTAATGCTGAAAAACCGGATTATGAACTGTATATTACAGATCTGGTGAGTGACAGTGATAAAGAGAACCTGATGTCAGAATTTCTCTCAATACTGCCGGAAAAAGCAGCCAGTGTATCTGATGAAGGAAAGGAATACACAGGAATTACATCCATAAACAAAAATATGCCGCTCCTCATATATCTGAGTCCCATAGGTGCACAGGGTGAATGCAGAGGAGTCAGAGGCGCTGCAATAGAAATCAGTGGCATTAAAAAAGCAGAAAGGGCACTCAGGAAGAGTGAACAGAGGCTGAATCTTGCAATAGAAGGTGCCGGCATATGTGTATGGGACTGGAATATGGAGAAAGATGAGATGTTCTTTGCAGGCAATTACCAGGAATTATTCAGATGCTCTGTCCCGGAGCAGGACAAAAATCCTGAATCCTGGCGCGAAGTACTGCAGCTTAAGTTCTTCTCTGATATAATGGCCTTCTTTTCAGACATAACTGATGTTGATTCCAAAAAATATGACAGGGAAAGCCGCCACTTTGAATCTGAATATAAGATGAAATGCAGGGATGGAAACCACAAATGGATAAACGTACTTGGTAAGGTTGCAGAATGGGACGCTCACAGAATCCCAACGAGGATTGTGGGAATAATGATTGACATAACGGAAATCAGAAATTACCAGAATGCACTCTATGAATCAAACAAAAAATTAAACCTCCTGTCCAGTATAACAAGGCACGATATACTCAACCACCTTGCAGGTGTAAAAGGTTTCACCGACCTTCTGGACAAAAAGACACCCGAAGGAAATCCGGAACTGAAGCATTATGTGAAACTGATACGCCAGGCAGCAGACAATATCCAGGATCAGATCACATTTACCAGAGATTACCAGAATATCGGGGTCAAATCACCGATATGGCAAAACGCACTTTCGGTTTTAAATTCAGCCCGTGCCAGAGCGCAGCTGAGAGAGATTCAGGTAAGCGTAGATCTGGAGGATTTTGAGATATATGCCGATCCAATGCTTGAGAAGATATTCTTCAATCTTATGGACAATGCCATAAGGCACGGTGGAAATGTCACTAAAATAGATGTCACATTTGAGAAAAATTCAGACGGCGGCACGCTGATATTCAGTGACAATGGCATAGGTGTCCCTGAAAAGTTCAAGAAAAAGATATTTGAGCATGGATTCGGCAGCAATACCGGGCTTGGACTGTTCCTTGTAAAAGAGATACTTGAGATCACGGGAATGAAAATTTCAGAGACAGGAACTGAAGGAGAAGGTGCAAGGTTTGAGATAAGGATACCTCGTGAAAGCATCAGATATCATGAAAAAGAGATTGCATAAAATTAAAAGAAAAAAGGTCATAATAGCCATAATTAAAGCATAATAACAGTAAAGTACAGATAAGGCAACAATTATACAAATCAGACAAACCATCATTAAATCCATAGAATTAAATAAATAACAGATATTTAAGAGGAAAATAAATGTCAGACAAAAAACTTCTAATTATAGAAGATGATCCAATCATCTCAGAACTTATTATGTGGCGCCTGAAAGATATGGGCTATACAAACTGCAGATTTGTAAAATCAGGGGAGGATGGCATCACAGTTGCAGCAGATTTTATTCCGGACTTAATGATCGTTGATATTACCCTTGAAGGCGAAATTGACGGCATTGAAGCAGTTGAAGAGATAAAATCCAAAAATGCAGATATTCCGTTTATATATCTGAGTTCACATATGGAAGATGACATAATCGAGAGGGCACTTGAAACGAAACCATCCGGATATATTGCAAAACCATTTGAAGATTTTGAACTTAGAATGGGCATTGAAATTGCCCTTAACAGGTAAAATCAACCGGTCACTCAAAAAACAGATTATAAACATCCCCGCCTGGGATTATAACCACAATCAAAAGAGACAGGATACCTGCACTTAGACGCAGGTAACTGACTGAACCGTAAAACCGGCTGTACAGGTGAACTGCCACCCGCTTACGCAGGATTTCTTCCGGGAAAACAGATATAAATTATATCATTTTTTAATCCAGCAGGAGTGTTATCAGCAGATATTATCTTTTTGTAGATACAGATATTTACTCAGTTATGCTATCTCCGCGGGATATTGAATATATTGAAGGCTGCCTGAAGAGGCCGCTTTCTGTCCTTGAAAATGCATGTTTTGAAAACCTCTGGAGTGAACACTGTTCATACAGGTCCACAAAACCACTGCTCAGAACACTACCAACAGAAGGTGAAAACGTAATTTTAGGGCCTGGCGATGATGCAGCAATCGTCAGATTTTCTAAAGACAAAGCCATTGCAATCGGCATGGAATCACATAATCACCCAAGTTATGTTGATCCATATGACGGCGCAGCAACAGGTGTCGGCGGAATTGTAAGAGATATAATTTCAATGGGTGCAACACCCATCGCACTTATGGACCCGCTCTACTTCGGGGATCTGTCTGAAGAGAAGAACAGATATCTCTTTGAGCATGTTGTTCAGGGGGTCGGCGATTACGGAAACTGTATAGGGGTTCCGGTTGTCAGGGGCGAGCTTACATTCAACCGTGACTACGGCGGAAACCCGCTTGTAAACGTCGTCTGTGTAGGAGAAGTATCTCCCGACAATTTCCTGACTGCAAGAGTCAAAGAGCCGAAAAACCGGCTTATACTTTATGGCGCATCAACAGGCAGGGACGGCCTTGGCGGTGCATCATTTGCATCAAGGGACCTCTCAGAAGAATCTGAGGCAGAGGACAGACCGGCTGTTCAGGTGGGCGACCCGTTCACAGAAAAACTCCTGATAGATGCCACGCTTGAGATGGAGAAGACCGGAAAAATACTCTCATGCAGGGATTTGGGTGCAGCCGGACTTGCCGGTGCATCATCTGAGATGTCAAGCACATTCGGCGCAAGGATCGCTGCTGACCGCGTACATCTACGCGAGGGCGGCATGAATGAAATTGAGATCATGCTCGCAGAATCACAGGAGAGAATGCTAATGGAAGTCTCTCCTGACGATGTCGATGAACTGACAGCCATCATTGAGAAGTATGACCTTAAATGGAGTGACATCGGAGAAGTTACGAAAGAGAACAGGTACATCGTAACATTCCACGGCAGGGTAGTCTGCGATCTGCCGGTTGATCTCTTAGTAGGCGGAACTCCGGATGAGAAATGGCCAGGAAAACCGTACTCTATTGAAAAAACCTATAATAAACCGGAATCTGACATCAAAGAACTGATCTTAAAGGTTCTTTCCCACCCGGACATTGCAGACAAAAGCTGGGCATACAGCCAGTATGACCACGATGTCCAGTTAAGAACAGTCTCCACAGCCGGAGGCGCGGCATGCCTCAGATATGACGGCAGAGGACTTTTCCTCTCATGCGGTTGTTCACCGGAAAGAATCCGGTTAAAGCCATATGAAGGAACAGCAGAGACTGTATATGAAAATGCAGCAAACCTTGCCTGTCTCGGCGCAGAGCCGCTCTGTGTTGTAAACTGCCTTAATTTTGCAAGCCCTGTTCATGAGGAGATCTTCTGGCAGATCAGTGAATCTGTAAGAGGCATGGGAGATATGTGCAGGACACTTGGAATACCCGTAGTTGGAGGAAATGTATCACTGTACAATGAATCGGATGAATTTGGCACAAGCATCCCGCCGACACCATGTATAGGCATGGCAGGCAGAGGTGAAATCAGAAAGTTCAAACCGGCACTTCCGGGAATGACACTCGCAGTTGCGGGAGACTTCAGGAATGAGACAGGAGGCAGTATTCTTGACTACATAACAGGATGCGGCGGAAAAGGGCCGGAAATTCCGGATGTAAAAATCCTTGCAGCGATCAGGGACATGATAAACTCCGGAGCCATCTCTTCAGCATCCGACATCTCAAAGGGAGGAATACCCGCATCACTGGCTGAGATCTGCCCCGGTGCTGACATAACCATAACAGGAGATGCAGCTGTGCAGCTCTTCTCCGAATCTTCAGGCAGATTCCTTGTTGCATATGATAAAACTCCGGAATGCACAGATATAAAACTGCATGAAATTGGAACAGTCTGTGAAGAAGGACTTACCATCAGAACAGATAATAGTGTTATTTCAGTTGGAAAAGATGAGATCAATGCTGCACTATCATCCATAACCTCCCTTATGAAATTCTGAGTGAGAAAAACAGAGGAAATAAAGCAGATATAAATATCTCATCTCTGAAAAATGAGAGAGATCAACCCCGGAAACTTTTTTCAGACAATAACAAAGTATAAATACCACAGCATAAAATGCAATCATCTCCCCACAAAATAATATAAATAATTACTTCAGCAGTTTACTGCCGGAGAAGCAGTTTCCAGAGCAGAAATAATGACTAAAAGACACATAATTTATCAGAAACGACATTAAGCCACAGCCCGCAACATTAAACAGGCCAACACAGACAGACAAAAGATTGCTATTAATAATGAATCCGGGAGCATATGAAATTATACAGATTAACAGAAAATCCAGGTTAAAATATCCTGAAATCTGAAAGAGATTAAGCAATAAACAGCCGGATAAACCGTTAATTAAGTTAAAGCTGACAGTTCAGAACATACCGTGCAGATCAACAATCCTTCAACGGATAAAATACGGAATTTAACTCCTGATGCAGGCCACAGGCACAGCATAACGGCCATAATATATGGACATATGTTATTGTCAGCCCGAAAATAACATGCGTCCCCTGGATAAGCCAGGAGACATTCCCGGAATCGTGATCTGTCAGGAATAAACAGTAAACCATAGTATTATTAATTAATGCACATCACAAAAGAATGACATAAATTGAATGTAACATAAAATAAAGAGATTTAAGGGTACAATATCTGCCGGAATAATAACAGATCAATAAAACTAACGTACAGTCATAAATACTGATTATTACAAACTCATACACAGAAGTTCCCGGCCAACTTCATAAATATTATAATATCACCACAAAAAACTTAAAGAGACTATTTACTATAGGAACCACCCGGGAAAGGATGCGGCTCTTATGAATATATCCCGCAAAAAATCCCGGACAGGTTAGGACAGAGGTTAAATCAGATGGATCTACCAGATACACAGTCCACCCTTCCGGATGTTCGCATCAACTTAACAAGGGTAGGTGTCAGAAACGTAAAAAAACTCATTGAAGTTGCAAGACCAGGCAGACGGCCTGTAATTTTTATCTCGAACTTCGATGTTTATGTTGACCTTCCAAGCAGCCTTAAAGGTGCCAACATGTCAAGGAACTTCGAAGTAATAGATGAAGTTCTTCAGCAGGCAACAGAGGGAGAGGTTGACGGTATTGAGGAAGTATGCAATTCAGTGGCAAGAAAACTCCTCGACCACCATGAATATGCTGACAGAACAGAAGTCAGGATGAAGAGCACATTCATGATCAGACGCGAAACTCCGGTTTCAAAGACTGAATGTGACGAAGTTGTAAACGTGGTCGCAAGAGCGGTTGCAAAAAGAAACAACACAAATCCGATTGTCAGAAAAAGCATAGGTGCCCAGGTAACAGGGATTACCGCATGCCCATGTGCACAGAACATAATGAAGGAGATTGCTCACAATAAACTCCGTGACTTAGGCATAGAAGAGGAGAAGATTGAGACATTCTTAAATGAAGTTCCAATGGCAACCCACAACCAGCGTGGGCAGGGATTCCTCTGCATTGAAACGGATGATGATCAGCATGTAAATCTTGAGAAGATCATCAATGTCCTTAAAAACTCAATGAGTGCAAAAATCTACGAACTTCTCAAACGCGGCGATGAGAGCCATGTCGTCTTTTCAGCGCACAAAAACGCAAGATTTGTTGAAGACTGTGTGCGCGAGATGGCCAAAAGGGTTCTGCTTGATTTTGAATTCCTGCCCGGAGATTCACTCATTACAATAAGGCAGACAAATGAAGAGAGTATTCACCAGCACGATGCCTATGCGGAGAGGAAAGCAACAATTGCAGAACTCCGTGCTGAAATGAACGAAACCTACTGATTATTCCGGATTATTATTTTTTCGTAGCAATATCAGTCAAAACAGAGACAACCCAGTGACACATAATGAACCACACATGGGTAAAAAATAATACTTTTTTTAAAATAAATAATACTCGGCTAATTAACAACGAAAGGTATTTTTAACGATAAAACTGAAATTAGAAATTAGCGTACTGATTTCAAGGTACGTGTGTTGCAAAATAACATAGTGTGTTTACACGAGTATAGCGAATTGAACAAATAAATAAAATAATGAGGCGATAAATTTGTCGAAAGTTGTAGAGGTTTCCCCAACTACAAGACACGAGGGGCACACCAAGCTCGTTCTCAGAGTCAATGACGAGGGAATTATCGAGCGTGGTGACTGGCTCAGTCTTACACCAGTGAGGGGTATTGAAAAACTTGCCATTGGAAAGTCAATGCATCAGGCACCAAAGATTTCATCACGTGTCTGCGGTATCTGTCCAATAGCACATACCCTCGCCGGAATCGAAGCAATGGAAGGTTCAATCGGATGTGAAATTCCGGATGACGCTTACCTTCTCCGTATAATTCTACAGTGCGCAAACAGAGTCAGCAGCCACGCACTGCACAACATACTGTCACTCCCTGACATGTATCTTCCGGGTACAGATACACACATCAACCCGTTCACAGCAGAAGAACCTGTCAGAAGTGTAGCACTCCGTATTCAGAGACTGCGTGAGATTGCCCAGACTGCCGGAGAGATTGTCGGGGGAGAACCTATCCACCCAAGCAATCCACGTGTCGGCGGTATGTACAAGAACATCACACCACGTGCTAAATCAAAGCTCTTTGACCTTGCAAAAGAAGGTTCAGAACTTGCACGTGAACACATGGAGTTCATGATCACAGTCTTTAAGGACTGGAATAACCGCCCGACTGCATCTGTTGCATCCGGATATGAAGTAGAAAAGACCGAGAGATTCGGATCACATATCCAGGGATACATGGCAACAGATCCACTCTACGGCAGTTCAAATCTGGATGCAGATCCAAAGTGGTTCCCTGAGCGCTGGACAGAAGTTCGGCCATGGGACTGGTACATGGGTGAACAGGAGATCACACTTGACGATCCAAACTATCCAAACCACGCAACCACTCCTGCCGGAAACAAGGCATGGCCACAGATGGAAGCCTGCACCGCAGTGCCGATGTATGACGGTCAGCCGGTAGAGGTCGGCCCACGTGCACGTCTTGCAATGTTCCGCAATTATGACATGAAAGGTGCAATGGGTCTTCAGATTGCACGTCAGATGGAATATACTGACTGTTTCTACAGCATGATTGAAGCAATTGATGCAATTGATACATCAGGCTCAGTACTTGCAGACGAGATCCCACAGGGTGACGGTTCACTCGGATGGGCAGCAAATGAAGCACCACGCGGTACAGATGTCCACCTTGCAAAGGTAAAGGACGGACGTGTACAGTGGTATTCACTGCTTGTGCCTACAACATGGAACTTCCCGACATGCAGCCGTGCACTTGAAGGTGCACCATGGCAGCTTGCAGAAGTTATTGTTCGCGCCTACGACCCATGTGTGTCCTGTGCTACACACATGATGGTGGTCGATGAAGAGAAGAAGGTAGTCGCCCAGAAGCTAATTCAGTGAGTCTGATGTTGATGCAGGACTGGTACGCAGAATATATGATTGTCGGGTGCGGTAACACGCTCCAGACCGATGACGGTTTTGGGCCCGCAGTCATCTCCGAATTGAAAAAACTGGATCTCCCGGAGAATATTAAAACTCTTGATGCAGGCCTTGCAGGTCCGCATTACCTGTTTACCATGATGGCTCAGGCAGATATAACCGTTAAAAAAATGGTTATACTTGACATCATGGACTTTGGTGGTAGACCGGGTGAAATTACAAGAGTTACTCCGGATCTTCTCGCTCCCGGAGCGTACACCGATCCCCATTCCTGGGGACTTAAGGAACCTCTTCAGGTGCTTGCAGAGAGAACAGATATAATAATATTCGGGTGCCAGCCGGAAAGCATTGACATCTCCCAGATCGATAATGAGGCAGATGATGCCGAATTCTGGGTCACTGAATCTGTCAGGGAGGCCATTCCCAAAGCAGTGCATCTTGCATTAGCTGAAGTAGGAGTGGATTATGGGACTACTATCACGTCTCAAAGAGATCTTCACAGGGAAAGAGGAGGAAGAGGTCAGGAAGCCTGAAACTCCGGTAATAAAAAAGGAAGAGGAAATTTCTGAAATTGTGGAAGAACCGGCTCCTGAGCCGGCTGTTAAAACAGAAGACGCTTCCATCAAAAAGGAAGAACCTGTTCCTGAACCGGTAGTAGAAGCACCTGCCAAAAAGCCTGCCGAAAAACCAAATGATGTGGAGACTCGCCAAACGCTGGATGGAGATAAAAAGGAGGAAAAGCCTGTGGCAAATAAAATAACAGTTGGACACGTACACATGTCCGGATGTACCGGATGTCTCGTGTCACTTGCAGACAATTATGAAGGCCTCTTCAAAATTTTTGATGACTATGCAGACCTCGTCTACTGTCTGACATTAGCAGATGTCAGGCACATCCCTGAAATGGATGTTGCACTTGTAGAGGGGTCAGTATGTCTTCAGGACGAGACCTCAGTTAGAGAAATCAAAGAAACAAGAGAGAGGGCAAAGATTGTCGTTGCTCTTGGAGGATGTGCAGCATACGGAAACATCACAAGATTCTGCCGTGGTGGTCAGTGGAACCAGCCCCAGCATGAGTCATATGTCCCAATCGGAGACCTGATTGATGTTGATATCGTCATACCATCATGCCCTCCGGGTGCAGAATCAATCAGAAATGTATGTGTTATGGCATACCTGCTTCTTCAGGGAACTGATGAGCAGAAGGAGCTTGCAGCAGCATACTTAAAGCCTCTCATGGACCTTGCAAAGCGCGGTACAGAAGCCTGCGGATGTGACCTTATGTATGATGTCATAAACCAGGGACTCTGTATGGGATGCGGAACATGTGCAGCAAGCTGCCCTGTCCGTGCAATCACAATGGAATATGGCAGACCTGCCATTGACCGTGACATGTGCATCAAATGCGGAGCATGCTACGCACAGTGCCCACGCAGTTTCTTCAACTTCGATGTCATCAACCAGTTTGAGGGCATAATGGAAGCAATTGATGGTGCAATGGGCAAGGGAGGTGAGTGAAATGGTGCTTGGTAACTATAAATCAGTAATCTCAGCCCGTGCAGCAGATGCAGAAATCCTCAAGCGCTCGCAGGACGGCGGTATTGTAACCCAGCTCTTTGCATACGCACTTGAAGAAGGAATTATTGACGGAGCAATCGTCGCCGGACCAGGCGAAGAACCATGGAAGCCGGAACCTGTTGTAGCAACAACAAGGGCAGAGCTTCTCGCAGCACGCGGCACCCGCTATACAATCAGCCCGAACATGATGCTCATCAAGGAAGCAACACGTTCATACGGTCTTGACAAAGTAGGTATTGTAGGAACACCATGCCAGATGCAGGCAGTCAGAAAAGCACAGCTTTACCCAATGGCAATGCGCAAAGTGCCTGACAAGATTGCTCTTGCAATCGGTATCTTCTGCATGGAAAACTTCCCATACCAGGGTCTTGAAGCAATAGTTGAAGACCACTGCAATGTAAAGATGGAATCCGCAGACAAGATGGACATCGGAAAAGGCAAGTTCTCTGTTTACACAGAACGCGGTGCAGTTTCGCAGATTCCACTCAAGGCTACACACAAATATGAGCAGCCAGGATGCCACGTATGTCTTGACTACGTAGCAAACCTTGCAGATGTCTCAACCGGATCAGTAGGAAGTCCGGACGGATGGAGCACAGTCTTTGTCCGCACAAAGAACGGAGAGAATGTCTGGTCAAAAGCAATTGACGCAGGATACTTCGAGACAAAGGACATTGCATCTGTAAAACCAGGTCTTGACCTTGTAACAAAACTTGCAACAGATAAGATCGACAAGAACAAGAAATTTGTCGAGGCACGTGCAACCTTTGGTGTAAACAAGGGTCTGCGCAACCCATACATCTAATTTTTTTCTTTTTTTTGAATTTAAGACATTTTAGCTTTGTCCGGACGGCAGATATTATGCCATAAACGGGAATACAATAATCCACATCAAAGCCAACACTCAGATGAACCAAAACCAAATTTATTGAACTTTGAAATCAATAAATAATTTAAGGAAGGAAAAATTATGGTTAAAATTCTGATCACAGATGATTCACTATTTCAGAGAAATATTATCACCGAAATACTCTCTGAATCAGGTTATGAATATATAGAGGCAAAAAACGGACTGGCAGCCCTTGAAATTTTAAAATCCGAAATGCCGGATCTTATACTTCTGGATCTGCTGATGCCTGAGATGGACGGTTTTCATTTCCTTGATGAATTCAATAAATCCGGTTACAAAGTTCCGGTAATTGTTCTTACATCAGACATCCAGAATACAACAAAGGAAAGATGTATGAAACTCGGAGCCAGTGGATTCCTAAATAAACCGGTTGAGACAGAAGAGCTTCTCCCGCTTATAAAAGAGCTGACGGAGTGAGAATTCATTTATGCCGGAGAAATACTCAGAAAATGATATCGATGCTGTCCGTGAGATATTAAATATCGGGATAGGCCGTGCTGCGGGCATGCTGAATAAAATCACAAAGTCACACATCACACTTACAGTGCCGGATGTTGAGATAATATCACCAAAAGAATTCAGTGAGAGGAAAAATGCTGAAAACAAGGATAATCTTGCAACTGTAAAACTTGAATTCAGAGGCGAATTTTCAGGAACAACAGCAGTACTCTTCCCGCCCGACAGTGCTGCAAATCTGGTTATGGCAATAACAGGCGAGGAGGCAGGAACAGCGGAACTTGATTCCATCAGGATAGAGACACTTAAAGAAATAGGGAATATAATTATCAACGGCGTGATGGGTTCTGTCGGAAATATAATTAACAGCCCGCTGAACTATGAAATTCCGGCTTACAACGAAGAATCAATAAACAGTCTGATCGCACATTCAAAAATAATGGAAGAAGACGGAATTATAATTGCAATGACAAAGTTCAGTGTTGCTGATCTCAATGTTAAAGGGACTATAGTAATGGTGCTTGAGACAGGATCTATGGACATACTTCTGGAAAAAATAAACAGTATTTAATATGCCAAATCAGGAATCATTCAGAATAACAGAGAACTTCCCCATAGGAATATGCCTGATAGACCGGAATTTCAGGATAATTTACCGGAACAAAATCCTTGAAAGATGGTCGGCGAATAAAAATTCAGAAATAATAGGCAGATCTATTCTGGAATGTTACCCTCACCTTAAAGATGCCCTCTATCTTGACAGGATCAAGTCTGTTCTTAACGGCGGCCCTCCCGACATATTCTCATCTCAGCTTCACGAACCTCTGATTCCATCCTACCTTCCAGATGGAGAGAAGAGAACACAGACATTTACCCTGATGCCTTACACAGGAGATAACGGCATCTCAGGTGCCATGATCATTATTGAGGACGTAACTGAACTCAGAAAAGAGGTTGAGGCATACAGGAGAATGAAGGATAAAGCAGTCACTGCCCTGAATGACCGGATAGAAGCAGAAAAAGAGGTATTAAGAGCCAATGAGGAGGCAAACCTCTACCTTGACATTCTCCTTCATGACATAAACAATCTGAATACAATTATTCTTGGATATTCAGGACTGCTTGAGGAATCAGATGATAAATCAACAGAGGATTTTGCAAACCGAATATCACTCGCAGCAAAGCGAAGTGCAGGCATAATAGAATCGGTCTCCGGCATCAGGAAAATAAGGGAGGATAATTCCGAGCTTATCCCTGTATCTCTCGATAAAGCAGTAACAGATGCAGCAGGACATTTCAAAGATTCAGCCATTGAATATTCCGGAGGAGGGTGCAGGGTTATGGCAGATGAACTCCTCCCTGATCTTTTCTTAAATGTCATCGGCAACAGTATAAAATACGGCGATAACACTGTAAAAATTAAAATTACAGCAAAAGATTCCGGAGAACACATAGATATAAAAATTGAGGATGACGGGCCGGGAATTCCTAAAGAGAAAAGAGATGAAATCTTTGACAGGTTCAGCAGAATTAAAAACACAGGGGCCGAAGGAAAGGGACTTGGCCTTTATATCGTAAAAAATCTTGTTCAGAGATATGGCAGTGATATTTCAGTTACAGACTCAGAGATCGGTGAAGGAGAGAGAGGAATAGCGTTTACATTCAGACTTTTAAAAGCCCGAACCTAAAGAAATATCAAAAAAAATAAAAACTGGATTTTTCCAACGAAAAAAAGCCCTTGCATAAGCAGGAAAATAATGAATAAATCACCCTCCTGTCAGCATTTAGACGTTAATTACCTGCTGTAAAGATCAACAGGATCAATTACTGCATCAATTACCAGATCAAAGTCAATCTCATTAACCCAGCCTGATTTTTCAAACATGCTCATGCAGCAGCTTCCGATGACCGTACAGTCATATTTTGAGATTACTGCGTTCATATCCGCAGCAGAGACAGGGACGTTGTCCATCGAAAGTCCGCCCAGAATTACAATTAAGGATGGATCAACCTTTTCTGCCCCGCCTGTGATCTGCATCCCGATTTTTGGTACATTTACCAGGGACTTCGCTGAAGATTCATCCAGAAGCGGAACAAAAATATTCTGTACCGGCATATCCCTTATGGCATAGGAGAGCAGCTCCACAAACGGTGTGCATGTACCCGGACACCCGTAATAAACGATCTGTGAGCCTTCTTTTAGATCCATATTAGTAACATATTCCTTAAACGGCCTTAACATTCCGGGAATTCCCTTAAGGGTTGAAACTTTTTCCATATAATCCAGATTTAGTGTGAGAATATAAAATGATACCGTACCGGAAATTCTGCTACCTCAAATATTATGAAATATAAAATACAGAAGTGATCATGCAATGCAGAAATATTTTGACTGCCATGATACGGAATTTCTTGAGGAGATACTTGATGTTCCCTGCATCATATGTGACAGTAATATAAATATATTATATTTAAGCAAAAAATTCAATAAAATTATCTCATATATTCAGGAATTACCTGATGAAAAAAGCAGATCCGAATCTGAAGGTCCAAAAGAACATATTCCGGAAATAAATGAACAGCTGAAGCTTAAACTAAATACGGAAGAGAAGGATACGATAAAAAAGACAGAAATTACCCTGAACGGCAACAGGTTCATATTTTCAGTCAGAAAATTCAGCGGCAATAACAAATCAGAAGGATTTATCCTCAGATATGAACCGGAAGTCGAACCGGCAGACTGCGTTGTACATGTAATGAAACTCAATAAAATACTGCATACAATAAACAGAATAATCTGTGCCACATCGTCTGCTGAAAACCAGAGAGATCTTCTGCCCATTGCTCTGAGGATGACAGTCGAACTGATGAACTTCGATGCCGGAGCAATATATTTCCCCGACAGTAATCTGAGATCAGCATCCATGGATGTCTATTACGGACTGTATGACCTCTTCTTTGACTCCAAAATTAACCTTAAATCAGAAAATTCAAACTATTCAGGAGTATTCAGGGACAATAAAGCTATTTACACGGAGCAGTATCTTGGTGTGCCGCATGAGGAGAATGAGAGCGGAGTCTTCTCAATGGCCATAATTCCGGTTATTACAGATGAAAAAACCATCGCAATACTGAGCATTGCCACAAGCAATATCCACAGGTTTTCAGAACTTGAGAAGGAGACTCTTGAAGCGATAGGAAAAGAGATAGGCGGATTTATCAGGCTTGTAAAACTCCAGAGAGAACTTATATATGCCAATGAAGAGGCAAACCTCTACCTTGACATTATGACCCATGATATAAACAATGCAAATCTTATATCACAGGGCTATCTTGAAATTCTCGAAGAGATTTCAGCGGATAAACCGGAAAAATATGTGAAAAAGGCACTATCAGGAGTTGTTCAGAGCAGTGATATCATCAGGAATGTATCTGTTATCCGGCGTTTCAGAGAAGATAAGCTGAAACTTAAGAAGATATCTCTTGACAGAATACTTACTGAGATCATCCGGAATTACCCGGATGCCAATATTAAGTATGATAACTGCGGGCTTACTGTTACAGCTGATGAACTTCTGCCTGAGGTATTCCTGAACCTCTTTGGAAACAGCTTAAAACATGGCGGCAGGGACACCGCAATTACAGTATCTGCAAAAGAGGAAGAAGGGAAGGTTTTTGTTAATGTCTGCGATGACGGCACCGGAATTCCGGATGATAAAAAACCGGATATATTCAGGAGATATTACAAAGGCAGGATTCAGTCTTCCGGAAAAGGGCTGGGCCTCTCCATTGTGCAGATGATCCTTGAAAGATATAAAGCAAATATAACCGTAAATGACAGGGTCGCCGGAGATTACAGAAAAGGTGTCTGTTTTAGGATAACTTTCGAAAAATAAGTCAAAAGAGAATGTAAAATAGCCGGAATAAAATATTCCGGTTATAACTTACATTCAGATACCTCCTTTTTAAAGAGCCAGTTCCTGAATACGAGCGGTGTTACAATCGTTGTCAGAAGGCTCATAACAACTATTGAGGCATACACCTCCTGCCCGATAAGTGAGAGGTTAAGCCCAAGCAGTGCAACGATCATCGCAACCTCCCCTCTCGGAGACATTCCAAAACCTATTGCCAGTGAGTCCTTTCCGGAATAACCGAGAAGTTTTGCAGGAATGCCGCAGCCGATAACTTTAGTCAGTATTGCAATAACTGTAATCACAGATATGAATACCAGTACGGAAGCCGTCAGCACTTTCAGGTCAACAAGTATCCCAAGAGATACAAAGAACACCGATGCAAATATTATATAAAGATATTCTGCCCCTTCCGCCAGATTGTGGCTGTGTTCAAGGTTTATTCCGTTAAAGGAAACTCCGGCGATAAACGCACCGATAATTGCAGATATGCCGATAAATTCTGAAAGTGCGGCAAAGAGAAATGCCGTCATTACTGCAAAGATGAAGACAAATTCCGGGTATTTTTTCGCAACCGGACTTTTATCCATCTTCCTGATGAGCTTTGAGACGAACATGATTCCAACAAGTGCAATCAGGATCAAAAAACCGACCTGCTTCACTATTATGAATATAAAACTCTCAGGAGTGAAATTTCCGGATGCGACATCTGCTGTCACTGAAAGTGCAAGCAGACTGAGTATGTCATCAATAACTGCTGTTCCTATTATTGCCTTTGCGACATTTGTATCAAGCAGGCACATCTCTTTTAAGACATTGGCAGTTATTGCAATGGACGTTGCAGTAAGCGCCGTACCTATAAACAGGGCACTTTCCGGGCTGTAACCAAAAGCAATGGATACAAAGTACCCTCCAATCCAGGGCACAATTATACCGATCAGCCCGATAATTCCGTACCTGATATTGGTAAGATCTTTTATCTCAAATTCAAAGCCTATCACAAACATAAGAATGACAGCGCCGAGGCCTGCAATGGCCTGAACAAATTCGGTATATGTGATAAGTCCAAGGACAGACGGGCCGACTATAAGGCCAAGAATAATCTCGCCCACCACCGCAGACTGGTTTATCTTTGATGCCAGAAGGTATCCGGCAAGTGCAAAGAATAAGAGCAGGGTCATCTGAAGTTCAAGGTTTGGTACAGCACTCATTTCCTGCATATTAGAACCGGAGGGTATATCAGTTTATTGGAGGAATGACAGTTAAAAGATTCATATACTGCCGGTTTAAGGACTTACTGCGGATAAGATCAATGTGAACCCATAAAAGCAGATTAAGAGGAATAATATGATTAATTCACAGACCAAAAAGAATATTCAGGAACGTTAGTTTTGGCATAAGGCCAATAATTATTAAAAATGCTGTATCATAATTCACTGCCTGATCCAAATGAAAAATACTGATGCGTTCACCGGGCTTGAGGCCGTCCTTATTCTCATAGCATTCGTGGTAGTGGCAGCTGCATTTTCATTTGTAACACTAAATACAGGATTTTTCACCATTCAGAAGTCACAGAAGGTGATCTATGATTCAGTTGATACAACCGGACAGCCGGTTATAACCGAAGGTGCAGTCTATGGCCTTGCCAATGATACCAGCAATAAGATAAACAGGTTCAGAATAACCATAGGCTCACCCTACAGGTCTGAATATGTAAAGGATCTCAATAATTTTAAGATCACTTTCACCAATTATGACACAATTCTTAACATCCTTCCGTCAGATCCCCTGTACAATTCTTCAGGGCCGGAGATAAACCACTGGGCAGTTGTCAGGGCTGAAAAAGAGAGTGGTGCAGACATTCTGTCAGGCACTGAAAAAGTCACAATTGAAATTCTTCTCAGTCCGGAATATGAGACCGGCCCAAAGGAGGAGTTCAGGATATCAATCATTCCGGAAGGCGGAGCACCCTTTTCAATATCGTCAGACGGGCCCGACTCGATAAAAAAGATAAATATAATTCAGAAGTAGCCAGACATCCACAGTTTCTGCCACCTAATTTAAATCACATCCGGGCAATATTAATTTTCAGGAGTGATGATGAGATGGCACATCCGGGCAGAATTAAAGTTCATATAATCTTTCAGATAATATTAATAACACTATTGTTGATTACACCGGCAGTCGCAGATCAGCCCACCGTAATTGTGACTGACACAGAAGTCTCACCGGCGGTGATGATGCCGGGTGAGAAGGGGCTGATAACATTTACAATCAAAAATACTGCCACAGCGGCAACTATAACAAAGACTACCGGAAAAACGGCAGTTAGTGACGGGACAACAGTCAGCACAGAGATATATCCGACAATAAAAGGGGTGTATCTTGACGGAAAGAAGGATATTAAGGTTCTTGGCGGAAATTCGCAGTTTTCAGGTGACATCGGCCCCGGACAGGAGATTAAACTTACATTTCTGATTCAGGCACCATCAGAGAAGGGCATATATTTCCCGGTCCTGCTAATCGGAGTCTCAGATGCTGAAAATCTGAAATACCCGGTTCCTGTTAATGTCAATATGCCAATATCTGCCATGAGAAAACCAGTCATCACCCTTGAGAGAACAAATCCAGGATATGCAGTTCCGGGCGATAACTTCACGGTTGACTTTACGGTTACGAATACAGGAGAGAGCACTGCCGGGGATCTGACCATACGGATTGAACCGGACAGTCCGTCAGTCTCTCCGATGGCAAAGTCCCTATTTTACGCAGGCGATATGAAATATGGCGGGAGTTATGCCTTCAAAGTTCCTCTTCAGACAGACAAAAACGCAGAGACCGGCATATATGATCTTCCTGTGAAGATCACCTACAGTAACCCGGATGGAAATTATGTGACAGTTACTGAGACAACCGGAATTGACTTTCGCGGGAATGCTGAACTTTCCATTGCCTCACTGAAGACCGACCCTGTTCTTATATCTGAAGGGGATGAATTTGAGATCCTGATAAGAATTGAAAATACAGGAACAGGTGAGGCAAAATCCACCTATGCAAGCCCTGACATTCCCTTTGAGGGGACAAAAGGTGCATTTGTCGGAAAGATTAAGCCAAACAATGATGCTCCGGCAGTATTTACATACATCGCCGGAAAATCGGGAGATTACCGGTATAACCTGACAGTAGAATATGAAGATGATACCGGAGCATACAGTGAAAATTACATGCTCAACCTCAATATCAGAAAGGATAACGGCTGGATGGGCATTGCCGGAGTCTTAGCAGTTCTTGCCGTGGCAGGGTTTGCTGCGTACCGTTATTACTCCAGAAAGAAATGAGGGCAACCGGATGCAAAATGATCTTAAAGTGTCGGCATTTCTTGCTGTAAGAGCAATTAAGAGGGGGGGCAGGGCAGGGTTTTTACTGAATGTCCTGATCATTGCAATGGTATTTATGAATATGATACTCCTCTCCTCAATAATCTCAGGTTCTGTCAATCTCTTTTATGAGCAGACGATTGACTATGAGACCTCAGATGTGATAGTAAAACCAGATGATGATAAAAAGGTTATCAGCTCATCAGATGAACTGACAGATAAGATCAATGGAATTCCGGGTGTGAGGCGTGCAGCCCCGCACTATTCTATCGGGGCTACACTCTCAAATGAGGATAAATCTATAAGCATCCCGGTAACCGCAATAAAGCCAAGGGATGAGACTGAAGTTACAAAGGTCAGTGAGACAATTACTGAAGGCAATTATCTTGGAAGCGGAGATCTTGATGAGATAATAATCGGCTTTCAGGTTGCCGGAAACGAGGACGAGAGGAAAGACTTTTTTGATTCTCTTGGAGGGGCTAAAGTAGGCGACACCATCGAAGTTGCGTTTGCAAACGGAGTAATAAAGGAGTACAGGATTAAAGGGATTTTTCAGACAAAGTCCTGGACAGTCGATCTATCGGCGTTTGTTACATGGGATGAGATGAATTCTGTACTTGGATATGAGAACACCGAAGCGTCTGAAATTCTGGTAAAATCAATGAAAGGCTACTCTCCAGAAGAGGTGAAGTACAGCATGCTCACCTTTAATGTGCCCGATAAAATACAGACATGGGAGGAGTCAATGACCGGAATTATTGAGGAGTCACTTGAGACTTTCAGCATTATAAACAACATATCTCTGCTGGTAAGCCTTGTAATAGCCATTGTCGTGATATTTATTGTTATGATGATAAAAGCGATAAACAACAAAAAGCAGATTGCCATTTTAAAAGCAATCGGGATTCACAAAAATATCATTGTAAACTCCTATGTCATTCAGGTGCTGCTGATCTCAATCATAGGGATAATTCTTGGACTTATCGGCATTGAAGGCATAATTGCATATTTCACAGCCCATCCGATGGAGTTCCCCGACGGAAACGTGACTCCTTATGTTGAAACGGCCGTTCTGATTGAGAATGCTGTCATGCTCATAGCAGTGTCATGTATCGCAGGCTATATCCCTGCCAGAAGAATTGCCGGAGAAAATATTTTAGAGGCAATGAGGTGAGGAAAAACTTATGATCACATTAGCTGATTATGGCAATCTGTCCGGCAGCCGGTTTATTTCCGGAGATGAGTGTAGATGCTGATAGAAGCACAGGATCTTACAAAAATCTATAAGATGGGTGCTGTTGAGGTTCATGCACTGAGAGGTGTTGATTTTTCAGTCGGAAAGGGTGAGTTTGTCGGGATTACAGGTTCCAGCGGGAGCGGGAAATCAACCCTTCTCCATCTCGTGGGCCTTTTGGACGATGCAACGTCGGGCAGCCTTGAGATCGGAGGGGTTGATGTATCCGGACTTACTGATCATGAAAAGACAGAATTCCGGCTTAAAAGATTTGGTTATGTCTTTCAGGACTATGCCCTTGTATCTGAACTGAATGCAGTGGAGAATGTATATCTGCCATCCCTTGCCAGAGGGGAAGATAAGGAGAGGGCAGAAAAATCAGCCCTTGCCATGCTGAATACCGTAGGCATAGGAGAAAGATCAGATCACCTGCCGTCTGAACTTTCCGGTGGGGAACAGCAGAGGGTATCGATCGCCAGGGCACTAATAAACAGTCCTGAGATCATGTTCGCCGATGAGCCATGTGCAAACCTTGACAGCGTCAATTCCGGAAATGTTCTGGATCTCTTCAGAAAGGTGAGTGAGGAGTCAGGGCAGACCATTCTGATGGTCTCACATGAGGAATGGCATGCAGAATATTTTGAGCGTATAATAAGGCTGCATGACGGAGCGATTGCAGAGGATAAATATCTGTGAATTTTAAAAGGCAATACAGGATTTGACTGCCCATTGCGGGAATTATCGGAAAATCAGCTAAAATCAGCCACAGATTATATTATAATTAAAGCCAATGTTATTTCTATGAACAGCAGAACGGCAGGATTTGGATATGCTGCAATATTAATTGCAGTTCTTATTATGATAATCCCTGCATCGGCAGAAACGGTATGGGAAAACACTGAAATTCCTGTTGAAAACGGAAGTTTTACAGGAGGAGACATCTCCGGGGACAATATAATATTTCTGAAATCGGAAGGTATGGATCTCAGTTTAAACCTATGGCGTCATTATTCGGTTGGAAATATTGAATTTTGATAGCCATTTTTCAGCTGAACGTCCACCTTCAAGCAAGTTTATGAATTCTTCCAAATACTCCAATCTCTTACTGTCAGAATGTACAATTTCTTTATGTGCATATGGCCTCACCAGTTCACTTGCACTGCTGATCTCTTCAGCTGTAATATCCTGTATCTCTCGAATAAAATCTTTTATGTCATAGAGAATTTCTCTCACATAAGTTTCATTCTCAAGGTTTGAGAAAATGGCCATTAGTGCACCATATTGTGCCATTTCGTTTGTAGTTCTATTTCTTCCGGTTCGTCTTCGTATGTGCATTCTACTCCACCTATGGCCGCGTTCTTCAATATTATTATCTCTCATAATGTCAACTACATTACCAAATGTGTCTTTTACTTCCACAAAAAGTTCATCCATGTGTTTTCTGCAGTTGTTTGTTATTTGCCTTGCTCCGCGGAGTAATTCGCCCCCTTTGGTTACTCCATCTATGTCAATGGCATTCAGAATGATCTCAAAATCGTCTCTCATATTTTGAGCATTTGTGGTTATCATATCACTTCCATTTTGACTTAAGTGCCTGCCAACCCTTAAAGTAATCCTCACTTTCTCAAACCATTCCCATATCTTTTGAATTTTAGAATATTGGGAGTTTATGCCTGCATTGTTTGTGATATCATCTAATTTTTCAGAAAACTCCTTAATTTCACATACGTTAACTTTATGGGCCATATTCCATTCTAATATTTTGTGGGCCATTATTTGGACATCTAAAATTCTATTCATTATTTCAAAGTAGGGTAAACCAAATGGGTAATTTGAACTCCTTTCACGGCAGATAAGAAGATGCTCTATAGCAAGAATAATCCATTTTTGCTCTGCGAAGAATATATCTTTTTCAGAACCATGATGTTTTATTGCACTGAGGTCCCCTTTCATTTTCTTGATTTGACTTAGGATCCTCATTTTCACAATATCTTTGCGAAAAGTAGAGTATCTGGTTTTAAAAATGGTTTTACCAAGATTTTTAACGAAGTGATACTGACAAATTTGGTGCTTTACGTCAGGAAAAATCTCAAATGCTGCATCTCGAATCTGCTTGCTCATATCTCTAACAATGACTATTGGGTCCCCCAATAGTGATTTTAAGTTATTCAGGAAGATTTTAACATATTTTTTGCTCTCTGTTGGTATAATTTGGGCATCCATTGTAATTCCTGTATCCCCGTCCTTTGCCATAAAAACAATTTCATTTCCTGCTTCTCCGGTCCCATCCAGGTGAAGCTTTGCGCCACCTTCTCTCTCAAAAAAGGACTTCATTTGAGGCATATGTCTTTTGTGCAGAGCATAGAACCTTAACAAAAGCTCTTTAGACAGATTAGATATTTCACCAGTTGAAATACTAATTCCTCGAGATAAAAGAATGGTTCTTATTTCATCTCTTTGGAAATCAAAAAGAAATCGCAATAAACCAACAGCAACCATTATTTTAGTATCAAAGTTGCGTCCGGCAGGGCATATTTGATTGAAAATTGAGATTAATGGTTCATTACACGCACCATGTTCTTTACAGTATTTATAAACTATATTAAACCTGATCTCTCCCGATAATGTTTTAACTATTCTTTTAGCTGCTTTTTGGACGTAGAGTCTTTTTTTACAGACTGGGCATCTGTTATGGATTTTTTTGAGTTCTTTGGGTGGGAAAGGGAAATAGAGTACGTTTTTTTTCCAAAGTCGTAGGTAATACCTACACTCTTAAGGGATTCACGCGAGACAGGGTGTCCCATATTTTCCAACATATCTAATACCTCATTTGGAGTTAATTCTCTTTCAGTTAGTTGATTGGCTAAAAAAGAAAAATGGTCTTTATCTATAGTAAAATTATTTGGAAAAGATGGATCAGTCCCTAAAGGTCGGATGTATCGCTGGACAACTTTTCCATCAATTCGAACAGATTCAACTTCAGCAAAGTAGGTCTTAACATCTCCATTTTTGTTGTGACGAGTGTATTTCCGTATGTATGACACCCATAGTGATATATATCACCACATATATGAAACCATTGATTTAGAATTGAAAGTCAGATCAAAATTTAAAAGGAATGTAGGCTGTTTTGAGAGGGATTTAGGGAGTTATAAATCCAACTCTATTTTGACGCCATAGGTTTAAACAGGATCTGCCTTTACAACAGAGACGAAGAGAGAGTCAGAATAATTGGCACCCCGTCTCCGGGCATGACTGTTACAGGATACGGAATTTCAGGCAGCTACGCAGTATGGTTTGAGGAAGATGGGAACCCCTTTGAGATGAATGAATCGCTGACAAAACCAAATACAATATATCTGTTAAATCATGAGGATAACACAAAAAAAGCCCTCAATCTCTCATCAACCGCAAAATGGCCAAAGATAAGCGGTGAGAGAATATTCTGGTCGGAAGATGACAACAGTTCATACACCGGCATTGCAAATATCTATGACATCCGGACAGAGGAAAACACTGTAATTCCGGAGATAAAATCCATAGACTCTGCGGGAATTGTATTTGACAATGAAAATATAGCTTATCAGAATCCCCGTGGCGGAATTGACATATACAATACCAAATCAAAGGAAAACATATCTGTATTTGTCCCTGAACACAGCAATATTTCAAATTCCGGTATTGAATCCTTTGACATGGCAGGAGATTACGTAATATATTTAAAATCAACAATAGTTTTTGAAGGCACTGACAGGGGAAGTTATGATGAACCCTATATATATGAAATATCCACCGGCAGGACAGGTCTCATAAATCCATTAACCGGAGAATTCACAGATTCACTTACAAAAGATGAGAGAAAAGCTACTATAACTTCACCTTTCACAGACGGAAAGAGGGTTGGATTCGGCCTGATTAAAAGCGAGTCAGAATCCACAATTATACTAATCGATCCTGTTACAGGAGATTCGTCTATAATTCCGGCTGACGGTTCAGTCAGCAGTATTCGCATTGACAACAGCCGGATGATATGGGGCAGGTCAGTATTCCCGTCCTTTGATAGTGAACTTATCTATGCTGAAGAGAAAGGGGAGAAAACTGAATCAGCAGCTGCTCCCGGATTTGCAGTCTTTGCAGGAATAACCGGGGTGTTACTGTCAGTTCTTATTTTAAACCTCAGGAAGGGAATTTAAGCTCCCTTTTTGGAGATTAACGGGAAAATCAGAAAAAATTATGAAGAGATCTGCCTCTTCATAACTCTCCAGAGCCTGATTCCGTTTACGAAGAGCAGCAGGCCGATAAGGGACGTTATAAGGCCAAGAGTTATAAGTAAAATTCCGATTATTGTCGCCGGCTCCACGAACATATACACAGAAAGTGGGAGTGAAATTACTGCAATAATCATACGGCTTATGAAACCTTCGGGAACGGCACTTCTTCCTTTTTTTACACGCATCAAAAGCATAAGGGCGCTTGCAAGCATCCATAAACCCAAAACTGCCATAAGAACTGTAACCCACAACTGAAGCGAGAGATCAAAGGACACAATTCCTGCAATTAAAACAGCCACACCTCTGAATACATCCGTCCATGTGAATGATTCTGAATTTTTTGCTCTGAAAGGAGCAATGATCATAAGCAGTCCGACAACTGAGATCGCCGCCGGAATTATGAATCCAAAAACTCCCCGAAATATATTAAGCGGATTTAGAATGATATGAAATCCAAAGAGAAGCAGGAATATACCGGCAAAAACTGAAAGGTGCCATTCCCTCTTCTGTTCCTGAAGGACTTTTTTTGTATCCTTAAACTCCTTTCTCCTGATGTCTGATATTAACGTTATGAAGGTGTCACCTATCATCAGGAGAAGGGGAGCATCGTCAATCAGATGTAGAATCGGGTTCTTTTTTGGGTCATACCTGTCAAGATGCACCCGCCACTCACCCTCCGTCTCATGAACATGAAATCTTCCCTTGCGGTAGCTTGCAATTGTCTCCGGCGATGGCACATTAATGTCTGATTTCAGCCATTCAGCTCCAAGTGGTTCAGTTACTTTTTCCTTCGGAATCTCAACTTCCCAGACACCCTGGCTGAGGGGCTGAAGAAAATCATCAAGCCTTGTCAAATATTTACACTCCCTGATATTTTATCAGTTTATAGATTAATAACAGGGTCGATAAAAGTTTCATATACCCTGCCTGTTGCCATATCAGTTATACTGTTCATCATACAAAGATACCTGACAGGATCACCCTCACACAGGTACAAATTGCTGATGCCATGTCAATCGTACAGTTCATCATCCGGAGAGAACCTCCGCCCCAACATTTATTCAGTTATAAACCCGATAGAGGAAATTATGAATGGCAGAATACTCATTGCCTGTGCTACAAAATACGGCTCCACGTATAAAATAGCTGAATTCATGGGTGATGAACTGAAAAAAACGGGATTATCAGCAGATGTATATGCGGCAGAGGATGTAAATGATGTCTCAGCCTATAATCTGATAGTCATCGGAAGTCCGGTTTACGCCGGAAAATGGCTCCCTGATGCCACCAATATGGTACAGAGAAATCTTGCCGTGCTCAAAGGAAAGAGGGTTGCATTCTTCACAGCCGGAATTTCAATGAAGGACGATACGCCTGAAAACAGGGAGAAGCTAAAAGAGGCTTCAGGGGAAGCAGGAAGAGAGATAAACCCGGTTTCAGAAGGTTTTTTTGCAGGAAAAATTACTTACAGGGAACTATCATTCCTGCATAAAATTATGATTAAGGCAGTAAAAGCACCGGAGGGTGACTTCAGGGACTGGAAGAAGATTAGAGAATGGACACTGTCCCTTGCAGAATATCTGTGAACAGGTTCTTTCAGGGAAGTATTATAAGAAATAATTATGCTGACAAGATTATTTCAGGAGAAGAACGGAAAACAGCAGATAAACAGAATAAATATTGTAAATCTGACAATCAGAGCGGTCATCAGGAAAAATTACGGCAGGGACGATGCAGAACTCAGCAATAACAAATAAGGAGATAATACTTGCATTAATGGTTGTTCTGGCAACCGCCCTTATTTCACTGACAGTGATAATCTCAACTCCTGCCGGCATGCAGTTTTACGGAGATACTCTGATCCGGCTTGCAGGAAGTGAAAGCCATGAGGCAGGATTTTATGCCAGTTCAAAGGAGGATTTTTCAGAGATTTACAGCCTGAACGATTCATCCGGAAATTTCATAGCTTCATTTGAGGAGAGTTTTGGCACTGACAATAAAAAAGAGAACTTTTTCTTCATCTTTTATGACATCAGAGATCCGGATAACATATGTATCCGCACGAAATACGGGATTAACAGATATGCTGATCTCATATACATGAACAGACGGTGCATATGCAGTTCTCCTGATCTCTGCTGCAAAGAGTGGTAACAGGGGGTTTTAATGAAGGGACACTTTAGCTTTGACCGGAAGATTGTCCTTGCATTATGGCTGACTGCTGTAATTCTGATCCTCTCAGTTTACTTTCTGGATCCTGAGTTCTTTGAATTATCAAAGCTTGGTGCATTTGCAGAAAAATATTACTTTCCGGCCCTTATGATCTACTTTATTGTATTATCATTCCGGGGGCTTACGCTTCTTCCGTCAACTCCGGTTCTTATAGTCGGAATCCTGGTATTTAACCCGTACCATGTATTTTTCGTCAATATTGCCGGATTTCTGGTATCTGCAACGCTTGTGTACCGTTATTCAGGATATCTTAAGCTTGGTGATTACTTTGAGAGTAAATTTCCGGGAGAGATTGTGTGGATCAAAAATCTATTCAGAAAGAAGGAGATTCCAATCATTGCCGGGTGGAGTGTCTGCCCGTTTGTGCATACTGATCTGATAATCTACGTCAGTGCATCGCTTAATATCCATCTTAAAAAATGCCTTGCCGGTGTTTTAATCGGTGAGTCATTCATCAACGCCTTCTACATATTTTCAGTTACGAATATTCTCGGGCTTTAGATGACCGGACTTGTTACATTATAATAAGTAATGTCCGGATTAATAATTCTGTAAATATTACTCTGTTTCCACAGGATCAGCAGTGAAAATAACCGTAAAATAGTCGAATAGGGACACAGAATTACTTCTGCGTCCCCTTCTAAGAACGAAGCGTGCGATTTTCACCGCACTTCGCTCAAGCCCTTTACAACCCAAATTCAGGGCGGCTTCATGTGAAATATGATAGTTTTGTTTGAATCCAAGGTGTTTGTTTTCGTATCTTTTCAGTTCTGTTGTAGAAATATTCCTGATCCAGATAGGGACTTGCTTCAAGTTTTACCATTGAGTGTCTCCTAATTTTGGTTTCCGCAAATGAATTAAGATTGACGGATTCTGACTTGAAGACCCAGTTTCTAGCTCCTTCCTTATGCCAGTATCGTTGTGCAATCCATCTTTTGCCCTTATTATGATGTCTGCGTTTTGCCCATCTCCACAACATGTTCCAAAGGATAAAATCCAATTTTTGATATGTCCTTTTCGCAACAATGTGACGGTGATAATTAGCCCATCCTGTAATGAGAGGATTTAACTTTATAATCAGATCTTCTTGCGTCCAGGCAGCGCCCCTATGGATAATTTCTTTCATCTTTTCAATAATTTTCTTAATTGAATTTCGAGAGGGTTTTATGAGAAGTTTTCCGTTATATTTCCGAAAATTCCAGCCCAAAAAATCAAACCCTTCATCAATATGAGTGATTAGTGTTTTTGATTTGGAAAGTTTTAATCCTCTTTTAGCGATGAATATCTGAATTTGCCCACAGATTTCTTCCGCAATGTCCCTTGTAGGGGCAGTAACAAGGAAATCATCTGCATAACGTATGAAGTGAACCTTCATATTTGGAAAATTATCATCAAGCATTTTTTCTATGCCATCTAAGGCTATATTAGCCAATATCGGCGAAATTATCCCTCCCTGCGGTGTACCTTTATCTGTTGAGTAAAGCTTTCGCTCAAATACAAATCCAGCCCTAAGAAACTGATTTAAGACCGATTTCTCCATAGGTACGTTTATTTTCAGCCATTCATGTGAGATATTATCAAAACACCCCTGAATATCTCCTTCCAGAATCCACATGGCGGATTTTGGATGGTGAAGACAGAAGAATGCATATTGTGCTGCATCTTGGGTGCAACGAAATAATCTAAATCCAAATGAACGTTTATCAGCACGAGTTTCAGCAACTGGCTGGAGTGCAAGTGTATAAAGAGCCTGCATGGCTCTATCGTACATAGTTGGAATGGAAAGAGGGCGTTTTGTTTCTTTACCAGGTTTTGGGATGTAGATACGTTTTAGTGGTTTAGCGTGGTATTTTTTACTGGTTAGACTTAATGCTGCCTTCATTTTATCAGAATGACGCATCCAGCGTTCACCGTCAATACCCGCTGTACGAGCACCCCTGTTCTGCGTGACCATTTTTATTGCAAGTAGTTTTGCATAGTGAGAATGAGTCAGCAAATACTGGAGTCGTTTGACGAGATTCCATTTATTTTCACGTGTTGCCTTTGCAATTCGGGTCTGTAGCCTATTAACCTGATGTTTAATTTCTTTCCAGTCAATGGATCTCCATTGATTAGAGTAATCCTGGTCTGTACGTTTCTCACTAATTAGTGTCGTTGAATATCGTACATTCATGGGTATACCTCCTCTTATTGCCGTAAAGCACCAGTAACAAGTTAGCACCTTTTCAGGTTAGAACATATGTCCCTATCCTATCCATTATGGACAGACTTTTGCGTTTTGTTACCTCCTCTGCCCCCTGAGCCATTGAATATTCTCACGAATATCCTACCTCCAAAGGAGGAACTCATGGGGTTTACCATGTTCCATATTAAAGATAATTATGGATGCCTTAGGAGCCATCTATAGACCGGGAATTCTCTGTCCTTTCGTTTCCATGTGAGCCAAGCCATGAAAACCTAATTCCGTGCCATATTGGCTCAAGCGTATCAGCCTTCTTTTCACTTGTTCAGCGTAACGATCTTTATGATGATTCAGTTTTCACTTCTCCATAGCATCCTTATTCTAGCAATTTATCCAGGTAAGGCTCCCGAAGTTTATCACATTGTTCCATGAGCTTCACACAATCCCGTTGCCAAGAATGCATGTCATGGTAGAATTATCCCGAAAGGATGGCATAGCGTTTAGCAATCTCTAATATAGCTTACATGTCGCACTGGCTCCTCGCTGTTTTAAGTAGGTAACATTTGATGGGTTGAATCAGAAATTAAGTTAAATATCTCATAAATCTGGTATTTGACTGAAAAATACGTCACAACCCTGCTGAAAATATAAGTAATTTTATGGAATTTATTATCTTACATTCCGCAGGTAATCACTAATTCACATACAATATTATCATATTTTGAACCTTTGTGATTATATGGTACTAAAATTAATTTTGGTATCATCCAACCATACTTCTTATTAAAATATGGATTATTATTTGCTATTTTAGCCTTGCTGCGGAAAGTAGGATTATAACTACCCACACAATTTAGCGAAGATCCCCCTTTTTTCTATAAGTAATCAGAATAACCACTTCAATCAAAACTATTATTTATGGCTCTTCGCTAAATCCTGTGGGTGATTATAAATTCAATTGTGATGTATTAAATAATATATTTGAGTTAAATACCTCAAAAATTACAGGTAAATAGATTCTATGTTCCCACATAATGACTCATCAAATCAATACTTTCTCTTTGAACAGGCACTTGGAATAACTTCACCTTGGCACATTAAATCTCTTGATTTCAGCTCAAATCTTCAACAAATAGACATATCTGTTGATTTTAATACTGGTGCAAAATTCAACTGTCCAATATGTGGTGCATCACTCTGCAAAGTACATGACACCACTAAAAAGACTTGGCGGCACCTTGATTTTTTTCAGCATAAAGCTTATTTGCACTGTCGAGTACCTCGTGTATGCTGTGAAACCTGTGGAGTTCATGTTGCAGATGTTCCGTGGGCAAGAAAAGGTAGTGGATTCACCTTATTATTTGAATCAATGGTTCTATATCTCATCCAGCGTATGCCTGTGGCTCAAGTGGCAGAATATATTGGAGAGCATGACACGAGATTATGGCGAATTGTGGAATACTACGTTGTAAAAGCTCTTAATAAGGAAGATCTTTCGTCAGTTTCAAGCATTGGTATTGATGAAACTTCTGTAAAGAAAGGGCACAATTATGTAACGCTTGTTGTTGATTATGAAACAAAACGGGTAATCTATGTTTGTGACGGTAAAGACTCATCAACACTAACTTCATTCCGTAATGAACTCCTCGCTCATGGTGGAAATCCTGATTTAATTCACTCTGGTTGCTGCGATATGTCTCCTGCATTTCTCAAGGGTTTTCGAGAATCGTTTCCTGACTGTAATGTCACTTTGGATAAATTTCACGTGATAAAAATCATAAGCGATGCAGTTGATCAGATAAGACGCGGGGAATCAAAAAAGCAACCAATTCTAAAGAAAACAAAATACTTGTGGTTAAAAGATCCTAATGATTTAAAGCCAGAACAGAGAATAGAGCTAAATAATCTCCTTTGTGTTAATCTCAAAACCGCTGAAGCATACAAACTAAAGCGTAGATTCCAAGAATTATGGAACCAAGATAACCCTGAAAATACACTTGATTCTTTAAATAAATGGGTTGTCCTGGCAAATGAATCCAAACTTAAACCCATGATTAGGGTCGCTAAAACAATTAAAAAACATGAGGGAGGTATTTTGAATATTGTCAAATCAGGCATGACAAATGCCATTCTTGAAGGGACAAATAGTCTTATCCAAACATTCAAACGAGCAGCCAGAGGATATCGTAATAGTAAGACTCTAATTAAGATGATTTATCTCAGATTGGGGGATCTCAACTTTGGATTACCCACATAAAACAGCGAGGAGCCTTATTTATTCATATATGGCCATATGTATACTTATGTCCAAAACGGTGAGCCTTTCAGACGAAGCGTATGAAAGACTGAAGAAATGGAAAAATAATGACGATGAGAGTTTTTCGAGTGTTGTTTTAAGAACCATTCCAAGTGTTGCCACTCCTGAAGAATTACATGAAGCTATTAGTAAGATTGGTCGTCTATCTGATGAAGACGCTGATATAATGACTAAAAGCGTCGAAGAGGATTGAATGATCATCTTTGACAGCACATTTTTAATAGACTTAATTAGAAATCAAAACAGCTCCAGACATAAAAAAGCCCTCGCATTCCTTGATGAAATAGTAAAAAGCGGTGAAACATTCAGTACAACATTTGTGAATGTTTACGAACTCTATAAAGGGGCATATGGAACAAAAGACATTCAGGATTCAATAGATAAGATTAATGAGATTCTAAATGTAATTCCCGTAATAAACCATTCAAACAGTTTTTACGCACCATATGGTGAATTATCTGCAAAGCTTAAGGAAAATGGAACCCCTATCGGAAAATTTGATGAACTTGTTGCAACTATTGTAATCTATCAGAGTGCCAAAAATCCGGATGTAAAACTTGTCACTAACAACACGAAGGATTTCATAAGAGTTCTTCCACCTTCCAAAATAGTAAACCACTAAACTTTCTTTTTGGAATCTATAAAAGCCCCGACACATCATGTACTGGAGTTCACCGACAGCATTTAGAAGATATAGTGCGAGAGGCAGGATTTGAACCTGCGAACTCCTGCGAGATCGGATCTTGAGTCCGGCTCCTTTGGCCTCTCGGAAACTCTCGCGCTATTATACATATGCCTTATTAGCTAATAAAATTTCATAATGAATTACATAATAACAACCGGAAATCATCCATCACAGCCACAATTCATGAAAAAATAAAATGTGATCTCTTCCCCCGCATATCACACAGGTTTTCAGTGCCCAATCACTAATTATCGATCACAAATCAACAATTCTCAGTTACAAATCCTCAGTTACAAATACTCAGTTACAAATACTCAGTTACAAATACTCAGTTACAAATCCTCAGTTACAAATCCTCAGTCTCCAAGTTCTACCACAACCCGGTGCTCTTCCTGATCATCAGCCAGATGAATGATCTTATCAGCCTGATTAACGCCGTCAACAATAACAGATCTGATACATGATTTACTACCCCCTCCCGTACCTGATCCCTCACCTGAACTTTCACCTGATATTTTACCCGGAGCTTTATCTTCCTTACCGGAATTCTTAACCACAATATGATACATCGCTGAAAGATACCGGTAATCAACCTGGTACGAATCCCAGTCCGCCGGGATACAGGGGTCAAATGTCAGGCAGTCTCCGGAAAGCCTGACCCCAAGAAGCGACTCAAGGATAAGCGTGTACATATATCCCGCCGAACCCGAATACCAGGTCCACCCGCCCCGTCCGGTATGCGGAGCAGCAGCATAGATGTCAGAAGCAAGTGCATACGGTTCAACCCGGTACTTTCTGACATCCTCCTCCTTTCTGCTGTGATGAATAGGATTGATGAAAGGCAGCAGATCCCAGGCCTGCTCATTATCCTTCAGAACCGCAAAGGCTGCCACCACCCATATAGCAGCATGGGAATACTGCCCGCCATTCTCCCGTACACCCGGAACATAACCTTTGATATATCCGGGATTTTTCATAGTCTTATCAAAAGGCGGGATAAGAAGCGGCAAAAGGCGGTCCTCCCGAAGAATAAGATGCTCCTTCACTGCCTCCATAGCAGTGACCGCCCTCTCCTCTGAAGCAGCCCCTGAGAGGACTGCCCAGCTCTGGGCAATTGAATCTATCATGCACTCCTTATTAACAGCAGAACCAAGCGGCTCTCCGGAATCGAAATAGGCACGGCGGTACCATTCCCCATCCCACCCATATCTCTCAATATTCACCCTGAGCTGCTCAGCATTCACACGGCAGAACTCTGCAAAAGATAAGTCACCCCGGATCTCTGCAACCTTACTAAACCTCATCAGAAGATCAAAGATGAAAAATCCAAGCCAGACACTCTCTCCCTTACCTCCGGCACCGACAAGATTCATCCCGTCATTCCAGTCCCCGGTCCCCATCAGAGGAAGACCATGCTCCCCAAACCTCATGCCACGCCGGACAGCCAGGACACAGTGTTCATACAGGCTTGCAGAAGTTTCCGACTGATTAGGGAGATCATAGTACGAGTCCTCCTCAGGGAGCAGCTCACGCCCTTCGATAAACAAAATTTCCTCATCCAGAACTGCGAAATCACGGGTGCTCAGCACATAACGGCTGGCGGCAAACGGCAGCCAGAGATAATCATCAGAACAATGAGTCCTGACACCCCTGTTTAACGGCGGGTGCCACCAGTGCTGAGCATCACCCTCAATAAACTGATGCCCGGCACAGAGAAGCAGCTGCCTCCTCATAAGCTCCGGCCTTGTATGAATAAGCGCCATCACATCCTGGAGCTGATCCCTGAATCCAAACGCCCCGCCAGACTGATAAAATCCGGAACGTGCCCACAAACGGGAAGCAATTATCTGATATACCAGCCATCCGTTGGCGAGCAGATCCACAGACATATCAGGAGTCTTAACCTGAACTGCACCAAGTGTCCGGCCCCAGTAATCTTTCACTGCTTTGAGTGCCGCATGTGCAGGCTCCACCCCACGATTCTTTAAGAGAAGAGTTCTTGCATCATCGCCGTCCCGCCCCACACCAAGAGTAAATATAATCTCACGCTCTTCCCCGTCAGTAAGTTCACAGTGAACCTGCACCGCAGCACAGGGATCAAGACCAGCCCCGACTTTATTCGAGAGCCGGACCCTTTCCATCGCTGCCGGTCTGTCAGCCGAACCATTCCGCCCGATAAACTCATGCCGATCGCCGGTCAGAGTCCTGTTAATTATATTAGAGTCAAAAAATGCAACCCTGCCCGGAAATTCACAGTTATATGGATTTTTAGCAAAAACAGCTCCGGAGACCTGATCAATTTCAGTGACCACATAAGGCAGTGATTTCGATCTCAGCTCCCCAAGAACCCATTCCACATATCCGGTGACAGAGAGAAATCTTTTGCGGCCCGATCTGTTCCTGAGCTTAAGAGAGAGAAATTTCACAGGTGAATCAACGGAGACATATACAGTCAGTTCGGAACTAATTCCCTGCTCAGAATATTCAAAGACAGAATATCCAAACCCATGCCTGGTAACGTAACTGCCTGCCCCCCGCACAGGCCACGCTCCGGGGGACCAGAATTTGCCGGTCTCTTCATCCCTGATATACAGGCCCTCACCAGAGAGGTCCTGAACGGGATCATTCATCCATGGAGTCAGCCTGAACTCATGGGAGTTCTCACACCAGGTATAGGCGCTGCCATTCTCTGATACAACCGTCCCAAAATTCTCATTTGCAAGTATATTCACCCACGGCGCAGGAGTTACATTCCATTTATCCGTAATAATTACGTACTCCTTTCCATCCGGAGAAAATCCTCCGATACCGTTGAAATAAAGAAGCCCTTCTCCCGGAGAGCCTGAAATTCCGGATGAATCATGAGAAGGCGTTCTGGTAGTAAGCAGCTGGGGAACCTCAACCTCACACCAGCCAGCCCGCTCCATCTGTTCTGCAAGTGAACCGGCCCTGTCAGAAATAACTGCACGGGCTACAGTCTGCAACAGTATAAAATCCTCATCTGACATCAGTTCAAGATTAAGGATAAAGATCCCGCCTTTTTTATTTAACAACTGTGAATCAGACCCCTGAGGGACATGGCTTAGTATCTCATCCTGAAGCTCCTGACGATACCCGGATCTCTCCTCATTACAGATGACCAGATCAACCATCAGCCCCTTCATATGCCAGTATGCATGGGCCTGCACCATATCCCTGATAATACTGATCCTCTTCCTGTTTTTAATCCTCACCAGTACAATGGGAACATCTCCCGATATTCCATACCTCCACAGACCTGACTGACCAAGTTTATTCTTAATAAGAACTTTACCGGATGCCCTTCTGACAGGATTTGAATAAATAACTGACGAAGCAAGAGAGCTATATATCTGAGCATCCTGCTCAGTCGCATCCAGCTGCCTTAGCATAACCTGTGCATGTGTCCAGGCCATTTCAAGAACCCTGTCAGTAATATTCCGGTCATAATATTTCTCAATCATGGCAAGAGCATCATCACGGCTTTCACAGACCCCGGAAAATATATTGACACAGCCCGTCTCCTGCGGCTCAATGGAGATGGTGCATCTTATAGCCACAACCGGATCAAGAACCGACCCGGCAGTATCAGAAAGAGTTGAAGAATCGATCATCGCAACCGGTTGTGCAAGTGAATTGCCACGCCCGATAAATTTTAAACGGTCTGTCTCAAACGAGATCTTTCGTACCTGTTTACCATTGACAGTCATCAGATGAAACATCCAGGGCGGACGTTCACCTTCAGAACGCGGCCTTCTCGTTGCAAGGATGGCATTTCTCTCCGGGATCAGTTCAGTCTGAACAAACAGATTAGTGAAGGCCGGGTGGCTTTCATCTGAGGCCTGAGGTGCCAGCACCACCTCAGCATAACTGGTAAACTCTAAACTTCGGGGGTTCCATGACCTGTTTGTCACCCATACTCTTCTGAGTTCCACATCATCTTCAGGAGAGACGATGACCTCAGTCCGGGTATAAAAGTCCCAGTCTTTCCTGAGGAATTCAGCCTGTGCCTGCCGGAAAGTTGTCTGAAATGAAACCGGTTTCTTTTTAGTGGGCTGATATCCGTTTGACCAGAACTCACCGCTCGCAAGATCCCTGATATAACAGAAGGTGCCACTGCAGTCTGCGGTGGGATCCTCCCGCCATCTGGTTACAGCAAGATCATTCCATCTGCTGTACCCGGAACCGCTGTTGTTTACCATAACATGATATCTGCCGTTTGAAAGGAGATGCACCTCAGGCCTCGGAGTTTTTGCAGAATTAAAGGTGCGTGTAAGGGATTCCGATATATCAGTTGCCTTATGAACCCCTTCCACCTCGCCGGTATGCGGATAGAATGGAAGATTTAACGGCATCTTCTCCTGTAGCAGCATCGCAGCTGACTGAAGACTGAGATCTGACATAAACCTCCTCTGCATAGGGCGGTCCAGTATTACATAGGCAAGAGAGAGCAGAGCCATACCCTGATGATGTGCCATAAATGACTGAATTATCGAGTATTTCTGCCCCGGCGGAGTCCGGGAACGGGTGAAATCTATAGCTTCATAAAAGCCATATTCACCACAATATCCGGATGAACTCATCTTTTCAAGATTCCTGCAGGCCAGAAACGGATTTACCATCAGCCCCATCACAGCAGCATACGGGGCAATAACCAGATCATCCGCAAGCCCACGTTTGAAACCAAGTCCCGGAATTCCAAATGCCCGGTACTGGTAGTTCAGGCTTGTATCTGTGACATTATAACCGGATTCTGAGATACCCCACGGGATACCACGCCTCCGGGAATAGTCGATCTGTCTGGCAACGACTGCATGATATGTACGGTCAAGAAGGGTATTTTCGTACGTAGGCATCACAAGAAGCGGCATCAGGTATTCAAACATAGAACCACTCCACGAAATGAGAGTTGGCTTCCCGCCATCAATATTTGTGAGCAGACGGCCTAACGCGAACCAGTGATCCTGTGGAAGCTTCCCGTAAGCGATACCGACAAAGCTGGCAGTTCTTGCCTCTGATGCAAGCAGGTCATAAAAACTGGCATCCCGCCTGAGATCAGTCGCATTATATCCGATTGCAAGGAGATTACTCGCCCTGTCATAGAGAAATTCATACTCAATTTCAGAAAATTTCCGGCACTGAACAGAAAGACGTGATATCGACAGGAGTACCTCTTCAGCCCTCCCGACTGACTTTTCCATCTCATCAATGGTCCGAATCAGCCACATACGGCCCAGACCAAAGAATGAATCAGAATCAGAGGGATTCTCAAGCCATTCACGAAGAGGACCTATGTGATCATACAGAGAATGCCTGATTTCAGCAATTTCACCAATAGTAGGGATCTGATTATCCAGCCCCTCGATTGTGGTGCAGATCAGAGATACATAGGGTGTCAGATGCTCAGGAATTTCACGCCATACTGTGTCAGGAGGACTGCCGGTGGACTGCCACAATACAAAATAATTCAGATCCTTTATATGGGCCTCTGTCTGTCGTTTAACTGCACCGGCCCACCACCTGACATCATCATCCGGATGACTGCCCAGTGCATCCCGCACTTCCGAGGCAATCACATCAAGAGATGAGAGAGATCTCAGTGTTTCACCAGTCATAACCGGCATCCGGGCTGCGCCATCTTTCAGTTCTGCAATCTTTGACCTGCCATATGTGAAAGACTCTGCTCCGCCCTCTTTTTGGGCATTATCAAGAGCCTCAGAGAGAAGAGAGAGGGTGTCAGATAAACCGTCTGCAAATTTATCTGACATAATCTTAGTATCCGGAAGTTCACATAGTCCCTGCCGCAGTACAAGAAGGTGGCTGACAAGGTTGCCACTGTCAACTGTTGAGATATAACGCGGAAGAAGCGGCTTTAATGTGATAGTATCATACCAGTTGTAAAAATGACCCCGGAATCTCTTCAGCTGCCCCATAGTATTCATGGTATTTCCGGTACGCTCAATAAGTCCCCTGAGGGAGAGATAACCAAAGTCATACGCAGTGAGATTTGCAAGAAGTAAAAGCCCGACATCTGTCGGAGAAGTGCGGTGGGCAACTGCTGAAACCGGCTGCTCCTGATAATTGTCAGGCGGGAGGTAATGATCTTCAGCAGTGACAAACGTCTCAAAGAAACGCCAGGTTTTCCGTGCAACAGCTCTTAAAAATAAGCTCTGATCAGGAGTCAGATCAAAGACATGAGATCTCTGCGGCTGGCTGATCCATGATGCAATAATCGGCGAGAGAATCCATGCACAGGCAAAAAATGCAATAACCGGAGAAGAAACAAGACGCTCCTGAATCTGAAGGGCAAGCAGTCCGGCCCCGATTACCGGCCCGGCCCACATAATTCTGTACATTCCTGCAAGTCCTGAAGTTTTTGCCTGTGCAGCCTCCTGATTAGTAGTCCATTCCAGCAGATGCCGGTGGGAACCTGCCATACGAAAGCAGGACCTAAGCATAGCATCAAGTGAAATATATGCCTCATATGGGAGGAATATAAGATTGATCAGAGGGACAGTTATCTGACTCCTGACAAGAGAGGGCAGATCACGGAGATGCAGCATCCAGGTCTGCTTTTCAGGCTTTTTTACAACTCCCCGGCAGATGATGATGACTGAAGGGATCAGATACAGTGAGGCAATAAAGGCTGTCCAGAACAGAGGATTGCCAAAGCTGATCCACGACATGATAAGAAATAGTAATGCTGCCGGAGCTACGAGACTTCGTCTCAGATTATCAAATATCTTCCACCGGCAGAGAAGAGAAAGTGGATTTCTCTGTACTTTTGAAGAAGCGTCAAGAATAAATGGAAAAATCCACTGCATAATCTGCCAGTCGCCTCTGATCCACCTGTGCCTTCGTTTGATATCAGCGAGATAACTGTTTGGGTAATCTTCAAGGACCAAAACATCACTGACAAAGCCGGCTCTGGCATAACATCCCTCAAGCAGATCATGGCTTAATATAAGATTTTCAGGGAAACGCCCTTCAAATATTTGTGAGAATACTTCAAGGTCATAGATACCCTTACCGATAAATGACCCTTCCTTAAAGGCATCCTGATATAGATCAGATACTGCACGGGTATAAGGATCAATGCCCGGTTCACCTCCGAAGAATGAGGCAAATCGGGAGATGCCAGTCTCTCTCAGAGACAGAGCAACACGGGGCTGGAGAATTCCATATCCTTCCCTGATCACCTGGTTAACCGGGTCCATTACCGGCCGGTTGAGCGGGTGGGCCAGAGTACCTATAAGTTTTCCAGCACTGCTGCGGGGAAGTTCGGTGTCAGTATCAAGGGTTATCACATATCTGATACTGCCCAGAATCTCCTGATCACCAACAATACGTGAGAAGGATTTAGTCCCTCTTCCCAATATGAAAGTATTGAATGCACCAAGAATACCTCTCTTCCTCTCATAACCCATCCATACCCCTTCAGATTCATTCCATGTCCTGGCCCTGTGCATGAGGAAAAAGGTTGACGGCTTATCATCACAATATCTGCTGTTAAGACCTTCAATCCCGGCAGCAAGAAGACTGACCAGTTCTTCGTCTCCGGGCAGCTCCTGGACTGATGCATTCCGGAGATCGGTCAGCAGGGCAAAGTGCAGGTTATCATCACGGTTCGCCAGGTACCGCACTTCAAGTGAATCAAGGAGTGATGCGACATCTCCGGGTTCTGACAGAACTGTAGGAATTACAACGATAGTCCTTTGGTCATCAGGTATCCCCGATGAATAGTCCATCTTCGGAAGTAAAACGGGAGGGATGAGTATAGTATATACCCAGTTTATAACCGCAACTGCAACCTGACTTACCGGGAAGAGAAGGAGAAGCATGACAGGCAGAGTAATATACCATGCGTAAGCGGGAATATGCCCATACCCAAAAAGAGCTGCAATCAGGATTAAAGAGAGAATGCCTGAGAAATACAGCGGAAGGGTAAAGGAATAGACCTTTCTTCTGAACCGATCAGAAAACGGAGGAGTATAGGAGAGGGCTTCTTCAAGAGACACTCTGCCTTCATCTGTCAGATAATAACCAACATGGGATGCCCGAATCTCCCCGTCCTTATTATTCCGGTTATCACAGGCAAGCTCTACGGCTTTTCCTGCAACATCACCCTCACCGAGCCGTCCTTTTTTTGCAATCTCCTCAACCACATGCCGGTACCGGTCACGGGTTTCAAAGTCCATAGCTGCATAATTATCCGCAGGATCACTCCGGAGTATATGCTCAACAAGACTGACCTTTTCAACGAACTCACGCCAGTCAATCAGATCAAGGAGACGAAGGCTGTTAATGCAGTTTCCAAAGGAGACCTGATCAACAGCCTGGGCCTGAGCCTCCGCATTGACCATCTGCTCAATAGTCAGATTACTCTCAGAAAGCCTCTGTTCAATCCATGTAAGTGGAAATGCAAATGAACCGGACTGACCCTGCAGCTGCCTCGCCATCTCCGCAACAAAAGCGCTGGTCATGGGAAGGTCTGAACGTGCCATATCTGCAATAAACGGGATCAGACCTTTTGGATTATGACCTGCAACCTCAGTCATCTGGTCCACCCATTGATCAGCAGAGTCACAATCAAGCCTGTCTGCTGAAATCTTTCCGGATATCCTGCGCAGATTCTCAATCAAAGAGAGCCTGAGCATAATTGGCACAGCCCAGAGCTCCCCAAGCAGCAGAGGAGTAACACTCTGATACGAATTAATAAAATCCAGGAGAGTTTTGTCGTCAATCCTCCCGTCACTATGTGCAATTAATTCTGTAGCGATATGGTAAATCCGCGGAAATCCTTCAAAAGGCCCATTTTCCAGACGGGGAAACTCTTCACAGTACTCTTCGGAGAGGTGGCAGCGGGCAGTCAGAATCTGTTCATCAATAAGATAGAAGTTATCCAGCAGCCATTCACCTGCCGGAGCAATCCGGCGACTGGCCTCATTGGCAGCATTCAGCAGATTATAAGTGTCCAGCAGGACCTTCTCGTTATCAGCAAGCCGTGGAAGGAGACTACCGTATCCATTTCCAGGACCTGCCCTGTATATGCCTGCAATCTCCTTTGCATGCTGAACCATCTGATCCCTGCTGTACAGTTCATCCCGAAGCGGACCGGCATCAACCTGGCTTACAGATGCCTCTTTGTCATTAAATCTCCCCTTAAATCCAAATTTATTTCTCAATATAAACCGCCCCCAAAATTTCTGACAGGCCACTTCCCTGTGCAGACTGCCACCGGTTTTGGCAGCCAGCCCCCTGAAAGCGTACCGGAATAAAATACAGACCTTTTTTTACCATACATACAATCAGCTAATCTCCGACAGTCAGACCACGAATCACCCAGTTACAGGCATATCAAATCAGGACTGAGAGCATTTACTCATGCAACAAACAGGAAAAACTACATTCGTGAATTATAATCCATTTTCAGAGAGGTACCACCATATTTCTTCCCCAAAAAAGGAACAATTCCCATGATTATTCAGAATATTTATATTTTTTACCATCATACACTGCATTTAAGCCTCATACAACTTAAATCCAGCGTGAGCCGGATGATAAGAGATGCAGCACCAGGAACCACCATCAACACGGGAATCAATGCCCGATTTGCCATAACTGCCAATATTATTGATACATATGCAAAAAAGAACGAATTATAAATTGCAGCATACCTAATTTCCGGAAAAGATGAAAAAACGGATCAGCCGGCAATCCGGCACAGGCATTATATATATCCGGAGACAATATATCCATTCTTCCGGAAAAAAAGACAGACAGCACCAATTCTACACCGGGAGAATATCCTGATGCCCCCTGATGCCAAAAGGAGATTAGGAAATAGACAATACTTCAGACAAAGGGCCAATCTTAAGACCCTTTACGGAGAGATTTACCACCCGGATAAAATATGCCTGAATCTCCGGCAGTCACATAAAATCAGCCAGACCAAGCTGCTTCTCCGGCGGCTCGCCAAATGTCGAAATGACCGCCATATTCAGCACCTCAACCCTCTGCCGGGTGTAATCTGAAACATTGTACTCCTCACACATCTTAATCGACATACTGAGGTATTTCTTCACAGAACCCTCATGAACGGTGGCGATGAGCTTATTTCCGCATTTAGTACATTTTCCTGCAAGAGGCATTCTCCTGTAGCTTGAATTGCACTTAGTGCACCTCACCTTCTGCTTGGAGTAGGAATTCAGGTTGCCCATAATATCCCTGATGAAATGGGTATTCAAAACCCTCTCGGCTACATCATCCTCATCCACAGCACGAATAATCCGCCCCAGTTCAAGTTCAGCCTCAAGCTTTTCAACCATTGTCTGGAGTGTATTATATGAAGAGATCAGAGGTCCGGCAGAGATATCAGTTGTATTATGCGTAAACATAATCCCCTCATACTGCCCGGGTTTTCCAAGCCTGAGTTCAACATGATCAACAATCTTCTCAAGATCCTTGGGGTGCACATAATCAAGACCTGCAAGGTACAACTCAAGCGGATAGGAAGAACAGGCATCCACATTATGGCTCTCCTTATCAACCTCAGCCGGATCAATTCTCCGTGTCAGAACAAGAGGGGCATCCATCGAACCACCCCTTGTTTCCGGAAGAAAAGACCGTGAAAAATTGATAAGTCCGTCTAAAAGCAGCATGATACAGTCCTCATCCCCGTCACACTGCCCGGTAAATATCCCGTTTACTTCGACTGTATGATCCTCAGCAACCGTCAGGCAGTAGACATAATCCTCTGCACTGGCAACCACCTCTTTTTTAGTAATCATATCCGGAATCATAACCCCGCCTTCAAAACCGGGAATATAGTCACCCTCCTTCAGTTCAAGGGCCTTAATCTTCCTCTGGTAGTTAAGGTCAGAGACGAGCATAGCATGCTCAGGTGTCACCATGATACTTTTGCCGCGTCTTGTCTCAAAATAGAGAAGTGTATCGGGAGATTTATGAACGGAAACAGAAGTTACCTCTCTCATTCTGACATTACCATAAACATCAACGGCCCTCACCCAGTACGGCTTTACCGGATCTGAATAATATGTGCCTACACAGTCAACAGATTTGCAGCTCATATCAAAATTCTCAAGGACAAATTTCTTTATCGGAAGAGTATCCCACCTCTCACCGTCATATACCGTCAGTCCGGTCTCGCCCTGAAAACAGTTCCTCCTCTTTGCGGCATGAAAGAACGGATGGCCATAGCCGACAAGAGCCTTTGTAAAGCCTATCAGCCGCACCAGCACCCCGGCACTGGTATGCGGTGCAAGACCCATAAGAAGAGTACCGACAAGATCACCCCTCTTAGAGGCATTATAATATGGCTCTAATCCATAGACCTTCTCAAGCAGTTCATCAACAAACTTTGAGACCTTGACAAGCCACTCACCGCAATGTTCAGAGACTAAAATATCCTGGCATTTAAGCTCAAGAATCTGTTCATCTGATTCAAGAGGCCTGCCATAGACATCGTGGGTATATCCAAGCTCCAAAAGCTTCTGGTAACTGACTCCGATCTCACGCGGAATAATCTGTGTGAGCGGAAGATCGATCATATCGTACCGGAGTGTGCCGTCCTTAAAGACATAAAGATCCTGCCTGGCCCTTAAAATTCCCTTCTCCAGAGCCTCAACACATCTCTCCTTTGACATCAGGCCCTTTACACCCTTGACAAGTTTAAGCTCGGAATCCCGCATGACAAGCGCCTTTAATGCACGGTCATACTCCTCCTTCACATTGATAGTAATAGTCTGTGCACATACTCCGTCAACCCCGCATACCGGACATACACCCTTTACTACATCATGCTGACATCTTGGGCAGACATAAACAGGCTCAGTATGTGCACCGCATTCACAGACATTTTTATAGGTCTTAAAACCGCAGGAAGAACATCTTCTAAGGCCCACCTCAGCAGTGATAAAACCGCCGTCACGGTTATCCCTTGACTTTGCGACCTGCTGAAATGACCTCCTCGAACCGCCTTCATTTCCGACAGGATACAGCACATTTGGCGCAGGATTCATCTTTCTCTCCTTTGATTTACCAGGTCTGCCCATCCTTCCGCCTATGCGTGTGCCGGCCTTTGACCGAACCTTAAATCCGGAGAGATAAGAGACAAGCTCAAGGGGGTCATCAGGATATTTCTCATCCGGAAATTCCTTTCTATTCAGGCTGTCATCAAGACCGAGGCATGCGATAAAAACTGCTGCGTCAGAAACGACCAGATTTCCGGAGATGACCTTGTGAGGCAGGAGAAGCAACTCCAGCAGATCTTTTGTCCGGGATGTATTGGGCATTGTGAGGGAATCTCCTGACACAACACCCTCTGCCGATACAATCTCTCTCAGCTCAAGGATCTCCGCCGCTGTCAGATCGTCCCAGATATACATAAAATCAGGGTGGAGATATGCACCGGCAAGTGTCAGATCAATGGCCTGCCTGCCGGATTCCGGCCTATCTTTGCCCCCTTCAAGTATCCACCATTCATGACAGTATGCAGCCGGGATCAGCATGTGATTATTCTCCAGAAACTCGCCGTATGATATGAGAATTTCACCGACATCGAGAATTCTCTCGACACTGTTCCCAAGTTTAATCGCTGTAGGAATATCATCAACCCTCAGCACTTCTCCGGAATAGAGCCTGACAGTCGGCCCTTCGACTGTATCAACCGGAACAACACCACAGGCTTTGCCGGGCCGCTCCACCTTCATCTGAGTGCCCACTGCCAGAAAATTGCCAAGCAGATGCAGACCCGACGGATTAAAACCGGCGGCAGCAAATCCGGTATTTCTTGAACGGCCATATCTCAGCCTGAAACCACCCGGTCGTAAAGGATAGGAGAAGACCGGCCTGCCGCCGACAAGATCACGGATATACTTGTCCTTTGGCTTAATTTTACACTTTTTTGCTGAATCATCCTCTTCCACCTCTTCATCATCTCCACCCGATGATGCGGACGAGAAGGATCCGGAGACGAGATCATCAAGCCATTCCCACCCTTCCATCTTGACCTTACGCACAGTCTTCTGGATCTTTGGTGCCTTTAATGCAAGACCTTCAGCCACAACAAGACCCATACCGCCCCTCACAGTATTGGTCTCAATCCTCTCAAGATTCCTGTATCCGGATACCTCAACCCGCTCAGTAGGTTCACCCTCAACACATACCGGACAGTTCCTAATAATATGCCTCAGCTCGTCATCTGACGGCATATACTGAAGGCTTGATATGGAGTTGTACTTCTTAATCTCCTCAACATATCTCTCAACCTCCTCTTTTCTTGGGATATAACGGTTGATCCCAAGACCTTTCCGGACATAATCCCCGACAAGAACAGAGAGTGCCTGTGCTGTACCTCCTGCACTCCGGATAGGACCTGCATAGTATATTTTTAAATATTCAGTCCCGTCATCATTTTTCCCAAGTGATATATTTCCTATCCCTTCGGTTGGTGCGGCCACAACACCCTCGGTAAGAAGTGCCATTGATGTCCGTATGGCATGGTCAAGGATCTCCTCCTTTGTCTCCTCACCAAATCTTTTTGCGATGAAATCATCACCTATCTTCAAGGAGACCTCCTCTCTGGACATCATCTCTCCAAGTTCCCTCAGCCTTACAGCAACACCCGGATACCCTAACAGCGCCTCCACCCTGTCAGCAAGGTCGCTCGCCACCGGAATTTCAACATCAAGCGCCGGATCAATTCCAACCTTCCTTGCCTGTTTTGCTATTTCTATGGCCTTATAGAGGTCATCCTCAAGCGATTTGAAATAACTCTCCATCTCCGGCGATGCCTGCATGACCATAATATTGGCAGATCATTTCATTAATGTTAGTGCATCCGGCACAACACTCACACAGGAAAATGAAGAAGATAATTATCTTCAGAAAAAAGAACAAATAGTTATTCAGAACTGTACCGAAATGATACAGCTCACAACAGGGAGAATATATCAAGATGTTTAATATCAGGGCGTTTTCTATAGGCAAAGGGCATGAAGAGGCAATAAAGACAATAGTGAAACACGGATGTCATCTCATCACTGAGGATGGGGAAAAGACGATAGAACTGCCCGAACCAATGAATATTCATGTAAAAGACCCTTTTGCTGAATATATGATAAGCCCGTACAATATGTTTGGTGAAGGCGCGATGAAACAGTATGTACATGATCTCCTGCACGGCACTGACAATGAATTCGCCTACACTTACCATGACCGCCTCTTTGACCATCCTGTAAAAGACGGGGAGATATTCTCAGGTGACGGCGACGGGAAGGGAATTGACCAGATAGAATATATTGTCCGGAAACTGAAGGAAGAACCAAATTCCCGGCGTGCACTCGGCATAACATGGTTTCCCCCGAAAGATACGGAATCAAGAAATCCACCCTGCCTTCAGAGAATTCAGTGCCTTCTGCGTGACAATAACCTGAACATGCACGTTGAATTCCGTTCAAACGATATGCTCTCAGCACTCGGCGCAAATATGTATGCCCTTGTAAACCTCCAGAAGATGATTGCAGAGAGACTTAATGCCAATACCGGGTGGTACTCACATACATCAGTATCCGCACATATATACCACGAGCGCGACTATGAAGAGCTAAGCAGGTACATAAAGGGTCTTGGCTTAAAAGATATCCCCTGAAACATAAGGTGAACTACCTCTGGGCTAAAGACCCAGAGGCTTCCTGCTTCATACCTCGGAGTAACCTCCACAGGTCCACAGGCCCTTCCCCCCGTTCCAAGGGTGCAAATATATTATATTCCAATTAAATTCTGTCTATCAAGAGCAAATTTCTTGATATTTATTGCAGCATTAATATCTCTGTCATGATGCATTTCACAATCCGGACAAACCCAATCCCTTATTGACAAAGTCATTTCAGAATTGTAATATCCACAATTACTGCAAATTTTTGTAGATGGTTCAAACTGTCCTATCTGTAGTATAGTCTTACCATATCGCTCCGCTTTATATTTTAATTTTTCAAAAAAAGCGGACCACCCGGCATCAGAGATACTTTTTGCTAATTTATGATTTTTAAGTAAATTCTCAACTTTTAATGTTTCAACAGCAATTGCTTGGTTCTCGCTAATAATTTGAAAAGAAATCTTATGCTGAAAATCATTACGCTGATTACTTACTTTTTCATGTTGTTTTGCTAACTGTAATTTTGCTTTTTTGAAATTTGAAGAACCTTTCTTTTTTCGGCTAAATCTTCTCTGAAGAGTTTTTAACCGTTTTTCTGAATTTTTCAGGAACTTTGGATTGTCATACTTATTACCTTCAGATGTAACAACAAAGTCCTTTATACCTACATCAAGACCAATTGTATTACTGGCATCAAATGATCCAGGTAATGGATACTCTAACTCATCATCGACAAGAATACTTATGAAATATTTACCTGCGTTATTCCGGGAAACAGTTGCAGTCTTTAAATTTCCGTTAAACCTTCTATGAAGTATCGTTTTAACATATCCAATTTTAGGCAACTTAACACAATTCCGGTCAAAATCAACAGAATATGCTTGAGGAACAGAAAATGATTGAACTGGATTTTTTCGTGATTTGAATTTAGGAAATCCTTTTTTCTCCCTGAAAAATTTAGTAAATGCGTTATCCAGATGTAATGTAGCTCCCTGAAGAGATTGTGAATTAACTTCCTTTAACCATTCATTTTCTTGTTTTAGTTCCGGAAGCATCTTGTTTAAAACAAATCTCGATACTGATTTTCCATCAGTTTCATAAGATTTTATCTTAATTTCAAGTGCAAAATTATATACAAATCTACAAGCACCAAAATGTTGTTCAAATTTTTCAATTTGAGATTTATTTGGATACATTCTAAATTTGTAAGCAATTAACATGCATATAATAATTAAACCTAACACATTAAATGCTTTGTGTTATAAACACTATATTGTCGCTTACATCCCCTTGGCTAAAGACCAAGGGGTTTTACGCTAACCTTATAAAAAACTGTTTTTTTCGGGAAAACTTCCCGTAAATACATTCAGAGATGATCAGAACACTATCTAAAAGTTTCAAATGCACTCTCAACTTCTTCGGGTCTGTCTATGCCGATCTTCTGGAGTGTCAGAAGAGCGCACCGGTGCGCAACATCATCTGAACATTCAATAAACTCACTGAGAGGTTCAATAGATGGCTTTCCGATTTTAATTAATGCAAGTGAAGCATAACCCCTCAGTTTCGCATTCCCTGTAACAAAAAGGGAAATCAGTGCCTCTATGGCAGGTTCGCCGATAGTTCCAAGTGTGGATGCGGCATATTTCCGGATACTGTCATCCTCATTTTCATTCAGAATTTTTACAAGTGAGGGAATTGCCGGTTCACCAATTGCCGCCATAACATTTGCCGTATACCACCGGAGATCGTTGTTATCGGTCTCCAGAAATGTAGCAGTAACTAAAGGAAGGCATTCCTCCCCCATATCCGCCAGACAAAAGACTGCATTCCTCTTCTCATCAAGGGTGCCGCATTCAAGTGCCTTAATCAGCTCATCCACATTATTCTTATTATCCATATCAGAGAATTTGGTCATATTAACAGAATAAATATACAGTTTATGCACCACAGGAGAGCCTGCATGAAATCGGATGTCTAAACATGGTTCACCATGATATGCAGAAAATTATGAAAGAATTAATTACACTTTGCCGAGAATACCCTATATGATGGTCTCCGAATCATATGGTTTTCAGGAGCCGGAAACCAGAAATCAAAGAACATTAACAGTTGAAGCATATATCTCCGGAAAAGTCCAGGGTGTTGGTTTCAGGGCATGCGTAAATAAAATTGCAGCTCACCTGTCACTGACCGGGGAAGTGATGAACATAGAAGACGGGAGAGTGTACATAATTGCAACAGGGGAACTTGTAATAATTGAAAAATTTTTTTCGATACTCCACGAATGCCCAAGAGCGCATGTGCGTGAGATAGAATACAGGGAAACCAGACCGAAATCTTTCAGTGATTTTTCAATAACCCGGAGATGATGAAATATTTCCGGACAAATAAATATTTTCTTTTTTAAAACCACGAAAAATGCAGCAATTCAGGGATTAACGATAATATAGGCAGCAATAATAAAAATAATATCTGAAATTCCGTTTCAGTAATAAATTCTCAGAGGGGTTTTTTTCATCAGATGATCTGCATAAGAAGAGACCATCATATCAATTCTCTTCTGGTCTATTGATTTATGAAGGCATTCGGAGAGAACAGCCATCAGGTCATCCCTTAAATGGCATCTTTTCGTACTGAGATCATAGTGATCCGGAGTCAGATACTCTCTTGCTACCCGGAAAACAGCAGAATCCACCATTCCTGCCCTTAAAGGAGCCATGAGATCATATATCAGTGATCCGCCACCCTCTGATAACACCCCATAATCCGGATTCAGATGAGAACCTGCAACAGAGACGCTGACATTACCAAAAAGCATAGCATAACCTATAGAGAGCATGGCATTCACAGGATCATTATGCGGCCTTTTTGTGCGTCTCCTAAAGCCATGAATGGGGTTAATTCCTCTTGAAACAACCTCATAATACATATCTGAAATAAGCCTCTGAAGCCTGCGGAGTTCATCAATCTTCACAAGATAGTCAACATCCTCAAGGGATTTTAAGAAGAGTTCATATTCGCCTTCATAAAATAAAACCCGCCCCGCCTCCTTCATAACCTCATCAATGAGGTTCATCCTCGATTTTACTGAGGAGCGGACAAGCTCTGAAGCTGCATGATAAACAGGCGTTTTTCTCTGAAAGTTCTCCATATATTCACTGCTGTCATCACCATAAGGACTGAGAATACCCAGAGGGGTGGCATCTGCATCAAAAAATGATATTGAGGATTTCTGCTTCAGAAGATTGGAAACTGCGGAAGTATGCAGGTTATGCCCACCCACAAGCAGGAGATGTTCAACCTTTTCAAGAGGTATTTCCCTGAAATCACTCTTCTGCCGGATAGAAAGGGTTGTGGACGAAGCCTTAATATGTGCTCCAAATCCAAAAACCGAGTGCCAGGGCATTGTAATTTTCTTCATAATTTGCAGTTCCCACAGTTTGAAGTATCATTAAATATCTATTCTGACAGACTGATTAATTAATCGTTTATGCCCGGAAATATCAGCAAAATTAACTGCCTGGTTCATCATCAGCCAATAACAGTGAAGAAAAATTTCCGGAAAGCCTCCTTCTGCCGGGAAATGAAATCAGAAACTTTCAGATCCTGCATGTCACTGATATGGCCAAAAATTCAAGTCATAAAAGATATATCAATATTTAACTAAGTATCTTCTGATGAACAGAAAGGTTTATGGAATACTTCTTATTCTTATAGCTGTGGCAGCAGTTGCATTCTCCGGATGTACCGGAAATGCACCTGCTGAAACCGGAGATTCCGGACAGTCAGGCACTGTAGTGGAAAAAACAGTATATGTAGTTGGTATTGACGGTGAATATCCACCATACTCACTCATTGACAAAGACGGCGGCTCAACAGGATTTGATGTTGAGTCAATTCAGTGGATTGCTGACGATATGGGCTTTGAAGTAGAGATAAAGCCTATCGCATGGGATGGCATGATACCTGCACTTCAGGCAGGAAAGATTGACATGGTCTATTCAGGAATGACAATTACAGATGAGAGACTTGACAAAGTGAATTTCTCAATTCCATACCTGAATATCAACCAGTCAGTTGCAGTTCATGACGACAATGAGTTTACACTTGACCAGTTCAAGGCAGGAGAACTTATCATCGGCGCACAGAGAGGAACAACAGGACAGATCTGGGTTGAGGAAAACCTCATTGAAACCGAAATTATTCCTAAGGATAACCTGAAACTTTATGACAACTTCCCGCTTGTCATTGAGGACCTTAAAAACAAGAGAATTGACGCAGCAATCTATGACAGACCTTCAATGGTTGCAGCAATCGAAGAAAAACCAATCCACATAACAGGTGAGATTGACACCGGAGAAGAGTATGGTGTCGCAATCAGAAAGGACGATGTGGTACTTCTTGAAACAATTAACACCGGACTTGCAAAGCTCCACAAGGATCAGAAGTGGACTGAGCTTAAGGACAAATACGGACTTTAACCGTAAAAACCAAACTTATCTTTTTTAAATTTACTTAAAATATAATTCTGCCTGAAATCGGCAGAGTAAATAAGGATTAAACAGAAAACAAAATTAATGTTGTACCGGAATCATAGCTACCGGTTTCGGTACCGGGAATAATCAGGCATGGACACAATATCTATATTAATAGACTGGCTGCCGTATCTCCTATCCGGGGTAGTTGTCACAATGGGCCTTGTTGCCGCAGGACTTGGAATTGGTGTTCTTCTGGGCCTGCCAATGGCACTTGGACAGGTGTATTCAAAATGGCCGGTCAGGGCCGCCGTAGGTATTTATGTATGGTTCTTCAGGGGTCTTCCGGTCCTTGTTCTTCTCTTCCTCTTCTACTTTGGTTTATTCCCTGCACTTGGTCTGGATGATCTGCCGGCATTTGTCGTTGGTGCAACTGTACTTGGGCTGAGAGGAGCAGCATATCAGTCTCAGATATTCAGAGGAGCTATCCAGTCAATAAGTGACGGCCAGATGACGGCTGCCCGATCTCTTGGGATGAGCAGATTTACAGCAATAAAATCTATAATTCTCCCCCAGTCAGTAAGAATAGCACTTCCGGGATGGTCAAATGAATACCCCAATATTCTTACAGATTCAGCAGTCTGTTATGCTATCGGAGTAATGGAATTAATCACAAGAACTTCACAGATAGTATCCCAGACATACATCACAATGCCAATTTACATCGCCTGTGCCGGAGTATTTATTCTCTTAAACTATGCAGGGATGAGAGGACTGTACGCACTTGAGAAGAAGCTGGCTGTACCAGGTTTTGGCGGGAACAGCGGAGAAGTATAAATTATGTCAGATAATGATTATATCCTCAGAATAGAGGACATTCATAAAAAATACGGAAACAATGAGGTATTGAAAGGCGTATCCCTAACTGTAAAAAAAGGTGAGACAATCGTCTTTATCGGATCTTCAGGTACAGGAAAGAGCACGCTGCTGAGGTGCATAAATCAGCTGACACCGCCTGAAAAAGGAAGAGTTTTTCTGAACGGTGAAGAGGTCACAAATTCAGGAAACAGAATCAATGAATTCAGGCAGAAGATCGGAATGGTATTTCAGAACTTTTACCTCTTTGACCACTTAACAGCAGTCAGAAATGTTGAGGTTGCCCTGATTAAAGTCCGCGGAATGAAACCCGAAGAGGCAAGAAAAAAAGCCATGGAAGAACTCCGCCAGGTCGGGATGGAAGACTGGGCAGACCATTACCCGGCAGAACTCTCCGGAGGACAGGCACAGCGTGTCTCAATAGCACGTGCCCTTGCAATGGACCCTGAAGTTATCCTCTTTGATGAACCGACATCTGCACTTGATCCTGAACTTACAAGAGAGGTCCTTGAGGTCATGAAGAAACTTGCAAAAGATGGCATGACAATGCTTGTCGTAACCCATGAGATGGGATTTGCCAAATCGGTTGCGAACAGAATTATATTTATGGAAGCCGGAAAGATCCTTGAGGAAGGCACACCTGAAGAGATTATGAACAACCCGAAATCAGAGAGGACAAAGAGTTTTATCGGGCAGTTTCAGAGCGGGTACTGAGTGGGGATTTAAATGGACCAGATGACATTTATTGCAGAAATTCTGATGCCGGCACTCATAGGCGGACTTGTAATTACACTTCAGCTCATTGCAGTATCCGCTCCTTTCGGACTCCTGGGCGGTATAGGTGTTGCTGTCGGAAGGACATACGGCGGACGCTATACGGTTCTCTTCTGCAAGGCCTATGTCACGTTCATCAAAGGGTGTCCGCTTCTGCTTCTCCTCTTCATTCTGTACTTCGGTCTGCCCTCAGTCGGCATCACACTATCTGCCTTTGTGGCATCTATAACCGGATTTATACTCTGCAATTCAGCTTACAGTTCAGAGTATATCCGTGGATCGATGAAATCAATCAAGGAAGGTCAGCTCATTGCAGCAAGAGCACTTGGCATGACAGAAAGACAGGTAATTGTCAATATTGTTCTCCCACAGGCACTGAGAAGGGCAATTCCCGGACTTTCAAACGAATTCATCTATCTGATAAAATATTCATCCCTTGCGTATATGCTCACAGTAATAGAGCTTACAGGTGCAGGAAAACTGGTAGCAACCAAGTATTTCACCTACAATGAGACATTTATTATGGTCGGTGCAGTGTATCTTCTCCTCGTTACAATAACAACATTTGGCGCAAACATGCTTGAGAAGAAATACGCAATACCCGGCATTGACAGCCGCTGAAAGGAATAAACCACTCATTATTTTAACCATTAAAAAAATCTCTATATACGGGCAGATCATTCAGATGGTTAATTTAACAGGATCAACCCTGACATACTTCACCTTCTGATTTATCTGGCAAGTATCTGAAGAAAGGGATTGTAATGAAGATCAAAACAAAAATTAACCTGCTCACCCTTATTGTAGCCTCAATACTTGTTTTGGGTCTTATTGCCGGCTCATACATAATAGTTCTTAACGGTCTATTTAATATTGAAGAACATGAGGCCATAGATAATTCAGAAAGGGCAGAGAACTATATTTTTTATAAAATAACCAATATTGACAATATAGACAAAGACTGGGCGTTCTGGGATTCCTCATACTATTTTATGGATGACAAAAACCCGGAATTCATCGAAGAGAATTTTGTTGAGTCAACATTTTATACTCTCAATATCAATTCAATCCTTTATTTCGATCTCAATGACAGCTTTTTTTACGGTGAATACTATAATCTGGATGAAGAAGAGTTCACTGACATTCCTGAAGGACTCATAAATTCCCTCACAGAGCTGGATGCAATAGTAAACCCAAAAAGTCAGGGAAGTGTCTCAGGATTTATTCAGGCAGACGGAGAACTCTATATTGTGGCCATAAACCCTGTTTTAACGAGCAATGTTGACGGAATACCAAAAGGAAATCTTGTAATGGCAAGGGAAGTATCCAGAGAATATATAACCGGCATTTCAGATGAGATCAATATTAACCTTGAAGTAACGAAAATTCCGGATTTGAACAATAAAAACACTGAAATTTACGATAAAATATCCCGCGTTATTTCATACAGCTCAAATGAGGATGAAATCTATGCCAAATCACTGATATATGACATCAATGGATTACCTGTTGCAGAATTAACAGTAACCGATAAGAGGGAATTATTCGGTCTTGGTCTTGAAACAATGGTATTCTTTACCGGATTTGCACTTCTCCTCTCAGCAGCAGTTACTATACTGCTAAACGTCATATTCGAAGCATTGTTCACCAGAAGACTTGAATCTGTATCTTCTGAACTGAAAAGGATAGCAAATACAAAAGATTATAAATCACGTCTTAAAGATGAGCATGATGATGAAATCTCATTAATATCAGATTCTGCAAACATTTTGCTTGATACTATTCAGACAAATGTACAGCATCTTGAGGATAAGAACACTGAATTAAACAAAACCCTGCTGAAAAAATCAGAACTGATTGCAGAACTTCACCACGGGGTTAAAAACAACCTTCAGTATATAATAAGCCTTCTTGGAATCAAGTCACTGAAGATAAGAGATCCAGAGGCACTTGAAGTGATAAATGATGCAACCGGAAGGATCAAATATCTCGGAATGATCCATGATGACCTCTACAGAAAAGAGGAGAGAAAAACCCTTTTCTTTAAGAGTCATCTCTTTGACTTAACAAACCTTATCATGGAAGGTCTGCCCGAAGAGAAGAGGGAGAAGATATCTGTTCAGATAACAGGCGATGAATTTGAAACTGATCTCTCATATGCAATACCTCTCAGCACAGCCATTTATGAACTGATCAAAAACTCAACCGAACATGCTTTTGGTGAAGGAAGGGGCAATATAGGTATTGAACTTGAGAAGAAAAATTCCGGACTTAGAATAAGTATAAAGGATGACGGATCAGGATTAGATGAATCAGGCAGTGGAGAGTTCAGCTTTGGAATTAATTTTGCCAGAAATATTATTACAAAACAGCTGTCAGGAACAATGAAAAATATCGGGTCTGAGGCCGGGACATGCTGGGTGATCTCACTGACAGATACAGCCGGAGATAAAAAATAAATCAGGAAATGTGATTGAAATGGCACTGATTCTTATTGTCGAGGATGAAGACCTGATTGGAGAGTTTATAAGAACGGTCGTCACCGAAGTTCTGGGTTATGAAAGCATAGGCCCTGTAATTTCATGCAGGGAGGCATATCAGGCCGCAATATCGGAGAGACCTGATTTGATCCTGATGGATATACGCCTTGCCGGAGAAGGCGACGGAATTACTGCTGCTGAGAAAATCAGGAAGAAAGGGATCGATGTCCCGATAATATTTGCATCGGCAAGTACTGAGGCAGCCACAGTGAAGAGGGCTGAAGGGATCAGCAACTCAGAGTTTCTTAAAAAACCCTTCGAAATAAAAGATCTGATTAGATACATCTCAAAATATGTTTAACAGGAAAATCGGGAAATCGGGAAATCAGAAAATATCCGGATCTTCTCCAGGATCCCAAATATAATTCCGGCTGTAAAACCGGAATCTTTTCAGAAATAACCGTAAAATCTAAAAAATAGTTTAATATTACCTGAATGTCTCAGGCAAGTTTGTATTTCTCAATAAGTTCATCCCAGTACGGGTCTGCCATAAGCATGTCAAGGCCGTCATTAAGTGTGTTAAGAAGCCTTACATCGTCCTTTCTGACAGCAATTCCGTACTCTTCATCAGTCTGAATTGTACCGAGCATAACAACATCATCCTTCTCAGCAATAATGTCTTTTACAACCGGAGTATCATACATTGCTGCATCAATTCTCTTGTTCTCAAGATCTGCAATCGCAAGCGGGAAGTTGTCATAGAGCTTCAGATTGTCCTTTGGCATAAGTTCTGTCTCAATAAGGTTTGTTTCAATCCATTCTGCTGCTGTTGAACCTCTCTGTGCACCACATACGACCTTTCCGGCCTTATAGTCATCAAGTGTTATTTCAGAGTCTGCTCTTACTGCAACTGCCTGGTTTGCAACCCAATATGGCTTTGAAAAGTTTACTTTCTCAAGTCTCTCTTCATTTATGGTCATTCCGGAATAGACCATGTCAATCTTTCCAGCCTGAAGTGCAGGAATAATGCCGTCCCACGCCATTGGCTGAACTTCAACATCGAATCCTTTCTTATCTGCGATCCACTCAATTGACTCAACATCAAAACCTGTAGGGTTTCCGTCTTTGTCAATATATGAGTAAGGAGGATATTCACCATCAATTCCGACAATGTACTTGACATCGATGATTGTCACTTTCTCTACAACAGGGACTGTCTCATCCGCCCCGGTGCAGCCTGCAATGGCAACCGTCATTACAGCAAGCGCGAGCATAAACACAGCAGTAAGCTTTCTGTCCATAATGAAATTTAGGGCAGATAAGAATATATCGGTTATGAATCTTACCCACAGAAAAGGACCTGATAACCGCACCACCATAATTACAGAAAATTATGTGCAGATTTGTGAAAATAAGAGTTAAGCAATGCAGAATATCTCCGGATAACAAAATATTCATGCCATGCTAAAGCATAACATACTATAGACATGTACTGGAACAAAGAGATGGAGACGCTCAGAGGAGATGACCTTGACAACCTCCAGGCAAAACGACTTCGCTGGACGGTAAAACAGGCACAAAAAGTTCCATTTTACAAAAAACTCCTGAATGAGGCAGGAATTCATGCAGACGACATTAAAAGGAAAGAAGATATTGTAAAGCTTCCTTTTACAACAAAGAAAGATTTGCAGTCCGGATATCCGTTCGGATTTTTTGCTGTCCCTAAAAAAGAGATTGTACGGATACATACCACATCCGGCACTACCGGAAAACCGACTGTAGTCGGATATACCAGAAAGGACCTTGACAACTGGTCTGAACTCATTGCCAGGAATATGACAATGGTCGGCCTTACAGATGAGGATACATTCCAGAATGCAGTGAACTACGGCCTGTTTACAGGCGGACTTGGATTTCACTACGGTGCGGAAAAAGTCGGTATGACAGTAATTCCAAGCGGCACAGGCAACACCAAGCGCCAGATTGAGATGATTGATGACTTTGGTGTAACTGCACTGCACTGCACCCCAGGTTATGCGCTCCATCTCGCCGAGGTTGCAGAGCAGATGGGAACAGAGCTTGAGAGCTTTAAAACCGGAATGTTCGGTGCTGAGCCGTGGTCTGAAAATATGAGAAAGACACTTGAGGATAAACTCGGTGTCACTGCATATGATTCATATGGCATGAGTGAGATGTATGGTCCGGGCGCTGCATTTGAATGTCCGGAAAAGGACGGCCTTCATTTCTGGCATGACTCATACTTAATTGAGATAATCGATCCTGAGACAGGCGAGAGTCTGGCACCCGGAGAGAAGGGCGAACTTGTTGTAACTCCGCTGGTAAAAGAGGCAATGCCACTTATAAGATACAGAACAGGGGACATCACACATATCATTGATGACGAATGCCCCTGCGGGAGAGGGGACCGCATTGCAAGGATCACAGGAAGAAGTGATGATATGCTGGTAATTCGTGGAATTAACATCTTCCCGTCTCAGATTGAGCATGTGCTAAGGTCACTTCCGGAAGTAGGTGATCAGTTTATGGTCTATGTTGACAGGGTAAACCACCTTGATGAGATGACCATTGACACTGAGATAAAAAGAGAGTATTTCAGCGGTGAACTCTCAGACCTTGAAAATATCCAGAGAAAGATAGTTCATCAGTTAAGGGAAACACTGAATATAAGGACGGGCGTGAACCTTGTCGAACCTGAATCACTGCCCCGTTTTGAAGGAAAGGCAAAGAGAGTCATTGATAAGAGAGGCGACAAGATATGAAAATCTGGGACCCAAGAATTGAGGAAATGCCGGCAGAAGAGCTGAAAAAGCTTCAGTACCGCCATCTTAAAACGCTTGTTTACCGTCTTTACAGTTTTTCAGAGTTTTATCACCGGAGAATGGATGAGCAGAAGGTTCATCCGGATGATATAAACTCACTGGCAGACATTACAAAACTGCCGTTTATGTACAAGAGTGACCTAAGGGACAATTACCCGAACAAAATTTTCACAGCTCCGCAGGATGAACTTGTACGGTACCATGTCTCTTCAGGCACAACAGGTAAGCCGACAGTGGTCGGATATACACAGAAAGACCTTGAGATCTGGACAAACTCACTTGCACGGTCGCTCACTGCGGCAGGGCTTGGAAGAGGCGATGTCATGCAGGTATCATATGGGTACGGTCTCTTCACAGGCGGGCTTGGCCTGCATTACGGCGCAGAAAAGATCGGTGCAACAGTTGTCCCGACAAGTGTCGGCAATACGGAGAGGCAGATTGAACTGATGCAGGACCTCTCTGTGACGGCTATCGCCTGCACACCATCATATATGGTTCACCTCGGTGAGACTGCTGAGAAGATGGGCATATCAATAAAGAATGATACTGACCTTAAAACGGCAGTTCTCGGAGCAGAACCCTGGTCTGAGGCAATGCGCCGGAGAATGCAGGAGCAGATGGGAATTTCGGCATACAACATCTACGGCACATCTGAACTTTCAGGCCCGATGTTCACCGAATGTTCGGAGCAGAACGGGATTCACATCTGGGGTGACATTGCATATACTGAGATCATCGATCCGGATACCGGAGAGCAGCTTCCTTCCGGGGAGAAGGGCGAACTTGTGATGACAATTCTTCAGAAGGAGGCACTGCCCATGATTAGGTTCAGAATAGGCGATATTACATCTATTGATGAATCCGTCTGCCCATGCGGCAGGACGCATCCGAGGATTGAGCGGATTCAGGGCCGTGTGGATGACATGCTGATTATACGGGGCATCAATGTATTCCCGTCACAGGTAGAGCACGCACTGCTTGGAATTCCTGAAGTATCGGGACATTTCAGGATTGTTGTTGACCGGAAAGGTGCACTTGACACTATGCTTGTGCAGGTTGAGTTAAATCCGGATTCTTTCTCAGATAAATTATCTGATATAATGGACATACGAAACAAGGTCTCGCATCTGCTGAAAAATCAGCTCAATGTCGGTGTTGGCATTGAACTGGTTGCGCCGGGTGCACTCCCAAGATTTGAAGGAAAGGCTAAGAGAGTAACTGACAGGAGGGTTATGTAATGAAAACCGAGGATTATATAATAAAACAGATTTCCGTATTTTCTGAGAACAGACCGGGAAGACTTGCAGCAATTGCAAAGGCAATGGAAGAGGAGGAGATCAATATATTCGCCTTTTCAATTGCAGAGGCAAAGGGTTTTGGTGTTGTCAGGGTTTTGGTTGACAGGCCAAAAGACGCACTTGACAAACTTGTGAACATTGGATTTATGGTCTCATTTACAGACGTAATTGCGGTGAGCATGCACGATGTCCCCGGCGGGCTGTATGAGATTGCAAATATTCTTGCTAAGAGTGAGATTAATATTGAGTATTCGTATGCTTATTCCGGAAAGGAAGCTGCGGTTCTGATCCTTCGTGTGGACCAGGCAGAAGAGGCAGTGCAGCGCCTCCTGGATAACGGGGCAAATCTCCTTAAATCAGAGATGTTTGCCTGAGAACAGAGATTATGGAAGAGATCCGGCAATAATAAAAATAATAGTTCAGCCGGAAATTCTGGGATTAATTTTTTTATCCCTTATCCGGCCCGCCGGAGTAATTGACAGGAATTGACTCCCGGAGTTTTATTCCGGGTGGTAAAGCCAAAATATAACAGAGATTAAATCATATTAGTTAAGGTAATTCCGGTTACAGCAGTAATCAGGAATATTTAAAGAAACTTTATGGCGCTTTCCCGGACCCATAGGGTAGAGGATATCCTTTTGGGCTTCGAACCCAAAGACGCGGGTTCGATTCCCGCTGGGTCCGCTAAAAATTTATTTTAAATAATTTAATTATTGAACATCATTCTATTTTTATATATGACACATTTCCGGAGGCCACACCTATCGCCACCGGAACAGTTTCCGGATCATCGGCTGCATCAATCGCGGTTGCTATTACCCTGAACTGATAATTTCCGGAGGGAAAGCCATATACATTGATGGTTTCACTCTTTACATAGTCATTCAGCGGCCCTGATAATCCGTTAAGTGTCTTATACGGCAGCCAGATGCCGTCACCCTCGCGGAGGTAATATATTCTGTGATTTACCTGTTCAGTGCCGGAATAATTGACCTTCCATCCCAGGTCAAACCTGTCAGTTACAATATCTCCGGATGTAACTGATAGTTCCTTTATATCCAGTTCGGTGAAGGTGACTCCTGTTGAATTCAGGTCAGCCACTGCCGTGACATATGTGATCGGAAGGGAGAGGTAATCTGTTCCGTTGTTGAAGGTTATTGTTGAACCCGGACCGAATATATTCAGGTTGCCGCTCTTCATAACCTTCAGCCTGAAGCTGGTCTCCCAGTGCTGGCCAAGCCTTATTGTTCCGACATTGAAATCCAGATTCTGATCGTCCTCCCAGTCTGAAGTATCATCAATAGTATGAAACGGCGTTATTACGCCTGATGAATTCCACGACTGAATGGTTGTTGAGACACCATCCAGATAGACGTAGTCAACAACAGGATCTTCCTCTGTATTCTGAACAGTCACATTGTTCAGTTCAATATTGTCAAATACAAGCTGCATCGTTGTATTAACTCCGGCTTCGACTTTAAGTTCTCCGGCAATGCTTGTATATATGGCCTGCAGTTCATCACCTGTGGGTGCATAGTAATATTCACCGCCTGTGCATTCCGCAATTTTTTCGAGAACGTCTTTTCCGCCGGATGAAATACCATCACTGAAAGCAATTGAATATATTGTGACATTATTATTATTTGCATATACTGTAAGATTCTGCTCTGCCGAAGTGAGACCTGAAAACGGATAATAGTTCTCAGTCAGGGTGTCGTAGTCTGTGGGGCTGTAATAATAATATTTATGTCCATAATAATAGTAATAACCGGCATAACCCCTTGCAAGCGGATCGCCATAGTAATTGTAATCACCATCGGATAGGAGAATTACACCCTTTACTGCATCTGCCCTTCCATTATCAACAAGTTCCTTTATAGCAAGGTACAACCCCTTCCTCATCGGAGTACCACTCATCGGGACAATTCTGTCCACTTCAGTCTCAAAATCTGAATGATCCAGAGTCAGCGAGAGATCAGTTGTTGCATAACTACTGTAATATCTCCCGTTTCCGGGATAATGTAAACTTATGTATGATCCATCATCTGAACTTCTGTCATCACGGCCGGCCCAGTAATCATAACCGTAGTAATAGATATTAGACGATCCGGAAACCCCAAATGAGGTAATTCCAACCTGATCACGCCCTTCAGACATCTCTGAATTGAATGTTTTTAAAGCAGACATAGCCGAAACCATCCTGTCCGGATAATCCTTTAACATACTGCCGGAACGGTCAACCGAGACCATAACATCAATCGGATCGGGAGTCAGTTCATAGCCGTCACCGTATATGCTCACACTCACATCAAGAGTGCCATTCACTGCCACAGTCTCAGGTTCTGCCAGAGTTGTGACACTTATATACGGATAATTCTTCCACTCAACTTTTATTGTCCGGCTTACATTATTCCACTGGGCCGTAACTGTGCAGTTTGCCTCAGCAAGTTCGTTATAGTTTGGAGATGACCAGTCAGTCTCAAATTCTCCGGGTATAAATTCAACTATTGCCTGTCCGTCCTCATCAGTTACAGCACTTGCCTGAAGAAGCTGAGGATCTTCAGTCTGGTACGCAGGATATGTCTTATCTTCAAGTAAGAATGACACTACTTCGCTCTTCACCGGATTTCCTCTCTCATCAACAACCTTTGCACGGATACGTGACTTTGAATCAGGAAGTACATCCACACTCGGCATAGTCTCCGGATTTGCAGTCAGGAGCATATTGACAGGTTCTGTGCTGTCAAAAAGGAGGTCGTCGCTGACTGATGCACTTGAATTGTCTGTAGATGTTGCAGTCAGTGTAAACAATCCCTTCTGGCTTTTTGGACCATACGTAACACTAATTCTGCCGGCAGAGTTAGATCGTAAAGTAAAGTCCTCTTCGGTAGGATCTGATGAACTTATGAGAACCGTTCTGTTTCCGGAAGGATTGCCAAAGACATCATACAGAAAATATGTAATTGTAAACGGAGTCTCTCCGTCTGCGGGAACATAAGGGGGATCTGCTGCATGTGGACTGACAGCAGATTCAATTATTGCAGGCGGAGCTGTTGAAATTCCGTTTATCACAATAAGATCCTGACTTACAGGTTCAGGTGGTTCAATATTGATAAGGTTCTCACCCGGAGTTATGGATATGAGAAATGTTACAGTTACAAGACCGTCTGAACCTACTGTTTCTGTAATTGTATCCTCTGAATAATCAAGACCGTTCCAGAACCCCGAAGTATCTCCGGAGGATGAAAATGTTATCTCTTCCGGATTCCCGCCCTCAGCATCTTCCCTCTTACTGTCGATAATATTTCCATAGGCATCCTGTATCCGTACAGAAATATCTGTTTCACTTCCGACTTCAGATTCATAATCATAATGTAAGTACGATATGCTTTCAGTAACGGAATGATCAACATTCAGAGTTATTATTTTAGAGAGAGAATATTCAGAATCATCAACTGTATAGTTTACCTCCGCAACAATAGACGCTTCTCCGCTTTTGGTAGTGGTAAATGTTGTTGAGTAGGGAGAGGAGGAGTCAGAGGTAACACCCGGTTCACCATAAATTTCCGGCTGGGTGCAGTAAAACTCTACCGAAGATACAGAAACACTCAGATTATTAATCTCAACTGTTATTTCAGCAGCTCCTCCACCGGCAGTTATCCACTGGCTGTCAGGTGTAATATCTACTTCAGATTCCTCAAGTGCCGCAGAGACACCACATAACAGAGAGGCTAATATCAGAAAAATAAATATAGTAATGAATTTCATAATCTCTCATCCGCTGATCATTCAGATGGGTAAAAATATGCAATTTCAGAAGATATATCTTTTGGATATAATTCAGACTGAAAAAAATAATATATTTCTCTGAAAAAACCAAATAATATTTCCCTGCAATTGTGCAGGGGTCATAACCGGAAGAATGACCAGTTGGCATTATACCGGAATCAGGACCAATAAAAACCCCTAATTTCAGGACATAATTATTTTTCCGGAAGATCAGATCAGAGGTTGCCGCCGCCCTTCCGGCCGGATCTTCCCCTCGAACCACCTTTTTTAGATCCTGATAATTTCTTCAGGACAAGAAATACCGCTGCACAGATAATTATTATCAGCAGTGCCATTCCGCCTATGAAAATTATGTCAGTCTCTTTTTCAATTGTCAGGATGATCTCCATCTCAGTACTGCCCTTTGGCACATTTTTTGTGATTGCAGTATCTTTGTAACCTTTGCAGGTTATATCAAATGTATAGTCCTGACCTGAGAGAAGTTGTGTGGTTATCTTTCCGGATGAATCAGTCACACCAATTGTGCTGTTCTTTGACTTCACAACCGCACCGGAGACTGCTTTATGATCACCATCTTCAACAAATATTGTGACATCCGATTTGCCGTATTCTATTACTGCAATTATATTGTCATCTGTACCGTCTATTGTGTATTCATTGTACCAGTCTTCATAGCCGGCCTTTCTGACCTCAAATGAGTGTTTTCCGGCGATAAGATTTGTAACGCCGGATCGTCCATATGTGTCGGATTTGCCGAAATAATCTGTATCTATGTAAATTTCAGCAAATTCTACGGGGCGTTTTTCAGTATCATATACTGAGAGTGTAATTGGATATAATGACTTTGAGAGTGTTACAGGATAGATCACTTCATCACTTCCAAAGAAGTGGCTCTCTTCAAATACCTGATATTCATCTTTCTGGATTCTGATATCATAGGTTCTTTCATGTTCGATATATGTGGTAAGTCTGCCATCGCTTCCTGTTGTGCCCTGGAGTATCTCTTCGACATATACTGATGTGCCCGGAAGTGGGAGTCCGTTTTCAGCTTCTTTTACCTGAAAGACAATGATGTCATTTCTTTTGAGGAGATAGTCCACCTTTTTTGTGCTCTGGTCCATCTCAACGGTCTTCTGTGTGGTATCATACCTTGGCAGCTGGATTTCCAGAACATAAACTGACTGGAGGGGCACTTCAAATACTACTTCTCCGGATGAGTCCGTTGCCTCGCTGTCCTCAGTTCCGGTGCCGGAGATCTTCACCACCGCACCTGAGAGTGCTTCAAGGGTGTCGGCATCAAGGACATTTATTGAGAGTATTCCTTCTTCTCGTATCATCTCCGCAAAGAAAGAGGTCTTTGAGCCGGAGATGAGATCATTTAAATATTTATAGCCGCTTTTTTCAATACCTACTCTGAGTGAGTCAGAAAAGGAGTGCGAGTATGTGAACTGGCCATCACTGTCCGTACTTCCGACATATGCACCGTTTATGTAAACCGATGCACCTTCAACAGATGTCTGGTCAAATTCATCCCTTGCAGTAATTGTCAGGGTTGTGGCCTGAACTATGCAGCAGAGGGTTGTTAGTATTAATGCCAGGGCAATTATCCGGCGGAGAATCATGAAAAACTATTCTATCTTTATATTTTTAAATATGCGGGTTGTAATTCCCGTATGTGATATCCGGCAGTCGTTGCCAAGGTATTTGATCAAATACCTGCCGGAGCAGTTATTTAGACTCAGATTATTGTTCATTAGAGCATAAAAAAAGCCTTCAATTACCAATAAACACCTATTTCATGGGTAATTAACTCACCAGAATAAAATTTTTTCTTCCGGAGAATCTATCAGGCAGATGAATAACTATGAAATATAGTAGACATCAGAACAACTGAGTTATAAGAAGTAAATAATTTAAAAAAACTGCAAAAATAAAAAAATGATTTGTTTAATTTAGTCTTTTCTGAGAACCAGTGCTGCGACTGCTCCAAGACCAATCAGTGCAATCAGTGCGCCAAATCCTGGTGAAGCTGTTGGCTTCGGGGTTGGCTGCTCTGTAGGTGCAACTGTTGGTGCGGTTGTTGGACCGGTTGTTGGTGCAGTTGTTGGTGCAGTTGTTGGTGTGGTTCCCTTAAGAACATTGAATGTTGTGGTTGCGGTTGCATCTGCTTCGATTGCTTCTGCTTTAACGATGTACTCGTCAGGCTTGAAGGTTGAAGCGTCAACGTCCATTGACCACTCATTGTATGTTGTTCCCTCTACAACCTGGATGGTTGAAGATACGCCGGAGAACTCGCCGCTCTGTGTCTTCTGTGTTGGTGCGAATGATGAAGATGTTACTTCAACAATAATATCGTCGCCAACAGCGAGGTTTGTTGTTCCGGTAAGTGTGAACTGGTCACCAACGTAGTGGTCACCGATTGAGTTGATCCTGATCCATGGCTCTTCTACGAGGAAGGTCAGCTTGTAGTATGTATCATCAATGTCTGGTGAGTTGATTGCATCAATAAGAGCTTCTGCAGCGTCTGAGCCCTGAAGCTTTCCATCTCCCCAGATATAGAACTGATTGTTTGTAACAGCGCCTACTGTATTTGCTACCTCAACAGGGTTACTGTTTGCAACGGTATCAACATCAAATACACCATTGTACATTGGATGCTGAACAACTACAAAGTACTGACCTGCAGCAAGATTCTGTGTAATTCCAGTTCCCATCTCATATTCAAAAGAACCGTCATCGTTTACGGTTTCAGTGACCATAGCTGAGGTTGGAATGTTAGTTTTATCAGCACCGTTCCAGTAGTTCTTTCCGAGTACCCAGATACCAACACCCTGAGTTGGGTTGCCTTCTGCGGTTCCACGAATGTAGAGTTTATCTCCCTTTGCTACTGTTGATGCTGAGGTTGTTGCTGTAACGAATGGTTTCTTAATTACAATTGAAACGGTATCATATTTTACAGTTGTAAGTCCTGACTTGTCAACATTACCCGATACAACATAGATTGTATATGTACCTGCATCAAGTGGAATGTTAGAGGTATCCCATTTGTATGACCAAGTGTCGTCAGTCTTTACTGTCTCATGTGTTTCATTATTTGCAGCTCCAACTGTGTGAATTGCAGTCTGAGGTGCTAATAATGAACCACCATTTGATGGAAGGTTTGGTCCGGTAATAAACATATAGACATCATTTGTGTCAGTGTTTGTACCTGAAAGGGTTACTTCCTCACCAAGGTAGTATGAACCGTCACCAGATGCTGTGATTGTAACAGATCCCTTTTCCACTTTTACTTTAACAGTATCATAAAGCTGAGAGTTAAGAGTATTGTAACCTGTTACTTTCTGTGCACGAATTGTATAAACGGCATCCTTTGTATTACCATCAGTTGTAAGACCAATAGTGATCTTACCATCGCTGCCTGTTTCAGCATCGACTGACCAGAACTGAACTAAATTAGCTGGCTGAGTAGGAACATCATTTCCAACTGTTATAGTTGTTCCTTTGTAGACTGTGTTAGTTAAGTTATCCATAACAAGATAGCTAACACTGTCCTGATTTGGAAGGAACTTTGGTGCAGTATTGGTTTCATTGTTATAGCTGTTTGTTCCGGAAATCCACACAAAGTAATGTGTCTTTGGTGCTCCTTCAACTGAAACAGTGAAATCATTGTTGCGTACAACTGTTTCCTTATCAGCTGTGATTGAAACTGTGTCCTTATCGATGAGAAGTGTTCCAATCGCGGACTTAGTAACACCAGTTACTGTTCCAAGGTTATCTTTCATGGCATTAACATTAGATGAAGCATAAACCTTGTATGTACCTGCTTTATACAGATCCTGGTCAAGAACCCAGACTGGTTCATAAGCATTGTGCTTTGTACCAACCCAGTAGAGAGTATTATCAGGTCTAACTGGACTGAGTTTAACTGAACCTGTACCATTATATAATCCAGTAAGAGTTGCACCATCAGGTGTTTCTACATAAACATCAATGCCCGCAGTTCCACCACCAAGACGCTTTGTAGTGTCAAATAAGGCATCAAGGTTACTGTTCACACGGATTGCAACTTTAGCATTTGTAATTGCTTTCTGGTTTGTGATATCCTTTAATGTATCATTGTCAAACAGTGATACTGAAAGAGATGGTTTCTCAACATAGAATGTTGCATTTGCAATTGTTGTACCTGACTGATTGTACCATGCTCCGGTTTTACCTGAAAATACATCGGGCGAAACATAGAAGTTAGCCAGATCTGAAATTGTAATCACTGCTGAAGGTGCATCAGATTTTGGATTACTTCCAGCTGCATACCATCCAAGAACAGTAGCTCCTCCGGTTGCACGAGAAATATCTAGACCTGATTCTCCAGTATAAACTGTAGCTTCCTTAGTAATGGTTGTACCATATGCTGCTGCCATTGCAGGCGCTGCAAGAAGAAGTACAGCTACTAGAGCAATCAGTGCCATTCCTATCTTTTTACTTGTCAATTTAAACCTCCTTTAACATACTTGTAAGGATCAGGCCGTCAACCCAGTCCGGCAATTATAACGAAACAGGCCAATTGGCACTTTGTGGCACCATTATGACCAGTTCGACTTTTGCCGAATGAGGATTCACCTTGCCCCATACTCCGAACGACGGAATATACACCAATATTTGTGGAACACTAATTATATCCTTTGTGGTCGGATTGACGGACTGAAGGTTATAAAGAAAGAAGAAAAGAGAATCATAACGACAGCCATTTAATGTTATGCCCACTCTATAAGAAAATATAGCCGCCAGGAGAGATTATCCGGCAGTAAAATCTGAAAGAAAAAAATTCCTGCCGGAAATTGCAGGAACAGCTAAAATCATTTTAATTTCAACCGGATAAACAATCAGGATGTTATTAACAGGATTTTTCGCATGCGCTTTTTTCGTCATTTACAACAATTTCCAGATAGTGTGAGCAGGACAGACAAAATTAAGGCAATATTAATTGCAGTTTTCCGGAAAAAACGCGATTATCCAGTGAAGTAACAAAAATAAACTCTCCACTTACCCCGACCCTCCCCTACTGAGAACCTGTGCGCAGTTACACCCGATATTTACGCAATTACCATAATTCCGGATCAAATGTTCCAATTTTCAGACAAATTCTCCGGCCCGATTCGTCAGATTAATAAATCACCAGTACCAATATGTAAATGCACAATCTACTAAAGTCCGGTAGTGTAGCGGTCAATCATGTGAGACTCTGGATCTTGCGACAGCAGTTCGAATCTGCTCCGGACTATAACATTTTTTAGGTATTTAAATTACAATTCACCTCAATATTCTTAAAATATGATTTTGTGACAGATTTTATGATCATTAGCAGGTATTCTGCCAGCTCCCCACAATACTTACATCAAACAAAAAACTATAATCCCAAACCTGCAATATAATGCATTATGCAGGCAGAAGAACAACACTCAAGGGCAACATTAACCATTCATCCGGACATCAAGGATCGTGTTTGTTCACTTAAACCTGGATTCCCGGAGACACATAACTATAGCGAGGCATGTGGGGCCAAATTCATGTTTAATTGTCATTTGGCCAATATAGTTTGGGCATTTTAAAAATGCACGGCCCAGTTATGTTTTGTAATTACTACCTAACGAGCGAAGCAACACCCATCAATAAAATACACTCCATTTCTAATTTAAAATGAGATACGGCCATTTTGAAAATGGCTCGTTAGGAATTTTCGGGAATCTAGGCTTAAAAGAGGAAATGATACATATAACGATATTTTAAAGACAATACCTGACACCGTAGAAATCGGTGAGGAAGGAGATTGCCACGGCATCATATTTCTCCATTCAGTTCTAGTAAAAGGTGACCTGAAAAAGTTAAAAAAACCCATCACTCTGCGTATGCACATAGAAGATAACGGCACAATAAACCTTGCAAATACTGAATTTAAACTTCTGGTTTCATGTGATAACTTAAACGAAGCTATTAAAGAGGCACAATATGAATATTCAGATTTATTTGACATCTATAATAATTCAGAAACCAAAATGAGTAAGGATGCAGAAGAATTTGGTAAAAAACTGAAAGATTCTGTCTGGATGTAAATATGTGTTCTGAATATCAATTATTTCAAAATCCAGTAAAACTTTACATCAACTACCCTACGCCAGCAGTGCCGCTATAATTCCGGTAAGGAAAACGCCGTCAAAAGTTCCGGCACCACCAATGCTTGCAACCGGAGCACCAATATCGCCAAGCCTCCTCAGGTTTAAGAGATCAGCGCCGGCAAGAGTGCCCATAGTGCCACTAATATATGCAATGACAGGTGCGGCAAGGGGATCGCCCCATCCAAAGATGATACCACATATCAGAGCACATAACGGCGGTATGAAAAACGGAGTCACAATACCAATACCCTGAACCGGCCCTGCAAACCTGTTTGTGACAAATGCTACAATTAAAACAGCAACAAGAATTGAAATATATAATCCGGAATCATAACCCAGACTCATCGTCCGGAAGAGCAGCACAATGCTGATTAATACAGGAATTACAGCACCGCCGAAATTTACAGCAATCACAGTTTCGGTTGAGAAATCCGAGACCCGATAATACCTGTTCATTAAAAGACCATGGGGAACTTTACAGGCCGCAGGATTTGACTTTATTTTTGCAACCGGAATATTGATAAAACTCCCGATAATCGAACCAAAAAGGATCAGAACAACCCCGGCAGGACCAAAACCAAGCCTTGCAAGAGCACTACCTATAATACCAAGAAAAATCAGCGGCAGCAGGAAAATTAGTGCAATTATCAGAAATATAAGAATTATTATCGAAAAAGGATTGAAAAAATATCTGTGCATAACTGATGAGAAAATAGGTTTTTGATATATTTAAAATTCATGAAGAGTAACTACCAGAGACATTGCCGGCAATAAAGTCCTCCATGTTCAGCCATATCTGCCTGCTGGACACAGAATAATGGATTGATGTCTGAAAAGATCAATAATTTATTATTTCGAGATCAGGGACTTTTGAGAATTGATTATCACGGGTAATCAAAACCCGATCATGACAGAGTACCATTGCAGCAATTACCTCATCAAAATCACCGATAGGAATACCCTTCAATTTCAAATCTGCTGAAAAATGTCCAAAAGTCTCGCAAACGTCCTGACTGAAAGGTAGAATGTCAAATAATGACAAAACCACTCTGACTTTTTCCAGATTCAAATTAGACATCTCAGACAAATTTGCCCCTTTATGGAGTTCAAGAGTTGTAATTACAGTAGCCAGAGTAATTCCCTTAGATTCATATAATCTGTACAAATCTATTGCTCCGGATTTATTTCTCATAAGATCTATTAAAACAGGTATCGGCAACAGGCATCAGAATTTAACCTCTCTCATTTTCTCACGTCGCATCTCCTTTGATACCTTTTCAATGCTGTCAGCAAGATCATTACAGTTACCTATTTCATTCAGAACATCTGATAATTTCCTTTTACCAGAGTAATTTCTTATTATAACATCCGAAAAACTTTCCATATCCGTTTTTTTAAGGCCCTTCAGAAGATTATATGCCTCATCAGATATGGGTATCGTCCTTGTTGTCATAAACTTTGATAGGTACTACAAATAAATAAATTATTAGGTTTGGGGAATATAAATTCTGAAAAGAATAATAATCAGGCAATTATCTCCCCTTTCCGGCAGATAATACAGGCATGGTCATGATGATAAGGCTCAAGCCAGAGAGTGTCCTCAACAACAAGGCCACCAGCTTCCAGCTCAAGGATTGATGCCTCAAAGACCTCTTTAGCAGATCTGGTGACATCAACACTTCTCGTCTTCAGCATAAGGATCAGAATGCCGCCGTCCTTTAATAAAGGCAGATTTTTTATTGCAATCCCTGTCTGATCCGGCTGGGCAACATCCTGATAGAGCATATCAGCCGGTTCGGTGATCATAGCATACTCAGAAGGCCGGCCCGCATCCCCCATAATCGGGACAATATTCTTTCTCCGCTCCGAAACAGCCATCAGATCCTGCATGGGACGTGGGGCAAATTCCACAGCATATACCGTATCCACATAATCAGCAACGTGAGACACCGTCGTTCCGTTAGCAGCACCAAGATAAAGGACAATAAACTCAGGAGGGAGATCAATATCCTTTCTCTTCATCACAAGTGCAGCAAATTTACTCCGGTAAGGGTTCCACACCCTGTAACCGTCCATCATCCTCTCCCCGTAAACCCCGCCTTTGCCTTCAGAGAGAAGCACATTATTAATCCGGATCATTCAGCATCACCACTGTTATTTTTATTACCTGCTTCTTTTTTTTCGTATTCAGCCCCGTACAGAGTCCGGTCTATCCTCTCCTGTGCCTCACATATAAACTCTTCATTAAAAGAACCGGTATAATAATCTATTTTTGCAGCAATAGCCAGTTTTCCGGCCAGCACCCTGGCAACCTTCCCGCGAACAGGTTTTGGGGCATTATGGACACGCCTGTGCTGAAAGATAATCCCGTGCTTGGGCGGCGGAGTTTTAGCCCGCATATGTGTAAACAGTGCACTTTCAGCACCAATCACCTGAATTGAAGAGGAAGGCAGCCCTGACAGCTCCTTAAGGCTGCCTGCCCGTGAGATAAGTCTTGCAGCAACCAGTCCGCCGACAAGTTCACTACAGTTTGGTGCAAGTTTACCGGCCATAGCAGATATAGCCTTCATAAGCCTTGTACGCTCATCTGCAAGTTTTTCAATATGCCCGGCAAGATAACCAAGGCCCGTGCCCCTCTCCCTCTTCATCTGGCCAAGCATCTTCTTTGCCGGAATATTCTTATATTTCCTTGAAAAACCGGGCTTCCTGACCAGGTACCACTCAGTTGCCCTCTCAGTCATCAGATTAATAACATTGTCCATCTCATCAAGCATCCTCACCATCTGGACAAGCTCAAGGTCCTCCTGACTGTAATGCTCCTTTATCTTCTCTTCTGCATGGGCAAAACAGACCTTTCTGAGGGCAGAGAGATATTCACGCCGATCACTGAACATTCCTGCATCAATAGCAACTCCGGGGTCCACCGGCACAACATGCCCGGAAGAGGACAATTCCTTAATACGGGCGATAAATTCCTGAATATCACCTTCAAAGGGCTTAAAAACCCCGTCTTCATCCATATCTCCAAACCAGAAACTCTGCATACTGCAATATCATCAGTCAGGATTTTATAAAAAATGGCGTAAATATGCGCAGGTCACAACTCTGCGGCAATCAGAATATATAGACATAATCCACATTAATTAAAGAAAAAATAAGACCGGCATTGCAACAGAAAAAGGAAGATAATGAGATCAATTCCCAATATAATTCCGGAAAACAACAAATAACCAACATTCAGAGAATTTTTGGTGCGCCATAAAATATCAGGAAATACTGACATACCAATATTACCACAATTAACGGACAGAATAACAAAATGATCATCGAAGCAGCATTATTTATCACCGGACTGATTTTCCTAGTAAAAGGAGCAGACTACTTTGTAGAAGGAGGAGGAGGACTTGCATCAAGATATGGGGTATCCCCTTCAACAATAGGACTTACAGTTATCGCATTCGGGACTTCGCTGCCGGAATTTGTGGTTAGCATAAATGCAATACTTAGTGAAAATCAGGGCATTGCACTTGGCAATGTTGTAGGAAGTAATATCGCAAATATAGGGTTTATTCTTGCCTTCTGTGCAGCCATTAAACCCGGAATATTCCTGCTCAAGAAAAAGAAGGGACAGATTCTTTCAAATGAAGCCGGAATGATGATTGCGGCAACACTGCTCTTCCTCGCATTTGCTGCAACAGGTGCACTCACCTTCACCGCCGGAATTGCATTCCTGATATTATTTATAATTATAATGATATTCCTGTGGAAAAGCACCCCCGGAGAGGATGAGAAGATAGAATCTCATGGCATAATGGATTTTGTTTACCTTATCGGCGGGGTACTGGGAGTAATTATAGGATCACAGCTGGTGGTAAACAGCTCAACAGCCATAGCAGAAACATTTGGAGTGCCGTCATATATTATAGGAATTTCAATGGTGGCAGTAGGGACGTCACTGCCGGAATTTGCCACATCCGTAGTTGCGATATGGAAAAATCAGGGTGGCATATCAATCGGAAACATACTCGGCAGCAACATATTCAATCTGCTCTTTGTAATGGGAATAGGCGTGTTAATCCGTCCGATAGAGATCCCATCAATGACCGACATCCTGATAATGACAGGATTTTCATTTGCAGCCCTTCTGCTCTTTGTAAGATCAAAGGGATTTATCAGGGCACTTGGAATACTGCTGCTAATGTCCTACGCCGGATATATCTGCATGCTCTTTCTCTGAGTATCCGGACTGCAATTTTTTTTCACTATTTTTCACCAGTAACACAAGTTACTCTATGTAATCTTACTCTGGCAGATAATATCCCTGCAATTATTCACATCAGCTCAAGGGACCACAAAATAACGGGGAGCATAATTGCACCCATGCACGATACCCTCCTGACATTAATTACTGAGGGCACAACACCGACAGCCGTCGCAAGTGCCAGGATGAAAAGACCATAAGGCCCGGTCAGTATGAAACTGAGAATAACACAGAAGATTATGACTGCTATACTGACATTCCGGACATTGAACCCCTTAAAAATACCCATACGTCCGGCAAGGAAGAATGTGACCAGGTAAGCAATGATGGCGGCAAGTGCACCAAATGCAACAAGGAGCAGCACAGGCGGGAGATCAATCAGGGAAATTGCAACCATAATGCCGTTTCTGGTCCTTGAAAGGGCATAGAGTGCCGCAAGGCCTAAGAAAGCATTGGCAGTATTTGCAGCACCGGTGGCCACAATAAAACCGCCGCCATCCCTGTCATAATTGAGAAAGGATGCCAGAACAGCATTGGCAGAGGCGTTTGACAATCCCGGAAGCCAGCCGACAACAGCACCGGCAACAGTGCCGGCAAGGCTGCATGTAAGTACTGAATTATCCCGGCTCCATCCTGAATTGTTAACCTGTTCAGGCATCACACCTCCGGATGATAAGAGCAGAACAGAAATTCCAAAAAGCCCGGTAAGAAGCGGCATAAGTATCCCGGACTGCCCGGCAATGCCGGTTGCAAGATATGGATAATTAAATGTAAACATACCCAGTATTCCGGATGTCAGAAAAACGGCAGTGAACCACTCAGGAGATTCAGATGAGAGCGCCAGAATACCTGCAACAGCAATCAGTAAAATTCCAATCCACCAGTCGATATAATCCTGAAATACCGGAAGGACTGTACAGAAGATAACAATAAGCGGCATTGAAAATATAACTGCATACAGGCCGCCGACAGCAGAGAGGCGTACAGCCTCACTCCCCCTTCCTTCCAGTATGAATTTGTGCGCCGGAAGAACAGTTATTGCTGTGTCTGCGTCAGGGATACCAAAGACTGTAGATGGGATAATGTCCAGAAATGTATGGGTAATCAGTGCAGAGAAGAGAGATACCGCCATTGCTTCCGGCCCTAAGATGAGAAGAACTGCCGCCTGAAAGGAGAGAAGAAATCCTGCCATCGTATTCGCATGTATTCCGGGAATAAGGCCGCTGATGATTCCCATAATAAGGCCCAGAGCAAGACCTGCGAATAATTCAGGCAACAACTGTCAGTCACATCCGGATAACCTGATATTCTGCTGACAGTGCAATAATAATTATGATCTTATCCCAAAAGTCAGCCACAATAAAAACTGCATAAGATATTCTAATATTGAGATAGTTTTTATCTGTATCAATCATATATTCATGATACAATGAGAATCGCAGTCACAAGACTGAAGGAGAAAGCCGGCAAAGACAGGGAAACCTGCAAAGAATACGGCCATTCCTGCTATACAGTCTCACCGCTAAAGTCTGAAATATACCATGATTCAGCCGATATATTTATTGAAAAGGCAAATGACGGAAATTATGACTGCATCTTCTTTACAAGTGCACTTCCGGCTGAGATAATTGCGCCACGCCTCAGCGTCAGTGCAAGAGTTGTTGCAATAGGCCCTCAGACTGCCGCAACACTTGAAAAATATGGTATAAAAACCGAGATCCTCCCCGCCTTTTATTCAAGGGATTTTGCGCCATACCTCGGTGAATGGCTGAAAGGAAAAAATATCGGAATACCACGTGCAGATGTGCCCAATCCCGTTCTAATTAGTTCAGTTGAGGATGCAGGCGGAATTGTGGATGAAATTCCGGTATATGCCCTTGAAGCCACAGGCGAGAGGCTCAATCTTGACGATGCCGATGCAGTACTCTTCACAAGCGCAAATTCATTCTCACTTGCAGTATGGGATAAAGATACGGAAATTATCAAAATTGCAATAGGTGACATCACCGCCGGAAGAATGAGGGATGCAGGTATAATTCCGGATGTGACTGGCGACGGATCACTGAAGGGCACACTAAGGGAAATAAACAGATATACTGATAATTTAAAGAGAGACTGAAATGGTTACTGATGCAGAATTAAGTAAAAAGCTCAAGAGCGGGATTATTGTCATAGACAAGCCGCAGGGGCCTTCAAGCCACCAGGTGACGGCATGGGTAAAGGAGATACTCGGTGGTGAGAAGACCGGCCACGGAGGAACTCTTGATCCAATGGTCTCAGGTCTGCTTGTGATAATGCTCGGGCGGACAGTAAAACTTGCCCCTATTCTGTTAAACCACAGAAAAGAGTATGTCGCACTGCTAAGGCTTCACGGGGATGCAGACAAGGAGGATATCGAAAGGGTCGTATCAGAGTTTCAGGGGAAGGTGTACCAGAGGCCGCCAAGAAAAAGTGCCGTTAAAAGGCAGCTTAGAATCAGGGAGATGTACGATATTGAGATCCTTGATATAAAAGACAGGCTTGTTCTGCTGCGGGTTGACTGTGAGGCAGGGACATATATCAGGTCATTATGTATCCATATCGGGCTTGCACTCGGCACAGGCGGGCAGATGGTGGAACTCCGGAGAACAAAATCAGGCCCGTTTACAGAGAAGGACTGCATAAGGCTTCATGACTTAAAGGATGCCGCGGTTTATGAAGAGGAGGGAAATCCTGATCTGCTGTCAGAGATGATCCTGCCGGCAGAAAGGCTTGTTGATACAATGCCAAAGGTTGTCATCCGGGATTCTGCTGTCGATGCTATATGCAGGGGTGCTGCGCTTGCGGGTGTTGGCGTTCTTCAGACAGAGAGCTACAAAAGAGGCAGCACAGTTGCTGTAATGACAGAGAAAGATGAACTTGTCTGCACTGCCAAAGCTGCAATCTCCTCTGAGGAGTATAAACCAGGAGATACGGGCATTGTTGCAAGATCAATAGCAGTCATCATGGAGCCCGGAACATATCCACGCGGATGGACCAAAAAACCAAAGGATGATATAAAATCCAAAAAAGCCAAGAATTCCAGAAAATATGGAAACGCAAAAAAATACAGAAGATAATAAAAATCAAATCAGGAAATAAAACTTATTTTTATCCGGACATCTGAAAAAAATACCCGGAAAACAAAACATTCACAAATTATTTCATAAACGAAAAGTGGATCAGATTCTCCGGACAAAAGAGATAGAATTAATAAAAACCGGGTCTAATAAGATAAGGCACAGGAAGTGTGCATGATTTCGTTACACTTTTCTGCTGAGGTAGTCTAGTCTGGAAGGGCGCAGGCCTGGAAAGCCTGTGGGGCATCCGCCCCTCGGGAGTTCAAATCTCCCCCTCAGCGTACATATCCTTGTTACGTAATCCGAAGGCAATTAATAATATTGTAACCAATAATATAATATGCCAAACGTAACTATTCAGTCAGGGGAAGAGCCTGATTTAGGACAATATAGCATTGCTATAGCTAAGGCTTTGGACAAAGCCTATTTTACGGAACAGATTACAGAAGAAGACTATAACCTGGTAAAACAGTTTATGGTTGATGTTCACCCGTTCGACACAACACAGAAGAAATACCGGGTGCAGCATAATCTATTATTCATAAGGAATTTCATAAAACCATTCCGGGAAAACACCATAGAAGACCTGAGAATCTGTGTTAACACCTTAAACAACGGATGGTCAAATGAAGGAAAGCCGATAACAACATCAGGGATCCTAAACTACATCCGGACTTTAAAGAGGTTCTATAAATGGATGATTGACAGGGAGTTCTGCAGCTTCCAGAAACAGGACTTAGACAGCCTGCCAACACCAATTATGGATGCAAGTTATCACAAGGGATTCCACCTTGCAACAGAAAAATATTATGACTATTCTGAGGTTGCATTAGAGCGGGCATTAACTGAAGGCAGATGCACAGAGGATGATGCAGACCTGTTAAGAGAATATATTTCTGAAATATCCGTAAACCTCAGTGCAAAGAGGGTTTACAAATATTATTACATTATGATAGGCTGGAGAAGGTTTGTTGGTCCTTTCAGATACAACAAGGCAACAGACCTGTTTGCAGGGGTTGAAAAACTTAAGAGAACGTCAGGTTTTGCAAAACATACTATTGCTGATTATGTGCAGTTTATCAAGCGTTTTTACAGGTGGATGGTTGAAAATGATTATTCTGATATTCCGGAAAAGAAGATTCAGAAACTGAGGATACCAAAGCCTGATAAGATGACTGTTACCGCTGAAGAGCTGATAACAGAAGATGAAGTTCTCCGGATGATAAAGACGGCGTGGTGCTCAAGGGACCGGGCGTTAATTGCTGTGTTGTGGGAGTCAGGATGCCGGATAGGTGAACTTGGAACACTGCAATGGAAGCAGGTTAAATTCACTGACTGGAATGCCTTGATTAACACTGATGAGAAGACAGGATCCCCCAGGCACATTCCAATGGTTATGGCGCGGCCATATCTTGCAGCGTGGAAACTTGATTATCCTTATGAACCATCAGGGAATAATTATGTATTTCTTAACCTGGATACATGGGAACCTGTACAATATCGCGGACTTCAGGAGAAGCTTAAAAAGATTGCAAAGAAGGCCGGAGTCACACGAAAGATTAAACCGCACCTATTCAGACATAGCCGGATAACCGATTTAATCCGGAAGGGTTACTCCGAATCTGTTGTTAAAAAAATGGCATGGGGAAATGTCAATACAGGCATGTTTGCCACATACCTTCATCTGACAGATTCGGACATAGATGCAGAAGTAGCAAGGAAAGCCGGCATTACCACCGAAGAGGAACGGGAGAAGTCACCACTTGAAGCGAGACAATGCCCCAGGTGCTTTACAGTTAACGGGCCGACTATGGATTACTGTTTGCAGTGTGGTCTTGCACTTACAGAGGAAGGATTAGCAACATCAGAACTTCTTAAAAACCAACTTGCAAAACTTTCAAAAGAACAGATTATAGAACTGCTTTCAAAAAGCAGTTAAAAACATATTTTATTTTATAACATTTCTTAAGATTTTGGGGAGGAAACTGTTTCCTCACCAAATTGAATATCAAATTCTTTGCCAAGAGTATCAGTCCACGAGATGAAATCAAATGATTCCTTCCGCTTTGCAGAAAGCCATTTTACAAAGAGGTCTTTCCATACCGGAGTCTGAAGGATGATTCTGTATATACCAGACATATAATCTGAATTTCCGGTTATTTCCTGTTTTATGTTCTCTGATGAAACATTGCTCACATACAAAACTACTGAAAAGAATTCATCTGTTAAATCATTATTTTCTAATTCATAGGGATTAACGCTTAAATTTTCGTAATCTCCTATAAAAGACAGTCTTTTTGTAACAAATTCATAGTGCTGAATCAGCCTTACAACAGTCAGGCGCAAGGCAAGAAAACAATATGATTCCCATATGTGTTTTGCAAATTTTTTGTTAGATGGTGCTGATATTCCCTGAATTTTAAAAGATTCATGCAACTTCTTCTTCTGGTCTGATGTAAGATCATCCTCCATCTTCTGAAGCTGTATTTCTGAATTTAATAACATTTCAAAATTATTTAAGAAATCCGGGAACAGTTCAGACCATGTCTTCATTGCCAGAAGGATTTTTTCAGAATCAAACTGGCAAAACATATCACCGGTTTTTCTTGATAATTCAGCATTTAATTTTTCATTAAGATATGTTAGAAGTCCGTACTTTGTTGGTCCCCAGTAATATTTTTTCTGTTTATTTTCTCCTATTGCTGTTTCTTTAATCTCAATAACATCCTGCTTTAACAATTCCTTCACATAACCATGATGCGATGAGTAATTCCTGTTTTTGGGATCCTGCTTTTCCAAGTCATAAACTGTAAGAGGTCCATTTTCAACTAAAAAATTTAATTCAAAATTTAAAGCTTCATGTCTCATTCGAGGGGCACTTTGTCTTTTTTTTTTCAATTGAACACCCACATTATAATATATCATATTATGTACGATACATTTTAAAAAACTATGTTTTCTAATGATATATCAAAGACTGATATAGTGGCTGTGCATGCACTGACTTATATAATACAGTATATCGAACCATATTAGATATACAATTAAATATCATGAAGTATAACTATAGATTATGGAAAAGTTTTTGAGAACGGTGCGGTGCTATCAAAATAGCAATAGTTTGGTAGTTACACTGCCAAAAGAGGCAGTATTGGCAAACAACATACAGCCAGGAGATAAAATAGCCGTGTTCTTGACAGAAGAAAACGAAATCCGGATGGTTCCACTAAACGGTTCAAAAGATGTAGAATTAGTTATCAGGGAGGGTAAATCGTTGCCAAACGTAACCACAGGGGTTAAAACACCCTCCCAAAGCCACCAGGACGAAAAATCACAGGAGGCATTATAATATGCGTCTGCCAGCAAAAAAATACTTGCATTCTCGCAATACTCTTAGGGTTTCACCGGAGGTAATTGAAGGGCTTGATCCAATAGATCGAAGAATCTGTGAAGTTCTCATAAGACTTGGTGAAATTGAAGTCGTTGGAATTGAAGAAGAGCATTCAAATTTTGAGCGGGGGTGTGCTCACTGAGCAACACACACACATCAAAATATGACAAACGTGATTATATTTTCCTTAAAAATATAAAAACCCTTTGTCATGTTTCGGGATTTATCAAACCGGAGGGTGCTGATAAAATGGTTTTATTTTGCAGCTTGATGCAGCATCTTGCTACAAAAATCAGGAACAAATCTGCTTTATTTGAAATTGGAACGCATTTTAACCGGATTTATTTAAAAAATGAATTTGAGAGTAAATTCATTTTTGATGTTGTTTATACGGGGTCTAGTAGATGACCTCCGGGAAAACATCAACCGGAATTGTTCCCCTGCTGTCTGACCTGAATATAGAAATTCATGCCAAAGATGGTGGAGGCTGGTCAACGGTAGTTACCCAAAAGGGGATTACCGTTGCAAAGGAAGACACAAAAACAGAACCCTGGGTTCAAAATGAAATAATAAAAAAATTGGGGAAACAGACAGCTGATAAAACAGCATACAAGTCTGGAGCAATCCAAGACGCAATATCACAGTATTTTGAAGAGTTCAAAGCATCAGACGATGGTAAAGCCCTGTTGTCGGAACCTGCCAGAAAAGTAATTGAGGCAACCGAAGCAGTTTTCAGAGAGAAATGTAACCCGCCGAAATTCAGAATATGCTTGAAATCCGGAAATGAACTTTTGTTCACAAACCGGGAACTAACAGCAATGCGACCCATGGACCTGAATGATAAGTGGTCAGCGATTGAGCGTGAGCGGCTGAAGGCAACAAGGGGCGATTTCGACAAGATAATTGATTATTGGTTTGAAATACAGCAGGATTCAGAAACCTGGGGAGCTGCTTCAGAATGGGAAGCCGTTTTACAAAAATTGTGTACTGAAATTTCACTCAAACACATTTCAGATAAAAAGGAAAGGTTATTGGATGACGGAATTTATCGCGAGGGTGAAATTCTTTGGGTTTCAAATGAAGTCATCCGCAAAGTCTTATTAGATTTTGGGAAAGATATAACCGATTCATCTTTTCAAAAATATCTGAGGGATGAGGGTATGTTATTGGGACCCTCAAAATATATCCGGGTAAATGGTTTTAGACCAAGAGCCTGGCAGTTCAGTATATCAGTTTACATTCAGCAAGGAGAAGGATTGTATCATGAGGACATTGACCAAATCCCATTTGCGGAGGGGGAAATATGAAACTCAAAATTCCTTCTGTCGCACGCGAGGAAACATTAGTCGCGAAAAAAACGACAACACAAAAACACCCTCACCACCCTCACCACCCTCGACAAACTCAAAAAATATCAGCAATGGAGTTATATTTTTTAAAAACACGGGAAAAAAACGTCGAGGGTGAAAAACAAACCACCCTCACCACCCTCACCACCAGCCCCATGGTTTTAGGGGAAATAAGAAAAGTTCTGTCTGAAAAAAAGTGTCTAATATCCCCACGCACGCGATATAAGGCAAAAATAACAATATCAGGAGGTTTTCTGTTATGGGTGCTGATGTAATCCGTTGGTTAGGTGGTCCAGGGTCTGGAAAAACTTATCAGTTGCTAAATTTCATTCGTGATGAACTGTATTCTGATTTCAGCGTAACAGACATTCAGGCAATGACCTTTTCAAAATCCCAGGCTGTTGATATGGGTCTTCGGATGCTCTCTGAAGGAATTGTTCGGGATAAAAAAACGGCAAAGCGACAATGCAGCACCATTCACAGTGTAGCATTACGGGCATGCCGGGAAGCCGGGATTATAGAATCAACAGAAGAACAGATAATTCAGCTGAATAATTCAGATAAAAATAAGAATCATCATTACAAGGATTTCGCCGAAAAAAACAACCTTAAATTCAGTTTCAAGAATCAACCCCTGACTGAAGAGGATGATACAGGACGCGATCAACAACCAGGGAATGAACTATTTCAGATATCGGGGTTTTTGACAGCAAGCCTGTTACCCCCCGGTGAATGGCGAACTGCTGCATCCCACACGTCACTAAAAACCCCGGAATATATGCTATTTTCCGGTGAAGAAAATATCCGGGCATGGCAGGAATTTAAAACAGAGAGAGAACTTTTTGAGCATGACGATTATGTAAAAGCAGCCCTTGACAGAGAACTTCCACCACCGGGACCGGTTCTCGTGGTCGATGAATATCAGGACGTGTCACCTTTGCAGGATGCGTTAATCCGTTTCTGGATAGAGCACCCTGACACAGAACGGGTATATCTGGCAGGAGACCCCGACCAGTCGATATATGGTTTCCGTGGATGTTCTCCGGAACTCTTCCGGAATATACCTGCAACTGACAAGGGTGCAGGCGGGGTTTATGGAACTCCGGTTTCCAGAAGATGCCCTATATCCATAGTTCAGCAGGCAGAAAGGATCCTTCAGCATGAACCAAACATTCAGCCAACCCCTGAACGTCAGGGTCAGGTACTCCGGGTTAACGCATATTCTTCAGAAAAATTAGCTCAATATGTGGAAGCTGCGGTTCTTCTGGCACGGAAGTGTAAACCGGAAAATCCACAAATCTATATTTTAAGCCGTTTCAGGCAGCAGGCTGATAAAATTGCATTTCGTTTATCTGAACAGGGGGTTCCATGCAGCAGCATAAAACCAGACCGGATAAACTATTGGTTAAAATTACGAGTTGGGGCCAAAAAACCCTATTCATCCGACACAATCGAACCTTATTCCCTTCTAAAAGGAATAATGAAATATCAGTCCTGTTCAGCCATAGATATAATATCTGAATCAGAGGCTGTAAGCCTTGTTAAAGCCACAATGGCAAATCCAGCAAGAAAACACATTGTAACCCGGTTTAAGAAGATAACATCAATTAGACCTCTCAGGGTAGGGGATGTGATTGATAATGCCAAACTTCCCCAGGACAACAGTTTATATGAAAAATTAAACCTCCGCCCGTGGTTAGTTAATCAAATCAGAAAAGGGGTTGAAGCAGAAAGGCAGCGTGGTTTTTCAATCAACCCCAATCAGATAAAGATTGATACAATTCACCAGTCAAAAGGTCTTGAAGCACCTGTTGTATTTTTGCACACCGGACACAGCCGGGAACGGATACAGCAGCTGATAAACCCCGAACGCATGGCAGAAGAGAGACGGGTTTACTTTGTCGGGGCAACAAGGGCATCCCATAAACTGATTTATCTGGATTACGGGCAAAAACCCGCCGTTCCAATCCTGGGAGGTGTATTATGAATTCTGAAATCCGGAATATTCTTGAAGATGTGTGTAAATTCTATGAAAGGAATCTTAACACAGACCAACTGAAATATTTAAAAACAAGATATGGTCTTAATTCAGATTTCGTTCACGGAATGCGTATAGGATACGCACCGGAATTTAGCAACAGCACATTAAGCCATCTTATGGCTGAAGGACATACCCTTTCAGACATATTTGAATCCGGGCTTGTATCCCGATATGACAACAAAGTTGTTGAGGCATTCAAAGGCCGCCTGATGTTTCCTTACCTGGATGATGATAAAAAACCCCTTTACTTCATTGGCAGGGCAACCGAACAGACCCCCCACATGCCCGATAAGCTACCACCGAAATATAAAAAACTGAAGGTAACTGAAACCGGACCCACCGAACCGATATTTGGAAGCTGGTCTATCACAGACGGTAAACCGCTTGTTATCACAGAGGGCGTAACGGATTGTCTGATTGTCCTTCAGGAAGGTTACCCTTCAATCAGCCCGGTAACAACCCGGTTCAAAAAGGAAAGAATTGAAGATGTGGCTTTGGAATGCGGCCGGGCGGGACCTGTCTATCTGATAAACGACAACGAAGAGAGCGAAGCAGGTCTGCAAGGTGCAGCCAAAACGGCAACAACTCTTCTTCAGAGCGGTATAAAAGAAGTCTTCATCTGTGAGATCCCCCGCCCTGAAGGGATTGAAAAGGTTGACCTGAACGACTTCTTACGTAACGGTGGAAACATTCAACCTTTGATTGATGAAGCCACCCCAGGAGCTGAACACCCCAGGGTAAAACAGGAATATCAAAATCAGCGGATGGCAGGAATAACCCGCCTTCGTTCAAGTCTATCAAAAACCCGGTGGCAAAAGTCGGGACGGGAAAAAAATAGCAGCGTAATTGATGCGAAAAAGCTGAAGATGTGCATGCCCAATGTATCACAGTATGCAGGAATCCCGCCGGGATGTCGTGGAGTCCATCCGGTGTATGGTTCAAGTACCGGACAAAACTTCGCGGTATCAGATGATGGTGAGACATACACATCATTTCATGGAGGGGCACAAAAGGGGCGTGGTGGAGATATTTTTAAACTGGTCGCCCTTGAACAGGGTTATCTAAACGATGAAGATATGCCACTGCGGGGAGAGGCATTCTTAAAAACCATCCGTTACTGTAAGGATAATTGGGGTTGATTCAATACCCGAATCTTTTCAGCAGGTAACACATTTTTTCAAACCGCAAAAAAAACCATCATCCGGCAATTCAGAATATTGATAATCCGGGAAATCACATCCAACATTCTTCCCTGTCGGTGCAGCTTCCCCCAGGTGAAATTTTCTCACAAGCATGAAATCAACCCAGGTTCGTTCAGACAGACCGAGACCGAGTAACGATAAGTCACAGTGGACCCCAGACCAGGTGTCAGCTGTTCTGAGAAGTTCCAGCAACAGTCCGAGAATCAAATATTCTTTTGCAGAAGAAGACCGGGCAAACATTTTTTCATTCGGAATGAAAACAATCTGATTTTTTCGCTTTGAATTCGTAATAACTAAATTATTTGAATTTAATTTAAGAGTCAGTCTCAAATCATAGCGCTCTACGAATATTTTACACTCAACCAGCCGGCTAAGTTTACTCATTTTCATAACCAATAGTAATTTTTCACACATATAACCATTACCAAAAGTGATATTTGACAATATCGTATCAGAGCCACACCAGGCCACCTAAAATCTATTTAGATATTTGAAGGATAAAACACACAGTGCAACCTGAGAAAAGGCAACAGCACGAATCTGTGGGGGTCAAAAATCACCGCCGGGTATTTATGAAATACCCATGTGAGAATTTCATTCATCGGCCGGACATTTTTCAATAATAAGCCGTTGACCATCAACAGTAACCCGGATTTTTTCACCTGGTGTGAATGGATAGGCATCATCACTTGTAATCAATGCAGGTATCGAAACGTAGTGTGTCCGTGCTGAGGACATTTTTATAACTTTACCAAAACCTTGCTTCATAATTCACTTAACAAATTGGTTAGTAAATTATATATACTAATTGCTCTAATAAGTGTATCACTTAATATAATGTTAAGTGGTGAAAAACATGGTTGATGAAAAACAAATTTCCAGTCTGGAAGCACGACTGCAAAAAATTGAGAACCGCATATTTGGATTAGTTGAAAAGTTCCGACCGGCGCATTATGAGGAATACCAAAAGCTGCATGCGAAAGGTGAATTCTTCCCGGAGATGAATGATATTTTCCTGGCTTGTGAAGGTATGACGATTGAGAGCTTGCAGGTTATGGACCGGCAAAGCCAAACCTGTATGTTTAACGAAATTTCGCTTATAAGTGAGATTGAAGAGATTACGACTTGTGCAGTCACCGTAAAAAACCCGGACGGCACACAAACAATCTATCCAGGTCGCATTGAGTTTATCAGGCACGTGGATCCAGAGGATGGTGAATATGAGCATCGCTGGTTTACAGTTGATCTTGCAAACACATTGACCCCAAAAGCACAGAAGGGGATGAACGCCAGTGACATAACATCAAAGGCTGTTAAGACAATACTCAGTGAATAAACTAAAATCTCCTAAAAAACATTCACTCTTTTCCAAATATCAAAACGTAACATCTCATTACCCCTGAAAGAAATTCGGCTCAAAAATTTTTTGTACAAGACTAATTTAATAGTCTCGTCCGTGCGAAAAAAAACCCGCTCTCTTCATTCAAACAACAACATACCTGTGAAAGAAGTTCGGCTCAAAAATTTTACTGTACATGACTAATTTAATAGTCTCGTCCGTGCGAAAAAAAATTTTGCATAAATGCCTTTAAGTATATTGTAATTTTAATAAAAATATAATAATTATTTAATAGATAACAATTTTATATGTTGTTGACCTTAATATTATTTAAAGATAACAAAATTTTATGGAGGATTGAGATGAGGAATCGTTTTCAGAGTATAATCGTGCTGCTGCTTTTGTCAGCTGCAATTGTGCCAGCTGCAAGTGCTGCATTTCAGGTTGTGCCCTGGGTTGAGCCGACACCAGAACCAACACCTGTTGAGGAAGAACCACTGCCAATTATTCCGGCGCTGATGCTTATTGGCGGAATTAGTCTAATAGGATATTTTTTTATCCTGCCAAAATATGAAGCTAATCAAAGAAAGAAGGCTTTTGAAAAGATACGGGCGGAATCTGCACGTTTAAGGGATATTTGATGGGGATTTAATTGATTCGCGAATTAATAGCCCTATTTTTTATTTTTTCGTTAACCGGGATTTCGTGCGCTGCAACTGACGAAAGAATTTTGGATGGTGACTTTTCAGATGGTTTTGATTTTTGGCAGCGTGCCCGCATGGACGGCGGTGCATTCCCTGTTATGTCAGAAGGACAGGTTTATTTTGAAACGGAAAGCTCAGGCATGAGTGGTATTTCACAGGCAAATGTCGATTTAACAGGTGTTGGAATTGTAACTTTCACATGGTCCGGTTCTGGTTCTGGCAATTTTAAAATTCTTCTGGATCTCACAGAAATTTACTCAGAAGATGTGAATTTCTGTTCTGGAAACTCACAGGTAGATGTAAGTGATTTTTCAGGGACATACACTCTATATTTCAGGCTAGTCTCTGATTCAACATCAGAAGTTTATTTGGATGATGTTTCGGCGAAAACATCCTCACTTTACAGACCGACCGCCTCGGCTACCATCGCCGTGATGAATGAAGATTCATCCGATATAATTATGTCTTATCTGGGAATTGACCAGCCTTATATAAGCGAAGCATCTACCGGCATGAATCTGTCTGCACTTGCAGGTGAGGTTTTCGGGGTGTATTCTGATTCTGGCTTAGGGCCGTTTGCTCTCCTGATTGTATTTTGTATGCCGTTTGTTGGTCTGTGGATTATGCAGCGTGATATGATTATTCCGGGCGGTATTGGGATTATGTTCTCCGGTTTCGTGCTTGTCCGATTACCTGCAGATTTCCAGGGAGTGGCGGTTATGATGATCGCCGTCTGCGTTACGGCTGTGATTTATTCGATTTATGTAAGGAGGTAAAAAATGTCATTTGATAATTTTAATTGGAAACATAATAACAGGGGTTCTTCAGACCCGGCACTTAAAGTACCCTCTGCAACCGGAGGTCAGCCATCACAGGCCGACATAAACCGGCAGAAGAAGAAGGAGTCAATCTTTGCCGCACGTAAAGAGCGTGAGGAACGAAAAAAGCGGGAAAAAGCACAGGAGACATTCATCAACCGCGCTTACAACCCAAGAACCGGTGAGCATTACGAGCTTAAGAAGCCCGAAGATAAAGACTCAGATTTCTCCGGGTTCTCTCAGTTAGCCGCACGGTCCGGAATTAAAATATCATCACAGTTTGGTCAGGCAAACCAGAAAATCAACCAGATGTCTGACGTAGATCCTGTTCTAAAAAAATTGATGACAACGACCAGTGATGTTCTCGGCGGAACCGCCCAGGTGGCCGGCTATGTCCCGGCAACAGTTGAAAAGGTATTCCAGGTTGCCGGGAAGAAAGGTGTCACCGGTGCGGCAGGAACTGTTGTGGGCGCTACACAAACCGGACTGCAACACCAGGCAAAAACAGCTGCTGAAAATCCGGTTGACACACTCTTACAGCTTGCCGTTGGCGGTGTGGTCTTCGGTGGTGCACGTGCAGCTGCAAGACCCATAACAGCACCCTTCAGATCATACGGCACTGAAGCGGGAATCATCATCAGAGCACCCAAAACAGATGCAGCTGCAATTCACGCAACATCAAACATTGGTCGCCTTACAAAAGGCGTAAACAGTAAATTCCTGAAAGACCCCGACCTGACAAAAATAAGAAATTTAGGTCCGCAATCCGGGAAAACCCTTGAAAGCATTCTTTCAAACGAGCCACATTCATTATATGGGACCGTAACAACGTACGGCCAGATGCCTAAACCGCCCCGTGTAACATCTGATTTAGACGTTTTTGTGAAAAATCCGGCTGCTTTTAATGAAAACGTGCTTTCAAAACTTGGCAAAAATTATGAAATTAAGGGTTCCGGCATCGTGAATAAGGTAGGGGCTGGAAAAAATGCTCATGCTGTGGATACCCACCCAATACCTGATGGTTATCCGGCATTTAAGCAACCAAAAATAGTTAAAACAAATATTTACACCGGAGACAAAGCGCCCAAATTGCCTTTTGACTGGATGCCTGATAAACTGCTTAAGGCTGACAAACTTACACAGGAACCCTTATACAGTCAGGCCGGCCGGAAGGCTGCCGGAGTTATGGGTGGTCCAGAAGGGAAACTTAAATGGAAATATGGTCCTGCCCCACACAGGGGGAAAGACCTTGTGGACCTCGTGGATGTAAGCCAGTACCTTGCAGAACAGAAGAGGCAGACAATAAACCCCTTTAAGAAGGTTCAGGCAGTCAGGCTACAGAAATCAATTGATACCCTGAAGGGCACCGGAATGTATAAAGATGCCCTTAAAGCATCGCAGAAGGAAATTACAGGGAAACCCGGAGAACTTACAATAAATATCAATAAAAGTCCGAGTCCTGGTAAAATCAATGTGATAAAACCTGTATTCTCACCATCACCAACAATACCCGGAAACAGGCGGCCATCGCCCACACCGTCAAAAACGAAAGGAAAAAGAGAGGAACCTTCTTCCCCTCCAACCGGTGGAGGTGGTGGAGGAAGAGATTATGATTTTGTTGGTAAAGGATCCCCAAAGGTTCGTGACCCGCTTGTAGGTTGGCACCCAATAATAACGAGTCCAAGACCTGTGAAGGACCCGGACGGTTCAAAAGTCCCTGACCCGCTTATAGGTGGAAACCCGGTAATACCTATCCCTGTGGTTCCTATCCCTGTTATTCCATCCCCGACCGGGGATGATAGTGCTGGAAGACGCGCAAGTAATGCAAAATATCCAAGGTACCATTCCGGAAAGAAGAAAAGTACGAAATCTAAAAAATCTAAACGGAGCGTTGATGATTGGTTTAGGACGAATCCTATGCCTGGTGTTATATCCGGGAAAACACCCAAAATGCCAACGTTTAAATTAAAAACCCCTGCTTTTAAATCACCATTTGTAAAAAAAACCGGGAGAAAAAAGAAGTGAACAGGATATGTATAAAATAATATTTTTTTCCACCATAATAATCAACAGTAATATTAATATGATCATGGGTGAATGTTCTATCGCGGAACGGCATTTCACCGGATGATGTTTAACCAGCCTTGCATCACCCGGACCCGCCGGATTCAGGCCGTTGTTGCCTGAACGTTTCCGCGTAGATATGATTTCTGATATTTTTCATATCTAAATATCTCGAAAAAATCAATATTCTCAAACAGCATTCTTGCAGAGAAAATTCAAACGATCATTATATCGTTCTTCCCAAAAAAACACAACACAAGGGCGTACAGAACGCCCTGTAGAAGGTTCTTAACGGCGTTTAGGGTTTTGCCATAACCAAACAAAAAACCTTCTCTCATCCTCTTTCATGAAATTTTTTGGTTAGTGGTAACTTTTGCCACCAGCCAGTGATGACCTCTTTCCAAAATGGCAAGAGGTCACAATGACCTTTTGCCAATAACTCAAAATGGCAAGATGCAACAATTGCCCCTTGCCAAAAATAGCAGAGGGACCATGTTGTTAACGTCAACAAAATGGTAATTCTATTCTTCCGGCAGGTCATTTTCAAAGAACCTGCATACAGGACACCACCACCCGATAGGAACCCTTTTCTGTTTACCATCTGACCTATCAACAAGGCGGATGTATGCCCTTCTCATATCCGGGTTTCTGCAATCAGGATTCATACACACCGGTGGTTTTAACTTCATATGATACCTAATTGTGACTTGGAGATAATTTAAACATTACTCCAATAATAACAGTATTGAAGTGTAAAACAAGGAAGGATTACGTAACATAGATTATTGTGCCCCCCCTCAGCGCTCAGATTTAAATTTAAGAACTTAAATCCGGATGTGGACATCTGTACTTTGATATACCTGATTTTTATCACAGTGTAAATCTGCGCAGGATTTAATCATAAATACGTTCATTATGGAATCAGAGACCATTAAAGGCATAATTCTGTCAGGTTATGAAAAAATCTGACATTTTTTAAAAAAAAAGGTATGGGGAGAAGCATTTAGATGTGGTCCATAAGCAACTGATGAATCAGCACTTCAGAACGTATTAACAGATCATCTGAGACCTCATCAACTCCGTACTCAATACTCATCCCAATCTCCTTACTCAGATCTGTGAACTCTTTCTGCTTATCCTCAGGAATAAGACGGATAATATCAAGAATATAAGAGTAAGCCTTTGGAAGATCTCCCATCTTCAGATTGATCATAATGAGATCTGCACAATAATATACTGCCTTCCCGGTATTATTGAGTGAGAGACTCTTCTTCATCGTCTGCTTAAGCTCAATATCCAGATATGCCCCGACATCTGCCTGGAGATCAGCAGCCTTCTGATATCTTTCGTCTTTATTCTTCCTCAGACACTTCATTATAATATCATCAAGCGGTTTAAGTTCCGGATTAAAACTCGATGGAAGAGCCGGGTCCTCAAAGATTATCTTTGTACTGATCTCAGCGACACCACTGCCGTTATAAGGCAGATGACCAGTCACCAGTTCATAGAATATAATGCCCAGCTGATAGAGATCTGTCCGGGAATCTGTATTCCCAAATTTATCTGATGATACCTGTTCCGGAGCTGCATACAACGGAGATATAGCAATCATTGTTGATGTCTTCTTATGCGATTCTACCTTGGAGAGACCCCAGTCCATAATCTTTGGCTCCCGAAGTTCGTTGATTAGAACATTGTGGGGTTTTAAATCACGGTGGACTATTCCCTTGCTGTGAGCAAACTTCAGACCCTCAGCGACATCAAAGATAATGCGGGCTGCTTCACGGGCATTGATTGGTTTTTTCATCTCCTCGATACTGCCGGAGTCAATATACTCCATCTCAAAATACGGAATCGGAAGAATGTTGATATCGTACAACTCAACGATATTTTTATGTTTAAGTTCTCCCCAGCTTTTTATCTCTTTTAAGAAACTTTTCCCGGTTTCAGGGTCCATCTCAAGAGGGAATTTAATAGCAACTTCTTTCCCGTCACTGATCCTTGTTGCCTTAAAGACCATTCCAAATCCTCCTTTTCCGAGATACTCTGAATCTGAGTATAGATACATAAGTTTTTCCGGAAATTCCCTTGGAAGAGACTCATAAAGGTGCCTTTTGGACGAACGGGTATTTTTTGACCTTGTGATTGTATTTCCGACAGGAACCGGAGGAGATCTCCGCTTCATATATACGACCACACCACCTATGAGAAGACAGAACAATATCCCTCCTCCAAAGATAAAACCAGGATTTAAACCGGAGATCGTTGGCAGGGCAATCATTTCAGGTGGCCTCTCAGTAAGGGTGAGATTGAATTCAACGGTCTCAAACGCAACCACCTGAACCTGACCGGAACTGTTCAGATAACCATCCATCTCAATATTAATGAAGTAGCTGCCCTCCGGAAGTGATTCAATAACACAGGGGGACACCCCATAATACTCATTGTCAAGATAGACATAAGCCCCTTTAGGAGTGCTGTTTATGGCAAGATCTCCGGGACCTCTGCTGAGAGTGGTTGAAAATACTGATGTCTCACCCGCTTTTGTTCTGATTACCTCAGAAGATTCCTCATAACCATCCATATTCAGCGTTATGGGATATGCACCCTCTCTGAGATCCGATAGAGTGAATGGAGTAGTTCCGGCAACCGATCCGTTTACAAACACCTCAGCCCCCTGAGGGGAAGAGTCTATAGATATAGCAGATGGTTTCGTTGACACAAAATGAAGTGCACCATCGACATATGCAACATACAGAACATCGTCACTGAAGGAAAAATCCCGGAGAGGTTTTGAATTCTTATAGACATAGATAAGATTCCCCTTACTATTGAAGAGATAAAGTATTGAATCAGATGCAGCTGCAAATTGATCACCGGAAGGCAATACATGGATATAGTTAAGAGGATATCCGTCCAGTGACCAGATACTTGTATCCACATAACTCACAAAGTCAAATGAGAATACCTGCTGATCATTATTCGCCCCAAAGAAAGAGTTATCTCTCGGTGAAAATGCATATGTGTGGATTTGAGATGCATTTTGAGGGTATCTCCAGATCTCAAGCCCGTCCTTATTCCACGCTATTGGATATTGCGTGCCCCCCACACAGACATCGCCATTCCATGAGACAGCACTTTTTGCACCCCCTACGCTCTTCGACCAGAGCAGATCTCCATCCCCGTTCAGATAACAGCATTTACATCCCGTTATCACACAGACACCACTCCCGTCTTCCGCAACCGAGACAGAATCAATCCTGGATTCAAAGGGAGAACTCCAGATTAATCCGTCTTTACCAAACAAAAACACTTTATCCGAACCGACAGCCAGATATTCACCCAATACCGAAAAAGAATGAGAGATTATATCAGACCCGATATTCTCCTCCCATACAATATCCCCTTCAGGATTTATCAGCATTATAGAACCTGAACGGGTAAGCGCGTACAATGAACCCCCATCATCAGTAAAAGAGAAATCAACAATTCTGGAATTGAGATTTTTTCTCCAGAGTAATTCCCCGACATGATTCAGAAGCATCAGATCACTGCTTACAGAACCAGCAGCAATGTAAGAACCATCATGAGATACATCAACAGATTCAAGTTGAATTCTGTCTGAGTAAGAAAATATCTCAAGAGAATTTGAATCCCCGGCTACCCCCTCAGTTGCCGCAACAGGCAATACTGATACCAAGACAATAAGAGTAACAAGCAAAAGAATGGTACATGATATATACCGTTCAATAACTGGTTTCATACGATTACTATAATTTCATATGATATATATCTGTTTATTTAATCCAATAGCTCAGGAAGAGTCTTTCCAGTCACCCACAATCATATCAGCCCAAACTCCGGTTGAAAAGTGGATTATCAACCAAAATATATTTAATTGAACTTATTTTATGAATACAGACCCATTGCATTGAGAAATATCCCACAACATAATCCCCAATAAATTTTGGGTTTGAACAGACAGAAATATTGACCAAATATATTTTAATTCAGAAAATCAACCCAAATTGTAAGAATTAGGAAAGAAACCCCTAATTCATAACCGGAGTTTGGGATCTACTAACAAAACAGAGTTGTCGCGGCATTCATATCCGCCATGCTTTTGCTACCCAAAATCAAGGATTGGGACTGCCACAAATTGATGAAATAAAGTTCCTGGCATCAGGTCCCCTTCCGGATAATTACCGAGATATTATCATTTGATCCATACATCAGACTCTCAGCACAGATCATCTCACAGATCTCTTCAAAAGTGTATTTCTGATCAATTAACCCACAGAACTCACAGATCTTCTCATCACTTAAAAACCCGGAGACACCATCGCTCATAACCATAATGATGTCATTATTTCTAAGATGGCACGCTGCAATATCAACAAGAAAATCAGTTCTCATGGTATGAGTCACAACAGAAGACATAGGATGATCATCTGCCTTATCCTCAGAAACAATTCCCGCCTCCACCATCTCACGGATCAGTGAATGATCCTCTGTCACATGCCTGACACTGTATTTTCCGTTATCTCCCAACGATAAGAGATAGGCCCTGCTGTCCCCGGTATTTGCATAAATGATACTGTCATCATATCTGAGGGCTGCAACGAGAGTACTGTTCAGATCCGACCTGAGCAAAGCACCTTCCTCTTCAACCGCATCACGTGCTGCAACAAATGCATTTTTGATTATATCTTCCGGATTTTTGATTTTTTCAGACCCCAAAAATGACTTCTTTACAGATCTACAGGCCGCAGATACTGCAACAGAGGATGCCTTCTCACCGTAGTCAGCCCCACCAAGGCCATCAGCAACAACAAGGAAATCAACATATTCCCCGCTTAATACACCAATCGAATCCTCATTTGAGCCACGAATTCCGGGGACCGTTATGCCGGCAAAATTTCCAAAAAAAATCTTCCCTGACTCACCTCCGCCGATAATCCTCTCATCTTTAAGGGCCGTTTCTTTTTTCAAAGAAGAGAATGAAAAAGATGTCATCTTTACCGCACCATTCTAACCTTATTCACAATCATATCAGCTATATCCATCAGCTCACCGGTTACCCCATCTACCCTATCATGAGAAATTAATCGCAGTGATATAATAATACCGCAATTACAGTTTCTCCCCGCAATCAGTGCAAAAAGCCGCTGATGAACTTAGCTCAGCCCCGCACGCAGGACACTCCTTAACGCCCTCAGGATTAACCCCTTCCGGCACAGCTTTGCCCTGCGTGTCATTCTCAGAGCCGCCACTATCCGGCTGAGTGTTCTGCTGCACCGGATTTATAATAACCGGCTGACCACCAAAACCACCGCCTCCGGTAACGACAGTTGACCCCTGCGCCTGCTGTGCACTGCTCCTTGCAGTAGCCGTACTGCCCATAGCACCCAGAGCCTGATTCATAACATCGACCATACGGTCTGAATTCTCGCCAAAAGTCGCCTGCACCATAGCCATATACCTCTGCTGATCCTCAAGACGTGCAGCATGCATCTTCTCCATCTCTTCGGAGCCAAACTTCTGTTTTATAGCTTCGGCAGCTGCAACGGAATCCCTGGCAGAAAGGGCTACAATCTGTTCGGCACTAAGGGAGGCTGCACGTTTCATCTTCTCTAATTCAGTGATCTGCTCAGCAGCATCACGACCGGCCATTGTGATTAAGGCCTCAGCAGAAGCATTTGTTCTGTGACTGAGTTTAACCCCCTCAATCTCAGCCTCCTTATCAAGATCACGATGAAGGATCTGCTGCTCTCCGGTTTCCCTCTGCAACTTTGCCTCAGTCATCTTCATCTTCATATTCAAGAGAGAATCCATCTCCCTCATATCACGTTCATGCTCACGTCCAGCCCACTTATCCTCATGCTCTTTCTGCGAATCATCCATTCTTATGCCATGCTCATTATAAGAAAACTCCTGACCCATTTTATTAGAAAGCTCAGCATTTGACAGATCATGACCATGTGCCTGAATAGCCTTCTCCCTCACAATAGCACGAATAAATTCTGCATCATCCCGCCGGTGTGAGATCTTAATTTTTAACTCCTCCAACTCATTTTTACGGATAAGCCCACCAATCACAAGTTCATGGACGAAAGCTTCAACATCATCATCATTCTGAAGCCTGTGCATTTTGTCATCCGAAAGAATTTCCCTGAGCTTTTGTTCAATATCAACATCAACGGTTTTTCCGGTGATTAACTTTGTACCACTGCCCTTCTTACCGATAATTTCACTCCATTCAGCTTCATCGCAATTAACAAACCTGAGATGTTCTATTGAAAAACCATAACTGATTAGCGTCGGAGATACCTGCATCAGGGTTTTCTGCTCAATCTCATCTTTAATCTTAAGATTGCCATGAAGGTCATCCATCTTATAACTATAAAACGCAGACTGAACAACAGCCAGAATGTCGTGCTTTAGTTCATCCTCAAGATCACTTAACAGAACCTGATTTTTACCCTTCAGATAATTATCAATAAAACTCTTGGAATTAACATTTTTAACTGTCAGCTTACCGCTGACACCTACAGGAACAGAATCTGCGGTTCTGACCTGCGTATTATCAAAGGAAAAATCAATGCTTATTATACCATCATCAATAAGTACGACAGTCGCACGATCATCCAGATTTACAGGCAGCTTTGTCTCAAGAATATTGCCTAAACTGTAATGACCGGGTGTAAGATCACCAACAAATGCCCCCCCCTGAAAAAGCATTGCCCGCGTCCCTTCAGTAACTGTAACTGTTTTTTTAAGAATCCCGCGAAGTTCATCAACCTCAAATCTCCTGGCGAAATCTTCAGGATTCCTCCTCCATTCACGTTTACGTGAAAATTCATCCCTGCTGTTTCCGGGATCTATAATAGCCTTTGATTTCTTCACATTACTCCCACAGCCAGGGCAGAACTTAGAATTAACAGGAACAGCAGCACCGCATTTGCCACAGAAAAATGTTTCAACTCTCTGCCCGCAATATGGGCAGAATTTTGCTTTATCATCAAGTCCTGAGCCACATTTTGGACAGACTTTACCACCATCATCAGACCTTACATCTCCGGAATCGGATTTTTTACTGTTTCTCCCAAATAGTCCCATAAAACACACCACCAATAAAAACCTAAACTCACATATAACTTAAATAAGTGTTCCTGAATCTGACAACTCCGCTTCCTGAGAAGATAATTTATCAAAAAATTTATTCTTAGCAGAATTAACCGTAATATTATTATCTTTCAGATCATTAAGCAGAGAATTAAAAAAAGATTCATCAACAGGCTGAATCCCACCTTCTGTGAGATTATTCCTTGTAATATCTGAAAGTTCATCCACCTGCTTCCTGTGATTCAATGATTTAACATTCAACTTAGCATACCAGTTCTCAAGCATTTCAGGATTCAGATCATCAATTTTATTCAGGATCTGAGCCTCATTTAAAGTTTTTTGCTGCTCCCTGACTGAGATCAGAGTTGTTATGAGACTATAATCTTTTTCAAGATTTAAGCAGGTATCATTTTTTAACTGCCAGGATTCAGAAATTGTCCTTAAACGTAAAGTATAATTGGCTATCTCCACATTATTCTGAAGAGCTGAAGCTTCTGAAAAGAGTATATTTATCTGTCTCTCAAGATTATTTCTCTCAGACTTAACTTTCTTTAACTGATAATCAAGTTTTGCCGCTGATTTTTTAAGCTCCCCTGTTTTAATTGAATCAAAAGAATTTTTTTTAAAAATTCCGGAGAAGATTTTCATAATTACACCCCGTATTTATCGAATTTACCTCTCGCTTTCTTCCATAGCTTTCTCAATATCCTTTTCTATTGAGAACATATGATCAGCTTCATCAAGGTCCAGAGTTCCGGTTTCCACATTATTCCAGATCTCAAACATCTCCTTCTCTGAGTCATCAAGGTCACTGTCAGAATCAGCTATATCCATTGCAAAGATCTGATTAAGATTGTCTAAAACATTATCAAATCCTTTCCCTGCAAGATTTACTTTAATTAGTGAACTTTCAAAGACTTCAGGAGATATATTCTGGATTTTACTCCAGATCTGAGTTTTCTGCAGTTCACGCTGATATTTTTTTATGACAATAAGATTGGTAATAAACATATACTGCTTGTGCATACCCATAAAATTGCGGACTTTTAATTTAGCCTCCATATCAAGTTGTTTAAGCTCCTGAGCAATCATCTTCTTCTTAATCAGATCCGCTCCCACCCCCTCACTAAACTTTAACTTCTTTTCCTTCTCAATTTTGTCAATTTCCTTACGAAGCCGGTTTATGCGGCTTTTAAGCTTAAACTCTTCCTCCTGCAATTCAGGAATTTTAAGTTTGTCAAACTGATTTCTCTTAAAAAGTTCTTTAATGTTCATGATTACCCTCAAAGAGATACTTTTCTTTATTACTAAATAAATCTATCCTCCCAAATGGAGCCACTGCAATAACTCCAACAAATGCCAATCCATAATGGAGGCAAGCATTTATAGAGTAAAAAGTACATTGAATAACAGAATGGGATATCTTTTAATCGTAGATTACAATTCAGATGCTGAACGGAAACGAATTGATGCTACTATTGACAGATGGAAAAAAAGAAAAAAAATTCATAAAGAGAAAGGAGTGATAATACGATTAGGGGACGAAAACATTGAAGACTTCCTAAAGGATCTCTATGCAAGAATGGACGATGGAAGAAAAAATGTCCGGATTTTCTCAGCAGAGAGATGTAACACCGATATTGATGAAATTTCAGAGCGGTATCAGTATGAAACCAACATTGAAACTGAGGTAGTCAGACGTTTTATCCGTTATATCCTCTCAAAATTTAATTCAGGCTATGAGGGAATTAATAACGGAGTTGAGTCCTTTACAGCCTACACGAGAAAAGGACAGGCAAAAGTTGATATTATTTATTTCACGCACCCGGAAAATACAAAGATATCATTATCTGTAAGTGGTTATGGTTCCGTGGTATCTCTGGTTGCAAAGCGTATTGATGAAGAATTAAAATCATATCTCAATAATTATGATGAGAACACACAGTGATATATTGTTCAATAATCTAATCAGATTATCAGAACATGATCTTTTGTTCAGGACTTATAACCGGTAAGACATTTATGCCGGGTATAACCGGAATAAAATTTAAATTAATAAAAGAGGGATTATATGGGAATCGATCTGAGTGGGGTTTTATCAACAGAACTGAAGAAAAATGTAGAGGAATACAAAAAGGCACGCTCCAAAAACGATATCGGAGAGTGCCGCGATAATGCCCATGCATGTGCTGTTTTATGCTACCAGATTGCAGAGCAGCAGCCGGCTTTCAGGGATAAATATATTGCAAATGCAAAGAAATGGGAAAATATCGCCACCGGAAAAATCACCCCTTCTTCCGGAAGTCACAATAAAAATTCTTCTTCCGGGCCGGTAGCAGTAAAAGGTTCTGAAAAAAACTCAGGTAATTCTTCTGAGATTGATTTTGATGCCTCATCGCTTATAGAAACCTCAAGTGTAACCTGGAATGATATCGGAGGGCTTGATGAAGTAAAAAGACTTGTAAAAGAGACTGTTGTGATAGCCGGCCTGAAAAAACCTGATGCGATTAAACCCTGGAAGGGAATTCTTTTATTTGGGCCTCCGGGGACGGGAAAGACAATGATTGCCGCTGCCGCTGCCGGCAGCCTCCATGCTACTTTTTTTAATGTCAAATCAGACAGGGTTTTGTCGAAATATTTTGGCGAGTCATCCAAATTAATATCCTCCCTGTATGAGACAGCAAAAGTAAAAGCTCCATCTATTATTTTTATCGATGAATTCGATGCACTCGGTTCAGCAAGGGGAGAAGGGACAAGTGAGGCATCACGAAAGGTTCTCTCATCTCTGCTAATAGAACTTGACGGTCTTCAGAATAAAAAGAGCGACCACCTTCTTCTGAGTATGGCTGCAACAAATACACCCTGGGATCTGGATACGGCTGTACTTTCACGTTTCCCAAGAAGAATATTTGTTACACTTCCGGATGAGATATCCTGCCGCAGTATTATCCAGATAAATACAGTAGGCCTTGACACCTCAGGGCTTGACTTACCAGGACTTGGAAGAAGATGTGTTGAAAAACTTTATTCCGGAAGAGACATCCAGAACCTCTGCCAGCAGGCAATATGGAATATGATTCATGACAAAAATCCAAGGATGGATGAACTGGCTGATCTTCCGTTCAACGAGCTGAAAAACCGTGTTTTAAATACGAGAGAATTAATAAACAGTGATTTTGAGGAGAGTTTTGAGAGAATACATTCTCCACTGAATAACGATGATCTCAAACAATATAATACATGGAATGATGAATATGGAGAGAGAAGCCAGTGTTAATATTCCAGGTTCAACAGCAGTCCCTGACAAAAATCATAAAAACTACATAATCTTTCAGAAATCAATTTAAAACCCCAAATAAATCCGCATCCACGGCGCGCAAAAAATAGTATGCTATTTTGATATGGCGAGTCATAAGAAGACATTTTTCCTATTTATATTTATTCGGAAGGAAAAAGGAATTCAAAGTAAAAATTAGCATCAAAAAATACAATACATACAATAATAATTTTAAACCATAAATATTAAATGTGCAAAATACAATTGGATTTTTTTGCAATAAACCCAATAATTAAGTAAAATGTAATTTTTAAAAAAAAATTATTAAGCAGACAATCTGACACACAATATATTTCAAAACAGAAATTCATTTTTAAAAATAATTATCAAATAAGAGAATTTTTGATTTTTAAAATTATTCTGAGATTAGAATCGGATTTTAACCAAATAAAAAACATTAATAAACAGATACGATTTCATACGTAATTATGGAAACAATCAATAACAAAAAACACGTCTCAAATGCACATCAGATAACCCTTCAATCAGCCATTTTAGAAGACAATGTACCAATAGATGAAAAACTTGAAACCGCAGAAGTTTATTCAAAAGCCTATAATATCGCAGCAGGAGATTACTTCAAGAAAAAAACGACTTTAAAAAATTCCATTGCCGAGATACTGATGAAGCGGAATAATCTGGTTTACGGATCTGTCGCAGTTGCAGTATTATCATTAATAGTTATATTTATTCTCTTTTTTAACAATGTTCCGGCCACCATAATCTGGGGGATTCCTCCGGTAGTAATTTTAATAGACATAATTACCGCAAACCACCTGCACTCAAAATATACTCAGATGTATGAATCAAAAAATGATGAATTAGACAGACTGAAACCTTCCGGAAAAGTATTGGGTTTATCAAAGGTTTATCACCAGTATTTTATAATTCCCCATGGGAATAGCTCAATGCTTTTCGATTCGAAAAATCTTGGAACCAATGAGAAGATTTCTGTAAAATATATTGATGGCAGTAAGCTCACATATGCTGTAAACAGACTTAACAATGAAATCGATAATTACTCGGATTTTTTCTCAGAAAAACATTCTATTAATGAAATTAAGTTATATTCTCCGGATGCGATTAAAAATAAAAATATTGATATTAAAATTCAGGATTCACTTCAGAGCATAAATTCTGTTATGGAGGATACAAATAGCGAAGATTTTGAATTCAATATCCACCGCCCATCAGGTACATCAGCTGAACTAATAAAAAAGTTGCTCTTCAACGTAAAAGTCAATAATGACCCGTTAATTAATTTAAAATCTGAAAATAAAAATAAAGATTTCAAGGCTATTCCGCCAGACATTACAATTGAAGGGGTAATAAAAAATATCGAAGGGATCATAAGAATTGAGAAGGAAGCAAAAGAAGGTGAAAGCATTGATATCATAAATAAATGTAAAAACCGCTTTTCAGCAATAGACAAAATAACTGCACAGATGAGCATAAATCAGAATAACATTACAAACCATTGCAATAACATAAAATCCTATATAGAATCGTTATCCACAATTGCACTGTGCCCCGAATGCATAAAAAAATATGAAGAGGAGCACGAATCGTATAATATCCGGAATATTATTGAGCAGCGCCTTGAATATACAAAAACCGAACTTAAAAATATGAATATTGATTCAGGAATTTCATTTTTAGATTCAGAAATGGAAATACTGGATGATTTTGGCCTTATACTTCCCAATTCCCTGCTTTATGGTGAATATATAGAAAAAGACCTGCTGGATGTCCATCATGAAGACGGTAAACTTAAAATTACTGCAAATTGTGATAACCATACACAAAATGAAAATATAAGTATTTTTTGCTCAAGCCATGTATTCTGCCGTCCCGCCATGAGCGTTTTTAACGAGCTTAAACAACCAATATTAAATCTGGCTGAAAATATGGACTCTGAACTACAACTTTCAGGGGCAAATATGAGGAATGAACGGTTATCATTAGCCCCATATCATAATATATACAAAGAGCTGGAGCAGCAATACAAAGAGATAGAAATCAGAAAAGAGATGAATAATGAATTTTTAAGAGTAATCCGGGGGATTTAGTTATGGATCAGTCAGAGATAACCATGTTAAATAGCGGATTTAAAAGAATTGAAGATCAGATGAACAGACTTAACAGCCAGTTCAGTTCTATGAATTCAACGTTAAATTCAATTAATCAATTACAAAGAGACGTAGCTCAGGCCGTAAAAGAATCATCTTCGACAATAAATAAACTAAATGAAAATATTAAAAAAATTGAGATTGAGAAAGCAAAAAGTGAGATAAATATCCTGGAAAAACAGGAATCAATAGTTAAATCTTATAAGGATAATATGGAAAAAATATACCGGCTTGAAGAAAAAATACTAAAAAAAGCATACTTTGATTCAATAAAAAATGCGGTTACAAAATTTTCAGATTCAATAAAAAAAGGCTCAGTCAATACAAAGCCGCTGAGATCTGTTATTGACTCCAATCAGACAATCATTAAAGGCTATGAGGAAATGCTTTCATCAATTGATGAATATAATAAAATCACACCGGAGATATACATAAAACGATCAAATGACCTGATCACCAAAAAAAATAACATCTTAAAACAGATGGATAATTTTTTGAGAGAACGCAAAACAATTGTGGACAAAATCAATGGATGGGGCACAAAAGTAAAGTTCAACTCCCCGGTAGTGATAAATGTCCCTTTCTGGGTTGCCTTAATTGAAAAAGACGGACAGATATCAACAATAAAAATCCCAGTATCTGAACTGGGAGAAGCAGAAACAGAACCTACCGAAGAGATACCTTATATTGAACATCTAGCCGGTTCAAAGTCCTTAAATTTCAGCGATGAAGTTAACAAATTCTATAACACAGAGATAGAGAAATTTGCAGTAAATAACCAAATCAGCTATTCAAAAGAGGATCTGCTTTCCGGACTGAAAATGATGCAGGATAAGAAATTCGTTCATGAAGAATTTGTCAATACCATCTCCCGATTTGAGGTGAATAACAATGAGTAGCTCATATTCAAGCAATATTGTCAGAAAATCTGTTGAAACTGATGATGCCACTTATGCAACGGTTCTTCCCGATCAGACCTGCGATAAACCTCTTATCCCAAAAAGCAACCCCATAAAACAGCTGGACTGGAAAATATCCTTAGGGAAAGGTTGTACTTATCTCCCGGAAGAAGGCATATATGCAAAAAATGTTGAAATCGGGTATGGTTCGTGGATAAACGGGAGCATATTTGGCAGGGAAAATATTACTCTCGAATCCGGTTCTTCTTCACGGGGTGGAGGGATAATAAATGGTTCGGTTTTATCAGAGGGCACTGTTAAGATAAAAACTCCGGAATGGAAAAAAGAAGAATTCAAACAGGATTATTTATATATAAAAGGAGACATTATTGGCGAGAATATTAATATTTCTGCCCCGGTTATAGTACAGGGCAACATTATTGCCCATGACGCTGTTGAAATATCTGAAAAATCAACTATATTTGGAGGAATTTTTTCAAAAAACAGACTTATTGCCAAAAACATGGTGTCATCATTTATAATAGGAAAAGATATTCTGCTTGGAGAAAATACATCTGTATTTGCTCCATATATAGTTGCCAGTTCCCAGCTTAATATGAATAAAGTCAGAATTATTTCAGGGATCTGTACAAAATGTAAAAATTCAAACAAAAAGGATAATTTTCACTGCAATTTTGAATCATGCGAACAATGCCTATACCTGACCAGTGAGGACATCATTACAAAAGGAAATCATAAAATTGCTTCCCATACCTGGAGAACCTATTTTGAAGATAACAATAACTATGCACCATTAAATGAAATTTTTGCTAAACTTCACAATAAAAAGAAAGAAGAGGTATCCTTTGGAAAACAGAAATTCAGTGAACTTTCTGAGAACGAACGACAGACAATTATCCAGAATATTCAGTCTATGGTTATGGGAGACTATGTTTCTGAGAAAATTGATGGAGATAAAATAATCTCTACGGAAGGCAATTATATTGAAAGCGGAGCAACAGTCATTTCTGATTCAATAATAAACAGGAGTACCATAGATTCATCAGAAAAAGAAGAAACAAAAAAAGGTACAATTAAAGATACAAATACCGGGAATGCTGTAATTTCTGATTCGATAATAAACAGGAGTACCATAAGTTCATCCGAAAAAGATGAAACAAAAACAGGTACAACTGAAGATAAAAATACCGGGAATGCTGTAATTTCTGATTCGATAATAAACAGGAGCACCATAAGTTCATCCGAAAAAGATGAAACAAAAACAGATGATGCAGAAAATATCAAGTGCAAAAAATGCAATACCACTGTTCCTGAAGGTCATAAATTCTGCACAAAATGCGGTACAAAAATGGAATAAAAATTTCTTTGTAAGTGGTTAGATCCATTACATACTTATGCAATACTATAAACAACAAATCATCAAAGTTATGTAAAGAATGTAGAGAAAAAATTGCAAAAATACAAATTTTTATCGAGGAATATTGTATATAGTATATTCCACAATAATCTCCAATAAACAATTTAAGACGGCATACATGTTCAACAAAGTGAATCTCAACGGTGCAAAGGATTTAATTTCAACAGCTGAAAAAGTACTTAACAGTGGCTCTTCCATTTCCAGACGATCCTATGATGAAAGAGTCAGACTTATGCAGGAGATCCATGAGCAATATTCACGTTTCCAGGACGGCGAATGTGGATCTTTTAATTCAACATTTAACACTTTATTCAGGTCTAAATTTGAAGCTGCCCTCCTGACCATTGCAGTGAGTTTTAATAAAGCAAATGAAGAATGCAGTGAGGTTCCCGGCCAATATACTGACGATGAAATCTCCCTTTATGAGATCATTGAACGTTACAGAGTCCTGCCTTCAAAAAAAGAACTCATTAACCTTCTAAGTTCCCCTGATTCAGGTGGTGCTGCTTTTCTGCAACTGCATTACCAACATATTGATGACCTCGTTGAGGAATTCTGCAACCAAAAAAACCCTGTTAATCCATATCTTGTCAGTTATATGAAGAAGGAATGGGAGAAGTATGATAAGAAACTCCAGGAAGTTATTGTTGAACTGATCCAGGATAACGGATTAAAATGGTTCATAACATTTATTGCAAACGATATGAAGACCGCAGAGCAGATCATCTATAATATCTCAGGAGGGATCGTAAACCCTGGGAACGGGGTTCAGGTTATTGACAGCATAATGAACCGTGCCGGCATAACAACTGCTGCAACAGATCCCGTTACAAAAGATACAGACCGCGGTGAAGTAAGAATAAATCCGGGAAGCAGATCAGATATAAAATATTCCGGGGGCATAGAAAATACAGAATCAGAAGTTTTCGGTGTACATATCGAAGACAGCATTCTGAACCGCTCGCACGTAAACGGAGGGCCAGCAATAAAAGATGAGCAGCCTGCCCTTTCAGAGGTGTACTGCCCGGCATGTGGGACTCAAATACAGGATAATGCACAGTTTTGCACCAATTGCGGAAAAAAGAGACAAAACCAAACCAGCGGTAAAAAACCTGAATAATCATAATAATGTACCCCGCAGATGATTCAGAGATTATTGTGGAGCATTTCACCAAAAATATTGTCATCTGAAGCTTAAATGCCCGAAGATCATTTACTATCAGAGATGAAATAAAGGGAAGTCTATAACTGAAAACACGGCACCAGGTTAGACACCATTCCAACAATCACTTTGCCTTTCTCGTATATCTCGCAACACCACGTTTTGGAGTAATCCCGTCCGGGGAAAACATAGGCCCTCCGGCATGCCTGATGTCCTCAATGGTGTAAAATGCATTTGGATTGTACTTATGCACCTGCCTTAATGCCTCAGAGATGTCTTTTCTCTTAACAACAGAATAAATAATACTGACCGGCCCGAACTGACCCATTGCATTCACCGAGGTTGTCCGAAATCCCGACTCTTTTAACTGGAAGATGAGTTCCTCAGCATTATACTGTGTAATAACCCTTACAACAGAGATCCCAAGTGCCATCTTCTCCTCCACAGTAATTCCCACATAATTTCCGGCTGCAAAACCAAGTGCATAGGCCAGAAATGCAGCAGGAGAGAGACCCTGGCTGAAAACCTCAGATATTGCCAGAAGCCATATACTTATCTCAAAAAATCCAAGAACAGCCGAAAATAACCTCATACCTCTCGATATGAAGATAATTCTGAGAGTGCCGCATGTAACATCAGCAATCCTTGCAAAAAATATCAGTGCCGGCAATATTAAAAAACTGACAATCTCCGGATCAATAGTAACCAAAAATCCACTCCCTCCTCTGATAAGCATAAAACATCAGATAATTTATCACTTCCGGCAATGACAAAAAAATGAAGATCATGACATCAAATTTAACATAAATGCCTGAGATCTAATACTAACGAAGATGAAACGAAACACATATTTTATCATAATCGCAGGAATTGCTTTCCTGGAGTTATGCCTAATATGGTGGATAATAAAAAGTCCTCCAAGGCCCCCCGGAAAGGAGATTTTAGCAATCGGAATCGCTGCCGGAATTATCATTGCACTTCTCCTTAAAGGTAAAACTGAAAATCTTACGGAAGGGGATGAGAGGCATCATTTAATCAACGAAAAATCTGCGATTAAAACACTCCAGATAACCTGGATTCTGCTTTTCTCCTTCGCAGCATCATCAATCGTCTTCATTGTAGAGAGAGGCGACTTCTTTATAAAACATTTCCTCGGATTCCCGTTCATCCAGATGATAATACTGTTCGCCGTAATTGTTGTCTTTGCGGCCTTCAGGATTTATTACACCAATAAATACGGGGGATTTGACTCCGATGAAGAATAAGATCAAGGTATTCCGTGCAATGAATGATATGACACAGGAAGATCTTGCAAAGGAAGTTGGTGTCACGAGGCAGACAATACTTGCAATAGAAAAAGGAAAATATGATCCGTCGTTAAGCCTTGCCTTTAGGATATCAAGGGTATTTAAGGTAAATGTAGAAGAGGTATTCTTTTACGACTGAACTCCTATGAAAAACTTCGATTTTTCATCCACCATCTGTGAACCCGCAGGTTCATGAATGACTTTTTTATCAGCCGGAACAGATTAAGTTCAGAAAAATATTTTATAGGAATATTTCTTTATTCTGCCCTTAATGCCTCGATCGGATCAAGATTTGATGCCCTCCACGCAGGGTAAATTCCGGAGAGGACACATACCAGAACACCGATAACAATTCCAACCGGGATGTATATCATACTCTCAGGCATGAAGAAATAATCAGTTGTGCCAATCATACCGAATGTCAGTGTATATCCGCCTATAAAACTCATCACCGCACCTATAAGCGAACCGATAATTCCAAGCAGCAGAGACTCATAGAGAAACATCCTCCTGATCTCCCTTCTCTTTGTCCCTATACTCCTTAAAATACCAATCTCCTTAATTCTCTCAGTAACTGACATCATCATTACATTGAATATTGAAACTGCTGCAACGAGAAGTGAAATTGCACCGATTGCCGTCATAAATGAGGTGATCGTACCAAGAGATTCACTTATTCTCTCAAGCATTGAACCGGAGTCCTGAATACTCACCTCATCCTCGCGGTAATTTAGCTGCCTGTCAATTTCATCCTCCAGAGCATCAATATTATCAATATCCGCGGCAACCACATTCACCTGATCATACTCACCTTCCCCTCCGTAAAATGAAGTAAACCACTTCTCATCCGCAAGAATGGCATTATCAGAATTTAAGTCCATAGACATACCCTTCTCCTCTAAAATGCCATTGACCTTGACCGTGCTCTGTCCCTCATCCTCATCACCGACTTTGATCCTGCTTCCGACTTTAAGATCATATCTCTCTGCAAGTGTAGGCCCGACAACAACACCGCTTGAGCTGACCGGATAACTGCCCTCCGCAACATCAACAAGTTCAGGGATTACAGAAGTATCAAGTCCATATATCGTTGCCCGGCCATCCTTACCTCCGACACTTATGGAATCGGACTCTGAATACAACGCGACAACAAGATTTTCAGCACCGGAGATCTTCTCAATATCCCGGAGCTGACTGTCATCAATATACTCATCATCATCGGAGGAACTGCTGCTACTTCCCGGACCACTGCCTCCCCCCCCACCACTGTCAGGGGAGATCATAATGATATTGCCGCTCTCAGATAACTGGGCAGTAACTGAAAGCGTCATATTGGCACCCATTATGCCAATTGATGTGATTGCAACGACACCTATTACAATACCAATTGCCGCAAGCAGCGACCGGAGAAAGTTCAGCCTGATATTTCTGAGAGACAGCTCAAAGAATATATCCTTAATTATCATGTACAATCCTCCCGTCAGAGATCACAATTTTCCGGTGAGCATACTCAGCAACACTGTCCTCATGGGTAACCATAACAATAGTCCTCCCGTCTCTGTTCAGATCTGACAGGATCTCCATAATCTGTGCACTGGTCTTGGAATCCAGATTTCCGGTAGGTTCATCACATAACAGAATAGCCGGATCGTTTACAAGTGCCCTTGCCACCGCAACCCTCTGCTGCTGCCCTCCGGAGATCTCAGCCGGTTTATGCTTAAATCTATTATCCTCAAGGCCGACCATTTTAAGGAGCTTTTCAGGATAACCGGATTCATCCTTTTTTTTGTGCTTCAGAATGAGCGGGTACTCCACATTCTCCCTAAGATCAAGAAGTGGAATCAGATTGAATTTCTGGAAGATATACCCAATCTTATCCCTTCTCAGTTCAGTCAGCTCATCATCATTTAAATCACGGATATTCCTGCCGTCAATATAGAGATCACCTGATGTAGGGATATCAAGGCAGCCGATCTGATTCATGAGTGTTGATTTCCCCGAACCCGAAGGTCCCATTATTGCCACAAATTCACCTTCGCAGATGTCAAGTGAGACATTATCAAGAGCCACCACTTCATCAGACGGAAGAACATATACCTTAGTCACATTCTTAAGACTGATTACAGGTTGTGGAGTCATCTGCTGCCACCTACAAAAATCACTTCTTCCCCTTAGCAAGTTTTGCCTTCACTGCTTCAGATCCTTTTTTTATGTAACCTTTCTTCCATATGACTACAAGTCCAAGTCCGGCAATGATGATGACAACAATCTCAAGGACTGGAATCTTTGAAAAGCCTCCGCCCATACCTCCCATCATGCCGCCTCCGCCTCGTTGGGTGTTTGAACCGACATCAGAGGGATCAGGTGAGGAAGAACCTGAAGATACAGCAGATCCAGAACCTGATGAAATGGAATACTCCTTCTCATAGTCATTCCCGTTCAGGTCCTTGTATGTAATAATCACAGGAATCTCAGCTGAATATTTATCACTCTGCAGCTCATAAGTGACATCAAAGCTTGAGAAGTCATCAGGTTCAAGTGAACCGATCACATATATCTTGTACGGGTCAACAGGAACTGCCGGAGAACCAACTGTAACAACTATTGACATTGCATCCTCAAGTCCGGCATTGGTGATGTCACCACTGACAGTGGAATAGCTTCCCGATGTTTTGGTCTCCACATTGTTTAAAATCGGATCCGCACCTGTTTTGTCATCACCATAGGATACCGGGATTGATACGGACGAAATGTGCTTATTTATGCCGTTTCTCCATGAAGCATCAAATTCAATATATTTTGCATCCTCCGGCGTAATATCAAATTTCATCTCACATGACTCATCGGGTTCAAGATTTCCGATAAAATAACTTGTCTGGGAAGAGGTGACACCTTCACCCAAAGGGGATATCTCAACTCCGTTAACTGTATTCTCCCTTGGATTGCCAATGAGAAGAGTAATCTTTTCCTCATTACCTTCCTGCCATGAATCCGGAGAGTCAATTACTGAGATAGACAGTCCTGTGCTCTCAATCTTTACAGGGATATTATAGGAAAAACTGTTTGAACCTGTATAGTCAAGATAAAATCTCGGATAGTAAATCCCGTCCGGAGCATCGGCATCCACAGTGAACGAAAACTGCATCTCATTGCCGGCACCAATGGGGGTTACGGTATCATATGCATCATCGTTTACCACCGAAATATCATTGGAATACAGTTCAGCCCGGTTTATTGAAACCGATTCTGTGCCTGTATTTTTTACTGTAATTGTAATTATTCCGGTATCACCCTTTACAAAAACGCCCGGATCAAGATTCACATCCGTTACTGCGACCTGCGTATAGGCACTGCTCTCAGAATCATCTGCCGATACAATACCACAGAACGACACTGCAATAATAAGGAACATTAAAATTCCTGAAAATATTCTTTGCTTATTCATATTATCTCAAATCCTGAACGTTACAATTTGTAAAAAATATTTAACATTATGCTATAAATATGATGGCAATACCTGAAGTTAAACGGGCATTTTAAGTTGCAGATTTAAAAAATCCGGAGATAGCAATAGACATTTATGTCCTGAACCAAAAAGAGAAGTATTATCTTAAAGATCATAAGCAGAAAGAGGAGTTCATGAAAAGGAATACTGCAAATATTATAATAATCTACACATCTGCTATTCTTCTGCTACTGATTGATATATATGTATATCCGGATAAAAACATCCGGAATACACTATACTCAGCATTTGCCCTTGCTTCAGTCCTTGCCGGTGTAAAAATAATAAATGAGTATATTCTTGAAAAGAAAATAGAAGACAGAAAATCATATTATAGCCTGAAAAAAGCTGTATCAGTCATTGCAGGTATGATATTACTTGCCATAATCTTCAGAATATGGGTTGAAAATACAGAGTCGCTCCTTTTGTCATACGGAATTATAGTTGCAGGAGTTGCAATATCCCTTCAGGACCTGTTTAAGGACTTTGTGGGGGGGATTTCCATCATTGTACTCAGCAGTTTCAGAGTAGGAGACCGAATCGAGATAAATGGGATTACAGGTGATGTAATGGACATAGGAATAATGAATACAACCATGATGGAGATTTCCGGACTTGGAAAATGTGACAGAACATCAGGAAGAATTGTAACTGTCCCAAACGGATTACTACTGTCCAATACGCTTTTAAATTACACCAGAGATCACAATTATGTATGGGATGCCATAATTGTACCAATTACATATGACAGTAACATACCACTCACAGAAGAACTCCTATTAAAAGCCGCAGACAGAGAAACTGATACAATATCAAAGAAGGCAAAAGAAGAATTCCAAAAGATTGGCAGGAAATATTACCTCCCCGAAAAACCGACAGAAACTTCAGTTATGATAAACCTGACCGATAACTGGATAGAATTTGAAGTAAGGTATATATGTGAAGTAAGATCTCTTACACTTACGAGAAATTTAATCTCAAGGGAGATTCTTGGAATAATAAGGGACAATAATGACATCAAAATAGCAGGTGAAAGCCTCTCACTCAGCGGAGAGCATAAAGTTGAGATTATTTCAGAGAAAATATCACATAATTAAAAATTTCAGGAGTATTAAGAGATATTTTCCCGGAGAACAACTTTATGATCAATCTTACCATGAATTATTATAATCTGAATTTTAGGGAGAACTACTCCCCATATTCACTGCCAAAGAGTATCTCACTCAGCTCAGGCGGGATTCTTACTCTGCCAAAATGATATATCGTATCAAAGATTCCTGCATCGGAAATATTAACTTCATTTTCAAGAAAGCCCTTCATGCCGGAGAGCATCCTGTGGCTGTATCTTCTCTCATTTGATGAAACCGGATTTTCATACACAAAAGTTCCTTTGGCAGCAATGCTGTCCCAGTCCGGCCTTTTTTCCTCAAATGCACTCCTCAGATAGTCAATATTTGTCCATTCACCTTCAAGGCTCTGTCTGAGGCTCTCGCGGTGATGATTAATCTCATCAAGAAGGAATTTAAAGTCCTTAATAAACTCAAAATAATTTGCCTTAAACTCATCAAATATAATATCAGCCTTCTTCTCGGCATCAGGAGGGTCCAGAATAAGGCCAAGAACTGATGATCCGACAACAACATAAAAGCTGTTCATAAATCTCTCAAATGAATCCCATGCTTTAATCAGCGGATTTTTGACACTATTCTGTGCCTCACCGGCATCCTCAGCGCTGTAAATTCTTTCATACAGCATAAGGAAAAATGCAGGCAGTGTAGCCAGCACCGAAACAAAGGAGAATATTCTCATATATTCTCATTTATCCGGGTGTGAAATAAACCCTCTGCCGATATGAGAGAGAAAACCGTAAAAAATATGACAGATAACAACCCGGCCACCACAGGCAGGCCACAAAAAAGCACAACAGACGAAAAGCCGCCGGCCGGAGAGATCAAAAACCCATACAATTCATGGATGAAGTTAAGGGCACACAACAGGCCACCAAAAATACGGGAAAAAATAACCCTGAGGCATTACAGGCACCTGAAATTCAGTGGTAGCACTCAGCTACAGAAAATTCCGGGAAAAAATAATAGATTGAAATTGGGATTAACTGTCGTTCGGAATTAATCATGTCCGGATAATTAAATCCGGATAAATCAGATTTTCGCATATTTCGCTGTAAATACACCGTCAATCTGTACTATCTCATCCATGGCATCCTGTGGCACTTCAGAGTCCACATTTAAGACCATGATTGCCTCATCACCAGGACGGTTTCTTCCGACCTGCATACCGGCAATATTCACATTCTTATGCCCGATGATCGTTGCAAACTTTCCGATAACTCCGGGGACATCATGATGCCTTGAGATGACAACATGCCCTGTCGGAGTCATGTCTGTCATGTACTCACCAATCTTAACAATTCTTGGTTTTCCCGGTGACGAAACATTTCCGGATACAGACTCTTCCATCTTATCAGTCTTAACTCTGATTGTGATGACATTGGTAAAGCCAAATGACTCTTCAGTTATAGTCTCAGAGACGCGGATGCCTCTCTCTTTAGCGGCAAGCTCAGCATTGACAATATTAACAGGAGTCTGAAGAATGGGATCAAGCATTCCCTTGAGGGCAAGCCTTGTTATATATTTTGTATTCTGCCCGAATTCCGCAGTTTTGCCACCATACTCCACCTCAACAGATTCAATTCTGCCTTCAACAAGCTGAATCAGAAGCTTTCCCATCTTCTGGGCAAGGTTTGCGTATGGTTCAATCCTCTCCACCTGGTCAGGCGGGATCATAGGTGCGTTTACGACAAATTTTGCAGAACCGCCCTTTAATACTTCAATACACTGCTTCGCAACCGAAACTGCGACATTGAGCTGAGCCTCGACTGTGGATGCACCAAGATGAGGAGTGCAGATAACCTGATCCAGAGAGATAATTCCTGAAGCCTTTGGTGGTTCTTCCTCATAGACATCAAGCGCCGCACCTGCAACCTTTCCCTGCGCAATCGCGTCGCAGAGATCAGCCTCATTGATGATACCGCCGCGTGCACAGTTGATAATCCTGACACCATCTTTCATCGTTGCAATGGTGGTGGTGTTGATTAAGTGCTTCGTCTCCTTGATAAGCGGGGTATGGACTGTAATGAAGTCCGCAACCGGAAAGAGTTCATCAAGTGTCATTACTTCAACACCGAGTTCTTTTGCCCTCTCGCGGTTGATATATGGGTCATATGCCACAACCTTCATCTCAAGGGCTGATGCACGCTTTGCAAGCTCCTGACCGATTCTTCCGAATCCTACAATTCCAAGAACCTTGTCATTAAGCTCAACGCCCATAAATGCAGAGCGCTTCCATTCACCCTTCTTAACAGAGGCTGTTGCCTGGGGGATGTTTCTTGCAAGTGATGCCATCATTGCAAGGGTGTGCTCACATGCCGCAAGTGTATTGCCCGCAGGCGCATTTGCAACAATGATTCCCTTCTTTGTTGCCGCATCAAGATTGATATTATCAACACCGGCACCGGCGCGTCCCACAAACCTCAGTTTTTCAGCAGCTTCAATAACAGACTCAGTAACCTGTGTACCGCTTCTGACGAGAAGACCATCATATTCACCGATTATTTTTATTAACTGCTCCTCGCTCAGTCCTGTTCTGACATCCACTTCGCAAAAACCGCGAAGAATCTCTATTCCTTCCTCTGCCAGCGGATCGCTGACAAGCACTTTATAGTTCACTTCAAAGTCCCCGTTATTAATTTGGCTTATCTTATCTTCATATTTTCCGAAAAATTCATAAAAATTCCGGCAGTAAATTACATAATCCTTATCTGTCACAGGCAGTCCAGTCTGAATTTATGGTTCTGCCATTATCATACAGCTGAACCACAGATAATACCTATCCCTCATATGAACAATCAGGTTCCATTATCATTTTCAGGTGGTCCGGCAACTTATCATGACCCTATTTTTCAGCAAGGATTGGCAAAGGTAAATTTAGCCTTTGACAATATATAATATACAACCTGATTAGGTGATGTTATAACATGAATAAAATGCCGGACATTCTGTGGCTAGCAGAGATAAAAAAAGAAGACATCCCCTCTGTCGGTGGCAAGGGAGCATCGCTTGGAGAGATGACAGCCGTGGGACTGCCCGTACCACCCGCGTTTGTTGTTACAGCTCAGGCCTTCAGAAGATATCTTGTAGGTGCCGGAGTTGAAGAGAGACTCTACTCAAAACTTGAAGGGCTTGACGTGGATGACGCTGAACTCCTGGAAAATACTGCAAATGATGTAATGAACATCATAATGGAGACCGAAATGCCGGAAGCGCTTGGCAGAGAGATCATTGCCGCATACAAAAAGATGGGCGACAATGAGATCGTTGCAGTACGATCAAGTGCAACAGCAGAAGATCTTCCGGATGCGAGCTTTGCCGGACAGCAGGAGACTTACCTCAATATAAAAGGGGACGAGGACCTTCTGGAGTCCATACACAAATGCTGGGCTTCGCTCTTCGGTGGAAGGGCAATATATTACAGGGCCAAACAGGGTTTTGACGACCGGAGCGTTGACATTGCCGTGGTTGTACAGAAACTTGTCTTCTCTGAAAAAGCAGGAGTAATGTTCTCATCCCATCCGGTTACCGGAGAGACCACAACAATAATTGAAGGTTCGTGGGGACTTGGAGAAGCTGTAGTCTCAGGTACAGTATCACCTGACAATTATGTATTTGACCAGAGCACCAAAAGAGTCGTTGACAGGTATATTGCAAATAAAATAGTTGAAATCCTCCCTGACGGCGAAAAAGGCACAAAAGAGGTTGAAGTGGACAAAGAACGCCAGGATATTGCTGTACTCAACGACAATGAGATCAAAAACCTGGCAAAATTTGCAAAGATTGCAGAAGAGCACTACGAAAATCCACAGGATATTGAATGGGGCATAGTAGGAGATGAAATTTACATCCTTCAGTCACGTCCGATAACCACAATCAAAAAAGGATCAGACAAAGAGGAAGCTAAAATGGAAAATGAAGGCAAAATACTCCTCGAAGGTCAGGGCGCGTCACCGGGAGTCGCAACCGGAAAAGTGGTCATTGTAAACACCATAAAGGATCTCGGCAAGGTAAATGATGGGGACATTATGGTTGCAAAGATGACCAACCCAGACATGGTTCCGGCAATGAGAAGAGCATCTGCCATAATCACTGACGAGGGCGGAATGACCTGCCACGCCGCAATTGTCAGCAGAGAACTGGGAACGCCTGCAGCAGTAGGCACAAAGAAAGCAACAAAAGTGCTGACCGCAGGCCAGACTGTCACAGTTGACGGTGAGAAAGGAATAGTCTATGAAGGTGCGGTTGCAAAAAGCAGTGATGCAAACCCTGCGGTAATGCAGGCATCATTTGCAGCGGCACCTATCATCACCGCAACGAGCATCAAGGTTAATGTTTCCCTTCCTGAAGCCGCAAAGCGTGCAGCAGCAACAGGTGCGGATGGTGTAGGACTGCTAAGAATTGAACACTTAATCCTCGGCCTTGGCAGGACACCAAACTGGTATATCAGAAATGATAAAGAGGACGAATTCATCAATGAACTCTACACCGGAATTAAGACTGTAATGGATGAGTTCAACGGCAAGCCTGTATGGGTGAGAACCCTTGATGCACCAACCGATGAATTCAGGAATATGAAGGGTGGCGAGGATGAACCTGAAGAGCACAACCCAATGCTTGGATGGCGTGGTATCCGCCGCGATCTTCAGTCATTTGATCAGTTCCGCCTTCAGGTTGAGGCATTTAAGAAGCTCTGGGATGAAGGATATGACAACCTTGGCATAATGTTCCCGCTTGTCGGACATCCGGACGAATTCCTCCAGGCAAAAGAGATGATGTATGACCTCGGCGTTGATGTTGATGCCAGGACACTTGGAATAATGGTGGAAATCCCAAGCAGTGCCATCTTAATTGACGACTTCATCGAAGCCGGAATCGACTTTGCATCATTTGGAACAAACGACTTAATCCAGTACACACTCGCAATTGACAGGAACAACCAGAATGTTGCAGATATGTACATGCCAAAACACCCGGCCGTCCTTAAGATCATCAAATTTGCAATTGACCGCTGCCGCAGAGGCGGGGTTGAATGCTCAATCTGTGGACAGGCAGGATCAGATCCTGAGATGGTAAAATGGCTTATTGAGACCGGAATTACAAGCGTTTCAGCAAATATAGATGCAGTGCAGAAGATCCGCGAGACGGCTGCAAGAACAGAAACAAAGATAATACTTGACGCATCAAGAAAATAAATCTGTTTTTGCCATGCGGAAAAAGGGTTGCTCAGAAGAAGAAATCTTCTCTTTTCTATCTTTTGCAAGAGAAAAGGACAGAAAATACGATAAAGTTCTGTCATCAATGTGCACCATACCGCACCCTGTTGCGGTACGTGCACACAATATGTTTATTGAATCAAATCTCGGAGATCCAGGTCTTTTTGCAGGCACTGACGAACTGGAGAGCCTCTTAGTCAGAAAGATCGGTGAACTGATGCACATCCCGGATGCCTGCGGCTATGCAACATCAGGCGGCACTGAGTCAAATATTCAGGCACTGAGGATTGCAGGCAAACAGGCCCGTAAGAAGGTACCAAATGTTGTTGTTCCGGAATCTGTCCACTTCTCATTTGAGAAGGCATGCGATATCCTCTCATATGAACTGAGAACTGTTCCCTGTGATGGTAACCAGAGGATAGACACAGCAGTGCTTGAGGACTATATTGACAGAAACACAGTGTGTATAACAGGCATTGCCGGTTCAACTGAATACGGCATCGTGGACCCGATAGAGCACCTATCAGACATATGTGTGGATCGGGAGATATTTCTTCATATTGATGCCGCATTCGGCGGTTTTGTCCTGCCCTTCCTGAAAAATCCCCCAAAATTTGACTTTGAACTGGACGGGGTATCAAGCATATCGGTGGACCCGCATAAAATGGGCATGTCAACCATTCCCTGCGGATGTTTTATAGCAAGGGATCCATCATATTTCAGGTCAACCGAGGTTGAGACACCCTATCTGACTGTGAAGAAGGAGTGTACCCTTCTGGGTACAAGGCCGGGCGGGCCTGTTGCCGGTGCACTGGCAGTTCTTGAATATCTCGGAAGAAGCGGTTTTGAAGAGATAGTTGAGAGGTGCATGAATAACAACAGAAGGCTCATAGACGGCATGGCGGACTTGGGCTATGAAGTGGCCGTCCAGCCGGATGTAAACGTAGCCTCATTTATATGTGACCAAAGCCCCAATGGCTGGATAGTCTCAAGGACGAGAGCCGGGCATATGAGAACGGTCTGCATGCCCCACATTACAGAAGATATAATTGATGAATTTTTAAAGGATATTGGTGAGATGAATGTTTAATAAGCTGACAGAGTCGCTGGAAAAATGCCCGATTGTTAAGAGAGGCGAATATAATTATTTTATACATCCGGTAAGCGACGGAGTGCCCATCGTTGAACCGTCACTCCTAAGGGAAGTTGCGGTTCTAATGGTAAAAAGTCTGGACCTTGAGGGCGTTACAAAGATTGTGGTCGCCGAGGCCATGGGCATACACATAGGGGTTGCACTCTCCCTTATGACTGACATTCCGCTCACAATTATCAGGAAGAGGGAGTACCAGCTTGAAGGTGAAATTGCCCTTCACCAGACTACAGGATATTCAAAAGGAGAGCTTTACCTCAACGGAATTGAGAAAGGCGAGAAGGTTGTTGTCATTGACGATGTATTCTCAACCGGAGGAACCATGAAGGCCATCCTTAAGGGCATTGCTGAGAAAGGTGCTGAGGTTTCAGATGTTCTTGTTGTAATCAAACGAGGAGAATGTGACATTGGAAGGCCATACAAATACCTCGTTGAGATTGAAGTGACCGGAGACGGTGTGCGTGTCACTGACACTAAATTCTGATCTTTTAGAGAAGATTAAAGAATCAGGTGCTAAGACAGTTGCACTCCAGTTCCCTGAAGGCCTTAAAAGAAAGGCATTCCTTTTTTCAGAGCAGTTAAAAAAAGAGGGGTACAGGGTTTTCATCTCCGGAAATCCATGCTGGGGCGCCTGTGATCTCGACCTTGAGATACTCGGCCGGGCAGATATTCTGGTTCATTTCGGTCATGCACCTGTAGGTGATTTTGATAGGGTTATTTATGAGCCTTATTTCCAGAAGATTGAGATCAGAACGCTGGAAAAAGTGCTGCCACATCTGTCATCCGGAAATATATCCATTGTAACGACAGTTCAGCATGCTCCTCAGACAGATGAAATTATAGAATTTTTCAGATCAAAAGGTTACTCATGCACAACAGGAAAAACCTCTGAGAGAACACCATACAGAGGGCAGGTGCTCGGATGCACGTACAGTGCCGCCAAGAATACCGGTGCTGACGAGATACTGTATATTGGCACAGGAGTATTTCATGCAATCGGAGTGAAACTTGCCACCGGAATAAAGGTGACTGCATTTGATCCGGTCACAGGTGAGATTCAGGTTATTGATGAATCAAAGATGCTGAGAATCCGGTTCGCAAAGATAGAAAAAGCACGCAGTGCAGAGAAGACGGCCATTCTCGTCAGCACAAAATCGGGGCAGATCAGAGAGGAGCTTGCAGAGAGGCTCCTGTCGCTCTCCAAAAAGGCAGATATTGTATATATTAAAGAGATTACACCCGATGCACTCCTCAATCTGGGTTATGAGGCATATGTCAATACAGCATGCCCGCGTCTTGCATATGACGATAATGTCCGCTTCCCCGCACCACTGCTCTCGCCTGAAGAGTATGAAATTCTTCTCGGTGTACGGGAGTGGGAAGATTATGAGATAGATGAGATTGTCAGATAACAGGATGCCGGACAATCAGAGATTAAGCTGATTCCGGAGAACTCCTGCACCCTCAGGCAGTTCTGAATAATTATGGCCGGAGGGCCAGAGTAAATCCCGGAAAATAAGCATAAAAAGGCAGGTACAGCAATTGAAACTAAGAAAACTTGAAATGATACTTCAGGGACTGAAGGATTTCAAAAATCCCGATGTATTCCTTGAACAGTACTCAACACCAGCAGAGGTCGCTGCCAGAATGCTCTACCACGCTTATATGAAAGGCGACATTGAAGATCTTAATATTCTGGACTTAGGGTGCGGAACAGGTGTTCTCTCCTGCGGTGCGGCACTTCTGGATGCTTCTGAGGTTACAGGGATTGATACTGACAGCAGCGCACTTGCCATTGCTAAAGGTAATGCTGAAAAACTCTCACTGGACATCAGCTTCATTGAGGCTGATATACAGGAGGTAAGTTGCGAAAACTTTGACACTGTTATTATGAACCCCCCTTTTGGTGCACAGAATAAACATGCTGACCGGCCTTTCATCGACAAAGCGGTTGAATGTGCAGAGATAACCTACGGGATCTTCAATGAGGGGTCATCCGGTTTTGTAGGTTCATACCTTAAGGGAAAGGCGGTTGTGGATGAGAAGATCAGGTGCGAATTCCCTATGAAGAGGACATTCTCCCATCACAAAAAGGACTGCGTTGAAATCCGCGTTGAAATTCTCCGAATCAGAAGGACAGAGGGCTGACAACTATGGAGAAAAGAGTCAGATCTGTGCTCGGACTTTCCGCAGCACACTGTATAAACGATATTTACTCACCCGTTCTTCCGGCAATACTGCCACTTCTGATTATTCAGGAGGGGTATTCATACTTCCTCGCCGGAATGCTGGTCACTGTCTATAACCTCTCGTCATCCTTCACACAGCCGGTTATCGGATGGCTGTATGATAAAAAAGGCATAAGAATACCGATTCCAATATCAGTGCTGTTCTGTGCATTTTTCATGTCCTTTATAGGGCTTATGCACAGCTATGAGATGATGCTCATATTTGCAATCGGAGGTGCACTCGGCCATGCCTTCTTCCATCCGAGTGCCCTTGGACTTGTAAGCCGGATTGCAAGCGGGCCGGACAGGGGAAGACTGACCTCACTCTTTGTTGTCGGCGGAAACTTAGGTTTTGCTATAGGGCCTGTGCTTGCCGGAATTCTGGTTGCATTCGGAGGGACAGATGCTCTCGTATTTCTGATAATACCGGCACTTGCAATTGCCATTGTTCTTAAAAAACTCCTGCCGCCGGTCTCTGAGCTTGAGAAGGATTATGCGAAAAACGATGATAATTCCGGGAAGAAAAAATTCCCTGTCGGCCCGATATCCATGCTGGTAGCGGCATCTGCATTCAGGTCATGGGTCATCTTCTCATCAGTGGCCTTTATCCCGACATTTCTCACCACAAGAGGTTTTGATCTGATAACCGCAAACCTGCTGACATCACTCATGCTCATAGGAGGAGTTGCAGGCCAGATAATCGGCGCTACGATGTCAGATAAATACGGCAGAAAGGAGTATATTATATTTGGAATGATAACCGCAATTCCGCCGTTCTTCCTCTTCCTTGCAACTGAGGGGATATTGTCGATAATTGCAATGTTTGCATTCGGATACTTCCTCTGGTCCACATTCTCAGTTACGGTTGCAATGTCGCATGAACTCGCACCCGGAGGCACAGGTACGGTCTCAGGGCTTATGCTCGGTTTTGCAGTCGGTGCAGGCGGTGCAGGGGTTGCCGTTACCGGATATATTGCAGATCTTACATCTGCGCAGACGGCGTTTACATTCCTGATAATACCGATAATAGTTGCACTGGTACTCTTTATTCTCCTGCCATATCCATGGAAACTGTTAAAACGTGGCAGAACTCCGGCAGGGAAATTCAATTGAACCCATATATTTTTCTGTAGTGGGCAAATTCCTCGCCGGCAGCTTCGATAAGTTTCTTTCTCATTTCATGAGGAGATTTGTCCACAGCCTTCTGAATTTCAGCCATTGCATCCTCAGTTCCTATAAGCCCCAGTGACTCAACAATCCTCTCCTTAACCTGAGGGTCATCCTCATTAAAAAGCCTCTCAGATAACGCTTTTACAGTCTCATTGCCGGAGGTTTTACCAAGTGCTCCGGCGGCTGCAAGCCTTACACCCCTGACGGAATCGTTCAGAAGTGGGGTGAGGGACTCCGCATATCTCCCGTCCCCAAGCCGCCCTACTGTCTTGGCAGACTCCCGGCGGACATAATGGTTCTCATCCTCAAGAAGCGGGATTATATATCTGAGTGATTCACTGACACCAATGATACGCAGTGAGGTGATGCAGCCTGCCCTTATCTTCCAGCGCCCGTCAACCAGTGAGTCAATAAGAGGTGCTACCGCCGGCTCACCAATCCTTGCAAGTGCCTGAACAGCAGAGTTATGCACACGACGGGATCTGTCGCTCAGGGAATCTATCAGGGCACATATGTTATCAGGAGAACCGATTATACCAAGCATCTTTGCCGAGTTCTCCCTTACCGGAATAGAGTCATTACTCTCAAGCGCCTGTACCAGAAATTCCTCGGCAGGCCTTCCTATTGCAAGTATAGCAGATTCAGTGTTGACCAGTATATCACGCTCATTTATCCGGAAAGATTCGATAAGCGGCATTATCTGTTCCGGAGGAATGGCCTGTGCAGATAAATCCGCCCCGGCACACGGTGAAATCAATCCTTTCTCCTGTCCTGCCGGATAACCCGCAGAACCGGCAGAGACTGAGGTTCCGGTCTGCACAGATATACCTGTGGCGGGAAATGATTCTTCTTCTCTGACGGAGAGATCAGGGGAACCTGACGCTGTGATGCATGCATCCGGAGAAGACTGAGAAGATAGGGATTTCACTGTAGAATCCTTCTCATCCGCAACACCCGAATAGCCCGGAATTTTAAGTATGGCAAAGAAAACCCAGAGATATATTACTGAGGTAAATACCACAAACATCGCGTCAATGCCTGGTCCATAGAATATAAACGAGAAGAGAACCGAGACGAAGACAACCAGCAGTATTAAAAACTGAACAGTCCTGTGGCGGGGATACCACAATGCAGTGAGCACAAGAGGGATGTAGATTAGATGCGGAGTCATTCTCGCAATGATATAGGCACTTTCATCAGTTTTTGAGGATGAAAAAGAGTAAAATCCCAGTATTGCAATGACAATAAAATAAAGGATTATTACATACACCTTAATGAAATCCGAATGCCTTCCTGCTGTGAATTTCCTGTAATAATCTTTTTTATTCATATTATTCTCCGGATTTATTCAAGATAAACACAATAATTGCAGAGGGGAAAAATTACTATGACATCTCATATGAAATATAACTATTATTTTTTAAAATAGTCATTTAATAGTATTATAACCTTCTTTTGTTATTTTAAGAGATAATATTCGGGACAATAGATAGTTATTTATGCGATGTCTAAAACATTTAGAATCTGACAGAAATATTCCGAGAGTGCCGGATTTCCGGATGGAATATACTCAATAAATAACTATGCCGGGCGGGTATAGATATAACATTACCATTATTCACAATTTCAAGCCGGAATTATGACTAATAAAGATAAAGGGGATTTGCAATGAATACAAAAACTGAATTCAGAACTGATGAAGCAGGGCTTAAATTATGGGCCGAGGAGGAGGAGAAAAATCCTGAACTTATGTGGGAGAAGATCTATGACGCAATAGCTGATCCCATATTCATTCTGGACAGCACCGGTCTGCTATTGAGCATGAATAAGGCCTCCGAAGAACTTCTCGAAGTTAAATTTCCGGATATAAAGGGCAGCAGGTGCTATGAGATAGTCCATAAAACAGCTACATTTATTGACGGCTGTCCATTCAGGAAATCAATGAAATCAGGGGAGAGGGAGAGCTACAAACTTCAGATAGGGACACGCTGGTACAGGGTTTCGGTTGATCCGATAAAAAATTCAGGAGGGGATGTCATCGGAGCCGTCCATATAATTACCGACATTGATGAACTGATTAAGACCCATGCAAAACGCGCCCAGCTTGGAGCTGTAATAGAGAATACAGGAGAGGCTGTGATAGGGACTGATCCTGACGGTATAATCGAGAGCTGGAACAACGGGGCAGAGGAGATATTTGGATTTACAGAAGATGAAATAACAGGCAAACCGTTCCTGAAACTTATAAAGGAAGATCATACTGATGAGCCTGAGGAGATCATGAGAGATCTGAAGAAAAACTACCGGACCTCCGGAAGGGAATGGAAGATGATCAGAAAAGACGGATCAGAAATTGAGATCGAACTCAGTTTTTCCCCGATATATGATGAAAGGGGAGTATTTTACGGGGCATCATATATCGGTCATAATATCGGCCCTCAAAGACTTGCCGAGAGAGAACTTCTGGCATATATGACTGAATCGTTCATCAGAATGAAAAAGCCGGTTGAGATAATCAACAGCAATCTCAGTGAGATCTCAGAACTTTATGAGAAGGATGAGATCAGTGCCGATGATACAAACGAGATGATAAAGATCCAGATTAAGAATGCGGAACAGATTCTCGCAAATCTCTATGATCTAAACAGAAAAATGGTTGAGAAAAAGATTGGAATTCCGGATGAATACTGCACATTCTTCCTTGAAAATGAGAATAAATAAACAGAGGAGGAAATTATGGATCAGGCAGAAAGTATGGACACTGAAGAGACTATAACTGATGAAGAGAGCATTATCCTTTATTTTTCCGAACCGGAAAAAGGGCGTGCCACCAATACGAAGGTGATACAAAAATCCATAGATAAAGGCTACAGAGTGATAGTGGTCACCAATAATTTCCCCTCTAAAATTCTTGAAAAGCTCTATCTTAAAAACGGTATGAATCCGGAGGAAGTATTTTTTATAGATTCTGTTACCTCATTTGCAGGGGGGAGTTCTGTAAAATCTGACAGCAACCATATAATGGTCAGAAGCCCGCAGGACCTCACAGGCCTTTCGATGGCATTTTCTGATGCCTTAAAGAAGTTCAAAGAAGATCATATATTCATTCTCTTCGATTCACTGAGCACTATGCTCATCTACCTGCCGGCTGACAAAGTGGTGAAGTTTATGCACTTTATTACAACAAAACTGCGGACACTTGAGGAATCAGGGGCAATCCTTGCAGTAAAAGGGGGTCTCGACCCAATGCTCTACTCACAGATGGGATCACTTGTGGACGAAATCGTGGATGATGGATGATAAGCAAACCCCGGTATTTATACGGAATTTCCGGAACGCAGCAATCAAAGCAGAGATCATTATTCAGGATTTACAGATTCCGGCACAAAATTCCAGGATCATACCACATTTAAATATAAACAGAACCAATATTTTCAGGAAATTTTAGTTACAATATTGCTATGAACTCCCGTGGTGTAGCGGTCAATCATGTTATGAAAATTGATAAACTCAGTATCAATTAACTTCATAAGATGTAATCAAACATCTTTTTGGGTGTAACACTACACCCTCTATCCCATCCGCAAATGCATTTGGGAGTGCTTTTCTAATAATATTAAGTGCGCCATTGACATCAGCATTAATCAATTTTCCTTCTTTGGACCTGAACATCCCACGCTGAATACGTCTGCCGCAATATTCTGTATGTTTGCAGACTTTTTCATTGTCAAGAAAACTACATTTTGATGTATAACTTTCTTCATTTACTATAATAATTATACCACAATCTTCAGCTTTGTATTGAAGCATATGGATTAATCTGTTAAACGGAAGATTTACAAAATTCTGGTTGTTACGTTTACCCATGTTGGATTCCTGTTTCCAGCCATTATTTTTACCAATTACAATTGTACCCACATTATGCTCTTTACAGTAATTAACGATAAATCTGCTAAGTTTATGAAAATAATCATTTATTTTTAAATTCCGGGAATAGTAAAGCTTTTCGAGTTTTTTACCGGATTTAATTTTCTGTAAATCATATATACTTTGTAATCTACCTTTTTTCTTATTATAAAACTGATTTATGCTCTTAACAACGCCGCCCTTAACAACAGTTGGCTGCTCACCAAAGTTATTTGCAATAGTTACAATGTTTGATACTCCTAAATCAATTCCTATAACATTCGATTCATCTAAATCATCACATTTTACCTCTATTTTATAAACAATCTCACACACCAGATCAAACTGATTTGGTATGATTCTGACTTCTCTCAAATTTATATCGTCCGGTAATCTCGTTTTTAATGTCAGTTGTACTCGTTTTGGAAATTTAAGATAACCATCTTTGATCTTAACCTGCTGATTCGTAAAAACTAATAGGTTAACACCATCTTTAGGTTTATATTTCGGCAAACTCGGTCTGCCATTATATTTATCCGGATGTTTTTCCCAATCTTTGATAGATTCAAAAAACGATTTCCAGTTTCTATCAAAAACCATTAAAATCTGTTGAGATGTCTTTGCAGGAAGTTGTTTATAACAACCCTGACATTTAACCAAAGTATATAATTCATTATATCTAATCCATCTTTGATTATGGATATATTCCTGACGAACGACATAATTTGAATAATTGTATAAATTTTTTGATAGGTGGCACATATTTGAAACTACATCCGATTTGAAATGTATTTGTTCCGTGCGTACCACTTCAATCATTATTTGGAGTAGGTCAACAAAATATATACTGGTTTCGGACATTACGTCAATTTTAAATTGATATTGTTGCGTAGTGCTACATATTATTATAATTATTAAAAAATCAAACTATATATTGCAGTTTTCCTTTTAACATCTTTACTCCACGTCCGCTCATTTCAAAAGGTAAATGATCAAATTTGATTAGATATTGCTATATTTGGAGCTATTTTTGTAATTAGGGCTACATGTAGCATATTCTGGGCCAGCAAATTATATGTAGCGGATTGGATAATATTCCTATTTTGTTCTGCACATTGGGAATAATATGATCTTTTTGGGACAAAGTCCGGGTGATTTTAGAACATTCGTCTCAATCTGTGATTTATGATTTAGAATGAGTGAAAGGACAGTTATAAGTAATTTATAACCGGCATTCCCGGCACACATAACTATGGAGTGAAAAATAAGAGATAATTTATTTATGATTTTCATTTTGGCGGCATATTACCAGCATTCTGAAAATGTTTGCCTCCGTTGTGTGTTGCGACAGACACATAACGAGCACAATTATATTCATCAATAAATGTCACCCCGTTTAGAATTTAAGCCGAAATTCAGCCATTTTTAATGTGATTCGTTATGAATTTGCGGGAATCTAGGTTATAAGTAATTAATACCCCTGGGCGGATTCGAACCGCCGTTTCCAGCTCCAAAGGCTGGAATGATTGACCGCTACACTACAGGGGTTCTGTAAAATTGGAATATAATGTTTATTTTTAAGGTTTAAAATTTCTTGTTATCTCTCATCGCTATAACCTGCCTTAATCTATCAATTCTGATTATTCAGTTCACTCTGATCAATCTGAATATTTGCAAGCTTTGCCGCAACAAAGGCCTGAAAGTCTGACTGCTGCATAAGCATAGATGCAGCGGTCTGAGCCATCATATCTTCCTTCTGCTGCTTTAATGCAAATTCCCTGTCAAGAATTAATTAACATGAATTACAGTAAATCGCACCATATGAGTATATTGTTGAGCAGCGCGGGCAAATTCGCGGTTTATAATCATCCTTCAGCTCCTCCGGCTCTTCAATACCTGCATTTGAAAGCAGCTTATTTCTCACCACACTCTTCTGCGACCGGATATAATGTATGTTGGCAACCAAACTTCCGGCAACCCATCCGTAACGGATCTCCATCTCCTTTTGAGTGAATATCTGTGAATAATAAGTAGCTGAACCACTTCTCACAGCCTTTGGAGTGAATATTTTAATCAGCCCGGCCTTATTCCTCCAGCCCTTGAATTTTACTGAAACAGTTCTGTGATTAAGTGGTTTATTCTCCTGCACCCAGCGGTCACCTGCAAGCTTAAGAGTATTGAGTGAACTACCTCTGGGCTAAAGACCCAGAGGCTTCCTGCTTCATACCTCGGAGCAACCTCCACAAGTCCACAGGCCCTTCCCCTCGTTCCAAGGGTGTAAAGATATTATATTCCAATTAGATTCTGTCTATCAAGAGCAAATTTCCTGATATTTATTGCAGCATTTATATCTCTGTCGTGATGCATTCCACAGTCAGGACAAACCCAGTCCCTTACTGACAAAGTCATTTCAGAGTTGTAATACCCACAATTGCTACAAATCTTTGTAGATGGTTCAAACTGTCCTATCTGCAATATGGTCTTACCATATCTTTCTGCTTTATATTTTAATTTTTCAAAAAAAGCAGACCATCCGACATCAGAGATACTTTTTGCTAATTTATGATTTTTAAGTAAATTTTCAACTTTCAATGTTTCAACTGCTATTGCTTGGTTCTCGCTTACAAATCGAAAAGAGATTTTATGCTGAAAATCATTGCGTTGATTACTTACTTTTTCATGTTTTTTGGCTAATTGTAATTTTGCTTTCTTGAAATTTGAAGAACCTTTCTTTTTCCGGCTAAGCCTTCTCTGAAGAACTTTTAACCGTGTTTCTGAATTTTTCAAGAACTTTGGATTGTCGTATTTCCTGCCTTCTGATGTAACGACAAAGTCCTTTATACCTACATCAAGACCAATTGTAGTACTGGCATTAAATATTTTAGTTTTGGGATACTCTATACCGTCATCAACAAGAATACTTATGAAATATTTTCCTGCGTTATTCCGGGAAACAGTTGCAGTCTTTAGATCTCCATTAAACTGTCTATGAAATATTGTTTTAACAACCCCGATTTTAGGTAACTTAACAAAATTCCGATCAAGATTAACAAAATACCCTTGAGGAACAGAAAATGACTGAACTGGATTTTTTCGTGATTTAAATTTAGGAAATCCTTTTTTCTCTCTAAAAAATCTAGTAAAAGCATTATCGAGATGTAATGTGGCTCCCTGAAGAGATTGTGAATTAACTTCCTTTAACCATTCATTTTCTTGTTTTAGTTCCGGAAGCATCTTGTTTAAAACAAATCTCGATACTGATTTTCCATCAGTTTCATAAGATTTTATCTTTATTTCAAGTGCAAAATTATATACAAATCTACAAGCACCAAAATGTTGTTCAAATTTTTCAATTTGATATTTTTTTGGATACATTCTAAATTTGTAAGCAATTAACATGCATATAATAGTTAAACCTAACATATTAAATACTTTACGTTAGTTATATTATATTGTCGCTTACATCCCCTTGGCTAAAGACCAAGGGGTTTTACGCTAATCTTATAAAGGCGCATCAGGATCTTTATTGAATTTGTGATGCCTAAACCATTCCTGAACATCAGGAATGCTGTTTATGAACTCAACCATCCTCTCACCCGCCTTACCCCTGAGAAAGACTTCACCATAGTTCAGATGGATTCTAACATCCTTTATCCGGACATTAACAATCTCACTCCTTCTTGCTCCGGTCTCAAACATAAAATTAAGGAGAACCTTATCCCTGAGATTCTCAATAACACCAAGAATCAGATCAATATCTTCACAGGTTATGTGATCTTTTGGCGGGACTTTAGGCCTCCGGGGCTTAATATCAGAAAAGTAATCTTTCCTCTTATCAGGCTGAATAAAATCACAGAATAATTTCAAAGACTACACTTCACCGTATATTGTGGATTCACTTTTGACATTGAGAATAGAGCCTAAGTTTGACAGTTCATGTATTTCCACCCATTTGTGGCAAAAAAGAATTTGACAGTTGCATACTTTTGCAGAATAATCTCTCAAAATATCCTTAATTTGAGCTTAGATTTAATATGACATGAACATTCTAAAAATAAAACTCCCATTTTACCCTTAAATTTGGTCAACTGTCATATACAATTCCGGCTTTTTTGGATATTTTGTGGGTGTAAAATAGATTTTTGAACAAGTGTCAAACTTGGGATAGAGAAATAATATTCTTCAAGTTCTTCCTTCCCTGCAACCTTAAAATCATTAAATCCGGTAAATTTTAAAAAATGGTATATTCTCCAGATATGAGTTCTGACAGTCTCCGGTTTTTACCATAAAGGATCATTCTCCGGCGATAGTTCTCAAGATGATTAAGATTAACAGGATCTATATCCGGCAAAACACCAGGGCTGACATACTCATAATTTGACATAATAAGTGAACTACCTCTGGGCTAAAGACCAAGGGGCTTTATGCTTGTTTTGTAAACCCGGATTCCGGATTTTCTTAACCGGAATAAAATAGAGGCATAACTCTATTAATCACCGGAATAAAAACTTCATGAATAATATGGGAAAAACCCGGAAAAATAATCAAAAAAATAATACAAATATCCCGGACGAGAAAAATAATAATCTGCGTGGGCATCTTGACTCATTTTTAAAGAGTGAAGATCCTGTAAAAAGCACAATAAGAGACATTCTCTGGGTAGTTGTTGTTGTTGGAGTTATAGCGGCAGGATTATTTCTCTTCTCAGGCACATGGCCGGCAGTGGTAGCCGTAGAATCGGAGAGTATGGTCCCCAATATGAATATAGGAGACCTCATCTTTGTTGTGGAAGAAGACAGGTTCGGAGAACTTCAGACCTGGATGGACGGAACTGTAACTGGCTATGGTAAGTTCAACAGCGAACCCGACCTTCAGGGCAGAACAGTCTATGGTGATGTGATCATCTACAAACCAAACGGCGATGAATCTGTTCACCCCATCATCCACAGGGCTGTCGAATGGTATGAAGGAAATACAGGCAGCGGTTATATAACAAAAGGGGACAACAACCAGATAGCCGACCAGTTAAGTGGCATATCAGGAATAGGACAGATAATGCCGGTTAAGAAGGAATGGATTGTCGGAAAAGCACTCTTTTCAATACCATTAATTGGATATGCCCCCCTGCACATAGTGGAATTTGCTATAATATTAATTCTGATAATGGTTGTGCATGAACTGTACATACGATCAGACAGGAGAGATAAGAAATGAACCAGAAGAACCTGAAAACACTCCTTGAGGATACCCTTGAAGGCCACCGCCTTACAGTGACAGAAGCAGAACAGCTCTTTAAGGTAAAGGGCAGAGATGTATGGGAGATCGTATCAGCAGCAGACAGGCTGCGTGAGGAGAAGGTCGGAGATACGGTAACATATGTCAGAAACCAGAACATTCATATAACAAACATATGCAAAAACCTCTGCGGCTTCTGCGGATTCGGGAAGCCGAAAAACTCACAGGATGCCTTCATCTTCAGCACTGAGGATATGATCAGAGGCGCAATGCTCGCAAAAGAGAGGGATGTCACCGAAGTCTGCCTCCTGTCAGGCGTTCATCCGGACTTTGACACTGAAAGATGTGCAGATATAATCAGAACAATCCACCATGTCATCCCGGATGTGGACATACATGCCATGAGTCCGGATGAGATAATCCACTGTGCAGACAAAAGCAATATATCAACAGAAGAAGTCCTGGAAATATTCCGTGACGCAGGAATAGGAACATTACAGGGCACTGCCGCAGAGATTCTTGTAGATGATATAAGAAAGATAATCTGCCCGCTTAAACTCTCAACATCAGAATGGGTGAGGATCATCAAGGAAGCCCATCATATGGGAATGAAATCAACAGCAACCATAATGTATGGCACAGTTGATAATGGATCAGACCGGGCAGAACACCTTGGAGTACTACGGGATATACAGGATGAAACAGGCGGCTTTACAGAGCTTGTAACCCTTCCATTCCTCCATAAAAATACAAAACTCTACGAGAGAGGGCTTACACCCGCAGGAGCAACCGGAAGGGAAGACATACTGATGTTTGCAGTATCAAGGCTCTTTCTGGACAACTTTGACAATGTGCAGGTCGCCTGGGGAAAATTAGGAAACAAATTCACACAGCTCGCCCTTATGGCAGGAGCAAACGACTTCGGCGGCACAATGTTTATGGATTCAGTCTCAGTTGAAGCCGGAGGAGAAGACTCCGATTACCTGGACCCCGCTGAGATGAAAAGAATCGCAGAGGATGCAGGCCGGAAACTCAGGCAGAGAGATACAAAATATAATCTGATCTAAGAGAAAATTCCAAATAATATTTTTCCCGATCATTAAAGCAGATCACTTTTGATGAACCTTAATGCACCAGACAAAAACCCGGCAGATAAATTCAGATTCTGCCAAGCCTTCTTAGTTCTGCCCTGACTATACGCACCTCACTGGCAGTGATGCAGAGATCAGAACAATTCACAATATCCTTAATCCCGCTTCCGGGACTGAGAAGAATTTTATCAGAGATTAACTCTACCTTCCTATAGGGCAGAATATCCCCCAGATCAATCACCTCACCAGACTCTATCATATCTGCAATATGAAGTGATACAATATCAGGATTCAGTCCCCTCTCCTCTGCAATCTCTGCCAGAGTATAGCCGCCCCTGAAAAATTCAAGCGTAACTTCAGCAGATTTCAAATGAGTGGCACTCTTTTCAGAAGCATCAGGAGAAATCCGGGCAGCATTATCCGAATCTGTGGAAATAGATGAATTAATCAGTTTGAGAAACTGCCTGCCGTAATTCTGAGCCTTCACATCCCCGATTCCCTTTATCTCTTTAAGACCGGAGATATCAGCCGGCCTGTTCCTGACCATTGCTGAAAGGACAGAGTTTGAGAGGATTAGACAGGGCATTATACCCTTATCCTGCGAGATCTCCTTCCTGAGAGACTTCAGCTTATCCAGCAGAATCTCATCATCAGCGGAAAGAGCAGGGGCCTCTTCAGCCCCGGACGGTGGAGCAGGAGATCTCTTTCTGCCCTTACCTTTCTTCCCGGCTACTTTAAACCTGACTGAGAGATTTCCGGAGAGAAAATCATTAACCCTCTCTCCTGAAGAGATTACCGGGTATTTCTTCCCGGTCCTGCACAGAATACCCGAACTTATCATCTGATTTATAAAAGAGGATAACTCCTGCCTCGAATAATTCTTTCCGCTTCCAAAGGCCCTCAGGCTGTCATGGCCCCTCCCCTTAACCTTCTTCGATTTTGAGCCACGGATTATATCGGAGATATGGGTAGAACCATACGGGGTTCCGGCTTCCATCACACAGTCAAGAATAAGTCCTGCCACTTCCCGTCCGTCAATATATTCAGGAGGATTTATGCAGTTGTCACAACGCCCGCACCTCTCTGTTGCTGCCTCTCCGAAGTACTTCAGCATATATAAGACCCGGCATCTCTCAGACTCACAGAACTCAGTCATTACATCGAGCTTTTCCCTTGCAACCCTCTTCTGCTTCGCACTCTGCATCTTTCCGATGAAATACTCAGCCTTAACCAGATCCCCCCTGCTGTAGAACAGTATGCAGTCTGAAGCTTCACCATCCCTTCCGGCACGCCCTGTCTCCTGATAATATCTCTCAAGATTTGGCGGAAGGTCATAGTGCAGCACATACCTGACATCAGACTTGTTAATTCCCATGCCGAAAGCTACAGTGGCAACTACGACAGAGACCACGCCTTTGATGAACTTCTCCTGTGTCCTTGTCCTTTCATCCTTTGGCAGACCTGCATGATAAGGCAGGGAATAGACGCCATACGAATTCAGCTTCTTTGCCAGATTTTCAACTGAATTCCTGCCGGAGCAGTATATAATGCCACTCTCACCTTTCTTCCGTCTGATATACGAGAGAATCTGCCCCAGAACATCCACCTTCTCCCTCACTTCATAATTCAGATTGCTTCTCCTGAAACTGCCAATATGGATGAAAGGATCTGTTAACTTAAGCTGCCGGAGGATATCATCCCTCACCGCCGGATTCGCAGTTGCAGTGAGTGCAATGACAGGCACACCCGGAAATTCCTTTTTGATCAGGTTAAGCTGCCGGTATTCCGGCCTGAACTCATGGCCCCACTGTGAGATGCAGTGAGCTTCATCCACAGCAAAAAGTGAGATCTTCGCATTTTTAAGAAGTTTTCTGAATGAGTGTGAGGCCATCTTTTCGGGCGAGACATATAACAGATCGATTTCCCCCCGTCCGGCATCAGCTGAAATCCGCCCATAATCCCGGATATCAAGACTGCTGTTGAATGACTCGGCATAAATTCCACTCTTCCGGAGGGAATCTGTCTGGTCCTTCATAAGAGAGATCAGCGGAGAGATGACAACCCCCATACCATCTGAGAGCAGTGCCGGGAGCTGATAGCAGATCGACTTGCCACCCCCTGTTGCAACTACGCCAAGTACATCCCTGCCGGACATTACAGCATCAATAATCTCTTCCTGATAGGGATAGAGGGAATCATAGCCAAAATGCTTCTTTAAGAGATAACACCTCCGGGAACTGCTGCTTATACCGGCACACTCCAGGATTCAGACATAAAACTCATTAACCTGTACACGTTTGGATCTCCGGAAAAATTAAGGTTCATATCATAGGGCACTGTCTGAAAAATCAGTTACGAATAATAATAATCAAGCAAAAATTAGATTAACAGCCAATCTAAACCCAGATTATCTGTTTCAGAGATTACGCCACTGAAAAATATGACTCTGCCCGAACAGAGACAAATTTAAGATAGTCATTCATGAGCCAGCGGGTTCACAGATGTTGGAGGAAACAAATGTTTCATATGAGTATATCACAGGAATATTTTGGACCGGGTAAAACGCCGGCCCCTCATCTCCTGCCAGAAATTCTGAACCTGTCTATATCCTTCTCCATAATAACGGACATTCCATTTACATAATCCATAGCAGAGAGCAGACACATACGATATGCATCACCAGATAACAGAATGGATAAATCATACAAAACATCCACTACATAGAAAGTTTAAGCAAAATACAGAACAATAGAGGAATTATACCCAAATACACAATATAACCCACATAACTGGAGATATTATGTATTCAGACCCATAGAGATGATTAAAAAAACAGGAGAAGCAGAGATAATTAATTATAATTACAATAACAACAAGAAAATATTTACCAAACAGTTAATAGAGATATTTTTTAAATAATAATGGATTAGAGTAGTTCAGTTATTCCTCATGCAATAACTCGGGATTTTTAAATGAAAGTCGGCGTCAGATACTGGTACAAAAAAGGAGTGGCACTCTCAGAGGCAGAACTATACGAAAGAGCACTCAAATGCTTTGATAAAGCAGTTACGCTCGAAACAGAAGATGCAGAGATCTGGTTCAGGCGTGGACTGTCCCTTTTTCATATAGGAAATCCCGAAGAGGCCGTCAGGAGTTTTGATGAGTCCATCAGAATCAATCCTGAAAATGCAGCAGCACTGAACAATAAAGGGGTAGCACTTGCAAAAATGAACAAAACCGATGAGGCCAAAGTCTGCTTAAATAAAGCACGTGAGATTGACCCTGAAAATCCCGCAATAAAATTAAACCTTAAAATTTCCCTTGACAAATAATAATAGCCGGTGACAGACTGATGAGAGCTACAATAACAATAGATGATGAACTTGCATCCGGAATTACAACTGCAGCAAAAGAAGAAGGTATTACAAAAGAAAAATGGATGATTGCCGCATGCAGAAAAGCACTTGAATCCGGAGAAAATTCAGAAAGCAGTCCGGCAAAGATCCCGGAAGAACACGATAAACTGCAGAATTCGCTCAAAGAAAAAGATAATGAAATTATCTCCCTGAAAAAAGAGATTAATCACCAGACCGAACTGAAAGAGACATACAGCAAATTCCTTGAAGAGAAAACCCAGAGAATAGATGACTTAAAAGAAGAGATCGCAAGGATAGAGTCAATGAGTATGACAATGACTGACCAGATACTTCTTGACAGGGATGAGAGGATTAAAGATCTCAATCATATGATAGAGCACCTTCAGGCGCAGGCGGCGGCACATTCTGTTGCCCTGCAGTCTGCCATAAGGCCGGCACTTGAGGGGAAAAAGGAGATGGAAGAGATCAGAGATCTGGAAGAAGATGAAAATAAGCCAAAGAAAAGAAGATGGTTCTTCCGGAAATAATAAATCTATTTTACTGAGCATTCAGTCATATAATAACCGGATAAAATACCGGAACAAATAATTTTTTAGTACCATCATCAGATTTCTGAGATCTATTCTCAGTTCAGACCTCAGTTATAAAATACAGCATGTGAACTACTTCCGGGCTAAAGACCCAGAGGCTTCCTGCTTCATACCTCGAACCATTGTTCGCAAGTCCACAGGTCCTTCCCCGCGTCCCAAAGATGTAAGATTAATATTTATATATGTCGCTTACATCCCCTTGGATAAAGACCAGGGGGATTTACGCTACGCTTTTAAAAATCAGATCTTATTTCTGGCCATAATTATTCCACGGCCGGCCTTTTTATTGGATGGATTAATCATCAGAACCTTCTCAAAGCAGTCAATTGCCTCAGCAAATCTGGCAGTTTTACCATAAAGCACCCCAAGTGAAAAATATCCGGATTCATTGTAATCATCAATAACAAGAGCCTGAAGCAGTGATTTTTCCGCAATATCATAAAAGCCGGACTTTGTAAGTTCAATGCCCTTCCGTACCAGTTCATTGGGGTCCTTCTCTTTATCTTCCTCAAATCTTATAGAATGACTTCTGGGTACTGATCTTTCAGACGAAATTTTACCATCTGATAACTCCCGCGCATATTTATCAAGGTCATCTTCGGAGATATCGTAAGGATAATCATGACCACGAACAGAAAGATCCGGTTTACTCTCAGACATATCCCGCCTTTCTGCGGAATCCCTTTTAGGCCTGTAACTTTCAGGAGAAGGAGGGATAACCACTTCTTTTGCCATCAGGAAAGAAGCTGCATTGATTCCGGATTCAAGCCACCGGTTTCCAAACTCAGGATTAGCCTCAAGTGACTTTTTATAGCATCTAAGTGCTTTCTCCTTTTCACCGAGGCAGAGCAGGGATATTCCGAGATTAAGCATAACCTCAGGGTCATCCCGCTTTTTAGCAAGTACACGGTTAAAACAGCTTACAGCCTCACGGTGCCTCTTTACCCCAGCCAGAATAAGTCCCTTTGAAAGCAATAGATCAGTCTCTTCAGGCATAAGGGAGATCAGCCTGTCATACACAGGCAGAGCTTCTTCAAGCCGTCCAAGGGAGGTGAGAAGATCAATCAGTTCCATCAGAATTTTGGTGTTTTTCCTGTCAAGGTTTAATGCAGCATTGTAAAGTACTATAGCCTCATCAGGCATTCCTGTTCTGATGCAGGCTATTGCCTTATCAGCTATGAGAGAAGCGTCCGAAGGATTCTGAATGATCAGAAAGTTGTAGTCCGGAAGTGCTTCCTCATATTTTCCCTGAGAGACAAGTACACGAATTCTGCCGCGCAGACCATCCTGACTGGTTGGGTCCAGTTTAAGTGCACGGTTATAGGCCAGCATTGACTCGTCAAACTGGCCGCTGTTTTCAGATAGTTTTGCAATGGTCAGCCAGATTTCAGGATTGTCCGGTTCAAGTGAAGATATGCTGACATAAGCGTCCTTTGCTTCAGCAAATAAATGGCTTTTGAGAAGTAGCTCAGCCTTGTTCTCAAGGGCAGACACCTCAGCCGGATTTATCTCCAGTATTTTATCGTAAATATTTACAGCTTTTTCATTATGCCCGGATTTCTCATATGATGAGGCAAGCCCGAATAAAGCCCATATGGATTTGGGGTCAGACTTTACAGCATTTTCATACTCCTGCACAGCTTCACTGTAATTTCCCTCAGCCAGTAAAATTCCTGCCTTCTCCTTCAGTGCATCGTTGTCTGACGGATTAATCTCAAGGCACTTCTCAAATGATGACAAAGCCTCATCATTTCTCAGAAGGGATTTGAGAACAAGCCCTTTTGAGTACCAGACTTCAGATACTCCGGGTTTTAATTTTGTAAGCTCACTATAGCATTCAAGGGCCTCATCATTTCTGCCTCTTTTGATGAGAAGAAGTGCCAGTTTAGCCCACGCAAGAGTGTTTTCATGGTCAAGGATGACGGCTTTTTTAAGCTCACGCTCTGCAACGTCATTATTGCCAGCCATCTCTTCAACAATCGCCTTATCATACAATAATGAGGAATCCCATGGCTTCTTCCGGATTAAAACATTGATAAATTCAACTGCTTCACTATAGGATTTCTTCCCTTTAAAGATGTAAAAGAGACCTGTTAAGGCATCTTCATCACCAGAGTCCAGATTTACCGCCTGAGTAAAGGCATATTCGGCCTCCTCAGTCATGCCTCTTTTTGCAAGGACACTCCCAAGCCCGGACCACCCGGAAGGGTCCGAAGGATTCTTTTCAGTCAGATTCCGGAAATATTCCACTTTATCCCCGGAAAAACCTTCAACAGCAGTATTATCAGAATCTGACAGTTCAGGTAACACTGAAAGGCCGGTTTCGCCTCCGGATTCTTCCACAATAAATTCTGTATCAGACGATTCAGACGAACCTTCACTATCTGTAAAATCATCAGAGAAATCCGGCAATAGAGAATCAGAATCTACATCAGCAGAGCCTGCATCAGCCCCCTCAAAATCAACTGACACATCCAAATCTTCAAAGCCTTCAAAATCATCAAAAGCCCCGGGATCATCGAAATCACTGGGGAGAGCGTGCAGATCAATGTCACCACCATCAACAGCCACATCAGCAATATCGGCTATATCCCCGACATCAGCCATATCAGCAAAACCTGAATCAGCCTCTACTTCACCACCAGATACATCCAGAACCTCAAAGTCTTCAAAACTTTCAATGCCTTCAAAATTATCAAAAGACCCGGGATCATCGAAATCACTGGGGAGAGCAGGCAGATCAATGTCACCACCATCAACAGCCATATCAGCAATATCGGCTATATCCCCGACATCAGCCATATCAGCAAAACCTGCATCAGTCCCTACCTCATCACCAGATACATCCAGACCCTCAAAGTTTTCAAAACTTTCAATGCCTTCAAAATTATCAAAAGCCTCAGGATCATCGAAATCTTCAGGCAAAGCAGGCAGATCAATGTCACCACCATCAACAGCCATATCAGCAATATCGGCTATATCCCCGACATCAGCAATATCAGCAAAACCTGCATCAGTCCCTACCTCATCACCAGATACATCCAGACCCTCAAAACTTTCAAAATCAATAGAGGTACTGAGGTCATCCAGATCTGCAATATCCGGAATTAAACCGGATATTATTTCAGAGTCGGACACTTCGGATGAAAGTTCTTCAGAATCACTGTCCGGGAGATCAGGCAGTACTAAGCTCTCTGCCCCGCCAGATTCCTGACCGAAATAACTATCAGACCGGAGGAAATCTTCTGCACCCATATCCACATCAGATTCGGATAGTGATTCATCACCCGGAGCAGCATTTAGATCAGAAAAGTCTTCATCGGCAGATTCGTCCGGAAATTCACCGGAAAAAGTATCCTCCGGGATAACAGAAGATAAACTGTCATCAAGGATAAATTCATCATCATCAGATATATCCTCCGGATTAAAAGATAATTCAGATAGCAGAGAGGAATCAAGCGGATCAGAAACTCCGGAGGAGAGGAAATCAGAGGCATCCGGCGGCAGATCGGGGAGAACAAGCCCGGAATTCTGCAGAACCTGTTCGGAATCAGACAAAGGTACATCTGTTCTGAAGAGATCATCATCAGAAATCAGGGGAACATTACCGGATTCTTCAGAATCGGAAATACCAGTCAGTTCATCAATGTTGAGGAAATTATCAGTCTCAGAATCATCAGATAATTCATCATAACCAAATGCTTCAGCATCAACCGGCAGAAGAGATTTATCTTCATATTCAATAGAAAGAGATAAATCCTGACCCTCCGTCTCTTCTGCCATGACAGAATCACCTACATTATCCGCAGAAGGGCTTAGAGGGCTGCTTCTTTTCAGGACAGGGAAATTAAGTTTATCTCCGGCAGATTGAGTATTTTCAGAAATTTCATCCCCGGAACTCTCAGATCCGACTCTGAAAGAGGATTTAAAACTTAAACGATCACGCAATGAACTCTTCTCCGGCTCAAGCTTACTTATTAAGTCAGAACCGGAATAATCATAAATCAGCTGATAGTCTTCAGCATACTCAGAACCAGGAGAATATTCACCGGAAAAATTATCATTCTCAGCAGAGCCTATATTATCTCCGGCATTTTCCCAGGACAGTCTTATCCTGTCAATGAGATCATTGATCTGATCCGCAGCCCCTTCAATCATTGAACGTTTGGATGGCAGTGAAACAATGATTTTATCCTGACCAGGTTCAACAGTAAGCAGATTATAATCAACGGATATCTCATCCATAAGCCCCTGATCAGAACTATCAAGACTTATCGTAAACTCCGCAGGAAATAACATACCGTTATTTTCTTCAAAGTATCTTTCAATATTAATTTTTGCCATCCTCTACCTCAATATATTGATAGGCAACATACATTGACCACAATGTTTTATCAATCGGGGTAACTGCCTATATAGAATCAGAATAGAATTGAAGAGGAGATAATAAAAAATTATTGTCTGTTATAAAAAAATTATCTCTTTCCTTCACGATGTGTATTGGAAAGAAGTTTCAGTATTTTTTCAGCTATATCAATAGCTTTTTTAACAGCATGTTCATCTTTTAGGACTTCACCCTCACCAAATCCCCTGCCGGAGATATAACCAAGTGATGAAAAGTTATGGGTATTTACAAAACCTTCAAGTGTTTCAAGGGTTCTTTCACATCCACGATCAGCACAGACAGCAACAACGACAGCATTTTTACCCCCAAGTTTCCGGTCATGATAAAGAGAATATGTCCGGTCTATAAAATTTTTGGTCTGCCCGTTTACATCATAAAAGTAAGTAGGTGCACCAATGATCAAAACATCACAGTCCATAACTTTTTCAGCTATTTCGTCCCAGTCTCCACCCCTGACACACCACTTCTTATCCCTGCACAGTTCACATCCGATGCAGGGTTTAATATCCTTGCCTGCAAGAGTGACAAACTCCGTATCAATCTCAGAACACCCTTCTGCCTGGATATGTGCCAGAATCCTCTTGATAAGCATTGCAGTATTGCCCTGATTACGCATACTTCCAGAAATACCAAGTACCTTCATAATAAAAACACGACTTTAAATTATTTGATATTTGTCTTCAAGAAAATTAGAAGCATAATGTCTGATCATCAGGTACCTTCAAAATTCCGGACGTAAAATCCATACAAAAAACCGGAAAATTACAGCAGAAACATAATTCTATTCAGATTGGATTGCAACCGTAAAAGGAATGAGCCCGGCCCTTTCAAACGCCTCATGTACTTCAGAAAGAGGAGATTCTTCCCGGTAAAAGAGATGCGAACCGCACCGGCAGTCACTGCACCCGAAATTTATGACACAATCTCCACCGATATTTCCGGCAACCTCACATTCCCTTCTTTCAGAGGTATTTGCAGCCACAATGAATTTAAGAGAGAAATCCGGCGATGCAGAGATATAATCGACATGCCACCTCAGACTACCACACTTTCTCCGGTTGATCCCAGAATGCCTCACAGCTCTCTTAAGGCCTCCGGGACCAAGTGCAGATCCGACATAGATGTGCCACCCGGAATTAAATGTAATCTCTCCAAGACTGCCGACAGCAACGCAGGAAGGGCTGTTTTGGAAGATAAGGCAGTATATCCCCTTTCCACAGAGCTTTTCAGAGAACAGTGAATCTGACATCAGCACAGTCTGATCATCTTCAGAGCAGAGAGAATATGCCCGTTACCGTTGGACTGTACCGGAATGCCATGCCCCGGATAGAGACCCTCAACATCATAACTGCGTAATTTATCTATGGATCTCTCAAGATCCTCTGCGCTTCCGCCCGGAAAGTCACATCTGCCATAACCTCCGTCTGTAAAGACGGTATCTCCGGATATAAGGGCTTTCTCTTCTTCGATATAACCACATATACCGCCGGGAGTGTGGCCGGGGGTGTGAATAATCTTAATCCCGGATATATAATCACCGTCATTCAGGACTCTGTCAGGAGTTATTCCCGGACTTCTCTCCCCAAACATCATTGACAGGTTTCTGTGGCCTTCCGTAAGTCCGGAGACATCCAGAGAATGTATGCAGACTTTCCCGCCTGTAAGTGCCTTAATCTCTCTTACATGGGCAATGTGATCGTAATGGCAGTGCGTAAGTATGATTGTATCTATTACATCCCAATAACCGGAGATCTGATCGGGCAGAATTCCGGCATCGAAGAGAACATTTTCATACACATATGAATTGGCATAATATCCTGTACCTCTGATCCACTCAACTGTCATGCAATTATTGTTTAAATTAATCAGGACTAAAGTATATCCATGAGTACTCTTGTAAAAAAATGCAACTCCGTAGTGCCCGACATTATTGCCAGGGCAGCACAAAAGGAGGGTATTGACGGGAAAGAACTCGCATTGGCGATAGCTAAAGGAAAGGCAGTAGTACCGGCAAATCCTGCAAGGGAGCACGACCCGATAGCAATAGGGGAAGGCTGCACTGTAAAAGTCAATGTAAATATAGGGACATCAGGGGCAAGATGCGACCCGGAATATGAATATAATAAAGCAGCGTGCGCAATAGCAGAGGGTGCGGATGCTATTATGGATCTCTCCACCGGAGGAGACTTAAAAGAGATCAGAAAAAAGATCCTCACTCTTAACGCAACGACCGGAACAGTGCCCATATATGAAGCAGTTAAACGTGCAGGTAATGCACTTGACGTAACCCCTGACCTCTTATTCAGTATAATCAGGGAGCACTGCAAAGAAGGAGTTGACTTCCTCACTCTTCACTGCGGCGTCAATAAGGAGTCATATGAATCACTCAGGAAGGATCCAAGGGTGACCGGTGTAGTCTCAAGGGGAGGAGCATTTCATACCGCAATTATAGCCACAACAGGTGAGGAGAACCCCCTATATTCCGAATATGACTATCTGCTTGAAATTCTGGCTGAAAATGAGACGATAATCTCACTTGGAGACGGCATGAGACCGGGAGCAGTCATAGATGCCGGAAGACGGGCAAAGTCAACGGAGTACCTGACACTCGGCGATCTCTCACAGAGAGCACTTGAGGCAGGGGTACAGCGCATAATTGAAGGTCCGGGGCACATCCCGATAGACCAGATAGACTACAATGTCAGGTTTATCAAAGAGGTCACCGGGAATGCGCCATTATACCTCCTCGGCCCTCTTGTCACTGACATATTCCCCGGATATGACCATGTATCAGGGGCAATAGGCGGTTCAATCGCAGCTATGAGCGGCGCAGACTTCCTCTGCATGGTCTCCCCTTCAGAGCACCTTGCTCTTCCGGATATTGATGATATCAGGGAAGGCACAAGGGTTGCAAAACTCGCTGCCCATGTAGGAGATCGCGGACGAAAAGGAGATAAATGGTTTGACAAAGGTGAGACGGGTATGGCTTTTGCCCGGAGAAATCTTGACTGGAATGCACAGTTTTCACATGCAGTATATGGAGACTATGCCAGAAGCATCCATGACAGAGACGGTGAGACTGAGACCTGCTCAATGTGCGGTGATCTCTGCGCAATAAAAATACTGAAAGAATGTCTGGAAAACCGGAATTAATTCCGGAATTCAATACTTATTTTACCAGACATCCGGCTGGCTACAGCCTGCCTGCAACTGCAAGAATCTTAACTGCCAGATGTGCCGCATTTGCACCATTGTCAATACCGACACAGCCGACGGGGACACCACGCGGCATCTGCACAATTGAGAGCAGGGCATCAAGTCCGCCAAGAGTGCCCGATACTGGCACACCAATCACAGGCTTATTGGTTTTTGAGGCAACAACTCCCGGAAGGGCCGCAGAAAGCCCGGCTATACAGATGAATACAAGTGAGTCAGAACTCTTCACATAGTCATCAAGTTCATCGGGATTTCTGTGCGCAGATAAAATCTGATAATCATAATCAATACCGGCTTCATCAAGTACACGGGTTGTCTTCTCAACAATCTGTTCATCAGATGCAGATCCGGATATAATGGAGATCAAAGACATACAGATCATAATGAATCTCTTTTAATTAATCTTTTATGGACAAAATTTCATGCAACAGTCCCGAAGTGAGCATGAAGGATTATATTATTAGTATGTCAGATAAAACATGATTCAATGATTGACCTGATAATACTCGATTTTGACGGAGTTATCCTTGAATCAGTCTCTGCAAAGACAAAAGCATTCAGTAAGCTTTTTTCCGGGGAAAAACCAGAAGATCTCAGGAAAATAATCGACTATCACCTTAAGAACGGCGGGATGCCAAGGTTTGATAAGTTCAGGCATATCTACACAGAAATCCTCGATAAAGAACTTACTGAGGAGAAGATGAAGGAGTTATCTGAGAGTTTTGAGAAGATTGTGAAAAATGAGGTGATAAACAGCCCGTTTGTATCAGGGGCAGAAGAGTTCCTCTCCGGAATTACGGGTAAAATTCCGCTGTATGTGGTATCTGCAACACCGCAGGATGAGATAAGAGAAATTGTAAAGGAGAAGGGCATTAACAGATATTTCAGGGGGGTATTTGGGTCGCCGGAGACAAAAGCGTCACATATCAGAAAAATTCTTGAGGATACAGGCGCAAAACCGGAGAACACAGTATTCATCGGTGATGCTAAGAATGACTGGAAAGCTGCTGTTGACAACAGAATAAGGTTTATCGGCAGGGTGTGTGATAAGATTCCGGATACGATTACAGGGCTGCCGGATGTCGAGAAAATTGTGGAGGACATGAAGGATTTTGAGATGTATATAAAGGCATATATGCTCTGAACAATTCAAAAGCCCAGACTCAGGTCATAATTTAGCAATTATGGCCAGATTCAGCCTTAGTCTCCACTGACCTGAAATATCAGGAATCCAGGAGAACCCTTAAATTTCAGTTCAGAAAGTATCAGCCAACCACAGCAATTCAACGAAATAATATTTCATATTTAGATCCAGACAGAAATAATAGCCAAACAAAAGTAGTTCATAAATACCTTTTTTAACATAAATACAGACTATTTATCCGGCCATAGTCCCCAACAGAAGAAATGGCCGAAGTAAATATAATAAGAGGAGAGGTTTAGTGATGTTTGACCAGGCAGCATTTCTGAGTCGAATTACAGAGAAATTGAGGCAAATTGCATACAGCGGCTTATTATCATAAGCCGGAATACAATCAGATTTTTTTCCATATTTGACATATGCCGGTGATTTTACCCACCGGAAAAATTCCGGCAACTATCCCGGAATCCACCGGAATTTTTAAGACTTTTTTTGATCATTAATCGACATAATAAATTGTCTTTAACTGAAAACGTTATTACAACTGATTTATTATGCAGGACGAAACACTTCTCATGATGCCAGGCCCTGTCCCGATGCCTCAGCGTGTCAGGATGGCAATGGCAAGACAGTCGATAAACCACCGCGGCGCCGAGTTCGCTGAATGCCTGAAAGATTTAAACAGAATGTTAAAACCAATGTTTGGAACGGAGAATGACATAATGGTAATCTCCGGTTCAGGCACTGCTGCAATGGAGGCATCGGTTGCAAACTTCTGCGCCGGAAAGAAGGTATCTTCACTTGTAAACGGCAAGTTCGGCGACAGACTCTTTAAGATCAGTGAGATCTATGCAGAAGAGGCCACAGAACTTAAATCTGACTGGGGAACACCGCTTCCTCTCGAAGAGCTTGAGAAAGCGCTTGAGGAGGGCACAGAGGCTGTAACACTTGTTCACAACGAGACATCCGCAGCAATCAAAAATCCGGCTGAAGAGGTTGGAAGGCTGTGCAGAAAGCATGATGCGCTCTTTATTATGGACGGGATCACTTCCATTGCAGGCGATGAGGTGCTTGCAGATAAGTGGGGCGCTGATGTTACAGTTGTAGGGTCACAGAAATGCCTCGCTGCGCCGGCAGGTCTTTCCGCAGTATCCGCATCAGAGAAGGCATGGGAGAATCTCGCAGAGAAGAGGCCGTTTTACCTCGACCTTGCGGCATACAAAAAGAGTGCGGCAAAGGATCAGACCCCGTTCACACCCGCAGTACCGCTCTTCTTTGCAATGCGCGAGGCATGCAGTATAATTGAAGAGGAAGGACTTGAAAAGAGGATTGCACGCCACAGAAATATGGCAGAGGCTGTGCGTGCGGCTGCACAGGCATGGGGGCTTGAACTCTTTGCAAAGCCTGATAAATTCCATTCCTACTCAAACACTGCAACCGCAATATCATATCCTGACGGAATAAGCGACAGTGACTTCAGGGGAGCGGTTAAGAAGTACGGCATTGAGATCTCCGGCGGGCAGGATCACATCAAGGGCAAAATATTCCGTATAGGCACAATGGGCGCAACCGGCATACCTGAGGTTCTTTCGGTTATCGCTGCTGCTGAAAAAGCTCTTCGTGAACTTGGATATAAAGTTGAGAGTTCAGGTACAGAAGCCGCCGCAGATGTTCTGAAGATATAAGTCAGGAATTAATTATGAAGATCGGAATTGTGGACACAACCTTCTCCCGTGTTAACATGGGTGCAATGGCAGTGGATGAGATCAGAAGGCATGCAAGTGTTGCTGTTGAGAGAATCACAGTCCCCGGAGTGAAAGACCTCCCTGTCGCCTGCAAAAAGATGATAGAGGAGAGGGCGTGCGATATTGTAATGGCACTCGGCATGCCCGGAGGCGTTGATAAGGATAAGATGTGTGCCCATGAAGCTTCACAGGGACTGATTAAGGCACAACTTATGACAAATACCCATATCATTGAGGTTTTTGTCCACGAGGACGAGGCAAAAAACGAAAATGAACTTGCATGGCTTGCAGAGAGAAGAACAAGAGAGCATGCAGTCAATGCAGTTAAGCTGGTACTGTACCCTGAGGCCCTTGTAAAAGAGGCCGGCACAGGTCAGAGGCAGGGCTTTGACGATGCCGGCCCGGCACGAAGGTAGGGTATTATAGCTATATCAGAATATAATCAATAAGAGGATTTGAAATGACAATAAAACTAGGATTCGTAGTTGCGGAATTCAACCGTGACCTTACATATATGATGGAGATTGAGGGAGAGGAGCACGCAAAGTTCCTCGGTGCGGAGATTGTTGACAGGATCTACGTTCCGGGAGCATATGACATGCCCCTTGCAATCAAGAAACTCCTCAAAGATGACAATATTGACGCTGTTGTAACAATCGGATGTGTCATCGAAGGTGCAACAAGCCATGATGAAATTGTAGTCCAACATGCGGCAAGAAAGATCATTGATCTCTCACTCGAATATGACAAGCCGGTCGCACTCGGAATTTCAGGTCCTGGCATGACAAGACTTGAAGCAACACAGAGAATCGACTACGCAAAGCGTGCTGTTGAATCTGCAATAAAGCTCGTACAGAGACTTAAATAATTAATTCTTTTTTTCTGGTGTTAATTAATTATGAGAAAACTCTCTGAAAAAATTCAGGGATTACCCCCATCGGCAACGATCGAGATTACGGACAAGGCCCGCCGCATGAAAAAGGAGGGCATAGATGTAATCTCCCTCTCAATAGGCGAACCTGACTTTGATACTCCCGGCCATATCACCGAGGCATGCATAAATGCCTTAAAAGAGGGAAAAACCCACTATGAATCGAGCAGAGGCATTCCGGAACTATGCTCTGCAATCTCAGACAAACTGAAGACTGAGAACAGAATTCCCACCTCACCTGAGAATATCATAGTCTCCTGCGGTGCAAAGGATACCATCTATGAGGGAGTACAGGCATGTATAAATCCCGGAGATGAAGTCCTGATACTTGATCCATCATGGGTATCATATGACCCGATTGTCATGCTTGCCGACGGAAAACCTGTACACCACCCTTTGGACGATGTACACTTCCAGTTAAAAGATGACGTTCTGGAAAAGATTACACCAAAAACAAGGATGTTAATCTTCAACACTCCTTCAAACCCGGCAGGATCAGTTCTCAATTCAGATTCACTCAGTCTCATCAAAGACATATGTGAGGATAATGACATAATCGCACTTGCGGATGAGATTTATGAAAAACTGATCTACGGAAAGGAGCATATCTCAGTGGCATCACTCGGCGATATGTACGAGAGGACAATAACCGTAAACGGTTTTTCAAAGGCGTACGCAATGACTGGCTGGAGAATAGGATACGCCTCGGCACCGGACGAAATCATAAGACCAATGACAAAGATCCAGCAGCATACAATAAGCCACCCTACCACATTTGCGATGTGGGGTGCTGTTGCCGCACTGAAAGGCGATCAGTCCTGTGTTGAGAGTATGAGGCAGGAGTTTGACAGCCGGAGAAAGTATATCACAGGTGCACTTTCAGATATGGGGATGAGAACAGCTCCGGCAGAGGGTGCATTTTATGCCTATGTAAATACAGGAGGCAATGACACAGAGGTTGCCGCAAGATGGCTTGATGAGGCACATGTCGCAGCAACTCCGGGCACGGCCTTTAACACACCAGGATGGATTCGACTCTCATACGCTGCCGGAACTGACAGGCTGCGCGAGGCAATGAGACGTATTTCAGAATTATCTGATTAAACACAGAGCAATCAGAGGGAAAAACAGATCATATAAAATTCCGGGAAAAACAATGCGGGTTTCCCGGAATTTAAAATAATATAACATATATTCCTCTTTTGGCAACCGGAATATACCCTGATTTTATCAGGTTTTAACAATCATAATTATTGAAATGACTGAAGAAGAGATCCCGGTTAAAAAATTATCCGGACACCTGATGATATTACTGAGGTTTTTTCTTCCCTTTATATTAGGCATCGCCTATGTAGGCGGATTATACATCTCAATGCCCTATGGCGAATTTCTCACACTTGCCGGGCTGATGTTCGTCTATTTTGTTCCTCCGGCAGGAAAGGAATCAGTAATACCACTTGGAATTGCGATGGGAATTCCCTGGTGGCTCATTGCATTTTCAGTGGCCCTGATGGATATATTGTCGTCATTCTTCATGGTGCTGAACTTTGACCTTGCGCTGAAGATACCGGTTCTTGGGGATCGTTACATGAAATCCTTTATGGAAGCAGGAGAAGGATTTTTTGAGAAGCACAGATATATTGAGAGGCTTTCAACCATAGGGCTTGCAATATTTGTAATGATACCGATGCAGGGCACGGGCGGAGTATCAACACCAATAGTCGGCAGAATGATTGGCATTCCACCGGTCAAAGTAATGATTGCCGTAATAACCGGATCGCTTCTCGGCTGCACAATAATCGCTCTTGGAACGGAGTATATAAAAGATATTTTTGCTACGGATTTCACAACCGGAATATTAGTTATTGTCGGAATTGTACTGGCAGCTGTTGCCGGATTTTTGATCTACAGGAAGCATGATGCAAAACTCCGGTCAAAAAAACCACACCATCACCACCAGCAGACATCAGATTCCGGGCAGGAAAAATAGGAATAAAATGGAAGGGCCGCAGAAATAACCGGAAAATCACTCGTATGCAGGCAGATTGTGGATTAAAAAACACATAACAGAAAGTTGTTACCGGAAATTATGGCAAAAAAACGAAGGATATTATTCATCTGCACATATAATTCAGTGAGGTCACAGATAGCTGAGGCCATAATAAACAGCAGATATTCAGAGAGATTTCATGCTGAAAGTGCAGGACTAATACCCGGAGGGGTCGATCCATATGCCATTTCAGCCCTTAATATGAGAGGGATTGAGACATTGTACCTTAAATCCAAATCCATAGGCCAAATATCTGACAGAAAGTACAGTCTGATAGTATTCCTCTGTGAGAATGCCTATTTAAGAGCAGAATATCTGCCTGTATCTGACATAACAGAATGCCGGTTTGTCTCACTCCCGCCCGGAAAAAGCATTGATCCGGTTTCAGCCTATTCCAGACTCACTGACATCCTGATCAATATGTTTGAGACTGACCCCCTATTTAATTAACAATTTAAAGCACAAATTTCCGGAATAATCCACAATTCACAATTTAAAATCCATTTCAGAAGGTTAAATAATGGAGAAAAAAATGAAGAAGAAGGTATTATTTATCTGCAACCACAATGCAGGAAGATCACAGATAGCTGAAGGATTACTGAATAATTTGTATGGTGACAGGTACGAGGCATTCAGTGCAGGGTTAAACCCGACAGATTCAGTAAATCCACATACAACAGCAGTGTTAAGGGAGATCGGCATTGATATCTCCGGAAAAACTCCTCTGCCGGTATCAGAATACCGGAATATGAGATTTGACAGAGTTGTAATATCATGCGATTATAACCCAAAAGATCATGAACTGCCAGCTTCAGAAGATATAACCGAGAAGAAATTCCCTGATCCCTATCTCTTCTCAGGTTCAGACGATGACATCCTGAAAGGGTTCAGAGAAGTAAGGGACGAGATAAAAGAGTGGACAGATAAGGAATTTTCCGGAGACAATGGGATGAATAATAACAATAATATCGGCAATAATAACATAAATATAGATGATAAAAATAATGATCTGAATTACAACAATAATAGTGACAACGTAAATAACAATATCAATGATAAAAATAATGATCTGAATTACAACAATAATAGTGACAACGTAAATAACAATATCAATGATAAAAGTAATGATCTGAATTACAACAATAATCCCGAAAATCATAAATGCAGGCTGATTACAGTAACTGTTTTCGTACCCGATGACCCATTAAAACCACCTTTCCGCTCTCCGGATACAGGCAGAAGCTTAAGCGAAGTGGTAAGGGACATAAGTACCATGATGAAAAATCAGGGCTTTGAGATAAGATACGAAGAGAGACCGGAAGATGAGAACAGAACTAAAAGCCTTCTTCTGATAAACAGCAGGCCGATAGAGGATTTTGTCCCGCTTCCCGATCCGTCAAAATACTGTGGAATGGCATGTGCGGACTGTGGCGGCAGCCGTTCAGATGCACCATGCAGCAGGATATACGAGAATATACCGGAATCAGTGCTCAGACTTGCAGTAAAAAAAGCGGCTGATTTCAGAGATTAAAGACAAAACAGAAACATTCAGGCAAATAAATAAACCCACATACAACAACATCTGTCATATCCGGTATAAGTGGCATCTGCAATATTTATAATGTCGTGCAGTCATAATAAGCGGTATGATACCGATAAAGGAAATTATTCTTTCACCAAAGAGCTTCTTTGACGGCTTATGTAATCAGCCTGAAAGCCTTGGCAAACCCTTTTTAGTCATCAGCATTCTGGGCCTCATCTCCGGGATTTCCGCGGCGATTGTGTCCCAGAAATCAGCAGGCCTCCTGCCTGCCGAAGCACAGTTCATGGCCGGAATTCTGCCTGTTATCGGATTTGTAGGCGCTGTCATTATGACATATATTATCTGGCTGTTATGGTCGGTGGTTTTCTTTGTTATATCGTCCCTTCTGAAAGGAGAGGGTTCATTTAAACGAATGATGGAGATAACCGGATACGGTTCAGTGCCACAGATAATCGGAGGCATATTCAGCGCAATAATAACTGTATATTATATGTCCGGCCTCGACATCAGACCAATAACAGATCCCACACAGATAGAGGCATACACCCAGACCCTTATGGCAGATCCGATGATGATTGCAGCTGCATTTATTGGAATTATATTCCTGCTATGGAGTGCAAATATCTGGATCTTTGGAGTAATGAAATGCAGAAAGCTTGACTTCAAAAAATCGGTAATAACTGTCCTTCTGCCAGTAATCATATATATTATTATATTTGATCTGCCGCTTATAGGAATGTAGGAGCATAACATGAAAAAATACATCTCAATAAAAGGAATAATCGTAGCTGCACTGATATTATGTGCATTGCTGCTCACACCGGCATCTGCTGTATTAAATGAAGATGCAACACACATATCCATAGCATCATACACCGTTGAACCTGAAGCACTGATGCAGTATGATACAGGCATTATCACTGTAAAAGTTACAAACTCCGGCACATCTCCGGTGGACATCAGAAGAGTAACACTATTCTCTGAGGATCTTCTCCTGATTAATGAACGGTCATACGATACAGTCGGCGCAATCGGCCCGGCCACATCAAGGGAATTTACATTCTCAGTCAAAGCAGCAGCACCTGACGGAATTTATTACCCGAAATTTTACATAGACTTCTCATCCGGAGGAAGCCTCTCATATCTCATACCTGTAACAGTGCAGAGCACACCAATTGAGATATCGGTAGTCAGCGAACCGGATGAGTACAAAAAAGACGTGGAATCCACAATAAAACTCTCCATAGGCAATCCCCGTGACAACAGAGTAACCGGCGTTGTTGTACGGCCTGTAAGCGACTCCGCAGAATTCACACAGAACAGCTATTTTGTTGGTGAACTTGAAGCCAACAAAAACAAGGAAGTAACCTTTGAGATGACACCATACTCTGAAGGCGAGGTGCAGTTCATCGCAGAGTACAGAAACGGAATAAACAACCATGAATCTGTCAAAACCCTCGATTTGAATCCAGGAACAGGAAAGAAGGATGCAGATCCGGTAATAAACAATATAGAGTCCGGATACAGGGACGGGATACAGTACATTGCAGGAGATGTAACAAATGCAGGCCTTAAAATTGCCAAATCAGTGATTGTGACCACCAAAAGCCCGGCAAAACCAACAGAGCCTAACAGACTGTATGTAGTGGGCGAACTTGAACCTGATGACTTTTCAAGCTTTGAAGTTACATTTGAGACCGATGAACCCGGAGAGATACCTCTGATTGTAGAATACAAAGACGAGGACGGAAACAGTTATTCAAAGGAATTTCCGGTTAAAACTGACTCATACACATCGTCAAATGCAAAAACCACAGGCTCAGGCGATGAAGGAATGCCGGTTGTGATAATAATACTGATAGTCGTGGTTATCGCTGCAGTCGGCGGGATAATATATCATACATGGAAAAAATAATCATGAATTCACATTTTCCGGAGGAATAAACTGTGAATACTACATCTCCGGTAATAAAACTTGAAGATGTCAAAAAAATATATGAACTTCCCTTTGGAGAGGTGAGGGCGCTTGACGGGATCACACTGGAGATCTTTCAGGGTGATTTCATAGCAATTATGGGGCCTTCAGGATCAGGAAAATCAACACTCCTTAATATGGTCGGCTCACTTGATGTCCCAACCTGCGGAGAACTTTACATAGACGGAATAAATGTAAAAAAATTAACTGATGATGAACTTACTGATCTCAGAAGGGATACCATAGGCTTCATCTTCCAGCAGTTCAATCTCATTCCCCTGCTGACCGTAAAAGAGAATGTAGAATATCCGTACATCCTGAAATACCGCCATTCAGATAAAGAAGGCAGATGCGAGGCCCTTCTCGACAAGGTAGGTCTGACAGACAATCTGATTCACCACAAGCCAACCGAACTTTCCGGCGGACAGCAGCAGAGGGTTGCCATTGCAAGGGCACTGGTCAATGATCCAAAGATACTGCTCTGCGATGAACCTACCGGAAATCTGGACTCAAAGACCGGAAAACAGGTTATGGACCTATTAAATGAGTTAAATAAAGCCGGAAAAACGGTAATCATGGTTACACACGACTCAAACACAGCAGAGTATGCCCACAGGACAATCAGAATAGAGGACGGCGTGATCATATGAGTACTGCTATTTTCTTTGAATTTGCAAAGAGAAGTACCAGGCTTCACTTGCTGAGATCCCTTCTCGCAATAATCGGCATAGTAATAGGTGTAGCTGCAATAGCCTCAATGGGAATGCTTGGAAACAGTCTTGTACTCTCGGTCTCAGAATCACTATCTGACGTAGGGGATTCGGTAGTGGTTTACCCACACGGAGGCGTACAGCAGGGGCCGGGCTCAGCATCTGTAAAGGAGTACATCACTGAAAGGGATTTAAAGGATATCAAAAGGGCAGCAGGTTCAAATGATGTCATACCTGTGCATTCAACAGCTGACAGGGTATATATCGGCAATGAGGAGACAATATCATCTATATACGGGATGTACGAAGACGATGCTGAAAAACTCCTCCATCTTACAGACGGGCAATGGCTTAAAGGGTCATCGGGCGCACTTGCCGGCTCAAAAGTTTCAGACGACTATAACCTTAAAGTCGGAAGTCGTGTCAAAATAGGGGACGACAGCTTCAGAATTGCCGGTATTCTTGAAGAGAGAGGGATGGGATTTGATATAAACCCTGACAATTCTTTTATCATATCAGAAAAGGCATTTTCATCAATTTACGAGCAGGATGACTTTAATTTCGTAATTGTAAAAGTCAAAGATCTTGATGATATTGATATAGTAAAAGAAGACATTGACAATAAGATGAACAAAAGAGATGATGTTGTCGATGTCTTTGACACAAAAGCCATACTTGAGGTAATCCTTGACACCTTCGGCAAAATTTCGGCATTCACAACCGCAATTGGGGGAATTTCACTGATTGTAGCCGGAGTTTCAATCTTCAACGTCCAGATGATGTCGGTTACAGAGAGAATCAAGGAGATTGGAATCATCAGGAGTATAGGCACAAGAAGAAGAGAGGTTATGAAGACATTTCTGTATGAAGCCCTCATTCTCGGACTGCTGGGATCGGGATTAGGTGCTGTATTCAGCATTGCCGGAGGATATCTGATAATTCTTTTTATGCTCCAGGAAACCTCATACTTCTTTGAACCCAGCACACTGATATATATCCCGTTCGGAATGATATTTGGATTGGCAACAAGCCTTATATCAGGACTTTATCCGGCATGGAAAGCCGCAAACTTAAACCCGATTGAGGCACTCAGATTTGAGTAGCCTCAGACAATACATACATGGGCTTAAAATGAGAGATAAACTGCCAGGATATATTTCACTCATCACCCGGCTTTTTATCAGGGGATGATGAACCGGCAGACAGAATAAAGTCATTCAGACATTTATCATCAATATCCCCACAATTCCCACCCAGATCAAAGTAATAATATTTCCCCTGCACAGCAAAGAGCAGAAACTCAGGACTGACATCTGCGTGAACAAATGAATTACCTGAGATCACCTGCGTACTCACAAGCGGAATAATTCTTACCCCACCAATTAAAACTGATTTCCCGGAGATATTTCCGGAAGTGATTTTTACTGAACTTCTCATTCATAGCACCCTAAAAATCAAACAGGATTATTATGCCCGGTTAAGGACGATTCAGCACCTTTGACCTTTGAAATGTCATCCTTATTACCTGACGATGTATCCCTGCTATCATCCCGTTTACCGATAAGGCCTGCTGCCTTCAGTCTCCTGTACATCTTCACCGCAAAGATCATTATTCTGTAAATTCTGCAAACCCTGATGCGCCCGTCACAGTAAATCTCAAATGCCGGCCTGTCAAAACGTGAATATACATTTAAAGAGAGATATCTGTGTGAATACAGGTACCCGCTGACTGCCATCAGATATCCATAGATCTTTCCGGTTGCAACCGGATCATCAAGACCAACGGTAATGTCCGTATGGAACCTTTCAAAATCAATCTGCCTGAGAAGAGAACCAAATTCCCCTGTCAGGAGATTATCCCTGATAAAACATATAATCTTCAGATAATCTGTTTTATCCTCTGCCGGCAGATCTTTGGTATCCTCAGCCTTTCCGGAATCTTTCTTTGCTTTTTCTTTGGAATTTTTATCTTTGAGATCGCTTAAAGGTCGTCTGAATACCTTCAATCCGTACAGCCTGACTGTAAGAAGATCATCCTTCACTTCGCCGGAGATCATTCCAATACCCCAGCGGAGATCAAAAACAATGCCGGACTTTACCGGATAACCACCCTTAAGCCCGATATGTACAGGGAGCAGGAAAATGTGCAGAACCGCAGTTAAAAGTACTATCAGCAGAAAAAGAAAAATGATCTGTAGAATCATTGTTTTGGAAGTTTAGCGGCCTGCATCAGAACTATCCGGAGAACTACTCTTCCGGATTTTCTTCTGATACCTCTGCCTTCTCTTTCTCCTCTTCCTTTCCCATCTCTTTTTTTATGATTTCAACCACTTTGGGAAGGATGTCCTCACCGACTGCGGTAATTGCCTCGGTGACAACTCCGGGCTTTCTTAACGGAACTACCCTTATTCCCTCAGGTCCGCTGACATTCTTCTCGATAACTACCAGGGCTACAGGTGAGACTCCGCCACCGGCACCAGTACCCGCACCCCCGTTACTCTCACTTCCGCCTGCACCGGCACCAAATCCGAACCCAAATGCTGCAACAGGGACAATTACCCTGTCACCCATCTCAACAGGATCTCCCATAACAGTGCCTGCATTTACAAGACGGTCAATCTCCGCAAGTGCTTTTTCAAATAGATTATCTGCATCCATATTTTAATACCTCATATTCTGTTACTATTGAGTAATAACTGTAATAATATAAAAAATAAAGGGTTGCAGGAATTCCCGGATTATAACCGGATTATCTACTGCCTTAGAGGTCCCGGATGACAAAAACCCTCCAGTTATTATCCCACATATCAACTGTCGTCCAGAAGGCCTCTTTCCTGATCTTCTTATCAAATCCCGTATCATAGAAGCTGTACTCATAACTGCCGGACCACTCTTCCGAGTACAGCCGGGCAAAGATTAATATCTCCGGAAAATCCTCATATTCAGGATTTCCAAATGTTTCCTTACCAACCTCTTCAGGATCTGGATCGTATAAAATAAGCCCTCCGGGCTGCGCAGCCATAGCTGAAAATCCGGTACGCAGATTTAAATTTTCTGCACTCTCACGTACCAGTTCAGACGGAAGGAAAGAGAGGCTGACAAAACCTCTGTATCTCCCTTCAGAATCAAATACCGGATAATAAAGAGCAGAAGCATGGGTTTTGTCATGGAGGATAAAACTATCAGTCAGCATGGGCACTTTTATCTCAGTCTGCTCCCTCACACTTGACTGTGAGAGCAGATTCATGCCGGAAATATTCCCGCCTGCACCGGAATTATTTATTTTTACAGTCCCGGAACTGTCGATATAGACCACAGTATAAACAGCAGGATTTTCTGCAACAATTTTATCAAAGAATTCAGTTACAGATCTCTCATCGCCCCCATCTTCCGCGACCTTTCTGCCGCAGTCCTCTGTTATACTGCCAAGAGCTTTAAGGTCAGTACTGACATCCCCCTGAAAAGCCATCAGTTCTGAGAGTGCAGCATTCCGGTCGGCAATATCATCCGGACATTCACCGGCAGGATTCACACATCCGCATGTGACAATAACAGAAAAAACCACGAGGCTTGAAATTACAAAGACCAGCAGATTCACCATATTCCCCATTACCAAAAATTAGTTCCGGACAATATATCACTATTCTCATTCAGGATTTTCTGAATACAACAATCCGGTTTGTATTTGTCCCTCTCTTTTTATTGCTCACTCCCCAGATGTTAGAGGTCTTGGTAAAGTTCTGCTCATTAATCAAAACTCCGGCACACTCAAATCCGGCATTGATCCCGACAGGAACTATATAATCATCAAGACGAATCTTACCTTTTCTGACCTCACCGACTTCAAAGGCAACCCAACCTCCCGGTTTTGTTATCCGGAAAAGTTCATGAAATACATCCTGCATACGGGATGACCATTCTGAGGCAGTACGTGCCATCGTGATCTTTTTCCCTATGGACTGTGCATCAAGAGAGTTAAACCAGCATCTCAGCCAGTTGTCATCGCGGTAATTAACAATGTCAAGAAACGGAGGGGAAGTTACTGTCAGGCTGATGCTCTCATCATCTATATGGGATGTCTCTGCCGCATCCTCATTCAGAAATACTGCATTTTCTCCTGCTGATCTCAGGTTAACAAGGGCCTTATCACCAATATCCTTCAGGAGTGACCTGCTCTTTTTTTTAACCAGCTCTCTTGTATCCCTGTATTCCGGAGACTGACCCCTCTTATCATTTATTTTGATCTGCCTCTCCGGCAGCACTGCCTGGTTTGGCGGCAGGGTATATACCGAGAAAAAACCGGGAGAATGACCGGTGAGACGGTTTGTTGCGACCATTCTTATCCAACGGTCAGTATGATCCTCATCCCCGGAATTTTTCCTTTCATCAAGGTAATTTTTCAGTGACATAATCTCTGATGCTGTCCTTTCATCATAAAACATAGAGAGATCAATATCAGGTGAGAGGTTGTAGTCATAGGGTACTGAATTCATCCTCTCTGTGATCTCTGCGACAGAAGGCGGATTCATCCGTGGTTCACATATTATTCTGCTTAACGGACTGATATCATTGGAGAGAACATTTCTTCCGAGAAGTGCTGCCTCTATTATGGTAGTGCCACGCCCTGTAAAGGGATCATACACTAAATCACCCTCATCTGTCAGGATTTTTATAAAAAATCCGGGAAGCTGCGGCTTAAAGCATGCCCGGTATGATATTTCATGAAGCCTCGATGCCGCTCTCTGCTTTGAGGTCCAGAATTCATTTGTGTAAACCGGAATTTCGGGATTTATGGCCGAAGAACTGACAGCTGTACTGCGGGCTTCATTTCCGGCCACATCTTCAGAGATTATCAGCTCCTGATCTATTCCGCAGCTGCGGCTCCAATATTCTGAAAAAATAAAATCTGTTATATATTCGCGAAACTCAGTGGCTGAATTAATTAATGGCATTCTGCTACAGTATTGCACCATATATAGAATCATTATAACTCCAACTTCCAGAAATATAAGCTCAGCAATGTATAAATATATACAGGATCATACAACTTAGTATGAAATCACGCATCATTCTTGATGAGAATGAGATACCAAAACAATGGTATAACATTCAGGCGGATATGCTAAATATCCCAAAACCACCGATAAATCCTGCAACGATGAAGCCGGTAGGGCCGGATGACTTAAAGCCGATCTTTGCAGAAGAGCTTATCAGGCAGGAGATGAGCACAAAGAAATATATTGATATTCCGGATGAAGTCAGAGATATTCTCACCCAGTACAGGCCAAGCCCACTCTACCGTGCAAAAAGACTTGAGGAGAAACTGAAGACAACAGCAAAGATATACTTCAAATACGAGGGATTAAGCCCGCCGGGATCTCATAAAGCCAATACCGCCATTGCACAGGTATATTACAATGCAAAGCAGGGCATTGAGAGAATTTCAACTGAAACCGGGGCAGGACAATGGGGGTCTTCACTTGCATATGCAACACAGATCTTCGGCCTTGAGTGCATGGTCTATATGGTCAGGGGCAGCTATGACCAGAAACCCTACAGAAAAATAATGATGGAGACCTGGGGAGCGCAGTGCTATCCAAGCCCGACAGATATGACAGATGCCGGAAGGGCAGTGCTGAAGAAAAATCCGGATACAGCCGGAAGTCTGGGCATTGCCATATCTGAAGCGGTTGAAGACGCTGCAAAGCATGACAATACCAACTATGCACTTGGTTCGGTCTTAAACCACGTATGTCTTCACCAGACAGTCATCGGACAGGAGACACAGAAGCAGCTTGAAATTGCGGAAGAGAAGGCCGATGTAGTAATCGCATGCGCAGGCGGCGGATCGAATTTTGCCGGAATTGCATTCCCGTATATAAGAGATCAGATCTCCGGCAAGGAAAGAGATACCGAAATCGTAGCAGTTGAGCCTTCTGCATGCCCGACCCTCACAAAAGGGCTGTACGCCTATGACTTCGGTGATGTGGCAGGCCTTACACCGATAATGATGATGTACACTCTGGGCCACGGCTTTATCCCGCCGGCAATCCATTCAGGCGGGCTGAGGTACCACGGAATGTCTCCACTGGTATCAAAACTACATGCAGACGGGTACATAAACGCAATCTCATATCACCAGAATGAGGTCTTTGAAGCGGCAGTTATGTTTGCAGGATGTGAAGGAATAATTCCCGCACCGGAGTCCGCACATGCCATAAAAGCAGCTGTTGATAAAGCCATTGAGTGCAGAAAGAACGGTGAGGAGAAGACCATAGTGTTTAACCTCAGTGGACACGGGCACTTTGATCTCTCATCATACCAGGCATTCCTCGCAGGAAAACTTCATGATTATGAATATCCTGCTGAACTGATAAAGGAATCACTTGGCGACCTGCCAAAGGTTGAGGTCTGAAGACCGGAATGATAACTCCAAAAAAAGAGATAATGAGAAAGATTGGGTTTGTCATAAACCCTGTCGCCGGGATGGGCGGCAGGGTGGCACTAAAAGGCACAGACGGGATGGCTGATGCAGCAGTAAGCCTTGGTGCAGAACCTATGGCATATAAGCGGGCAAAGGTTTTTTTAGAGGCTCTGGACACCCATAAGCTTAGAAGGGAAGGTGCTGAATTCCTCACTGCCGGAGGTGATATGGGGGAGAATGCACTCAGGATAAGCGGAACTGAAAATATAAGGATAGTCCACATACCGGAAGAGAAGAGTTCTGCCGATGATACAAAAGAGTCATGCAGGCAGTTTAAAAAGGAAGGGGCAGATCTGATAGTATTCTGCGGAGGGGACGGCACTGCACAGGATGTGATATCAGTTACGGGAGAGGAGATACCTGTGCTTGGCATTCCTTCCGGGGTAAAGATGTACTCCGGAATTTTTGCCCGGAGTCCGGCTGCGGCTGCAAATATCATCAACAACCCTGAAAAAACGGCTTACATTTCAGCAGAAGTTCTTGACATTGACGAGGATAAATACCGGGCAGGAAAACTGGAACTAAAACTCTTCGGGATCGCAAAAACACCCACGATTCCTGATATGACCCAGAGTTCAAAGATGCCTTCTTCCGGGAACGAAAAAGATGCTCAGAATGAAATTTCCGGATTTTTAACCTCACTTTTCGCCAGAAAAACACTCTGCCTGATAGGTGCAGGTTCAACTGCAAAATCCCTGTGCAGTTCTGCTGAAGGGGAATGCACCCTTCTTGGAGTTGATGCCATGTACGAAGGAGAGATCATAAAAAGAGATCTATCTGAGAAGGACATTCTTGAACTTCTTGATGAATATGAGAGGGTAAAGATAATTGTAAGCCCCATAGGAGCACAGGGCTTTATTTTCGGCAGGGGAAACCAGCAGTTCTCTCCGGAAGTGCTTAAGAAAGCAGGGAGCAGAAACGTAATCGTCATCGCAACGCCCGCCAAACTGGAGATGACTCCCAGACTCTACATCGACACCGGAGACTCTTATGCCGATAATAGTTTTGGGGAGAGCATCCAGGTGATATGCGGATATGCGGCTGCAAGAAGAATACCCCTGATACATTAGTCAGTCACTGCTGTCCGCTTACAGATCAAACCTCCTTCAAAAACAGATAAAAAAGTCATTCATGAACCTGCGGGTTCACAGATGGCAGATGAAACAAATGTTTCATAGGAGACAGATTAAATTATATTAAGAGAGGATATTAACAGATGACAGAATCAAAGATAGAAATATCCGGAAAAGAAGTCGAATGCTTTGAGATACCGATTGGAGATGTAAATCTCGTATTTGCAAAGAACGATAAAGGGCTTATCGGATGTGGTGCTTTTGATGTCATAGCGCTTGAAAAGTTCTCATATGCAGCAGCAAAGGTGAAGCCATCAGGAAATTCCGTTAAAAATACAGAAGATCTCTTAAACGGTGAGATTGCCCTTGCAAACAAATTTGCAAAGGAGAAAGGCATAACTGAAGGCATGTCAGGCAGAGAAGCCATAGAAAAGCTGATCTGAAAATATTCCTGCCGGCAGAGACATAAAAAAAGATAAAACTGAGAGGGAATAACAGCCGGATTAGGGACAGCAGTTATTGCTGCCGGGAAATATTCTACTGCACTGAGGCAAAAAGACGGGTGTAAATCCCGGATTTTCTGTGCGAATAAATTATTCCAGTCTATTTTCAAGTGACTTTATCGAGTCAGTCATGGCCTTATTTCCGGGTTTCATAATCACAACCGGAATGTCAACAATTCTCTCGACAAGTGAGGCCAGAACCGGTGCACAGACAATACCGCCTGCACCGTCCTTCTCGGCTTTAACGGCGGAGACGATACATTCCTCCAGAGAGTATGACGGATAGCCCTTTATCCTGTACTCCTTTCCCGCAGCAGTGATGCTTTTTGTATCAATATCATCCAGAAGAAATTTTGCACCGATTACTGCCACAAACTCCCCGCCTGAAGGTTCAAATGCAGCACAAATTGCCTTTATTGTTGAAAATCTCGGATCACGTTCTCCGGATGTAATTTTATATATCGTTGCAGAAGGAATACCTGCCTTCTCAGAGAGATCTTTTATAGACATCCCTGTTCTCTTTAATTCATCTTCAAGGACGGTCTTAAAGTCATAATGAAATATTTTTCTGGAAAACATATGATTAATACAGTAGTACCACATTATTTAAAAAAATTTACTTTGGGGAAAATTACCCCTCCTCAGTAGCAGTGAAAGATGCACTCTGTTTCATCATTATAGAGGTGATCAAATTCCAGATAGAAAAGTTCTGCCTCTGCCTCAAAACCCCTGATGTTTCCGGATTTAACATATTTGGATGCTTTATTAAAATGCAGCCTAAGTGTCACGGCATCCCGGCCTTCGATTCCGGCGACTGTGAGCATATCCCCCATCGTTGAAAGTTCATCGGGAGACCGAATCTCAAGTATTTCACTATCTCCACACTCACAGAGTCCGTCTTTTTCATAAGCCAGTGGTTCAGTGACGGAGAGGAGTGATGCGGACCGGAAGGACTCTTCAACTGCGCCAAAAGTTACGCCCTTCTTTACCTCCAGGCATTGTACCCCATTTAAGCCGGCTTTCTTCATCATAATCACCATAAAGCTCTCAGTGTGTAATTGGAATTTGGATTAAATAAATGAATTATATGCCGGAGATTAACCGTTATAACCTTCAGGTTATACACAGAGAGCCGGATGATCTCAGTCAATAGAATATTACAGATCTCTTTCATATGGCATATTTATCCATATTCTCATTCAAAAATCCTGCGAGATCTGTAACTTCATGGATTGCACTTCCAATCTCCTCAATTGAGGCATTTGTCTCCTCTGCAAGGGCTGCAAGTTCATCCATTACATCATTTACTTCCTTTGTGAGGGTTGTTCCCTCATCAGTATCCCTTACAATATTATTCGCAATATCTGCCTGATCTTCAATCGCTGTCACAATATTACGGATGTCTTCATTCACTTCTTCAGCACTGAGGATGATATCATTCAGCCCGTCAATTGCCTCATTTACACTATTGACACTCTCATGTATCTCTTCATTGGATTTTTTAATGAAGGAAACAGTCTTTTCACCTGAAACCTGGACAACTGAGACCACCTTTTCGATACTGTCCGTTGCCGACCTTGCTTCAGCGGCGAGATTTTTGACCTCACCGGCAACGACTGCAAAGCCCCTGCCGTGTTCACCGGCCCTTGCGGCTTCAATGGCTGCATTAAGAGCAAGGAGATTGATCTGCCCGGTAATATTATTGATCAGCTTCAGCACATTTGAGACTTCATTAATCTGCCCGAATAGTGAATTTATCTCATCCTCACTCTCCTTTGCAATGGATTCCACGGCATTCATTTTATTTTTAGAGAGATCTCCGGCGAACTGTGCTTTGCGGCCCGTTTCTACAACCAGATTAGTCTTTTTATACACTTCATTCGAGGTTGAGGCGATCTCCTCATTTGAAGCTGATAGATCAGAGATCCGGTTATTAATATTCTCAATTTTTCCGTATAATTTTCCGGTAAGCTGAGCGGCTCCCGAACATGATGTGGCCACCTTCTCCGATGTCTTATAGACATCATCCGAACTTCTGCTCACCTCTGCACAGTTATTATCAATCTTTGAAACCGACTCAGAGACATCTGAGACAACCCCTGAAAAGGACTCGCCGACAGTGTTGAGGCTATTTTTAATGACAGCCATATCCCCTTTAAAATCGAGGTTCTCATCAACTCTTGCCCGGAAGTTATTTCTCTCAAATTCCTGGGATATCCTCCCGATCTCATTAATTGTTTTACCAATCTCATCTCCGGCTTTATTGACACTGTTTTTAAGCAGGAGAAAATCACCCTGAAACTTATTCTCCCTGTCCATCACAACACTGAAGTCGCACTCCGAATAGCTCTCAAAGATCTTCATAAGCTCCTTAAAGAAAAGCCCGTATTCATCGAGGACATCATTGACACCGGATACGACCTTCTTTAATTCACCTTTATGCCACGAAGCTTCAATTCTTCCCCTGATGTCTCCTTTCCTGATATTATCACTGATATACAGGATGTCCTCAATTGCACGGGCATTGGCATCCTTCTGGTTGAAGATATTCATCGATGCCGGAAGAAGGCTCCCGATAACATTGATCAGGTTTCTCTCCTCTTTAAGAAAAGGCCCTTCATAATTCTCCACCTTCTCTTCAAGATAGAGCACATCAAGAGTGCCGGAGATTCCGTCAGAATCGGTAAATTCAACACTCTGAATCCAGGGAGTTTCCCTGTACCCCGGACTTCTGATATCAATATCCTTATACCTGAATCTCGCAACCGTAATTTCGGGATACTGCCATCCGGGCGGGATCATATCAACCACATTTCTGAGAATATATTCCCTCTCAAGAGTTCTGTCAAAAAGTATTGCAGATATTCCGTTTACAAGGGCCTGCTCCTTCAGTCTTTCATTATACTGATATGCAAGCGTTTCAAGTTTTGTCTCCACCTTCTCATCTGCACTGAGCAGCTCCCTAAGTCCTTCAAATTTCATATGACATCATCTAAAATATTTCAACTGCATTTGTCTCAAAACCCGGATTATAGTCAATTTATGTAACTCTCAATAATCAAGCTTGTTCTCCTTAAGCATATGACTTTAAAATTTGCAGTAATTTTAAAATGCCGCATTTATTCATTAAAGGATAACTTAACGAAACATAGGGAAGGACCATATTCACAAAATCCGGAGATTAAATATAAATCAAATTTCAGCTTTAATAGTGTCATTAAGAATTACAGATATATTAACCAAACTACATAATAATAAATAGAATATATAGTTAAATGCCAGATCCGGCATTATGGAGAGAACAGGTGAAAAACAGAGAGATAAATATAAAAAAACGTCAGGATCTCTTCAGATTTAAAATACGGAATTAATTTTTATTCCCGAATATCTGCCAGGACTCCTCAAGGGCAACAACTGCGGGCAGTTTTTTTCCGGTTAAAAACTCAATACAGGCCCCGCCTCCGGTTGAGATATGGCTGAATTTATCATTAATACCAAGTGATTCAACAACAACTGCCGTATGACCTCCGCCGACAACCGAAAACTCCGCCTCAGCAGATGCCCTTAACAGTTCAAAAGTTCCGGTTGAGAAGATCTCCTCTTCAAAAACCCCGGCAGGACCATTAAATACAACAGTGCCGGAATTTTTGATTATTCCGGTAAACTCCGCAAGTGAATCTATGCCGAGGTCAAGAACAGGCAGATCCTGCGGGATTTTGTCCACCGGATATTCAGCTCTGATTCCTTCTTCCCGGACTGCCACATTATCAGGAATTATAACCTTATCCTCATGTGCAGAGAGGATCTCCTTTGCTTTCTCAATCTCTGATATATAGCCAAGTTTTCGTATAAGCTCCATTGCAGGTTTTCCGACATTTATCCCTTTTGCAAATAAGAAGACATTTGCAACAACGCCGACGGCCATAACCTGATCGGCAATTCCTGAATCAAGGACATTTTTTGCTACATCCAGAGAGTCATCCACCTTTGTTCCGCCAAGTACAAAGGTTACAGGAGATGGTGCATCAGTAAAGACTCTTGAAAGAGTCTTAACTTCCTTTTCCATCAGAATTCCGGCAACAGATTTCATGGCAAACGGAAGGCCGACAATTGAGGGCTGTGACCTGTGAGCAGTGCCGAATGCATCATTTACAAAATAGTCGCCCATCGAAGAGAGGCTCCTGACAAGATGAGTCTGTGCAGCTTCAGGCCCTGAAAGTTTAAGGATCTCTTCAGAACTGAACCTGATATTTTCAAGCATAAGAACATCACCGGCATCCATTCTTTGTACAGCGTCCCTTGCGCACCGGCCGAATATGTCATCTATATACTTTACATGCCTGCCAATAAGCTTCTCAAGCTTATCAGCGTGGGCACTAAGAGTAGTAAAATCCTTTTTTCCCGGCCTGCTCTGATGTGCGAGAATTACACACTTTGCATCCTCAAGCGCCCTTACAGTAGGTAAATGCTCCCTGAACCTTTTATCATCAAGAATCAGGCCGGAAGCAGGATCTATTGGTGAATTGAAATCCACACGAAGAAGTGCTGTCCCTTTGAGTGTATCAAGATCATTGAATGTACCGAATTTCATACTTGCCCGCCACCGGAGAATAACTATTATTACATATATTGGTGCGGCACTGAAATATTGGTTTTCTTCCTGTGCCGGAATATTCAGGATCAGCACCCCGGATAAATGACTACTATATACCGCTTGAAAAAAAGATGATGAAATTAAAAGAAGGGATACTGAAAAGTGAAGAGGAAGAGATTCTTAATTTCATCCTCAGAAAACACAGCTCAGAATACGGTCATACACTTTTCATAACAGAGAATGCATAAATATATCTCAACTGACGGCCCTGAAGATAGGACCACCCGATCTTTTTACCACAAAGATTGTATTGCCTGAGAAAAATTAGTAGATATGGACGATTCATATTTCTTCAGTATATATGAAGGCCTGCCCCGGCAGGGGCCGGGAGATAACAGTTGCACGGCAAAAGCATTTGCTCTGACAGCACCCCCTCCGGGAAAAACGGAAATTATTGATATTGGCTGTGGAAACGGTATGCAAACCATTGCACTTGCAAAACTATGCAGCGACTGTATGATAACTGCAATTGATATTTATCAGCCTTTCCTTGATGAACTGGAAGAAAGGGCTGAGAAAGAGGGGGTTGAAGAGAAAATAAAAACAATCTGTACCTCTATGGATGAACTGGACTTCAAAGAGGAAATATTTGATATTCTCTGGGCTGAAGGGTCTATTTTCATACTTGGAGTTGAAGAAGCAGTAAGCAAATGGAAAAGCCTTCTTAAACCGGGCGGAAAAATTGCATTTACTGAAGCTGTCTGGATCACAGAAGAACGAACAGCTGTAGCTGAGGAGTTCTGGCTTAATGGATATCCGGGCATGAAAAATGAGGAGGAAATATGCCATATTCTCGAATCAGCCGGATTTAAGAACGTCAAAAAATTCAGGCTGCCGGATTCTGCATGGCTGAAGGATTACTACATCCCGCTTGAGAAGAAGGTTATGAAACTTAAGGGAGAGAAACACGATAAAGAGGAGGAAGAGATACTTGACTTTATTCTGTCAGAGATTGAAATATTTAGAAAATACAGCAATGAATATGGATATGCATTCTTTATTGCAGAAAAAATAGAGTGAAGAGATGGGATTTTGTAAAAATTCGATAAATCAGAAGGGGAGGATTCTAAATGAAAGTTGTAATGTTTAACGGAAGTCCGAGGAAGAAGGGCAATACAGGAATTTTACTAAAAGAGGTTGAAAAAACCCTGAATGATGAAGGTATAGAGACAGAGATTGTGCAGATTGCCGGAAAGAAATTTCACGGATGCACAGCCTGTATGAAGTGCTTTGAGAACCAGGACTGCAAATGTGTCTTCGATGACGATTTTATCAATAATTGTATTGAAAAGATGGCTGATGCAGACGGGATAATCATAGGATCACCCACATATTTTGCAGATGTTTCAGCTGAAACAAAAGCTCTTATTGATAGAGCTGGTTTTGTCGGCACAGCAAACGGAGGTCTTTTCAGAAGAAAAGCAGGGGCTGCTGTAGTTGCTGTAAGACGGGCCGGTGCAGTGCATGCCTACGATACAATAAACCACTTCTTTGGAATAAGCAGTATGTTTACTGTCGGGTCATCTTACTGGAATCTTGGAATCGGACTTGATGAAGGGGATGTACTGAAGGATGAAGAGGGCCTTTTAACGATGCAGGAGCTTGGAAAAAATATGGCCTGGCTTTTGAGGAAGATAAATTCAGACGGAAAAGAGGAAGAAGAAGAGGAAATAATCTGAATTAATTCCGGAATCAGGGACTGCAAAATCCTCCAGGTGAACACTGCTGTCAGCCGGAAATATTTCCGGAATTATTATCATCAAAGTCAATTTTTATTATCCTTAAGGACTGATATTTAAGATCCAGAGATTATCTGAAATAAGGATCTAATATGAGTCAAAATACAGAAAACAGAATTACAGACAAAAAAGAGCAGGGGACAATAGAGAAAACATTTGAAAAATTCCTCTGGAGCCTCAGGTATGTCGTAATTTTGGGAGTGATATTCGGCGCACTCAGTGCCATTGTTCTCTTCATTATCGGTTCAAAGGAAATTCTTGATATAATTATCGAGAGTGTTTCTATCACATCCGGCCATGTAAGTCATGAATCCATACTTGTTGGCCTGATTGGAGCAATTGACTTTTACCTGATTGGTCTTGTCCTGCTGATATTCAGCTTTGGAACATATGAACTGTTTATATCCGAACTTGATATCGCAAGAAAATGCGGGGGATTTGCAAGCATTCTTGAGGTTAAGAATCTCGATGATCTCAAGAACAAGATAATCAAGGTCATAATCATGGTCCTGATTGTAAACTTCTTCCAGAGGATATTATCTATGGAAATGACTAATGCCATGGATATGCTCAGTATGGCAGTTTCCATCTGTGTAATATGTATAGGGGTTTACTTCCTTGGGAAGCATAACTATTAATCCGGAAATTGTCCATACAAATAAATTTTTTATTTGTTTGATATGCAGCCCGAAATGAAGTTAAACTGTCAGTCAGACCAAATTTTCACGTCCTGACAGTATACCCGGCTTTTCTTAATTTATCTATGATGATTCTGTCCCATTTTTTTGTGTCAGGTTCTCTTATGTCCTTTATTTCTTCCTGCCGGAATTTCTCAAGTTCGGATGTCTCCGCCGAGAAGTAACGATCTTCCATCACCCTGCCGGCCCTCTTCCCGTTTTTGTCAAGAATCAGAATTCTCCAGCAGGAATAGCTTTTGCACATTTCAGTTCTTGTTGCATGGACTGTGCAGCAGACGCGGTTGTTCTCCGGATCTGCCCTGAGAAAAGGGCAGGCACATGGTTCTTTATCAAATATGCTTCTGTCTGAAAAGAGATGCCTTTTGTCCTCATCAACGATTACGTGGTGCTCCTCGTTTGTGTACTCATTCCGGATTTTAAACTCATATTCTCCGGTCTGCTCAATAATTACAAGGACAAGTCCAAGGCATGAGCAGCACTCCCCGCACTGCTGACAGTAAAATGACATATTTAATCCTGAATAGTATATTATATCAGACAATTGATATATCCAACATATTTTTGCAATCCGGATATGAGCACAGTCACTCTTTTGTCAGAACAAACTACAAGGCGCAGCAATTGTAAAACGCATACAACACCATTCTTTAGAGATAGACATTTATACTGTTGTAACCAATATACAATACAATGACACACACCACAAGACTGAAAGATATAGCATCTCTCAATCTGGGCCGGCCATTCAGAAGGAAACTTGAGCATGACAGCTCGGGCACTGTCTGCATCATACAAAACAGAGACATTCTTCCGGACAGCACAATAGATTACAACAACTGCCTGAGACTGTCTCCTTTTGATGTCAGTGATAAACACAGGGTGAATAAAGGAGATATCCTTTTTCGCTCACGCGGGCCGGATACCTGCTCTGCAATCATCGAAGAGGAAACTGAAGAAGCAGTCTTTGCCTCCCCGCTTATGAAAATAGAAGTAAATGACAGAGAACAGGTTTTACCAGAATACTTAAACTGGTTCTTAAATCAGAGACCATCACAGGCGTACTATGCAAACAACAGGAGGGGCTCTGTTGTTATGATGATAAGTATCTCCACACTTTCAGAATTACCCGTATTTATTCCGGAACTTAAGAAACAAAAAGGTTTTGTAGAATTCTCTGAACTGATTAAAAGGGAGAGAAGGACATCTGAAAAACTTTCAGAGAAGAGAGAAAAGATCAGCCTGGCGATTTTAGAGAGAACAATGAAGGGTGAAGCATAATGGCATATAATTCAGATTTCAAAATAGAACAAAAGGACATCAATGACGCAGCCTGGGCAGCATGCGATACATTCAGAGGAGTAGTTGATCCTGCACAGTATAAGGACTACATTCTCGTCACATTATTTTTAAAATACATATCCGATGTATGGAATCAGCATTACCGGGAGTATAAAGAAAAATTCGGAGATGATAAAGAAAGAATCCTCCGAAGACTTGAACGTGAGAGATTTGTACTTCCGGAAGAATCCAACTTCTACACCCTGTATAAAAGGCGCAATGAGAATAATATCGGAGAACTGATAAATGAAGCCCTTGTCGCTGTTGAAGACAAAAACAGGTCAAAACTGGAGGGCGTATTCCGGAATATAGACTTTAACAGTGAATCCAACCTTGGCAGGACAAAAGAGAGAAACCGCCGGCTGAAGACCCTGCTTGAGGATTTTAATAAACCACAACTGGATATGAGCCCGGGCAATGTCTCAGAAGATGTGATCGGAAATACATACATATATCTGATTGAGAAATTTGCATCCGATGCAGGAAAGAAGGCTGGGGAATTTTACACACCACACGCAGTATCAAAGCTTATTGCTAAACTTGCAAAGCCAAAAGATGGCGACAGGATCTGCGATCCTTCCTGTGGTTCCGGGGGACTGTTGATTGAAGCCGGAAGAGAGGTTGGAAGTGACAATTATGCTCTCTTTGGTATGGAGGTTAACGGCAGCACCTGGGCACTTGCACGGATGAATATGTTCCTTCATAACGCTGACGGGGCAAGAATTGAATGGTGCAATACTCTGACAAACCCCGCCCTGGTCGATGGTGACCGCCTGATGAAGTTTAATGTTGTTGTTGCCAATCCTCCGTTCAGTCTGGATAAATGGGGTGCTGACGTAGCTGAAACTGACATATTCAACCGCTTCTGGCGCGGCATTCCTCCGAAGAGCAAGGGCGACTGGGCGTTTATAAGCCACATGATAGAAGCGGCACTCAATAAGGAGGGCCGTGTTGCCGTAGTTGTCCCACACGGCGTATTATTCCGTTCAGCAAAGGAAGGAAAAATCCGTCGGAAAATGATCGAGGAGAACCTCCTTGATGCAGTAATTGGCCTGCCTGCAAACCTCTTTCCGACTACCAGCATTCCGGTTGCAATCTTAGTCTTTGACCGCAGCCGTGAAAGAGGCGGAGATAATGAGAACAGACGAGATGTATTATTTATTGACGCAAGTTCTGAGTATATCTCCGGAAAAAACCAGAATTCACTCTCAGATTTACAACTGGACAGGATTGTTAAGACATACTATGACCGCACAGATGTGGAAAAATACGCTCATGTTGCCAATATGGAAGAGATTGAAGAGAATGACTTCAACCTCAACATTCCCCGCTATGTGGACACCTTTGAAGAGGAGGAGGAGATTGACATAGATGCAGTTCAGATGGAGATTGATGAACTTGAAAAAGAACTCGGTGAAATCCGTCTGAAGATGGCCCATAAACTTGATGAGATCCGGAGATGATCAGATGAACTCAGAAAACATTGAAAAAAAGCACCATCTGACTTTTGAGGAGATGAAACAGACAGATCCTGATGGGAGTGAATTCTGGATGGCACGTCGGTTATCCAGAGTTTTAGAATATGCAGAGTTCCGGAATTTTCAGCCGGTGATTGAGAAAGCAAAAAAGGCCTGCGTAAATAGTGGCCAGAATGTAAAAGACCATTTCGTGGAGATGCACGAGATGGTCAGGATAGGTTCAGGCGCTGAAAGAAAAATGGACTCATACGCTCTCTCACGCTATGCCTGCTACCTGATTGTTCAGAACGGAGATCCGTCAAAACCGGTTATTGCCAATGGCCAGACATATTTTGCCATTCAGACACGAAGGCAGGAACTGGCTGATGATGAGGCTTTTCAGCGCCTTAAAGAGGAGGAAAAACGGTTGTTTCTTCGTTCCGAGATGCGTGAGCACAACAAACAGCTCATGGAGGCAGCACAGCAGGCCGGTGTTGTTTCCGGGATGGACTTTGCTGTTTTTCAGAACCACGGGTACAGGGGACTTTATGGCGGACTGGATGCCAAAGCGATTCATAAGAGAAAACAACTGAAGAAGAACCAGAAGATCCTTGACAATATGGGCAGCACTGAACTTGCAGCCAATCTCTTCCGTGCAACACAGACCGACGAAAAGATACGCAGGGAAGAGATCCGGGGAAAAAATAACGCCAACAGGACACATCTTGAAGTCGGCAGCAAGGTGCGCCAGACAATTGAAGAACTTGGCGGAACTATGCCTGAAAACCTCCCTACGCCTGATAAAAACCTGAAAAAGCTGGAAAAGAAGGCGAAATCTCCGAATACAAAGATGGTTAATTCCGGACATTCAGCAAAAGAGGAGAGATAATGGCTAAAGGGAAGAATGGAATTATTCCTGCAAGCCGCGATAACCCTACTGAGTTTTTGTTATATACATCTCCTGACGGTGAGGTTAAAGTTGAAGTTTTCCTTCATGACGAAACAATCTGGCTGCCGCAGAAGAAGATTGCTGAGTTATTTGGTGTTGGTGTTCCGGCGATATCAAAACACCTGGATAATATTTATGAAAGCGGTGAGCTTGATAGAAATTCAACTATTTCCATTTTGGAAACAGTTCAAAAAGAGGGTAATCGCAATGTTAAAAGAAAGCTTGAATATTACAACCTTGACGCAGTCATATCCGTAGGCTATCGTGTCAATTCATCCAAAGCAACGCAATTTAGGATCTGGGCAACAAAACTGCTCAAAGAGTTTATCATCAAAGGCTTTGTGATGGATGATGACCGGCTCAAGAATGGTCATTACTTTGGGAAGGACTATTTCAGGGAACTGCTTGAGCGTGTCCGGTCTATCCGGGCAAGTGAGCGGAGAATTTATCAGCAGATTACAGACATTTTTGCAGAATGCAGCATTGATTATGAACCAGGATCAGATACGACAAAGCAGTTTTACGCTCATGTCCAGGATAAATTTCATTTCGCTATCACCGGGCATACTGCCGCTGAGACAGTATATCTCAAAGCAGATGCAGAAAAACCGCTTATGGGACTTAAAACCTACAAAAATGCTCCGGATGGCCGGGTGCTTAAGTCCGATATTACGGTGGGCAAAAACTACCTCTCTGAAGAAGAAATAAAACGGCTTGAGAGAACAGTCTCAGGTTTTTTTGATTATATTGAAAATATCATTGAAAAGCGGACCACAATTACAATGGAGAGTTTTGCAGGAAGCGTTGATAAATTTCTTGACTTCAACGAATTCAGAATTCTTGAGGATTATGGTAAGATTTCCAGGAAAAAAGCCGAAGAAAAGGCAACTGAGGAGTATGAAAAGTTCAACAGGAAACAGAATATTGAATCTGACTTTGACCGGATGATTAAGCATTTGTCAAAGAAACACGGGGAATTAAATGAACAATAGTCTCCTTAAACAGCCAGACAAAGACATAATGGCAGATTATGCGGAGATGTGGGAGATAAAAAAACTCAAAGACTTAACTTCAATTAGAATATCTAACGGTGCATTTAATGATCCTAATAAAACAGGAAATGGTTATAAGCTGATTAATGTTAAGAACCTGTATAATGAACCTCACATAAATGCATCAGGACTTAGCTTACTAAACATATCTGAAAAAGAATTTGAAAGATACAAGGTAAAAAAAGGAGATTTATTCTTCACAAGATCTTCACTGAAGGCTGAAGGTATAGCCCATTGCAATATTTTTACCGAAATACCTGATGACATAATTTATGAATGCCACATTATGAGAATTCGGCCAGATGAAGAAATTATTGATCCATTCTACCTGTTTCATTTTTGCAAATCTTTCCATGCGAGAAAATATTTCATTCGCCATTCAAAGGTTGCAACAATGACAACAATTGATCAAAATGATCTGGGAAATTTACCAGTTCTCCTCCCCCCAATCCCCGAACAGAAAGCCATTGCAGATCTCCTCTCCACCTGGGATGATGCAATAGAAAAGACCGAACGGCTGATTGAAGCGAAAGGAAATGTTTTTAAAAAACTGATAAATGACTTAATTTATATTCCAACAGTTAATGGAAAATGGGAAGAATTAAAAATGAAATTTCTCTTCAGTGAACGCAAAGAATCCAAAAGAGATGACCTGCCACTGTTGGCAATTACAGAAAATGAGGGCATTATACCTAGAGAAAATACTAACCGTAAAGACACATCCAATAAAGACAAATCCAAGTACCTGAGAATTTGTCCCGGAGACATCGGTTACAATACAATGAGGATGTGGCAAGGGGTTTCAGCTCTTTCAATGTTTGAGGGAATTATCAGTCCAGCATACACAGTTTGTATTCCCGGTAAAAAACTTTCACCACAGTTTATATCTTATTTATTCAAGACACCATTTATGATTCACCGTTTTTACCGGTACTCACAAGGTTTGACATCAGACACATGGAATCTTAAATACTCTAACTTCTGTGAAATCAAAATGCCTCTTCCATCATTACCCGAACAGCAGCAGATAGCAGAAACATTGTCAACAGCACAGCAGGAAATTGACCTCCTGAAAAAACTGGCAGAGAAGTATAAAGAACAGAAGAGGGGGCTAATGCAGAAACTGCTGACCGGAGAATGGCGGGTGAAAAGTGAAATTTTAAATCAATATAAAGGAGCGTAACTATGGTAAAGAGCAGAAGTTTTTCAATATATTTATTAAAAAAGGGATTTTCAGCTGAAAACTCATTAAAAGAACACCATGAGCTCATAGAAAATATAACTGCTGATAATCTTCCAGATGGGGCAACGCTCTTTTTACTTGACAAAAATCCATCAAACCCATGGTGGAAAGATTTCTGGAAAATAAAGACAGAACTAAAGCAGACACTAAAAGGCGCAATTGTTTTTCTTCCTGTTTATGATCGATGCTTTGCCTTTACTTTTGGACATACATACCACAACTTAAAAGAGGAGAGCTATGAGTATGATTTCGGTTTGAGAAGTACTTTAAACGCAGTAGATCCCGATAAACTTAAAAGTACTGATATATTACAACCAGAAAATGCTAAAAGAGAAAGTATTCAAAGTTCAAATACTGTTAATTTAACTTTCTTTGATTTTGATAAGGACGAATCAATTGTAAAAAGAATTTCAGGAAAAGTAAAAGAAGAGTATAGGTATCTCTTTTCAAATGTTACTGGAGCAAATAGCATACGGATTGATTCAAAACTTCAAGCAAGAGAACTACCTGAGTTATGCAGGAATATTTTGGCACTATATAACAAAGACGATTTTAAAATACATTTTCCAGACATTCAAAATATCATACCAGTAAAAGATCCAAATATCATATCCAAATTAAATAAACAATTATTAAAGGTATTTCGTGAGGAATTGACAGATATTGCACTGACTGTTCCTGAAATTATCAATTATCAGGAAAATTTTCAAATAAACTATTCCATAGGGAAGAATAATTCAGAAACACATGATGATGCTCATATAAATCATTATATTAAATTTTTTAAAAGTAGAAATATTTCTCCTGACGAAATAGATATTGGCAAACTTAATAAGCACAATCTGAATATCTGCGATGAAAATAGGCATATAATACAAAGTTTTTCGATATATAAGAGTCTGCTTTTTGACTGTGAATTTGAGAGTAAGCACTACCACATATGTGAAGGTAAATGGTATGAGTTAGACAAAGATTATATAGTCAGATTAAAAAAACAATTAGATCCTTACTTCAAAAATAACATTTTACCAAAGTGCGACTACAAAAGAGAAGATTCTTACAACAAGCATGTAAGTGATACAAATCATAAATTTATTTGTTTAGATAAAAAAAATATTTCACCTAAAGGACAATCCTCAGTAGAACCATGCGATCTTTATACTTCCACAGATAACAAGGCAACACTGATACATATAAAAATATCAACTCGATCTGCCAATTTAAGTCATCTTTTTAATCAAGGCTTAAATTCAGCTGAAATTATACGACTTCACGAAGAATCTAAAGATAAACTAAAAAAACTTATAGGAAATAAAGATACAGAAATTATAGATGGAGATAAATTTGAAGTAATATATGGGATAATTACTGCTAAAAACCCAGATAAGAAATCCAACAATTTACCTATTTTTTCAAGAATTAGTTTATTGAGATGCATTAACTCCTTTAAATTAATGGGTCTGCATGTCTCGATCATGCTTATTGAGGATGAGTATGACAGAAAAAAGTAGTTTTGATTTTAACGGAGAATAAATATGACTCCACCACCAATAACAGAAAAACTTCAGTCACAGATACCGGCATTACAACTGCTGATAAATCTTGGATATACTTACCTGACACCTGAAGAGGCCCTGAAACTGAGATATAACCGGACTTCTGAGGTAGTGCTCGAAGAAATCCTGAGCCGGAAACTTAAAGAGATAAACAGAATCAGATACAAAGGAATGGAATACCTCTTCAGCGAAGAGAACATCCAGTCTGCTGTTCAGAGGCTGAAAAACATACGCTACGACGGACTACAGACAACAAACCAGGAAGTATATGACATACTCACACTTGGCGAATCATTTGAGCAGACCATAAACGGGGATAAAAAGAGCTTTCATTTAAACTACATAGACTGGAAAAACCCTGACAATAACTCATACCACGTAACAGCAGAATTTCCGGTTGAGAGAACAAAAAGCGAGAGAACAGCACGGCCCGACATTGTTCTTTTCGTAAACGGAATTCCACTCGTGGTTATAGAATGCAAATCTCCAAAGAATGATGTAGAAGAGGCAGTATCACAGTCACTCAGAAATCAGGGAAAAGACTACATTCCAAAACTCTTCATGTACGCACAGATTGTCCTTGGAATAAACAAAAACCGGGCAATGTACGCAACCGCAGGCACTACCAAAAAATTCTGGAGCATATGGAAAGAAGAACCACCCTCAGATGAGATAATAAACAGAAGTCTGCCTGACGATATAAAAGATAAACTTTACTCCGGAGACTTTGAGACCGCAGGATGGCATTTTAAAAGATTACAGGAAAGTGGCGGCAGAATTGCAACAGAGCAGGATACGGCCCTGTATTCTCTTTGCAGACCGGAAAGACTCATTGAACTGACACACAGGTTCATCATCTTCGATGCAGGAATAAAAAAGATTGCACGTTACCAGCAGTACTTTGTAATTAAATCAACATTAGAGCGTATCAGAACAACCAACGAAGACAACCGGAGAAGAGGGGGAATTATCTGGCATACACAGGGGTCAGGAAAATCCCTTACAATGGTAATGCTTGCCAGAAATATTGCACTTGATAAAGAGCTGAATAACCCACGGATAGTCATTGTAACAGACAGAACAGACCTTGACACACAGCTCAAAAATACATTTACAGAATGCGGGCTTGAACCCAAGAAGGCGACATCCGGGAGAAACCTCCTTGAACTCGTATCTGAGGAAAAAACAGGCATCATAACAACCCTTGTCCACAAGTTTGACAAAGCACTGAACATAAAAAAATACAGAAATGAATCATCTGAAATAATCATTCTCGTTGATGAAGGGCACAGGACACAGTCTGGATCACTATCCGGACGAATGAGACAGATGTTTCCAAACGCCTGCTATATCGGGTTCACCGGGACACCCCTGCTAAAGAAAGAGAAGAACAGCTTTGAAAGATTTGGAGGACTTATCTCGCCGCATTATTCCATCAGCCAGGCAGTAGAGGACAAAGCAGTAGTCCCGCTTCTTTACGAAGGCCGGCTTGTTGACATAGAACAGGACAAAAAAGCAATTGATACCTGGTTTGAAAGATACACAAAGGACCTGACCAGAGAGCAGATGGCAGATCTAAAACGGAAATATGCAAGAGCAGAAGAGCTGAACAAAGCAGACAGAGTCATATATATGAGGGCTTATGACATCAGTGATCACTTCTGCAAAAACTGGAAAGGGACAGGGTTTAAGGGTCAGCTTATAGCTCCGAATAAAGCATCCGCAGTAACATACCTGAAATATCTAAGAGAAATAGGGGAAGTCTCAGCCGAAGTTATCATATCCCCACCGGACATGAGGGAAGGATACGATGAAGCTGAAGATGAATCAAAAGACCAGGTTGTGGCATTCTGGAAAAAGATGATGGAGAGGTACAGAAATGCGGATGAATACACAACCCAGATAATTAACCAGTTCAAACACGGAGAAGAGCCTGAGATAATAATCGTAGTTGACAAACTTATCACCGGATTTGACGCTCCGGTGAACACCGTCATGTATCTCTGCCGCAACCTGCGTGAACACACCCTGCTTCAGGCTATCGCCAGAGTAAACAGGGTACATGAAGGCAAAGATTTTGGTTACATCATCGACTACGCCGGCATTTTAGGAAAACTTGATGAAGCACTGACTATGTACAGTGCATTTGAAGGATTTGATCCCGAAGATGTAGAGGGCACTGTTATATCTGTTAAATCAGAGATAGAAAAACTTCCCCAGTATCACTCAGATCTTTTAGACATATTTAAGGATGTACCCAATGTCTATGACGAAGAAGCCTATGAGGTCCATTTAAGTGATAAGGAAAGGAGAGACAGATTTTATGGACGGCTGTTTAACTTCAGTAAATGCTTATCTGTCGCACTATCATCAGAACATTTCATGCTAAACACCAGCGATTCACTGATAAAGAGATATAAAAACGATCTGAAGAGATTTACAAACCTGAAAGCATCTGTTAAGCTGAGATATGCAGATTCCATTGATTACCGGGATTATGAGCCAAAGATCAAAAAACTGATCGATACAAACATCAAAGCGGATGAGGTTATCCAGCTCAATGAACCGGTGAACATATTTGACAGGGAGAAGTTTTCAGCCGTAAAAGAGGAACTTGGGATATACAACGGAAAAAGTACAGTTTCCCGTGCAGATATTATTGCCCATGCAACAAAGAGAAAGATAACTGAGAAGATGGATGAGGACCCGGCTTTTTACAAAAAGTTCTCTGACCTGATCCAGGAGGCTATAGATGACTTCAGGGCAAGAAGAATTTCAGAGATTGATTATTATAACAGAGTCGTGGACCTAAAGGAGAAGGTTACAAAGAAAGAACACGAAAATGTACCGGATGACATTCAGGAGAATTACAGTGCAATGGCATACTATGGCGCAATAGACGAAATTCTCAGAGTTAATAACCCTGATGAAGAAAAAAGAAACCAGATTTCAGCAGAGATAGCATTGAAAGTCTGTAAGAGTCTGAAGGCACACAATAAAGTCCAGTTCTGGGAAGATGAGGATGCAAAGAACTGTGTACGAAATGATATAGATGATTATCTTTATGATGTGGTAAAAGACGAGATAGATTTAAGCACCGGACAAATGACTGAGATCATTGATAAAACCCTTCACATTGCAAAAAAACGGGAATGTTATGAATAACTACTCAGGTTCAGTAGAGTATGGCAACCGGCAGATTTGCTATGAAGTAGCCTGTATTGAGAGAAAAACACTTGAAATTGCCGTAAATCCCGATACCACAGTAACCGTTAGAGCACCACTAAATACTCCGCCTGAAAAGGTACTGAAGATTGTTACAAAAAGAGCCAGGTGGATTACAGAGCAGAAGAATTTTTTCAGTCAGTTCTGTCCTAAAACCCCAAAACGCCTGTACGTAGGGGGTGAGACCCACCTCTATCTTGGGAGGCAGTACAGGTTAAAGATAATTTCCGGAGAAAAAAACTCTGTAAAACTATCCGGAGGTTATTTTAATATTACAACTACAGATAGGTCACCTGAAAATGTAAAGTTGCTCCTTGATGCCTGGTACAGGAACAGAGCAGAGATAGTCTTTTCTAAGTCCCTTGAGAACTGCTGGAAAAATATCAGAAGCATTGCAGATGAAAAACCGGAATTTCAGATCAGGAAGATGAAAAAGCGGTACGGAAGTCTCTCAACATCAGGAGTTTTAACCCTTAATCCTGTCATAATACTCTCGCCAAAAACCTGCATAGATTATGTGGTCACTCATGAACTATGTCATTTAAAATATTATAACCACAGCCCGGACTATTACAGACTATTAGAGCAGATTATGCCCGACTGGAAGGAAAGAAAACAGAGGATGGAGATTCTGCTGGCATAAATGAAACAGGTATATGAGACATCCGGAAAAATAAAGTGAAATCCGGGGCCTTTATTTTCCATCCAAAACTTTCCGGTAACCGGTTTTTCTGCCTCCGACTCTTACAATCATCCCGCTCTTTTTCAGCTTTGAAAGATTCTTCTCAACTGTACGTGTCGTTATATTTAGCTCACCTGCGATGTCATCAATTGTAAGATCAGATTTTTTTTTCAAAAGCTGCAATATATTGTATTCAGTCTTTTCCGAACCCTTTTCCGAACCCTTTTCCGAACCCTTTTCCGACATCTTTTCCGACATCTTTTCCGACATCTTTTCCGACATCTTTTCCGACATCTTTTCCGAAACTGAAACATCATTAGTAATAATTACTTCCATAATAGCCCCACCCCCTGTTATTAACAGATTCATAGCCATAATCGTTATTTTCAATAAGATCCATCCTCTCCGGCTCTGATTATTTACAGCCCACAACAAATTTATCGAAAACTTATAGTCGAACATAAGTTTTTCCGGAGATTAACCACACTCCAACGCAAGTAAAGCAGGAGTTTAATTACAATGCAATATAAGAGGCCGTTGCACGGCTATTTTTCTATAGACAATAAGATAATTCCATACGACAATTATCCATATTCTACTGGTATTGCTCCAATAGTGTCCACTATTTATCCATTTGTCCATTAAAATGAGGACTTCAGATTAAAGAGAATTTCGCAGACGTGCCTGCGAAGTTAAGATTCCGGTGTAAGACTACATATGATAAATGTGAAAATCTAAGATAAGTGGGTAAAATTTCCCGGCATAGACCAGATTCAGAATGAAATTAATGAATTCTAATTAAAGAAGCTTATCCAGTTCTTCCAGAGTCATATCAGCCTGTTTAAGGATATGAGAAAGAGTTGATCTTTTTATCGGTTTATGCATAGGAATTGTGAGTTTTATTGTTTCTTCAGGTGTATTTTTATGGAGACGAATATGACTCCCCCTTGTTCTGACAACAACAAAACCATCTCTCTGAAACGCCCGCACTACTTTGTCATAATCCAGAGAGGGAACTTTATTCATACTGCAATCTCTATCTGTTCAGCGTTCTCACCAAAGATTATTTCATCTTCGATTGGCTCAAGATAAAGATCAATCGCCTCTTTGATATTTTGTATAGCCTCTTCCCTGGTTTCTCCTTCGCTGATACAACCGGGAAGCGAGGGAACGTATACTGTATATCCTCCATCCTCACTTGGTTCAAGGACTACACGAATATTCATAGAAACTAATTATCGTTTAAGAATTTAAAAATGTGGTTTAAACGAAAGATGACTAATCGTTTTCCGGAAATCCGGGACTATAGTCAGTGGAAAATTTAATTAACAGTTTTGAGATGCACGGAATATAATTTAGGCCTTTATTTCAATGAAGGTTTAATTCTCACCCAGAACCTCCCAGTGTCCACCTTTGTCAGGACCAATGCGTTTTAGTTTTCCGGCTTCCTTTAGCTTATCTATCTGTTTAGCAACTGCCCTTCTGCTAATTCCAAGACATTCTGCCATTTCTGTTGTGGTAATACTATTATTATCTTTGACAAGCTGCAAAATTTTCTGTGAACTTTTCTGTGAACTTTTCTGTGAACTTTTCTGTGAACTTTTCTGAGCGGTGTCTTCCATTATTTTGGTTACATTTCCATTCTGTTGAAGTTCCAGCGCACCAGAATCCATAGGAAAGACGGTACGGACAAAGTTTGCAGTAAAAAGAAAAGATTCCCTTGGATAGGCCTTAAGAATACGAGGCATACCTGAACCGAGATATTCTACAATACCCAAATCCTTAAAGATCCGCATAAGTATTTTGTTACGTGGAATTGAGTAACCGGCAAAAAACTCCTCACGTGCAATACCAGGTGCAACAGTTCCGGCAGAAGTAATTTCGATACGATCCTGGAAAATTTCAAACTTCGGGACAGCCCCACTGGTATAGTCATTGTGAATAATGGCATTAATTACAGTCTCACGTAAAGCAACGGCATTCCACAGGCGTATATTGATTCGTTCTTTAGAAGTAATCTTCGTTACAGTACGGTTCTCAACCTCCAGTCGATCAAGAACCTGTTTACAGGATTTAATCAAAGAACAATAGCCATATTCATTGCTTTCAATCAGGTCAACCCTGTCCGGACCACGGTACCTGGCAACCTGAACCGAATTTCCGTTATCATCAGCAAGAAGATAAGCTGCATAATTATAATCACCCTCTTTAGTTAACAGTTCGAGATTTGAGGCAAATTTATCTCCAAGATTAAATCCCTTTTCCTGATAATATATACGAAGCTGTTCAAAACTGAGATCCTGTCGTGGGGACCTTATATTACCGATGGAATTGCGAACCCGTTTTGCAAACAATTCTTCGATCATACGTGCCGGCATTGGATCACTTGCACTGCCAACCCGGATGAAGCATCCCTTTTCTGTCATCCCATATTTCCGAAGGTAGTATGGCTTCTCAGAACCACCAGCCAATACAATCCTGACGAGATCTTTTCCATTCCACAATTCATGAATAACATCAAATAACCCAAGGCATGACGGCCGGATATTGTTTCTTAACCTATCCTTAACCTTTAGCTGGATCTCATCAGCATCACTCAGACCGAACACATTTCCCGCCTTATCAATCCCCAAATAAATAACACCACCTTCAGATGTATTTAAAAAGGCCACAACCTCCTTTTCAAGAGATTCTGTTAACTCCTGTTTATACTCAATGCGGTTGGATTCTGTCATCATCTTCTCCCTATAATTAATCAGGATATTTTCGTAATCTCACTCTGTAAAATCCCATCTAAACGAACAATAAAATGCTAATCACTCACAGTGATCAGAGTTATTCGTCTCAAAACTAAAATAAATTCCTCTGATTTCCATCAGGCAATATTATAATCAGGGCATGTACAAAAAATGAGTCTGATGATCCGTGCGCAATATTGTTAATTAGGAAGAAAAAATAAAAGCAAAAACGTAAAAAAAAATTATTTGGCCTGGGTTTTGGCCCGGATCTTTTTGAGACGGACGATTTCGTCCCTTTCCATCTCATCAAGCCTCATTTTAATGAAGTCACGTGCTTCGGAAAGTTCGGGGATTACCTTGAACTCCAGAGCATTGACACGGCGTTTTGTCGACTCAATTTCATCGAGCAGACGCTTCATAGTGGTCTCAATCTCAGCAGCCTGAATGATAGCATCGACCAAATCCTCAAAGGAGGATGCAGTATCATCAATAACCGCTGATGTGCCTAAAACACCATAACCACGCTGTGTAACGTTCTTTCTTACAGCTGAAGACTCAATATCGGGAACAACAACACCCATGATATTCTTCTCCTTAAGAGTAATCTGGGGTTTCTCCTTGACAGCCATTGCAGCCGCCTTAACCCTGATTGAACCCTCAACTGTATTCGCCATTGCAATCATACCGGTTGCACGCTCATACCCTTCAGCAAGAGCACCCCGGCTTTCCTTTGCATCTTCTAAAACCTTGAAAAATTCAAGGATCAGTCCGTCGCGCTTCATCTTGAGGATGTTATAGCCACGTTCGGAGAGCTTAATCTTCCTCTTCAAATCAATAAGCTCAGAACGTGTTGGCTTTACATCTTTAAGCGCCATTTACAGGCTCACTCCTTCTTTCTGTACTTAGGGTGATACTTCCTGATCAGATCACGGTCAATACGGGTAAGCTGATCTTCCGGAAGGGTAGAAAGAAGCTCCCAGCCGAGATCAAGCGAATCCGCAATTGAGCGGTCCTCATCATGACCCTGGCGGACAAATCTGCCTTCAAAGAGGTCAGCGAATTCAAGTAACAGCTGATCACGCTCTGATAAAGCATCCTTACCGACAATAGCCACAAGACCACGGAGATCAACACCCTCTGCATATCCTGCATACATCTGATCAGATACCTTCTTGTGATCTTCACGGGTCTTGCCCTCTCCGATACCAAGATTCATCAGACGTGACAGTGACGGCATGACATTGATCGGCGGGTAGATACCCTTCCTGTGAAGTTCACGGTTGACCACAATCTGACCCTCGGTAATATAACCTGAGAGATCAGGAATTGGGTGTGTAATATCATCACCAGGCATAGTAAGGATTGAAAGCTGAGTAACAGATCCCTTATTGCCCTTGATAATACCTGCACGCTCGTAGAGTGATGCAAGATCAGTGTACATGTAACCCGGATATCCACGTCTTCCGGGCACTTCCTCACGTGCTGCACCAATCTGACGCAGAGCCTCACAGTAGTTTGTCATATCAGTCAGAATAACCAGAACGTGATATCCAAGCTCAAATGCAAGATACTCAGCAGTTGTAAGTGCAAGACGCGGGGTGATGATACGCTCTACAGCAGGATCATCTGCAAGGTTGAGGAAGACAACAGCGTGCTCAAGAGCACCTGTACGCTCGAAATCAGCCATAAACTGATTTTCCTCTTCCTTTGTGATACCCATAGCTGCGAAAACTACAGCAAACTCTTCTGATGAACCAGGCACTTTAGCCTGACGTGCAATCTGAAGAGCGATCTCATTGTGCGGAAGACCTGCACCGGAGAAGATAGGAAGCTTCTGACCACGGACAAGTGTGTTTGTCGCATCAATGGTTGAAATTCCGGTCTGGATAAACTCAGACGGTGATGCACGTGCATACGGATTGATAGCCGCACCGTTGATGTCGATCTTCTTCTCCGGAACAATCTCCGGTCCGCCGTCCTTAGGCTTACCGCCACCGGAAAGGATACGTCCAAGCATATCATGTCCGACAGGCATCTTAATGGTCTCACCTGTGAACCGGACACCTGCATCCCTGCCGATACCGGCAGTTGTCTCAAATACCTGAACAACTACGATATCATCGGAGGTATCAAGAACCTGACCACGCTTTGTGGTCCCGTCTGCCTGGACAATGTTTACAAGCTCATTGTATCCGACAGGCTCAGTCTTCTCGACAAATACAAGAGGACCCTGAACCTTATGAATAGTGCGATATTCTTTCATCTGAATCAGGCCTCCTTGATCTGTGCGAATTCCACTTCCATATCCTTAAAGATCTTTGCAAGTTCAGGCTTGTAATCTTCCGTAAACTTGATCTGCGCAAGTTCATTCTTTGACTTGACAGCAATAATAGAAGCAATCGGGAAACCTGCCTTCTGTGTGGAATATGCAAGCTCTGCGTACTTCTTAATTGCCTTCATAAGATCAAACTGCTTCTCCATTGAACAGAATGTATCAACCGGGTCAAAAGCATTCTGCTGAAGGAAGACCTCACGAAGCATACGTGCCACTTCAATTGTGACCTGCTCTTCGTCAGGAAGTGCATCTGAACCGACAAGCTGTACAATCTCCTGGAGTTCCGCCTCTTTCTGAAGAACTTCCATTGCCCATGCACGAAGCGGGTTCCACTCAGGTGAAACATTCTCATCGTAGTATGGTGCAAGGGTATCAAGATATAAAGAGTACGAATTCAGCCAGTTGATTGCCGGGAAATGTCTCCTCTGCGAGAGTTTTGCATCAAGCGCCCAGAAGCACTTGACAATACGGAGTGTGTTCTGCGTAACCGGTTCTGAGAAATCTCCACCAGGTGGTGAAACAGCACCGATAACGGTAATTGAACCGAGATCTCCGTTGAGAGTATCAACACGTCCTGCACGCTCATAGAATTCTGAGAGACGTGCTGAGAGATATGCAGGGTAACCTTCCTCACCAGGCATCTCTTCAAGACGTGAAGAAATCTCACGCATTGCTTCAGCCCAGCGGGATGTTGAATCTGCCATCAGTGATACATCGTATCCCATATCACGGAAGTACTCCGCAATTGTGATTCCGGTGTAAACAGATGCCTCACGTGCTGCCACAGGCATATTTGAGGTGTTTGCAATGAGAATTGTCCTCTCCATCAGAGGCTTTCCGGTCTTTGGGTCCTCAAGGAACGGGAACTCGGTAAGTACCTCTGTCATCTCATTGCCACGCTCTCCACATCCGATATAGACAACTATCTCTGCATCAGACCACTTTGCAAGAGCCTGCTGGGTAACAGTCTTTCCTGATCCGAACGGACCTGGAATTGCAGCTGTACCGCCCTTTGCAATCGGAAACAGACCATCAAGAATACGCTGCCCTGTAATCAGGGGGATATCCGGATTCTTCTTCTCTGTAACCGGTCTTGGTACACGGACAGGCCACTTCTGCATCATGATGACATCTTCACCGCTGTCAAGAACACAGACTACCTCTTCAACAGTGAAACTGCCTGATTTGATCTCTGTTACTTTTCCGCCTTTGAAATTCGGCGGAATCATAATCTTTGTGACAATGTTCGTCTCCTGAACCTGACCGATAACCATACCAGGTTTAGCGAGATCGCCTTTCTTTAAGAGTGGCTGAAATTCCCACTTCTTCTCATGATCAAGACCTGGTGCAGTAACACCACGTTCAATGAAGTTGCCCATCTTTTCCATGAGCACTTCAAGCGGCCTCTGAATACCATCATAGATACTTGTCAGAAGACCTGGTCCAAGCTCAACTGCCAGGGACAGTCCGGTGTTTTCAACCGGTTCACCCGGACGGATACCGTCGGTCGCTTCATATACCTGAATGATAACGTTGTCACCGTCAATCTTGATGACCTCGCCCATCAGCTGCTCATCGCCAACCCTGACCACATCATACATATGTGCATCAAAATTAACGGCAGTAACGACCGGACCGGAAATCCTTTTTAGAATTCCTTTACTTTTTCCTTTTACTTCCACAGATCAACACCCACTGATCTCTTAATTCTCTCTCTCATGGAAAGTCCGCCCTCTTCACCGCCGATTGCAATGACAGTTGGCCTGACTGATTCCGATAGGGTAGTGCGAAGTCTAACCGGGAGTTTCTGCATATCCTCACCTTTAAGTACTAAGATTCCGACTTCGGGATCACTCATGACCTTTGTGACAAGGTCATTGATCTGATCTGCCGATTCTGCCGGATATGTCTTCTGAATACCGGCAAGACGGAACCCGAGGATAAACTCACTGTTTCCAACAACTGCAATCTCCATATTTTCACACCACCATTGAGGCCTCTATCCTATCTGAAGGGAGCTTTGACTCCTTTCCTCTTGCAAGTGCACGAAGATTTGCAACCTCGTAATACTTCTCTTCAAGATAGACAAGTATTGGAGTGACTGAAAATGCATAACGCCTTGAGAGTTTTTCCATCTCACTAAGCTTTGCCTTAATCAGTCCGACTTCTACCTCATAGGAGGATTTACCCGCCTTTACAAGTTCAAATACTTCGTCAAAAGATTCGCCCTTAATACGCTTATTGACAGTGTCAACAACCTCATCCATATTATCAGAAGAAGCAAGACGGGCAAGTTCATCAACTGTGAAACTTCCGCCTTCAACCATCAGAGCCTTTATCTCTTCCGGATCAGCCTCTCCCTTAACACGGAAGAGAGTCTGAAGGTTTCTGGTATCGACATCGACCTTTATGTAGGACAAAAATGCATGTCCACCCTTCACACCGCCTTTGGCTTCCCTGATAAGGTTGGCGTAATATGCCTTATAAAGCTCATTTTCCATATCTGCAAAGGAACCGGACTCTATTGCTCCGGTAAGTTCCCTTTCAAATACTGGATATAATTTATGACCTTTAAGACTCTCAATAATCCTGTCAGGTGAATCCTCATTTAACAGGCGGTCCAGTACCACTCTGTCAAGGCATCCTGCCGGAATTAAGATCTCCTTGATCTTTCCGGCTTTAACACCCTGGTGTTTACCACGGATTATTGTAAGGACGTTTTGAATGTCCCAGCGCAGAAGGTAACTCTTTGTAAAGCCCTTCAGATGCCCCGGCACAAGTTCAATAATCTTCTGATATTCCTTCGCAAGATTCCAGGAAAGTGCGATCTCAATCAGATCTATACCTGAGAATGATGGAGCAAGCTCATCGATCTCTGCTTTATAGCGTGTCTCTTCAATAACACGCGTAATCTCAGGCAGCTCCATATTCAGCATGCGCATGTAATCTTCGCGGGGGATGAGTTTTGATCTCCTCACCCGCATACGAGTGCATGTATAGATATAGGGGGCAGGGCCTGTTGTATTCACAGCAGCCATTTCTGCAACCCTCCTTTAGCCAAAAAGGGCCTCTGATGCGTCTTTCAGACTGTCTTCCCAGACTTCTGAGAGATAAGCATTGTAGCTGAAATCCAGCTGCAACTGCCCGTCTGCACTCTCTGCAATGACGCCACCCGATATGTCCTTTCTTCCTGCCAGTGAAAAACCTTTAAGCGTTTTAAGCTCGGAAAGAGCTGCCTCAACTGCGGCTGAATCACGTTCATTACAGTAAAACAGACCTTCACCAAGTTCCTTTGCCGCAGCCTTACACAGCTCACGGGCAGCCTTGGCGTGGAAATCCGCAGGAAGTTCATTTATTGCCCTGACAGTTTTCTCATAGGTCTCATCTAAAAGGTCCTTTTCTGCATTAAGAACGCCACGCTTGACAGAAAGGTTTGCAGCTGCAACCTCCCTTGTCACAATGAGCGCTGACTGTCTGTCAGACTCACTCTCTGCGGCCTTCTTGATGGAAATGACTTTCTCATTTGCCTCTGCAAGGATCTTGTCTGATTCCGCTTTTCCTTCCGCTATAATTGCGGCAGCCTCTTTTTCACCTTTTGCTTTGATCTCACTGACTACAGCATCCAATGCCATTGTTCATTACCTCTTATACTTAAGTCGGGCTACCAACTTACGTGAACAACAGCAGGAGTGCAATAACAAGACCAAAGATAACGACTGTTTCCGGAATTACAGTGAAGAGAAGTGCGAGACCGAACATCTCTTTGTTCTCTGCGGTTGCTCCGACTGCTGCACCGCCTATTCCAAGCTGTGCGAGACCTGTTCCCATACCTGCAAGACCTACTGCAAGGCCTGCACCAACTGCTTTAAGTCCAACTGCTGATGCTTGTGCCACTTCAACTGTCATAGCTTCTACTACCATAATTTAATCCTCTGTAAATTTCCTTTTAATTCCAAATGGTTCATATTTCCGTCCTCCACCCTGATAGAACTTGGTGAAGAACTCAACATAGTGCAGACGAATTGAATGCAAACCGCCGCCAAGGAGACCAAGTGCGGTGTTTAAAATGTGTCCGAGAAGGAACACAACAATTCCTGCGATAATTAAAACTATACTCATAATACTGAAATCAGCCATTGCAGGTTCTATCATCATACCAATAGAGATAAAGTTTGTAACTGCTGCAATTGCAACCGATGACAGACCAACTGCTGCAAGACGTGTATATGATAACACGTGGCTGATAACGGTCGGGAGTTCCATCAGCTCAAGGGCTGATTCCTGTCCGATTCCGACAATACCTGCGATAAGCAGAACTGCTCCGAATATACCGAATATATTGAATCCGGAGACAAGCGGTGCAAACCCTGAAAGATCAGGCATAAGCGGCAGTGCGAACATTGACCAGAGAATAAAGAGAATACCCCACATTACAAAGATCCATCCAAGCTGCCCAAAAATAACTTTCTTCTGGTGCTCACCGGGATGTATAGTCTTTTTTGCGTTGTATATGTGAAGACTCCTTCCAAGAGTGATGTGTAAAATTCCAACCCATGCTGACAGAATCAGCATCAGTATTGCGTCCGGTCCTGCACCACCATGGGCCGCCCCTATGTGAAAGTGGCGATTGATCCATAATGGATTCCATGGCAATGCAAATCCTAAGAATTCGCTGTAAAACAGACCGAAAATAATACTTGAAACACTTGCGTTTCTCAGTACGTCAAGGAGCAGATTTCCTGCTTCACTTCCCTTAACCATCCTGCGAAGCCCAAAGCTCGCTGCAAGCAGTATAAGACCATATCCCACATCTCCGAGAATAAATCCGAAGAATATCGGGAAGACGATTGCGACAAGAAGTGTCGGGTCAAATTCACTGTATTTCGGCCTTGAATAAATATCAACCAGAACTTCGGTTGGTTTTGCAAAGTCCGGATTATCGTATTCTACCGGAACAGTGTCTTTATCATAATCAACTTCTGTTTCGGTGACAAAGACCTTACCTCCGGTAACGGATTCAAGGTCTTTTATGAGAGCCGCTGTCTTATCGGATGGAACCCATCCTTCGGCAACGAACGCCTCATCTGTGGTGGCAAATCTAAGCGGAACTTCCGCCCGTTCAACTTCTGCCGTGAGCAGTTCATCGCATGCCACCAAAAACGATGCATGCTTTTCTTTCTGAGCAGAAATCTGCTCATCTAACTTACCAATCTCGCTTTCGAGACGGGTGATCTCATGAGTAAACCGGGAAATGCACTCCTTTGCCGTGCCATCCTCTGCAGGAATGACAACAGATGAAAATCCAGCATCTGAAAGTGCTCTGTCGGCCTTTTCAGAATCAGATTTTGCTACAACTGCAATAAGGAGATTACCGGGCACTTCTGCTGTGAAATATTTTTCACAGTCAACCGGAAGTTCAGTGTCCGCGGGTATATGACCTGCAAATACATTTACTTCCTCGTAGCCCCTGAGCAGTGAAAGATCCACAGGTACAGCAACAAAGGGTTCAAGCTCCGCTACTTTCTGCTGGTTTTCGCGAAGTGTAGTCTCCAGGCTGTTCTTCTTGTCAACCAGAGACGAGACTTCCTTCTCAATTGCAGGAAGCTCACTTTCAACTTTTGCAGATAACGTGCCTGATTTCTGCGCTGTTCCAGGCTCAATATCACCGGACGACAGCCCGATCATATTGATTATGGATCGTATTTTCAACAGCTCGGTGGAAGTTTCAGAGGCTCCTTTCATCGGTTTTCCGATCTTAAAGCCCTGATATTCCTCCTCCTCCTTTTCGACAAAGTCTTCTACATGAAATACATTATAGCGATACAACTCACGTACAATCGGATCAAGCTGGTCCTTAGACGCGGCGATGAGCAGTTTGCTCATCATCTGTGCCTTAAACATTTACTTTCACCTTGAACTTAGAAACAAGCATAGCTACTGCTCTGTCAAGGTTAGAAGCGGCGTCTTTTCTGAGCGATTCAGCACGCTTTTCTCCGTCATTACGGATTTTGTCATACTTCTTCTGCGCTTCAGCACGTGCGTCTGCGGTACGCTTGATTTTGTACTCTTCAGCATCTCTTTCCGCTTTGGAAACAAGGTTTTCAGCTTCTGTTTCGGCAGATGCAATTATTTTTGCATTCTCCACCTTGGCAGCGCTGATTGATTTTTTGTAGTTTTCTTCAGTCTGTTTGATGCTCTTGAGGACCTCAGTCTTCATCCAACCCTCCTCTCACGGCAATATTATAAATGGAGAATGGATTAGTATTAAGAGTTACCATTTTAGGTTTGAAGCATGCCTAAAATGTAATAAAGATAAAAGAGTTTCATAATGTGCTATAATAGCTTTTGCAGAGAAATACCTGATACGCGGAATATTTTCCGGCATAACACTGTATGATTATTCCCATGCCTGCGGACAGAACAGTTTCACAGGGTACAGCATAACAGGATTAATTTAATTCAACTTAAATATAAGTCATATAGAGCATCAGTACCTCAATTCAGAATCAGGAATTCTGACTATATCAATATTCATCCCGGAATTATCTGCCACCCTGCCCAATAATCCGGATTCAATCCTTACAAAACCACCATCAGAATAAAAAGAAAACCCCGAGAATTCCTCAGAGGCACAGATTACATTCTGTTCAGGATGAGTACCCCTCATAATTCCACACCCAGGTATTATCTCCGGACCGGCAGAGACCACCATATTAAGCCTCCCGGACCCCGGATGACCTTTGGGGAGCACCATTACCGGCATATTGTACTCCCGGATCAGTTCAAGGAGCATAAACGCCTGCCGGGGATCACCACCTTCGGGTGCAGATACCGCAATGAGATCATCTTCCCTTACAGTCTGGCAGAGTTCCTTCTCAAAAGTCTCTATAAAAAGGATGAATAAACGCTTCGCTCTTCCAATAAGAATAAAAGAGTTTTTCCCCTTCAGAAGAAGATTTCCCTCTTTTAGATCATATCTCATTGCCCGGTCATACCAGAGTCACATTTTCAGACTGGCATGATGGGCATACCGGATGTTTACCTACCGCCTCAAATGTTGTACCGCAGTCATTGCAGCGGTATTTTTTGCCTTTGAGACGCTCAGCAAGTTCAACATCCATTGGGCCGCCTACAGAACACATGAATCTCACTATGAACAGGACACCGGATAAATGTTTTTAAAAAAACTGAAACAGACATATATAGCAGAAATAACCCGGAATAAAGCATAAACAGTCAATTCACAGTAAAAAAAACAGAGTGCATTCGGGCATCACCAGAGAATTAATATGCTGCCGGAGAGAAACGGCAGTATATATCCGGAACATAAGAGGCAGAAATCAGTCCTTTCCCTCCTAATTATCCGGCTCGATATGAATGGTGACATAAACCCGGCCGTAATGCCGGTAGAAATGATCCTCAATCTTTTCAGTGAGGGCATGCGCACTGGCTACATCCATATCCGGAGGAACAATAAGGTCAAACTCAACATGCCTGTCAGGGCCTGATCTTCTTGTCCTGACTCTGGTGTAACTGCATGATTCACCACAGTTCTGAAGAATAATACTCTCTATTTCCTGAGTATCCTCAGGCGGCAGGGATTTATCGGTTAAATCCCAGAATGACCTCTTAACAAGACCGTAAGCAGTATGGATAATTATCAGCGAAATTCCCACCGCAATTAACGGATCAATTATCTCAAGCCCGGTTATCTTTATGAGAATCAGGCCGGCAAAGACACCAAGGGATGTATAAACATCAGTTCTCAGATGCCAGCCATCACTTTCAAGAGCAATAGAACCGGTAGCATCTGCAACCTCAAATAATTTTGAAGAGACAAACCAGTTTGCACAGGCCGAGATGAGCATTACAACGATACCCACAGCCAGAAATTCCTCCGAGATTGGCTCTCCGCCAAATACAAGTTTCTGAAGGGCTTCCCAGAGAATTATTCCTGCGGCTGCAAAGATCAAAAGCGCCTCTACCATCCCTGAGATGTCCTCATACTTGCCATGGCCGTATGCGTGACATTCATCCGGAGGCCTGCCTGATTTTTTTACAGATAAGAAAGCAATCCCCGAAGCAATGAGGTCAATTCCGGAATGGATGGCCTCAGAGATGATACCGATCGATCCAATTGAAATTCCGGCAATCAGCTTAAATATAACCAGAACTGAGTTAGAAATAACTGAAAGAGCAGCAACATTCTTTTTTCTCTCATTTACCTCATCAGAATTCTGAATACCATTCATATATTAAAAAAACCTCACAAGAATCCGGATATAACTGTTATGGGCACTCTCTGAAAAATCAGTTATGCCCAATCACTCTTAATGAAAAATTCCCTCTTCAGTTTATCTGAACCGGAATTGTCTGATTCATATTTTTACACATCACTGAAAGATCCTATTGTGCTCTGTTATGACAGGACATTTATATTGTCAATTCCCCAGGGTGCTCTTCTGTGAATGATAAATGTCGTGGTTTTGGGAGAGTTCATCTGAATCCTGAAGTCCTGTCCGGGATCAAGCTCCTCACCATCAGTCAGATTGAGATATACAGTATATACCTCATTGGCCTCAAGAAATGTGTCATCCGCCGCAGTTGACGGTTTAATATCAATAATGCCCCAGTAACCCTCGTCTATCATTGTACTGTCATAAAACGGATCATTCTGATCATATGTTCTCAGATAATCAGTGGTACTGTACGTCAGAACCATATTTTCAAAAGCTATAGGGTTTGCCCCCGATGAAATTCCGACATTGAAACGTATTGCACCTATCCCGTCAACCCCATCCTGTTTAATCCCATGCAGATTGCCAAGAAGAACAGGAGTGGAGCCGGTCTGTGAAATGGTGGAGTAAAGCACCCTCTCCGTCGTCTGTGTTGTAAAGTAGCCTGCCCCGATCATGGCAAAAGAGAAGACCGAAGCCACAACTACAAATGCAATCAGGACTATTGCGGCCTCAAGGCCAGTAAAAGCTTCAGAATTTGCCCGCATTACCAACACAAACCAGACTGCCGCCAGACATAAGACAGCATTTCGTAGATATCTACGTTACTATTGCAAAAAATGGTATATAGTAGTTTTGAGTGTGACAATTTTTTTTCAGTCCCTCACATTCAAAAAATTATCAACAAGCAGGCAGAAACCAGAATAATCAACGACTAAAGTAAAGTCTTGAACCTCCTGCCTGTTCACTCCGCAAAAAATCAGATGAAGATATTGAATATTATAAGCGCGACAAGCAGAAGAAGGACAGCATGCTTAATTCCGGCTTTAACAGAACCTTCACCCATCTGTCCAGCTATAAGTCCGGAGAATAACGCCTGTATCAGGCATGTGTGATACATAAGCCTCCTGAATGAATCAACCGCCATTGTGGATGTCTGTGAAAAAGCACCACCCGATGAAGCTATTTCCGCTCCTGATGCACCGGTTTCAGCCATATTTTCTATAATAGAGAGGAAATTTGTATTCAGAACAGAGACTACAAAGACAAAGACAAAGAATGCCAGATAAATGATGACCGTATAGATGAACATCTCTCCGGTCCTCTCTTTTTTAAGGGTCTCTGTCATTCTCGCATCACTGGATGCAATATTTAACACCTCACCAATGTCCCCGCTCATCTCACTGGCCTTCGTGATAAGAGTAACCGTTCTTGCAATGGTTGCAGTCTTTATCCTCTTCTCAAACCTGTAAAGGGCATCATTTACACTCGCGCCCCAGTCGATATCCCTCTTGATTCTCCTAATCTCGTATGAGATCAGGCCGAGGTTGGCCCTGACAAGTATCCCGATTGCTCCGGCAATAGTCATACCTACCCTGTTAATTCCGGCAAGCCGGTCAAGAAAATCAGGGGTGCTCCCCTCAATGCTCCTCACTCTCTTTCTCCACAGCTCAACAAATACAGCATAGGGCAGAAGAATAATAAGAAGTGCAATGATTAAATGATCGTCAATAACTGCATAATAGATCTCAGCATCTGTATAATGCGGCGTGTTCAGGAATAAAAAAATCAGATAAATTACTGCCAGCGGGACAGATATATAAAGAATACGCTCAGATCCGTCTTCAAACCATTTCAGAGGATCTTTTAAGAATCCCTTAATTTTCCTGGAACGTTCATATTTTTCAAGGTCCTTAAATTTCTCCTCTTCACCACCGGGAATACTGATGGTCCCCACATCAGAAAATACCTTCAGCTCGGTTGCTTTTTCAAATTTTTCAACCTTCTCATCCTTTATGCTGACCATATCCAGAAAGAGCATAAACATTATCGCACCTATCGGAAGCAGAAGATAGGTGATTCCTGTAAGCTGAAGGGTGGCGGAGCTGCCGACCATACCCATCACAACCATAATAATTATCAGAAAGAGAGGGCCCGCCACAAAAACAGTCACATAACTCTCAGCCACCATCTGAAGCAGTGATAAGAACTGCTTCTGCTCAAACCTTGCCTCATCCTGATAGAGACGCACGCGGCTTTCAAGATAAGTGGAGACATTCCCACCGCTGTTTATCACCGAAATCAGATCCTCAAGGAAATCCTTAAATTTCTCGGATGGGGTTGTAAGGCTTAGATTTCTGAGGGCAGCAATAATATCAAGGCCGAAATACTCGGCATCCCTTACAACCTGCCTGAATTCAACTGCAACCTCACCATAAATGTCAGCATTGTCAGATATGGATTTAAAAACAGTGAGAAGTTCTGCACCACCCCTTCTCATGGCATAGAGGTATGATACTGCATTATGCAGTGTGAGATTGATCTTGGTGGCCCGTGCCCTCTTCTGCATGCCGGGATAACTCAGCATGACAAAATATGAGAAAACCGTCCCGAAAAGAAAAGCAACCAGAAATGCCAGAATTCCAACATAAAGGCGTATATCCCCCAGAAAAGAAAAATCAGGAGCGGGGAGATTAAAGACATTGTATATCTGAAGCTGAACTCCCGGAATAAAGATAAGGGAAGATATCAGATATCCTGCAACACCAAGCGCAAATCCGGCACAGAGTGACACTATGATTGCATAATAGAGAAAACGGTGCAGAGTGATCCCGCTTCTTGATGATACCAGATCGCCGTGCAGCGTGAGATAGGCATCCTTGTTCCGCGAAATTTTCCGGTCAACATATCTGTCAATTATCATATCAGTGCCTTCTTCAGGTCAGCAAGATTTTCAAGAACCTTCCCCGGATTTATCGCATAGGACTGCACAACCCTTGTAAATGATATATAATCCCTCATACCCTGGTCATGCATTGCATCAAGTATCCTGATCCTTTTTTCAACCTCTTCAGACATCTCCTGATTACTCCATCCTCGCACCTCCATTATATGAGAATAAACCTGCGATCTCCCCTTGTAATTGTGCTGATCAGTGATAGGATCATATTCAAAAACAGTATTGACTCTCATGCTCCCGGTTGAAGCGTCAATTCCAATTATTTCAACAATCTCCATTGACCGCCTCACCCTGTCCTGCCCCCTGTAGATGAGGGACTGGATGCTCACGACATCGAGCGCCTGAACCATATTACGGGGAACATTTAAAGGAGGATTCTCAAGCCTGTGTATGGCAGCATCGACATTATTTGCGTGAAGTGTCGAGAAGGTCGTATGTCCGGTGTTCATCGCCTGAAAGAGGGTCTGAGCCTCCATGCCCCTCACCTCTCCAACGAGGATGTATTCAGGCCTCTGCCTCATTGCAGCCTTTAAGAGGTCAAACATATCAATCTTTGAAGCGTTTGACTCGCTTACGGATTCTCTTGTAACGCTCGCAATCCAGTTGTCATGATAGAGTGTAATCTCCCTTGTATCCTCAATGCTGACAATCTTCGCAATCGGAGGAATGAAGAGGGATACGGCATTGAGAGATGTTGTCTTACCACTTGCCGTTCCCCCGACAAAGAGAAGGCTTTTGTTGTTCTCAATTCCAAGCCAGAAATATACCAGTTCATCTATGCTGAAGGTATTAAGTTCAATCAGTTCAACCGGGGTGAAAGGCACCTCCCTGAACTTTCTGATTGTAAAAGATGTCCCGCGGCTTGTAACCTCTTTTCCAAGTGTCAGCTGAAGCCTGGAGCCGTCAGGCATTGTCGCGTCAAGCATGGGCTGAGATACCGAGATGTGCTTGCCGGACCTCTGGGCCAGGGTTATTGCAAGGGAGTAGAGCATCTCCTCCTCAAACCTCAGGTTTGTCTTTACATTGTGGTACCTCCTGTGGTAGAGAAAAATGGGAATATCTGCACCGTCACAGGATATATCCTCAATGTTTGGATCTTTTATCAGAGGTTCAAGCTTTGACCACCCCAGGAAATTTCTGATCAGGTAATACTGGAGTTTAAAGAGGGCTTTATCCTCAAGGACAACACGGTACTCTTTCAGCAAATCTGCCTTCTTTTCCATCAGAACAACATCTCTCTCCTTTAACAGATCGTCATCTGTCAGAATCAGGACATCGCGCATATCCTCGTAAAGCCTTTCTATAAGTTCTCGCTCAAACTCAGTAAGCCAGGGTTCAAAGAGAAGATATTCATTTAAGCCGGATACGAGGTTTTTTGCAATGATGACCTTTGACATTCCCTCCTGTATCCAGTAACTCTCAATCTCTTCGTAGCCTTCCGGAATTTTAGCATCAAGGAGAGGCTCATCGGTTTCAGGATTGTAAAACCTTACAGGCTCTGATTTTGAGACTCCAATGCCTGATAATAAACCTTTTTTTGCCGGTTTTTCGCCTTCTTGGGTACTGAGAAGAGATTTTTTATGATCAGACATCTTTTTTCTCCCGAAAAATCCCCCAAATGATATTTTCTTACCTTTAACGGCATCTTTTTCCATGCCCAAATCTTCCGGTGCAATTTCAGGAACTGAAAGGGTTTTTTTGCCACCCGGAATAAATACAGCGGCTTCAGCAGGATTTTCCTCCCTTATAACCGGAGTAATCTCTTCTGACGGGATTTCTGATGAAGATTCAGGAGGCTCTCCGGCAGGCACTGCATCCGCATTGTCGGAAGGACTGCCATCATCAATTCCGGAAGGCTCAGCAGCGGCAACAGAGACAGGGTCAGGCAGGCTTTCAGGAGAAGTAACATCAGAAGGAAGAGCATCAGCAGCAGGAGCTGAAACATCACTATCACCCTCCACAACCGGTTCAGGTGAAGACTCAGAAGGGGGAGAGACGGAAGGCTCAACAGAGGAAACAGAAGCACCGGAGACAGGGTCAGGGACCATTTCAGGGTAAGAGCCAGCAGGGAGAACAGCAGCAGGAACGGCAGCTGAAACATCACTATCACCCTCCACAACCGGTTCAGGTGAAGACTCAGAAAATTCCTCAGCATCAGACTCCGGGATTTCCGGAGAGATGGAGGTCTCCGGAGATTCCGTAGATATAACAGATTCTTCAGTGTCAGAACCGGAAATTGTTCCGGAAGATTTCCCGGAATCCACAGGCTTACCCGTAATTACAGGCCACACAGGATCGGAGGGTGCAGGAGATGAGGATGGAATTTCAACGGCATCATAACCGGCAGATTCTGAGAGATTCTCAAATTCAAACATTTCAGGACTACCCACCCCTTCCGGAGAATTTCCGGTCTTTTCACCCTCAGTTGCGGATTCAGACAGGTCATAATCCGGTGTCTCAGTTATGCCTTCTGAATTTTTTGGGTCAGAACCGGATACCTCTTTAACATCTGCTTTGCCGGAAGTCCGGCTTAAAAGGTCACTCAGCTTAATATCTTCCTCTTTCTTTTCAGAATTCTTTTTTTCCTTTTTAAACCATTTAAATGCCAAACCTTACACCTTCTCCCTTTATGCTGAAATAATTAATATGATATTGCAGGCTTATCTGATAACTTCAATTACAATTAACTGGTATATAATCTATTTTGTTGCCCCGTAATAAAGAACTGAACTATTCATACGAATTTCCCGAAAGAACAGGCATAGATTACCAACATACATCACAGGAGTCCATCTCAGATCTACAAACACAATATTTAGATAAAAAACCGCCTATTAGTTAATTATTATGGAAGAGGTTACGGCAGAGAGAATGCCAACCGGAATTTCCTCGCTTGACCCGGTACTGGATGGTGGAATTCCTCCGGGATCAGTAGTTCTTCTTTCAGGCACCCAGGGGTCGGGGAACAGGGAATTTGTGTACAGTTCAGTCATATTCCTTGGAAATATGAAAAAGACAGGACAGAATCCAAAGAATGCCATACTCCCTGAAGAGATTGCCTATATAACATTCACAAGGCTTTCATCATCAATATTAAAGGAGATCAGTCTCTCATTCAAAAAAGACCTGATAGAAGGTATTGAGGAGAGTATAAAATTTATAGACCTCTCCGAAATATATTTTGAATCGACAATAGTGCCAACCGGATGGTACTCTGACTCAACCATACTTGAGAGATTTCAGAAGAGATCAACCGATGACAGCCTGATAGGAGCACTTGCGGCAAAACTGAATGATCTGCCAAGTAGAAGCCTAATAGTCATAGATGCAATATCTGACGTCGCAACAGGATTTTCAACCCCCACTGAATGGAAGGAGATTGTCGGATTTTTAAGAGGACTACAGAGAATTTCAAAGAAATGGAATTCTACAATTATGATCCTCATATCAGAAGGCATACTTCCGGAACAGAAATTCATGGAGGTTGCAGACTGCTGCGATGCACTTGTAAACTTCTCATGGGAAGAAAGTTCCGGCAGGAAACGCCAGAGAATTATGTTCTTTGAGAAGTTTGCCGGAGTTATGCCTCACCTTGAGGAGAACGACCTTGTAAAATTCGGGGTAAAAATATCACCTGAGGCAGGCTTTGAAGTCAGCAATATCAGGGTGGTTATATGAATAAAGAGAGAATTTTTATGGGAATTCCGGGCCTTGATGAGATGATGGGCGGAGGGATGATAAAAGAGAGTATATGCACCATAATCGGGACATATGGTACAGGTAAGACAACCTTTGCCCTTGAATTTCTCTATGAAGGTCTGAAAAATGATGAACCGGGAGTCTTTATCAGTCTTGAGGAAGATGCCGATATAATATATGAAAAGATTGATGACCGGGGTTATGACATCGCACCATACAAGGACAAATCATTCTTCATTCTCAAGCTTGACCCGACTGATTTCAATATATCCATAAACAGCATAAAGAACGAACTCCCTGAACTAATAAAGAGTGTCAATGCAAAGCGGGTTGTAATTGATCCTATATCCCTCTTTGAAGGGCTTTTTGATGACGAAGCGCTCAGAAGAAAGGAGATGTTCAGGCTCTTTGAGTTACTCAGAAAACTGGAATGCACTTACGTTATGACAACGGAGTCTGAAAAAGGTGATTTCTTCTCAAGCAAATACGGCCTTGTTGAATATCTCGCCGACACTGTAGTAATTCTCAGATACATACGCCCCTCTGATCTCTCAGAAGTACATACAGCAGTTGAAGTGGTAAAGATGAGGCGCTCAAACCACTCAAGAGAGATCAAGCCTTACGAGATAATGGAAGACAAGGTCAATGTATATTCAGAGGCAGGGATATTCTGACGTTCCGGAATTTCACACCAATAAAAATTAACAATAACTCAGTACAGTATCATAATTAAGAAGGCTGAATACGGACATTTTGCCCATTTACCCACCATTCAGGGATGCTATGCTCAGGGCGAAACTTATGGGGAGGCACTCATAAATATCGAGGATGCCATAAATCATCATCTCGAAGATATCATAAAATCCGGTCAGAAAATTCCGAAAATAGATCATATCAGCCTGAACATTATGGAAATATCAGGATGATTATATGAACAGAACCCCTCTTTTGATGCTCTAAAATCAAAGCGTAGAACTGATATTCAGAATATAACCATTCAGACTGTTTTTAAAAAAAGGACATTTTTGGATTATGTGAAAACCGGAGATAACTCCAATTATACAGCAATTCCAACAGCATTGAAGAGGATTAAGAGTATCGCACCCGGAAGTCCGCCTATTGCACAGATTATAACGGATGCCCATGTTACCTTAAAGGTCTCCATGCCTAAGATTCCAAACTGACTCACAACTATCAGGGTGATTATTCCCACAATTGAGTTGATTATCAGGGTTGTTACATTCTTCAGCATATACCAGATGAAGAATACAATCCCGACTGCAATCAGAATTGTAATTATTGTTCCAATCATAATTTCACTCCACTCATAGTTACTTTCCTATTATCTGTATGCCATTAAACCTAACCGATGGAATTTTAGATGAGCCAATCTCTCTTGAAGACTCTGACAGTCCTGCAATATCCTTCATCATCTCAAAGAAATTTCCGGATACCATAGCCGACCGTACAGCACTGCCATACTCGCCGGACTCCATCCAGGATGTATTTGACAGTTCAAGTGAGAAATCACCGGTAATTGCATTTGCAGTGTGTGCACCTACGACATCCTGAACATAGAGTGCCTTCTCATCAAAAACATTGCTCCTCTTACCGTCAACATGCAGATTATGCATCCCGATTGATGGCAGTCCGCCGGCACCGCCCCTCTTTGCACTTCCGGTGGACTCCTCACCGTACCTGTATGCAGTCTTTAAATCATATGCAAAGGATTTCAGGACACCTTCCTCCACAAAATCAATTCTGCGTGTCGGGACACCCTCTGCATCAAGGAGTGTGCTCCCCTGTCCGTCCGTAGGGTCGTCATATATGCAGAGGCATTCATCAAAGACCTGCTCACCCATTTTTCCGGCAAGGAAGGACCGGTTGGAATGGACGTTTCTGCCGGAAAAAGATGGCAGAAGAACTGATCCCAGAATCTGACTGAATGCTATAGGTGAGAAGATTACATCATACTGCCCCGATTCAATCTCCTCTGCATCAACTGAGTGTGCAGCAAGAAATGCAGCCTGCTTTCCGGTCTCCTTTGCATCAATCCTGTCATTAAAACAGGCCGAGTCAAATTCATAACCGGTGGATGTCCCGGAGATTGCCTCAAGAGAGACCGAAACCCGGCTCTTCTCACGTGAATAAAAGACACCCTCCGAATTTACGATTACGGAGTATCCGGTACCAAAAGATGAACCTCCGCCTGCAATATTCACATCAAATTCAGATGCACCCTCTTTCATCTCCTCAATTAAGGAGGAAGCAGCTGAAATATCGGGCTTTAACGAACTGTCAAAAATATCCAGATCTATATCGCTTAGAGGTACAGGAGAAGGAAGGCCCTCCCACTTCTGTCCTGTCGCAAGTTTTGCACTCGCTTCAGCGGCAGCAAGGCATTCCTGCCATCTCTCAGGGTTGCCTGTTGTAGAGGAGCCAATCTTTCCGTCTTTAATCAGCCGGATGCCGATGCCGAATGACTCAGATCCTCCGGCCTCACCTATGAGATCGCCCTTAAGCTGTGTCACAACACCACTGCCTCCGGCTAAGAATATCTCAACCTCATCAGCGCATTTATTCCCCGCCTTTATGATAAGTTCAGAAAGGCCTCTTATTTTATCTTCATTCACCGCAACCACCTACCACAGCGTCTTTGAGCAGAATATGAGGCGAACCGTCGGTAACCGGAACGCTCTGACCTCCTTTGCCACAGTATCCCGGAGTCATCTTTTTATCATTGCCACAGAGAGCAATATTATGCATAGTCTTTAAGATATCACCCGAAAGAGAGACATCCCTGACCATCTTTGATAATTCCCCGTTCTCTATCACGTAGCCATATTCTGCATTGAACTGGAAAACCCCCCTTCCGGGGTCTACCTGGCCGCCGCGTGAGCCTTTGAGAAGAATTCCGTTTCTGCACTCCGAAATTATCTCGTCATACGAGGAGTCACCGCTCTCTATGAATGTATTGCTCATTCTGACAAGCGGAACCTCGCCTGCCTGCCCCCTTGCATGTCCGGCATCACCATCACCGACAACGGCAAGTGTCTGCCGGTTGTGAAGATATGCACTTAAAACACCCTCTTTGATGATTTCGGATCTCACCGGAAGAACACCCTCTGAATCCACCGGCATAAATCCGAATTCATGCAGAGTAGGATCATCGACAACAGTCAGATTCGGGCTGCCTATACACTCGCCGATCATTCCCTTAATAACCGAGATGCCCTCTTTAACAAGGTCACCCTCACTGGCATGCCCGATTGCCTCATGTGCAAATACGCCTGCAAGCTGCTGGTCAAGAACAGCATTCATTTTGCCGCCCTTCGCCGGAGAGGCATCCAGAAGTGCAACTGCCCTCTCAGCCGCCTTTGCACCCATATCCTCCTTATGCCGGAGATTTAAGCCGGAGATTGTATGCTCACTCTCCCTTGCAGCCTGCATAACGCCGTTTCGTCCTGCAACCGCTGATATGGAGTATCCTGACCGGCAGATTGCATATGAAAATTCAGCGCCGGAAGAGTTTTCAAAAGAGACAGTGCCTGACCCTTCGGAATATCCGGCACGGGTGCTTACAATACCATCCACCTTTCTCGCCTGTGACTCTATGCCAGAGAGAAGGGAGCATTTCTCCTCTAAGGGGACTGATGCCGGATCTTCCTTCATTGCGGGCATTGGCAGAATTCCGGATCTGGCATCGCCGAGTGCTACATCCTCCACAGTTACCATTGCGTGGCGGAGTGCCTGGCTGATGTACTCGTCCTTCTCCTTTCTGCTCTTTGCACTGTAATTGTCAATAGTTACAATTCCCCACCCGTGACTCCCAAGCACACGCAGAATTGCAGTATCAAAAAACGATGTCCCCGCAGACTCCACCACACCATTGTCGATATCAATATGTGTGGAAGTGCCCGCAGTATGCCTTATATCATAATATCTTGGTTCTTCCATTCAGGATCACCTGTATCTTTAAAAATAAAAAAATTGGCTGAAATTAATTCAGAGTCCGGTTGAAGAGGCAATATTACCGGATATTGATTCTATGAATTCAGAGGGTTTCATATTTGCAAGTTTGTTAAGTTTCTCCATGAAATCCTCCTTCTTCTCAGGCACAAGAGCGATCTCAAGCACCTCCTCTATTGTGCTGACCGGAATTATCTCCACCATATCCCTGTATCTGTCCTCAATTAATACATCATCAAGGTTTGATTTCGGAATAATGACCGTCTTTATACCGGCCTTTGCAGCAGCCTCAATCTTGTAGGTTGCACCGCCTATTGGCAGGACATTACCCCTTACAGAGAGTGAGCCGGTCATTGCAACATCCTGCCTGACAGGAATATTCTCAATTGCACTGATAACAGCGGTTGCAACACTGACTGAAGCAGAGTCACCCTCAACACCATTGTATGTCCCTATGAACTGGATATGAATATCCATATTCCGGATGTCCTTGCCAGTGAACTTCTTTAATATTGCACTGACATTTTTGATTGACTCCTGTGCAATCTCCTTTAACAGTCCGGTTGCGATAACATTGCCGGTTGCGCTCTGTGTAGGGGTTGCCTCAGCCATTATCGGGAGGACCTGACCGGAGTCATGACCAACGACTGCAAGTCCGTTGACCCTGCCGACCGCAGTTCCTTCTACTATTGTAAGGTCATACTCACGGCTTCTTCTGGTATATTCATCTGAGATCTGGTCTTCAACAGACTTTGCAATCTCTTTTGCCCTTAAGACATGCTCAGCAGTTGTGATCTCGGAATTATCCTGTCGTGCCATATCACCGGAAACCCTGATAAGACCACCGATGTCACGAAGCTTGAGTGTCAGATGACCCTTGCGGTTGCTTCTTCTTCTGGCATCCCTCATAATCTCCTCGATTGCGGATCTGTCAAACGGAGGTATCTTGCCGTCGTTCTTGACTTCCTGGGCAACGAATGTGATGAACTTCTTCTGGTTTTCAGGCGTGTCAGGCATGGTATCCTGCATATATACCTCATAACCATAGCCTCTGATCCTTGAACGCAGTGCCGGGTGCATGCCCTCCATGGCATCGAGGTTTCCGGCCGCAATCATTATGAAACTGCAGGGCACAGGTTCGGTCTTGACCATTGCACCGCTTGAACGCTCACTCTGCCCGGTGATTGAGAACTCACCCTCCTGAAGGGCTGTAAGCAGGTTTTGCTGTGAATGAGGAGTCAGAGTATTGATCTCATCCACGAAGAGCACACCCTTGTTGGACTTGTGAATAGCTCCGGCTTCAACACGGTCATGCGCCGGGGTCTCAAGTCCGCCGGACTGGAACGGATCGTGCCTGACATCACCGAGAAGTGCACCTGCATGCGATCCTGTTCCGTCAATATATGGTGCTGTGCTGTCAGGAGTGTTGGAGACGAGAAGTTTTGGCACCATTGCCTCTTCTTTCGGCCTTGAATACTGTAGTGCCATGAATATGAAGGCAGCACCGATGATACCCATCAGCAGCTGTCCGGTAATTATCGCATAGCCCATAATTCCGAAGATAAGAATCATGATGAGGGTATTTCTCGTCTGCGCCCTCTTCTTCGCCTCCGCTTTGTGGGCAGCAACTATCTCCTTGCCTCTTCCGGCTTTTACTGACCGGATTATCGGGTTATTTGAGTCTTCGGAATTTGGATATACAAGTATGTCCTGCATCTCCTCTTTCGGGAGGAGTTCGGCCATTGCCTTTGCAAGCATTGATTTGCCAGTACCCGGTGTCCCGATCATCATGACATGCCGCCTCTGGATGGCAGCCTTCCTTATGACCTCTACTGCATGCTCCTGTCCAATTACCTGATCAATGAGCTTTTCAGGCACCTCTATCTCAGAGGATGAGTTGAGGCTTTCAAGCTCAATATCCTCCGGCTTGATCTTTGGATCTTCTGCCTTCTCCTCCGGAATATCTTCTGAACCTACAACTGATACATTGGGATTGTCTGTTATTGTCTTGTTATTATCCTGATTTATGCTCCCTTTGGTTTCGGCAGGTGACGGAGATTCCCCTGCTCCACCCTGATTATTGACCTCAGGAGAGACATCATCAATATTGGGATTTATTTTATCGTCTTTATCCATTAACTGGTTAACCTCACATAAGCGATAGTTCTTAAATGATTCTTTGTGATAGTTTAAGTACTTTCCAGAACAGGTAATTGAGATGAAGATAATCGGAAATGAAAAATCACAGGTTCTCGCGGCAAAAACAGCCGGGATTTTAGGTGCGGAGCTGCTGCCGGTTGAGTTTCGAAAATTCCCTGACGGAGAACTTTTTCTGAGGGCAGAAGGCATTGGTAACGAGATAACTATAATCGGGAGCATAGTTGACAGTGATTCCTTTGTGCAGCTTCTTCTCTTAATAGATGCGTGCGAAGGGGCAGAGATCACTCTTGTCATTCCGTATATGGGATATGCAAGACAGGACAAAAAATTCCATGAGGGTGAGCCTGTCAGCAGTCGGGCGATTGCAGGCGCACTGTCACGTAATGTCTCAAAGATATATACAATAAATATCCATGAAGAGTCAGTGCTTAATTTCTTTGATACAGATGCAGAAAACCTCTCCCTTGCACCATATATGGGCAGGTATATAAAGGAACTCGGCCTTGAAAATCCCCTGATCCTTGGCCCTGACGGCGGTGCGGCAGAATTTGCAAAGGCTGTTGCCGGTGAAAACGGATGGGACAGTGACCATCTTGTAAAAACAAGGCTTTCAGGGACTGAAGTCAGGATTGAACCAAAGACGGTTGAGGCTAAGGGAAGAGAGGTCGTCTTTGTTGATGACATCATCGCAACCGGAGGCACACTTGCAAACGCGGCTTCAATGCTTATGAATCAGGGGGCAGCCGGAGTTCACGCAGCATGTGTCCACGGTGTATTTGCCAAGGGCGGCTACTCAAAGCTCTGTTCTTCCGGGCTTAAATCCGTTGTATCAGCCGATACGATTGAGTCAGCATCAAGTGTCATCTCGGCGGCGCAGTGCATAGCTGATGCACTCCGGAAGTAAGACAATTTCAGAGAATAAGCCGGAGAGAAAGGCATGAATAGAGAGAAATGTACCGGAATGCCGGTAATTTCCGGAGATACAATCTGCCTGATTAAAACGGCAAATTCAGGGAAAATATACTAAATCAAAAAATATTCAGGCCGGACAACATTATGATAATTCTTGACTCATCATTCTTTTTTACTGACATTCCGCTCAATGAGAGGGCAATGATTCCCCCTTCAGTACTCTGTGAACTGAAGGATTTCAGGTCAAAATGCCGGTTTGATACCCTCAGCCAGAACATGGTATCGGTAGAATCGCCTTCGGCAGAATCCCTTGCGCTCGCAAGGAAGGGTGCGGAGAAGACAAAGGACATCACCGTGCTGTCTGAGACTGACCTTGATGTCATTGCACTTGCGATTGAGAAGAAGGCTGAGCTTGCAACCGATGACTTTGCAGTATCAAATACTGCCCAGTACCTTGGAATCCAGGTAAATCCAATCCAGCAGAGAAGACCAAAACTCAGAAAGTGGAAATACAGGTGCATAGGATGCGGAAGATATGCCAAAGATGCAGGGATATGTGATGTCTGTGGATCAGAGATAAAAAGAAAGCTTAAATGATTGAAAACAAATCCTATTCTTATGTCATCCCTTGAAGAACTTGTCAGCAAAGCGAAGATGCTGCATTCAGAAGGAAGAAGCACAAGCCAGATTGCAGATGAACTAAGTCTATCCGCAGAGACAGTCACCTGGCTTTTAACACAGCAGAAAGGCAGTGAAGCACCAAAGGATGTTTTAATCGACTGGTCTGCCATAAGCGGTCATGCTGATATGTTGAAGGATTCCGCAGTAATGATGATTAAACGGTATTACTACTCCAAGGACGATGCCGGGGAAGATTACTGCCCTCCGGAAGTTGTAATCGGGATTGCACATTCCGGAATTCCGCTTGCAACCTTCATTGCCGCAGAGGAGAACTGTCTCTTTACAATGTTTCACCCGAAAAAACATGCTGCGGGTCAGAATCCGGCAGGTTCCCTCAACAGCAGTTTTGCCGATGTGTCAAACAAGAACTGTATAATTGTCGATGATGTCATCACAAGCGGCAAGACCGTGACCGAAACAGTCTCATATATTAAAAGTCACGGCGGAAATCCGGTTGCGATTCTCGTCCTCTTCAATAAACTTGGTATTAAGGAGATAGATGGCGTACCCCTCATATCACTTGTGAAGATTGAGAGAATCGACTGATAAAAACCGATAAATACGATTAAAATAAGGAGAAATTATGGCAATTATTGATGTGGTGGTCTTTGAGATCGGCGAAACATTATACGCACTTGACATACATCTGGCAAGAGAGATCGTTGAGATGATGCCGATAACACCCGTCCCCAGGGCACCGCCGCATATTGCAGGAATCATCAATTTAAGGGGTGAAATTACAAACATAATTAAACTCAATGAAATCCTCGCCCTTCCTGAGAATGAGGACCAGGAAAACCAGAAGATTATAGTGCTGATGTCTGACACCTCAGGCGGTTCAAATCTTGGAATTATCGTTGACAATGTCCACTCTGTCATTCAGGTGGATGAAAATACCATTGATCAGATGGACTCTGCATTCTCAAAAGAGGCATATGTCAGGGGAATTATTAAGGAGAGGTCTGATCTCGATGGCGAGGAGAAGACTGAGCTTATAATCTGGATTGATCTCGGGCTGATTCTTAATACCCTGAAAGAGGAATAATCCTTTTTTCATCAGTATTCTTATGCCTTATCCTGAATAAAATATTTTCAGGGTTATGAAGTACTGTCAGTTTAATCGTGTGAAAATTACTCTTTAAAGAGAGTAAAAGGCAATAAATGATAATCCAGACAGTTTTTCCGGATAACAGTCAGGACATCATTACGAAACAGGTAAGCCCGAAATCTGTCAGCGACCCATCGCAAATTATATATAGAACCACAATTCTACATTTATGGAAGATCTTAAACAGGAGTATCTGCATATGATAGGAAATCAACCAATTGTAATTTTACGTGACAATGTAGAAGTCACAAAGGGAAGGGAGGCACAGAACTCCAATATCATGGCATGCAAAGCCATTGCAGAGGCAGTAAGAACAACCCTTGGTCCACGCGGAATGGACAAGATGCTCGTTTCACCATCAGGTGATGTGGTAATCACAAACGACGGCGCAACAATTCTCCATGAGCTTGCAGTTGAACATCCGGCTGCGAAGATGGTTATTGCCGTTGCTGAAACACAGGACAATGAAGTTGGTGACGGTACAACAACTGCATCAATTCTCATCGGCGCACTGATGGAAGAGGCACAGAGGCTTATTGCAAAGGGTATTCATCCGACAGTAATCGCAAAGGGATATACACTTGCAATGCAGAAGGCTCTTGAAATCCTTGAAGATAATGCAATCGTTGCAGAAGGAAAGGATATTGATCTGTTAACAAAGGTTGCAGCAACCGCCGTTACCGGAAAGTCAATTGAATCAATGAAAGAGACCATCACAAAGATTGTTGTTGATGCAGTCTGTGAAGTTGCAACAGAGGAAAATGGAAAGTTCTCAGTTGATGAGGATGATGTCAGGATCAAGACCGTCATCGGAGACAGTCTTGAGTCAGCAGAACTTATTACAGGATTTTTGATTGATAAGACCCGCTGTGATAATGGTATGCCAAAGAGGGTTGAGAATGCAAAGATTGCACTTCTGCTAAAGCCTCTTGAGATAGCCAAGACTGAGACAAAATCAAAGATTAAGATCACATCCTCACAGCAGCTTGAGGCATTCTCTGAACAGGAGAAGGAGACACTCAAAGGAATGGCTGACAGGATCAGTGCATCGGGCGCAAATGTTCTTCTCTGCCAGAAGGGAATTGCAGATTCAGTCCAGTACTATCTCGCACGCCATGACATTCTTGCAATTCAGGATGTACCTGAGAAGGATATGAAAGCATTCGCACGTGCACTCTCAGGAACAATTGTAAACACTGTTGATGACCTTGAAGAGGCAGTTCTTGGAAATGCAGAAGTTGTTGAAGAGATGAAGGACATCAAGGTTACAAAGTTCACCGGATGCACAAACGGCCACACAGTCACAATTTTAGTCAAGGGATCTAACCAGATCTATGTTGATGAACTTGAGCGTGCGGTTTATGATGCAGCAAGAGTTGTTATGGATGCCCTTGAGGACGGCAAATATGTCGTTGGTGCAGCAGCAATCGATACTGAAATTCACTTAAAACTGCGTGAATATGCTTCCACAATCGGCGGAAGGATTCAGATCGCAGTTGAGGCATTCTCAAACATCTTTGAGACAATTCCTGAGACACTTGCAGAAAACTCAGGACTTGATTCAATTGATATACTTGTTGACCTTAAGGCAGCACATTCAAAAGGCGAGAAGTATGCCGGAATCAATGTGTTCACCGGAAAGATCTCAAATATGTATGACGCAGGTGTAATTGAGCCAATGCGTGTCAAGAGGCAGGCAATCGAGAGCGCTGCTGAGACAGCATCACTGCTCATCCGTGTTGATGACATGCTGATCTCAAAGTCCGGCTCCCAGATGTAAAAATAAACAGAAATAAATTTTATCCTTTTTTATTCACTGCAAGCCCTTTTACGAATCAGAACTTTTCAGACTCTGCATGAAGCAACCTGTCATGCACCACGCAATTAATAGGCACTAACTTATTTTTCTGTGTTAAAACCCGGGAGTTAAAGGGTATAACCTGCTTTATTTCACTCATATATATACACAAAAAGCTGATTTAGATCTAACCGACCTGTGAAACCTCCTTTCATCAGATTTTACATGGAAAATAGGCTTTGCAACAAAATGGTGAATATAATGAAGAATATATTTAAAGCAGTTGCAGTCATGCTGACAATGTGCCTGACTATGGCAGTTTGCGGCCCTGTAAGTGCACAGGCAGACAGCACACAAAAAAATACAGATGAAAATAGTATCAATATTGACATCTTTGCAAAGGATAAGAACATAAACAGCGGTGATGAGACCTACTTTGTTTCGGTACTGACTGATGAAGCAGGAAATCCTGTTGCAGACAAAACGGTCTACTTCTACCAGAACATCATGGTTTCCGGACTGGGTGTTGACCATTATATCGGAGAGACAGATACAGACGATTATGGAACCGCAGTACTCAAAGTTGAATTAAGTATTGCCGGCGACTCAGAATCTATGTTTGTAGGATGTGTAGCAGAGGATACAGAGACAGGCAGGGCCATTTATTCAGACCATGTCATGATAACTGTTACAAACCCGTACCCGGTATTATCAGATGATGAGAATCAGGAGGAATTATTGAATTACTGAAAATATCAATCAAAACCTCCTAAATAACATACAAACAGTGGCTGGGAGTTAAGTAACATCCGGAAAATGAGAGTTGTCAGCAATTCTAAGATTCCATTCAGCCTTTTTTTTAAATTTTAAACTTCAGATATTTATAACAAAAGAATAGCGGCAGACTTTTTTCTGTTCAGGTCAAAGCAGTTTTTATGGTTAAGGATAATGCCACATTTGCAGCAGGGTGCTTCTGGGGGGTTGAAGCGGCATTTCAGAGAAAAGAAGGCATCCTTGTGACAAGAGTAGGATATACCGGCGGTGAGACCAAAGATCCGGATTACACAATGGTCTGCACCGGAAATACAGGTCATGCTGAAGCTGTGCAGATTGCATTTGATAATGATATTATCTCATACAGGGAACTGTTAGAGATATTTTTTTCAGTACATGACCCGACAACGCTCAACAGGCAGGGGCCGGACGTTGGTGATCAGTACAGGTCTGCTATATTTTACCGGAATGATGAGCAGAAGAAGGAGGCTTTGAATTACATAAAGGAACTTGAGGAGAAGAAAGCCTTTGAGAGTCCTGTTGTGACCGAAGTTCTGCCACTTGGTGATTTCTGGAAGGCTGAGGACTACCACCAGAAGTATTTTGAGAAGATGGGGCGTAAATACGGCTTTTATGATTAAATATCCCTTCAGATCACTGCTGAAAAAAATACAGGATCTTCTTTTGGGTATTGAACAGGAAACTGCTCCGGCAGCACTGCCTAAAATAATCCCCGTCCTGATTGTGCTTGTCGCAGTTGTCATAATTCCGGGCTGCACTGAATTATCTGACAGTTCAGTTGTTTTTCCGGGCGGGACTCAGATCTGTATTGACAACGAAACCCACCTGAAATGGATGGAGGAATTCAGAGAGAACCCGGAGAAGTATCTCACCAATCCGGAAAATCCGTTTGAGTGGACAATTAAGGGCATGCACAGTACTGCAACACCATTTGGAGACGAACAGGCAATTGAATATTACAATAAAGCAATAGAGATCGATTCTGAATTCCCTATGGCATACTGTGGAAAAGCTGAGGCTCTCGGCAATCTTAAGAGATTTAACGAAAGTGTTGAGTGCCTGAGAAAAGCTGTTGAGCTTGACAGCAGGTATGAACCATGGGCCGATAAGCTCAGACAGAGATATAGCCTTGATTAGGTTCGGCTCCGATTCCGGTCTTACCTAACCTCCATAAGTGAATGATCTGAAAGGATGGAGTTTTAAAGAATAAACTACAGATTATTCATTTAACGGACTGCACTTCCGGGCAGCAAATTATCTCAGCACTGATGAGACAATTGTGCCGGAAGCACTTAAATTAGAATATTCTTATCCTGAAATAATATGGATTTTTAAAAACAGGAGCATTTTAACTGAATATGCTTTCAATTCCTCCGGTGAGAACGTTGAAACTGTAAGAAAGATTTGAACCGTCAGTCTTCAGATATTTACCTATTGCTCTTGAACCACTGATCTTCTGATATTATCCATTCGTAATATTTCTGAGTTCTTCTGAGGGTTTTTTTATGCTGTCCGGACTCTGAAATTTTTTTAAGCTCTGCTTTTCAGCGATACCGGGAATGTCAAATCCATCTTCGACCGCTCTTAAATCACCAAGATAAAATGATTCAAGTTCGGTGCACGCAATCCGCACCATTGTATTATCCCTGTGTGCTTCCCTGCATTTGTTCATGAGATTTTCCCTGATCTCTATACAGTTACCATTGTCCTGGTCCCTTAGAATTACAAAAAAAGTATCGGGAGTTCTCCAGCCTCTGAGTTTTTTTACAATCTGTTTCTCTAAATCCTGTTTCCCCTGAAATATCACATAGCGTACCTGAATATATTCCGGAATCATTGAAGGAAGAAGCCCCTTAAGCATCTCTTTTGCTGATGGCTATTCGAGAAAGAAGACAAGAGTTGTGATCATATTCAGATCTCACCAAAAAAGCCCTCTCTCCAGAGAGACCCCATCTGATCGCCTTCTTCCATGTAGGCAGCTATCTGTTCATCATCTTTTGCCCGTTTTATTTTCGTATAGCCATCTGATTTTTCAAGCCAGTACACTTCATCAGGGAGGGCGGCATTGAGGAAGTCGGGGGAGTGGGTAGATACAAACACCTGCCCGCCGCGATTTGCATAGTCCCTGAATTCTTCGGCAAGTTCCCACAGGAGTTTAGGGTAGAGCTGGTTTTCTGGTTCTTCAACACATAAGAGGGGGTGTGGATTTGGATCATAAAGGAGAACGAGATATGCCAGCATCTTTATTGTTCCGTCAGAGACATAACGGGCAAGGAATGGATCTTCAAAAGATCCGTCCTGAAACTTCAGAAGGACACGCCCCTCTTCCGTTGTCTTTGATTCTACATCTGTTATGCCGGGGACCCGGTCCTTTAGCAGTTCAATAATTATCCCAAATGTCTCAGGATATTCCCTGTGCAGATACTGTATTACAATCGAGAGATTTTCACCTTCAGTTAAGAGATGTTCCGCATATCCGGCTTCCTGTTCTGGGCGTGCCCTGTTTATATGAAAATCGGATGTATGCCAGTTTTCAATAAAATTGCCAAGTGAGACCACTGCCGGGAATTTTTCAAACTGTGTGAGGCCCTTTATCGCCAGAATATCATTGGATTTTAAGTTCTGTTCTTCTCTCTGGAGTTTACTTATGTCTGATGTCTCACTCAGTACTTTATCCTGTGCATCATCAGAAATTTCTGTTACTGCGTACCCCTTACCATCTGCAAATTCAAGAATGCTCAGGGGTTTTCCTCTGCTGCCACGGTGGTATTTTAATATCTTATTTTCAACATATGCCCGACCTTTTCGCTCATTTATCCGGAGAAAATATGTTATCAGTGGTTTTTCAGAAGATTCCCTGAATTTTATTTCGATCTCTATCGGGCCTTTGGAATTTCTGCTGCGGACTTCTTCAAATCCTCTGCTGCCTCCAAGTTTTACAAGTGCTGAGTTTACATTGCCTGAGAGTGCATCTTTTAAAAATTTAAATACGCTGAATATTGTGCTTTTGCCGCTTCCGTTAGCTCCGACTATTATACAGAAATCCGGAATATCAGTCATCTCAGCATCCTGAAATGCCTTGAAGTTCTTCAGCCTTATTGATTCAATTTTCATATTTCCACAGCCTTTTAGATACCAGAATTGTCAGAGTTGCCGGAGTTAACAGGGCCCCCAAAGCAGTTAGAGTAGCTAAATTAATATCTGTTTTATTTTCCTTAAATGATGTGCCACGAAATTCAGAGTAACTTTAAACACATCCCAAGAAGGCGCCGGATGCATCAGACAGTATTAACAGATTCTAACGATATTTTGGAGGATAAAATTACTGACATTTGGCTTATCCTCCATTGAAAGTCACACAGGCTGACATTCATACAGCAGTTTTCTGGAATAATGTCCGGAGAATACTCTGACCTGACAGGAGTAGTTTTTGTACATACTGCCTTGTTTTTACAGATTAAAAGTTTTAAATCCGGATTGCATAATCTTATTAAACTATACATTTTGTTAGTATATGTTAAAAATGTCAGTATGAACTATTTATGCACTAACCGACATATGCTAATATACACTAAGGTGAGTAAGCATGACAAACTGGAAAGAACTTGTAGAAGAACTAAATGAACTTGTAAAGCTGGATTCAGGCATCATCGCCTGCAAAAGAATGGCAAAAAAAGACGGTTACATGGACATTCCCGGCATAGAAAAACCACATAAAGGATTTCTCTACTGTCAGCTCCCATACCTTGTAAGAAAACAGGGAAAGACCATCGGAGTAACCAAAGAGGATTTTGAAGCATATGCCGACAAGACTCAGCTGAAGTACCGTTGCGTAAGAATTCAGGGACTTGCACCGGCAGATGAGAAAGAACTTGACAGCGAAGCTAAAGGCTTTGCAGGTTTCTGGTTTAAAGACTATGACACTGCTATGGAACAGATGAAAATTTATCCGGCACCCACTCCAATTGAGGCACTGGTAATGAGTCCTCTTGAAGAGGAGAAATTTGAACCTGATTATATCATGATCTACGCAGATGGTGAACAGATGACGTTTATTCTAAACGGCCTGCAGTACCACAAATATGAACTTATTGAGTCCTGCTTCATTGGAGAAGGCTCCTGTGCCGATGCTCTGCCCCGCTCTGCTGCTACAAAAAAACCGTCCCTTTCCCTGCCCTGTTTAGGTGAGAGGAACTTTGGACTTGCCGGAAAAGAAGAGCTTATCCTCACCATACCCCCAGACAGACTGGAGCGTATAGTAGAAGGTCTAAAGGCACTCAAAGAAAACGGCCTTGCTTACCCGGCAACACCATTAGAACCGGCAGTCAATGCCGGTGAGATGCTTCAGCAGCTCTACCCCCTACAGGACAGCTAAAAATCCTGTGATCCTGCTCTTAAAAAAGCAGGCCCTCCTTTTTCGCCATTATGAGCAGATAATAGATATGTAATTCCGGATGAAGCACATCAATTTATCCATCCGTTATTTTATCATTCCGAAAGTTAAACCCGGCATTTACACTAATGTGCTGAATGAAATAAAAAGACAAATGAAGAATAATAAATGCAGGAAATTAATATCCCTTCAGGTTTAAAAGACATTTAAGCAATAGCATATTCAGACATAACACAGATAAATAAAAGTGTTAATGAAGCAGGAAAGACCTGTAAAAAGCAATTATTTAATATTTACATCCGGGACATATGCCCCCGGACTGATGCCGCATTTTAATCACTTATTCTTTCTTATTCAGAGTACACTGCCTTTCGAGGTATTCAGCTCCCCAGTCGCAGAGTGCCTCTATTATAGGAGAGACGGTCTTTCCAAATTCTGTCAGTGAATATTCAACTTTTGGAGGAATTTCCGGGTACATCTTCCGGTTTACCAGACCGTCCTCTTCAAGTTCTCTCAGTTGTTTTGTCAGCATTCTCGGAGAAACTCCGTGGAGGTTCTGCTGTAGCCTGTTATAGCGTATGACCTCAGTCTCTTTTAACTGCCAGAGGATCAGAGGTTTCCATTTGCCACCGATAACATCAAGGGCAGCTTCTACAGGGCAGTGATACTCCTTGTTGTTCCTGACATTGATCAGTTTCTTTTCTTCTTCCATGCTACCCACTTAGATATACTTTTTGTAAGTGACTATCCAAACCACCCTAATGGTCAGGACAAACACATATGTACCAAATCTGTCCTGTAGCCATATAAGCCATTTCATCAGACCGGCATAACTCACTCAAATTCTGCCTGCATAACTCCTGTTTAATCAGGATCCACTGACCCAAGAATCCCAGTATTTTGCTCAGATATCCTCTAAAAAAGAGATAATACATCAATCCCTTATCCCCGGGAAGCAGTGGTTATAATATCATAACCGGCTTCCTCTGCTAATTCGTCCTCCGGAATTATTCTGCCGTTAAGCTCAATAATTACAGTGTCCGGAATTATTCCGCAGGCCAGCATGAGATCGGAAAGTGGAGTATCCCCCTCAAACTCAGCTTCTTCTGTAATATTTTCTTTTATCAGGGTGAAAGTGCATTTCATAGAATCAATCCAGTATTAAGTCTAATCTGCAATATTTTATCGCATTTTTGTTGAATAAAAAAACAATTTTATAAAAAAAGATGAAAATCAGGGTTTGAATTGGAATATAACTGGAATTCAATCTGAATTTAAATTAGGATTATAGTGATATTGATGGGAGGAATTACTCCTCATCACATTCTTCTTTCTTCTGGAACTGAGGCATCATGCCACGTATCTCGGCACCGACAACCTCTATTAAATGTTCTTCATCCGCTTTTGTCAGTGCATTGAATACCGGCCTTCTGACCCTGTTTTCCAAAATCCACTCCTTAGCAAACTCTCCGGTCTGGATTTCGGTCAGGACATCCTCCATTGCGGCATACGTCTCCGGCCCGATGACCCTTGGCCCTCTTGTAAGATCGCCAAACTGGGCTGTATTGGAGATGGAATCACGCATCTTTGTAAATCCGCCCTCATAGATTAAGTCCACAATCAACTTAAGTTCATGAAGAACCTCAAGGTATGCCATCTCAGGAGCATATCCGGCTGCGACAAGAGTCTCAAAGCCTGCCTTAATAAGGGAAGTTGCACCACCGCAGAGCACTGCCTGCTCACCGAAGAGATCAGTCTCAGTCTCCTCTCTGAATGTAGTTTCAAGAACAACCGCTCTTGTTGCACCGATTCCCTTTGCATAGGCAAGTGAGATCTCCTTTGCATTTCCGGATGAATTCTGATGAATTGCAATGAGTGCAGGAACTCCCATACCTTCCTCATATACTCTTCTGACCATGTGCCCCGGACCTTTGGGTGCAACCATGACAACATCCACGTTCTCAGGCGGAATGATCTGCCCATAGTGGATATTGAAACCGTGTGAGAACATCAGGCAGTCGTTCTCTTCAAGATATGGCTTAATCTCAGCATCATAGACATCTGCCTGAGTTTCATCAGGGAGAAGAATCATTACGACCTGTGCAGCTTTTGCCGCCTCAGAGACATCATATACCTCAAGACCGTCTTCTTCAGCCTGCATTCTGCTCTTACCCGGTCTGATTCCGATAATTACGTCAAGGCCACTGTCGCGAAGATTAAGTGCCTGTCCCCTTCCCTGTGATCCATATCCAATTACTGCAATTTTTTTACCTGAAAGTGTCTTCAGGTCTGCATCGGATTCATAATACTTCTTTATCATAGATTTACTTCCTGAGTTCTGAATTATTCCCGTTATGATTTATTCTTTTGCCATTAAAACGGGTATTGTCAGAATAAATATTCTGCCCGCAGAATTATCCGGAAAAGTTATCCCGCTCTCCCGGATTACTCAATTATTTCAGTATATTCACAGATTCTGCTAATCCCGGTCCCTGTTTGCACGATAGACGAGATTAAGTGCATTCACCATCGCCTCAACCGAGGCCAGGACGATATCACTGTTTGTGCCAGATGAGTCAAACACCCTTCCACGGCTGTCCTCAACCGCAATTGTGACACAACCGATTGCATCTGTACCACCTGAGATCGCCTCAACCTGATAAGATTTCAGCTCAACCGGCTTTGGGATGATGCCCATTAATGCATTCATGGCAGCATCAACAGGGCCATCGCCTGTGCTTGAGCAGACCTTCTCCCTACCATAGACAATCGCCCTGACGCTTGCAGTCGGAATCGCATGAATTCCGGTGAATATCGAGATGTCATCGATCTCAATCGCCTTTTCAGACACACCGGACTCCATAACCGTATCGGCAATCTGGAAGAGGTCATTATCAGTGACCTTCTTACCCCTGCCGGAGATCTCCTTCATGAGCCGGATAATCTCATCGAGTTCTTTGTCATCCGGATTTATGCCTGCGTCGGAGAGCATCTGCCTTACGGCATGGCTGCCTGCATGTTTGCCGAGTTTTAATCTCCTCCTGTGGCCGACCATCTCCGGAGTCATAATACCGGGCTCGAAAGTTCCCGGATTTGAGAGCACACCGTGGGAGTGTATGCCGCTTTCATGCGAGAAGGCATTATCACCCACAACCGGCTGTACCGGCGGTACGGCGATTCCTGAAAACCGCGATACAAGCCTTGAGATTTCAACCAGTTTTTCGGTCACAATTCCGGTGTTAATTCCGTAAATTGCCTCCATGATCATCACAGTCTGAGATATGTCAGCATTTCCGGCACGTTCACCGATTCCGTTCACAGTCACCTGGACCTGATCAGCACCGGCCTCAACCGCAGATATGGTATTTGCAACCGCAAGTCCGAAGTCATTGTGGCAGTGGACATCAATTCTGCAGTCAACATGCTTTCTCACCTCAGAGACCATATCCCTCATCGCAGTAGGGGTGAAAATCCCGACTGTATCCGGAACATTTACGATCTCAGCACCCGCAGCGGATGCAGTGGAATAAACCTCGATAAGATCCTCAATACCCGTTCTTGTGGCATCCATTGCAGAGAACATAACACGATCACACTTTGAGGCGGCATAACGGACTATATCGTCAGTTATTTTCACAACCTCAGGGTGTGTCTTCTTAATAGTATGAATTCTCTGGATCTCCGAAGTAGGAATGAATACATGCACCATGTCAACTCCGGCTTCAACACACCGGTCAACATCACCTTTTACAGATCTTGCAAGGCCACATACAGGAGCTCCCGTATCTGCCCGGACAATCCGTCTGACATTGTCAAATTCCGCATCAGACGAAGCCGGAAAACCTGCTTCGATCATTGCAGCACCAATATCGGAGAGACGGCGGGCGATCTCTATCTTCTGATCAATCGTAAATGAAACTCCGGGAGTCTGTTCTCCATCCCTGAGTGTCGTATCAAAAACTGACACTTTCCTGTTCGCAAATTTAGTACCGAATAAGAAAGCGATCTGCCACTTGTGCAGTGACTTTCCCGGTCCCGATATCATTCTGAGACATACAAATTAAAACGCACTAATAGATTATAAATCTTTGCCGGATTCCGGTGCAGGACACCAGAGCCAACCACATATTTGGTGCAGGCGCACCACACACACCATATGATTTGGTGCAAAAAATACTGGATCCAGACAACATTTAAATACCAGAATAAACACCATCATAAGTGGGAGTGAAAACCTATGAGTGATTACTTTATTTTTCGATAACAAAGAGATAAGATTTTTGGACACAACCCTGAGAGACGGGGAACAGACACCGGGAGTTTCGCTGACTCCTGAACAGAAGCTTGAAATTGCCACTGCACTCTCTGACATAGGCGTAAATGTAATTGAAGCAGGTTCTGCCATAGCATCCGAAGGTGAAAGGGAAGCAATAAAACTGATATCAGAGGCTGGTCTCTCTGCGGAATGCTGCACATATTCAAGAGCACGCACCGGAGATGTAGACCTGGCAGTAGAAAGTGGTGCAGACTCGGTACACCTTGTCGTTCCGGTCTCTGACCTGCACATTGAAAAGAAGATGGGCAAGACCCGTGATGAAGTCTTTGCAATGGCAATGGAGACGACTGAATATGCCAAAGAGAGAGGGCTTATAGTCGAACTCTCCGGCGAGGACGCTTCGAGGGCTGATCAGGAGTTCTTAAGGGGGCTATTTAAAGCCGGAACTGAGCACGGGGCAGACAGGTTATGCTTCTGTGATACAGTGGGGCTTATGACACCTGAGAGGGTGAGGGATTACATACCGGAGCTTTGCTTCGCACCCCTCTCTATACACTGCCACAATGACCTCGGATTTGCACTTTCAAATACGGTTGAGGCACTAAAAGCCGGCGCATCATGCGCCCATGTGACAGTGAACGGGCTTGGTGAGAGGGCTGGCAACACCTCCTTTGAAGAGCTGGTAATGTCACTTGAGAAGCTCTATGATTTCCACACCGGAATCCAGACGGAAAAGCTGTACAGGCTTTCAACGCTCGTATCAAGGCTTACAAGAGTGCCTCTTGCGACAAACAAGCCGATAGTGGGTGCAATGGCATTTACGCACGAGAGCGGAATCCATGCCCACGGCCTTATGAAGGACTCCGGGACATATGAACCAATGCGGCCCGAAACTGTCGGCAGGACAAGGAGAATCGTTTTAGGCAAGCATTCCGGCTCGGCATCCGTTAAGGCGGCCCTCACCGAACTTGGTTATAAACCGAATGAGAAGCAGCTTGCAGAGATCGTAAAACGGATTAAGGAGCTTGGAGATTCCGGCATAAAAGTGAGCGATGCTGATGTTATGGCAATAGCAGATGCAGTGATGCTCCTTGAGTGCAGACCGGTTCTGAGTATGAAGCAGTTTACCGTTGTAAGCGGAAACACAGTCATACCAACCGCCTCGGTGACAATGTCTGTACACGGCGAAGAGGTTACAGGCGCTGCAACAGGTACAGGCCCTGTCGATGCCGCACTGAAAGTACTTCAGCAGTCAGTCAGTGTCGGAGGAGAGATAACGCTTGAGGATTATCATGTGGATGCCATAACAGGCGGCACTGATGCTGTCGTGGATGTGACAGTCAAACTCAGCAGGAACGGAAGAGTAATAACATCCCGTGGTGCAAGAACAGATATAATAGAAGCAAGTGTTGAAGCAGTCCTTTCGGGGATGAACAGACTTCTCAGGAGAGAAAATGAAGACAGGAGCACAGATACTGATTGAAAGCCTGAAAGATGAGGGGACAGATATAATATTTGGATATCCCGGAGGATCAGTCCTCCCAATCTATGATGTCCTATATGACTCAGGCATAAAGCATATTCTTGTAAGGCACGAACAGGCGGCAGTACATGCAGCAGACGGTTATGCAAGAGCCTCCGGTAAAACCGGAGTCTGCCTTGCGACATCAGGGCCGGGTGCATGCAACCTCATATCCGGAATTGCAACTGCAAATATGGATTCTGTGCCCGTCATTGCACTTACAGGCCAGGTTCCGACAGGCATGCTTGGAAACGATGCCTTCCAGGAGTCTGACATCACCGGAATCACAATGCCGGTTACGAAGCACAATTATCTCGTAAACGATGCAGGAAATATCCGGAGAATTGTTAGGGAAGCCTTCTTCATCGCCGGAACCGGCCGTAAAGGCCCTGTGCTCATTGACCTTCCAAAGGATGTCCAGACCGGACAGGTGGATGAGAGTGAAAACCTGAAGACTGAGATTAACCTGAGAGGTTATAAACCTACATTCAGGGGTCACCCAAAGCAGATCAAGAGTGCGATAAAACTCATCGCAGAGGCAAAAAGGCCGATAGTCTATGCAGGAGGCGGAGTAATAGCATCCGACTCCTCAGCTGAGCTCATACAGCTTGCAGAGATGCTCGATCTCCCGGTTACGACAACGATGATGGGCCTTGGAGCAATCCCGGCACACCATCCGCTAAACCTCGGAATGCTCGGCATGCACGGGACAGAAGCTGCCAATTATGCAGTTACGGAGTGTGATCTGCTCATCGCAGTCGGTGCAAGGTTTGATGACAGGGTTACAGGAAAAATAGAACTCTTTGCCCCCAATGCAAAGGTGATCCACATTGACGTTGATCCAGCTGAGATTGGCAAGAATAAAGCTGTGGATGTTCCGATTGTCGGCGATGCAGGTGAAGTCCTGAGGGAGATGATAAACCTTTCAGAGACCCTTGATATCAAAAAGAAGGACCCCTGGCTTGTAAAGATAGAGAACTGGAGAGAGAACCATATGATGAAATACAGGGATGATAAAGAGCTTCATCCGCAGTACATCATAGAGCAGCTCTCCGGAATTCTGGAAGGTGAGGGGATTATAGTATCTGAGGTCGGCCAGAACCAGATGTGGGCTGCACAGTATTATGGTTTTAAGTCGCCCCGGCAGTGGATAAGCTCAGGCGGCCTTGGAACAATGGGATACGGATTTCCGGCAGCCATCGGCGCACAGTTTGCAAAGCCAGACGAGACCGTTGTGTTAATAGCCGGAGACGGCAGTTTCCAGATGAATATACAGGAGCTTGGGACGGTATCACAGTACAATGTCCCTGTAAAAATACTCATACTGAATAATATGTACCTCGGCATGGTCAGACAGTGGCAGGAGTTGTTCTATGAGAGACGGTATTCCTACACCGAACTGCCCCAGGTTGACTTTGTCGGAATAGCGGCTGCATATGGCATTCCCGGTCTTAAGGTAGAGGATAAGGATGATGTTGAAGCGGCACTGAAAAAGGCCATGGAAACAGACGGGCCGTTCCTCATTGACTTCAGGATCGAAAGGGAGGAGAATGTATTTCCTATGGTTCCGGCAGGTGCGGCGATAAGCGATATGATCGGATGCCATATTCCTGACAAAGAGGAGGCCAAAAGATGAAGAAGCAGATATTGAGCGTTCTTGTTGAGAACCAGTCCGGTGTCCTTGCAAGGGTATCCGGACTCTTCTCCAGAAGGGGATATAATATCGAGAGCCTCGTTGTCGGCAGGTGCGAATCCCCAGACATCAGCAGAATGACAATTGTTGCCTGTGGTGACGAGGCACAGATTGAGCAGGTAAAAAAACAGCTCAATAAGCTGATCGAGGTCATCAAGGTGACTGACATCACTGAAAGGAAGCATGTGGAGAGGGAGCTTGCACTTATAAAGGTGAATGCAGAACCGGGAGACATGAGATCAGAAGTTATGCAGATTGCAGGCATATTCCGGGCAAAGGTGATCGATGTCGGGTCAAAAACAATTGTGCTTGAGATCACCGGAGATTCCGGCAAGATAGATGCAATAGAAGAACTCCTGAAGCCATACGGGATATACGAGATGGTACGGACAGGAAAGGTGGCACTCCAGAGAGGATCTGCCACTGTGCTTAATTCAAAGTGATAAGTATGACACAGACATATGTTGAGAAGATCTTCTCTAATAAATGCGGAAAGGTTTATTCAGCCGGAGATATGGTTATGGCACCTGTGGACGGTGCGATGATACATGACATCACCGGGCCGCTGGCGATAAATGTATTTAAGGAGATGGGTGGAGAGAAGGTTTTTGACCCGGAAAAAGTCATAATGCTCTTTGACCACCAGATCCCGGCGGACTCGATTGCGGCGGCGAAGAATCACGTCATGATGAGGGAGTTTGCAAAGGAGCAGGGCATCTTCAACTATGACATAAAAGAGGGAGTATGCCATCAGGTTGTTCCTGAGAAAGGCAGGGCAAGGCCCGGAGAGATAATCGTAGGCGGCGATTCCCATACCTGTGCATACGGGGCACTCGGTGCATTTTCAACCGGAATAGGTTCCACTGATATGGGCTTTGTGCTGAAGTTCGGTGCACTGTATTTCAAAATCCCGGAGAGCATCAGGCTTGAAATAGAAGGTAAATTCCCGAAGAGGACAGGTGCAAAAGATTTGATCCTGAACCTTGCAGGCGACATCGGAGCCGATGGTGCAACCCACAAAGCACTTGAATTCTACGGCGGGACTGTGTCAGATATGGACATATCCGGCAGGATGACAGTTGCCAACATGGCAATCGAGATGGGAGCAAAGGCAGGAATTGTTCCTCCGGATGCAAAGACATGGGATTATCTCTCCGGAAGGGCAGATGTTACACCCTTTGAGATGACCGGAGATGAGGATGCCGCTTATGCTGAGGTGAGGCATTATGATGTCTCCGATCTCGCACCAAAGGTGGCAGTGCCGCATAATGTGGACAATGTCGTGGATGTGACTGAGGTTGCCGGACGGAAGGTTGACCAGGTCTTTATCGGATCATGCACCAACGGGAGATTTGAGGACTTTGCCGAGGCGGCAGAGGTTCTCGGAGACGGGAAGTTCTCAGATGACTTAAGAGTCATCATAGTTCCGGCATCAAAGGAAGAGTACCTGAAAGTCTTAAGGGCCGGGCTTGTTGAGAAGTTTGTTGAGGCAGGGGCACTTGTTGAGGCTCCCTGCTGTGGCCCCTGCATGGGCGGGGCTTTCGGACTGCTGGCACCGGGCGAGGTCTCACTTTCGACATCCAACCGTAATTTCAGAGGCAGACAGGGAAGCACTGAAGCCGGAGTATATCTCTGCTCACCCGCAACCGCCGCTGCCAGTGCAATGACCGGCGTGATAACCGACCCAAGGGAGGTCTGAAATTATGAGAGTGTGGAAATTCGGCAGTGACATAGACACCGACGCAATAATTCCGGGGCGGTACCTGACAATCTATGACGAGAAGGAGCTTGCATCACATGCCTTTGAAGGCACAAGGGACGAGTTCTCAGTTGAGGCAAAGGACGGCGATGTAATTGTCGCTTCAAGGAATTTCGGCTGTGGGTCTTCGAGAGAGCATGCACCTCTTGCACTGAGGGGTGCAGGGGTTAAGGTGATTCTTGCAAAATCCTTTGCGAGAATCTTTTACAGGAATTCCATCAATACCGGACTTCTGCCTGTTATCTGTCCTGAGGCGGATGAGATAGCAGACGGTGCTGAGATTGAGATAGACTCTGAATTCAGATACGTAATGAGTGGCGGGAAGAGATATGAACTTGAGCCGGTCCCGGAATTTATGAAACATATCGTTGATGCCGGCGGACTTGTTAACTATGCAAAAGAGATGGATGAGGTGAAGACGTGTACAGAGTAGCCTGCATGCCGGGTGACGGAATCGGACCTGAGATCGTTGCAGAGGGCAGGAAAGTTCTCGATGCTGCCGGAGAGAAGTTTGGCTTTGATATTGAGTGGACAGATTATGAGATCGGTGCAGAGAGATATCTTCAGACCGGAGAACTGATAACCGAGGATGAGCTAAAGGAGCTTTCGAAGTTTAAGTCGATATACTTCGGATCAATAGGTGATGACAGGGTTAAACCCGGAATTCTGGAGAAGGGAATTCTGCTTGCCATCCGGTTTTACTTTGACCAGTATGTGAACTTAAGGCCGATAAAACTCCTGCCCGGAGTTTCGACTCCGCTTGCCAATAAAGGCCCTGAGGACATTGACTTTGTCGTTGTCAGGGAGAATACCGAGGACTTCTATGTCGGAATCGGTGCAAGGGCAAAGGCCGGAAAGCAGAGGGATGAGCTTGAGGTTATAAGAAACCTCTACAATGTCAGATTTGGCATTGATGTTGAGACCGATGCCGATGAGCTTGCATACCAGATCGGAGTTTTGAGCAGAAAGGGATCAGAGCGTGTGATGAGATACGCCTTTGACCTTGCACAGACCAGGGAAAAGAAGCTTACATCGGTTGACAAGGCAAATGTGCTGACAGATGTATACGGCCTCTGGCGTGAGGTCTTTGAGGAGACCAAAAAAAGTTATCCGGATGTCTCAACCGAATACAACTTTGTCGATGCCATCACCATGTGGTTTGTTAAGAATCCGGAATGGTTCGATGTCGTTGTCACCCCGAATATGTTTGGGGATATTATAACCGATCTCGGTGCCATGATACAGGGAGGACTTGGCCTTGCTCCGGGAGGGAATATCAACCCGAAGGGTACTTCAATGTTTGAGCCGATTCACGGCTCTGCACCGAAGTACAGGGGCAAAAATGTCGCCAATCCGCTTGCGACAGTCTGGGCAGGATCGCTTCTGCTTGATCATATAGGAGAAAAAGAAGCCGCTGCCGCAGTAATCACCTCAATCAGCCATTCAATTGAGAAGGGAGCTGTTACAAAGGACATGGGCGGTTCGATGAGGACATCGGATATAGGCGACTGGATTGCCAAAGACATCCTGAATGGATAATATTTACCCCGAAAACTTTTTTTCAGACTGCTTAAACCCGGGTTATCTGCCAGTCCGGGAAGTTTTTATTCCATCTGTCGACATTGACAACAAAACACTTATGGCTCCTCGCTAAATCCTGTGGGTAGTTATCAAAGGTTTCCAACAAATGACTTGTTTTTTTGCAGGATTATAATAGATCATTTTAGCTAAATGCTGGATTCATGGTGTTTGTGGCTGAATTGGTGATTATAGCGATCAAATTTTACCCACACCAAACAGCGAGGAGCCACACTTATTCACAGGAACCTTCCGCCATCTGCCCGGAAGACCGTCTTTTGGAAGCTGCAGCCTTAAGTCCTTCATAATTTTTGGAATTAGAGGGTTTTCCAGTTCAAGGAGGCAGATGTATATTATTGGTTTATCGAGTCTGTCCTCAGCCCATCTGTACAGAAATGTATCCCTGAATTTCAGTGTCAGTGATTTTATCAGGGGATTATAACAGTTCTTATCAGGATAACCGTCTGAAGCATCGGTGTAGTCTTTAACCTCAACAAAATAATATTTATTCGTATCATATCCAAAATCGGAGAAATAGGTTAAAAATGAATTTTTATAAGTTGGATGAAATGTATCTGTGTTGACCTACCGGTACATTTGAAAGGTCCTCTTTTGCAGCAACTGAATTTTTACCCTCTATTTTAAGATCATCCAAGGTTGCTTTCTGGTTTTTGCATGCTATTATCTCAGCAAGTGATTTTTGTCTATGACCATTTATGATCAAACCGGCTATATGATCAAAGGGATTTATGTCCAACTTCTTAGCAGTTTTAACAATTGTTAAATTTCTGTCTACAACATTTGTTCCTTTCTCATTTCTTGTAAATAAGCTTATATCACGATGTCTGACCTGTGCTCGTGCTCCGAGCTCAGCATCATTATTATGAAGAGGGACGTGAGGGTGATCTAAGAATGTGAGTAAGAAGTCTTTATTCCGGTGTGTCTTCTCAATTCTTAGGTTCAACTCTTTATATTCAGTCTCGCTGTTAAATAACTCATCAAAGTCCTTTCTAATTTTTAATGCCCACTCTGGAGATGGATTGTCTTTATATGCTCTCATCTCTCTGTAAAATGCCCAAAACCGATCCATGAAATCTTCATGGACTTTTCTCATTACAGCAGTTTTAGGTTTTAATTTTTTATAGTGTCTGGCTTCATGAACCCAACATAACTGGTGTTCTTCAGTGATATTGTCGTATTGGGGTGCATCATCTGTAAGAAGAATTTTTGGAACTGGGTAATCTTTCTGTGATCTGTAATAAGCAATCAATCCAGCCTCAGTAACTCGCTTTTTAAGCGTTTTAAATCCTTCTTGACCAAATAACTCAACCAAACTATTTTCTAATTCAAATTCACTAAAGCAAGAGTTGTAAATATTTTCTCTAAGTTTTTTGATCCATTTTTTTGCGGTTCTAAGATTGGATAAATGTTCAAAGGCAAACTCATTGAATAGGTACTTGGGTTCTAAAACTTCCATAATGTGCTTAACTATGCTAATTCTATCCTTTTTTGGAGAAGTTCTAAATGCTGTGAAATTATGATTTGAAAAGATATGTGTATTATATTGAGTGCCATTTACATTAGCTCCAGTTGTATCTGTCTGGAGGTAATCGGAGGACTTTATTCCTTCTTTTAGTATATCTTCCGATTCTTTATCTAAAACCTCATTCTTTTCAGTTAATTTCCTTGAGATTGTAGATTGGGCTATAAAGATACCATGGTTATTTAAAAAGGCTCTAATTGCATTTTCACTCATTCCACAAATTGCTTTGCATTCAATAATAAGTGCCTTTATTCCAGGACCAAATTCTCCACCATATCCTTGAGGTCGATCAGTTAAGAGATATCTTCCTTCTGAAGGGGAATAATATTTTTCAAGTAAAAACTTTGTATTTCTCGGACGAATTTCAATGTCCTGTATGATTAATTCAGAAAAGCCTTTAAAAACTGCATCTTTCGGAAGTTTATTTTTGTCAGAGTACCAGATCTTTTCTTCATGGATTTCGATTTTATGATTACGTTTTCCTCTGCCTTTATTTGGATTATTTTGATCTGATTTCTCTTTTTTTGAGCGTTCCTCCTCAGTAGAATGATTTTTATTGCCAGAACCCCCTTTTCTTTTTCCTTTTTTTGCGGCTTCCGGCCTACCCTGTTCACCAATTAGATGATTGTAATCATCTCTGAGTTGAAGATGCTCTTCATATAATTTATCGTATTTTGCAGATAGTTCCTCAAAGGCTGAGATGAGCAAATATATTATGTCTTTATCCGGAGAATTATCTATCCGATCAGGAGTTATTACGGATTCTAATTCTTTGAAGATACCATTTGACATAATGTATTCTATATTTTGAATTTATAAGTACAAATTATTATCCATTATCACATTACCTCACATTATGGATATGATACATTTATTCTCTGTTTCAACGATGAAATCAACTGCTTTCATGCAGTGAGATAATCCATGAAAAGTTCCTTTTGACCTGTCTTTTTCATCAAACTTAAATGCATCAATCACTCCATTAAAATCAAATTGCAGATTTCCCTCCTGCAATATCATTTAAGACTGCCCCGCATCTCTCTTGCAATATCCCTGTCAATAATATCTGCAAACGTATCATCAATTGCATTGGGAGAGATCTTTTCATATTCCAGAGTTGATGAGATGGAGATTTCATTCGTCTCTTTGTCCCTGAACAGGCTATGATAGATTATCTTATCGTTTTCAATTCTCTGAAGATCAAATTCTTTCAGAATGATATAATCATGGGTTGAAATTAGTATCTGAACTCCCATTCTCTGAAGTTCAACAAGAATCTCAACAACTGTCCTCATAAGCCTTGGATTTAAATTTGCCTCCGGTTCATCCCAGCAGAGCACAGAACCACTGGTAAGTGTCCCGTTCTGTATCAGAAGCCATAGAAGTACCAGTTTTCTGAGGCCCTCTGCAACCAGTGTAAATTCAAGCTCGCCATGCTTATTTTTCAGGAAAAACTCTTCATTTTTGATTACCACCCGGCCATCAATCGCCTTTTGAAGGATATTCATGAGCTTCTTCCTTCCGGCATCCATAGGGCCTTTAAGTGAACCAAGAAAGGCCCTGTCAATGATATCTGCATAGACTTCTTCAAAGTGAATATCCCTCAGGCTGTACAATGACCGGAATCCCGGAGCATTGGCCATCATATCTTTAACAGGAATATATACTGACTCTATCGGTTCCTCAGACCATGTCTTATACGCACCGGAAATTTTTGCACCCTCAGGGCTTTTTGTATGATTGGAGATACTCAGGCGTATTACAGCATTTTTATTCTGATTCAGTACCCTTTGAATTTCTACAAAACCATTTGAACTTCCAGGTGATCTTTTCACAAGGCGTCCGGTATGCTCACCTGAGGGAAGGAAGACTTTAGTCAGTTTTTCTGCAAAACCCTTCCTGCTCTTGGAGATCTCACAACCAGCATATACAGTTTTTAGTATGTGGGTTTTTCCTGTGCTATTTTCGCCGGTAAATACATTAATCCCGGGTGAAAGACCAATCTCCAGCTCCTGAAAAGCGGTGAAGTTTTCAAATTTTACACATTTTATCATTTATCTTCCTGGTGTGAGAATCTCAGCTCATATGTCAATACAATGCCATGAAATCAGATTAATTACTCAGATCTCTGAATTAAGCAATAATAAAGTTTTGCGCCGGAAAAGTGACGGGGAAGAAATCCAAAATATTCAGACCAAATTATAGTTGGTTCACCATCACAGAAATATTTATGCAACAGAGCGTTGCACAAATTTCAGAAGAATAAATCCGTAATAATCCTCAATTCACTTTTAAACAGGAAATCTGAAATCCCAGAATATTACTCAAATGCATAATATGAGCAATCAAATGTCAAAAACAGATATATAAACTCTGAAACAATTATGATAACCAAAATGCCGGAAAGTTCAGGAAGAAATGTGGGTTTTCTGATTCACGGGAAACTTACTGATGAGGACTATAAGGAGATACTCATTCCTGCTCTGGATGAGGCGATTGAAAAACATGAGAAGATCAATATTCTCTTCAAAATGGAAGGTTTCAGGGGATGGACAGCCCATGCAGCATGGGATGATTTAGTCAGCTGGCCAAAGATCAGGGCTGTTGATAAAACTGCAATCGTATTTGACGGAAAGTGGGATGAATTTATGAGCTGGCTATTCAAGTCATACGCTTTAATCTCCCACATTGAGATGAAGTTCTTTCATGATGACCGGACTGATGAAGCCTGGGAGTGGTTAAAGGGAGAATAAGGATTCATAAATTATCAAGAATATGTTACTTATTTTGGGGACACAATAATATCATTATTTTTTTATAAATTGGAGCTCATACCCCTTAATGACTGCCAGATAAATCACAAAACTTTGTGCTTCATCCAGATCATGTATCTCATATAGTCTGTTATCATAAAAGCACCTATCGCACATTCCACCCAACAGACATTTTACAAAGGCGTCCTTGACAATCACCAAAACCAAGCAGTGTAATTATCCGGAGAGTAAAAACCATTTTGCACTAAAAACAACAAATATCCAATAACTAAAGGAGTATAAAGGTAACAATAAAAAAATCGGGAGAGGGCAATTAAAGTGAATAAGGAATCAGATGATCATAAATCACAAAATCAGAGGACTTCAAGGGGTCGCACCAGAGAGGGAGCTATTTTTCCAATTCCAGCAGAAAAAAACATCCTGCCGGAGGACTATGGAGAAATATTTGAAGACATTAAGAAAAGAATCAAATCTGAACGAATTAATGTTACACTCAAAGCAAACGCTGCCATGGTAATGCTTTACTGGGACATTGGGAATGTAATCCTGACCCGCCAGAAAAAAGAAGGATGGGGAGCAAAAATAATTGACCGCCTGTCACATGACCTGAAAGTCGCCTTTCCTGATATGACTGGCTTATCTCCCAGAAATCTCAAATATATGCGAAAATTTGCCAGTGCCTGGCCAAAGCGTGAAATTGTGCAAGAGCATCTTGCACAAATTACCTGGTATCACAATCTTGCTCTGTTGGAAAAATGTGATGAGCCACAGATAAGACTGTGGTATGCACACAGAACCATCGAAAACGGATGGAGTCGGAATATTCTGGCCATTCAGATCAAAAATCAACTGCATGAACGCCAAGGTAAAGCACTTAATAATTTCAAAAATTTACTTCCTCCAGAAGATTCAGATATGGCGGCACAGATATTTAAGGATCCGTATCTCTTTGATTTCCTGGGTACCGCTGATCCACGCAAAGAGCGTGAGGTTGAACAGGCCCTTATAGATCACGTTCAAAATTTTCTCCTCGAAATGGGTACAGGATTTGCATTTGTAGGAAAACAGGTACTACTGGAAGTTGGCGAAAGTGATTTTTACTTAGATCTGCTTTTTTACCACCTAAAACTGCGTTGTTTTGTAGTCGTTGAATTAAAAGCAGTACCGTTTGAACCAGCTTTTGTTGGCCAGCTTAATATGTATCTCTCCGCTGTCGATGACCTGCTTCGACATCCGGATGACAACAGAACCATAGGTCTTCTACTTTGCAGAAGTAAAAACAGGCTTGTTGCAGAGTATTCTTTGAGAGGATTTAACAGTCCAATGGGTGTTGCCGATTGGGAAACTGAATTAACTGAAAAACTTCCGGAAGATTTAATGGGCAGTCTCCCATCAATTGAAGAAATTGAAGCTGAACTGAAAGATAAAATTTAATTCCTGAGAGAACAGGAACATCTGCCATAATGAGTTAAACATCACTTCCAGCCGGAAAGATAAGATCTGCTTAATTCCCTTAAATCCTCCAGATCAAAGAGACGATATCCTTCTGCTCTAAGATTTTCCTTACCGGAAATCTCCTTTGCTATGAGAGCATATACTTCAGATCTCTTCTGGTTTTTCCATTCAACAAGGGGTGATTTTTTGGTTAGTGATTTTAATATTCCCCTCGCTTTCATCTCAGAGAGATTCATCCATTTGCACTCACAGAACAGTGCTTTGTCTGACGATTCATCAAATCCGACAATATCAATCTCATTCTCCTTAAACCACCATCGCCCCAGTTTTGAAAAACGCATATCCTCAAAGAAAAATCCGTTTTGTATAATTTCCATACATAAATTCTCAAACATTTTCCCAAAGTAGACAGGCAACTCAGCCCTGGCTGACTCTAAGACTTCAGATCCTTTTTTTGTTTCAATCTCCATCCTGTGTGGATAGACAACTGCAAACCAGAAGTTAAGGTATGGATCTAAAATCCTGTAGTGCCTCTTCCGGTAGCCTGCATGTGCAGTTACAGGCATCTCATCCACAATGAGATGAATACCTGCCAGAACCGAGAGATATTTCGACACCATACTCTTATCAAGCCCGGTCTGCTGACAGACTGATGAAAGAGTTGTAAATCCGGATGAGAGAGCACGAAGAATTGAAATGTAATTCCCTGCTTCACGAAATTCATAGTGCAGCAGGATCTCGGCCTCAAGGTACAGGTATGAACCCTTGCTTAGCATCTGCTGTAAAATGTTCTCCCACAAGGTAATTTCCGGATTAAACAGCCTGAGATATGCCGGAACACCACCGATAACAGACCAGACCATTATAAGTTCCTCCTCACTGTAAGGCAGAAATTTCCGGATATACGGATAAAAGAGAGGCTCGACCTGCCACTGCCCTGTTCTCCTGCCGTACAGCGGACTTTTGTAACCCAGCACCTCAGTTTCCATCGTGCTGACTGAAGATCCGGAGAGTATAAGCATTATATTTTCATCTGAAAGTATCAGATCCCAGATCTTCTGAAACGCAGATGGAACACCTTTATCTTTTGAAATAAGATATGAGAACTCATCAATTACAATTACAACCCTCTCACCGGAATCAGGACTGAAATTTCTGTGGCTGATAAGGGATTTAAACAGAGCCTGCCAGTCAGGATAATTTGCTCTTTTAAAGTCCGGATCTCTGAGGTAATCACCTGCGACATCTGCAAAATCACGGATATTTGAGGCCTGTCCCTCCTCCGAAGCCATGAAATAAAAGCCCGGAAGGTTTTTGAGAAAACGGGAGATTAGAGTAGTCTTGCCAACCCTTCTCCTGCCGTATATTATTATCAGTTCCGGAATTCTGGAATTATAATGACCGGTTAAGAACTCCATCTCATCATTCCGGTCAATAAACTCCGGCACAGACATTTGTTGAGACATAAGTATACTACTTTATACTCAACAAACTGGTTTAATCTTTTCTCCGGGAATCTTTCAGCGGCCCGAATCTGCACTCAATAGAAGCACCGGTTGTAAGTTATCATACTGTCCAAAGTTAGATGAAATACTCAGATATTGGAACAATATTCAGACCACAGAACAGTTCATTTTTGCAAATCCTTCCTGCACAGATAGCAGAAACACCAATCCATAATCATTATCTATTCCACATCTAAACAGGAAATATATCATCCCGGAATATTACTCAAATGCATACAGAAAGCCATCAAGTGTTAAAAACAGATATATAGTCCCTGCAACAATTACCACATTATGATAACCAAACTGCCTGAGAGTTCAGGAAGAAATGTGGGGTTTATGGTTCATGGGAAACTGACTGGTGAGGACTACAGGGAGACACTCATTCCTGCAATGGAAGAAGCACTTAAAAACCATGAAAAAATTAATATTCTCTTCCGGATGGAGAGTTTCAGAGGATGGACAGCCCATGCAGCCTGGGATGACTTTGTTAACTGGCCGAAAGTCCGGGCAGTCCGAAAGATGGCTATTGTATTTGACGGAGAATGGGACGAATTTATGAGCTGGCTCTTTAAATCTATGGCGTCATTATTCGGTTGGAAATATTGAATTTTGATAGCCATTTTTCAGCTGAACGTCCACCTTCAAGCAAGTTTATGAATTCTTCCAAATACTCCAATCTCTTACTGTCAGAATGTACAATTTCTTTATGTGCATATGGCCTCACCAGTTCACTTGCACTGCTGATCTCTTCAGCTGTAATATCCTGTATCTCTCGAATAAAATCTTTTATGTCATAGAGAATTTCTCTCACATAAGTTTCATTCTCAAGGTTTGAGAAAATGGCCATTAGTGCACCATATTGTGCCATTTCGTTTGTAGTTCTATTTCTTCCGGTTCGTCTTCGTATGTGCATTCTACTCCACCTATGGCCGCGTTCTTCAATATTATTATCTCTCATAATGTCAACTACATTACCAAATGTGTCTTTTACTTCCACAAAAAGTTCATCCATGTGTTTTCTGCAGTTGTTTGTTATTTGCCTTGCTCCGCGGAGTAATTCGCCCCCTTTGGTTACTCCATCTATGTCAATGGCATTCAGAATGATCTCAAAATCGTCTCTCATATTTTGAGCATTTGTGGTTATCATATCACTTCCATTTTGACTTAAGTGCCTGCCAACCCTTAAAGTAATCCTCACTTTCTCAAACCATTCCCATATCTTTTGAATTTTAGAATATTGGGAGTTTATGCCTGCATTGTTTGTGATATCATCTAATTTTTCAGAAAACTCCTTAATTTCACATACGTTAACTTTATGGGCCATATTCCATTCTAATATTTTGTGGGCCATTATTTGGACATCTAAAATTCTATTCATTATTTCAAAGTAGGGTAAACCAAATGGGTAATTTGAACTCCTTTCACGGCAGATAAGAAGATGCTCTATAGCAAGAATAATCCATTTTTGCTCTGCGAAGAATATATCTTTTTCAGAACCATGATGTTTTATTGCACTGAGGTCCCCTTTCATTTTCTTGATTTGACTTAGGATCCTCATTTTCACAATATCTTTGCGAAAAGTAGAGTATCTGGTTTTAAAAATGGTTTTACCAAGATTTTTAACGAAGTGATACTGACAAATTTGGTGCTTTACGTCAGGAAAAATCTCAAATGCTGCATCTCGAATCTGCTTGCTCATATCTCTAACAATGACTATTGGGTCCCCCAATAGTGATTTTAAGTTATTCAGGAAGATTTTAACATATTTTTTGCTCTCTGTTGGTATAATTTGGGCATCCATTGTAATTCCTGTATCCCCGTCCTTTGCCATAAAAACAATTTCATTTCCTGCTTCTCCGGTCCCATCCAGGTGAAGCTTTGCGCCACCTTCTCTCTCAAAAAAGGACTTCATTTGAGGCATATGTCTTTTGTGCAGAGCATAGAACCTTAACAAAAGCTCTTTAGACAGATTAGATATTTCACCAGTTGAAATACTAATTCCTCGAGATAAAAGAATGGTTCTTATTTCATCTCTTTGGAAATCAAAAAGAAATCGCAATAAACCAACAGCAACCATTATTTTAGTATCAAAGTTGCGTCCGGCAGGGCATATTTGATTGAAAATTGAGATTAATGGTTCATTACACGCACCATGTTCTTTACAGTATTTATAAACTATATTAAACCTGATCTCTCCCGATAATGTTTTAACTATTCTTTTAGCTGCTTTTTGGACGTAGAGTCTTTTTTTACAGACTGGGCATCTGTTATGGATTTTTTTGAGTTCTTTGGGTGGGAAAGGGAAATAGAGTACGTTTTTTTTCCAAAGTCGTAGGTAATACCTACACTCTTAAGGGATTCACGCGAGACAGGGTGTCCCATATTTTCCAACATATCTAATACCTCATTTGGAGTTAATTCTCTTTCAGTTAGTTGATTGGCTAAAAAAGAAAAATGGTCTTTATCTATAGTAAAATTATTTGGAAAAGATGGATCAGTCCCTAAAGGTCGGATGTATCGCTGGACAACTTTTCCATCAATTCGAACAGATTCAACTTCAGCAAAGTAGGTCTTAACATCTCCATTTTTGTTGTGACGAGTGTATTTCCGTATGTATGACACCCATAGTGATATATATCACCACATATATGAAACCATTGATTTAGAATTGAAAGTCAGATCAAAATTTAAAAGGAATGTAGGCTGTTTTGAGAGGGATTTAGGGAGTTATAAATCCAACTCTATTTTGACGCCATAGCTTTAAATCGTATGCTGTAGTATCTCATGTAGATATGAAATTCTATCACGGTGACCGCATAGATGAAGCATGGGAATGGATGAAAGCTGAGTGAAAACCGGATATGCAGGAATAAATGTCGATAAAAACGGGAAGAGGAAAATAAATTTTTAAGAGTGCAGGAGTGGATTTTGGATTGTAGAATCCAGGAAAATAAGCTTATTATTTATTATCCATTACTGATATAGGAATTCCAATACTATCAGTGCCACATATCCGTACACCGTTTTTTTCATCAGAACCGACTACAACCGAAATATTTGAGTTCCAGGACATATTAACTGCATTTTTATCAGGAACAAGGTCAATTAAAACAGTTCCCGTACCGCCTCCCACAGGCATAAAAGTATGATCCCTGCCAACTTCGATCATGGCACTCCACTCAGATTCATATTCCGCAGGAGTCCATGTTGCCACATAATATTCAGGAGGCATTGCTCCGGTTTTATTCTCCGGAAAACTGCTTGTTATATCTGAAATATGCCATCCGTCAGGGATATAGAAAGCAACACCGCCCCAGTCTTCCGGATCTATCTCAATCCCGGCAACAATCTGAATATTTTCAGGAATTCCTTCGCTTCCTTTGATAAATAGAGTTCCTTTGGCTGAGGTGGTTAATTCTGTAGAATCAGTATTTACACTAAATCCCCTGATCTGAATTATGTCTTTATTTTCAACCGGATTATCGCCGGAATTGTTTCCGGACAGAATGCCTGAATAAATTACAGCAACAGAAATAATTACCAGCACTACAATTACAGAAAGTATAGCATATCCGGATTTATTGTTCATATTAATCATATCTGACCATTTTACTCACAAATAGATTTTTTCAGGGACTTTAAAAATCTGACTTCCCACATAATTCTCAATGATTAAGAGAAATCCCCAGACGTTGTGTTGGCAGACGCTTTTGCTTTCTCCGTTGCAGTTACAGATTTTTTCGGCTCTTCTTCCTCCACAATTTCCGGAATTTCAGGCTTATAATTAGTTACAACAATTTCATTAATGGCACCCCTTGAACCGGCATCTGAGTTAATCATCCGCCTTGCAGGCACCCTTTCTATACTGAAATCACTGTAAAGATCGTCAAAGAAGTTGTCATCCGGAGAATTGTTCTTTGGGTCGGAATTGCTGAGCATGACCTTTGCAGACTTTTCACTGCACATCCTGAAAAATGCTGCAAGCCTTCTCTGATCGTCATCAGTAAATCCGCCCTTTGCATAGCTGTTGAAGCTTGATGTCTTATTCAGTGGGCGGTACGGGGGATCAAAATACAGAAAGGTATTCTCATCCACAAGTTTTGCAGTGCCCATACTATGAATCATTATAATTTATCAAACAAACAATCCAACTAATCCAACTTTCGACTGTAGAAGAGCGCCTAAAATAAGTAGAGTCTGAATTAATATTATATAATTTGTATTTTTTCATAAAATCTACAATTACAGATTTCTCTGGCATCTCACCTGTTTTAAAATATGATATTAATATCTCATTAAATAATTCATGAGAAAGAATACATCTTACATATTCAAGCTGCCTTTGCTTGTATGGAAGTTTTAGATAACGAAAACCTTCAGCAGTTAAAAAATATCTTCTTTCTCCATTAACCTGTTTTTTTCCAATAATTCCTAAATATCTTCCGGCATTAGTATAATAATCAGTTTGTCGATTGTCAAAGGCATATTTATTTGTAATATCTTCCTTATTGAGGTCTTCTTTCATTAGTAATTCACACAGATTGATAATACATTTGAAATTATCTGCTTGCGGAAAAGGTACCTTTGGTTCCTCAACACTCGTTACTGAAGAAGATATTTTCTCTATCTCACTTACACTAATACTCATATCCTCAATGGAGTAATCTTTCTGCTTTTTCAGTTTAAGTGAATTATAATGGTTTGGATTATCAAAGGCGTATTCGTATAAACTGAAAACACTATTGGAATAAACCAAAAAAACCAGTTTAATTTCCTTATCTACCTTATCCTTCCAGACTCTATACGGGTAATAAATCTGTCTTATTAAAAAATCATCAGATATATCACATTTTGCTTCAATAAGAGTTAGATAATTTATGCCTTCATATGCCGCATCTATCTCAATTTGTGAGTTTTCCACTTGAATTTGAACATTAGTGTCTGCTTTAATTGTACTTGAAATTTCAAAACTAAATTTATCTGTTCCCATTCTACCGCAAACAGTAGGACATAATTCAGAATCTTCTAAAAAGTCCTCAAAAACACCTGAAATTAAAGCAAAATTTAGAGCAATACTTTCACCTTTGATATTTTGAGGAGTTAAACTTTGGATATGGGATGGGACTTCTATGTGAAGAACCTCTTTTTCGATGACCTCAAACTTATGATAAGTATTGATATGAGATATTATGTAATTCCCACGAGTAATTGGCAGAATCGAAAGATTATTATTAATAAATAAATCAGGTAAATTGATACTATGGTCAAACTTTGCCATCAATCGGGGTTCTCGGAACTCACGTATCTCATCAGCAGAAATAATATATTTCCCATATCTCTCAACTTCCTGTAGGATATTATATTTTTCAAACAAATGTCCCCAAGCGATCTCGGTTTTTGTTTTCTTTGACTTAGCCATAATTTTTAATCAATACCTCCTCAATCTCACCTCTTTTTGAAGCTACAGAATTAATAACACGTTTTGCTTTCACGACATTAATATCATAATCCACATATAATTCTTTAATAAAATCAGTTGCTGAGTTTGAAAGTAAAAACTTGATTCCATTATCATTAAGATAATTACAAGCATCTCTTAACCTGATCTGCTCATCACGATCAAATCCACCCTTATTATAACCTGTAAAATTTGCAGTTCCAGACACTGGATCATATGGCGGATCCAAGTAAACAAAGGTATTTTTTGGGATATTACTTAGTACTTCAAAATAATCTTTACTTGAAAAGCAAATCTCTGATTTTTGAAAGTACTTATTTAAAGCCCTTAACACCGGCTCATTCACAATATTGGGATTTTTATACCTACCAAAAGGAGTATTGAATTCACCTGATCTATTAACTCTAAAAAGACCATTATAACAGGTTTTGTTAAGGAATATCATCCGAGAAGCTTTTTCTACATTGGATAGCTCAACATACAGATTCTTATCCCGATCCAAATCTCGAACCTGATAAAAATAGTCAGATTCATTATTATGTTTCTGTAAATCAATGATCAACTCCTCAATATCATCCATAATTACATTATAAACATTAATTAATTCTGAATTGAGATCATTAACAATTGCTTTCTTAGGTTGAAGATAAAACAAAACTGCTCCCCCTCCTACAAATGGTTCACAATATGAAACTATTCTCTTTGGCATCATCTCAGTTATTTCATTTAATAACTGACGTTTCCCTCCGACCCATTTGAGGATTGGCATTACGAGTTTATTTTTTTTCATCTCTCAAAAATCCTTTAAAATTAAACGAAGATTCTATTCTAAAATATATGAAAATCAGGAATATTAATACCTACGAAAATACAAAATTTCTCGAATAAACACATTTATATCAAACCATAAAATACTATAAATCACACCCATAGATCCCATACGTTCAGAGGGAATCCCCATTGATGCGATACAGGTACCAGTCCTGCTTCTTCCCGCCCCTGTTTTCATAGAAATCTATTGAAGGCTTATTCCATGTAAGAACAGTCCAGTCCATTCTCCCGCAGCCCCTCTCTTTTGCAACATTCCGGCAGAAATCAAAGAGCATACCACCAATACCCATCTTTCTGTAATCCTTCGATACAAATATGTCCTCAAGGTACAGGGTTGGTTTTGCAAGAAATGTCGAGTAGGTGAAGTAGAATGTGATGTAGCCCACCGGAATTTTGCCATTAAAGGCCAGATATGCCTCATATTTTGGGTTTTCTGAAAAGGCATCCTCTTTCAGGCGTAAGATCGCATCTCCATCCGGCGGAGCTAGTTTTTCGTATTCTGCAAGCTCCTTTATCAGAGATATAAAATCAGGAAAACTCTTCTCTGTTATCTTTTCTACCGCAATATGCACAATATCTGTCATCCGCTATATTGTCTGATATTGATCTCATTTAACACTGCTATTCAAAACAGATACAGCTTCTGATAAGAATGAAGAGAACAACATAAAAAAACAACTGAAACAACAACAGGCAGCACAAGGCAGCACCAGTCAACAGTCAACAGTAATAAATTCCAACCTGCACATTAATCATCATGGATGATAAAACTGAGACTGAAGATATAATCTCACATAAAAATACCGGAGAAACAATATCACAGAAAAATAGTGGTGAAATGAAATACCAAAACAGGGTTGAGAGAGCCTTAAACAACTTCTCATCCGGATATAACTGTGCACAGTCCACCCTCAGTGCATTTGCAGAGGATTTCGGCGTTAAGGAGGAGGATGCCATAAACTACGCAACAGGTTTTGGAAGCGGGATGGCAACCGGAAGAATATGCGGAGTCTGCACTGGTGCCGATATGGCTATCGGACTTTACACCAGAGATATTCCGGACATACATGAGAGAAAGAAGGTGGCATACGCACTCGCAAAGGAATTCCTGGAGAGGTTTGAAGAAGTTCACGGTGCAGTGAACTGCATAGATCTTCTTGGATATGACCATACAGACCTGGAGGAAGAAGAAAAGCAGCCTATAGAGAAGAGGCCAAAGACCGTGTGCCGGAAATTCATCGGAGATGCAATTGTAATCCTGAGTGAAATTGTTGAGAAGCATAAAGAAAGAAAAGAAGAACAGATATGATATTATTTCAGCCAGAGCATTAAAATAATTAATATAATTAAAATAATTAATATAATTAAAATAAACGAAAAGTAAACAGAGAAAATTCCGGATGACAAATAAAAATAATTCAGATTATCATGAAAGGAACCACTGAGGTAAAAAAGATACGAAGAATGGTTTACGGTGTGATGTCTGAGAGTGCACCGGAAAATCCCTTAAAGAAGATATTCAATTACCTGATGTTTCTTGTAATTACAGTCAATATTATCTTTGTAAACCTTGAAACAATTCCAAACCTCTCCTCAGCCATCCTAAACCTGTTCTATGCTTTTTACGGACTCTCAATGCTCATATTCGTTGCCGAATATATCCTGAGAGTCTGGTTCTCAGTTGAGGATGAGAGATATAAATACTCCATAAAGGGCCGGATAAAATACATACTCTCACCATATGCAATTATTGATCTCCTTGTATTAATCCCGTTCCTGATACCCGACCTAATCCCGGCAGACTACAAGACAAACGCCTTAAGGCTCTTAAAACTCTTCATAATACTCAAGCTAATCAGGTATTCACAGTCACTGCAGGGTATTACAAAGGTATTCTGCTCAAAGAAAAAAGAGCTTGCAATGCTCATCTACATGCTCTTTTTCCTCCTGGTGCTCGTCTCAACCCTGATGTACTATGTAGAAAACAAGGCCCAGCCGGAGAGCTTCTCAAGTATTCCGGCAACCATGTGGTGGGGAGTAATCACACTTACAACAGTCGGCTACGGAGATATGTATCCCATAACCCCGCTTGGAAAAATACTTGGTGCACTTGTTGCAATACTCGGAATCGGACTCTTCGCCCTTCCGGCCGGTATTCTCGCCTCCGGGTTCTATGAGCAGTTTTCAGATAAAAAAGAAGAAGAAGAAAAGATGGAAGATAATCAGGAAAATGAAAAAGACCCCGGCACCACAGATAAAGACAGATCCGGGAATGAACCTCAATACAATAATTCAGACGACCCGGATATAAATATGATTAAATGCCCGGACTGTGGTGCGGAAATCATGCTGACGGTGAATAAGAGATGAAATACTGCCAGACCACGACAAAAAGGAAAATATGCAATACTTAAAAAATATATTTTGGATTATTCAGTAACGGCTCCCTTGTCAGCCTGTCCGACCATCTTAGAATATCTGGCTAAAACACCTTTGAGATCTTTCTTTAAAGGCGTAAAATTATCAAGACGGTTCTTCATCTCATCCCCGGAAATATTCAGATCAAGCCTCCTCTCAAAGAGATCGATCTCAATCTCATCGCCTTCCCTGACAATACCAATTGGCCCACCAACAGCCGCTTCCGGAGCCACATGGCCGATACACGGCCCTCTCGTTCCGCCTGAAAACCTGCCGTCAGTAATAAGTGCAACCTTTGTATAGCCAAGACCCATCAGAGCAGACGTAGGTGAGAGCATCTCAGGCATTCCCGGCCCTCCCTTTGGCCCTTCATACCTGATAACAATGACATCTCCCTCACATATCTTCTTAGCAAGAATTGCATCCATTGCATCCATCTCGCCCTCAAATACCCTTGCCGGCCCTTTGTGCTTCCACATATCATCGTTCACAGCCGCACATTTGATGACACCACCGGAAGGTGCAAGGCTGCCTTTCAGGATTCTAAGCCCACCACCCTCATGAACCGGAGAATCAGGGCTTTTTATGACCTTTGAATCCACATATTTGACAGAATCAGCAATCGCCTGTACAGAGATACCAGACACTGTCATAGTATCCTCAAGGTACCTGTCAATCTGCTTAAAAACGCCTGGAATACCGCCTGACCTGTGCAGAGTCTGCATCGAATGCGGCCCTCCGGGCTGCATCGCACAGATATGCGGCACAACATCCCCAACCTTATTGAAATCATCAAGAGTGAACGGAAGTTTTGCCTCGGTTGCAATAGCCATAAGATGAAGAACAGTATTTGTCGAACCGCCAAGCGCCATATCAACCCTGACGGCATTCCTCATACTCTCCATCGTAATGATATCCCGCGGCTTAATGTCATCCTTCACAAGCTGAACCGATCTCCTGCCGGTCTCATAGGCAATCCTCATCTTTGCGGCATCAACCGCCGGAATTGCAGCACATCCCGGAAGGGACATACCCATAGCCTCAGTCATGCAGGCCATAGTATTGGCAGTATAAAGCCCCTGACAGCTTCCGCATCCGGGCATTGCATCGCACTCAATCTCAAAAAGCTCATCCTCAGTCATACTTCCGGCTGCGACCTTTCCGACACCCTCAAAGACATCAGTCAGCGAGACCTCACAGCCCTCATGATAACCCGGAAGCATATTGCCTCCGGTAACAACAATTGCAGGAATATTGCACCGTGCGGCTGCCATCAGCATACCCGGCACAATCTTATCACAGGTGCAGATGCAGACAATTCCGTCAAACCTGTGTGCCTGAATCATCAGTTCAACAGAATCAGCAATATTCTCCCTTGAAGGAAGTGAATACCTCATACCCTCATGGCCCATTGCAATTCCGTCACAGATGCCTATTGTATTGAACTCAAACGGAACACCGCCCTCTGCTGCAATACCCTCACGCACCCTCTCGGCAACCATCCGGAGGTTGATGTGGCCCGGAACTATGTTATTCCATGAGTTTGCAACACCAATAAACGGCTTATGCATCTCATTTTCAGTGATTCCAAGGGCACGGATCAGTGACCTGTTGGGTGCACGTGCATACCCGGATTTGACTTCGTCACTTCTCATATTCATTACCCAGTTAAAAGGTCATAATCAATAATAAAACCGCCCCGTATATGCGAATATGCATAATAAAACAGAATCTTCCGTAAGAAAACTATTTATCAATTCAGACCAATTAACCCAAATCGTAAATCCAGATATCAGCAATAAAAACTATATGACATTAAAAAAATATGTAAAACATCGGAGGATCACTTTTTTTTGATAAGAGGAAAACATATGGATGATGAACAGACAGATGATGATAAAATCATCATAAAAGCGGAGAACATTTACAAGATCTTTGGTCCAAAACCACAGAAAATATTAAAATATCTTGACCAGAAATGCTCCAAGGATGACATTCGCGAAAAAACCAACCACACCGTTGCACTAAACAACGTCTCTTTTGAAGTTATCGAAGGTGAAACATTTGTTATTATGGGTCTTTCCGGTTCAGGGAAGTCAACCCTCCTAAGGTGTATAAACAGGCTCATAGAGCCAACCAAAGGAAAGATAACAATAAAGGACAGTGACATAACCGCCATGAATGAGGACGAACTGATCCAGGCAAGACGGCATCTTATGGGCATGGTCTTTCAGAATTTCGCACTTCTACCACACAGAAAAATAATTGACAATGTAGCATTCGGCCTCGAAATACAGGGAATAAACGAGGAAGAGAGATACAAAGCAGCCGAAGAAGCCCTTTCACTTGTGGGACTTGAAGGTTACGGCGACAGTTACCCCGATCAGCTCTCAGGCGGAATGAAACAGAGGGTAGGTCTTGCAAGGGCACTTGCAAGCTCACCGGACATTCTCTTAATGGATGAGGCATTCTCAGCACTCGATCCGCTGATCAGGCGTGATATGCAGGATGAACTCATAGAACTCAGAGAAAGGCTCAATAAAACAATAATCTTTGTCACCCACGATCTCGATGAGGCACTGAAACTCGGCGACAGAATAGCCCTGATGAAAGACGGAAAGATTATCCAGATCGGAACACCTGAAGAGATCCTTACAAATCCGGAGAATGCCTATGTTGAGCGTTTTGTTGAGGACGTTGACATGACAAGGGTACTCTCTGCGAAAGATATCATGAAGAAGCCCGAACCGCTCGTCCCGATTACAGCCGGACCAAATGTCGCCCTTCACATGATGAAGGAATACGGAATATCCAGTGTATTTATAACCGGAAGAAACCGCGTCCTTGAAGGCCTGATTCTGGTGGACGACGCAGTCCGCGCGGCAAAGGAGAAGAGAGCCATTACTGAAGTAATGATACGTGACATTCCGGTTATAAAACTCGAAGAACCGGTAAATGACATAATCCCGATGATAGCAGACATTCAGTACCCTGTAGCGGTTGTGAACGATGAAAATAAAATAAAGGGAATAATTGTCAGGGGAACAGTCCTTGCAGCAATTGGCAGAAAGGAGGCTGAGGAATAATGTCTGACCAACCTGCAATACCAAAACTGCCAATAGGCGAGGCAGTTGAAGCAATCGTTGACTGGATTCAGATCAATCTGGGGTGGCTGCTTGACGGGATCACAGCTATTCTGGACACTCTTATCGGAGCAGCAGAATATATACTGACAATAATTCCTCCGGTGATAATGGCACTGTTTATATCCGGAATCATGTACTTCCTTGTCAGAAGAAAAGCCGGATTAAAGGGTGAAGCCACATCACTGAAGAATAAGAACGGGCTTAAACTCCTCCAGCTTCCGATAATGACATTGTTGTGCCTGCTTCTGATATGGGATCTTCAGCTGTGGGATGATGCCATGGAGACCCTTGCACTCGTAATTGTCTCAGCAGTGATCTCGCTTGTAATAGGGATACCAATAGGAATCCTCTCAGCAAAGAGCGAAAGGCTTGAAGGTCTTATGAGAGTATTTCTTGACTTCATGCAGACCATGCCGTCCTTTGTCTATCTAATTCCGGCAGTGATATTCTTCGGGCTTGGAGAAGTTCCGGGAGTTATCGCAACCGTCATATTCTCAATGCCGCCTGCAATCAGGCTGACTGAGCTTGGAATACGGCAGATTCCAAAGGAACTTGTCGAAGTCGCAGATGCCTTCGGCGCAAAACCAATGCAGAAACTTATAAAGGTCGAACTTCCGGTGGCGATGCCGACCATTATGGCAGGAGTTAACCAGTGCATAATGCTGGCACTCTCAATGACTGTCATTGCATCCATGATTGGAGCAGGAGGACTTGGGTACCAGGTACTGTATGGTATCCAGAGGGTGGACATCGGTACCGGCTTTGAGGCTGGACTTGCCATTGTAATTATTGCAATAATCCTTGACAGACTTACACAGAATATCATCCATGTCAGAGGACAACAGGGATAATTATATATAACATCCTAATGTGATGTTTAAACGTAAACCTGAAATTTTTGTCCAATTAGGCAAAATATTCATTTTTTGGTCGTGTATTTATGAATTTAATTAATAAAAGAATTGTTCTGGTTGCTTTGATCGCTCTTGCAGCGGTAATGATTGCAGGATGCACCAGTCAGGAAGCTCAGACAGCAGATAAAGGAAAAATAACCGGAATAGAGCCGGGCGCAGGGATCATGATGATGACCGAGAATGCCATTGAGGATTACGGCCTCGATTATGATCTTGTCTCAAGCAGCAGTGCCGGCATGGCATCCGAACTCACCAAAGCAATCAAAGATGAGAAGTGGATTGTTGTTACAGGATGGACACCACACTGGAAGTTTGCAAGATATGACCTCAAGTACCTGGATGATCCAAAAGGTGTCTATGGCGGAGAAGAGTATATCGCAACCCTTGCAAGAACAGGACTTTCAGAGGATAAACCTGATCTCTATTCAATACTTGAACGTTTCCAGTGGAATCCGGAAGACATGGGAGCTGTAATGCTTGATGCAGAGAACGGAATGAAACCCGAAGAAGCGGCAGAGAAATGGGTTGACAACAACAAGGAGACAGTCACAGAATGGATCGGAGGAGTAAGCTCTGACGGTGAGAAGGTTGAGATCGGATATGTCCTCTGGGATTCCGAGATTGCAAGCACAAATGTTGTAAAACTGGTTCTTGAACAGGCAGGATTTGACGTTGATACATCAGCTGTTGATGCAGGCCCACTCTATCAGGCAGTAGCAGACGGTGACGTTGACTTTACAATTTCATCCTGGCTTCCGGCAACCCACAAGAGTTACCTGGATAAATACGAAGACAAAATAGTAGTTGTCAGAAAAAATCTTGAAGGTGCAAAAGTCGGACTTGTTGTGCCAACATATGTCACAATTAACTCTATTGACGAACTGAACAGCGTCAAAGAGAAATTTGCGTAAATATTATTAAAGGAAAAGCCTCAATTCAGGCTTTCTTTTTTTGACGGATCTAATGGCCTGGACAGGCACATAAAATCGTACTTTTCCGGATAAACTGCACCTAAGGCAGTACAGGTATTTTAAGAGTCACGCTTTTTCAGCGGCATATGAATTCCGGAATTCAGGATCTGTATTAGCCTGTGCAGGATTTAGATACTCAAAACAGAGATTTTCCGGAAATATCAGATCTAATTATAAAAATCAGAGAAGGAGAAGAAGAGACAATGACAGTATATTCAGAAAACCAGGAAAAAATGGGCAGAATAATTGATTCAAAGGTAACAAAATCCAAGTGGAGGGACTGGAAATGGCAGATTGCACATTCAATAAAAGACCTGGAGACTTTTGAGAAAGTCACCGGTGTGAGATTCACAGATGAAGAGAGAGAGTCTTTCAAAAAGACAACAGAAAAATTCCCGTTCAGCACAACGCCATATTATGCCTCACTGATAGATGCCGATAACTTCAGAAATGATCCCGTATTTATGCAGGCCTTTCCTTCAGAATCCGAACTTATCATTGACAAAAAATGTGAGATGTCCGATCCTCTCGCCGAGGAGAAAGACAAACCTGTAGACTGCATAACCCATAGATATCCGGACAGAGTGCTCTTTACCGTGAGCAATGTCTGTGCAATGTACTGCCGTCACTGTACAAGAAAGAGAAAAGTCGGGGATCAGGACTCAGTACCGGGAAGAGATAAGATTAAGGCAGGAATTGAATATATAAGAAATAATCCGGCTATAAGGGATGTTCTGCTCTCCGGCGGGGATCCGCTCATGCTCTCTGACAGCTATCTGGACTGGATATTGTCCGAAATAAGGGCAATACCGCATGTTGAGATCATAAGAATTGGTTCAAGGGTGCCTGTTGTTCTTCCGTACAGAATTACGGAAGAACTGATCAGCGTCATAAACAGGTACCATCCGGTCTGGCTCAACACCCATTTCAACCACCCAAAAGAGATTACTGCATCGTCAAGACTGGCCTTAAAAATGCTTGCAGATGGTGGAATTCCGCTTGGAAACCAGTCAGTTCTGCTTGCAGGTATAAACGACTGCCCAAGAATTATGAAAGCCCTCAACCAGAAACTTGTGTACAACCGTGTGAGGCCGTATTATATGTACCAGTGTGATCTCTCAGAAGGGCTCACCCATTTCAGAACACCTGTCGGAAAGGGCATTGAGATAATTGAAAGCCTGATTGGGCATACAAGCGGCCTTGCAGTGCCGACATATGTTATTGATGCACCGGGAGGCGGAGGAAAAATTCCGGTTATGCCAAACTACCTCATATCCTGGTCCACCAATAAAGTTATTCTCAGGAATTATGAAGGGGTTATCACAACCTACAAAGAGCCTGACAGCTATGAGCAGATTTACTGTGACCGCAACTGTGAGGACTGCCAGCTTCAGCTGATGCTTGACGATGCAGACGAGTCAAAAGCCGTGGGCGTTGAAATGCTGCTGTCCGATTATGACAGAACCATCTCGCTTGTGCCTGAGAACAATGAGAGGATGGAAAGAAGAAATGAGACCCGATGATCTCAAAAAAATCGGAAACTCTCTCATTCAGCACGGAAAATTAAACAGCCGTGTTTATATCATGAAGATGGGTGAAGATGACCCGTCCGCTCTCATATCAAAGGTAGAGGTTCTTGCCCGTAAAAATGGTTACGGGAAGATATTCGGAAAAATTCCGGAGGAAAAAGCCGGTTATTTCAGAGATGCAGGATATATAAAAGAGGCTTTTGTCCCGGAATTTTTCAGCGGCAGGGAAAATGCCGTATTTCTCTCCAGATATCTCACTGATGAGAGAAAAATCAGTAAAACCTGTGTAACAGAAGACGAAATTCTCAGAGAATGCCTTGAGAAGAATGGGAAAAAAAGAGAGAATAAATCCCTTCCGGAAGGGCTTGCAGTCAATATTGCAGGAGAGGAGGAGATCTTACCCTTATGCAGACATTTTGCAGGTGTGTTTGAGACCTACCCCTTCCCTGTAGATGACCCTGATTTTATCAGGAAGTCCATCGATGAAGGAACAGTCTACCTCACTGTAAAAAGAGGTGAGGAGATAATTGCCGCAGCATCTGCTGAAACAGATTATGATAACAAAAATGCCGAGATGACCGACTTTGCTGTAAGCCCGTCAGCACGCGGGATGGGAATAGCAGGATATCTTCTCCAAAAGATGGAGGAGATAATGAAAGAGAGAGGCATCAGACATTACTATACAATTGCAAGGGCACTTGAGGCACCGATGAATTATACATTTGCAGGTGCAGGCTACTCATATGCCGGAAGGCTCCTCAATAACACAAATATATGCGGCAGTTTTGAGAGCATGAATGTCTGGTATAAATCAGATAGAAAATAAAATCAGTTCAATATTATCTGCTCTGTGAAACAGCAGATAAAGCCTCCCCTGCAAAATCAAAGTAGGAATGCACAAACTGGAATACAAGTGCAACTGCGTAGATTAACAGGAGAAATATTAGCATAAGAACAAGATACCATTTTTTATCCCGGACTCCGTGTATTATCTCCGAAATAAGCGGCACTGCGGGAATAGCAACAAAAACTATCAGAAATATGGCAAACATCAGAAATACACTCATCCGGGCACCAATCAGGTCAGAACCGCCATAAAGAAATTCAAACCCGGCAGCGAATATAGTCTTGTAGCTTAGTATGGTTGCAATTAATAATAGGCCAAAGAAAGAGGAGTATGACCCGACAATACCTATATCTTCTTTGTCAAGGGAGAAATTTTTTGAAAAACCCGGTTTACTTTTCATCAGATACTGTTATTTCAGCCGGAATTTAAATATTTCACGATTATAGATATAAACATACGGAGAATTCCGCCCCCGGATGATTACGATATATTTATGACTGAATTTGACCTAACCATTAAAATTAAATTCAACATTACTTTTTACAAAAAAATGCCGGAAACAGATAATGGCACCGGACAATAAAAATGTCAGAGATAAACAATACAAAAGAAAAAATCAGAGAGACTGTACGTCACCAGAGTTTTACCAAGCTTCTTGATTTCTCAGGTGAGGATATCCTTTATTTAATTGACCTTTCAAAGGAGATTAAACAGGCAAACCTTGAGAAAAAAGAGAAAAAATATCTCAGCGGCAGAAAGATTGCCCTGATATTTGAAAAAAATTCTACAAGGACACGCTGTGCCTTTGAAACGGCAGCATATGACCAGGGGGCTAATGTCACATTTTTAGGCCCGGACGCATCACAGCTTGGCAAAAAGGAGTCCATAAAGGACACCGCAAGAGTGCTGGGACGACTTTACGATGCAATAGAATACAGGGGTTTTTCACAGGAGAATGTAGAGATTTTAGCGGATTTTGCCGGAGTTCCGATCTACAACGGGCTGACAGATGAGTTTCATCCAACACAGATTATGGCAGATCTGCTTACCATTACCGAACATTCAGATAAGCCCTTAAACGAGATTAAGCTCTGCTACCTGGGAGACGGCAGGAATAATGTTGCCAATTCACTTCTGGTCGGCGGTGCGAAACTTGGCATGGACATCAGGATTTGCAGCCCGAAAACTCTGCGCCCCGCAGAATATCTGGTCGAAGAATGTTCACAGATTGCTGCATCCACCGGAGCAAAGCTTAGCCTTACAGAGAATATTGAGGAAGCAGTCAATGGTGCAGATTTCCTCTATACAGATGTATGGGTATCAATGGGTGAGCCTGAAGATGTATGGAATGAGAGAATTTCCCTTCTTCTGCCATACCAGATAAATATGGATGTTATTGGGAAGACCAATAACCCAAATGTGCTCTTTATGCACTGCCTGCCGGCATTTCATAACCGGGATACCATTACCGGGGAAGAGATCTATGAGAAGACAGGGCTTGAATGCCTGGAAGTGTCCGATGATGTATTTGAATCAGAGCGTTCCATCGTCTTTGATCAGGCAGAAAACAGGATGCACACAATAAAAGCAATAATGATTGCCACACTCTCCAATTATCCGGATATTTCATGAGAATTGTAATTGCACTCGGTGGAAATGCACTCCTGAAGAGAGGAGAACCAATGACCGCCGAAGTGCAGAGGAGAAATATCAGGGAAGCAGCAGTGGCTATTGCCCCTCTTGCAGACGAACATGAGATCATCATTACGCACGGAAACGGCCCTCAGGTAGGACTTCTTGCCCTTCAGTCAGAGTGCCTGAAAGATTCCGGCTCATACCCTCTTGATGTGATAGGTGCCGAAAGCGAGGGGATGATCGGCTATATGATAGAGCAGGAACTTGGAAATGTTCTGCCTGAAGACAAGCCGATTGCCACCATTCTAACTATGGTTGAGGTTGATCCTGATGACCCTGCCTTTCTTAATCCCACCAAATTTGTAGGTGGTATTTATTCTGAGAGCGAAGCAGCCAAAATTCCGGATGAAAAAAACCAGATCTTCAAAAGGGACGGTGATTATTTCAGAAGGGTTGTCCCGTCACCTGCACCCCTGAGAATCTTTGAGATTAAGCCGATAAGATGGCTCATTGAGAAAGGAGTTGTTGTGATCTGTGCGGGAGGAGGGGGAATTCCCACTGCCTTTAAAGACGGAAAAAACTGTCTCGCCGGTGTTGAAGCAGTCATTGACAAGGATCTTGCAGCCGAACTCCTTGCAGAGGAGATTAACGCCGATCTCCTGATTATGGCCACTGATGTCGGGAATGTCTGCATTAATTTCAGGGAGGCAGATGAAGAGAGAATCGGGTTAATCAGCGCCTCAAAGCTGAAAGAATACTCATTTCCGGCAGGATCAATGGGGCCGAAGGTTGAGGCAGCAGTTAAATTTGCAGAAAATACCGGCAGAATTGCTGTCATAGGGGCCTTAAAGGATATAGACAGAATTGCAAAAGGAGAGGCAGGAACGGTTGTTCTGCCATCCTCTGACTGCATGCCGGAATTTATTGAACATGTGGGATTATGAGGAAATTCGGAGTTTTCTCAGAGGCCGGCAGGCTCAGAAAAGTGCTTATGCACAGGCCAGATATTGCTGTATCAAGACTGACACCAAAAAATCGTGAGAGATATCTCTTTGATGAAACTTTATGGGTCAGCAGGGCCTGTGAAGAGCATGACAGTTTTGCTGCTGAGATCAAAGCCGATGGTGCGGAGGTTATGTATCTTCATGATCTTCTGACTGAAACGGTCCTAAAAAACCCTTCTGCCCGCAGCAGAATGATTGATGTAATCCTGAAGGAGGGGAATGCCGGAGTATCCATTAAGGAAAAACTGAAAGATTTTCTGCTGGATCTGGAGCCGGAGATTCTCTCAGGCCACCTTACAGGAGGGCTCATGGTCAGTGAGGCCGAGGAAGAAACAGATTGTAGTTTCAGAGAGCATTCACTTGTCGGGGCACTTAAAGGGGATGACTCATTTCTTATTCCGCCTCTTCCCAATTCACTATATACCAGAGACCCTTCAACGTGGGTTTATAGCGGAGTACTTCTCAATGTCATGAAGCACCCGGCGAGATGGCGTGAAGTGCTAAATACCGCCCTTATCTGTTATTCCCACCCGGAATTTCAGGGAGGTGGTTTTGAGGTCATATTTCCGGCGAGCAGTCCCGATCTAATATTTGAGGGTGGCAAACTCTGGAATTTTTCTGCCGAGGGCGGCGATATTATGCCAATCGGAAACCGGACTGTTCTTGCCGGAATTAGCGAGAGAACTGATACACAGATGATTGAAAGGATAGCATCGGCCCTGTTCAGGAACGGAGAAGTTGAGAGAGTAATTGCATGCAGTATCGGCAGAGACAGGTCGCACATGCACCTCGATACAGTCTTTTCAATGCTTGACTACGGGACTGTGACTGTATTTCCGGAAGTGACAGAGAGGGCAGATACGTGGATTATCACTCCTGAAAGAGAGGGTGAAGCCGGAGAAGAACCGGAATCACTGAGCAGAAATAATTCCGGAAAAGAGAGAGGCGCAGAAGGCAATGGTGAAATATTCAGGGTTGAAAAGGCAGAGAGCTTCATAAAAGCTGTTGAAGATGCCCTCGATTCCGGAGGGCTGAATGTGATACCAACAGGTGGGGACTCATTTATGGCCAGAAGGGAGCAGTGGGACGAGGGAAACAATGTCTTTGCTTTGCGCCCCGGAAAGGTGATAGCCTACGAGAGAAATGCCTCCACAAACAGCAGTTTCAGAAAGGAGGGCATTGATGTGATAGAAATTTCCGGATCAGAACTGTCAAGGGGAAGGGGCGGCACACACTGTATGACATGCCCCCTCTCAAGGGATGCTTAGAGACAGAGAAACAGGGGGACAGGAGATGATCCGGCCATCTCAATAGCGTTATCCTTATGTCAGGAGAACGCCAATATTAACTGCATAACCCAGGCAGGTTTGTCAGATAAAAAGAGATAATAACTGCATTCTGCCGGTTGTTTACTTTTTGCCGAGATTGTCTAGTCCGGAAAGGCGGGGGCCTCGAAAGCCTCTGGTGCTCTGCACCGCGAGAGTTCAAATCTCTCTCTCGGCGCTCAATTTTGAAGAATTATACCTATTCTGCCAGAGGCAATTAATTTCATCAGTCCTGAAATACCTCAGATAACCTGAAATAGATCTGAGCCTGAACTTAATTTACGACAACTCCAGCAGTAATTCCGGTTGCAGTCCTCTGTATAGTGCTTGTCCTGATCGCAGTCAGGAACACAACAGGAGAAAGATTAGGTTTTAAGCCGGGAATCTGGCAGATAATGCTTGGCGGAGCAGTTGCTGTCATCATCACAGGACAGATAAGTCCGGTTGAGGCCGCTTATGCCATAAATCCGGATGTGATGATATTTCTCTTCGGGATGTTTGTTGCAGGCGAGGCTATCTGCCGGAGCGGATCTCTGATACTGTTCTCTGAAAAATTATTCAGGAGAGAGATGAGTATGAATATCCTCATAATCATGCTCATTACAGTAACCGGTCTTCTCTCTGCCATACTGATGAATGACACAGTTGCAATTATCGGGACATCGTTTGTCCTTTATCTCTCCCAAAAATACAATATATCCCCGCCAATGCTGCTTTTAACCCTTGCATTCTCTGTCACAACCGGAAGTGTGATGAGTCCTGTCGGAAACCCGCAAAACCTGCTTATCGCGGTTGAGGGCGGCCTTGAAAATCCCTTCCTTACATTCATTGAATATCTTGCAGTCCCGTCACTACTGAGCCTCATTATAATTTTTGCAGTCATCAGACTGCTGTACCCTGAAGAGTTCAGGAAATGCATAATTCCGGTAAAATCTGACAGATCAGAATTCACTCCGGATAATCCACTTCTCCGGCTGACAAAAATCACAATCAGCCTCATATGCGGTATGATCCTTCTGAAAATCGGACTTATACTATTTAATACCGGAATTACATTGCCGCTCACTGCAATTGCAGTTGCTGCTGCACTGCCCATACTTCTCTTTTCACCGGAAAGATTCAGAATTCTCAGAAATATCGACTGGGAGACACTCATATTCTTTGCAGCACTCTTTGTTCTGATGCAGAGCGTCTGGAATACCGGGATAATTCAGAACAGTGTGGACTGTATGCCGTATTCAATCACAGAACCGGATATTATATTTCTCCTTGGCCTGACCGTAAGCCAGATCATATCCAATGTCCCCTTTGTGGCACTCACACTGCCGTTTTTCTCTGGAGAAGCAGCAACAGATGCAGGGCTTATGGCCCTTGCAGCCGGGAGTACACTTGCGGGAAATCTTCTCATATTAGGGGCTGCAAGCAACATCATAATAATACAGAATGCCGAAAAAGAAGGAAGAACACTCAGATTTATTGAATTTGCAAAGGCAGGAATTCCGCTTACAGTTCTTCAGACAGTTGTATTTTTAATCTTTTTTGCAGTAATGAGATATTGAGTTATCAGGGAACAGAACGTAACTGAAATTATCAACATGTTTATTATACCATGAGTGTTAATTTTTTTATAGCAAATGTAAAATATACATTACACATCAGAATTAACCTGTGGCAAAATGATAATTCTGCCTGAGAAGAAGGTGATGAAACGACACTTCATTTAAATGCTAATGAGTATCTAATCCTTGAAAATATAAATATTAATGTTAAAAATATTAGTTTTTGGCTTAATCTTACAGACAGAAGACTTGTTCTTATACCCGCAGGGGAGAATAAATCAGATCATATCGAAATTCCGGTTCCGGTAATATATTCAGTAATGCCCAAATCAGGAATTTACGAAGAACCGTCATTATCAGTATCATTTAATGCCCCGGACGGCTCGAAGAAGAGAATTATCCTGACTTTCCCCGGACATACCGGGGAAAATGAGAGCGCCCATCTGAAAAACGAAATTGAGAATATTATATACCATTACCGGAAGTCCGGTGCAGGAAATAATCAGATTCGCACGCCCGGTTATTCACCGGAATATTCTGTAAACCAGAGCCGGCCACGAACAGGAATGGGACAGTACAATGATGCAGACAGGCAGTACCCACATAATTACCAGAGAGATCCTTTCCAGGCAAATACAGGCGATTATTCTCCGGAACCACAATACTCCAGATCGTGTGAAATTCCCTATAATGAGAGAAGAACCGCAAATCAAAAGAATCCATCCATAAACAGAGGCCAGGCTGAAAGCTACGGCAGTTATGGCAATAAGAACCATTACTCCGGACAGACAGGGAGGGATGAGTATGATTCATATGATTACGAATCAAAGAGCAGTTCTTACGGCTATGAAAAGGATGATTATGATTATCGCACATCTGAAGAATATACCCGCCCTGCCAAAAGAACAAAGCAGAAAAAAGTAAAAACACCACGCCCAAAACGAAGAAGAAACAGAAATACGGACATTCTGGGCGGGACATATTCCGGAGGCCTTGCAGGCAGTGATTCATTAATTGGCACACTGATTGGTCTCATTATCTCCCCTGACCAGACATTCAGCAGTAACAGACGAAAGGAGCTTATTGAAGCAGTTCCGGTAATGGTAATATCACTGGGACTTTTTGCATTGCTCAGTTCAGTCATTCTTGGAATGATGGCTTCATCCTCCCCCACTGCCCATCCTGAACTGTCTGCACTTACTGACTTTGGCACACTCATATTCATTGTCATTGAAAGTGTAATATTTGGTTCTCTTGCAATATTTTTATGCGGAATAATACTGTACTTTGTTGGGTCATACGAAGGATTCAATAACGACATGCAGGATTATATTAAGGTTGCAGCATATTCATCGGCCCCGTTTGCATTAGCCGGAATAATTCCACTCTTTGGAATAATAATCGCTCCGGTCTGGAGTATTATACTTCTGATAAAAGGCCTTTGTGAGAACCATTCAATGAATCAGAACCAGGCCATGTTTGCAGTATTTATTATGATTTTAGTCTTTGCAATGTTATTCTTCATGTTCATAATTCTTGGAGAAGACAATTTCTCAGTATTCGGAAACTCATAGATTAAAAAATACTAACCACAATAATCCAACTGAATTCGGCACTAAAATCAGAATATCATATGAATAACACCATATAAAGAGGCGCAGTGAAAAAATGAAGATTAACAGAATCTATGTATTGTTCATATTCATAGTATTATCCGCAGCATTACTAATTTCCCCTGCTGCTGCGGACGGTAATGAAACAGAAACAAATACAACTGTCACAAATACAACAGTCACATCAACGATAAGTTCAGACATCTCAGCCGGGAGCACATGGGATAATTATCTTGTATTAACTTATTCCGGATCAATTAACGGTGGAACTGCTGACTCATGGGAATGGAATTTCGGTGATGACAGCGGCACTTCGACCACCCAGTCAGGCACATATACCTACTCTGAAACAGGAAGTTATACAGTTTCACTTACTGTAACATCCTCAGACAGTGAAATTACGGATGCAACCATAGACGATTCAGTTACTATCAGTGAACCTGATTTTAATGCTTCAGCAGATATAGAAATGAGCGAAAGTTCTCTCTTAATTGATTACGATAGCACAACTGAAGGAGCAGAATCATGGGAGTGGGACTTTGGGGACGGTGAAGGCACATCAACATATGAGAGCGGCTCATATACATACGATGATACGGGAACTTATCAGGTAACCCTTACAGCAACAAGTCCCGCGGGTGATACTGACACATATTATGAATATATAACCTTCAGTGCAGCACCAGAGGCCTGCTTTACGGTTGACAATACTACAGGGAGTTCACCATTATATGTCGAATTTACCGATGATTCTGAGGAAAATCCCTACACGGGTGAAGACATCGTTGAATGGTACTGGGAATTTGGTGATGACGATGGCTCATACTATCACGCCTATGAAGATGACGATGATGATCCGGACACCTCATTTACCTTTGAAGATGAGGGCACATATACCGTAACCCTGACTGTCACTGATGACGATGATGAAGAAGACACCTACGAAGTTGAGATCGTTGTTGACGACGACGTTTCACCGGAGGCCGACTTCTCAGTGGATGACGATTATGATACTGAAGGAAGTGCTCCTCTCACAGTAGCATTCGTTGATGAATCAGATGAGTCTGATGATACCGGTGCTGAAATTATTGCATGGTACTGGGTAATCTACGATGAGGACGGTGACAAGTATGACTATTCAACTGCGCAGGATCCTGAATTCACTTTTGAAGATGAAGGTGAATATACAGTCACTCTGACAGTTACCGACGAAGAAGGTATGTCTGATACCGAAACTAAGGAAGATTATATTGAAGTCACCCTGGACCTTTCTGCAACATTTACGGCCTCTCCCACATCCGGCTACAAGCCCCTGACTGTAAACTTCTACGCGACTGACGGGAGCGACAATGAATATGATATTGATTACTATTACTGGTACTTCGGTGACGGCTTAACCAATCTTGGAAGCGATGACAGCCCCAGCCACACTTATACATCACCCGGAACATATGATGTAAAACTGATTGTTATTGATGAAAAAGACAACAGATATACTTACGAAAGAGACAACTACATCGTAGTTACGGGTACAAATACAGTCACCACAACCCCGACTGCCACAGTAACTCCAACGCCCCAGGCAACGGAATCGGCAGATGATACATTACTGGCAGTCTCTTCATCAGCAGGAACAAAGATATTCGGCCTTCCCGGAACAGAATATTTCAGGACTGAAATTACCAGATTCCATGAATTTTACAGTGAATATCTCAGCCTTATCACTGGGGTCTTTGGGATGAAATAATAATTCAGTCTATTATAAATCAATTTTTAAATAATATGCTACAGACTGAAAAATAAGCGATGGCAGACCAATCTTAAGCATCGGTATATGTTCAGCAATCTTCCGGAGAGAAACAGAACCGGCATACTGTCCCGCCCTCATCCGGAGATTCAAATACCAGTTCACCGTCAAGCTGCATCCTGACGATATTTTTCACAAGGGAAAGACCAAGTGAGTTTGTATTTTCCGGATCAAATGTTTTTTTCATGCCGACACCGTCATCCCTGACTACAACACAGATCTTATCATCTTCTTTTCCGGCATAAATAGAAATAATTCCCTTTTCCCTGCCGGAAAAAGCATACTTTATTGAATTTGTGAGCAGTTCATTCACAACAAGGCTTACAGGAATTGCAGTATTAAGGGCCAGTCTTATACCGCCACAGTCAACATCAAGTGAAACAGAGGCATCAGATACATAATTACTGATTATCTCCTCACCAAGAAGAGTGAAATGCCTGTCCGCATCTATATGTGAAAAATCCTCTGATTTATACAACTCCTCATGAACAGATGAAATTGAAAATATTCTCATCTCAGCATCTTTAAGGCTGTTCTTAATGTCATTGTTCTCAACATTCCTGCCCTGCATTGAAAGAAGGGAATTGACTATTGCAAGATTATTCTTAACCCTGTGATGTACTTCCTGAAGCAGTATGGTCTTCTCATCAAGTGACCTCTTTATCTCATCACGGGCATGAATCTCATCCGTAATATCCCTTGCACAACCAAGTGTCCCGATTATATTTCCGGATGAGTCAAAGAGAGGAGACTTAAATATATCCAGATAAACAGACCTCCCCCTCAAATACCCATGATCTTCATATTTAACCGGCTTTCCGGCTTCCATAACCTCAAGATCAGTTTGTACAGTCATCTCTCCGACGGTGAACCAGTCCGGATCATCAGGCCGCTCTGCTTTCGTTCTGTCAATAAAATATGTAATCGGTTTTCCCACCGGTTCATTGGTATCTGATGCAGAGAGGTACTTATCACACAATTCCCGGTTCGCAAAGGTATAACAGTTATTTCTGTCCTTTGACCAGATCATATCCGGCACATTGTCGCACATCACCCTCACAAGATTATAGAGATATTTGTATCTCTCCTCTTCATTCCGGAGATTTTTCTCAATTATTTCATGTTTAACAGCTGAACCTATCATTGATGCAGCAGCTGTAAGTGCCTCTTTTTCAGATGACGACCATATCCTTGAGTCATGGCAGTTGTCAAAACGGACTATACCCCACCACTTATCATCCAGAAAAACAGGTGCTGCCATAAAGGAAAAATCTGCCCTGAAATCTCTCTCCCCACCCCCTGATGAACTGCATCCAGGATGATTTCCGGTTACAACCGCCCCTCTCCTTAAACCGTTAAAACTCTCCTTATAGTCTTCAAAATCAGAATGTTCTGAAAATATATAAGTATCTTTTAAATCCTCGCAACCCTCTTTATGCCAGCAGTATCCCATTTTTAAATAATGCAGATCTTCATTCCCCTCCGGAAAGACAAAAATAGTAACCCTGTCAGCGCCGCTTGCAATACCAAGATTTTTTATTGCACTCTGAATATTGGTATCAAAAATATTTTCTGAGAAGAAATTGTTTGCAGACTGACATACTGCATGAAGAATCGCGTCTTTCCTTAACAGTTCCTCTTCTGCAATTTTTGCCCTGTTTTTATTAGTAACAATCTCTATAGCAGCTCTTATGTCACGGGATTTTGCCGGCTTGGAGATGAAACCGTACGGCTCTGCCTGAAGGGATTTTCTGAGAGTGGCATCATCATCATGTGCAGAGAGAAAAATTACCGGAATGTCCCTTACCTTCTTGATCTCCTCTGCAATTGAGATCCCCTCCAGACCTCCGGATGACAACTCAATATCCATAAGAATTACATCAGGAGAATTCTCTTTGACAAGCTTTAATGCAGCAACTCTCTCAGATGCAATACCGGCGATCTGATAACCCATTGACTGAAGGATTTTCTCAAGCCCATGCGCTATAAACTCAGAATCCTCTACAATTACAACTCTTGTTTTTCCCATAAGACAACCGCCTGAAAACAGCCCGCACAATTAAAACTATAACCGGACACTACAGAAAATAATTAAACACTTCCAAAAGAGAACAGTGTTTATTGTAGATTATCACTTACTTTATCACAAGGGTGGATATTTTGCTGTGGCTTATGACATGATTACTGACACTTCCAAGAATAAGCCTCTCACCAAGACCCTTACCATATGATCCAACAACAATCAGATCTACACCAATCTCTTCAGCAGTATCCAGAATGACATGCCTTGGATCTCCTTTGAGAACATGAAGTTCATAACCGATATTCTTACCTTCACAGGCTTTATTAAGGAAGCCGACAACCTTTTCTCTCTCCTTATCAAGTAAATTCTGCCTTATTTCATATGGAGACTCAACACCATCATATCCAACTTCAGATTCAATTGCCTGATAGAGGTGTTTACTCAGTACATGGACAACATGAATCTCAGTTCCTTCCCCTGCGATATCTTCCAGTGCAATTTTAAGCGCCTTATTGGATTTTGCCGAACCATCAACGGCAACAAGAATTTTTGAGAACAAATTTATAACTCTCCGGCATAGATCTAAACCCTGACAGTATTTTATATTTGTCATAAACACAGTTACGATCTAACAGGCAGATGCTGCAAATTGGACAGTATTTACCGGAAATATCACCGGAGACAGATCTCCGGGAACTTACTGTTATGAACGAAAATCAGGATTAACATAAAGGAGAAAAGATCATAAACAAACCAGAATAAAACAATTATAGGCTGAGAAATCGGGATAAAATAACGATATATCCTGAAATAAGAAATAAGGATAAAAAGGGATATAAATTATTCAGGTTTCCCATAACTTGATTGCCTTCTGCCGAATCTGAAAGAAGGAATGCTTCAGTATATATTTTTTCACTTCATTGTCACCAGCAAACTTCAGGGCCATTTCTTCAGACTCCTTAGTTCTTTTAATCAGTTCATCCATATAACTCAGAACTTCCTTTCGCAAATCAGGAGACAGTGAATTTATATTTTCCTCCATTAATTCAGGGTAGGATGACATATTATTACATCTGATTTATCCGGATATATAATTTAACCATCAATCACTAATCCGGAAAAGAGAATGCCTGTATATCAGAAGAAATATAATTGCTCAGAAAGAATATGAAAGTACAGACACCATAAAGAACAATATAAAAATAGAGAGATGCCTGAAATGTCTGATGAGAACATAATTGAAGTCAGTGGCTTAAGCCATAGTTACGGAGATCTGGAGGCAGTACATGATGTCAGTTTTTCTGTACGAAGAGGTGAAATATTCTCATTCCTTGGGCCGAACGGAGCAGGAAAGAGCACTGCAATAAATGTCCTGATAACACTTCTCAAGATACAGAGGGGAAATGTCAGAATTTCCGGATATGAACTGTCAGAAAACCCCCAGGGAGTCAGGGAATCAATTGGTATAGTCTTTCAGGAGATAACCCTTGATCGGGATATGACTGTTGAGGAGACACTTAAATTTCACGGAAGGCTGTACTCAATGACTGCTGAAGAGATTAAAAGCAGAACTGACGAACTTCTGTGCCTTGTTGAGCTGGATGGAAAAAGAGACAGGCGCACAAAGGAATTGTCAGGAGGAATGAAAAGAAGGCTGGAGATTGCAAGGGGACTTATGACGAGGCCGGACGTTTTATTCCTTGACGAGCCGACAATAGGGCTTGATCCCCAGACAAGAAGAAAGACCTGGGAATACCTAAGGGATGTCAACCGCGAAGGCACCACAATATTTCTGACAACCCATTATATGGACGAAGCCGACGTACTCTCAGACAGAATAAGTATAATTGACAACGGGAAGATTATCATCACCGGAACTCCGGCAGAACTTAAAAATAACCTCGGTGAAGATCTCATATACCTTGAAAGTTCAGATACTAAGTGTTCAAAAGAGATTCTGACTAAATTTCCGGGGGTGAAGGAGATAAAAGAGAAGGACAAAGGAATTATCCTCTCTACATACAGAGACGGGACAAGAATACTTCCGGAACTTATTAAGGTTCTTGAAGACAGTAAAATCTCAATTGAGGCGGTAAATCTCAAAAAACCATCTATGGACAATGTATTTATGCATTACACAGGAAGGGGGCTGAGGGACGGAGCTGATTAAGGCGGGGTAAAATAAATATGGCAGATCTACGGTTCATCAATATATATAAGCGCGATATGACCCGGTATTTCCGGTTTAAAACACAGCTCATCTCATCCATGCTTATGCCGGCGTTATGGCTTGCATTCTTTGGTCTGGCAATGACAGGAAATTTTGAGAGGATTATGCCTGCCGGAGATGCAGTTACGGGTGTCCCCCAGATAGACTATCTCACATTTATGTGTGCCGGAATAATTGCTGTGACAATACTCTTCACCAATATTTATGGCGGATTTTTCTTCCTTTTTGATAAGAACTGGGGCATTTTAAGGGAGATTGTGGCAAGCCCTATGCCCAGGAAAAACCTGATACTTGGCTTTTGCATGTCAGGCATTACAAAATCCTGCATACAGGCAACGATTGTCCTTGTATTTGGAATTCTGCTTGGGGTTTCCTTCTTTGGAGGATATCCGCCGCTCAGAATAATATTCTCAGTTGCAGGAATACTTCTCTTTGTCTCCCTCTTTGCTATAGCCTTCCTGTGCATCTCGGCATCCATTGCCCTCAGGATGGACTCGGCAGAGGGATTTCAGGGAGTTACAACTCTCCTTACCATGCCACTCTTCTTCATGTCAAACGCCCTTTATCCGACAAGCGGCATGCCCGGCATTCTGGAGACGGCTTCGGATTTTAATCCGCTTACTCACCTGACAAACGGAATCAGGTATTTTGCCATAGGTGATGACTTTACAGCAATAGGGACGCACTTTGTATATTCAACAGGGGACATTATAATCTCATTTGCATTTCTGGTTGTATTCGCACTCATAATGTTTGCAATTGCCTTAAAAACGGTTGAGAGTATTATAGTGACATAAAGATCTCATCCGGCAGTATGCAGATGATATTTCAGCAATAGATATCAGGCAGTGCCGGATTGTGGATCAATATAAATACATCTTATTTTAAGTCTATACCATGGGACCAGTATTTTTCCGGGATGTAAATGTACCAGCATACCCATACCGGGGATATTTAATAAACCGTCCGTGGGGGGACGATAACAGTGGCGTTACTTCCTAATCTCCGCCGGATGATGATCATCTACAGAGGGAACTGGAAATGGATAGCCCTCTCACAGATATTTGTTCTGCTCAGTGCATTCTTCATGCTCCTGATTCCGGTTCAGATTGCAACGCTTATCAATCTCGGAGTAATCACTGGCAATATCAGCGTCATTGTGGACAGCGCACTCACCATGCTCTTTTTTGCAATTCTTGCAGGGGCTTTTGCTATGGCAAACCTCTATGTGGCAGCACTTGTAGGAGAGGGCACAGCCCATTACCTCCGGACAATAGTCTATGAAAAGATTCAGACCTTTTCTTTTGGCAATCTTGACACCTACCCGGTAGGTGAGATGCTTGTGAGGCTCACAAATGACATCTACCAGATCAATATGGCTGCCAATTATGCAACACGCTACATGCTCTACGCACCATTCATGATCCTCATAGCACTCGTCTTTGTCTATATAGGAAGTCCGTCTCTTGTCTGGATATTTCTGCTGGTTATTATTATAACAGCAGTTCTTTTCGGAGTTATATCACTGGTGCTTCAGAAACAGTACCAGGAGCGTCAGAGAACACTGGATGCAGAGAATAATGTACTGCAGGAGGATTTTGCAGGAGTCAGAGTAATCAAGTCATTTGTCATGCAGGATTATGAAAATAAACGGTTTGAAGAGAAGAACGAGAATTTCCGGCTTGCATCCCTCTCACCACTCCGCACAATGTCACTTCAGCTCCCATCAATCTTTCTGATTCTGGGACTTTCAAATGCTCTCGTCATCTGGTATGGTGGTATGCAGGTGATTGCAGGAGTCATTGAAGTAGGTGAAATTGTGGCATTTACCCAGTATTTCTTCTTCATTCTTGCCCAGCTCTGGATATTATCATATGTACTCCCACAGATTATTGCAGCGGAGGCATCAGGCGGGCGGCTGGCAGAACTGATAGATACAGTACCTACCGTTCTGAACGCACCGGATGCAGAGGCGCTCATCCCCGGAGAAATAAAAGGGCGTGTGGAATTTGAGAACGTCTCTTTCTCGTACGACGGGCCGGGCGGTAAAGAAGCAGTGAAGAATATCAGCTTCACTGCCGAACCCGGAACCACGGTTGCATTCCTCGGCCCGACAGGCTCAGGCAAATCCACACTGATCAATCTGATACCGCGTTTTTATGACACAACAGAGGGGCGTATCACGATAGACGGGCATGACATCAAAAAAATTCCGCAGGACAAACTCAGAACAATTGTAGATATCGCCCTGCAGGAATCGGTTCTCTTCTCCGGAACTATACATGAGAATATCGCCTTTGCAGATCAGGACATGACATATGAACAGGTGAGGGAAGCTTCACTGGCGGCTGATGCAGACGGTTTTGTCTCTGCCATTCCCGGAGATTATAAATCACGTGTCGCCCGTAAAGGGACAAATTTTTCCGGCGGACAAAGGCAGCGCCTCTCAATTGCCCGTGCTATTGCCCCGCACCCTAAGATCTTAATTCTTGACGACAGCACCAGTGCAGTGGATGTCGCCACAGAAAGCCGGATTCAGGCCGCCATGAGCACATTAATGAAAGAGACAACAATATTCATGGTAGCTCAGAGGATCAGCACAGTCCTGACGGCAGACACCATCATCCTGCTGGATCAGGGAGAGATTGTGGATAAAGGAAACCACTCTGAACTTATGGGCAGAAGTACACTGTATCGTGAGATATTTGAATCACAGCTCGGCGGGATACGAAAGGAGGATGTATCATGACACCTGCATCAGGGGATACACTGACATTACCAAAAGAACCTGAAGGAGCAGGGAGGATAAAATCCCTGATCCGTGTCAGCAGGTATCTCGGACTAAAGAAGATCCGTCTTGCCGCAGTGATTATCCTCTTCCTTATCGGAACAGTTTCATTCATTCTCCTTTCGGTTATGCTCGGAATTGCAGTCAATTCACTTACCGGAATAAAGACGGTGGATACCATTTATCCGGTTGTGGCAACAATGGCCGGCCTTTCAGTTCTCTCGTTCATCTGCTACTACATTGGATATTATCTCCTTGCAGATGTTATTCAGACTGCACTCTTCCGCCTGCGTCAGAACCTCTTTGAGCATATGCAGACGCTTTCGCTGAGGTTCTACGACAGGCAGCCCATCGGTGAACTTATGAGCCGGGTAACCAATGACATTGATGTTGTCACAGCCTTTTTCCAGGTGCCGCTCGGAACTCTGCTGATGGGGACATTCATGCTCATTACAACCATGGTGGCCATGTTATGGCTCAATTCATGGCTTGCCCTTGTTGCAATGGTTGCTGTTGTCCTCCTTATAGGAATTGTATGGCTTCTCGCACGGGTTGCAGGGCCGGCATTCGGGATGCTTCAGGAACGGCTGGCTGACTTAAACGGCCTGACGGAAGAGACTCTTGCCGGTGAAAAGACTATAATTGCGTACAGGCAGCAGAAAAAGATGGCAGCACGCCAGTCAGGGGTAAGTAAAGAGGCATATGAAGTTGGGGTGAAGGCACAGGTCGTTTCGCTTGTTATCAACCCGCTGACAGTCCTTGTCACAAACCTTGATGTCGGCATCGTAGCCCTCATCGGTTCGATAATGATTGTCAAAGGCGCACTGACAGTCGGAGTCCTGACGACATTTCTCTCATTAACACTGCTCTTTGTCCTTCCTATGCTCACCATCTTTGCAAATTACAACTACATCCTCTCTGCTTCTGTCAGTGCCGGACGCATATTCTCAATACTTGATGAAAAGCCCGATATTGTTGACAGACCAGGTGCAGTTGAGTTAAAGCCGGTAAAAGGGCATGTGGTCTTTAAGGATGTCAACTTCAGCTACGTTTCCGGGCGGCAAATCCTGAAAAATAATAGTTTTGAGGCTCTGCCCGGCCAGAAAATAGGGTTATGCGGACCAACCGGAGCAGGAAAGAGCACTATTATCAACATACTGACCCGGTACTATGATATCGACAGCGGCATAATAGAGATCGATGGCCAGAATATCTATGATGTAAAACAGGAGAGTCTCAGAAAGCAGATTGGCGTTGTACTACAGGAGCCGTTTCTCTTCTCCGATACGGTTATGAACAACTTAAAATACGGCAGGGACGGTGCATCCGAAGATGAATGCACTGCTGTGGCAAAGGATGCCAACTGCCACGAATTTATCACCCGCCTGCCGAAAGGCTACGATACCATCCTCTCTGACGGTGGGAGCAACCTCTCGCAGGGTCAGCGTCAGCTCCTGACGATAGCAAGAGCAATGATCGCAGACCCCCGGATACTGATACTTGATGAGGCAACAAGCAATGTAGATACCCGCACTGAGAAGAATATCCAGGCAGCACTGAGAAAATTACAGGAGGGAAGAACCAGTTTTGTGATTGCCCACCGGCTGAGCACTATAAAAGATGCACATAAGATTCTTGTCATAAACCAGGGTGAGATAGTGGAGCGTGGCACCCACGATGAGATGATGGCTGCAAAGGGATTTTACTATGATCTCTATATGAGCCAGTTCAAAGGCCGTGTTTCGGAGATTCTTTCAGAATAAAAGACAATTGATGGGAGATGAATGGATGATAAAGGAGAGAATAATAAAAAAGACGCTTGTAATACCCGGAAAAACAGTTTCTCTGAAGGATTTTGGTACAGGGTGGGCACACTACACAGAGCTGAAGGACATAACAAAAGAAGACCTGAAAAAGGCGGCAGAAGAACTGCTCGAAGAAAACCGCCAGGCTCTTGCATCTGCCCAGGAACTGTTATGGGCGAGCAATATCTACTCAGTGCTCATAGTACTGCAGGGCATGGATACTGCCGGCAAAGACGGGACAATAAGGCATGTCATGTCAGGAGTAAATCCACAGGGTGTTGATGTCAGCAGCTTTAAGGTGCCGACGCCCGAAGAGGTTGATCATGACTTTCTCTGGAGATACAGCATAAAACTGCCTTCAAGGGGAAGTATCGGGATATTTAACAGGTCTTACTATGAAGACGTGTTGGTGGTGCGTGTCCATCCGGAGATTCTTGATAGAATGAGGCTGCCACCCGGAAAAAAGAACGGTAAATTCTGGGAGGAACGCTTTGAAGATATAAATGCCTTTGAGAGGCATCTGGCTCATAACGGCACGCTGATCCTCAAATTTTTCCTGCACATTTCAAAGGAAGAGCAGAAGAAACGTCTTCTTAAACGCCTTGAAAATGTGGAAAAACACTGGAAATTCTCACAGTCAGACCTTGCTGAGCGCCAGTACTGGGACAGCTACCAGGACATATATGAAAAAATGCTTGAAAATACAAGCACAGAATATGCTCCCTGGTATGTCATACCTGCCGACTTCAAGTGGGTTGCCAGAACCCTCATCGCCGACATTATCTCAACAAAGATACAGGCCCTGGACCTTCATTATCCGGAAGTATCAGATGAGGCTATGGCAAATATCAACCGGGCAAAAACAGAGCTGAACGGTGAAAAAAAGTAATTCATAATAGCAGGACAAGTCACAATAGCCACAAAATCTCTCAAAAAAAGAGAGTTATTTTTTTACAGGACAAACTGCACCATTCCATGCCCTATAATTTTTAAAATAACATAGGAACTAAAGCCTGAATACAAAGAGATTCCAGTAATTAACCCACCATACCAGCATCAGGAGTCCAATGACAACTATGGTGTAGTGCACCCTCTGCCAGAGACTCCACCAGCGTTTCGTCCAGACCGGAATTATAAAGAGAGCTGCAATTACCGAGAGTAATGATGCAATGAGAGAAACTGTCAGAGCAGCTGCCAGGGCAGCAGGAACTGTCATGCCTTCTGCATATGATATGATTATTTCACCACTGCCCACCACCGAAGGGATGATGAAGATAATAAAGACAATGAAGAGAATGGATGCAGTTCCGGCTGTCAGACGTGCATAGAAAGGCAATGCATCACAGAGGCTCTTCTGCCCGTTTTCCTTCTCCGGTTCATCCGTATCACTCATCACAGAATTACCATCTGCATTGCCGTACGTCCGCCTGCACTCTGCCATAACAGGCCAGATCAAAGCAGTCAGAATAAGAATAAGTCCCATATTTGCCACCCAGTCAGTAAACGGAGTAGTTTCATACCAGTCCACACGCTCAAATGCAAATACCGGAATATTCTCAAGGCACATGAATTCCACATTGCCATTCTCATCCTCACGGAAGACCAAGTTGCCGGAGAATGACTTCTCACCGCCGGAGAGGGCAAAAACTCCAGGTGCCACTGCGGTGTATTCAGCCGGAGGGTTGCCGCCACGCAGCATATAGATTGAATTGTTATCTCCCGCTATGACCTCCGTCTGATCGGGCGGTGAGATGTAATATTCAAAAGTCCTGTAATTGTGCCTGGTTGACTGATAAGTTCCTGCATACTTCTGAAGGGAGGATTCAGATTCGCTCAATGTTTCATCAGCACCCTCCTCTGCCAGCCAGTAATTGTCCGCAAACGCCATCATGAGATCGTTTCTCGCCTGATTACCTCCGGGGCTATTGTAGGAGACAAAGAACCCGGCCTTTTTATCCGGATTTATGGCAATAAGGGAATGGAAAGTGTCCGTATCCCCGCCGTGGCTGATGAATCTCTCACCATTCAGCCGGGTTTCATAAAATCCAAGGCACATACTGCTGACCCTCGGATCGTTTGAAAAGGCAGGCGAGTGCATAAGAGCAGCAGTATCTCCGGAGAGTATCTCTGCACCATGCCATGTGCCGTTCTCCATATGGACTGAGATGAATTTCGCCATATCTGTCGCTGTGGAACTTATCGTCCCTGCCGGCCCTATGGTAAAGACCGTATCCGGAACAGCCACATTTTTCCCTCCCTCAAAATGATATCCGGAAGAGGTAAGTACATCATATTCAGGTGATAGAGGATAGGATATGACCGTATCATTCATCCCAAGAGGATGTAGGATATTATCGGTCACGTAACTTTTATAGGGTGTGCCGGTGACATCCTCAATGATGACAGCCGCAAGTGCTGTGCCGTAATTTGAGTATGAGGTTACTGTGCCCGGAGGATAGACCCTTGCCGGGATATTATCTCTGCAATATACCCTGAAAGAGTAAAGGTCATCTGCATCAGCAACAGACATATGAACCTCGGAGTCCTCAAAACCGGCAGAATGTGTCATCAAATCCCGCATTGTTATGGGTTCACCGGGATAGGTATCCGGAATGGAAAAATCCCTGAGATATATGTTGACATCTGCATCGAGGTCAATGACACCATCCTCAACAAGCTGCATTATAGATGTCCAGGTGAAGAGTTTGGTTATTGAACCGATATGAAAGAGTGTTTCATCAGAAATGACAGGACTTTTGCCTGCAATATCTGAATAGCCGTAACCTTTTGTGAAGACCAGTTCGCCATCCTGTACAGCAGAGACCGTTGCACCGGGGATGTTGTATTTCGCCAGCCCCACCGGTACTGCCTCGTCAAAAAATTTCTCGATATCAGTCAGACCGAAACCGGAACTGTCATTTACAGAGGGAACTGCAGCATTCACCGGGAGGCATACCAGAGAGCATATTAACAGGACAATAGCTGCAACCATGCCGGATTTTTGGAGCCATTCAGCATTATGAAATGTATGGGATAATAGAGACATCTGTATTAGTGAACTCTCTTCATTGAGAGTATTTAAAGTGTTCAGGAACTGCCCAGGCTGATATTCCGCCCCGCATAAGGAGAACAGCCTGTCCAGCGGGTTAGTTCCTCCCCTATAAGACTGGTTAGGAACTCATGAGAGAGATAAGGGTATGTGAGCAATGAAAAATAATTAAATCCTTTAGAGGCTGTTGCCCAAATTAATAAATAATATATAATCTCACAGAAATTTTATCAAAAAAAGGCTGAAAATTACTTAGTCACCAGGAACTGAACCTGCCTGAGAGAGTATAACATTCAGACAGCACCCCATAAACAGGCATACAGTTTATGGAAATAATATTGTAAATTTCGGGAAAGATTTGGGGGATGATGGAAGAACAGCCATCACCGATTGGGTTTTACTTTCCTTTTTCAATTTGCGGGCTAAAATTTAGAGGCAGGAACTTCAGTCTGCCTCATCGCGTTCCAAAACCATCATTCTGATCTCCTTTGTACCGTATTTCATAGAAGAGGAGTAATCCTGATATATACTGGTATGGTAACCAGACGGGTATTCGTCACGCTCAAGGAGATCATTGTGATCCATAGGTTTTAGAAAGCCTGAATTCTCAGATAATCCGAAATGAAACATATCCTACAAAACATAGATTTGAAAATACAGCATTTAACCTTTGTGGTAGCAGCAATCTCAGGATATGTCGCACAACCATCTAAAAAATGAATTTATTGAACCAATTCAATATTTAAGGCCTAAACACAATATTCCATCAGACAACACCACACACCATATATAGATATCCTCAGAATACAAACTCTGTAAAATTAGATGATATTATCATAAAATAAGACAGAATATGCAGATTCAATCAGATTAAATGAAATCCGAAATCTTAATCACGCGCACTAAAAAGAGATCAGCATGAAATTTACGGCAACATTCCACGTTAAAATTTAAGTCATGCCGCATCATCCGGCTGAGAAAAAATATGACTGCACAGAGAAAGGAACTGTAAATTCAGATCACGCATAAGCACAGAAGATGTTTAACAGCATGCGATATAATCTATGATTCATCAATTTTATCGAGCCTCTTCTCACTTTCATTACTAACCAGTGACTCAGTCTTATATTCGAAGAATTTTTTAATATTCTCATATTTAAGCCACATCATATCAATATCAAAGAGAATATCACCTATTTCATTACAGGACTTAAGGACATCCTTTGAATAAAATGATTTATTCATCTCAGAAATCCTCCTGATATGACCCAAAGGACCTTTAATTTTAGTGCATAGATCTGCGATCTCCTCCATATTCCTGCTGTACTCATCGACATTTTCGCTAAGAATCCTTGTTCTGTCCTCCATATCTGTCCTGAAAGTATAATCGGTGACAATGACAGCAATATGGGTCACACCGGAATTATCAGATATTGGTATAGACTCAATGGTGAGATAGCGGTTGCCCTCTCCGGTATTGAGTGTCCTCTCCCTGACAAACGTACTTCCGGTCCTGAAAGACTCAATAAGATCATATTTCCCACCAAATACCGAAGTTGGCAGAAGATCATATACAGGCTTGTCAAAATCCCTCTGATTAACACCCATAAGCCTGGAAAAAGCTCCAAAAGCCTTATTATATACAATAATTTTCAGAGAGGAATCAATTAAACAGACAGGTTCGTGGATAGCATCCGTCACAAGCCGGTAATATTTTTCAAGTTTGGACTCCCTTGATGAGAGATTGATTATCGAATCTCCGGGCACCAGTAAAATGAAGTATTCGTCATCCCTCCATTTAGAACCCGGAACAAAACCAATATTAAGTGCAACATCTATTTTTTTGCCACTTTTTGCCAGAAATTTCAGCCCGTCAATCCAGGAGAGAAGTGACTTATCATCCCCCGATTCCTTCCTTAGGGAGATCATGACCTCTTCAATCCTATCTCTGTCAAGATCAAATACAGAGAAGAAATCCCTGCCAATCGTCTCCTCACGGCTCCATCCTGTAAGTGCTTCAGCCGCAGGATTAATTCTTGTAACCGAACCATCACTCTCTATGGATATAACAGCATCAGAGACAAAGTTGAGGGTTGAGTCAACGACTTCCTCAGGTTCAACATTCTTCATAACCCTGTGCTTATGAAGGGTCATCTCAATGTTGCTGTACAGCTCCCTGTCATTGAACGGCTTTAAAATATAACCAAAGGCATTTGTCTTCAGTGCCCTTTTAAGCGTGGAATCATCCGAATGTGAGGTGAGGTAGATAACAGGGATATTATACAGAGAGTATATCCTGTCAGCTGCCTCAATACCATCCATATCCCCCTGAAGGATAATATCCATCAGAACAATATCCGGCTGAGTCCGGCCCGCAAGCTCAACCGCCTGCCTCCCTGTCTTTGCCTCTCCGACAACCTGATAGCCAAGGCCCTCAAGAGTCTCCCTTATCTCAAGTGCTACAAGACCTGAATCCTCAACCACAAGTATCTTTCTGTTGTTTATCGTATCTCACCCCTGGGGCTGGCTGTTGCTGTAATATATCTTATTTGGAAATTTAATGATAATTTCCTTATAGTCAGGCGTTATATCAAAGTCACCATTTAACTGATCAACAAGTGACGTTATTATCTTCATACCAAGGCCTGATTTCTCCTGATTAAAGATCAAATCCCTGTTTATTGTGCCATTATCAGAATAACGGTACACAAAATACTCATTATTCTCCTCTGAAAATGAGAGATTTATATCTCCTGTTTCACCCTCAGAGAAAGCATATTTTAAAGAGTTTGTCATCAGTTCATTTGTAATTAATGCAAGGGGAATGATCATATCCAGATCCATCTCAGGATCACCTTCAACATCAACCACAAGGCCGATGTTTCTGTCCGGAAGCGTGTACTGGACGATAACATCCCTGCCAAGAGTTCTGAGGAAATTTTTCACGTTTATTGCTGAGAGGCTCTCTGACTGGTAGAGATTTTCATGCACCCTTGCCATAGTATAGACACGGTTTCTGAAATCCCTTAAGATGCGGACGGTATCATAGTCATCAGTCCTTCGGATCTGAAGGCTTATCATCGCCACAATGATCTGGAGATTATTTTTAACACGGTGATGAACCTCCTTTAGGAGAGTCTCCTTCTCCCTAAGTGATGTCTCAATCTTTCTCTGTGCAGTAATGTTTTCGGTAATATCAGTCAGTGAGACAATAAAACCCTCATTTTTTCCGTCATCACTGTAAAGCGATGCAGAGAAAGCCTTGCAAAAATGGAGAACACCATTTTTTGAGACAATATTGATAAATTCCTCCTCGGAATTTTCCTTAAAACTGCTTGTAAGCCCTGATGCAACATCCTTACATTCATCCGGGATAAAAGAGAGGTTCTTAAATTCCTCTCCGGCAATCTCGTCAGCCGTATAACCAAACATTTCCGTAAATTTACGGTTGACTTCAGAGACATTCCCCCCCGGAAGAATGGTTATAAGCGGGGAGGGCGAAGTCTCGAATAAGAGCCTGTATTTATTCTCACTTCTTCCGAGTGCTAATGACACCAGAGTCACAATTCCGGCTACACCGACCATGATAATTGCATTATCCCCGGTATTTATAACCAGATAAGGGTCAGGATCAATAATACTCAGCATTGTCAGGAAAAGGGAGATAATAACAAGTGAGAAAATAAAGCCTTTTTTCCGGTAGTAAAATGCTGCAATAATAATCGGCAGCAGAAAGAGATTTGAGGCTGAATCAGTAATATCATAGAAATAGGAATAATAATTTACAACAAATGCAAGCATAGTCAGCACTATGATAAAAACTATCCATCTGGAATCCTTAGAGAGCACCATTTTTTTTGCAGATAAGATATCCATACTGCCTGAAGAGAAAATAGATCGAATAACAGATAATATTTGTTATATATGCAGATAAACCGGGAAGGAAAATTCTCCGGAGTAACAGGAATACACCGGAAAAATAATCAAAACAGAGATAAAAGGAGAATAAGCACAAATCAAAGCATTCAGAACCCAGCTTTACAAATGACCCTTCTTTCTGCTCAACCATTCAGGTTTAAAGCCGGCATGATAATACGGAGAATATCCTCCGGATGTGACACAACAGCAGAAGACTCTTCAAGCATGAGATTTACAAGCTCACAATCCCCGACAGTCCTGAAATCTGTTCTGAGCGATATTACCTTTTTGCCCTTTGCATAGGCATAACCCATCTCCCAGGCAGTGCCGGAGTCTGCATCTGCACCATCAATTACAGCCACCACAATGTCAGACTCCTCAAGGGCTGAGAGATTTCTCTCAAATATTATTCTCATTCTCTCATCAGCACGCTCTTCTCCATCATCCCCGTGCTCCTGCGGGAGGAAGACCTCACAATAGTTATCCCGGAGAATTTTTGCAACCTTCAGATTGAACTCCTGCTCCGCCTGTGAGAAGAGAGGGGCTGCAAGATATATTCTGTACTCTGCAAATTCCTTCACATCAATGGCAGGGATATCAGGAAAACGTGATAAAAACGCTCCCCTTCCGGGGATTTTTATGTCACTGTAATATGTCATATCAACCCCGCATGACGGCGATGAATCAACGCCGAGAATGAAGAGCGGCAAGCCTCTGCCCCGTATAATTTCACGGACATCCTTCTCCCTCTCATCAAGAATTTCAGAAAATTCAGCATTGTTAAGCGACTCGGAGAAGTTTGTCGGTTCCCTTCCCAGGCCCAGATATTCAGTCTCAGGGCATGGCAGAGGCACAGTCTCAATGCCAAAAGACTCACATCTCTTAAGGCAGCGTGAAAATATCCTTACATCCTCAGCGCTCGTAATGCCATTCGCTCTCAGAGAAGGATTTATTATGCAGGGGCAGACCAGAATATACATCAATAAAGTCTGGTGATACATAATTATGACAATGCCGCTTTTTGCATGGCGGGACAATTCCTGTGACCCAAAGGTATGTTCAGTGAAGAAACTCCAGCGTGCGGGCCTTATAAGGGTATTTCCGGCGATGAAAAAGATCCCAAAATCGACAATAGTCCTTGACCCGACAGCTGAACAGGCCATATCTCCGGCAGACAGAATCGCACCCTCCCTTACAGTGCTGGACTGTTCATGGGAGGTTCTGAATACATCAGAACTTGAAGGCTGGAAGAGAAGAAGGGCGCTACCGTTTCTGGTTGCGGCAAACCCCGGACATTTCGGGAGGCCGTTTATGTTAAACTCAGTTGAAGCCCTTGCCGCAGCTCTGTATATACTTGGAGAGAAGGATCAGGCAGAGACAATACTTGCAAAATTCGGATGGGGACTGAGGTTTTTAGAGGTCAATAAAGAACCGCTTGACGAATATGCACAGGCAAAGGACTCATCCGAGATAATAAAAATCCAGTCCTATTACTACTGAGCAGATGCAATTGTTCTGAATATAATACTCCGGACCAACGTTATAAATCCGGACAGAATATTCAGCCCTGCAGATACCCAGAGATCAACTTCTTTTTCTGACAACATACAGCACTATAAGAAGAACAATCAGCAGGAGCGCCACATTCTGTTTCTGAAACAACAGAACTGTAATGCCCTGATTTCCGGATGAGACCCCGCCAAAAGTATTCCCGCCCGGAGCTGTCGCGACCTCTCCGGTAAAATCCCAGTCATGATCGAAGACATCCCTGTAATATCCGGCAATACCAGTCCCTTCAGCAATAATTCCTGCTTCACGGTTCATCTGAGGGGAATTTTCATTCCAGTTCACCGAGCTTATCAGCACAGCCTCAGAGTCAACAATAACCCCTTTGTTGTGAAGCTTAACAGGCATCCCGGAACCGGATTTTAAAAGCCTGGCCTCAAGCTGTAAAGACTCCGCATCTGCAACAGAGTTGATATATGCAGCCATCTCGTCATTATCATCATCTCCATCAACATTGTAGTAATATGAATCCAGAATTATCCTGACAGAAGCGCCCCTTCTTGCAGCATCTATCGCCTCTTCAAGGTATGGGTTTTTGCCGGAAGACCAGTTTTTGATGTACGCCTGCTCAATATCAACCGACTCTTCTGCACCTGAGATCATATCCTGTATCAGATAACTTGTATCAGGAGAGATTACAGGTGTGACGGTTACACCGTCAAATGTCTGCGGTCTGAAGACGGAATTATATGTGCCATAATATCCTGATGAATCGGTCTCCTCAAAGATGCCCGTCTCCCCCTCAGGCGGCCCTGACCAGCCCCCGCTGAAGTCATATGTAAATACCTCATCAAAGTAGTCCGAGACCCCCGCATCATCAACTACAATGCCCCAGCCACGGTTGCCATTGTACCCGGTCTCCGGAAAACCTGTCTCACCGAAGTTCTCACTGGCAACCAGTACACTCTCCCCGTCAGAGACCAGATATTTGGCGTGGTCATACCTGTATGGTGCATGAGAATCTCTGTTTTCGGTCAGCATCATCCTCACTTCTCCGCCGGAATTCTGCACAACATTCACTGCCGCGTATTCAGAGTCTGAGACCCCGCCAACAGGAGAACCCTCAAGCAGCACCTTCACATCCACACCTGCGGATGATCTTTTGGAGAGCAGATCTGCAATTTTGGATTTTGCCAGTTCATAGACATTGAGACGGATGGACTCATCTGAACCGGAGATCAGGGATGCAAGAACTTCATAAGAAGAGTCAGGTGAGACAAAAGCGGTAATTGTTGTATCATAGAATGTTTCAGGCTCAAAGGAGGACTGTCCCTCATAATACACCCTCCTGTCCCATTCACCACCCGACAGTATATGCACCCGGCCTTCTCCTGTGCTGACTATTCCCGGCCAGTAAATCTCCTGAACCTCCTCTCCGTCATCAACGAGAACCAGTTCATCGGCTTTGTTTGCCATCCGGAAATTTCCGGTAGTTATCATATCAGGCACTGAAGTGTCTGTCGGAATGATCTCGTAGTCCGGATTTATGCCATAGACACTGCGGTATGCAACTGCCTCCATTGCTACAACTGTGCTTCCTGAGAGACGGGAACCACCCGGAAATCTGACACTGCCCTCATTGTCAGTTATAAAGAGACCTTCTCCCGGCCCCGTTCCGCCAACCACGAAATATTCATCCCCTTCACCTGAGAGCCATGTATCCGGACAGAAAGCTGTTATCTCAAAGCATAATCCTGAATTTACAAGCAGTGCAGAGAGCAGAAGCAGGAGGAGTGACCTTAACCTCATGGATAAGCTATTTGCATAATCAGGTATTATATCTGGCGGGATGGATGGTTTTTCAGATAAAAGTCCTGTCATTAAGATCGGGGGAAGCCTGACCGGATGTGCAGGTGAGATAATCCGGGCGATAGAGAGCAGCGGAGTCGGCGCGCTCATCGTTCCGGGAGGCGGCGAATCAGCCGACATAGTGCGCCGCCTTGATCCTGATGACGACACTGCACACTGGATGGCCATACTTGCGATGGAGCAGTTTGGATTCTACCTGTCAGGTTTTGGTGTGCCTGTGACTGTTAATCCGGAAAATAAGGATGGACTAGAGATACTCCTCCCTTACAGGATTCTTTATGATAAAGATCCTCTCCCCCATTCGTGGGATATAACATCAGACTCAGTTGCAGCCTGGGTTGCCGGATTAAGAGGTTCTGATCTGATACTTGTGAAATCTGTTGACAAAATACGATCGGACGGGGAATATGTCACTGAGATCAGTGATGGGAGCAAATTCATAAATTCGGGCGATGTGGACGAATTTTTCGTAGATTATGCCCTTAAAAATGATATAACGGTATATGTAATAAACGGACGTGACCCTGAAAAACTGAAGAATTTCCTGAAAACCGGGACCGGTTTTGGGACACGCATTATCAGAAGTTATTAAGAGTTTAAAGGATGAAATTATAAGATAATTCAGGAGATAAAATAATGTCAGTTGAAAAATGCACTTCCTGCAAAGCTCCGCTCTCTGAGCCGGGCTGGACAAAATTCGAATGCCCTAAATGCCGCGAGACCATCTACAGATGCCACAGATGCAGACACCAGAGTGTCCCATACACATGCCAGAAATGTGGATTTGAGGGGCCATAAGCATGGGTGACGTAGCAGTCATCTTCAAAGTTATGCCGGAATCACCGGATGTTGACCTTGAAGCACTCAAAGCAACAATTAAAGAAACACTTCCGGGAACACAGGACATACAGGTAGAGCCAATCGGATTTGGCCTTTCTGCACTTAAAATGATAATTGTAGTTCCTGACGGTGAAGGTACACCAGAAGACGCAGAAGCTTCACTCAAAGCAATTGAGGGAGTTGAAAGTGCAGAGATTGAATCTGTAACACTTACCTGAGTATTTTTTAATTTAAAGGAGATATTTCTCCACAGAAACATTAACAGAAAATCCTTCGGGATTTTTCAGATTTCTATTATCACGGACTTTACCGTATCTGACGGATTGTTATTTTAACCGGGTAAATCCATAGAAACAGATAACCGCATCCGGAAAACAGAATGATCTACAGCGAAGGCTAACCACTAAGAATAAAAATTACCCAAACAACAAAATTTCCGGATAAGACAGATATAAATGTAAGATCTACAGGAAAATAATTCATTCAGAATAAGAGATCATTCTTATGAACTACGTTGTTTTTCTTATCAAGTTCAGCGCTCTCGGATTTAAGATCAGATAATACCTCAGATGTTATTGACCGGATTCTGTCAACAGATCTCTGAAATCCTAAGACCTCTTCCTCATTTATCCTTATAGGCACAGGGAATACACCCTTGCGGTTGATCCTTACAGGTACGCCTATACAGACATCACCAATGTCATTCACTTCACTGCGGATATATGCAGATACAGACAAAATCCTGTCTTCATTGCCAAGAATAGTCCTTACAATCGTTGCTATGGCTTCTCCCGGACCGTAAATTGTCGCACCGCATTTATTGATAATCTCTGATCCTGCAACCTTTACACATTCAACAAAATCATCCTTTGGAAGGCTTGAAAACTCAGGCAGATTCTGAATCTGAATACCCCCTATTGTCGTTGCAGACCACAGAGGCACCATAGTCTCACCATGCTCACCGATAATCCTCGTATGAACTTCACTTACATGCACACTGAAGTGATTTGCAATGTACGATTTAAGCCTCATAGAGTCAAGATGTGTACCAAGCCCGAATACCCTTGACGGCGCAAAACCTGAACACTCAAGGGCAACTGCTGTCATGACATCAACAGGGTTTGAGACAACCATGATGATTGCATTTGGCGCATATTCTGCAATCAGTCTGGAATAGTATGCCACCACTCTTGCATTCTGCTTTGCGAGATCCAGCCTGTCCTGTCCCGGTGACCTTGGAATTCCGGATGTGATAATAACAACATCAGAACCTTCAATATCTCCCGGATTTGTCGAAGCAGAGAGCTTTACATCCCTGCCAAGGGCCGAAAATGAGTCAATAAAATCTAATTTTATGCCTTCGAGAAAGTTCTCATTGCCTTCTCTGCCAAATAATACGAGGCGTGATACAAAAGGGATCTTGGAAATTGCATACGCAGCAAACTGCCCCACCTTGCCTGATGCTCCGATAATACAAACTTTGGTCACAAAATTCACCAAAAAAGGGACGTGATCGGGGTGGGAATCGCGTGTCTTTCTTTCGCGTGATACCCTTCCTCCACCCTGCAACCCTGTGGGCACCAGATGTCTGCGGTAAGTCTGCTCCCTTCCGGGCCTGAACCGGTCTCCGCAGCTAAAAGTCGCCATCCCCTCCGGAATTTTGATGCTTTTCCACTGATCTCACAGGACAAGGCTTCGCAGTCAGGGCAGGCACGTTCCAAAAAGATCGCCAAAGCCGCTCCCGACCTATCACCCCCCGCATAACGGCGGTTTCGGGTAACAGGTGACGCCTAACCACCCAGGTTAGTCCCCAGCAATATTATCTTTCAAGGAATAAAAGAGTCACCGCCGGTCTCACCATCCCACCACCGGATAAGCTCATCTGTTCTGGCAGTATTTTCTTTGTCAAATACATCAAATACGGCAATAGGAGACGTTTTTTTGCCATCCGGAATTATTCCGGGGAGGGATCTGTAATCACCGTGTATGACCTGTACAGCCCTGTCCGCGCCAAATGCCTCAGCCACCACAACTGAAGAGTCACCGTGGTGCATGACAGGGGTCTCTGATAACTTTTTTAAGTCAGATCTGAATACCACCTCATCTATTCCAAGAAGTGTCCGGTTTGCATAGAGGTTTACGGCGGACCACCACGCAGATGAGTACCATGCGTCATTTAGAATGACATTTTCAGCACCGGTGAGGGAGGCTGCAATACCGAGTGTTCCGCATCCACAGAAGGCATCTACAAAAATTTCAGGATTATTGCGGAGAATCTTCTTCCGGACGGTCTCTATCTTTGGGTTTGAGCCTTTCGGATATTCGATATGGCAGAGGGACTGCTGCTTATAGATGATGAATTTCTTCTTCTGCACCGGAAATATGTCTCCTCTCACATCACAGCCGGAAATAAGTTCATTGCCCGCTGCACCTCCGTTTGGGCCGATTCCGGGCAGAATACCTCTGTCAAGAATGACTCCCTTTATCTCCGGAACTTCACTGTAGATCCTCTCTGCGATATGGCGGCTGACAGCTTTGGACAAGAGCACCACTGAATCATGACCTAAAAACGGTGGCCGGAGCATAAAAATTCCGGGGGACAGCAATGGCATTCCTACGGCAGAGACGGGCATGGCACTGAAACTGCCATTCTCTTCAGAGATGATGCTATGGCAGTGCGCCATAACATCATCAATAAATCTCCTGCCACAGCCAGGGCACGGCTGAGGTACATCACCTGATGGCGGGAGGCTTTTGTCACGGATGTCTGCATGGCATCTGCTACACGGCGAAAATATTTTTATTGGGTTATCCGGAATTATGTCAGTCGCTCTTATGCAGTCTCCGCCACAGACAGGGCATGAAATATTATCCATCGGTCTCCCGGAAAAATCTTATTTACTGGATATTATTCAGTCTTTCCATAACATCATTAATTCCACACTGATTTACCTCCATAATTGAAGATATGACAGCATCTGAAAATATCATGGCTGAAGTTTCAAAGAGAGTACCTATAGATGCAAGTGGCAGAGAAACTGACTTATATCCGCCTGTAATCTGCCTCACCTCAAATGTATTGGGCCATTCATTCTCAGGAGGGTTTTGAGACTGAAGTTCAACCACACAGTCTGCAATCTTTCCTATTGTTGAATTTTTATGTGAGGTTATCAGGCAGAGATACCCGCCAAGTGACTTTGCAGTCTCTGCAATATCAACAACCGAGTTAGTCTCACCTGAACCTGAGAAGATGACCACAGCATCACCCTCCCGCATAGCCGGGGTTACTGTCTCACCGACTACATAGCTCTCAAGGCCCACATGCATAAGCCGCATGGCATAGGCACGCCCGATAAGGCCGGACCTGCCCGCACCTGCAACATATATTCTTCTCTCCTTAACCATTTCAGAGAGGAAGAGATCGACATTTTCAGGCTTTATTTTATCAATAAGCATGCTTATCTCTCCTTCCATAATTCTCATATTCTCAAGAACATCGCCACATCCGGTCATTATCAGTTATTGAGTGAATATAATATTTAACAGAAAGGAAGGCCGGAGGATCTGACCACCCGGAATTATGGCAGGAATATAACTAAATTAAGAGTTTTTTGCAATTAAAGCACACTATAGTCATAAATTGCGGAAAAAACCAGAAAATGCACAAACATTTCAAATAACAGACATAAGACCCCCAAATTTAAATTAACAGACTAAACAACTACTTTTTACATTCACCCCGCGCACGGCGAGTATTAATGTAGTCCTCCGGAAATAACAGGAAACAGAGGAGGAATAACCTATGATAAACCGTGCAGGGCATGCAGTCCGGGGAAGAAATGGCGCAGCTGATGAAGACGGCAGGATTACAGAAATAATTGAGATCAATGCAGGCAGTTGTGTGCTGGGTGTTAAAACCGGAGATCTGAGGAGGACTTTTGCATCCGGAAGGCCGGCCGAGATCTGGACTATAAGGAGAGAATGGGGCTGTCACCTCGCCGAGAGGGAAGGAAAGGGAGTGGTATCACATAATAAGCGGGCCTTTAATATTGAGATGAAATCGGGAAGGAGATTTACAATATCACTTGAGAGCCTTAAAAATCTCCTGAAAGGCCACTCATCATATGCTTATGTCGGAGAGATTGTTCCTGCAAAGCGGACATACAGAAATCCTGTGGGCAGTGGAATGATACCTCCGGCTGGGAGGATGACAGGTGCCCGATTATCACCGACTGTGAATCAGGCATTATAATCACTTCCTGAAGAGAATATTTCTGTACTTCATGAAAAAGGCAGAAAACCCCTGGGAGAGCGCATATAAAAAGCAGGGGAACCTCTGGGCAGGACATCAGCATCTTCTTCCGGAGATCGAAACAGGGAGCAGAGTTCTTGAAACCGGATGCGGGAACGGTAAGACCGCAGTTCAGCTGTGCAGTAAGGCAGTGACCTGCCACGGAATGGACATATCCACCTCTGCCATCAGAATGGCAGCAGAGGCATGCAGGGAAGCTGAATTCTATGCCGGAGATATAACCGCAATTCCGGCAAAGAACGGAGTATATGATGCAGTAATATCATTTCATACTATCAGTCATCTTAATGAGTCTGAGAGACTGACAGCGGCATCTGAAATATACAGGGTTCTGAGTAAGGGAGGGAGGTTTTATTTCAGGGATTTTGGAAGAGGCGATCTGAGATGCGGGAAGGGCGCAGAGACTGAAAGGAATACATTTCGTAAAGGAAACGGGATATCCACGCATTTCTTTGAGATGAATGAACTGAATGAGTTGTTCCGGGAATTTGAGCTGATCAGTTCAGAGTATATCCGGTGGAGCATGAGAGTTAAAGGCCACGATCACCAGAGAGAAGAGATTCAGGCCGTTTTTCTGAAGGAATGAATTTAAACCGGATTATTGCCGGACAATGGAGAACTGAAGGAGGCATTCCGGGTTTAATCCGGATATAATCTGCTAAGTTATTTTCAGAGGTACTTATCTTTAAGATTCTGATATTGCATATTCAGCAGACTTTCTGAAGGCTCTTGATACGCCTCCCGGACCGAGTTTTATCCCCCCAAATATTCTTGAGACAACAATCACATGGGAATCAAGGCCATTGGCTTTCATAATCTGAAGCATACCCTTTGCAGGATGGCCTACCTCGCCGTCATTTTTAAATTCCTCGCATAAATTGCCCACGCTGTCGGTAAACCGGGCAGCAACACAGCGGTGAGCAGCTTTTTTGTACTTCTTTCTGTGTACTGTAATGATCGCTTCCAGATCTCTTTCATCAATGATTCTGTACAGGTGTGCATAGAACCGTGACTTCTTCTCCTCGTATTTTATTGCAGAGATCTCTTCCATCAGAGCACCACCCCATGCAGGGTTTATCCTGCCAGGTATTGATATGTCCGGAATTAAACAGAGTTATCCGGAGTCGCAGTACAGTTGTGTGCGCATACCTATCCTGATTATCTCAACCGGAACGATCGCAGCATTTCAATCTGTTTAACTCAGAAACAACTCAAAATCTATTTAAATCCGGAATTACAAGTTTATTTACGCAGAAGGTCATACCCGCAAGGATATCTCAATACTTATCCGGCAATGGTTAGGTTTTTTTGCTAAAAGATACAAATACTATAGTCCACAGGGCCTGTAGCTTAGTGGTGGAGCGCCCGGCTCATAACCGGGCGGTCATGCGTTCGAATCGCATCAGGCCCATATTACTGTTTTTCTCCGGCTTTATGAATACTCATAACTATCTGCTGCAATCATAGTCATCAGTTAATTTCACAGATTCATCCCCTAACACCAGTCAGTATCAGAGGAAAAAACGGCCGGCAATACGCAAAGGCGCATTAGAGATTAAATTTTTATTTGCTATTCTGTGATATTTATTTTGAGAGACTGACAGAGTACATAGCATTAAATCAGATAACTGACATTAACATATCCACCTACAGATATTATTAAAGGTAGATATACAATGCCCGGAGATACAAATCAGGATTCAGGAGACCAATTTCACATTCTTATCGCTGAAGACAGCATAACACAGCGTGAAATTTTAAAAGATGTCTTAAAAGAGCACAACTTATCTGTGACAGCTGCGGAAAACGGTAAAATTGCATTCCAGAAACTGACCGAGCAAAGATTTGACCTCGTCATCAGTGACATCGATATGCCGGTAATGAACGGATATGAATTCTGTTCAGCAATAAAACATGATGATAAATTCAGTGAAATCCCTGTTATCCTTCTCACCTCTCTCTCAGATACCAGCAATGTGGCCCTGGCTCTTCAGGCAGGAGCAGATAATTTCATCACAAAACCCTATGATTCTGAATATCTGGTCTCCCGTATCAAGCAGATGATTGCTTCGGGGAGAAGAAAACAGAGATCAGATGACCCGTCAAAATCGGTAGAGATACTGCATGGAAATCAGATAATCCGTATTGATGCAGACAGGCACAAAATAAGTGAATTCCTTCTCTCCGCGTACGATGTAGCAGTAATGAAACAACGGGATCTCATGACTGCCCAGAGAGAACTGAAAAAAACCAATGAGCATCTTAAACAGCTGAACAATAAGCTTAGCGAGTCAAAGACTGAAACCGAGATGAAACACGCCGCACTTATAGGTTACATGACCGAGTACACAGTCCGGCTAAAACAGCCTGTAGAACTGGTTCTGAATAACCTGCGGACAATGGCTGAGGATTTCCAGAAAAATGACGGTCTTGTGGACGATGAGATAATTGGCTCATTCATGCTCCAGATCAGAATAATGGAAAAGGTATTTGAAAATCTCCAGTCCCTCAATGAAGAAGTTGCAAACGAACGTGCTGATATCCCTGATGCATATAAGGAATTCTTAAAGAAATGATGTGAACAGCCCATGACATCTGAATATAATCATCAATATGAAAAAAAACTATACCTTGTGGTATCAGCTGCAAACAAACTGAGACAGAGTAATATTGAGGTCCTGCGCAATCTGATCCAGAACGATCACCCTGTTCTTATCGTAACAACCAACCAGCCATATGCCACACTCGTAAAAAACTACGAGGAAAACGGTCTTGACCTTAAGCATATTTATTTCATTGATGCAATTACCAGATACGCAACCGGAAAAATAACAGAGGGAGCTGAGAACTGCAGATTTGTAAACAGTCCGTCAAACCTGACAGATCTTGGAATAGCCATCACCGAGATGCTTGACAGTATTCCTGAAGATAAGCCCTTTATCCTCTTTGATTCTATAAGCACAATGCTCATTTACATCCCGTCCATCAACATCTCCAAGTTCTTTCACTTTGTAACAAGCAAGCTCAGGCTGATGGATTCCTCCGGTATTTTTCTTGCAGTAGAAACGGGGCTTGATCCCCTCCTGTTAAGCCAGATCACCACATTTGTGGATGAGATAATTGACATCTGATTTGGATATAAAGGCAAAATTCCATCCTTTTAAGCGGGGAGTCTTCCATCCCGAAACAGAATAAATGTTTCTGCATCAGCAGGTCACATTATCAGGAGGAAAATTCCGCAGACAATATTATATAGTTAAGTAACTTAACAATATGTGGCAGATAAAGCCGGAGTGAAAAGAGGCATATGGCAGAGAGCAGAGACTTACTGAAAATATCAGAGAAATGGATCAGAATCCTCAACAAAAACGAGGAGCATGAAAAGATCCCAAGGGATTACGGTACCGGAGATCTGCTGCACTGCTCCGAGATCCATACAGTCATGGCAATAGGCAAAAATCCGGAGATAAACGTCACAAACCTGTCACTAATCCTCGGAATTTCCAAAAGCGCCATATCACAGATGGTAAGCAGGCTGGAACGTAAAAAACTGGTTGAAAAATACCAAAATTCCGGCAATGAAAAGACAATCCTCCTCCGCCTCACACCACGTGGAAATATTGCCTTTCTCGGACATGAACAGCACCACGCAAAGATCTATGCCGCCATGCACCAAAAGCTCGGCGAAATTACCGGAGAAGAACTCTCATTGATAATCCGGTTTTTATCAGCAATTGAAGAGACCTTTGATGAATGCAGCCGGGAAGATGAGTAAATTTTTTTTCAGAGAATAAATTGTAAACAATCTTAACAAAAGGTAAAAAATATGAAGACAGTCCATAAAGGAAACAATCAGGCAGAAAAACTCTGCCGGTATTCGTTCACACATGCACATATGCTTGACAACAGTATCAGAAGGCTCTTTCAAAACCCAAAAAAGATCCTTGCACCTCACATAAAACCGGGAATGACAGTCATAGATCTCGGCTGCGGCCCCGGAACCTTCACCCGTGCAATGGCAGAACTGGCAGGTGACAAAGGGACAGCCATCGGATGCGACATACAGGATGAAATGCTTAGATGTGCAGAGGGCCGTTGCAGAAGAACAGGCCCGGAATCACGCATAATCTGGCATAAAAGTTCGCCGGAAAAAACGGGAATAAAACATAAGGCAGATTTTATCCTCTCATTCTACATGGTACATGAGGTTTCTGACCGGAATTCCTTCCTGAAGGAAATCTTTGAAATGCTAAGGCCTGAGGGAAAATACCTCATCGTGGAACCGGCATTTCACGTTACAGAAGCCGAATTTGAAAAAACCATAAAATCAGCAGCAGAGGCAGGATTTACAGTAGAGAAAAACCCGAAGATCTCATTCAGCAGGGCCGTGCTGCTTTCAAAAAGAGAAGAATAGATAAAATCCCGGGAGGAATAAATATGAAAATCCTGACATTCTGCTTTTCTGCAACAGGAAACACAGCAAAAATTGCTGATGTTATAGAGAAAAAACTCACTTTACCCGGAGCAGAGGTCCATAAAACCGACATCACAACTCACAAAGCAAGAAAAAAAGAAACCGACCTTAAGCCGTACGATGCTTTTGTATTCGGATTTCCGGAATACTCATGGCGTGCTCCAAAAGAAGCAGGAGAATGACTCAGTACACTTTCCGGGCAGAATAAAAAATGTTCAGTGTTCTTCACATACGGAGGGTTTAAAATCCACCCGGCACACCAATCAACAAGGCAGATACTTAACAGGCAGAATTTTTCTGTGGTGGCATCTGCTGAATTTCCCGGAGCACATACCTTCAACGCCGGCGGCTGGAAGGCAATGGAGAACAGACCGGACAGTTCAGATTTAAAAGTGGCAGAGGAGTATGCAGAGGCAGTTCTGAAAAGATTTACCGGAGAGGATTCTGAAATAGCTGGTGAACCGGAAAAATACTTCAGAGAGCATCAATCAGAATTCCGGACATAATCAGAAGAATTTATCATTAAAATCTGCTTGAAAGGCATCCTCACAAAAAAAGGTACAATTACAGACAGAACCGATTAATAAAACCAGAGTAAATATATTATATGAAATATTCCACGAGGGATCTCATTATTTTCGCAGGAAGTACAATTGCAGTTCTTGCAAATATCGCAAATATAGCTCTGGGGGCAACAGGAAACGGACTGTATATATCCTTATTTGTCATACTCATGTTTATCATCGTAATAATGCTGACGCTGAAAAAATGCAGGAAATAAAAAGGATTTTTCTAACAGAAACCCGTGTAAAAGCAGATTGTAGAAATGCCTGCAAAATATCCGTTAAAACAGGACTGACAAAAATCAGGACTTACCACGAATTAACCGGATTATCTCCTCACGTAATCTTATAAAGTCAGGGTTCACCGGATTTCTTGGGTGAGGAAGGTCAACAGTCAGGATATCTGACACAACAGAAGGCCGCTCAGAGAGAATAACAATTCTGTCAGCGAGATATACAGCCTCCTCAGGATTGTGTGTAACCGTAATTACGGTCGTCTTCGTCTCTTTCCGGATTCTTAAAGCTTCATCCTCAAGTTCTCTCCTTGTAAAAGTATCAAGAGCACTAAACGGTTCATCCATCAGCAGGATGTCAGGCCTGATAGCAAGCGCCCGTGCAACAGAAACCCTCTGTTTCATCCCGCCGGAGAGTTGATGGGGCAGGGAATCTGAAAATCCGTCCAGATGGGTCAGGGACAAAAGCGCTTCTGCACGCTCCTTTAACTCCTCTTCAGGCACCCTGTGTGAAGAAAGTCTAAGCCCATACACTATATTTTCATATATCGTAAGCCACGGAAAGAGGGCATGGTCCTGAAATACCATAGCAGCTGAGAGACTGCCTCCTTCATTCTCAGGATATTCACGCACAGTGCCTGAGTCTGCCTTTTCAAGTCCGTTTATTATCCTCAGCAGAGTGGACTTACCACACCCCGAAGGTCCCATAATGCAGACTATCTCATTGACACAGACATCAAAGGATATACCATCAAGAGCCGGACATATCTCACCCTCATCATGATATGCCTTTTTTATATTTACAAATGATAAAACCGGATTCATTATTCCTTCCCCTGCCAGCCGAAGAAACGGGCCTGCCCTGCCTTAAACAGAGTATCAGCACCAAGACCTATCACGCCGATGATAACCATACCTGCCCCGATAACCTGAAGCTGACCAAGATTATAGGCATACATAATCAGAAAACCAAGTCCTGCCGAAGTTCCGGGGAGCATCTCAGCAGCAACCACACACATCCACGCAACGCCAAAAGAGACCCTGAGACCTGTCCATATAACGGGCAGGGCACCGGGGATCACAACAGTGCGTATCTCTTCAAAGGGAGTTGCATGCAGCATCTCTGCCACCTCAATCCAGCGCCTTCTGATACCCTTAACCCCTTCAACAGTATTAATCAGAATAGGAAAGAATGCCCCGATCACTATGATAAACAGAACAGAATTAAAACCGATTCCAAACCATGCAATTGCAAACGGCATCCAGGCAATAGGCGGAACAGGACGGAGTATCTGAATAACCGGATTGAGATATTTCCCCGCCTCAGACGACCAGCCGATAAAAAGGCCAAGCGGAATTGCAATCGCTGCTGCACAGGTAAATCCACTGATAACCTCCTTAAGACTTACCAGAGTATTTTCAATCAGTGTTTCACCGCCGATTATCTCTTCAAACGGATGGAAGAGAACCATGAGTATGTCCATAGTCTGTGGAAGGACGTAGTTGTTCTGAATCAGATACGCCACCGTATCCCATACAGAAAGGAGAATAATTATCGCCACAAGACCTTTGGCAAATTCAGGGATATGATATTTCATTATTTGTGCCATATAACTTTACCAGAATATTTTCATATGCAAGTGCTTCCCGGATAGTATCCTCCTGAATAGAACTCTGAACAGTTGCGATGATTACCGGACATCCTTCATCTGAGCGGAGTTTTACCCAGCCAATAAAACTTTCCCAGTCATCACAGGGTGCCTCATTATCAACAACAATTCCTGTACCGCCTGTATTGATGGACTGGATAATAACTGAAGGATTCCCAAGAGCAATCTGCATTTCAGCAGGAATTGAACCTACATAAGCACCATCAAGTGCCCTCTGCCCGACAGTTGTCATAATACCGCCGCCGGACTGGCCCGGAATGAAATTTACACGGGCAACGGAATCATTCCCGGCAAGAAGCGTACAGTAAACCGGCCTTGATGACCCCGCATTATCCGGGAGAAGGCAGAAACCGTAACGGCCGCAGAAATACTGAAAATCCCTGATCATTACATAAACAGGTGCAAAATTATCTGAAGAAGGCAGATAACCGATATTCAGCTCAGGGACATCACCGGAAATTTCAGGAACAGCCGAACCGTTAAGGAACTGTTCCCCCCTTACAGTGACAGCCGGATTCATCATATCCCCAGGGTTATAACTGCCTTTACCATCCGGATCAATAAGACTGCTCACCAGACCTGACAGAGGCGGTTTTGCAGAAGAAGTAAACTCCATATTCTCAAATGACCGGTTTTCAACATCAAGTGGTTCAAGGAGACCTCCGGGAGTCAGAACAGGATTTTTGCCAAAAACCCAGTCCGATGTTATTCTTATAGCAGATTTCGGGTCTTCATTTGTCCGGTTTACAGCAGCAGTTGTAAGAGCAGAGAGGAGCCCGGATACATCCGGGTAATCGTTTATTATGTCATTTCTGAGCACAAAGACACAGCTTGCAGCATCCGCCCATTTTCCCGGGGGCGGAAGATCAGAAGGTACTGCAATCCTTTTTCCGATTCCGGATAGTTCTGCATTGGCAACCACAGGCTCCCAGATAATAAAAGAGTCAATCTGATTCGTATTAAGCAGTTGGGAGACCGAACCTGAGGAGGCATAGAGAAGATAAATAACAGGCCGGTTATCTTTACAGGAAGCAGCCTGCGGAGATAAAACAGACGGAACCAGAAACAGAGATAACAGCAGAAGAGAAAAAACAGCTACAATAAACCCCAAAACTAATTTTCGTCCCCACATAAGAGAATCCTTGGAGAGAATAATGATATTCCGGTATATAACATTATGGAAGTGAAGTGAGAGTATCACTATAGCAGACCATTAATTATTTTCAGCATCCGGACTGCTGATGAATTATCCGGAATTTTCGGAAATAATCAGGATAAACACCCAGACAGTCAGTCTGCCAGATCGCCTCTCCCAAGCATCCGGACAGCCTTTCGTGCTGAAACCCTCACCTCCGGCTCAGGATCCTCAAGAAGCGGAATAATCCGGTCAACTGCGTCCCAGTAACTGATCATTCCTATAGCCTCGGCAGCCGCGGCACGTATCTCAGGAACCTCATCTGACAACAGTTCAGAGACAGGATCAACGGCCTCACGATCACCAATTATGCCAAGTGATTTCGCGGCCCCGCGCCTCACCCATTTCTCACTGCTCTTCAGCTTTGATATCAGAGGCTGCACTGCTCTTCTGTCCCGGAGCTTTCCAAGAGAACACGCAGCCATATACACAACCTCAGTCTCAGGGTCATTCATCATACAGAAAATAAGCGGCATAACAGCCTTTTCATCACCGGAATTTCCAAGAGCCTCAGCTGCGCGGACCCTGTACGAAATGCCCCTGTGATTAAGCTGCCCGATAAACAGCTCCAGATTTTCATGGCCGCGCCTCAGTCTCTCCGCATAAACACGGTTCATTGGATCTTCCCTCTCCGTCCTCATTGAATCAAAACAACCTATCAATATCGTAGATCCCGGATCTTTTAAAGTTTTACGCCGCCGGAAAATTTCCGGACATTACCCATACATTCGGTTGAATTATTGTTGATCAGAGACAAACATTACAGCATATAATACAGGAGTAACTTCAATCCCATGACCAGTGACAATATCTGTGGAACGCCGGTAATTCAGGCAAAAGTAAGAGCCAAAATGACAGTAGGGGAACTTGTTGAGGAATTCGGCAAATCCAGGGCATATAATGCCGGTTCACTCTGGCAGGCAGTAAATATATATGAAAAGATGCTCACAGACCCCGAAGTTGTAAAATTTTTCGGTTTTTCAGGCGCGATGGTGCCCGGAGGAATGGGTGGAATAGTATCAGACCTCATAGATGCCGGACATATTGATGTCTTAGTATCTACAGGCGCAAATCTCACCCATGATGTCATTGAGGCTATCGGTTGCCACCACTATCACGGAACAGAAGTATGCGATGATGTAATGCTCAGAGAAGAGGAGGTAAACAGAATATATGATGTATTCCTGCCAAATGATGCCTTTGTACGGTTTGAAGAGTTCCTTCAGGGCGTTTTCTCAGGAATTGAGGCCGGAAAGAAGATATCCATAAGTGACTTAACCCGTCTCATAGGTGAAAACCTGGACACAGGAATACTTGCATCGGCTGCAAAAAAAGGAATACCTGTGTACTGTCCGGCAATTCAGGACTCAATGATAGGCCTTCAGTACTGGATGTTTGACCAGACATCAGGTGTGACGGTTGATGCCTTTAAGGATATGTCAGAGCTTATGGACATCTGCTTTGCCTCCAAAAAATCCGGTGCAATGCTTGTCGGAGGCGGTGTACCGAAAAATTATATATTCCAGAGCATGCTTATGACTCCAAAAGGTTTTGACTATGCTGTGCAGCTCACAGGTGACCGGCCTGACCTTGGCGGGCTTTCGGGAGCGACCCTTGATGAAGCAAAGTCATGGGGCAAGCTGACAGGAGAGGCAACCTCACAGACAGTCTACGGGGATGCCACAATAAACATGCCGCTTATTATAGCAGCAACTCTGGAGAGAATTGAGAGATGACAGAATTAATGCTTGCACTCGATGTCCTGACAAGGGCAGAGGCAATGGATATTGCGGAGAAGACACATCCGTATATTGACGCAATTAAGATCGGATATCCGCTTGTACTTGGATCAGGCCTTTCGGTTGCGAGAGACCTGTCCGAATTTGACCTTCCCCTTATAGCGGATTTCAAGGTTGCCGACATTCCGAATACTAACAGGCTCATCGCTGAGCATGTCTTTGAAGCCGGATTTTCAGGAATTATCACTCAGGGATTTACGGGCCGGGATTCTGTGTCAGCCTGCGTTGATGTTGCACACAGTGCCGGGGGTAAATGCTATGTTGTCACTGAGATGAGCCACCCCGGTGCACTTGACTTCATGGGTGAAGGAATAGCAGAGAGACTTGCAGCGTTAGCTGTAGAATGCAATGCTGACGGAATTATTGCACCTGCAACAAGACCTGAGAGGGTAAAGGCGCTAAGGGAGATTATCGGAAAGAAGAAGATCCTCTCACCGGGAGTTGGTGCACAGGGTGGCAGTGCAGAGGAGATTGCACCGCTGATAGATTCGATGATTGTCGGACGTTCAATATACAACAGTGAAGATCCGGCGAAGGCTGCACAATCCTACTCGTTTATCCGGAACTAAAGCCGGAATCCCGGAAGAATTTCCGGGGAGAGATGAAGCAGACCAAAACCCCCCCCCTAACCTCTATTCCCATTCGCCGATGATGAGTGAAACCGATCTGACCTTAATGGAAGCGATTCCAAAGAGGGATGAAGAACCCTATGAGTCACCTGAGGCGAATTACATAACACATACATAGATAAAAATAAAAAATAGCAAAAAACCGCACAACCCTCTTTTAGTCCCCAGATAACTACAGCTTAATAATTAGGACATTCTTCACCGGAATCATAACCCCGGTCAAAAGCTCCTCCTCCGGCACCTGTGCCGGGTCATTGATGTATACCTTGTCGGCCCTGCCGGAATGAGATTTTCAGAGTCAAGGTATGCAAAGAGCTTCTCATAAGCTGCCGGTACCCCTGATAAGGCCCGGTGTGAAAAACTGCTGCAAACCCCCCGCCTTCAAGATTTCTAACCTCAACTGCCGGATCGCTGATAGTAATCCTGCCGGGCACAGGTATTTCAGATTCAATATCGGTAACCTGTACATATATCCCTTTCAGAAGGCACAGGCAGGCCCTTCTCATCATAAATTCACAGCGCTTTCTGCGAGAGATGAGCGATATACGAAAATGTCCCTGTCGGAATGTTATCTCCTGTCATGGGTTACAGAATAATCTCTCCTCCCCGGATATATCAGATCATAGTCTGCCCCGGGTTAAGGAAATATCATTTCCGGGCCGGCCATCAAACAATAATTCTTATCTTCTGAGTAGCATATTCTTCTTCATGATCTGGACTGAAGAACAGTTAAAACTGTCAAAAAAATACAAAAATCTTGAGGAAATCCCTGTGGAAGAGCGGAGATACAAGTGCCACACCTGCCACCATGTGGTTACAGAAAATCCGTGCCCATGCTGCGGTGAGACAAACCTTGAGATAATGTGTCCTCTTGATCACTGCAACTGCCACCACAACATAATTGAGAAGATTGAGTACTGCCCTCTCTGCGGCCAGGCAATATGCCCCGACTGCGGAAGCCACGATGTATCACAGGTTTCACGGGTAACAGGATACCTCGCTGATGTCTCAGGATGGAACAAAGGCAAACAACAGGAATTAAAGGACAGAGCGAGATACTCTGTTGCATGAAGTATTACATAAAAAATAAAACTCTTTTTTTACGCGGAAATTTCAGGGCAGTCAGTTCAGGCGCAGGCGGCGGTCTCTCAGATGTCTCAACCATTATCAACCGGACGGTTGAGAAGAATTTCATGCACGACAGTCCTGAAACATTTATTGAGGAGATTGTCAGGGATGAGGGCTGCACAGGGGATTTTTACGGCCTGCTGACCGCCGTTGATATGAAGACTCTCTGTGTACTCATAAACCGCACCATAACAGTATTCATCACCGCCGGAGTGAGCAACCCAAACCCGGAAAATCCCAGACTTCCGGGTACGATAAACATAATTGTACACAGCAGGGACGGCCTTTATGACGAGGCAATGGCCGGACTTATCATCACTGCAACGGAGGCGAAGACAGAGGCCCTCTTCTCAATGGGCTATGACTTTGCCGGAACCACAACCGACGCAGTCGTCACATGCTGTAATAAGGAGAACCAGAAGGTACACAGATATGCCGGAAGAATGACCGGGATCGGCAAGTGGACCGCCGAAGCTGTCCTCTTCGGGGTGCAGGAAGCTATTGCAAGACACGACGGCAAAAAACCGGCAGATAAGCCCGCCCTGTATGTACTCAGCACAATCGGAGGGGACCACTGGATTGAATGGTCACCGGAAGGCTGCCCGTATTACCCCTGCCATTTCAGAGGACAGGTATGCAACTACTGTTACTGCCCGTTTTACCCGTGCAATGACGAAGAACTTGGATATTCTGTTGATACATCCACTGGCGGCACAGTCTGGGGGTGCACGAACTGCATACTGATGCACCACCCGGAGATTGTCAGCCATCTGAAGAAGAATCCTATGGCTGAAATCAGTGAACTTAAAAAAGTTGCAGAAGAGCTGGAACTCGAAATTAACGCAGAAAAACAGTCAGAATGAACAGTAATAACGCCTGAAATGGGAGTCAGTAATATCCCAGGCAAATCTCCGCGAGAGATGCCGGGCAAAAATAATTCCGGATTTAAATTCCGGACATTTACATTACTCTTCTATGCCAAGTGCATCAAGAAGTTCTGCAAGAGGAATACCATGCCCTTCTGCTGCCTGCCTGATGTTCTCTCCGCTCGCAAGGGCGCAGCCTACACAGCCCATTCCAAAACGCATCAGTATCCCTGCTGCTTCAGGTTTTTCCTGAAGAAGTTCTGACAGTAAACTGTCTGCTGTTAATACCATATTCACCTGTTTTGAATTTATTTGTAATATACATTATGATATTGCACGCATCCGGAGGAATAACTGCAATGCCTCAGAAAAAAGTGCAAAAATCAGGAAGAAAACCTGACACCACATAATAATCATACAGAATAGCAGTAATTACAAATATAAAGAAAAATTCATAGAGTTTTTACTTTCACCCCACGCGGCAACAGATTATATAGAAAGAGGTTGCTGATACTTAACCGGAGATGTTTAAAATGGACATTGATCCTGTTATTACAGAAAGAATCTCCCTTAAGATTAAGGAAAAAGGCATTGATGCCGGAGATGAAGAGATAGCCGCAAAACTTCGCATTCTTATCGAGGACTTCCATATCCCTCCGGAGGAAGCAGAAAAGACAGTTACTGACGAAATTCTGAAGGAGAATAAAATCAGGGATTTTTCCGGAGAAAAAACAGCTGAGATGACTGCCATTGCAGATGCGTTCCCGGGAGAGTGGGTGACAGTTGAAGGAAAAGTTGTATCTCTCTCAGATCACCCGTCAGAATCCATAGCCCAGTCAGGCGTAATTGCAGACAAAACAGGTGCAATGAATTTTGTAATCTGGAAGAAAGCCGGCGCAGAAGAGCTTGAGGAACTTGAGTGGTACAGGTTTGAATCTGCTGTTGTGGATGAATTCCGGGGCGCGCCGAGCCTGAAGGTTCATTCCGGAACAACAGTCACAAAGACAGAACAGGAGACACCCCTGATACCAAATCAGGTCAGAATTTCAGATTTAAAACCCGGAGTTGCAACCCTTCGTGCAAAGGTTGTCAGGGACTTTGATGCCGGACATGAGAGAATGCTTCAGGCCGGACTGTTAGGTGATGAGACCGGAACAGTCAGATTCGTGACCTGGAAAGGCGGCAATAGTGAGGTCCTTGAGGAAGATAAGATCTACACAATATACTATGCTGAAGTCAATGAATATCAGGGAAAGATCTCGCTTAATATCACCGGCTCAATGGTTCTTGAGGACGAAGATACAGAGATTGATGTATATGAAGGAGATGCAGAGACATCAGGTGTATTCATTCATATGGGTGGTGGATCAGGGCTTATCAAGAGGTGCCCGGTTGAAGGCTGCAACAGGACCCTCTCAAGGCAGAATTTCTGTACCATACATGAGGTGCAGAATGACTTCCGCTATGACCTCAGGATAACCGGAGTTATTGATGACGGAAAATCTGCAAAAAACATCATTATTCAGAGAGCAGAAGCAGAGAGGATAACCGGCATCACAATGGATGAAGCTGTAAAAACCGCAACAGACAGCCCACTGGGTTACGATGACGTAGTAATACAGATGAAAGATGCCCTGCTGGGCAGATACTTCACCTGCAAAGGAAATGATATGGACGGTACAATCCTTGTAAAATCCTGTACTTCCGGGAGATATGACTCATCCATCCATGCCGGACTCATAAACCGGACTGCGGAGATGCTTAAGGAGAATGGAGGTGACTGCTGATGAAAGAGAAAGAAGGCCAGTCCAGAAATTTTGAGAGGGAACCTGCAAAGAGAGTCTTTGCAACCGAACTCAGGGAAGCCAGGGTTCAGTTTAAGGAGAGCACAGACGATATGAGTCCTTCATATATCATGCTGCCAACCGGCGAACGGTGCAACAGAATCTTCTTCTGCGGAGAGCTTAAGAATAAAGAGAAACGCGGGGACCAGAATGTCTTCTACACAGCGAGGGTGAAGGATGCAACAGGACTCTTCTTCATAAACGCAGGAAGCTATCAGCAGGAAGCAATGCTTCAGATGACATCCCTTGAAAACGATTCATATGTGGCAGTAACCGGAAAACCGATAATAAAAGAGACGCAGGACGGCGGATTCTTTGTATCAGTCAGGGTGGAGAGCATATCAGCAGTTGATGATGAGACATACAGGCTATGGCTTGACGACACAGCCAAAGCTACCCTTGACAGAATTGAGATATTTGGTGAGACAGAGGACTCAGCAAAGGCAGGGGAATTTTACAGCACTGACATCAAAAAATACTTAAAAATAACCTACAACGCCCTTGCAGGAGAGAATTACTGAATAATAAGAGACCAGTACATTTCAGAAAACCGGATAATACAGTGCAGCACCCAAAATTTCCAAAGAAACAGTGCATTGCAATCCGGAAAACATATACACAATAAAACCTCCAAAAACAGATAAAAACCTGCAAACAGGTTTTTTTCCGGACGACAAACCTTTTTTTTAACACCATAGAACCACAATATTCCCACTTCCGCTCAGGAAATGCCGCCACATCCATATACCACCATCCATATAAATCCAAAAATAGAAAGACCCTCAATTACAACAAACGAAAAAATAAGTAACTTACAAATCCAGAATAAATAACGGTTTTTTTACAGGCTTTAAATTCCGGAAAAAAACCCGGCGGAAATGATGGTTAAAATACCATGTCACAACCGGAATTAAGTACAATTCCGGGTGCCGGCAGAGATTTAAGAAAATTACTGATAAAACAGGAGATGTTTGGTGTGGATGAATATCCGGAAATAATAAAAAGAATCTCCCAGAAGATTGAAGAAAAAGGCATAACTGCCGAAGAAGACAGAATAGCTTCCAAATTACGGCTTCTCATAGAGGATTTCCATATCCCGCCTGAGGAAGCTGAAAAGACAGTCACAAATGAGATACTGAGGGAGAATAATGTATCCACCGTATCAAGGGAACCCTCATCCGAAACCATCGGAATTGCGGATGCAAACCCCGGAGACTGGGTTACAATAGAGGGAAAAGTCGTGTCGGTATCTGCTCACCCCCATGAAGCCATTGCCCAGAAAGGAATTATTGCAGATGAATCAGGAGCAATAAGCTTCATTATCTGGGAAAAAGCCGGTGCAGAACCTCTTGAGGAACTCAGATGGTACAGGATAGAGTCCGCAGTCGTTGATGAATACCGTGGCGCACCGAGCATGAAGATTCATTCAGGAACTACGATCACAAAGTCAGAACAGGAAAAACCCCTGATGCCGACACCGGTCAAAATTGCGGATCTAAAGCCCGGAGTGGCGACAATAAGGGTTAAAATGATCCAGAACTGGGATCCCCGCCATGAAAATATGCTCCAGTCCGGACTTTTGGGTGATGAGACAGGCACTGTCAAATTCATCACATGGAAGGAGAGGAACAATGATTTCCTCGGTGAGAGCCGCGACAAACTTCTTGAAGAGAATAAAGTATATTCAATATACTACGCAGTTGTGGATGAGTACAATGGAAATTATTCACTGAATATCAGTGACTCGATGGCACTTGAAGAGGAAGGTGCCGACATTGAAATTGCATCGAATGAAACCGGAGTTACAGGTGTATTTGTGAACTTCTCACCAAATATGGGTCTTATAAAGAGATGCCCTGTCGAAGGCTGCAACAGGGCACTCTCAAGACAGAACTACTGCCCGGTGCATGAGCTCCAGAACAACTCAAAATATGACCTGAGAATAATTGGTACTATAGATAACGGAAAAGAGGCACACAATGTTATCATCCAGAGGGAGGTGACCGAAAATATAACCGGCATGACACTTGAAAAGGCAATAGAGATGGCAGAAAACAATCCGCTTGGCCTTGATGATGTGATACTGGAGATAAAGAAGGTCCTTACCGGAAGGTACTATACATGCACTGGCAGTGATATCAACGGAACAATTCTGGTTGAATCGTGCACCCCAAAGAGGTTTGATTCAATGGAACATGCAGAACTGTTAAACCGTGCTGCACCCGAAGAAGAGGCAGGAGGCGAATTCTGAATGGCAGATGAAAACAGTAACTCAGAGAGAAGAAGATATTTCAGGGAGCCGGCAAAGCGTGTTTTAGCTTCAGAACTGCGTGAGACGAGGCTCCAGTTCAAAGGCGGAGAGGATGAGTACAGCCCCACATATATTATGCTCCCGACAGGGGAGAGATGCAACAGGATCTTCTTCTGCGGAATTCTCACCAATAAGGAGAGACGAGGCGAGGATAATAACTTCATCATTGCAAGGGTGAGGGACCCGACAGGGCTTTTCTTCATAAATGCCAGTAGTTACAATGAGAATGCCATGCATGAACTCTCATCAGTTGAAAACGATGCCTATGTTGCAGTAGTAGGCAAACCTGCCATACGCCAGACACCCGATGGAGCTGTCATGGTAAATATAAGGGTTGAGACTATAGCCGAGGTGGATGAAGAGACCTGCAGAACCTGGCTTGATGACACAACAAAGGCAACCCTTGACAGGATAGAACTTTTCGGAGAGACAGAAGACTCAGAAAAAGCTTCAGAATTTTACAATACAGACCTTTCAGTGTACAGAAAAATTGTCTATGATGCACTGGCAGGACAAAAACTTTAAAAAAGGGACAGACCCTTATTTTAATAATAATTTTTGCTGTATTCAGAAAATTTACGGCAATTCTTCGGAACCGGTATAAAGTTATATCTACGGATAATCATTACTGGTACCGAGAACAGGGCGGATTAAAATATGGGGCACAAAAGAGGAATTCAGGATAAAATAAAGGCTCTCTCAGAATACCTCAATGTGAACCCGGCCAGAATTACAGAATCGGAAGGAACATTATACTCTTTTAAAGCACTCTATTACGGCCCGAATACAGCATACCTTGTCCTGACCGACATTGAGGCAAATGTCGCCGCAAGACGCGCAATAAAAAGCAGACTGTGGGTAATCACACTTGAAGCCGCCTTTGAATATTTTGGGATAGAGTCATATCCGGCAGATGCCCTTGAAAAGCTGAAACACCAGGAGATCCGGGAGATAAATGCCGGCATATACAGGCTTGTTGAGGCCACATGCGGAGCGGAGATACTCTCTGAAAAGATGCTCTCTCTTGGGAACCGGGCAAATATCCTTGCAGATTACGATCAGACAGAGAGAAAGTCCGGAGAATATTATATATACAGACTTTTCTGAAAACAATCAGAATAAGAGATGAAGCAAAGCCCTGCGAATCAACCAAAAATAATAGTAATCTGCAAAAAAATAAACCCAAAATAATTAACACACAGTTAGGAAAAAGAAATGGTTTTTATGCTCTCAATGCAATGCTTCAGATTAAAGAGATACCATAAATCTAATCTTTTGTAAATTATTCCGGGTGCATCCAATGAGCATAAGCTTAATAACAAAAATACTTAACAGGGCAATAGAGGGAGATTACTCAGAAAGGGTTGATACCAACCTTTTTGATGGTGAAGAAAGAGAACTTGCAGAGTCAGTAAATACGGCCATTGAGTTCATCATTGACAGCAGGAAAACCTGTGACAACGTAATGATGCTGATAGAGCAAAACCCCAAGCCCATGATAATTGTTGACCATAATTTTAATCCTGTTGACATGAACCGGGCATATTCAAAACTTATGGGAGCACCAAAATCAGAACTCATGCGGCAGGACACCTCGCAATATTCAATAAAAACCCTGAAAGGTGAATCTGCCTCAACACTTTTTTCAGATAAAAAAGAGACCGAATGTGAACTTGAATTTACATTAAAAGACGGAACAAAAAAGATTCTGAGGCAGTTTGGAGCACCCCTGAAGGATGAGAGGGGCAGTGTCGAGATCGGGCTATTCGTATATGATGATGTCACCATAGAGAGAGAGGAAGAGAAAGAGATTGAGAAGCAGATCCAGACCATAAAAACCCTTCAGGAGAGGTCAGAGACTATAGTTCAGCAAAACCCCATGCCAATTATTCTCTGTGACAAACAGTTTAACATCCGCGTTGTCAATGACGCTTATGCACAGTTAAGCGGAATAAATTCTGATAAACTAAGAAAGATGACACTCCGGGACTTCTCAGTTATCAGGACAGAGGGAGATGGAATAAAATATGTACTGGAGGAGAAGAACCGGAGCTATGGCGAAGTTACCGTTAAATTCCCCACCGGAGAAAAAATTCTCGAACAGTATGGAATTCCGGTGCTGAACAACGACAAAGAGATTGCAAGCATACTGATAGTCTATAATGACATCACAGAAATAAGGGAGAAGCAGCAGGAAGTCCTCAGAATGATGGAGGAAGAGAGGGCAAGGGCAAGGGTGCTCAACAAGAGTATTGGTGAAGTCGGAGAGGGCATGGAATTTCTCAGAAAGGGCGATTTTACCAGTGAGATGAAGATAATAGAGGAAGACCCACTGATACAGATTAAAAAAGACTATAATGGAACTGTAAGTGAACTCAGGAATATCTTTTCCGGAGTGGTAACGGCTATGGGCGAAGTCGGGCAGCATATGAAGGATGCCGATGGCAGTTCAGAAGAGGTTGCAAAAGCCGCCGAACAGGTAGCAGTCGGAAGCCAGAAGTGTGCTGAGCTTACAAAAACCCTTCTGGATCAGATAGACGGAATTAACAGGGACATAGCAGATCTTTCAGCCTCAAATGAAGAGATCGCAGGTACATCACAGGAAGTTCTTTCTGAAGCTGACAGGCTCTCAGATATGGGCCATAGTGCCGAATCACTGGGAAAATCTGCCAATGACAAGATGGGAGCTGTCATGGAGATAACCAGAAATACAGTGTTTGAGATGGAAGAGCTGAATGCTGAGATGCTTGAGATCAACAATGTCCTTAAGATGATCAATGAGATCACAAACCAGATCAATATGCTTGCATTAAATGCCGCAATAGAAGCCGCAAGGGCAGGTGAGCATGGGAGAGGATTTGCTGTAGTGGCAGGCGAGGTAAAAAATCTTGCAACAGATGCAAAAAAAGCCACATCAAAGATTGACAAAGTGATAGAAAATATTCAGAAGAGCAGTTCGGAAACTGTCAGTTCAATAAAATCAGCCAATGACGAAGTGGAATTAGGGGTGAATATTGTAAATGAGACAATAGCATCCCTGAATAATATCGTGACAGGCGCAAACCATGTGACAAGGGATATGGGGGAGATTGTGAGAGCCATTGAGGCTCAGGCAAATATCACAAACGAAATTGTGCATGAAACTGAAAAGAGTAATCAGGTTACAAAAGAAACACAAAGAGAGATAGAAGAACTTGCAGCATTCTCAGAGGAGACAAGTGCATCTGTAGAGGAGATTTCAGGTGCAATCAGCGAAGTCAACAGTCTTGCAGATAATATTAAACAGAATCTGAACAGGCTCAGAGTATAAGTGGCAAAAGATTATGGCAATAATAAATGTAGTGGAATTTGAGATAAACGGCGAGAGATATGCACTTGACATAGGACTATCAAGGGAGATCGTGGAGATGATACCCATAACACCTGTACCGAGGGCACCGTATCATATTGCCGGCATAATTAACCTCAGGGGAGAGATTACAAATATCATCAACCTGAACAGAATACTGGCCATACCCGATAGAGAAAACCGCGAAGAGCAGAAGATAATTGTCCTGATACCTGAGGCGGCAGAAGGATCAAATGTCGGGATTATTGTTGACAATGTCCACTCTGTTCTTCAGGTGAGCGAGGATCAGATAGAGGAGATCTCAAAGACCATCTCAAATGAAGCTTATATAAAAAATATAATTAAAATAGGTGAGGACAAAGAGGACGGAACAGAGAAGAAAAGACTCATAATGTGGCTTGATGTCGCCCAGATACTGCGGGACATCCTTGAGGCCAACAGAGCCTGAATGCAGAAATACTCCCTTCAGAAGATTATTCCGGCCATAAATGCCCAAAAGGCCACCATATAACCGGGAATATCCATCAGGAAAAACAGAAATAATTATTTTTCGCCCAAAAATCAGACATAATATCGTTTCAGGCGGAGATTTTTCCTGTTTTAAGCCTTCTTTTTTCCCTGAAAATTTTTTTAATCCGGAATGAATACCGGCCCATAAATCCGCCTGTAAAAGACGTGATCAGGACGATCATTGCCACAGTTGTTGCGATAATCGGCGTGCCGTACATCGAGGCTATGGCAAGTGAAAATTCACCTCTGGCTGTGGTCTCAGACCACACTTCAATTCCGGAATACGGATTTTTATGAACATACATGCCTATTGCCATGGATGAAATCAGCTTTGAGGCTATTGCAAGGAGTGCAAGGATCACAACCGGAATTACAGGGAAGCCATCGGTGAGATCCACTGAAATTCCGAAGAAGACAAAGAATAATATCAGGAATACATCCCTGAATGGCTTGGCATGCCTCTCAAGCATTTCGGGGTTTGTAGATGATAAAGCAGAACCAAGTGCGATTGCCGTCAGGGTTGCAGGAATCTCTAAAAGCCCCGATATTCCCGCAGCAGCAATTACAGCAGTAAATGTAAAGAGGAGAGGTATATCATCATCCCTCTCAAGCAGTACCCTGATCTTTGAACCGAGAATTCTGACCGCAATAAAGAAGAAGGCAATCACTAAAGCAGCACTCAGAAGTATCTTTGCAGGGTTTGCTGAAGCCGCCGAGAAGGCAACTATGATGAAGAGCAGCATAATATCTTCGAAGACCATCAGCCAGAGTATAGTCTCGGATTCGGGCGAGGCAAGTTTCCTGTTCTCTATAAGGGAGGATACAGCCATTGCTGAGCTGCTTATGTAAAATGCTGCGGCAATTACAAAAGCTTCATAGACAGGAAAACCGAGAAGAACGGAGGCTGCAAATCCGATGAGTATATTCACTCCGAAATCCACCAGGCCGGAGAAGAAGAAGTTGCGTTTTTTCCCGGAAAATGCTGAGGGATTTAGCTCAAGCCCCATCATAAAGAGCAGGAATAAAAGGCCGAGCTGTGTCAGGAAATCCGAGACATCAGTCTCGTGAACGATATTAAGTCCGCTCACACCGATCGCAATGCCGCCAAGCATATACATAGGTACAGGCGGGAAATTGAACCGCTTTGAGAATAATGCAAAACCCAGGCAGAGCAGAAGTGCAAGGGCTATTCCTTCCATCATATAATCAGAGAAACCTCTCTTTAAAGGATGCTATCTGCTCCTCTTCTCCAATTACAAGCACAGAATCTCCTTCTTTAAATCTGAACTCAGGAGATGGATTCAGGATGCTGTTCCCCGAACTGCTTACAGCAACAACCGTTGCTCCGGTAATACTCCTGACATTGAGATCAGATATGGATTTTCCGGACGTTTTTGAACCAAGAGTGTAGGAATGAATTTCTATCGGAAGGTCGGAGAGGGATGAGAAGACCATTGACACACCTTCATCCTCTGCCTTAAGCACAGGCCCGGCAAGGATATTTGAAACCCTTATTGACTCAGAGAGGGTTAATTCAGCAGAACCGGATTCGCCATTTCTTGAGGAGACATACAGCTGCGCACCGCCGCTTTCAAGCTGTATCACTGAGACCCTGTCACCAAAGTCGGTGTCCAGTTCATATTTTTTCCCTATGCCGGGCATTTCACGAGATCTTATGCTCATTGATGACCTATTCTGAGATGAAAGGTTAATTACATTGCGATCCTCTCCTCAATTCTGCCGGGTATTTATCCTGTAAGATGTCATATTAAAAAAGAGAGGGATTCTGTTCCCATAATATAGATCATCTTTGGTGTTTTTGAATGAAGGAGAAACCATTAAAAGCGGCAGATATTGCAAAAATATCGGGACTGAGTGAGAAGGAGATTAAATCAGTAACTGAGGAATATCATGAGATTGTTCCCTGCCGGAAATTCGGGCGGGTCAATCTGTATGAAGAGAATGCCGTATCAAAGATCACTGAAATCGTCCGGATGAAAAATGAGGGGAAGAGCAGGGATGAGATATATGCAGATTCAGGGAGGAGGCCGGATAAGAAGAGCACACATGAGAGGGTGAGGGAGAAGGTCAGAAAAGAGAGCAGCGGACTGCCCGGAAAAACCAGGCAGCCGGGAAAAACAGCCATAATTCCCGATTCATCGTCTGTAGCACGTACAGGTAAAAAGGAGAGTTCGGAGAGACTGAAGGAGCTTGCAGAATCGAGGAAAAATAGAGAAGACATTAATAATGTAGATAATATCGCCGCTCAGGCCCTTAAGACAGACCGCGCAATCGTCCGGATAGAAAAACTTGAATCAGAGATTACCTCCCTTAAAGAGAGAATTGAAAGTGACAGGGAGATAATCCGGTCGCATTTCGAGGACATTGAGAAGAAACTGAATATAATGTCGGAGTGGATGGAGTTCTTTGACGGCGAGAGAGAGAAGATAAGAGACGGAATTGAAGAGAGTCATTTAAACCGGAATTATGAACTTGATGCAATAAGAGAGGGGATTGAGAAGAGCCGTTTAAGCCACGAAGATGATATTGCAAAGATAAAAGACGAGATTGAGATACTTAAACTTCCGTGGCTGAAGAGAAGGAAATATCTGTGAGGCAGAGATCGTATTTTTCCGGTAACTTCCGGAAATCCCGAAGTCATCAGAGGATTTAAACAGGATTGTGCTCTATCTGTAGTTAAGGGGCACAGATACGAACCGGATGTAATCCGGAATTCAGAAGTGCCACAGTATTACAAAGGAGATGAGAAATTATGAAAATAACAGTAATAATGGTCGCAGGTATTGCGCTGGCTCTTGCACTTGTTGCCGGATGTACAGGCACATCCATCCAGTGGCTTTATGAAGGGGACAATGGCAGAACTGTTGATGTGCCTGCCGGAACTGAAATTATAATTTCACTGCCGGAAAACCCGACAACAGGGTATTCATGGGAGATGAACGGCGGCGGACTTACAGCAACCGGAGATGAATATTATCCTGACAAGGTTCCGGAAGGAACTGTCGGCAGTGGCGGCACCCATGAATGGAAATACAAGGCAGAGAATGCCGGAACATATACAATAGAAGGTATATACAAGAGAGCCTGGGAAGAGACTGCCACAGATGACAAACGGTGGCAGGCAACCATCGTTGTAAAATAATCTTATTTTTCAGGGCAGGGTGTGACCAAATCTCACCGTTGCCCCTTTTCCTGCAGACATTGTGCTCAGCAATTTCAGGAGATACTATCCTGAACCAATCTCCCGGAGAGCGGAATTCACTTGAAAATCATTTCATAACAGATAAATTCTAAACAGTTCAAAATCTCGCTATGGACAGAAGATTGTTATCCGTTCTGGTATTACTTGTTGCTGTTATTGCAGTGAGCATTGCAGGATGTACCGGAAGCACTCCTGCTGAAAGCACACAGCAGACTGCTGATACAGCAACAGAGCTTTACAAAGTTGGTATTGATGGAGGCCCATACCCGCCATTTACAATGATCGATGATCAGGGTAAGGCAACAGGTTTTGATGTTGAATCAATGAAATGGATCGCAGAAGACCAGGGATTTGAAGTAGAGTTCAATCCGATCTCATGGGACGGAATTATTCCTGCACTTCAGGCAGGAAAGATAGATATGGTCTATTCAGGGATGACCATAACTGACGAGCGTAAGGAGAAGGTTAACTTTTCAAAACCATACTGGACTGTAAATCAGGCAGTTGTTGCAAGGAAGGACTCCGGTGTAACCGTTGATGATTTAAAGGCAGGAAAATATGCAGTAGGTACACAGAGAGGATGTTCAGCAGGGATCTGGATGGAAGAGAATCTTGTAAATGAGGGCATCATGTCTGAAGACCAGATCAAATCATATGACAACACACCTCTGGCAGTAAATGATCTCGAAGCAGGAAGGATTGAAGCTGTAATGTATGACAGCACAGTGATGAGAGACATCATCGACGGCAAGGAGAACCTTGAGATCGTCGGATATATTGAGACAAACGAGGAGTTTGGAATTGCTGTCCGCAAGGATGATACAGAACTTCTCGGAAAGCTCAATGCAGGACTTGAAAAACTCATGGCATCTGACGACTGGCAGGAGCTCATTGATAAGTACAAGATGAAATAGATTCCAAACTTTTTTAAAATCTTTTTTTTTTAATTAAAAGGGAATGTCCCCTTTACCATTCCGCATCCGGCTGGGGTCATACACCGGATTTTAACACGTGAACTACCTCTGGGCTAAAGACCAAGGGGATTTACTCTAAATTTTTAAAGCCGGTTATCAGATGTTGCAGAACCGGCCGGATATCAGAAACGGTTATCCGCAGAATTTCAGAATACAAAGGATAATGTTGACAGAAAGCACAGGTATATGAATCTTTTAAAACCGGAATTCCGGAAAAATAAAAGGTCTTGAGGCATTAATATTGAGGGAAACAGAAGATGAAAGCAGAAATAACAGCAGATACTATAACACTGCCTTAGTCCTCTTCTGTCTCTGTATTATCATACCTATGATAAGTGAGACTATGCTCATCGCGGCCCTGCCGGTTATTGAACATGAGTTCTCAGCTACAGGAATACTTGGCGCATGGATTCTGCCGGTAGTCCTGCTTGTCGGTGCGGCGTTTGCACCATTTGCCGGGACACTGGGGGACTGTTTCGGCCGTAAGAAGGTACTCTGCATATTTCTCTCATTTTATGTTGCAGGGACATTTATGGGAGGTTTTGCCTGGGACATCTGGTCTCTGCTCTTCTTCCGGTTTTTGCAGGGTATAGGGATTGCAGCGTCACCTATTGCCTACGCACTGGTATCAGAACAGTTTCCACTGCATAAGGTTCCGATGGGGATTGCTTTTCTTGCGGCCTCATATGGTGCAGGGGCACTGACAGGTGTGCTATTCGGAGCTTATATTATTGACTTCTTCGGCTGGAGGGCAACATATTACATATTATCTCCTGTCGTGGCGGCACATTTTATTGCAATGTTATGGTACATCAGGCCGTCATCTGAGACAAATTCCGGAGGTATAGACTGGAAGGGAACGCTATGTCTCTTTGTGTCGCTTCTCTCCCTGATGGTTTCGGCGACAGTTCTATATGACAGCGGAAAAATCGATCTATGGTCACTGTCTGCAATAGCGGTCTGTCTCATCTCCGGGCTGCTCTTCTTTTACATTGAAAAGAGAACGGATTTTCCGGCGATAAACCTCTCAATGCTTAAATCCCCGTTGATGATAACGATATCGGCATCTGCGGTGCTTGTCAATATGCTCACATACCTGCTGATTCAGACTATGCCGTTTATCATTCAGAGTCCGACCGGACTTATGCTGGATGCAAGGTTTGTCGGACTTGTGATGATGCCCGGTGCTGTTGCAGATATGGTTGCAAGCCCGGTTGCCGGACGATGGATGAGGAAAAGGTCTGCAAAGGTTCCGATCTATCTTGGTGCGGTTATGATGGCTGCCGGATGTATGCTCTATTTTGTGCTGCCCCAGTCGATAATCTCCCTTGCTGTCATCTGGGTGCTCTTCTCCGGAGGAATGGGTATTGTTGCAACATGCTATATGATAATTATGATTAATTCTGTCCCGAAGGAGAGGACAGCCGGGGCTACCGGGCTTTTGCACAGTTCAATAAATGTCGGAGGGATGGCAGGGCCGATGATTGCCGGAATTTTCCTTGCGGCATATACGATGAACTTTACAATAGGCGGTGAAGTCTGGACCCTGCCGACAGAGCAGGCATTTGAACTTTCGTTTGGTTTTGGGGTTGTTGTTACGCTTGTAATCCTTGCCCTTATCTATCTGATCTGCCGTTTTTCCGGCCTGAATAAGACTCAGATTTGAACTGAAAAATAGAAAATAGTAGTATCAAAAAGTGCTCAGACAGATTATTATGGCCCATTCAATATACTAATCACTCGCTTCAATGGGGACTCAAATTCCTAATAAATTTATCAACTTCATCGAATGCTTTTGGAAGCGCTCTAATTACCATTTTATCTGACAAATAAAAAGTATTTGATTGATTTCCTGGAAGAACCCACATCGCAGGACACACCACAAATTCAATTGATTTATTTGGTAAAATCATTGAGATACAAGTACTATCACATTTAAATTTAATTCTTGGATGATCATCAACAATCAACCTTTTGAGTGGATAGATTAGATCAGACTGCTTATCAACACTCAATGGTTCCGGCAGATCTCCATACATACCCCAGTTAAGGAGATCAAATGCAGCAAAACGATCTAATTTATCATGAACTCTCTGGTTCCAGTAATGTTTAAGACATGTGTGACACGCTGTATTACAAGGATTTTCTTCATCACAATTCAAAACATCCTGAACATTCTCAAGTAACGGGTCGATCATTTTCCAAAGGCCAGTTGCATATCCTGCTCCACTTGACAGACTATCATAAATGTAAATATCAACAAAGGTTGTAGATCCAGTTCCGTGAATTCTGTGACCACCTTTAATATCTTTGAAATCAACATCCAGAGTACGACTTGCAGCAAGTAAAAACGCCTCTGCAAGTGTTGTTGCAGCGTTTGAAATCCACATGCCAAGGGGATTTGTATTAATTCGAGACTTATCCAACTCAAACTCAAAGACAATCATATCTGTTGCAAAGGTGTGCCCAAGATACAGATTTATTGGATTATGAGAACACTTCTTTGAAGTCACACCCGGGATTGCGTATGGTCGATCAATATCTTCCAACATTTTCGATCCGGAACCTTCACCAGTAAGTTGTTCTGCAACCTCTGCTGCACCACACTTCTGACATACATTAAATCCACGTCCTTTTACACCCTTGTTAATGATCCTGATCTTATCTGAACGAACTGCTGCCATTATGTGCTGACAACCAATATCCTTCATGTCCCTACGGTCAGGTGTTGCAAAGTAACATGGCTCTTCTGCATAAGACTGTTCAAATTCTGCGTGTGCTTCAGGAATTGGCCTTCCATTTACGGGAGCAAAACCCCACGGTCGGAGCAACTTCTGTTTTTTGTTTTCAGAGACAGGTTTTCCACAGAATGGGCATACCCCATCCATTGGATAGTCTGTATCAGTCCATCCACAATACGGATCAGGACAAAGATACAAATCCGAAAGATAATTTGGATCCTCAAAATATGGTTGTGCCTGATTCTCACGTTTATTGCCTTTTCTAAACTTTGAGTGAAAACTGTAAATTCCACCAACTTTGTAGGTTTCCTTGTTTACAACGAGAACTTTCCCCGGAGCATACTCACTAATCGCAATGTCAAGTGAGCGGTCTGGTCTTTGGAGAATTTTACTTCCATATCTGTCCTCAATAAAGAATCCTACTACATCTTGTGGGAAAGAGTAGGTTGGCAAGATTCCCTCAAAACTCAAATGATCAAGAAGACTTATTTTATGTCCTTTTTCAACCTGCGCCTCATACAGTTCACGATTTTGGAGCACATCATCCCGGATTCTCTGTAATTCAGGTGTAAGACCATCTACTATATTTTTATAATAAATGTCATCTATTTTTTTAGCAGAAAAAATGGTTGCCTCAAGGTCTGGTTTAAACCGGAATGTATTCAGAAAATCGATGAAATCATCATAGAAATTATCAAAGAACGATAATACCGGATATTCATACAAGTCAGTCCTATTTTCACTCAAAAATTCACTTAAGATAAGCAAATTGACATGCCGCTGAAGTAATGTGAAATTATCTACATCAATCCATGGACTACTGGCATCTCCTGAAATTATTTTATCGGGATGAGTGAAGTACCACCCATCATGGGGACCATTATGAGCATAGGTTACAATGGTTGAAATTGATGTTCCGCGTCTTCCCGCACGTCCGGCTCTCTGTTGATAATTCTCCCGCATCGGGGGAACATTTCGAAGGCTGATGGCAGTCAAAGAACCGATATCAATACCAACTTCCATCGTTGTTGTACAGCTCAATACATCAACTGGGTAATCATCATCAAATAGAAGATTCTGAAACCCCATCTCATAACTTTCCGTCGTAGACCAGATGTCAAACTGTTGATCTTTGTAGGAAAGTTGTGCTGTGTGTTCTTCGGTATTAATGGTACGAATTGATTTCCCTGAACCTTCAGTGATCGCATCAATAACTGGTTCTCTCCAGAACTTGTATCGTTCAAGATCCTCCTCACCCATATCATAGATGTCAGAGGAACCACAATCAGCACATTTTCCAAACAGGGTATATGGAAAAATATTAGAACATGTCTTACAACGGTACCAGTTATGGTTGTCCCGGTATTTTAACGCAATTTTATCTAGGACAAGAAAATAGCTGCCATTTTCCTCACCTCTTCCGCGACGAAGGAACGTTTTGAACAATTTAAGCAAGATCAGATCAATCTGTTTCGAAGTATATTTTTCCTTCAAAACATTCTTGAATCGTGAGGGTAGTTTATTTTGATCTTTCTCTTCTACACCAAATCTGCCATATTTACGAAGGGCAATATTATACCTAATCTGATCGGAAATCAGGGTTCCAATAGCATATGAGTTTGTACAATGATACTGGGCCCATGCAGCAAAAAGAGCAATGAACTCCCCTTCAGACATCTCAATATCATGTTCCTCAAATGATTCAAGACATTCTTCAATATCATCTTTGTAGCAAGGTTCCATCCAACCCAGTCCAAGATCTGTCAAAGACCTGAAGGACGAGCAGAGATTTTTCAGGAGTTGTTCTGAAAACAATCCCGGTATATCATCAAAATCTTTGACAAGCCGATCGTATTTTAATGATTGGTTACGTTTTTCTGCTTTTTTGATAGCAACTTTGATGATTTCCAGATCTTCTTTAAAGCGAGCCTTGTTCCCCCCATAGAACAGGCGTAAATGATTGTGAGATGCGATCTCCAAAAATGCAGGGTAAAGCATCTCAAGTGTCACAATATTCCCCGTATCTTCAGCCCACTCCTGCAAATGGATAGCTGCCAGAACCAAAACAGCTCTTGCAGCATAAGCATCTGCTGCCCGGGTCATATCTTTGGCAAGTAAAGCAGCTCTTTGCCTGCTGTCAGAAAATACCAGTACTTTTCTCCCGGCATTTGGTTGTTGTTTGATTTTTTCTTCATCAAATATTGTAGGTGGCTGTACGGACAATTGTGATGAAACAATGTTGTAAAATGGTTCATTTCCTTTTGTAGAAAAATCCGAAAAAGAGTAGTACGTCAGTCTTTTTTTACATTTTGGACATTTACTAAATGTAAACTGATCCGGTTTTCCTTTTACCGGATTAAGAGAATAACAAACCTGTAGGAATTCATCTTCTTCAGCATGAATATTGTTGAAATGGATGAAACCAGTCTTTGTATCAAGCCATCCATTACGAATATTCTCCTTCCCCATATTCCCGGACCAATTCTTAGGGACAACGTAAAGATGTACTTCCTTCAATTCATCTCCAAATACCTCGCCCGGAGTTTTCCAAAGGTATTTTTTCTCCACAAAATTTTCTGCATTATGCAAATATCCTTTGATGAACAGGGCTCCACATCTTCTATCGTTGATTAACTCATAGATTTTCCCACCACAAGAACAAGTATCCCGTCCATTGTCTGAGTAGATCTTCCCAAGTGTGATACCGTCACCGGTGTGTTTTTCAGAACATTTCGGATTTGTACAGGCGTACAACCCCTGTAGGCCACGGAAAAACATGTGAAGTCGTGCAGGGAAAAGAACCTGCCCATCTTTTTTGGCAAGTGGTAGAAGCGAGAGAAGAACCTGAGTTGCGGGGAGTGCAGTTTCGATGTCATAATCGGGGAAAACAATTCCTGCAAGTTCATTGATCTCGGTAGCGTTTCCAGCGGTTTGATTTATTATCCGTTGAACTGGACCATATTTTGGCAATGTTTCAAACAACCATGCTTCCAGTTCTTTGATTGTATCATACGGTGGTCTGGTTCCGTCAAGTAACCGGAAAAATTTGTGGACTGCCAATATCTTTGTCGTATTATCCAATTGGAAATCATCGAGAGGGAAGTCACGAATCTTTTTTGCGGAAATATCAATCGAATTAGGAGAATTATACTCCTTATTTTCTCCAACAATTATCGAGAATGTATCTTCTTTGCATGAAGTGATTTCCCTGAGAAAATGTTTAAGTTCAATTTTACTGCCCTCATCATCAGCCGGAATACTGGCACTGGTGAGGATAAACCGAACTTTATCACGTGTAATTCCCAACTTGTACATTAACCGACGAATGAGAAGGGCAACCTCTCCCCCGGCAGAACCGTGATACATATGTGCTTCATCAATGACTAACAGAAGTTTGTTATCGGGAAACTCGTTCAACCAATCGCGGGTATTCGACCAGAATGGCTGTTCAATCTGCCGAATCAGCATGTACTGAAGCATCGAATAATTTGTGACAAGAATATCAGGACAATTATCCTGCATCTCTTTACGTGTGATTAATTCCGCATCTTGTAACGTTGTTTTATGGTTACCCTCATTCAGATTTGCAATATAGGTTTCCAGATTATATTTTGAAGGATACTTCCCCATTGATTTGAGTTCCGCAATCAACTCAGGGCTATGGTTGATTAGATTACATTCCAGTGTTTTTGCCAGATTTACATCCTTCTTTTTCACAGGCTGACCCGGATAAGGTGTTCTGCCGGTATACATCCCAAACTGGGGAGAACGGATGTTTATATCACCCGTATACTCTGTAAAGAGTGTGTGAAAATCTCCATCATAATCCCCAATCATTTTACGCAAACGGCCGATCTGATCCGCGACCAGTGCATTCATGGGGTAAAGTAACAACGCCCTGACACCTCGTTTTTTCCAAGAATCAGGATGTGTTTTTGCTTCATTTGCAAGGTTTGCAATAAGGGGCCACATGAAGCACTCTGTCTTTCCAGAACCGGTGCCTGTCGTTACCAGAATGTCATTCCCATGATAAAAATCCTCAAGTGCTTTAACCTGGTGACAGTAGGGATTTTTGAAAACACCTAAATTTTTGTCACTCATCTGGCAAAGGAAATCTTTGATTTTTTCCGGGATATTAGCATCAACCAGTCCGTTTTTTTGTAAGTGGTATGTCTGATTTGATTCAATATAGGGATCCCTGTAGATAGAATTTTTTTCATCCAGAAGATCTTTACATGCACCCAAAAGAAGATCATTTTCACCAAAGTATTGTGCCTGAATGTAGTCTTTCAGTTTTTCCACAAGTTCACGGTGTGTACTTTGAACGCTGTATTCAGCCATTTTGTAACACCTTAATGTTCAAATTTTCCAGAAGTTCTATAATAATTAGAAGAAAAACCGGTGATGTAATAAATTCAGTTCTGTCCAGAATATTACGAACTGGCCAAGTTATCATGTAGAACAACATTCCCTCCCTTCCTGGAAGAAAAGAGTTCAATTTGATTTTGATTGCATCGTTGTAGATTGTTATTTTGGCATGTTCCGAATTTTGACTCAGATACCGAAGACCATACATAAATCTGCGAACATCCTGCAGCTTTATGATATGATCCGGAAATGCAAGTGTGTATATCTCTCCGTTTTCTTGTTTAGCAAGTCCATAATCAAACAAATTATTCCGATACACAGTTAGTTCCCAAGGATGACAAAGCAATTGTTCCCATGACTCAGAAAAAACCCGCCTTGATAATGGATCAAAATACCTTTGGACATCAGATATAACAGAATTCAGTGTGAATTTTCCCTCCGCAAATCTGCTGTACTCAAGGACAGTATCTTTTGCATCAATTTGCGGAATCAAAAAAAGTTCTTCAAGAGAATACGCATTCTGTTCTGAAATCCTATTGACATACCATCCGAGACCATGTATTTCCCCATCTTTACCAAATGATGTTCCACGTAGCAAATATAAGTCTTCAGAAACTTTTGCGTATTTATCAGGGGGTAACTGAATGATATTTTCAGGTCCGGGAACAATAAATCCAGAGAATTCCAGTCTTTCCTGAATTACTTTTGTTGGCTGAATTTCTGGTTCATCCTTGGGATAAAACCACTTTTTCACATCCGGATAGATATCTAAATATGCGGAAAGGATGAGATTACATTTTCTGGTCACGTGATGTTTTGTGTAACGTATATTTCCTGCATCCCAGTTCTCACTTTCAATATCAATACTTCGATCCAAGACAGTTGTTTTTGTCCACTCGGAAATGGCAGAGTAAAGTATTCGGGCAATATAGGCATTCTCGTCTTCACAGGAAAAACGTGACATCCCCATCCCCTGTGCCATAATTTCATGGGGGTCTTGCCCCATGAAGTTATTTCCCTCCAAGAAGTTTCTCTACGATCTCTTTGAGGTCTCCTCTACTAAGATATTCTAATCTTTGATTCAGTTCATCCGCAGTTCCCAGTAATTTACAATAAGTTCCAAGCTCCAGAATCAGCGCAGCATCTTCATTATTTCTGTCCTTCTTTGCAACCGCCGAAAATATCGCCGCTCTGGTTAGATTATAACCATTTGTTACACTAGTACCACGTGAAAGATCAACAATCCTCCCGTATAGAGTCTTTACTTCCTCTAAGTTTCTTTCAACAGGTACAGCTATAGCACAGTTACCAGGATCCAAAATTTCTGTTTTAATAGAAGTAATAACATCCTCAGAATTGATGAGGGCCATGTATCCCAGTACACTTGAAGGAAGTATTCGTATGTTTTCTGCGAAATCAAGTGAGAATATAATATATTTTTCGGGATTTTCATCATGAATATCTCTTGCAAGATGTGTATAGCAGTATTCATCAATGGATCCAATTACATTTTGAAGAATTACAACATTACCGCAAGCATTTTTCACGATATTTATAAGAGAAGAATAGTCGTTGTAGCCAGTTGGAACTGATATAACTTCAGGAGTTTGTGAGCAAAGAGTAACTGAGATTGCCTGAGCCATGAGATTTGCATTACATCCTGTTAGGAGGAGTGGAGTTCTCGTGAAATATGCTCCTGCAATGAACTCAGCAAGGATTCCAGAATATTCGTAACTTACTCCAATGTTCAAGAGATTATCAATCAGATAATCTATCAATTCCTTAGGATTAATAATTTCAGACGGATCTGAACCATATTTTTTTGCTGATTGAACAAAAAGATTTGAATTTGGTGATGAGGCAACACTTGTTTTTTCAGGCACTCCGGATTGCATCAGACCTTTGAATAATGCCAAATCTCCAAGGAATTCCCCAGGATTCTCCTGAATATTCCTGAGTTTCAGCTCACAAGAGGACTTTAATTGCTCATTTATTTCTTCTAAAGTACTTTTATTCTGCTCAAGTTTAGATAATTCTTCCCGAATGTATTGATTATCAGATATATCATTCTGCAATTGTTCTTTGGAAACCCTCAATAAGGCTATGTCATTTTGGACATTGTCATATTCCTCACGGAGAAACTTAATATCATTCAGGATGATATTACGTTGATCAGCTCTAAATTCTTCACACTCTTTATCGAGTGCCTGCATTTGTTCCTTTTTTAAGGTCTCAATTTCTCCAACAGCACTCTTTTTTAGATCTTTTTCAAACTCTTTTAGTTCCTGTTCAATCTGGATCTTTAAAGCTGCTCTTTCTCGATCGCCTTCAGATTCAACAGTTTTTCTGAGTGATTTTAAGGCATCAGTTTCAGCGGTTTTTTCCGCTTTGATTACAAGAATTTCTCCATTAAGTTCATCTATTGCAACATTAAGGTTAGAAATTTCACTTTCTAAAGCCACTTTTTGCTCAAGCAATACTTGGTTAAGTTCAGGTTGCATTTTGGCAACATATTCTTCATTGATCTTCGGGAAGTGAGTAATTACTCCGCTTACAAACTCCTCAACTTTATCGTCTGTGTTAAGATACGAGTTTATAATCTTTATTTGATATTCAAGCCGTTGCTTATTTTCTGTTGATTCTGTCAAAATGGGTTGTAATTTTAAATTTGATAGGGCTTCAGTGGTTATTTTATTTACTAATTTTTTCTCATTTTCTGAATAGTTCAAGCGAGTGGCAATATGGTAAAAATATCTTGCAAAACGGGCTGAATCAGTATGGAGGGATAAAGAATCCAACTTATCATTTTGACTAATTTTCATCTTGGTGTAGATGAGTCTTCGGTTCAGATCTACGGAATTTTCAGATAATAAATCATTATATTTCGGATCAAACGAATCAATAACATCAGTTCTTTTGATATTGTATCGATTCAATGACTTTTTATCAATTACAAAGAGCAACTGATTATATCGTATACAGGACGTTGCTTTATTAATTTCAACACAGAAGAAATCTTCTTCATTGTAATCGTAGATTACAAGGAGGTTGTCTGAAAACGTATCCGGAACAACAATCCCATTTTCCAGTACACGTGCAAACTCATCATCAGAACCCACCAATAACCTCAGATTTTCTGGTGATTCCGGAGTTTTTAAGAAGATGAGTTCATAATAAGTGTATTTGAAATTAATTTTTTTATGAAGGACTGAATAAGGGACTGCATCATAACCCTCAGAACTATCATTTTCTTTCCACACCCAGAGGCCAACATTGTCATGGTCAGATTGAACAGGGGTTTTCTCCATATTAACTGGTATGAGCATGGTTCCCCCATCTGGATCAGTGTAGATTTTACCAATGGAATTCACTCTGTTTTTATTCCAATCTGCTGTAGAAATATCTGCAATTCTTAAAATTTTGATGTCATCGTCACTAAACTTCACCGGAATTCCGATGCAGCAATGTAAATTGGAATATTTTTTTAAATTAGTCATTACTTTTCAACTCTTCAGAATAATTCAGAGATAAGATAATCATATGCGTGTTTTGGTATTTTCCCAGATTTTAGTGTTTGACGGAGATAGCTACTGACTTTAGGATACTTCCCCAGATCACTCAGAATATACTTAATTTTTACAGGCGTTGCTATAAACGTGCCCCCCAACAGAACAAGTATATTATAGAGATCATCTTCGTTATTTACTGATCCACTTATTTGTTTTGGAATTTGTTTTGGAATGCCTACCTGATAGACTACATCCATCCCATGAAGGACACAAATCCAGTCTCCTTTAGAAAGGCCAAAAAATTCAAGAATAGACATTTCATTCCAGTGAATGTTTTTCAGTTGCCTTTCAGAATAGTGATAAATGTTACACTTAATGTCCGATTTGAATGATAAATATGGTTTTTCTTTGAGGAGGAAGAGTTCACCATTTTCAAGGGGTTTTTTTTCGTACTCCAGTGTTATTTCCGGGGGGAAATATTGGAAGATTTCTTCAGGACATTCACATGTGAGGTGTGATTCATATTCTCCAAAAGAAGATGTTATGCGTATTGGACTCTTAACAGAGAGAGATAGTAACCATCCATCATTAATTTGAACTTTTGGAATCGATCGAGGCGTTTGTGTATCTGTTTCCTGAAAATAAATAGATTCATCGGATTTTGCTGCAAGATTGAGGACTTTTGTTGGCATACTATAAATTTGCCTGTCTCCAAACTGCACATGAGGAGGCCAAAGAGGAATTAATGGAGGGTGCCATTCAATAAGTTTGACTCTCATTAAGTCTGCAAATTCATGGGCATTTTCTGTGACTTTAGTAAACTGTACTCGATAGATCATCCATTTAGATTCATATCCAATGGTTCTACCCTCCAGTTTTCCCACAAACTCATAATCGAGAAAATCGTTATAGCTATCCGGAATTTCAGTGGCTGTTGCAAAATAATAGTATTTGTCTGGGGTAATTACTCCATAATCAGATATACTCCGAGCATAATCTTTGCTGTATGCAAACAATGCACCAGATTCTGGAAGTCCCAATAGATCTTCATCCCAGATTTTTATTATATCATTGCTGACTGAACATTCGCTATATTTTAGAGAATATTTGTCATATATCCACATTAACCGAATGAAAGTGGTTTCTCTTGGAATTACCTGATTAATGAGAATTTTGTTTTCTTTGATTTCTGCGTCGTTTGGATTAATGATTTGTATTACAAGGTTTTCCTTTCTGGCGGCTACAACAGTCTCCTCATCTAATGGAGGAAAACCAAGAAAAAGCCCAAAGGTCCCCCCACCCTTTGAAATATAAATCCACTTTGAACTTAGACCAAATTTGCGCGACTCCTGCTGTTGCCGATATTGCTCCGCGTATTTGCTATCTGAATAGTTGGGACAATCATGAGTATTAGGATTATTTGGTGAATGCCTAAAATAGATTCTATCAGGTCCACCTATGAATATAACCTCTTCTTTACATACAGGACAAATAAGTCTATAATTTCGAATAGAGTGCTCATCCACATAATTTACAAATTCTTTCGCGTAGACAAGCTCTTCAAAACCGGAAGTACACTTTTTTAATGCAAAATCCATTTAATCCCCTATAATAATATTGTTCTTAAGGAAAGATATTATTTTAGGCATATTTATTTGTCTCAAGAGATTGTTGCAAGAATGAAATTATCCTATAACCCTATGAAAAATAGTCACGCAATAGCCACAAATCATCCCATTTAACCAGTAAAAGTGCCAAAAATACATCCATCATCAGAATAAAACTGAAATTCAGATCTTAGACCTGAAATTATTCCAGTAACCGTTTGAATAAAATGCCATAATCCTTCCCGTGCTATCATAAAAACCGTCTCTATTAACGGCACTGTCTGAAAATCCAGTTATGACTGATCATTTATACTGACCAGTTCCTTTTCCGGTTAATTTGGGCAGGCATAATCAGTTTCCTACTTATGCATCACTGAAAAATCCGCCTGTGCCCTATTAACACAGGAGGAAATTTCCGTTTTGAAAATTAAAACAAGGATTTAAAGGTCTTTTAAGACCTCTTCAAGCAGTTTGTCATAAGCCATCGTCAGACTGTCAACCTCCTTTTCAAAGGCATCCAGTGCGTTTTCTGAGACCATTCCATCGATCTCAAACTCGGCAAACATAACATATGCAGCATTCTCCATTCTGCCCTTAGCACTCATTACACTTGTGTATGCCGCAAGTTTGGCTTTGTTCTCATATTCACCAAGATAATCATCTATAACAAAGGCATTTGCAGCATCATCGAACTTCTCTATATTTGCTGCAAACTCCTCCTTCTCAATAGATTCATTGAGCAGCACATAGCCAAAGGCCTCCTCAACACTCTCTATCATATAGTGGTGCATAGAGAGCAGATCAAATGCAGCAGCTGCATGTCTGTTGTTATCCAGGTCTTCCTTACTGACCATTGCAAAATAATTCTTCGTAAACGGCCCGAATTCTGATGTGAAACCATCAATGGAATCTTCAAAGACAATCACATCTTCGTATATGACTGTACCGTTCTTCTCATATACAGCAAAAAAGTTCATGGCATCTGCAACGAGATCATTCTTCTTTGAGATTATGGATTCATACGAAGCTTTCAAATCTGCATTTTCAGGCCTGTCAAGTCCGGCCTGTTTCTCAAACATAATGGCAAGAAGATCAAAATCCTTTATTTTGGACTCAAAATCAGCCTTCTCTACGGGGTCTTTCAATACCGGATACGCAAGTGCCTCTTCAATTGCCTCCAGCATAACACCGTGCATCCTGCCAAGAGTAAACGTAGAATCTATATAATTCATAGCCCTTTCAGGAGTCTGAACAGCAGTCGGCGAAACAGTCTGAGAAGAAACCACAGTTGCCATCGGTGTTGCTGCCGGAGTAGGTGCCGCCGTCACCGCCGGAGTTACCTGTACTTCAGGTGTGGTTTCCGTGCATCCTGCAATCAAAACCAGACCAACCAAAACCAGAGAAATAAATAAAATCAGTGAACGCATATCTCACATCCCCTATGAAAGATACTATACAACCAGACCAGATAATAATTCCGCCAATGAATTGGCAGGATGAATAAAAAATATAAATGCATTTTAAATTATACTACTTTAAAAATAATATGGGCTATTATCGCATATCTCCGGCACAGGCACAGACACCTTCACAGAATGCCTGAAAACTAAGAGAATTATTTCTTTCTGCAACCATGTGACGTGAAATCCTGCCCGCAACCTCCAGTTTTGGCAGTCTTCCGGAATACTCTTTTCGTGAACTACCTCTGGGCTAAAGACCCAGAGGCTTCCTGCTTCATACCCCGAATCATTGTTCGTAAGTCCACAGGCCCTTCCCCTCGTTCCAAGGGTGCAAAGATATTATATTCCAATTAGATTCTGTCTATCTAAAGCAAATTTCCTGATATTTATTGCGGCATTTATATCCCGGTCATGATGTATCCCACAATCCGGACAAATCCAGTCTCTATCAGATAAAGTCAAATCCCTGTTGTAATATCCACATTCACTACAGATTTTTGTAGATGGTTCAAATTGTCCTATCTGTAAGATAATTTTACCTTGTTTTTGTGCCTTATATTCCAATTGAGTAACAAATGAACTCCATGATGCATCAGCAATATGTTGTGCCAGTTTATGATTTTTTAGCATCCCTTCAACATTCAAAGTTTCCAGTGCAATTGCTTGGTTCTCGCATACTAATCTAAAAGATAGTTTGTGCTGGAAATCGCTTCTTTGATTATGAATTTTTTCATGGATTTTTGCTACTGCATTTTTTGCTTTATTTCTGTTGTTAGAACCTTTTTGTTTTCTACTCAATCGTTTTTGCAACACTTTCATTCGGAGAATTGACTGTTTCAAATATCGGGGATTCTCAATCTTTTCCCCATTGGAAAGTATTGCAAAATCTTTGATACCTACATCAACACCCATGGTTGTATTTACATCAAAAATTGTTGATTTGCCGCTTCCATTAGGACCAAGAAAAACCGTAAAAGGGGGTGAGTTCCTTCAGTTCAAGATCACGCAAAGCACGATAATTTTTTACGGTAAGTTCCTCAATTCGTGGAACGGATAATTCCGGATTCATTACAATTCCCTTTAATTATCTGATAGATATCAGACAATTGTCTGCATTTATATAAATAAACTATTGGGTTTGAAAATACCTGCTCCCGATGGTAAAATGGGAATTACAGATGTTGCCAACGCAGAACAGCTTTTTTAGCTTATTCAGTCAGTACCATCACCAAAAGCCAAACCCTTCAAAATCTGGCTTGCAGAAGTTGGAAACGAGAGAGTAAATGAAATTGCTGATCCAGAACTAACTATTGACAGAGCACCATGTACATATCGAAAAAAGGTCACTCTAAAAAGATTACAATACGGAGGCTAAATTAAAAAATAAAACTAAAATAATGGACTCGTCGAGATTCGAACTCGAGACCTCTGCCGTGTGAAGGCAACGTCATGACCAGCTAGACCACGAGTCCCATTAAATATTCAGCCAGGATAAAACCATGGCTTTCTTCGGAGATCAGACAGATGTTCCCTGCCGGAATTATCCAGATACTATTGCCTCCCATTAAATATTAAGTAGCTGTAATTTTATAAGTCGTCCACGACATAGTAACATTCATCCTTTGGAGCAATAGTATAATTCCATTCACCATGAAATTGATTTGGGAGAAGGAACAATTCGTTCATCTCTTCTTTTGATACTTTCCTTCCAAGAGGATATGAATTGTTATCAACACAACATTGAACCGTCAATCCCTTAGATGTTCTTGTATTGGCGATTAAATTTACTATTGTCTCCATATTAATCAATGGTCTTCCTCTCCAATTTTTAGAGATTGCAGAAAATAAGCGATGCTCAATTTTATTCCACTTGCTTGTTCCTGGCGGAAAGTGGCAGACTGACACCATAAGGTTAAATTCGTCACAAAATTTTTGCAATTCAACTTTCCATGCTTTTCTCCTATAACCATTACTACCTCCAGAATCTGCTGTTATAAGAAGAGATTCTGCATTGGGGTATATTTCCTGACCCATAGTTATCCACCATCTCCTGATGCTTTCAACTGCAAATTCTGATGTTTCATGATCTACACCTACATTGACCCAACCGGAGTTATTGCTGATATCATAAATTCCATATGGTATTGCTTTCCCAAGTTCTTTATCAATAAAATCATGATCCTTGACTTTGACAGGCTTACCCTTAGGACGCCATTCCTGCCCTTTATTTGTGTAATTCCCAATATTTTCCTTCTTTTTGCAATCAACAGAAATTACTGGTTGGTTATGGGTCTGATACTTTTTGACAAATTCATTAATGAATTCAAATTGTTTGTTTCTGTCCTCATGGGATTTGCCTTCTTCAGTTTTCCTTGGTGCCTGAAGGCTGTAACCCGAATAATTCAATAGCTTTGAAACACAAGTATGGCTTACATTATGCCCTTTATTTATTAATTCCTCAGCTAAATTCCTTGTACTTAGACATGTCCACCTTAGAGGTGATTCGGGATCTCCTCTCGAAGTTGGCTCAATAAGAAAGTCTAGATCATTAATTAATTCAGGATCAATCTCTGTTATTTTTTTCCTTCCAGCTCCTTCAGATCTAACTTTGTCATATGGATAAATCTCTCCAGAATCTAATTGTTTTCTTCCAATATTTATTGTAGATCTTGACATCCCTGTTATTTTAGAAACATTTGTAACTCCACCACGACCATATGAATTAGCCATAGTTGAAGCAAAGATCCTTATTTGCCTCTCATTTAGATGAGGTGTTAGGTCCTCGTAAATATTTGCAATGAAAGCATCCAGATCCATATATTATAATGATGCACATAATAAATTAAATGATCGGTTTATTAATTTACGATGCCTTAGGTTCAGAGAATTTATGAGAAACTTCCGGAAGCAATTCTGCCAGATAATATCCATAACGATAATCTTCTCCTAACAAATGATTAAAAATACGTTTTTTTAGGTATATTGAAGATCTTGAAAGATCTTCTTTTTCGAAAATACCCAGATTCAATAAAATATTATATGCTTTTTTGAAGTTTCCAGTATGATAATTCAGGATCGCAAAATGCCTCAAAAGGTTTTCATTGTTTTCAAAGCCAATATGAGTACCATTGCTAACCTGAATCAGAACCTCTCTTAATTCGGTTTTAGCTGCCTCTAACTTGATAATTGCATTTTCTCTTTCTTTATTTATCATTGAGATAAGATTTGGATCTTTTTTTATAATCCGCGAGTTTGTTAGTTGACAATATTTTTCAACAGCTAAAGAATAATTCCCTTTTTTAAATGAATCTCGTGCTAAATTTAGCAACTCTGAGTGGGGCCTATATTTTTTTATTTTCTTCAAAGTTGCAGAATATGCCTTCTCAGATTTTAGCTCCTTGTGAAGAGAACCGAGCAACAGATATGCATTGATATTTAATTGGTCGGATTTTATCGCCTGATTACATAACCACCTTGCGCGACTCGTTTGTTTTTTCTTAATAGAAATTTCGGCTAGTTTAGTTAATACATCGGAATCCAGAGGCAATATTTCATCAGGAGATAGCAATGTGTTAAAAAGTAATTTGAGCAATTGGTTAACCAAATCTACTGCTGAATTCCATTCAGATCTTAATTCAAATTGATTAATTATCCGTCCATGGGAAACTGAATTACGAGTATAAGCAATTTTATTTAATACTTCCCCTATTTCAGTAAGGGTTTCCAGAGGATATTTTAAAAGAAGTGCATCAGTGAATAATTGAAAATTTTTCTCCGGAACATGCATGTCCCTTAAAACATATCCTGCAAACTGACCAGAAGACATTGTTCTCTTATTATTATCCAGCCAATTATTAATAAAAAAAGGTAAATCGTTTGGAGAATAAGTTTTCCTTAATTTTGAACCAATTTCAGATTTAACAGGATCCATAATTAATTTATTAACTAAAAGTTCTACTCCTTTCCCAATCATAGTCAAAACTGGAGAGTAATCAAATTCCTCCGACCTATCAAATTCTTTTGTAAATTTCAATTGCAGAGTTTCAGCTGTAAAAAATGCTGTTTTAGCATCATCACAATTAACAATGAGATCACTTTGAATATGGGATTGAGACAAATAGTCTTCTACTACAATAAATGTCTCAAAAACGTCTGAATATTCACCCCTATGTATTTCAGAATAATTTAAAACATATCCATATTTTCCAAGTTTATTCAGACTCTTTCGGACTCCTGAAAAATCTTTAATTTCAAGCAAAGCATTAGTTTCATTTATCAAAAGAGTATCCTGGTCACTCCAATCTTCTGCATAAAGATCAGGCAGACCCAACAAATCCTTTTCACTGAATATCTCCACATATGAACCATTTACTGCCGAATTTACGGGAAATGGGGGAATAAAGTTTATAAGCATATCATGACGATATATTTCTTCAGCCATATTTTGAGCATCACTAAAAGCAGTAAGTGCGTCCTCTGTTTTACCTTCTAAAAATTCCAATTTCCCTTTTGCCAGAATAAGAGAGGCCTTCTCATAACTGTCTTTAAGTTTTGATATATTTTCATCGCACCATATTCTCCCATCATTAAATAAAGCAAGTTCAGCATAAATGCCAATTATCTTTTGCAAATTTTTCGAAGAATCTAAAAATAGATGTGTACAAAGCGGGTTCAGATATTGGATAGGATCTTTTTCAAGAGTGATCAATTCATATCCAAATATCTTTAAAAATTCAATATCAGTAAGTTTATTGTTCTTTATGGAAGAACATAAATCAGTGATAATATCAAGTCCTTTTTCACTATCCAATGCAATATAACTCAAAGCATGATAAATTAAAAACTGAAAATATTCAGGTTTAAGCTGATACTCTGAAAATGATTCATTAAAACTCTGGATCGCACCATCATAATCACCGGTATAATATTGAAAAACACCAACATATGCCCCAATTTTTTTATCATTCTTTTGTTTTATGCTTATTTCATTGAGTTGGTGTGCAAACTGCAATTTATTTTCAAACTGGAAATCCCTGATAATTTTGGACGGTGGAGTATCAAATCTTTTTAAAACATCATCATATTTTCTCTCAAAAAAAGTGCCAGACAACACACAATCACAATATTCCTGATACAGATCATTGAAATATTGTGCATCAGGCAAACCACTTTCTATAAAATTTAAAGTTACTGGCAAGTCATGCTCAACACAGTACTGATATAAGGGTTTTGTATCGACAATCTGACGATTTCCATCAGTTATTGCTATATCAATAAGGGCCTTTGGCATGTCATCCAAAAGATCATTGTCATATCTGAATGGATAGGATTTGTTTAATAGTTTACATCTTTCATCGTGGTTAAATTGAGAAAACCATAATTCACAAAGTATAGAAAGTGTATGTGTTGAAAATGCCAAATCCTGAAGATTTCTGGAATTTACTTCCATAGTACAGGAATCAGGATTACTCTCAGACCATATTGAATCATAAATCCATTTGTTTTCGGGAAAACCGCAATTAAAACTCTCATTTATTTTTTTTCGGAGATCCTTCAGGAAAGGAATATTGCCTTGATGACCAGCAATTTTTTTATCAAAAGGTTCTTTTTCGCCAGTATCTTCCCTGCGCTGATTCTTATTGTACTCAATAAATGGTGAGGATACAGCGTTTAAAGGATAGTAATTGTAAAGACGGACAATATTTTGAAGGGAATAGTTAATCCATTTCTTTTTAAAAGTATGGCTGAATCCTACATCATAAGCGGAGAGCAAAAATTCATCTCCACCAGGAGATTCATGTCTGATCAAATATGTTGCCGCTTTTTTATTCTCAAAATCTTCTTTCGAATTGATAAAAGAATAATTAATAGCTTTTTTTAGGATCCCATCACCAAATGGCCGAAGGTAATAATATCCAAACCTGAACTTCTCAATTTCATCATTATTAATTTCCGAGATAACTTCATTTGGGACCATATCTGATGATGATTTCAAAGAGAACTTATATAGACCTGAATAATTAAAGCACCATTCTGATTTTAATGCATGGACATATTCAATAGCAGATGAAATTAACTTCTCATCTTTCCTTATTTCATCAAGGACATAGCGACAAAACCCAGGATCCTGCCGCATTCTTATTATAAATAGAGATAATAAATTAGCATCACGATAAAATTCCCATTTTTCTTCATCACTCCATTTAGAAACCTCATGACCAAATGTAATAGCCTTTTTCAAACGGTGAATATCATATACACACAGATAAAAAATTGATTCTGGTAATTTCATATTAGATTTCCCCTTATGCCCAGTTATAGATGGCTCCTCGTCCCTGGTATTTCATCTCTGAAATAAAATTGTCTATTCCAATTGAAACAACCTTTAAAAGAGGAGTTAAAGTTATTTTTCTATCCTTATCGGTTTTCACCATGCCGCTAGGAGTAAGCATAAAATATGAACATTCCATATCTTCTGCGGATTCAAAAACAGGTGAAGTAAAGTTTTCAAGAACTACATTTCTATGCCGTTCTACAAAATATCTGAAATCAGAATGAGATATTTCCAGATCCCTTGCAAAATCGTTTTCCCCATCAATGTGCATCATCTGTAAAACCTTCCACCGATCAGGATTTAACATTCTAATCAAGGGAATCATATTCTCCTGATAAGTCAGTGAATTTACACAGGTATTAACTTTAAGTTTTATTCCGACCTGATGGATATAATAAGCTGATTCAAGACTTTTAGTGACATGATCCCCTAAACCTCTGCCAAGTTTCCGCTCAATTTCATCAAGACAAGAATCAATCGAAAGACCAATCCAATCTACACTTCCAATCATATTTCTGATTAAATCTTGTGTGAGTTTAGAACCGTTTGTTGTGATTGAAACTGTAAATCCAAGTTTTTTCGCACATTTACAATAATCCAGAATATTCGGATGAAGAAGAGGTTCTCCCCCGGCAAAATTAATTTTGGTCATACCCATTTCTGCAAGAATTTTTAGAATTTCAACGCCTTTTTCAAACTTTATTGGTTTATCAGGGAAGTTTTGAGCAAAGCAAAATCTGCAACGATAATTACAATATGGTGTAACATGCCAATTGACCGATTTGATGACAGGCTCTTTGAACATGAATCATAGGTCAACAAGCGAAGTGATAACTGTATTTTGTAACCGTTACAGAATTTATGATACTATTTTTGTGTGTGGAGCTAATATTAAGATATGCCTGATCATCGCCAGGAGCATTTGCTGATCATAAGTGCAGGTGAACACATCCATAACACCTATTCAATTACTGTCCAAAAATACGACCCTTCACATGTTTTCGTATTAGTCGAAGATGAAATACTTAATAATCATAAAGATGATTCTGAAATCCTAAAAAAGAGAAAAGCTAACATTAAAAAATCAATTGCAGAAGTGAAAAATCGCGTTGACTCTGATAACCGGAGAGAATTTAAACTCGTTCGTCTTTCAGAACTTCATCAGGATGTAATTCGAGATACTATCCTTAAGATTCGCAATGAACACAGGGATGCAGCTTTTTCATTTAATGTCACTGCCGGAACTGCCCTTTTTTCCACAAGTCTCTTTCTAATGGCTGTATGGCTTGGAGGAAATGTTTGTATTACCAGAACTTCTGATTCTCTGATTGAATTAAAAATTCCTAAAATGTCAGTTACTGAACTGGAAAATTATCCGAATCTTATAAGAGTTGTACTGGTACTTGGAAAAAAAGTCCGTAACAAGAACGATGATATCAGTGACGGATGGATAAAAAACAAGGATATCTTAATCAAGCTTGGTGTGATTAAGTCCAGTTCGGATCGCCCGAGTGGTAGTGACAAGGTAAACCAATCACGAGATATGAAGAGGCTCAAATCATGGGATCTCGTTGAAGAAAAAAGATCGGGAAGAGATGTTCTGTACCGGCTTACTTCCAATGGGATATTTGCATATAATATCTTTAAAGAGCAGTGATAAGAGGTTCAAATATTATAATTAGTCCTAATTTATAGAGAATACCTTTAAAAAACTCAGAACAAAATTAGACCATATATTCAAAAATACAAAAAAATAATGGACTCGTCGAGATTCGAACTCGAGACCTCCGCCGTGTGAAGGCGACGTCATGACCAGCTAGACCACGAGTCCAGATAGATATATAAGCCTGCATCAGGCATTTCCGGAATTTCTGCGGCATCTTCTTAGCCTGAAATACCCAGATAGTATTGCCTCTATCAAATATTAAGGCTTCTTAATCTTACCTGCCCGGGCAGCAGTCCATTCTCCTATGATCCTTGTAAATACCCTCCTCTCAGAAGACCATTTATATAAAAGCCGGATTCAATCTGTTAGTATGGGCGACAAACAGGTAGGTATAGACAGAAGAATTATTCTTCTGATAACCTCCCTTGGATCTTTTCTTACACCCTTTATGGGTTCATCAATAAATATTGCAATACCTGAGATTGGATCAGAGTTTCTCTCCGATGCCATACTCCTCTCATGGGTTCCAACGGCCTACCTTCTTGCATCTGCTGTAATGATAGTCCCGATGGGCAGGCTTGCTGATATGAGGGGCAGGGCTAAGATCTTCCTCGCCGGAATTATAATCTACACCATTGGCTCGCTCCTCTCAACAATGGTGCCCTCAATAGAAGCCCTGATAATGTTCAGAATCTTTCAGGGAATCGGTGGCGCTATGATATTCGGAACATCAGTTGCCATAATCACAAGCGTATTTCCGGCAAGAAAAAGAGGTTGGGCAATTGGCATCAATGTCGCGTTTGTGTACTCCGGACTGACAGTCGGACCTGTGGTAGGAGGACTTCTGACAGAGTTCTTCGGATGGAGAAGTATATTCTATGCAAATGTAATAATCGGACTATTCATCATAATTGCCGGGTTAAAATACCTTAGAATAGAAGAGATTACCGACAGTGAAGCAACATTTGACATGCTGGGTTCTGTCCTGTATGCTGCAACAATATTTTTTGTGATGCTCGGATTTCAGGAGTTATCAGAAACACCCGGAATTATCCTTATCACTGCCGGAATAATATCAGCAGGCATCTTCTTCATGTGGGAGAAGAGGACAAAACATCCGGTATTCAACATAACCCTCCTAACCGAAAACAGGGTCTTTGCCCTCTCAAGCCTTGCAGCGTTCATAAACTACAGTGCGACCTTTGCAATCGGATTTCTGCTCTCGATTTACCTTCAGTTAATCAGGGGATTTTCACCACTGAGCGCCGGACTTATCCTGATAGCTCAGCCGCTCTTACAGGTTATCCTCTCACCAACAGCCGGAAAACTCTCTGACAGAGTTGAGTCGAGGATTCCTGCCACCATAGGAATGGCAATGATAACTGCCGGGCTGTTATTATTCACCTTCTTATCAGATGAAACTCCGGTTATGATAATCATTGCAAACCTTGCATTCTTAGGTATTGGTTATGCACTCTTCTCATCACCAAACACCCACGCAGTTATGGACAGTGTCAGCGAGAGGTATTATGGGGTTGCATCCGGAATGCTAGGCACGACAAGGCTCTGTGGAATGATGGCATCCATGGGAATATCAATGATGGTCTTTGCAATTATCATGCAGAGATTACCACTTGCGGAAGTAGCACCTGAACTTATAACAGAATCGGTAAACCTTGCGTTTATGGTGTTTGTCATCCTCTGTGCCATAGGTACGGTTGCATCCTACATCAGAAATCCGAAAAAAACTGAATAAAATTCACAGCTCCACATATCCCCAATTAACACCGGGAATCAGGCAGCAAAGGATAAATATCCGGTAATTTTTTCGGAAAACTATCAGACAGTTACATTAAATAACCGTAAAATTCAATTTTCATTAGCTGATTCCTATGAAAACAGAACACTTCACCTTAAAAGACGGACGGACAATTGCATACAGTGAATTCGGATATCCGGATGGAACACCGATATTTCATGCACACGGGGGCCCTGGTTCACGAGTGGAGGGCAGAATTTTTGATGAAACTGCAACAAAGAGAGGGTACAGAATTATTGCAACAGACAGGCCGGGAATGGGTGAATCAACATACCTTAAAGGGCGAAAACTCCTTGATTATCCGAAGGATATTGCAGAGCTTGCAGATGCCCTGAAAATAGATAAATTCGGTGTTACAGGCTGGTCAGGTGGCGGTGCACACACAACAGCCTGTGCCTATGCAATTCCTGAGAGGCTATTGTTCAATATGAGCTTTGCAGGGTACACAAATTTTGCAGAGATGCCCGGCGCTGAGAAGTATCTCAGATCAAAGATGGACCAGACATCAGTAAGTCTTTCAAAGAGCCATCCGGGGATGTTTAAATTCTTCTTTGACATAATGGGTGTTAGTGAAAAGTATATGCCTGAAACATTCTACAAAGCCATGATGAAAGAACTCTGTGAATCAGATAAAAAGATCTCAGCAGATCCCGCGTTCAAAGAAATCTTCATGGAGGAAGGAAATGAGGCATTCAGGCAGGGCAGCCAGGGTGTCACCACCGATGCAGCAGTGCATTATGTGGACTGGGGATTCAGGCTGAAAGAGATAGAATGTAAAGTGCACGTATTCCACGGCACAGAAGATCATCTGGTTCCGTTTGAATACGGAAAGCATCTCGGGGAAAACATACCCAAATGCAGACTTCATGTCCTCGAAGGTGAAGGGCATCTCTTCCCGTACAAATACCAGGATCTCATCTTCGACACTGCTGATGAAGAAATGAACAGAAAATAATGTTTTCACCCGACAGAAGATATAAGTAAACATGACTATCAATATAAACTTATGGAGCTGTTTTAATGGAAAAATTACAGAACAAAGTGCACTGTAAATCTGCCCTATATTTCCTGACTTCGCTGATACTTGCTGCATGTCTTCTTTCAGCAGGTTGTACTGATGGTACAGCCACTGTTCAGGAACAGGAACCGGGTGCTGTAGAAACGGTTGGTGCCACTCCCGGTACAGATAAGGAAAAAATCGCGCTTGGCATGCCCAACTGGCCCGGCGTGACGGTCAAAACCCATGTGGTAAAAAATATCCTTGAATCTGAAGGTTATGATGTAGAAATTGTCACCCGTACAGACCCCGGCCTGATCTATACATCTATGGCTGAGGGTGACGATGTGGATGTCCTCCTCGGTGCCTGGCTGCCAACTACACAGAAACCATATTGGGATAAATACCAGGACAAACTCGAACTGATCAGCATCAATGTCAATGAGACCTGGCTGGGCCTTGGTGTACCCGATTATGTCTATGAGGCCGGCATCCATTCCATTCCCGACTTAAAAGATTATGCCGATGAATTTGGCGGAGATATCGTGACGCTTGAAGCCGGTAACGGGATGACTATAGCGTCCGAAAACTCCATTAAAGAATATGGTCTCGAAGGCTTTACAACCCAGATCAGCAACACCTCTGCCATGCTCGATGAAGTGATGAAAGCCGAGCAAAGCGGTGACTGGATCGTGTTCTGCGCATGGGAACCACATTACATGATGAACGACTACAAGGTAAAAAAACTCGAAGATCCAAAGGCCCTCTTCGGCAATAATGAAGATGTCGTCTACACCGTCGCACGCAAAGACTTTGGTGACGATTATCCATGGGTCTATCAGTTCCTGAAGAAGTTCCAGATCCCGGTCGAGGAGCAGAGCCTTTGGATCGCGGAATACGGCAAGAACGAACGTGACCCTGATGATGTGGCGAAAGAATGGATCGAGAACAACCCCGGGCTCGTGCAGAGTTGGATGCCCTGATCACCCCGGTACCTGAACAAGCCGCCAAAATGATGTGGCTCTTCAAATCCGACTAAACTTTTTTGATAGTCTGATTAACTGTCCATAACGTTGCATGCATTTTTTCAGCATTTTACAGAACAACATAATATTATCAGGAACATCCTTTTTTTAGTTCTGTCAGCAGCAGACCAACATTTGAACCAAGATTAAATTCAAGTTCATCCGGATTTTCACAAAATAAATGCTCATTGATAATAGCATCTTCAACTTTGTCTATCAGTCTCTCAAATGGCAGATTATTCTTCCTGTATTCCGGAAGTTCTTTTTTCACTTCAGCTTCCAGAAAACATTTATTTCTGTTAATTTTCCTGTTCTCATACATCTTATTCCGGTCAAGTTCATGAATTACCGATAAATGCATCAGAATCCATAATTCAAAGCAGGGATTTGAGACATATAACTGCCATTTCACTGATCCGGGATCCTAAATTAGAGATTGATACAAATGTCCTAATTTGCCACACATTTCACCCAAAAAAGATATCAGATTTCCAGAGGTGAGAAGTAAAACCAGAACACCTCTAAAAAGACAAAAAAAGAATCTCTACCAAAAATCATAAACAGCACTAGAAATAACAAAAAAATATCAGAAAAACGAGTGCACCGACCGGGAATTGAACCCGGGCTATTGGCTTGGAAGGCCAAAGTCATGCCACTAGACCATCGGTGCAGGACACATAGTCGTGCTATATTAGATTATCACTAATCCTTATTAAGAATAGTGATATGGATCTGTGGCTGATCCTTCTCATCCCATCCGGACATCTCTGAATAAGATGCAGTCCGCCCGCCGCATACAGGTTTCGGGTAAGGATCCTATCATTCCCGCAGAGCATACATAGAGGTTCTGCCTTATCAGAATCAGGATCTCCGTCAGCAGATACAAACTCATCATTCATCGCCACATAACTCACTTTACCGATTGTAATGGAAAAATTCTCCCTTAAAATCTCCTCCTCTAAAAAGCATTCAGTCCAGCCGCCAGAACCCTCAGTTCCCGGCGGTGAGACCGTCTTTGAAGCCCTATTCAAAAGCCCGGCATTCTCAAACTTATCAGTTTCCGGAGGATAACGCCCTGAACATAACATCACCTCCTCAATAATCAACGCGGGAGAAATATTACTATTTTACGTAAACTCCCCCGTCTAAGAAGAATTCAACAATTCTCACAAACTCCGCCGGGTACTGGTACATCAGTCCGTGCCCGCTGTCCGGCACCTGAATTACCCATGCACCGGGGATTTTTTCGCCGAGAATAAATGAATTTGCAGGAGGAGTGAGAATATCCTCTGCTCCGGTCAGTAGAAGTGTCGGGGATTCAATCTCGGAAAGGCGGGAGTATGTTCCGTTCCATGAGACCATTGCCTCAGTCTGACGTTCATAGCTTTCTGTTGTCGATGTTTCCTTAGGAATCGGGAAGTATGTCATTGGATTTGGATTTTTACTGAACCAGTCTGCCGGGAATAAAAGTGAGAGAAGCCTCTCACCCTGTTCAGCTGCCGATCCTGAATTATCTGTGAGCTTTTCGAGAACTTCAGGCGAGGATAAAATGCTCTCATTCCCGCCGCATGAACTGCCATAAAGGATGAGTCTGCCCACCTTGTCCGGATGCCTGATTGCAAGTTCCTGTGCGGTATCGGCACCCATCGACCAGCCAAGAACGTCTGCCCTGTCGATATCCAGGGCATCAATTAATCCTGCCGTGTCATCTGCAAAAAGTTCAAGTGAGAAAGGTTTGTCCGATGACGTTGTAAGCCCCATCCCGCGGTTATCAAAGATTATTACACGGTATTTTGAAGAGAGATTTAAGAGAACCTCCGGCGGCCAGAGATCCATTGTTGATTTGTATCCCATGATGAAGATGAGAGGCTCTCCTTCTCCGAATTCCTTATATGCAATTTCAATGTCATCAACCTGCACAGTTTTGACCGGGATCTCATCAATAAGGTTTTGCGGAGATTCAGAGTTATTAAGAATGTTTCCGGATGAAGATTGGATTATATTCTCAGATTGTGGCCCGGATGTGGTACAGCCCGGAATAATAATGAACAGAGCAAGGATGATGATGATTGCAAAGGGTAGGAGTAAACGCATATAGCACTTATAGACACAGTAGAATAAATAATAATGTATATTTTAATAAAAAAGAGGCACTTTTAAAATATTCATTGCTAACCATTGGATTCTTCAGATTTTTTTGCCCCGATATACTCATATCAAAAGCAGCAACAGAGACAAATTAAATTTAAGTACATGCTATTTCATCAACGGTATACATTTTAAAAAACACTATCTCAGATTGCCGGCTATTCTTATGGCATTTGTAGTCCTGAGAGCAGAGGTGTACAGGAACGACTCCTGCAACACCGGTCAGAGCTACAGAAACTGTCTCACCTGAGATCACATCTTCATCCATCCCTGAACCTGTCGGAGTCTGAACAGGAACAGTAAAAACCGTGGATTTATCGATTCCGGCTCACCATGGTGGAACATAACAGAACAGAAAGGACAGGCTTTCACCGGTTATAGAAAGTATACCGGTACGGACGGAACAGAGGTAAAGGAGAATTTTTCCGGTGTTATTTCTCATATATCCTCATAATTTATCTTACCAGATAAAAGATCTGATACACTCTTTTTTTGATTTTATAATTATTCTGTTGTAGTTTTAAGACAGAAAAAAAGAGTGATTTAATCACTCTTCACCGTCATTGTCTCATTAATGTCGAGATACAGGCCACTCTCACCGGTGTACTGCGGCCATGTCATATCCATCCCGCCGTTCGGGTTCCCCGTTTTTGCAAATCGTGTCCAGAGATCTATCAGGTTATCGGCAACCAAATCAGTCGCCTGATCACGTGGTATGGGAACCCCGAATAACAGCAGGGTTTCACTGCCGTGGAATGCCCCGTACGGCTGTCCGGGAAGTACATAAGAATACCGGTACAGGTAGGTATCCGGTTCGAGTTCTGCCATCGATCCCGCCACAAACTTTGATGCATCAGAGAAGTCATAGTCGGTCATTATCTGCTCAAGCCGGAGCTGAACTTCTTCAGTAGAACTGGCAGGATATTGTGCAAGAACCGCATCTGCATCCTCACCAAACCGGTTCTGGAGATATGTTTTGTATTCCGGAACTGTCATGTTCGCATCCGCAGCAAGTGTTGTTCCGTCATCAGCGTTGTTTCCGATGATAAGGGGAACCGGATTCTCCTGGTGTTGGAGAAACAGTTTGTCCGGTGAGTCAGGGATTACCCAACCGTCAATAGTAGGCTCGAAATGTCTGGAGTTCACCATCTTAAACGGGGATGTCGGCCAGGGTGTGGCATTGACAATCTCCTGGTAACTCAGTTTTCGCATCTGTGTAATCGCATCCGGACCTGAGTATCCGAGGCTCTGTGCGAAAGTTACTCCCAGCTTTTCGGCGTCGGCTTTTGAATTGAGTGCATCTATCTCCGCTCCGTTTGTCCAGAAAGTACCGCTTTCAGAAATTGCCTGGCTGTAGAGTCCTTTGCTTTCAGGACTGACAAGATGTATAAGAACACTCTCCGCTCCTGCGGACTGCCCGAATATGGTCACCCGGTCCGGGTCGCCGCCAAACGCCCCGATGTTTTTCCGGACCCACTGCATAGCGGCAATCTGATCGAGAAGTCCGTAATTTCCAGAGCTGTTATGTGGAGACTCTGCGTCCAGCTCCGGATGGGCAAGGAACCCAAGAGCACCGACCCGGTAATTGGCCGTAACAACGATGACTCCTTTCTCTGCAAGGGCTGTACCGTTATACAGCTGCATGGAGCCGGCAATCTTTCCAAATGCCCCTCCATAGAAAAAGATCATTACCGGCAGTTTTTCGTCAGCACTCTTTGCCGGTGTCCAGACATTGAGGTACAGGCAGTCCTCACTCATATTGAGAGAAACTCCGGGATCCGCAGCAGCCGGCTGAGGACAGGCCGGTGAGAACACCCTTGTCTCCTTAACGCCTTCCCATGGCTCCACAGATGCAGGCGGTTTCCACCGCAGATCTCCGGTCGGAGGAGCCGCAAACGGGATACCGAAGAAAACCCGGAGTTCGTCCTGCTGTAGTCCAGAAACATATCCGGCGTCAGTATTTACAACATCGGATTCCGGTTCCTGCTGGGTACATCCTGCAAGAAAAGAAAATCCGATGAGGACCACGCAGATTACCAGTATATTACGTATTACTTTACCCTTTTTTTGCATACGATTTCATCTCCATTTGCCTTTTTGACAAAAAACCGGGTTCCCAAAAATGAAAGGCCGATCATTATAGAATCCGGCATCTCCATCTCATCCGGGTATACACCTGAGAAATTCAGTTAATATTATTCTATAATGGTTTAATGCTATGTACCTTCCTCAATCTGACGAAAGACTCACCGCTATTCTTTCTGTATATCTCACAAAAGATCTCTCTGTTGCTTCGTTCTTCCCTTGTTTATATTTAAGGAAAGCCCGCCTCCACTCTCCCGTTTTCCGGGCATACCCCTGGCCGGGAAAGAACGGACCACGGTTGCCGGATGTCCAGAGTGAGATGCCTGAATGGGCAAAGAAGAAATGCGTAAGTCCTATTTAAAAAACTGAGAATAGAACACTTCCGATTTTATTTGGAACTATCGACAATAACACATTAATTTTGGAATTTATGACCGGATTGTGCCCATATAGATATGGAACCACCATAGGGCACCTGACCGGTCATTAAAAAACATAATAAGAAAAATAAAATTAAAAAAATGGATTAATATCCTTTTAATTCACTCTCAAACTTCTCAAGAGCTGCAATTCTCTTCTCAAGAGGGGGATGTGTAGCAAGAAGCTCAGTTAAGCTCTTACCTGAAATTGCCGGAATGATATAGAAAGCGTTTGCACCCTCAATCTCCTGCTTCTTCTTTGGATTTACGTATTCCATCTTTCCGCTGATCTTCTTTAAAGCCGAGATAAGCGCCTGTGGATTATTGGTTATCATCGCACTGCCACGATCAGCCGCAAACTCACGGTATCTTGAGAGCATAAGCATCAGCAGAGTTGCTGCAATCCATACGACAATTGATACAATCCAGATTACAATCCATGCACCATTGTTCTCCCTTCCGTCAAAGAGATTCATAAAGAGCGCATTCTGCATAATCATGGACGCAAGCATTGCAATGAAACTTGCAACCGTCATAGTCAGAATATCCCTGTTTTTAACATGCGAAAGCTCATGCGCAAGGACAGCCTCAAGCTCTTCCTTATTCAGCGTACTGACGATAGAGTCAGTCACCGCAACCACTGCATGATTAGGGCTTCTTCCGGTTGCGAAAGCATTAGGAACCGGAGAAGGCATAACAGCAATCCTTGGCTTTGGCAGATTTGCCTCCGCACAGAGCTTCTCAATCATCGCATGGAGTTCAGGCTCTTCATCCTCGGCAACAATCCTTGATCTTGTGGTCGCAAGAACCAGCCTGTCAGAGAAGAAATACTGGCCAAAGGCGAAGAGAAATGCCAGCCCCGCAAGCATATAGAAATATCCGGGGAAAAAGAAATTGAGGATACCGAAAAATATCAGATATACCGCAAGAAGCAGCGCCCAGGTGATAAATACCCTTCCGGTAAGACCCCAGTCTCTCTTCCATTTTGTGATCATTAACTTGTATTATACGCAATCCAGAGATAAAAATATCGCCCATCCGGAAAGTTGGATGAAATAACTTCCCGGTTACACAGGAGCGTTTCAAGACCGGTTAATAGAGATGGAAACAAAGATGTAAGAGAGTGAAAATAAGATGAAACTCGATGAAGTTACGATATCAAGGGCCATAGTCTCCGAACAGAGCAGAATAATGCTTGACTATTATGACCTTGACTGCGCCATAGTCGGTGCCGGTCCTTCAGGACTCACCTGCGCCGCACTGCTTGGAGAAGAAGGACTTAAAGTCGGGGTAATCGAGAAGAAACTGTCAGTCGGCGGAGGCATGTGGGGCGGAGGTATGATGTTTCCGAGAATTGTCGTTCAGGAAGAGGCACGCCGCCTTCTCGACCACTTTGATATAAAATACAAAGAGTATGAATCAGGCTATTTCGTCTCATCCTCAGTTGAAGCTGTCGCAAAGATAACATCCGCCGCCTGTGATGCCGGTGCGGAATTCTTCAACCTGACCTATGTCGAAGATGTCGTGATAAAAGGCGACAACAGGGTAAGCGGACTTGTTATCAACCAGACACCCATCCAGATGACCGGACTGCATATAGACCCCCTCACACTTGCCACAAAGGTCACCATTGATGCAACAGGGCACGACTCCGTTGTCGCACACCTTGTCAGAGACAAAGGCGGCAGTGTGGATATAAAAGGTGAGGGTTTCATGTGGGCTGACCGTGCGGAATCCAACATCCTCAGCCACACAAAAGAGATCTTCCCCGGACTTATCGTAACCGGAATGGCGGCAAACGCAGTCGGCGGTGAGAGAAGAATGGGGCCGGTGTTTGGCGGAATGCTCCTTTCCGGAGAGAAAGCCGCAAAGCTAGCCAAAGCAATGCTCAAAAAATAAACCCTTTTTTATCGGAAATAATCCAGAAACCCGGTCAGGAAAAAATCCCGACAGCAAATAATAAATTATTATTGCAATATCTGTGAATAAAGATATTATGACTGAAGAAGATGCCCCTGAAGATGCACTCAGGGAAGCCGCACATGGTATCTTCGAGATAATCCTGAATAAAGAGCTTAAGAGGAGAGGGAGTTATCTCTTTGAGAGAGTTGAGAACGGGGAGGACTTTTCAGAGGACTTTAAGGAGATATTCTCAGAATTTTCAGCAGACTATCCCGAACTCGCCGGAGCACTGAATAGTTGTTCAACTGTTACAGACAGGATATACACAAAGATCTGCGAAGGTGAAGGTGTTTTTCCGACAAAGACTGAATTAATGTACTGGATTGTACAGGACAGACCTGGATATATACCAGCACCTGATGAAGATGAGAAGGCCGGAAAATGGCTCATATTCCTTGAAAAGGAAGAAACTGACGGGATATGGATTAAAATCCGGAACGCCACAACAGAGGGTCTGCTTGGATTCTCATCAAAAGTCAGCACAGCAAAGGAAAATCCTGATTCACGTGATGAGCGGTTTGTGATCTACATATATACTCCGGACTGGAGCAATGAAGAAGATGTCATGAATATCCGCGAAGAACTGAAAAAACTTGGTGTAAAGCAACGCATAGGCTATAAGAGAAATATAGAAACATACCACGGCGATTACAGCACCACCGGAAACAAAGTCACCTATTACAGCGTATAAAAAGAATTCCGGCATAAAATATTCAGATATTCTGAATATTAAATCGTGCATAAAACACGAAAAGAAAATATTATCCTTTTCTTTCCTTTGATTTCGGTCTTAACTGAGACGAACCGCATTTGCGGCACTTACTTGCGCGAACAGCGTTCCTAGCATTGCATGTCATGCAAATCTTAACATTGAGGTTTCTTGCTTCTGCCTCTGCGAATCTTGCCATTTTGTAATACCCCTGAATATCAGTTCTATATACGTTGATGTCTGCAATATTAAGATTTTGGATTGTAACCCGGCCGGATCAGAAACCGTGTTCATACCTGAACCAGTCAGAAAAAGCCAGAAGTGCCAGTCCCCTGTGAGAAATCTTTGACTTCTCCTCAATCAAAATCTCAGCAAAGGTCCTGCCTTCAACCTCGAATATCGGGTCATAACCAAATCCACCATCTCCTCTGGCACTTTCAGTGATCAAACCGTCAACACGCCCTCTAAAAAGCCTCTCAACATCCCCACTCTTATAAGCAATGGCAGTCTCAAAATATGCACTCCGGTCAGAGACACCACTCATAAGTTTCAGTATCCCGTCCATTCCTATTGTATCAAGAACATATGCAGCATATGCCCCCGGAAAACCATTTAAGGCAGCGATATAAAACCCGGTATCATCCACAATAACCGGTCTGCCTACTGCCTCATACGCAGCCTCTGCCTTCAGGGCGGCAATTTTACCCACATCATTATCCCGGTATTCAGGAAGATCAAGTTTCACATGAGCCACATTCACCTGATCTCCAAAGAATGCCGCAACCTCTTTTGCCTTATTTGGATTTCCGGTGACAACCGTCAGATCAGCCTCGGCCATAATAACAGTAATTATTCATATTAAGTTATATTAGTAATACCCACATAACAACAAAAACAGAGAGAGAGAATCTAAAAGAAGAATAACTGTCATTCAGACCATTTTTCATTCAGATATGTGGCGTAATGCTCATCCAGAGAGTCCTTTAACAGACCGTAGAGAACCTGATCATAATACCCAATGCGTGCATGCCAGTACTTCTTTCTGCGCCCCTCAAAAGTAAAACCACACCTCTCCATGATCTTCCATGAAGAAGAATTTTCATAGACGGCATCCCCGTTTAAGCGGTAAGCACCGGCACAATTAAACGCATAATAGACGAGAAACTCACATGCCTCAGTGCCAAAACCCAGGCCCTGAAAACCATCATCAATCTGATACCCTATGAGATATGCGCCCGGACTGAAGTCCACCGGAAGAATGGCACACTGCCCTGCGAAATCACCGGTCTCCTTTGAGCGGATTGTAAATACAGGGGATTCAGGAATTTCACAGTCAGACAACCCCTGCATTACTGACTCAATGAGCGGCGTGAAATAGACTTCCGTCACCTCATAACTGTTAGGGCCAAAAAATAGCCACCTGCATACCGACTCCTTTGCAAGCATCTCACATATATCCCCAAGATCCTCCATGGCAATATATGAGACTGTTATCTTCTCACCTGACCATTCCTTCTTCATATCTTTCACCAGGAATAATTATTCAACAGTTAATAACCAGACAGGATAAAAATTCCGGAGAGAAACAAAATTTCCAGCCAGAAATACAGGGGCTTAACAGGGCACAAATCCCCGGTCATACGTCTCCAAAATATTTAGCGCCTGCAAAAGCAACAGCAGTCATAATAACCCCAATCATGAGAATTACAGGGTCCATCTGAAACAGAAAGAAGAGACAGGCTGCAATACCCATAACAGGAATAAAGGGAAGTCTGCCAAAACTGAGAGGCACTTTAAAAGGCCTTCTCCTCTCAGGAATCCTGAATCTTAATGCAATAACTGAGGCATTGATGACTGTAAAGGTAAAATAAAGCGTAAAATTCGTAACAGAAGCAACGTCCCTGATATTTCCCAGTGACAGAAAAATAAGAGAGAGAAAACCCGCTACAAGAACAGCATAAGCAGGAGTCCTTGTTCTCTCATGTACACGGCTAAGAACCGCAGGCAGGCGGCCCTCCTTTGCCATGCCATAGATTATCCTTGATGAGGAGAGAAGCATCAGAAGGACTGTATTTGCGGTTGCGAAAAGGGCAATGACAGTAAAGACCTGATAACCACCATCAAAGACCTCACCGGCGATCATGGCAAAAGGGTTTTCTGAACCGGCAACTGCCTCCCAACCGGAGATACTCACAACCGAGACTGAGACGAGAACATAAAGCAGAATTGTCACAGAGAGTGCAATAAGGAGTCCCAGAGGTATAGTATTTTCAGGGTTCTTCGTCTCCTCTGACAATTTCACAATCTCCTCAAAACCCTGGTATGCAAAAAATATCAGTGCCGCTGCCTGAAAGACACCCGCCATTCCAAGCGGCATATAAAAGTAATCAACCGAACCGATATAGGGCAGGCCAATAAGTATAATCCCGACAAGACCGCCTGCCTCAATGAGAGTAAAAACAATTGCAACCATAGCCGACTGTTTTATCCCAACAAAGAGAAGGGCCGAGAGTAGCAGAATCAAAACAGTTGAGATCAGGAGAACGGGCAGATCAAAGATGCCCCTGAAATACCCGGAAAAACCAAGAGCAACGGTTGACGCACCGACAATTCCGGAGAGTATGACCATAATTCCGGTCATAAAAGCGAGATTACTGCCGAAAGAATGCTTTGTATATTCATATTCCGCACTTGCCCGCGGAAACATTGACGACAGTTCCATATATGACAGGCCGGTAAACGAGGCAATCAGGGCAGAGAATACAAAAGAGAGCCAGAGTGCATCTCCGGCAGTAGCTGCCGCCTCACCTATAAGGGCATAGATTCCTGCACCAAGAATTACCCCGATTCCTGAGAGAACGACCTCAGGCAGTGAGAGTGTCCTCATAAGCTTTGTATCGCCCCTGTCATCACCTGTCATTTCAAAGAATCCACGCGTTAAAGATGATATACCCTTCCGGAGTTAAAAAATAGCGTGAAGCAGAGCAATGCCGGAAAAATAACGGACAAAAAAATTCCTGTTTTCAGCAGAACGCGGATTTGGGTTTTTTACCCACGATGACTGCACATCACTGATCAGCCCGATATGCGGTAAACTGACTTCATAAACAGTAATCTTCCGAATATCTCCATTTACCTTTGGGGACAGAGATCTCAAACCTTGCACCCTCTCCATAAATACCATTCTCCTCAACCAAAATTCCGGTAATATCCAGAATCTCCTTAGTCAGGAAGAGGCCAAGTCCGGTATTGCTGCCAACACCTTTGTAAAAGATCTTCTCTTTCATATCAGGAGAAACACCGCAACCGTCATCGGTATATATTACCTTACAGAGATCACCGTCATCAATACACCGGACTGAAATTTCAGAGACTTCTCCACCGTGCCTCAGGGAATTGTCAATAAGATTGAAGAATATCTTCTCAAACATAGGATCTGCCAGAACTTCCAGACGGCAGCAGAGATCAGAACCAACAACAGATACAGAAGATATTCCGGCATTTAAACCCGCATTATCCAGCACAGTGCCGACATTCTGCCACTGCGGACTTTTAAGCCCCAAGTCCTGATAGTCTTTTGTAAAGGATATCTGAGTTGTGACATCATTCACCGATTTTTCCATGAAATTAAGATACTCCGTCACCTTATCGTCACCTTCGCACAACTCCCTAATCATTTCCAGATACATCAGCGTAGGAGTTACCCGGTTTAAAATATCATGCCTTGTAATACTTGAGAGGAGATTCAGTTTTTTATTGGCCATTATAAGGGCAAGCTCACCCTCCTTTGATTCAGTGATGTCCTGAATAACGCCTGCAAGATGTGTCGCAAAGCCCTCATCATCCCTCTTTTTCGCCTTACCAAGAACCCTTATCCATCTCCATTCACCACCGGCAGACAGAATCCTGTATTCATTTGAATAATAATTCTCACTGCCGATGATAGTGAGACTTAATTTATCCCTCCTCTCATTCCGGTCTTCGGGATGAATAAGGGACTCCCACCAGACTGAATCAACAGTATTGCCGCAGGAGTATCCAAGACCTTTCAGCAGGTTATGGTCCCAGAAAACCTTATTTTCCCCGACCATATACTCCCAGACAAACAGTTCAGCGCTCTTCAGTGCAATGTTGAGCCTTTCCCCTGATTCACGCAGTGCCTCCTCGGCAATAACTCTTGAAAGTGTATTTCCAATGAGATCATTTACCGATTCAAGAATATCCTTTGAAAACAGTGTGACTTCCGGGTCATCGCGTGAAAAGAGGAAATAGGCCCCGATAATTTCCGCACCGGCAACAATAGGAAGATAAGCAAAGGATTTAATCCCTTCATGCCGGGAGATATCCTTCAGGTTCGGACTTATATCATCAAAAACACCATATACAGGTTTTTTATGAGCCAGACGACCAAAACACGGACTTTCAGGCCTGATACTGCTCACAGCTGATTTATATTCCCCGGAGATGCCTCTGTGCAGGGTCAGTGACAGTCCGCCGTTCAGCCTGTCACTCAGATAGAGCATACCCGAGTTCATCCCTGAAGTACCCGTCAGACTCTCAAATATCATCTTCAGGGCATCCTGCAGGGAGGACGTTGCACTTAACTTCTCAGCAAGATTATGCTGAAACACCGTTCTTCTTTCGGACTGCCTGCTGCTGGTAACATTTCTGGTCATCTCAACAACTGAAGAATATCTCCCTGAATAATCCTTTATCGGGATAGATGTCTTCTCCCAGTAACTGTCACCTACACCCGCAACACCCCTGTGGAAGATAGTCTTACTCCTAATCTCGCCGGACTCCATAGATTTTAAGGCATTGCAGTCATCGCAGACTTTCTCACAACCCAGAAATGCTTCATAACAGGTCTTACCGACAATATCCGGATTCATCTTTTTTGCAGTAGCATTTGCCCACAATATCCGGAGTTCAGGATCTTTGTGAACAACAACATCAGGAAGACTGTCAAGTATTGTTTTTAATTTATTTTCGCTCTCACTGAGTTGCCTCTGGACCGTCTTCTGGGCAGTGATATCAATTAAATTGCAGACAACATTGCTGCTCCCCACAATACGTTCAAATATTAAAAGAATATCATGAATTCTGCCGGAGCGGTCAACAAACCTGAACTCATAGGAGTCATGGTAAAATTCCCCGCCTTTTGGTCTCCGGGAATATTTATCAAGCATAAAACTGAGATCGTCCTCATGAACAAAATCAGTCCATCTCATCCTGCCTTCAACTTCAGCCCTGCTGTAGCCGGAGAGTTTTTCATACCCGGAATTTACAAGGAGGAGGATATTGTCAGGGCCGTAAATCACAGTTGCAGCCCCTGTGGAGTTAAACAGTGCCCGGTATCTGGCTTCAGAGTCCTTCAGAAGCTTCTCGGATTTCTTCCTCTCCGAAATCTCCCGGAATACAATTACGGCACCATTTATCTTTCCGTCAAATCCGACAATAGGGGCACCACTGTCATCAATGGGCCAGATTTCACCCGATTTTCCGGTGAGAACCGTATGGTTTGCAAGCCCCACAACCCTGCCTTCCTTAATTACCTTCTCAGCCGGACTTTCAACAACATCTCCGGTTGATTCATTTGTAATATTAAAAATTTCACTAAGGGGTCTGTTCTTTGCCTCCTTAAGGCTCCATCCGGTCAGGTGCTCAGAGACAGGATTCATGTATGTAACATTGCAGTCACGATCAGTTGCAATGATTGCATCGCCAATGCTCTTTAAGACAGTTGAATTCCACTCGTAACTCTCCTTCAGCTTATGTCTGGACTTAATAATATCACTAACATCACGTGATATGGTTGAAATACCGGTTATTTTGCCATTAATATCAGTAATTGGCGAAATTGTCAGAGAAACATCAATAATCTGTCCATCTTTTCTCATCCTGCGGGCCGTATGATGTTTAATCTTTTCTCCCAGGCTGATTTTATCCATAATCGATTTGAGATCATCTGCATCCTCTTCCAAAACCAGCAGATTGATCTTCTTTCCAACAACCTCCTCTTCAGAATAACCAAAGATCTCCTCCGCACCTTTATTCCAGCTTGTTATAGTGCCATCGGTATTTTTGCTGATTATTGCATCATCCGCCGAATCAATAATAGAAGCAAGCCTCATCTGGTAATCCTGCGCCTCTTTCTCCTTTGTAATGTCGCGGAAGACAATTACTGATCCCCGAACCTCCGAATTCTGATCCTTAATCGGTGCGGCACTGTCCCCGATGATATATTTTGAGCCGTCTTTTGATTCAAGCTGAATATTATCGGAGAGGTTCACTATTTTTCCTGACCGGATGGCTTCCTCAGCGGGATTTACCCTAACCTCTCCGGTGAGAAGATCTGACAAACTGAATACATCAAGAACATGCATGCCCTTTGCATCATCTTCCCTCCACCCCGTAAGTTCTTCTGCAACACGGTTCAATGCAGTGATATTTGTATGCTCATCTGTTACTATCACACCATCTCCGATCGATTTGAGAGTGACATCCAGATGCTCCTTCGCTGCTGCAAGAGAATCCTCAGCATTCTGCTGAGCAGTTATATCCTTTGAAAAAACTGCATATGAAACAATATTCCCGGAAATATCCGCCAAAGGACTTATTGTATTATTATAGTATCTGCCTTTGGAGATCTCTTCATAGAACAACTGCCCGGAACTATCAGAAGAGGAGGAAAAAATAATCTCTTGCAGATTAAAAAGCCCCAAAGGCAGGGATTCAAATGCACTGGCACCAAGAAGGAATTTGGGATCCCTTCCAAACCGCTCTGCCATAAGACTGTTTATTGCAAGTATCCCCCCTTCCGGCGATATAAGCATCTCTGCCTCACTTGCAGCATTCAGAAGTGCAATCATCTGTTTCTTTCCGGCTTCGATCTCAGATTCAGCTTTCTTTCTTCTGACAGCCTGGCTTATTTTACTGGTAAGTTCAGCAAACTGGGCTTTCGGCTGACCACCCTTCTGAAGGTAAAAATCCGCACCGTTATTCAGGGCATCTATAACAACATCTTCACGCCCTCTTCCGGTAAAGATGATAAACGGGATATCGTTACCTGTGGATCTCACTTTGCTTAAAAACTCAACGCCGTTCATCTCAGGCATTTCATAATCGGAGACAACTGCATCATAATTATTACCATATATTTTATTCAGCCCCTCATCTGCTGAAGATGCTGTGTCAACCACAAACTCTCCGGAATGTTCCAGATATAGCTTAGTCGCGGTTAAGAGAATCTCTTCATCATCAACATAGAGAATATTATACATATTATTTGCAGCCATCCGATTACCAGACATACAGTTTGAAATCCGGAACATATATATATGCCGACACAGGACAAAAAATATAATAAGCCAACAATAGAGAATTTAAATCAAAATAAAGATGAATAAGAGAGATTCATATGTTGAGGAACAGATTAAGCACAACACATAAGCACAACATACCTGTATATTGATGTACACACCAATAAGGAGGAGATATGCCCCACCCTTATCCCACAATATATCAGATCAGTGGGACAGACAGAACGGACAATCTTTTGGAGTCTGCGCAAACCCGGAGTTACAGAAAGTGCCTGCATACGAAAGACAGCCAAATCAGGGTCAGAAAAAACAGCACAATATTTAAAAACAAATATTGTTTGAAGCGACACACAATATAATATTATATTTATGAAAAAAAGAGCAGATGGTTATCAGTGAAGATAACGGCCCCGGAGCCTTATCTCCTCAACCCTCTCCAGAACCGTGTCGCCCTCTGCAAAACTCTCTTTATATCCGGTGCAGAAGGCATCCCTCAGTTCATAATGGTCAGGTGCAGTGCTCTCAAGGGTCTGGAAGAAGACATGCAGGTCCACGCCCCTTGACTCCACCTCCGATGATATATATGCAAGACCGAAGTCAATGAGCACACACCTGCCATCAGATTCACGGACCATAATATTGGAGGTCGTCAGATCACCGTGGATGATTCCGGCATCATGGAGCCTGCCGACAATTCTTCCGGCATCCATGACATTGTCTGCATTGAGCAGATGCTTCAGCATCAGACCTGTTACCTTCTCCATAACAACAGAATCACTGGTTATGTCATAGATCACAGGCGTAGGCACACCTGACCTCCGGGAGAGGGAGATTAACCTCGCCTCTGCCTTTGTACGCTCAGATATAAGCCTCTTATCAAGAGAAGGAGAGCGGTATCTCTTGGAGAGGCGCTTCTTAATCACATAATCGCCCCTCTCACTGACAAGTGCCTCCGCCCCCCGTGCAAAACCGTCAGAGAGCATATTGGCAGACCTGTATGGCAGGTCCCCTGTATCCTTCCGCCATAAAACCTCCACCTCATCAGAACGGAAGGAAGGGTTAACAGCCGAATCTTTAACAGCTATCGTCTGACCTGCCTCAAGCATGATCTTTCCGGTCAGCGCGATCATAGCACCATTATCCCCGATATACTGCCTCTCAGGTACAAAGAATTCAGCTCCCCTCTCCTCACACATGCACGCAAGCATCTCGCGGAGGCGTGTATTCGCACCCACACCTCCGACAAGCAAAACCTCATTCTTTCCGGCATGCGCAAGCGCCCTCTCGGTCACCTCAACACACATTGCAAAGGCGCTCTCCTGAAAACCGGCACAGACATCTTCAATCGGAGCATTGCAGCTTTTTGCGGCGGACATCAGCCCGGAAAAAGCAAGATCCATACCCTTCACAGTATAGGGCAGATCTACAGGACTGCCCTCAAGTGCATATTTCTCAATCAGAGGGCCGCCGGGATGGGGCAGTCCCTTACTGCGTGCAAACTTATCAAGAGCATTGCCAAGGCCGATATCAAGAGTCTCACCAAATATCCTGTACCGTGATTTTAAAAAACCAAGTACCTGCGTATTCGCTCCGCTGGCATAGAGGACAACCGGGTCATCACATCCGCACTGCCACCTGCCAATCTCAACGTGGGCAACGCAGTGATTGACACCAATCAGAGGCACACCAAGGGAGAGAGACAACGTCCTTGCAGCAGTACCGACTGTCCTCAGACACGGTCCAAGACCCGGCCCCTGCGAGAAGGCAATGCCTGAAATATCAGCCGGGTTATGCCCCTCAAGAACTCTGGATATAACATCCTTTAAAACAGATGCGTGATGCTGAGCAGCCTCGCGCGGGTGAATGCCACCGCTCGGCGGGCTGTATGGTCTGGAATGCAGAGAGAGTACATCCTCTCCAAAAATTGCGGCACTAAGGTTCCAGGCAGTCCCCTCAATACCCAGTATAAGCCCTGGTTCAGGCATTATTCTTATTTATTGAATTCGGTATATCCGCACTTGCCACAGGACACACGATCCTTGTGTTCAGCCATATAGACTCCGGGTCCACAGCGTGGGCAGTTCTTCTTCTGCACTTCTGCCTTATCGCCCTCAACATTATAATATTTATAGCGGCTCACCATAATACTCAGGCCTCCTCTTCTGCCTCAGTCTCAGGATTATTGCGTTTTACCAGATAGTCAAGCTCAGTTGACTTAAGAGCCTCTGCATCTGTATAAATGCGTGCCTTTGCAATGATCTCCTGCTTACCGAATTCACTCTTAAGTGAATCAATGACACAGACTGTCACCGGCACATTGCGGAGTGCACAGAGTTTGCCCAGTATCTCTTTTCTTGAAGGTGTAGCGCCTTCATAATTAATAACAAAATCAAGCTCAGTGCGGTTAAGAAGCTTGTTTTCCTCTTCTTTTACGAATACAAAGTCCATCGATATCCCTCAAATATTGTTCGCAGATTTATTTAAATATATCAACCGGAAGAATCCGGAATTTCCTTCTTAACAAAGAGTGAAAAAAGCTCTTCTGCAACTTTTCTTGATTCAGAATCAACTATTCTGACCACAACACCCTCACCAGGCTGACCATAGAAGACTGCCGAACCCAGAGGGGCATACATCACCATAGGAATTACTGCAAGATCCTCCTCACCAATGACATAGACAAGAACAGGCGGACTCACTATGGCAGATAAAAGCACATCTATAAGCTTATCTGTAATTGTCCCTGCCGGATTTTCAACCTCAATCAGTTCTGCAGGAAGAATGGGTGTCTTGGTACAGATCTTTCTCATGGTTATGCCGTCAATAACCGCCACTTCAGGCACAACTCCGTTTTTGGCAAGGTTATAGGTCACAACATCACCGACCGCATACACCGGAGATTCACCTGAAAAGTTCAGAGCCGAAACTATATCCGGGAAAAGCTCCCCAAAAGGTTCTTTAAACCTGCCGCGATGCTCTTCTGGAAGATACCACATTTTAGCGAACTTTCAGGGCATACCTTCCGGGCATGTCAATATTCATCTTTTTTGCGATATCAGAATTTTTGGGATCCACAATATAGAGATAGCCAGCCCAGTCATCGCTGAGGTTTGAACTGCCGCAGGTCACGCATGACTCACCATCAACTACGTGGTGACAGTTGCGGCATACTTTAACGGATTTCTTATTGCGAGGAGCCATCTGCTGTCTCTCCCTCAACCTCTTCCTTCAGCCAGGTCTCTGTTCCAAGCCCTGCCTGTCTCATGGTAAGGCCGATTTTGCTCTCCCTTGGGTCTCTTTCCGAGAGCGAGAGCGAAACAACACGTGCACGAAGGCCATCTCCGACTGCGATCTGTCTGCGGCTCTCCTGGCAGACAAGCCTTCCGTTCTTCTCATCATAATTGATATATTCATCAGATATCTGGCTGACATGAAGCATTGCATCAATCGGACCAAGAGAGACAAAAGCGCCAAAACTTGTGGTTTCAACAACCTCACCCTCAATAATTTCCTGCATTGAAAGCCTCATTACAACAGAATCAAAAATTACAGAGTAGTAAACAGCGCCGTCACCCGGGATAATATCTCCTTCTCCGATCTCCTTTATCTCAGTTACTGCAATAAAAATTCCAATATCCTTGTCTATACTGCCCTCAAGCTGTTTCTGAAGTTCGTCCATCACAACAATTTCAAGGTCTTCACCAAGGCGGATAGGGGGCACACGCACCTTGTCCTCAAGCGTCATTCTAAAATACATAAATTAAATCTCCGGTGATTATTTCAGGCCTTAATGATCTCAAATGTCTTCTGTTTCCTTAAGGTTATTACATCAATATTCTTATCTAAGAGGCGCTTTTTCAGTCCCCGGTCATTTGTTGCGACAATCCCTCCGCAGTCTTCAGCAAAAGAGATTATTCTGTCATCAACAGTTAAGCCGGAATAAGGCCCGCCTGCGACTCTGCATCTCCGTGAAAGCATTATACCGACACGTGCCGCAGATGAATCACGCCCCTTTCCGGTGGATATTCCCTTCAGTTCAGAGAGAACATCTTCAAGAGTTAAAGGTTCATATGAACCCAAAATCCCTTCTATCCCAGAGAATATATCCACGCCGAACTGCCCCGGAATCATCAGGGCATTGGCATCAAAGATTACCTTTATTCTACCAGTGTTCCCATTCCGATCAGGCGCCACCTGCCACCGACCTGCCTGCTAATTGCAATTCTTGAGCCAACAGCGACACAGACCGGCCTTTTGAGCACAACTTCCACTACATCCTTTTTGGTATTGGTAACAACACCAACAGTGACAGCTGTTCCGACAGAGAGCATAAGCGGCTCCTTGTGTTTCAGCGGATCAATAGTGAACTCGTCATCTGCACCGACAACACGCTCCATAAGAACAACCTTAAACGAGAGTTTGTTCCATACCGGAGGAAGCCTGCCGACATGACCTGCAACCTGTCCGGAGAGTGCATCACTCTTGGTGATTGCCGGATCAAGCTTTGTACCTATACCAAGAAGTCCTCCGGGTGTTGCCTCAGTAACCTTCCTTGAACCGGAATTCATAGTAGTTACTTTGGTCTGAATTGATTCCCATCTGACCTGGTTTTCTGCCTCGACCTTCCTTCCGGGACGTATCTCAATATCATCACCTTCATTGAAGACACCCTGGGTAAGAGAACCTCCAATAACGCCTCCTTTAACATCCCGCCAGCTGCATCCCGGCTTGTTGATATCAAAAGAACGGGCAACAAGCATCAGAGGGTCATCTTTGGGATCCCTTTCAGGCACTGGAATATGCTTATTGATCGCCTCAATAAGGGCACCCATATTAATACCCTTCTGCGCTGAAACAGGAATTACCGGAGCATCCTCAGCGACAGTGCCCTTTACAAATTTTTTAATCTGCTGGTAGTGAGCAAGTGCTGCTTCCTGGGAAACAACATCTATCTTATTCTGAACAATTACAATATTTTTTATTCCGACAAGTTCAAGAGCCATAAGATGCTCTTTTGTCTGAGGCTGGGGGCACTTCTCATTGGCTGCAATTACAAGCATTGCACCGTCCATGAGTGCGGACCCTGACAGCATCGTTGCCATAAGAGTCTCGTGGCCGGGTGCATCCACAAATGAAATTGTTCTGAAAGGTTCGGTTTTACCGTTGCATACCTGACACTCCTTATCTGTCGAATATGATTCAGAACCTTCACATTCAGGGCATTTATAAAATGTTGCATCGGCATAGCCAAGCCTGATTGATATTCCGCGTTTTATCTCTTCACTGTGACGGTCTGTCCACTGGCCGGTCAGATGTGACACCAGGGTTGTCTTTCCATGGTCAACATGACCAACAAGACCGATATTTACACTTGGGATTAATGGATCGCTCACTACTACTCAAACCTCCTTATAAATATATGACAATATTACTTATACCTGATCTGTGGTAAATGAAAGCTCATAAAAGTACTGATGAACACACAAATCCGGCAAAAAAAGAGAGAAATCGTTAATTTAACAGCACATATGATTATTTTGGAGAAATAGCCGGTACTTTTTGCTCTTCACTCCGGTTTATTGACATGAGAGAAAAAACCAGACTTTTTTTTATCACCGGCATTCATAACAGCATAAAAGTTAAGAAATATTCTCAATAATTCACTCAAATAGTAAAACTTCCGAAAGAAATTATTTATAATAATTACAATAGTTAAACGGAGAGTAAAATGTCACAGGAATCAGACCTTTCAAGAATAGGAATATCGCTCCCAAAAAACCTTCTGGATAAATTTGATGAAATTCTGGAATACAGAGGATATTCATCCCGTTCAGAGGGGATACGCGATGCAATAAGAAATTACATCACATATTACAGATGGATGTCTGATGTTACAGGAGAGAGACAGGGAGTAATTACAATGGTTTATGACCATGAACACCGGGGTCTCCTTCAGACACTGACTGAAATACAGCATGAACATACTGATATAATCCAGTCATCCCTGCACAGCCATGTCTCACATGACAAATGCCTGGAGATCATTCTTGTCCGCGGCGATGCGGGTGACATCAAGAAAATTGCTGAAAGCCTGATGGCGCAGAAGGGTGTTGAATCGGTGAAACTGACAACAATAGCGATTGAAGATTAAATAATCAGTTAACAGAGTAATTGCGGCTGAAAAACACAAAAATATTTTTTTAAGATATTATCCCGCACCAACACCATCCACATGATCAAACGCATCTTTGATCTCGTCTGAATCAAGGCGCTTTTCATATTTCAGCCTTTCAATGCCGGAATTTTCGCCACGCTCAGCTTTCTTCTCATACTTATCCGTGATTATCAGGGTATCTGTCCGGTAATACAGGCCGGTCTCCTCAATCCTTGCAAATTCCTCTCCGTCAAAGAATTCAACTGAGTCAACTCTGCCTGATGTGCCGGTCTTTGGATACCTGACAAATGAACCTACAGCAAATGATCCCATACCTGTAATGAACTTTGTGTCGGCTATAATATATGGTTGTTTTTCCAATTTTTCAGTAATGTACAGTGCCGAACCAATAGCTATCGGAAATGTTAAAAAAACAGACCAAAGCATAATGCACAGGTCAGAAGATACTGAAAAGACCTTAAATCTGCTAAAACAGATTCTTTCTGATATCGGAGTCACAGAAGTCAGGGATTTGACAGCCTGTGACAGAGTGAAAATCCCGGTTTACTCCGCCATAACTCCGGATAACAGGCCCGGCGCACCAAGGGAGCATACAGGTAAAGGAGTTACTCCGGCAGATGCCGAAACTGCGGCAATAATGAATGCTGTGGAGAGTTACTGCGCAGAATACAGAGGGGAGAGGCTTATCACCGGAAGTTACGAAAATTTCGGGCCGGCAAGGGCCGTTGATCCAAGGGAGCTGATTCTGCCGCAGGAGCCTGAGAACAACCAGCTGCTGTACTGGAGTCCGGTATGGGACATCTTAAACGAGGAGGAGGTTCTGATTCCGGCAAATGCCATATATCACCCGTATGATCCTCCCGGAATGGCTAACCAGCTCTTCAAAAGCAGCACAACCGGCCTTGCAGCCGGAAATAATATGGAGGAAGCAATACTCCATGCCATGTATCAGATCATAGAAAAGGATGCCATAAGCATTGCCGAGAGCAAAAGGATGCTTGGCAGAAGACTTGTGATCGATACAGAAGGCACTGCAAAAGATCTCCTGAATAAATTTAAGGAAAACGGGATAGAGATTCACCTGTGGCTCTTAGACGGAAAAACATCCGTGCCTGTGGTCGCCGCAGCAGCGGACGATACAGAGACAAAAGATCCTGCAATGCTTGTGACAGGAACCGGTGCGCACCTCAGTCCTGAGATTGCGGTTATAAGGGCGCTCACCGGCATTGCAAAAAGCCGCGCTTCACTGATAGCAGATAAGAATGAGAATGCCGCCAAAAATCTTATGATTCAGAAGGCCGGATATGAGAGGCTTAAAAGGATAAACAAAATGTGGTTTAAGGAGAATGAGGATACAATAAAAATCTCTGACATTCCCGACAGCAGCACAGACTCCATTGATGGTGATATTAAGAGGGTGACAGAAGAGGTTGAGAGGCATGCTGACCGGATATGTGCCTGCGATCTCACTAAGACCAGCATTCCGGTGGTAAAACTAGTAATACCCGGATTTGAAGTCACCCACATGGACCCGACAAGAATTAAAAAATAACTACTATTTTTCCGGATGCACAATGTCCGGGCTGTCTCACTGATATTCAGGCACTCATAACCGGGGCTCAACAGCAGCCATCATCATAGAACAGACAATTAACATCCAGTCTCATTTCAGGAACAATTGTCTCAAAAAAGTTTTTAAAAAGGGAATATCAGATTTCAGTTGATATAAAGGCCGTTCATCACAGCATCCTCTGAAACCTTAAATGTCTCTCCGGTATCTATGACTGTATAATCCGAGAGAACCCTGGTTCCGTAATTATCGCCACCGGTAGAATAAGGAACAGTGAATTCACCGTTTACGCTCTCCTGCATATATGTGAACTTTCTGCCCTGATCTGACTCAAGGTTTACTGCAATTATTCCGTCACCACGGATTATTGCACCGGGCACATACTCAAATGTCTTGACATATTTCAGATCGGCTCCACCCTGTCCGCTGAGAACATTTGTCGGCGACTCATGCACAAGCCTGTAATGCTGAAGTGCCGGCACCTTTGTTGAAGGCTGAATAACATTAGGACTTAGGAGGGCAGCGCCTGCTTTCGCATTATTCCCGTTAAATGCTGCAACCGCAGATTCAGCGGCATCATAAGGCATATACTCAGCCTTTGATATTATCGGCAGTGGTGCGCCGTACATGTCTCCGCTGACATATTCGACATACAGCACCTCAGACGGAATAACAAGTGAACCGTCAAAGTTGTGCAGCTTTGAGATCATTGTCTCAAAATATTCGTCCCTGTACAGTGTGGCCGGGGTGAGTGAGCCGTCCTCCTGGTGCTGGTACAGGTTCATCACATATGGAGACTGCTGAAGCTCCGGATTGAACCATGTTGCCATTGCCCAGAATTTGGCTGTATCCATCTCGACATCGGTTATGACAAACCTTGTGTCAAGGTTGTCAAGCACAAGGTTTGAACCAGCCTCATCTGTCTGAACAAAGAATGCGGCGGAACCGTTTGGACCTGCAACCCCCTCCTGGAAGGGGTTTGCATTAGGCATCCTCTTGGCATTGAAGGTTATCCAGTGGCCGTAGTCCCACCATGACATAACGCCGTAGGCTTCCTCAGGATATTCAAAGGAGTCTTTTTCATATAGTTTGTAGTAATCAACTCCGGTTTCAGGAGTATTTGCACCCATCCACTCAAGGGATTCCATCCAGTCGCCGTTAATCCCGCCTACATTATTTGATACAGCAAGATCGACATTTACTGAGAAATAACTGAAGAGGAGCAGAAAAATTACACCAACAACTGCAATTCCGGCAGGGAATGCTTTTGGCTTTGCTGCATGTGCTTTTTTAACCGGTTTTTTCTTCTTCGCCGATGAACCCTCAGATTTCTTCTTTTTTCCCGTCTTTTCTTCTTCAGGCATCTCCTCTAAAATTTTATCCTGAGGCTTTATTCCGGCAAATCCAAGTATATCTTTCAGACCATAATCAAGTGTCCATGATATGAAGTATGCAGACATAAGAGCGATATTTGCACCGAGATAATACTCATACCTCAGCTGCACAGTTGTAGCATAGAGAATTACCAGCGACCAGACAATGGTGAAGATGAGCTCCGGTTTATGCTCACGGATAAACTGATAGACCATCACAAAGAATGCAAGGACCATCATTATCAGGCCGAAGTTAAACGCATTCCAGGCATTCTCAAAACTCCAGTGGTTTGCCTCCTGGATTGTTGATAGTGTTGTCTTATAGCCGAAAAAGCTCCAGAGGCCGTTAACAATTATAGTGTACAGATCAGGCAGAACAACCATAAGCCCAAGCAGACCTGCTATTGCAAGGCCGAATATTGCTCCGACATAGTAATATGAAGGTTTCTCTGAGAGATAGGTTGAAAGAGCATAAAGAACCACAGTTCCGGCAATAAGGGCAAGATATGCAAATATATGGCCGACAGAGTACCTTGCCATATCAAAGCCGTCAAATCTGATGCCGATGAGTGCAGCATAAAGAACTATCGCTGTCAGAAATGCAACCACATTGAAGAGAAGAAGAAAGTCTGATGTTTTATTCTTGATATGGTCATAAATGAACTGAATTCCGGTATAAATAGCCATAATAAATGCAAATAGAAGCATTGTCGGCATTACAGCAAGGCCCAGGAAATAGGCAAATCCTGCCCCGGCAGAGATCAGAGCCGGAATTTTGAGTGACTCGGTATTTTTGAGGTCCACCGGGTGATCCCTTACATATGAGAGGTAGAAGAGAATCACCAGACAGAAGAGCGTACTGAAGAATACCTCTGCCACATGGTGATCCACAAACCCAAAGAGGGACCTGTAAAAGAACTGACCTGATACTATTGCAGTAAGGAAAGCAGCAATAAGTCCGGTTTTATAACCGGAAAGACGCTCACCGGCAAAGTACATCACAGGCACCATAGCCGCACCCATAAGTGCAGGCAGCCAGGACGAGACATACATGATGTCAGTACGGGTTGCCGCACCTGTCACAATGCACATCACAGCCGCAATCAAAGGATACAGCGGCCCCCAGAAGTTGTTAGTCCCGTACGGATAATTCGTCATCGGGTCATACCACGGGTACTGAAGCGAATCTGAGATCAGAAGCTCAATCTGCCTCAGGTTATACCACGGATCATTGCCAAGCAGATTCACTCCGTCCACAGCAACTAAATTTCCGGCAGGAATGAGCCGGATCATTAAGGAGAGAAGTGTAAATACGGCAACAAGTCCCGCAATAATTAATATTCTCTTATTTTTAAACTGGTTAAAATCCATAAAATCTCCTTTGTCTTACATTTAACTTATGATATTAAAATTATTATTGAATTAAAAAGAACTTCGCCATAGGAAGAATAATTATTGGAATAAATATACAATATCTAATACAATGTGTGGAATCGCGGGACACTTCAAAATAACAGGAGAAAATATCAATAAGGATTATTTAATGCAGATGTCGGAAATTCTGTCACACAGGGGACCCGATGATTCAGGCTTCTTTATTGAAAATGAAATAGGTCTTGCACACCGTCGCCTCTCAATAATTGACCTCTCAGAAGAGGGCAGGCAGCCAATGACAAATGAGGACGAAAGTATCTGGCTGACATTCAACGGAGAGATATATAATTTCCATGAAATACGGGAAGAACTTATTAGTAAAGGACATAAATTTAGATCCAAAACAGACAGTGAAGTTATTATTCACAGTTATGAAGAATGGGGATCTGACTGTCTATTAAAATTTAATGGAATGTGGGCTTTTGCAATCTGGGATAAAAATAAAAAAGAGCTATTCTGCGCACGCGACAGGTTTGGAATAAAACCACTCTATTATACAATACAAAACAACAATTTCATATTCGCTTCTGAGATAAAAGCGCTCTGTTGCTACCCAGATGTCGGTAAAAAGCCAAACGACAGACAGGTGATAACCTTCCTTAAATGGGGTCTCTCAGATCATACAAACGAAACAATGTTTGAAGGTATTCTTCAGTTGCCGGCAGGGCATTTTATGAAAATATCAATAAATAACCAGCCAGAAATAATAAAATACTACTCTCCCGGCAAAAGTGATGAGATAATATCCGATAGTAATACCGATGAAAGAGATGCAAACGAATTATTGAATCTTCTTAAAGATTCAACAAAACTCCACCTAAGAAGTGATGTTCCGACAGGAACATGCCTGAGTGGAGGCCTGGATTCATCAACAATTACAGTACTTATTAGTAAAATATTGAAGGAAAATAGTCCGGATGCCCCAAAACAGAAAACATTTTCAGCCATTTTTGATGAGAAAAAGTTTGATGAAAGTGACTATATCAAAATTATTGTTGAATCCACAGATGTGAATGCCCATTACATCAAGCCAAATCCAAAAGAACTATGGAATGACCTTGATCACCTAATCTATTCAAATGATGAACCATTTATGCAGCTTACACTTTACTCACAATACTGCATAATGAGGTATTTATCAAAGGATGTAAAAGTTGTTCTTGACGGACAGGGTGCAGATGAAATATTTGCAGGCTACATTGCTTATTTATACAGCCATATCTCCAGCCTGATTCATAAAAGGCATTATCTTAAAGCCAGCAAAGAACTGACCGGAACGCTGAAGAACCATTCAGGATTTGTGAAGTATGCAATCAAACAGTTTTTTATTCGTAAAGGCAGAAGAGACCTGATAAATGGATATGAAGAACCACTGGAAAGGTATCAGGGAAATCTGAATGAAGCGCTGATAACAGATCTGACAAGCGCCAACCTCCCATATCTACTTCACTGGGAAGACAGAATGTCAATGGCTTTCTCAGTTGAAGCCAGAGTGCCCTTTTTAGATTATCGGATAGTCGAATACGCCAATAACCTACCCGGTGATAAAAAAATCAGAAAGGGAATTACAAAATATATCCTCAGAAAATCAATAAAAGGAATTATCCCTGAAGAAATCAGGTGCAGAATGGATAAAAAAGGATTTTCTACGCCTGAAGAAATATGGATGAAGGAGGAGTTAAAAGATAATATAATTGAAGTTATGAAATCCAGTTCGTTTAAAACAAGGAAATACTGGAACTCAGTATTAGTTTACTCAGATTATTGTAGCTTTATCAATGACAAAAAAGAATACTCCTCAGAAATATGGAGGATAGTATGTACAGAATTGTGGCTCAGAAAATTTTTTCCTGAGTCTTAACCCCTAAACAGAGGTACTATCCCAGATAGTCATATTTTTCCTGATTTTTAATAGCCCGACCAATAGATAGAATTGATTTAGTATAAATGATGATATAAAAGACGATTTTTTTAAACTGATAAAGAGGATGAATAAAACAATAATTACTGTCCCGACAAAAACACTATAAACCAATACTGAGATTATAAACAATATCAATCCAGAGAGAAAAAATGCCGGAGAGATAACATACATCATAATTCTGAAAGGGTAAAATCTTATCGAGAAAATTCTCTTCTCTGTAAGTAAGTCCATATTAAACAATGTTGCTTCAATAAGCCTCTTTGCCCTCCGGACTTTCTGTTTGTACTGTTTATTAATTTCAGGTGGAATTTTTTCATATATTACTGACTCAATCACATAGACAGCCCTGTAGCCACTCCTTATCGCTTCAAAAGCTGTATTTGCATCATCTGCGCCCCTGTTTTCCTTTATTGAAGATATAATATTCTTTTTAAAGGCAACCAGAGCACCATTGAAATTATATGTTGAATCATTTGCAGACTCCCAGTCACACATCCGTCCATAAAAATTCCTGTATATACCTTCCATTCCTCCTAATTTTTGGTTTTTAGATTCTTCAAAAGGCCTGACATCAGCACATACAGCCGCAACAGAATCATCAGAAACCAAACGTGAAATCAGAATAACCAGTGTATCTGCTTCAAAAAATTTATTCGCATCAGTTGTGACAATGATGTTATTTTTGGCCCTGCTCAAAGCAAAATTATATGACTTGTTTGTGCCCTTCCTTTCATAATTTGAAAATATTCTGTAGTTTATTCCAGAATCCCTCAACTTAGATTCTGCAAGATATTTGGTGTTATCATCAGAATGATCATCGATAAAAATAAGTTCAAATTTATCTTTAGGATAGCCAGTTTCAGCCAGATTATCAATTCTTTCAGAAATAATTTTCTCTTCATTATATGCAGAAATAATTATGCTTATATTGGGAAATTCCTTCAATAAATAAACAGAACAAGTTTTTTTCCCAAATTTAATTCCAAATAAATAATATATATATGGCAATGCCGAAACTGAGATTAACAGAACAGAAACTACAAAAATAAACATTTTACTCACCTATAAATCTGATTCGACTTAAACACCTGAAATTTCCCCCGGATGAGCGGCTTTGACAGGTGCCTTCTCGCAACTGGCGGAACCTCATACCAACCAGGGCTTAAGTTCCTTTCAGTAACGGTAATTTCCGGAACCATACTCTTTTCAGAGCATTTCCGGCATTTATAACCCTTGCCGGAACCCGCGCTGGTCATCCTCTTCCCGCATACGCAGACCGGAGGTTTCTCCTCTGTCAGGAGAGCAGTTTCAGTCACTTCAATCTTTTCAAGGTTTATACTGCCGCCCTTAAAACTGCCGCATACCCTGACAAGATCTCCGGGTATCAGTGCCCTGATAATATTCCTGAAATTTTTGGTCGGTTCATACGCCATGCATCTGACAGGAGATCCATCCATTCCTTCCAGCATGAAAGATACATGGCCGCCAGGCCCGGATTCAGGGGAGGAGAAGACCTTTCCGGAAATTCTGTAGGATTTTCCATCCTCAATATCTCCGGCATCTGCATCAGTCAGATGGGCATCAGTCCCCTGATTGGTCCTGAAGAGAGAGCTTCTCTCCGGCATCTGGGATATAATATATGAATCTGCCTTCTGTAGCCATTCCGGGGATTCGCCCCTTATGCCATAAATAACAGGATCAGGAGTGTGGGGCACACAGACAACTGCGTTATTGACAGTATCAACTGAGTCCCAGGTATGCGGATATGTCTTCTCCTCCGCCTCAAAGAGGCTCTCCCTATCCACATACCGCATGCCCTTATCCTCCGGATCTCTGTACACAAGAAGCTCATAGGTGCAGTCGTCAGCGCATTTATCCGAACAGTCACCCAACTCTGCAGCAACCGAAGCAGAAGCACCAATAAGGCCCCGTTTATTCTTCCAGCCCCTGTATCTCACCTTATCAGCCGGAATTTTATCCAGCATCCCGACAGTACCGTCAATTGTGCAGAAGTCCCTGAGTGCCCGGAGATAAAACCCGGCACCGGGCCTTGCATCCTCCGCCACTGCAACAACTCCCGGATTTGTGTTCCCGCAGCCAAAGTCAGCATATTTTTCGACCATAATGCAGGCTGTATCAAAGGCACAGTCCAGATCACCCTCACATATCAGGCATACAGCGGCATTGCCCCTGGTCTTAAATTTAACATTGGGATTAAGCCTGACAAGAAGCAGTTCCTTAACCGTTATACCCTCACTTCTGAGCTTATCCGAGAGGACTGAGGCGAGATAAGTCGTGCACATCCCTTCCGGAGAATCAGTGTCATCAAGTCCGAGTCTGAAAATCATGGCAAATACAGTATTAATATATATCCTCCGGGTACTAATCAACCTATATAGTGCAATGACGCATGAAAGACTGCTTCAGACCGTAATCAGTGTCCTTCTGATGGCGGGATACAATGTATCAGAGAGGTGCGGCATACGTCCGAGAAGCTTTGATCTCATCGCGAGAAAGAGTGAGAATATTCTCGTAATAAAAGTTGTGCCGCATATAGACAGCGTAGGCGAGGATAGTGCAAGCGATCTTCATATTATTGCAACACACCTCAGAGGAAAACCAATAATTGTCGGGGAAAAGGCAAGGGATTCTGACCTTGAGAGGGGAGCTGTCTATCTCAGATACGGCATCATTGCCACAAATGCAACAACCCTCTATGACTTTTTTGTTGATGAGGTGCCGCCTCTTGTATATGCCCAGCCCGGCGGCCTTTATGTAAATATTAACGGAAACAGGCTCAGAAATCTGCGTGAAGACCAGAACCTGTCACTGGGAGATCTTGCTGCCATCCTGGGAGTATCAAGACGTACTATATCCAAATATGAAGGCGGAATGAGCACAACTCTTGACATTGCCATCAAACTGGAGGAGATGTTTGACAGTGCAATTGTTGAGGCAATAGACCTGCTCTCACATAAAACTCCGGAAACAAAACATAAGGAGATGCCCTCCAGCGAGAAAATTCCGGCAGACTTCGAGAGGCTCGGACTTGAAACACATATCATGCAGAGAGCACCATTTGAAGCGCTTGTGGTATTTGAGAAGGAGACCATCCTCACCGGATACGGAACCACACAGAAGACAATCAGGCGCGCTGCACTCATAGGCAATATATCCGATATAACAGATTCAAAGGCAGTATGTGTCCTTACCGATTACAAAAAGAAGAAAAAGATAGGTAAAACACTGATTATTGGAGAATCCGAACTCTCTGACTTAAGTTCCGGAACAGACCTTATTGATATGATCAACCACACGTAAGGTATATATAGAACCACTAACCACATTTTTAGGGACTAATATAGGAGATTATACTATGGTAGCAAATCTTGGTGGCCAGCCAATCTTTATTCTTAAAGAAGGAAGCACCCGCACACGCGGTCGCGACGCACAGAGCGGAAACATTGCAGCAGCAAAAGCAGTTGCAGGTGCAGTAAGAACAACACTCGGACCAAAAGGCATGGACAAGATGCTCGTTGACACAATCGGTGATGTTGTCATCACAAACGATGGTGTTACAATCCTCAAAGAGATGGACATCGAGCACCCTGCTGCCAAAATGATGGTTGAAGTTGCAAAGACACAGGACGATGAAGTCGGAGACGGTACAACAACAGCAGTTGTCGTTGCAGGCGAACTCTTAAAGCGTGCAGAAGATCTCCTTGAGCAGGATGTTCACCCGACAGTAATTGCACACGGGTACCGCCTTGCAGCAGACAAATCACAGGCACTCTTAAAAGAGATGGCAATTGAGATCAAACCTGACGACATTGAGATGCTCAAAAAGATTGCCGACACAGCAATGACCGGCAAAGGTGCAGAAGCTGCAAAGGACAAACTCAACGATCTCGTTGTAAAAGCAATCACAATGATCGCTGACGAAGACGGCACAGTTGACACAGACTTTGTAAAGGTCGAGAAGAAGGTCGGCGGCACAATCGAAGACTCAGAGATCATCGAGGGTGTTGTAATCGACAAAGAGCGTGTACACCCTGCAATGCCAAAGAAGGTAGAAGCAGCAAAGATTCTTCTCCTCAACGCTGCGGTAGAGTACAAAAAGACCGAAGTGGATGCAGAGATCTCAATCACATCACCGGACCAGCTTCAGATGTTCCTTGATGAAGAAGAGAAGATGATCAAAGGAATCGTTGAGAAGATCATCGCATCCGGCGCAAATGTTCTCGTATGCCAGAAGGGAATTGATGACATTGCTCAGCACTACCTTGCAAAGGCAGGAATCCTTGCAGTACGCCGTGTAAAGAAGTCAGATTTAACAAAACTCGCACGTGCAACAGGCGCTTCAGTCATCTCATCCATTGATGCAATCGATGCAGGTGAACTTGGGAAGGCAGGACTTGTAGAAGAGAAGAAGGTCGGCGGCGAAGAGATGATCTTTGTCACAGACTGTGACAATCCAAAGTCATGCACACTTATCGTCCGTGGCGGTACAGAGCATGTAGTAGATGAACTTGACCGTGCACTTGAAGACGCACTCCGTGTAGTATCAGTTGCAGTTGAGGACGGAAAGTTTGTCGCAGGCGGCGGTGCACCTGAAGTTGAACTTTCACTCAGACTCCGTGAATATGCAGCATCACAGGAAGGACGCTCACAGCTTGCAATCGAGGCATTTGCAACAGCTCTTGAGATCATCCCACGCACACTTGCAGAAAATGCAGGTCTTGACCCAATTGACATGCTTGTTGAACTCCGCTCAGAACATGAAGCAGGAAATAAGACAACAGGTCTTAATGTATTCGATGCAAAGCCGGAAGATATGCTTAAAGCAGGCGTTATCGAGCCACTGCGTGTAAAGACGCAGGCAATTGCATCAGCAGCAGAAGCAGCAGTTATGATCCTCCGCATTGATGATGTCATTGCATCATCAGGCTCAGGCGGACCAAGCCCAGAAGAGATGGCTGCCATGGGCGGCGGTATGGGCGGTATGGGTGGAATGGGCGGCATGCCTCCCATGATGTAATAACATCCACCAAAAAACCAACCATATAAATTTTAACAAATATTCTTTTTTTCTGACAATAACAGAACCGGACTTACCCCGCAGTCCCTGCCTGACATCAAAACCCGGATTGATTTATTCATCAGGATTATTCCGGAACAGATCAGTTTTCCAGGATTTCCTCTCAAAAGAGAGGTATCCAGACTGGAACACAATAGCAGTTCAGCATAAAATGAAATCCAATTTGAGCTTTATTTTGCGATGATACTAAATGCCATAACTTCCCAGATACTTTTCCGGCACAGCCTGCATCTGTCCAATCCAAAAGGATGGGCGGGAAATAGATAATCAGACAGGTACAGCAGCTTTTAAAAAAGAAAGCCAACCATCTAATCCGGAAGGATAACAGAGATCCATAATCTGAATGCAGAACAGATATTGTAATGCAGTTAATTCACAGACAGACAGACATTTATTGAATTGAGAAAAATTATAATGCAATAAAATATTTACAAAATGTTTTATTTCCGGCAGAAAGGGAATTTCAGAGAGGAGTTATATGGACATAAAGAAGATGATCAGCAGGGACAGCCATTCATACTCAACGTATATCCTCCTGCTCTGCATTGCAATTATAGTCCCCTTTGTCATATGCCTCTCAATAGTACATTACACTCAGCTTTCGGACGATCTTACTTACAACAGCATTCAGCTTCAGGAAAATACCGAAATCAGCATGATAGAACTGACAAATGTCATAAATTCAGGTCTTGAAATCTATGACAGCAGCCTTGATGACAGACTGAAATCTGCCTTTGAAATATATCTTGCAGAATACAATTCATCCGGCGGAGAACTATCCGACAATGATCTTTTAGCCATAAAAAACCGGCTTGGTGACGGATATAATCTGTACATATTCAATGAGAGCAATATCATCACCAAAACAACATTTAAACCGGATTTAGGACTGGATTTAGGCAAATTTGAGTATTTCTCAGATTATCTTGACAATATCAGAAATGGTGATTCATACCACGGAGACAGGGTTGTAACAAGCATTCTGGACAGTTCAATCACAAAAAAATACGGCTATATCCCATCACCGGATCATAATGAAATTCTTGAGATCTCATATGACCTTAAACAAAATGATGCCAGAAAAAATTTGAAATACAGTGATACAGCAAATAGAATTCAGAACCTCAGTCCAAATCTCATTGAAATAAGATTCTTTGACATATTCTCCGATCCAATAGGGGATTCAGAATATAAATTTCCCGGCGAAGAAGAGATTATAAACCGGATCATCAGGTCCGGAAGTGATTATACCTACGTTGATTCCAAAAACCTGACAACAGTAAACTACAGGTATATTGACCTTTACAATCCGGATTATGGATCAGATCTCTCACTTGTAGCAGCCTTTGAATATAACGACTCAATACTGAATGAACAGCTGAACAGCCTGCTGATCTCACAGATTGCTGCACTTCTGCTCATGCTTTTCCTGATAATCCTCTCAATATATCTGGCAGCAGTGATTGTCACACGGCCGGTCAGGGAGATTGTGAAGGATGTTGACGTAATTGCCTCAGGTGATCTTGGACATCAGATCACTGCCAATAACGGAAGCCGGGAATTCGGGCAGCTTGAGAAGAGTATCAGAAATATGGTTGAAACTCTCAATGAGATGATCTTCCGGCTGAAAAGTTCAGAGGAGATTATAAAAGAGCAGAATGAAAATCTTGAAAATCTTGTTGGAAAGAGAACAGCTGAACTGAAAGAGGCCAATGAAGAGGCTAACTTCTATCTTGATCTGATGACGCATGACATAAACAATGCAAATATGGCAGCTCTCGGCTACGCTGAAATGCTTGATGACGGGACAGGAGGCTGCGTACCGGAATTTTCCGGAAAGGTAATAAATGCCGTAAACCAGAGCATCCGGATTATAAACAATGTCTCAATGCTAAGAAAGATCAGGGATTATAATAAGGTATTAAAGCCAGTCAGCCTGTCAAAAACCATTGATGAAGCCCTTGACCATATATCCGGTATCAGTCCGGAATATGAAAAGACAGATATCAAAGTCCTTGCAGATGAACTGTTAACCGAAGTATTTGTAAATCTCATAGAAAACTCAAAGAAATATGCAGGAGAAGAGTGCAGAATAAAAATCACTGCTGAACCAAAAGGCGGAGAAGTGATTATCTGCATTGAAGACAACGGACCCGGAATGCCCGATCACCTAAAAGCCAGATGTTTTGAGAGAACTGTCAGGGGTGAAAAGACAGCACGCCTGAAATCCGGAAAAGGCCTTGGTCTGCATATTGTCAGAACCCTCATTGAAGAAAGATATGGCGGAGAGATTTATGCTGCCGACAGAGTTTCCGGCAGTGAAAAAGATGGCTTAAAGATCTGCTTCACCCTTAAAAAAGCATAAATTATTCTGCCTGATAAAAACTCTCCCTCAGACATTCCTGAATACCTCTCCTGCGGGCACTAAGAGCTTAGATATCAACTAATGCCACTCCACGCAGGGATACTTCACACCTGACTGAATTAAAATCAGAAAAATAAAATATATATTCAGCGCTTCAGTTCAGATACTTTAAGTCCAAGAATCTCTTTTTTACCGGAGAATACATCAGATGCAATCATTGAAAGTCCGTCTGATGCCGCCCATTCGTCATATACAAAGACCTCCTCATCCAGCAGGGAAGATATAATATCAGAGACCTCTTCTGCCATTGATCCGGCAAGGGCAACAGGTGCATCACGGTTTAACAGTTTAAGCGAGGCACACTCCATTGCTGCAAACATTGCAATGGTATCTCTTCTGTATTCAGGAGGGACATTCTCATCAGTTCCGGCATGCAGAAATGCCTCGTTTGCTGTCCATTCACCGCTGTCAGTCTTTCTTATGCCATCAACATCAATAGCCCCGTGCTTAGTTCCGGGGGCGAAGATACAGGCATCAAATGCACCGGTGATATGACCGCCGGTCACAAGAAGACTCACTGTATTTGAGCTGATATCCGAAACTATGAAATTATCACCGAGATCCCGGTGAACCAGATAGGCAATGCCAATTTTCTCAGGACTTGTCTGGTGGGAATATACCTTAAATCTTGGATCTGTCGGTGAGTTCCTGTGTATGCCGGGAATTACAACCGCAGGAATGCCGCTTCTTTCAATCTCATCATACACTTTTGTCCCGCCGCCGATATGCTCGCCTGCGCCTTCCTTTGTGACAATACCCCTGTTTTTAACTTTATCAATGGGGGTGATCTCAGTTATCGCATCTCCCATCGAGTAGCAGACCGCAATGCCCTCTATACAGTCCAGTGGACAGAGGCGGTTTAAATCTTCATAACTGAAATTAACTGCATCCTTCCTGGAAATTTTAAATTTATCCTCACCTGAGGAGAACCTGATCGCAGATGTACCGTGATCAATACCAATATACATTAAACAACTCCGTCTGATTAATTTGCCCTTAATTATTAAAATAAGAATGACATTGGTTTATCCAAAAAAGATTAAAGAAAGAAATAAGAGATTAATGTAACATTCCGGATGACCAAATGAACAATAATGAATATTTCAACAAAAAAGGAGTAATTGCGCTTGTACTTTTTTTCGCAGTATTCTCCCTCTTCGCAGTGATACAATGGCCCGGAGGTGAGGCAAACGCCTTTGCAACCGCATCACTTGAGGTATCACCCTTTGTCCTTGCAGCAGTACTTGCATATCTCGCAGATTCCGGCAAAATTCCAAAACTTCTGGCGGCACTGTATATCATCTCCTTAATTGCAGGTATAGCCCTCATATCCGTATTTGTAGGTATAATGGGAATAATGCCTGCAAATCTTCTGACAACCGGAAATATCAATACAATAACGGACTCAATGGACACTGAAAAGATCATACAGTCACTTGAGATAATTCTCCTCTCATTTCTTGGTTTTATTATATCCTGCCTCTGCTATCTGAGACCGTTACGCAGGTACCTCTCCCACTACATTCCAATTGACCCTGAATCATTCCTTCATGCATCAGGACTTGTTATTGTCCTGTCAGTGGTACTGATTCTCATAATCCCGGTTACAGTCACAGGTGAACCACCCTTTCTGTCAGATGTAATTTTAAGCTCAGTAGTATCAGATCCGGAATTTATTTCCGGTACAGTAGGAGCTGATATCTACGGCCTCATATGGATGACAATAGGATCATTTACCGCTGCCGGACTCTTCTTAAAAAGAGATCTCAGGGGCATGCTGCGGAGAATCGGGCTTGAAAGGCCAACGGTCAGGCAGGTGCTGACGGCACTGGTAATCGGAGCAGTATTTGTTCTCCTCTTCACTGCCCTTGATGAAATAGTGACGGCAATATGGAATTTCTTAGGATGGAATATTACAGACACCGACAAATTTGAATTCCTGCTCTCACCATACCTCACAATTCCGGGCATAATTGCAGCATCTCTGTCAGCAGGCTTTGGCGAAGAGATTGCAGTCAGGGGAGTTCTTCAGCCAAGATACGGAATAATACTCTCGGCCATGTTCTTTGCCGCCCTACATGCCTTTCAGTACAACTGGGATGGCATAATTACGGTTTTCATCGCCGGAATTCTATTCGGGCTCTTAAGAACGCGCTACAATACAACATTCTGTGCAGTGACCCACAGTACATATGACTTTATCCTGTTCTTACTATTAATGCTTGGAGTACCATTATAGTAAATAGATTTAATTAATTCATTTACCACAAATCATACAAAATTGAGTAAAGTTCATAACACATGACTATGATATTACTATTGTAGAACTGCCCGCCGGACAATTACCTGACCCGTCCGGCCGGCAGTCTGCAATACCAAAAGCACCAGAAAGTGAACCTGATTAAGGTATATGACATAGTATCCATTAAAATCAGGGAGAAACAGACTCCAGTAACCATAAGTCTGTGTCAGGAGATAAACTAAAGTATTCCGAATCATAATCCGGAATTCACGACCATTCCGGAAAGAAAAATAAACCAGAACATCTGTCCATAACATAAACCAGAATATAAGCACGAGACCGGAAAAAATCCTGTAAACTAAAATTTATCCGGTAAAACGGCTTTTATCAGGGAAACTTCGCCAGTTTAAACGGGCAGAATTCCTACCTGAAAGATTAAAAATCCTTATTTTCTGCATCTTTGACTGATTTATCAGAAAGATCTGGTAGTCAGTAAAAAAATGTTCATTCTCCTCCGGACTCACTCATTAACATTAAAAAACCAGAAAATATTCAGTTTTGTGAACTTTAAGCACCATATCGCCTTCTGATAAATTCTATCAGAGCAATGACAAAAATTCCGAGAATAAGGAAGAGATAAATGCCTCCGTCAAAACCACCATCCTCAATGACTTTGCCATACAGCATCCTGGAAGAACCAAGCATAAATCCGGTGAGAACTGCCAGCATGAGGGCATGGTAATGACTTATCAGATATTTAAGAGCCTTTGTAAAGAGAAGAATACCAATTACCGCACCACCCATAAATGCCGCAATATCAATCACAGAGAGTGTCTTTATCGCATGGAGCATGTACTCATACTGGCTCATTATCATTGTAATGTACGCACCGGAAATTCCGGGAAGCACCATTGCACATATAGCAAAAGCCCCTGTAATGAAGAGGACGGGCAGGCTGTGACCAGGATCAACGGCACTAAGACCGGATACAGCAAGGCCGATTAAAATTCCGGCTATAAGCCCTGAGACTGTCTTTACTGAGACAGGGCCTGAACCCGAGAAAATCACAACCGCAGACGCAGCTATCAGACCTAAAAAGAAAGAATATGTCTCTGCCGAATAATTATTCAGAAGAACCAGGATGACACGTGACATCAGGATAAAGGACGTACCTATTCCTGCGGCAAGAACAATCAGGAATAAGAGGTCAATTCTCTTCAGCTCTTCTGAGAATCCGTCCCAGTCCCTCTTCAGGAAAGTTAACAGAAGTTCAGGTTCGATATTGCCGACAGCCCGAATCAGCCTCTCATAAATCCCGGTTATAAGAGCCATTGTGCCGCCGGATACACCCGGAATTATATCACAGACACCCATAAGTATGCCTTTGATGTACACCGGAAGAAAGCTTGATAATTTATCATTCATAATAATCAGAAGTTAAAAAAATATTATTTTGTACCAAAGAGGCGGTCACCCGCATCTCCAAGACCCGGCACGATATACCCGTTCTCATCCAGTTTAGTGTCAATAACTGCCGGAATTATGACTACATCAGGATGGTCCTTCTCCATCCTCTCAATGCCTTCAGGCGCTGCAATAACACAGAGCACTTTGATCTTCTGACAGCCTGCCTCTTTTAAGAGTGTACAGACAGCCGAGGTTGTTCCTCCGGTTGCGAGCATTGGATCAAGAATATATACAGTTCTCTCACTGATCTCATCTGCGAGCTTTGCATAATATTTCATCGGCTGAAGGGTTTCATGGTCCCTGTAATAGCCGATATAGCTGATTCTGGCAGTAGGGAAAAGATTCATAAATCCCTCCTGCATCCCGATTCCTGCTCTGAAGACAGGAATGATGGAAGGATCTTTCTCCAGATACTTCTCAACCTCAACAGGTTTACCCTCCCATCCGGTTATGAAATCCTTTGAGAGTTCAAGATCTTTTGTAGCTTCATAGGTAAGAAGCATGGTGAGTTCAGTGACGATATCCCTGAAATCCTTTGAGTTTGTCTTCATATCCCTCAGAAGGCTGACCTTATGTGTCACAAGAGGGTGCGAAAAAGAGTGAACAGACATTGTTAATTATTCGCCTCCTCACTACTTTTAACATCCTCCGGAAGTACAAGATTCAGAATTACACCGATTATTGCCGCAAGGCCAATGCCTGCAAGCTTAAATTCACCGATTGGAATAAAGAGTCCTCCGATTCCTGTGACAAGAATTAACGAAATAATTACAATATTCTTCTGCTTTGAGAGGTCCACCCTGTTTTTAATTAGCTGATCAATTCCAAGGCTTGCAATAAGGCCAAAGAGGAGTATCATAACACCACCCATAACCGGGCCGGGAATGCTCTGCAAAAATGCCCCGATCTTTCCGATAAATGAAAATATTATTGCAATGATGGCAGCTGCTGTCATGATCCAGGGATTAAATACCTTTGTCAGTGCCACTGCACCGGTAACCTCAGAATATGTAGTATTTGGAGGACCGCCCACAAATGACGCGAAGAATGTAGCTACACCATCACCAAGCATTGTTCTGTTCACACCCGGATCTTTGAGGTAGTTCTTACCTGTGACTGATCCAATCGCCAGAATATCACCAAAATGCTCAATTGCAGGTGCAATCGCAACCGGGACTATGAATAGTATGGCTGCAAGGTTCCACTCAGGAAAAACGAAATTGGGCAGTCCAATCCATACCGCGCTTCCGAGTGATGAAAAGTCAACAAGACCAAACCAGAGGGAAGCCAGATATCCAGTCGTAATGCCAAAGAGAATGGGCACAAGCCTCAGCCACCCTTTTGTAAACATAAATATTGCCAGAGTTGTGATGAGGGATATCCCTGCCACAATGAGGGCGGTCTCAACAGGTATTACCTGTAAATCTCCGGATTTTCCAAGTGCCATCCCGACTGCAACAGGTGCAAGAGAGAGACCAATCACAGAAATGACAGGGCCGACCACAATCGGAGGGAATACCCGGTTTATTACCTCTACACCGAAGATCGTGATGATGACACTTAACAGGACATAGAAGAGACCCGCAGCGGCAAGGCCGCACATGGTTGACGGAATACCCCATGTTGCCACACCGTATGTTATCGCCGGAATAAAGGCAAAGGAGGATGCCAGAAAGATTGGGACCTTCATCTTTGTAATCAGCTGAAATATCAGCGTGCCTGCCCCGGCGGTGAAGAGTGCCACATTGGGGTCAAGGCCGGTAAGAAGGGGAACAAGGACAAGTGCACCGAATGCAACAAAAAGAATCTGAAGTCCCTGAAAGCCTCTCTTAACTATATTTACGGGATTTATTTCTGTCATATGAGAATACACCTCAGAAATTAAGGGCGGTTTATTGCTAAAACCATATAGAAGCCATTCTGCATCTTAAATGAGCCAGCAGAATGGAGATTATAATAATTTTGAGGAAACTTTCAGATATAATGATCTTTTTAGCCCCCGGAATGAGTGCCGGACTCAATAATATACCCGATCAATCAGACAATATTTAAAACCATTGTAATTAAGTAAAATTAATTTGAACTAATAATTGAATATAGTAATATTTTTAATAACTTATTTCATAACAAACAGAGGGAGTTCAGACAGGTACGGATTAAAAATTAAATAAATTACTCCTTAAATAAAAATGCCTCTAAAAAAGAAGAAAATAATCTCCGGGAGATTATGAATTGATAGCACTGGATTTTCTTAAGGAGACACTGATACAGTTCCTAAACCTTTCTCTCCAGACGATTCCTTTTATGATTCCGGGAGTAATATTTGCAGAGTTTCTGATTGCAAAGAAGATTACCGGAAAGATTGCAAAATGGACAAAACCTCTGACCGGATTTGCAAATCTGAATGATATATGCGGAACCTCATTTCTCCTGGCTTTTATATCCCCGAAAGCTGCAAACACCATGCTTGTAAATTATAAAGATAAGGAGCTGATCTCAGAAAAAGAGATGATTGTAGCTTCTGTCATGAACTCCTTTCCAACCGTAGTTATGCACTGGCGTTATCTTCTCCCTGTTTATATCCCACTTCTTGGATTTACAGGGATTCTCTATTTCCTGATACTTATGGCTGTCGGGTTTGGAAAGACCGGAGTGGTCATGCTGTATGGAAGATTTAAATTCAGGGAGAGGGAGTATATCCCTGAAGAGGAGAGAGGAAGTGTAGAGTTCATAACCTCGAAAGCTGCGTTAAAAACAGCTATTGAAAGTTCAAAAAAGCCTCTCATAAAAATTCTCTCAATCACCATCCCGACACTGCTTATTGTATCAGTTCTTATAAATCTGGGAATATTTGATCAGCTTGGAAACGGAATGAAAAACCTGAGTTTCCTCTTCCCAATACCAACAGCCGCACTTGCGATTATTGCAGCGCAGTTTGGATCGTTTATCGCAGGCGCAGGTGTTGCTTCTGCTCTCTTAAACGGAGGTGAGTTAACTCCGGCAGAGATTATAACCACGCTGCTCATAGGAAATATACTAACGAGTGTTACAAGAAGCATAAAATGGTATGGCTCATCATACGCAGCAATCTTTGGCCCTAAAACCGGGGCTTCTGTTATGATAATCTCAACGGCTCTGAGAAACGGGATGATGCTCATTGCTGTAATCATACTTCTGACACTTTTCTAAGCTCAGCAACAGGTCACTCATCTCCGGCATAAGCAGAAATAAAAAATTACAGGCAGCACATATATTCCAGTAATGTATTCAGTAATCACAGGCGGAGCCGGGTTCATAGGATCACACCTTGTGGATGCCCTTGTAAAAAGAGGAGATAAAATCCTCATAATTGACAATTTAAGCTCAGGAAACCTGGATAATATAACAGAACACATAGAGAGCGGAAAAATTGAGTTCCTGAAGGCCGATCTTCTCTCAGACGGCTGGCAGGATTCATTTGCCGGCGCTGACAGGATATATCATATTGCCGCTGATCCGGATGTAAGGGCAAGCGCAGTCACTCCGGCACCCATCTTTGATAACAACGTGGCCGCAACCGAGAATGTCCTTGAGGCCATGAGAATTCATAATGTCCCTGAGATAGTATTCACCTCAACGTCAACAGTGTATGGTGAGGCGACTGTAATACCCACACCTGAGGATTATTCGCCTATGATACCCATATCAATCTACGGTGCCACCAAGATGGCCTGTGAGGCCATGATAGCCTCCTATGCCCACTCCTTTAACATGAAGGCATGGGTATTCCGGTTTGCAAACATAATCGGTGAGAGGAACAACCACGGAGTCATATGGGATTTCATACACAAATTAAAGGAGAACCCAAAAGAACTTGAAATTCTGGGTGACGGAAAGCAGGTAAAATCATACCTCTCAGTAACAGGATGTGTAAATGCAGTGCTTTTTGCGGTTGAGAACTCAGATGAGACCTTCAACTTCTACAACATAGGCTCAGAGGACTGGATTAGTGTCACTGAAATAGGAGAGATAATCACCGAAGAGATGAATCTCAAAGGCGTGCCGTTCTGCTATACCGGCGGAGACCGTGGATGGGTCGGCGATGTCCCGAAGATGCAGCTCTCAGTTGAGAAGATGAAAAGTATAGGCTGGATTCCGGAAGAGACCTCAAAAGGGGCTGTCAGGGCGGCATGCAAATCCTCGATCAGGGAGATCTGCGGGGAGAACTGAGATATAATTATGAAATATATTCTGATACTCGGGGACGGAATGGCAGATGAACCCCTTGAAGAACTTGGAGGAAAGACCCCTCTTGAATCTGCAAAAACCCCGAATATGGACCGAATTGCAGAGACAGGCAGATGCGGCATGCTCAAAACCGTACCTGAGGGCTATGAACCCGGAAGTGACATAGCAAACCTCTCCGTTCTCGGATATAATCCCGGTGAGTGCTATACCGGGAGAGGCCCCCTTGAGGCGATAAGCATGGGAGTAGAACTTGGAGAGGATGACATCGCCTACAGGTGCAATCTGGTAACCCTCAGAGACGGGATTATGGAGGACTTCTCAGCCGGACATATATCCGGAGAAGAAGGAAAAGAACTTATCGAATCCTTAAACAAAAAAATCCGGAGAGCAAAGGGATATCCGGGAGTGAGCTACAGAAACCTGCTTGTGGTTCCGGGCGGAGAAGGGTGCAGCACAACCCCCCCGCATGATATAGTGGACCGGGAGATCGCGCCGTACCTTCCGGAAGGCAGGGACAGTGAAGTACTTCTGAATTGTATGGAGGAGAGCCGGGAGATCTTTAAGGAACACCCGGTAAATACCAGGCGGCTTAGTGCCGGAAAGAGGGCTGCAACCTCCATATGGCCGTGGAGCGGCGGGAAAAAACCTGCAATGGAGAACTTTGAGGATAAGTTCGGATTTAAAGGTGCAATGATCTCAGCAGTTGATCTCCTGAAGGGTATAGCCCTCTGCGCAGGCATGGATACTATTGAAGTTCCGGGCGCGACAGGATATCTCGATACTGACTATATGGCAAAGGCAGAATATGCAGTCTCCGCGCTCAAAAAATATGATTTCATATACCTTCATATCGAGGCACCCGATGAGGCCGGACATCTTGGCAGCACTGAAGAGAAGATAAAAGCAATTGAGAGTGTTGATGAAGTCACAGGATATATCCTTGATAATACAGAGGATGCTATTATTGCAGTGCTTCCTGACCATCCGACACCGATCAGGTTAAAGACGCACACCTCAGATCCCGTACCATTCGCAGTCCTCGGCAGGGGGCATGACAATGCGGAATGCTACAGTGAAAAGGAAATTGCAGATAAAGGCGGATTCGGCCTGAGGAATTCTGAAGACCTGATGAAGATAATTTTCGGGAAGATCTGAGAAGAGGATCAGGATGAAGCTGCGGCATTTCCGGGAGAGAACAGTATTGTCTGTGAAACCCAAGTTTGACACTTGACCTATAAAGGCATTTTAAATCCCAAAATATCCAAAAAAGCCGGAATTGAATTTGACAGTTGACCAAATTTAAGGGTAAAATGGGAGTTTTATTTTTAGAATGTTCATGTCACATTAAATCTAAGCTCAAATTAAGGAGATTTTGATAGATTATTCTGCAAAAGTATGTAACTGTCAAATTCTTTTTTGCCACAAATAGGTGGAAATACATGAACTGTCAAACTTAGGGTGAAAATCTCCTGTTAATTGCTCACATTATGAAAAATAATCAAAAAATGTTCTCTGAACAGTAATGCCGGCATCAGATCCCTGCTTCTTCATACGAAGATAAACTCCGTCAGTGGGGGTAACTTTCATCATCTGCCGACCTTCAGAGAGATCAGTAATTATTATTTCGTCTAAGTAATACAAATAGTACACTATTCAGCCCAAAAATACCATAAAAAAGATCTCCCAAAAGTTACTCACGTGCCGGCAGGTTCTGCCTGCACACATTATAGATGAAACGGTGAAACGGTGCACTGTTTCATGATAGTCATACATGAGCCTGCAGGTTCACAGACAGCAGATGAAAAATTGAAGTTTTTCACAGGAGATATAGTAACAGAGGCTGAAAGATTAAAAAAACAGGTATGTCAGTACCTGAAAACAAAGAGAAATGCAGGCGGAATAAACACAAAAAAACTTCCGGATATGAAATATGCCAGATAAAAAGAGCCTCAAAATCGGAGTTACTGTAAACCTTGAGAATTATGAAAATCTCAGGGTAGAGGTAGAAGGAGAGATCTCAGAGGGATGCGGCCCGGATGAACTTATAAATTATCTTGACATAGTTCTCGAAAAATTCGGCAATAATGATCCGGATACTAAAAAAAGGGTGGACAGTTACAGAAGAAGAGTAATCCGGCAAAAACCAGAGCAGTCCCTGACATCTACCGGAAAAACAGAAGGGAATAAACAGTCTCTGTCACCCGAAGAACCGGACAATACAAAAAAAGAGAATGCAGGCCCGGCATCAAATCCGGATATAACAGCCACATATAATCCCGGCGGGGAAGAGAAAGATAAAAAAACGCATGAAATAAGATCAGGTACAGATTTAAAAGAAGAGATTACAGAAAAATCCGGAAAAACTGAGAACGACCCGGATAAAGTATCAGACATTCAGGAAGAAATTCTTCGGTATAAAGAGAATAATAAAATTGTAAATAAGACCACACTCTGTGAAATTTGCGGCTCTGCCGTTACACCGAAGGCAGAGCATGCCTCAAAGGTTATTGCCGGAAGGGTACTCTGCCGGAAATGCCTCGACAGGATGAAAAGATGAAGGATAGAGATAATATACGAAGCAGAATTTCCGGAGATGAGAGATAAGCCATGACAAAAGATCTTCTGATGTGGGATGAGACAATATTCAGGGACCCGGAAGTATTTGAGACAGATTTTATTCCGGAACAGTTCAATTTCAGAGAGAACCAGATCAAAGAACTGGCTTTTAAGATCAAACCCGGAATGTCAGGCTCAAGGCCGTTAAATACAATATGCAGAGGTCTGCCCGGAACAGGCAAAACAACGACAATAAAAAAGCTTTTTAGCGAGATCGAATCACACACACAGAGGCTTGTTCCGGTGCATATCAACTGCCAGATTGACAATACAAAATTTGCAATTTTTGCCCAGATATACCATAAACTTTCAGGAAAGAGTATTCCGGCATCCGGCACATCCTTCAAGACTGTCTTTGAGATGCTCTGCAAAATAATCCTGGACAGAAATATTGTCCTTTTAGTCTGCCTTGATGATGCAAATTATCTCCTTTATGAAAAAGAGATCAACAAAATTCTCTACACACTTCTCCGCGCCCATGAAGCTGTTAAAGGGGTAAGAATAGGAATAATTACTGTAATCTCAGATATGGACATCAACCTGATGGAAGAAGTTGACATGAGAGTCTCATCCGTCTTCAGACCTGATGAGATCTATTTTCCGCCATACACCAGTGATGAAATGAAAGAGATTCTCCTTCAGAGAGTTTACCAGGGATTTTATCCCAATGTTATCAAATCTGCTGTTATTGACATTGTTGTGGAACAGACGATGAAAGCCGGAGATCTCAGGGTTGGAATTGACCTCTTAAAGAGAGCGGGTATTAATGCGGAGATGGATGCCAGAAAGACAATTGAGATCGACGACATATGCCGCGCATATGAGGTCTCAAAGAATATTCATCTGAAAAATACCTTAAAGACGCTGAAGATTGATGAAATGGATCTGCTAAAGATGATCTCAGATCTGGCAGGCGAAAATAATGAGATCACCTCCTCAGATTTATTCATCACAGTAAAGGAGAAACTGAAGATGGGTTATACCAGATTTACCGAAACAGTAAAAAAACTGGACTCACTCAGAATAATCAATATTAATTATAAAGGTATCAGGGGAAGGTCAAGAATTATCACTCTGAGATACGAGCCGGACCAGATAAAAGAGAATCTCCGGAAATGAAACCTCCAAATGAATTTGACAAATATTATCTATTTTGTTTGATCAATGTATGAATCAGGAGGTTTAACTCTTGATTAGTGTAAATGAACTTGCTCTGGACATATTTGAGGGACTCGCAGAGTTTCCGGAAGATTATAACGTTGAATTCCACCAGCTGAACAACGGCGCACGATTTGTTGACTGTGGAGTAAATACAAAAGGCGGTTACTCAGCAGGGAGAATTTTTACAGAGATCTGCATGGGCGGACTTGGAGAGGTAACTTTCCGCAATGGACAGATTAACGGCGTACCAATGCCGTTTATTGACGTAAACACAGATTTCCCTTCAATTTCATGCCTTGGCGCACAGAAGGCAGGGTGGACAGTAAAGTCCGGAAAATTCTTCGCAATGGGAAGCGGCCCGGCACGTGCACTTTCACTTATGCCAAAGCACACATATGAAGTCATTGAATATGAGGACGAATCAGATTATGCAGTAATATGCCTTGAATCAGACACACTCCCGGACGAAGCAGTAATGGAGCATATTGCAGAGAAATGCGGTGTTGACGTTACAAATGTATGCGCACTTGTTGCACCTACTGCATCCATCGTTGGTTCCATTCAGGTCGCAGGACGCTGTGTTGAGACCGCAATCTACAAACTCAATGAACTTGGGTTTGACACAAAGAAGATCGAGTCTGCAATGGGCACTGCACCAATTCCACCAGTCAAGAAGGATTCAACAAGGGCAATGGGATGCACCAATGATGCAACCATCTACCACGGCCAGATCTATCTTACCATGAGAGCACCTGAAATCACTGACTATCTCGAAAAGATTCCATCCAACAAGTCTTCGTCATACGGTGAACCATTCTATGACACATTCAAGAAGGCAAACTTTGACTTCTACCAGATTGATACATCCCTCTTCTCACCGGCAGAGGTTATCATCAATGAGCTTACCGAAGGGGAGACATACCGCGTGGGTGCAGTCAATCCTGAAGTCACATTAAAGTCCTTTGGACTTTTATAAACCAAAAATATTTTTGAAATAATTATACAAGCAGAATACCGGCATAATCCGAACTACAATTACAGTTTTTTTACTGCCGGAATTATCTTTAGACTGTTTTTTTGGGAATTTTATATTCATACTGAATCCAGATACCGGACCTTACGTCATAACCGGATCCCCGGAAGAAAACAGAGAAAAATAGATTGATTCAGGAAAAATCGGGATTTCTTACTGGTACTCTGCAAGAACGGATTCAACCTCTTCTGCAAGCTCTTTTGCCTCAGTAAATGAACCGCCTATGCCTCCAGGGGTCTCAAAATCAACGATGACAACGGCATTGGCTTTTATAACCCCCACCTGTGAGATCCTGCGTTCGGTCCAGGCATATGCCTCGTCCCCGGCATCAATCTCGACCATTTTAAACCCGGAATACTGCCCTTTCTCAGCATCATAGGCATTCTGAGCCTCAGCTTTAGTAAGGTAAACGCTTGCTGCAATTACTGCCTTATCACCGTTTTCACTCTCAAGAACTGCCGTGCATGTATTGCCCTCACATGCAACATCAGAGACGGCCCAGACTTCTGCAATTGCCAGAAGCTTCTCCTCAATCTCCTGAAGCTCAGGATTGTCAGAGACTTTGCCGGATATATCACTGCCGCTGAGATCACTCTCCTGAACCTTTGATTTCAGATCGCCCCCCCGATCACCAGTACAGCCGGATGACAAAACCAGACAGACACCAAACAGAACGACTGCAACAGCACAAAAAACACTCGTGAACTTCATAATTTTCTTCAGTCTGAATAACAGATATAATTTTTTAAAAATTTAGCGTAAATCCCCTTGGTCTTTAGCCAAGGGGGTGTAAGCGACATTATCCTTGTTCTCGTATATATTTCGTAATTGTAGTTTTACTAACATTTCCAATTGTGCAATAGAAATATCCATCGCTCCATAATGTATGTTCTTTCCAATAATATAACTTCAAATAATCCCCATGTTGTTTCCACATATTGAACGTGGATTCTTGTTTCAATCGTCTGACTATTGATAAGATACTAATTTCTGGATAACTTTCAATGAGTAAATGAATATGATCTTTGTCACATTCCATTTCTAGAATATCAAAATCAGATTTGGATGCAATACAATTCAAAATTTGTTTTAGATCGTTTTCATATCCAATTATTACATTTCATCGATATTTGCATACAAAAATGACATGATACATAAGAAGGAATTTACTGTGATTGCGTTGTTTGTAATCCATATTAACAAAAGATATATATGTGGTTATAATCAAGTCAAATATGAATGTTGAGAGCCTACAAATACCGAATCTATCCTAACAAAGAACAGGAGAAAATGTTCTTTCAGCATTTCGGTGCCTGTAGGTTTATCTACAATTGGGGTCTGGAAAATAAGATCCGAACTTATGAAACAGATGGAAAATCAATATCGAGATTTGCATTACAAAAAATGCTACCTGATTTGAAATCAGAGCATGATTGGATGAAAGATGTTAATTCGCAATCAATACAGAGTGCATTGTTAAATCTTGAGAATGCATTTACTCGTTTCTTCCGGGAAAAGAAAGGATTTCCAAAATTCAAATCCCGAAAAAATCCAGTGCAGTCATTTTCAGTTCCACAACATTATATTGTGAATTTTGATACTCATAAAATTAAATTACCTAAAATTGGATGGGTTAAAACAAAATTACACAGGAAATATGAAGGAGCCCGGAAAAACTGCAACAGTATCAGTCACCTCAACGGGCAAATTTTTTATTAGTATTTTGATAGATGATGGGCAGGAGCAACCTCCTGCACAATGTTTTGATGTAAATACAACTGTGGGTGTTGATGTAGGTATCAAAGATTTTGCAATACTTTCCAATGGGGAAAAGATTGAGAATCCCCGATATTTGAAACAGTCAATTCTCCGAATGAAAGTGTTGCAAAAACGATTGAGTAGAAAACAAAAAGGTTCTAACAACAGAAATAAAGCAAAAAATGCAGTAGCAAAAATTCATGAAAAAATTCACAATCAAAGAAGCGATTTCCAGCACAAACTCTCTTTTAGATTAGTATGCGAGAACCAAGCAATTGCTCTGGAAACTTTGAATGTTGAAGGGATGCTAAAAAATCATAAACTGGCACAACATATTGCTGATGCATCATGGAGTTCATTTGTTACTCAATTGGAATATAAAGCACAAAAACAAGGTAAAACTATCTTACGGATTGGACAATTTGAACCATCTACAAAAATCTGTAGTGAATGTGGATATTACAACCGTGACTTGACTTTATCTGATAGAGACTGGATTTGTCTGGATTGTGGGATACATCATGACCGGGATATTAATGCCGCAATAAATATCAGGAAATTTGCTTTAGATAGACAGAATCTAATTGGAATATAATATCTTTGCACCCTTGGAACGAGGGGAAGGGCCTGTGGACTTACGAACAATGGTTCGGGGTATGAAGCAGGAAGCCTCTGGGTCTTTAGCCCAGAGGTAGTTCACTTATCCAATATACTGAAATATCCTGTCAGCTGTCACATATCATAAGCAAAGATCTGAATTAAGCAAAAAGTCATACATAAACCAGCGATTAGCAGATAAACCGGAAATATTCCAAAAATTCACCCAGTACCGGCATTTCTGCCTGCATACAGATAATGGATGAAACATCAGGACGTTTGATGATAATGTTTCATGAAAAAATGATAATTATTCAGAGATTTTCCAGGATGTCCTGGTAACTGCTGATACTCTTCTCATAACTGCCCATAATTTTGGCAGCAACCGCCGGATATACAAGGGGATCAATCTCAACAGCCTTCTGATATGCCTCAACCGCCCTTCTGTGCGACTCAAAAGAGGAGAAATCTATTCTCTTTACCGAATCCCTCTCTGACGGAACCTTACCAAGCTCCTTATACATATCCTTGAGCTGGCCCTTATCATAGAGGGACTTGTAGAGATAGGCATCCCCAAGGCCGATCCAGGCCTTTGAGCTGGAAGGATTGATCTCAAGTACTGAATTATAGCAGGCAATTGCCTCATCATACCTCTGAAGCTTTACAAGCACTGCTGCTTTCTCATGGTAGGAGGTCTCATCTTCTCCTTCGACTGTGTCCGCACCCATAGATGAGAAATCATACATATCAACAACCATCTCATAGGCTTCCACACATTCAGCAAGATCCCCCGACTTTGCACTTAATTCAGCAAGTTTGTACAGATCGCTCTTATCTGCCAGGGCTCCTTTGTCTGCAATAATAAATTTCTGCATCTCTGATGCCGACTCGTACTCTTCAAGGCCGCAGAGTGCATCAACCTTCATCTCACGTGCCTCAATATTTGACGAATCCGCTTCCAAAACCCAGTCTGTTGTCATAACCGCAAGATCATACTTATTCTGCTCAATCAGATTTCCCGCAAGTGCATTTCCAATCCCCGATCTCAGTTCAGTATTTTCAGAGATTGCAGGCGGAATTACAATGCAGGCAAACGCAATTACGGCAATTATAATTAAGATGGTCTTGACTTTCATTATATAGCTCAATGATCTGAATCATATGATATTTAAAAGTTTAGATCACTACTGATAGGCACAAAAATATAGCCTGTAATTCAACATATTTTCTGGAACAAAAGGAATTGCACCCCTTATTATCAGGGCAGACTGATATTACATTACACCTCTTCAGCAGTAGAGAATATTACATGATCAGAAAACAGAGACCTTCTTTGTCAAATATTAAATATATATCAACCAACTATTAGATTATCAATATGCACTCTGACTCCGAAGGTATGACTGTACTTGAACTGCTTATCCTTACAGGACTTTTCCTGATATTTATCGGCCTCTTCGGCGGCACAATATACAGTGCATTTTTTGGTTCTGATGCACAGATTACAGGCGGAATTGTATCAGGGAGTGTCAGAGGAGAAACTACAGTCATCTATACTGAAGGCAGCATCTCCGGTTACGAAGACATATGCGGAACATTTGACGGTGTAGAACTCTATACCGCCAGACCTGACAGCAGAAAACTCGGAAGCATACTGCTGCCGGTCAAGACAACCATATCCTCATACACAAAAAATCCGGTTGACATCAGAAGTTTTACAGTAATGGTATATTACAGCGGCAGCAGTGAAACCCTTACCTATTCTGAAAAAAATCCGCTTGAGAAACCTGCATGGACAGTTGCACAGAGATCAGGCTATATCCCGCTTCAGGATGCAGATGATGACTATCTGATTGAGTCTAACGAAATATTTGATATACTGGTCTATCCAGGAAGTTCACTACCGCCGGGAGCAAATTTCGGGGTTGAAATTTCATCAGGTACAGGTATTCCATTGAAGGAAGACCTGACAGTCCCGCCGCAGATAGATTCCAGAGAGGTGGTGATATTAAAACCCTGAAAACTGATGAAACAGACCATTCTGCACATGTATTAACATCAGACCCACCTGCATCAGGGCCGGTTAATTTCCGGAATTTCAGGTTATAAACAGAGAAAATGAGAATATAACCATGTTATTTGAGAGAGAAGAGAAGACAGCCCTTATAATTCTTGCCGCAGTGATCATTGTCCTTTTTTTGGCACAGTTTGCCATCTCAGGTTATGACAAGTCAGAATTTGCAGAAATTTATTCAAATGAATCAGAAACAGGCAATTTGGTAATTCTAAAGGGTGAAATTAACACAATAGACAGGACAAAATCCGGCGGGCATATAATCCTCGATGTGTCCGGTGTAAAAGTATTCATTCCGGGAGGAGAGGAATACAATCTCTCAGTTCAGAAGAATGATATTGCTGAGATAACAGGAACTGTCGATCTTTATAACGGGGAAAGGGAGATAGTTGTGGATAAGAGAGAAGACATCAGAATAACGAAGAAAAAAGGCTGATATACCCCTATCCGCTGCACAACCCAGACATATTACCCCTGTACAATGCTCCCAGACTGATCAGGGATGTAATATTCCGGAAAAATAAAATATTCAGGTTAAATATTCTGAAAAATGCTTAAACACTGAAGAGATCATCATCATCTCTCTCAAATATTGATGATCTCTTAACCGTTTTATCCGGTTTGGGTATTTCATCATCATCCCGGTCAGATACTGAAAAACTTTTTACCGGCTTTGCCTCTTCGGGTTTTTCAGTAACATCTCTGTCAAAGACTGAAGAAGTCATAAACCTCTTTTCCGGCCTGATATCTTCTGCAAAAGACTCCATGATCGCATCTTTATCAGTTTCCTCTTCCGGGATTATATTCTCAAAAATATCATTGTTATTATGAACAAAATTGATCTCATCCTTTACCTCATTGGAAGTTCTGCCAGGACTTTCCATTAAATCTTCTCTCCTCTGAGGTTCATTTTCACTCTGCCTGATATTATCATCCTCCCTCTGGTTTGTATATCCAAAACCGGTATAAAAGGGATCATTCTCAGGACTTTTTTTATTCTTTTTGGATTTGGCAGGTGAATCAATATTCACGTTACCGGAAAAATCACCACTACCACTGCTATTATCCTCCTCAAAGCCCCCGGATTTTCTGCTACTCCCAGAAGATCTCCCTCCCGACATCTCCTTTGAGCCAAAAGCGTCTGAAAATATATCACCATCTCTCTCTTTTACTGATCTATCAGCACAATGCCCTTTTCTACCAGGCCCCGACTCTCCAAAACCTGTATAAAACGGATCCTCAGATTTGATCTTCGAACCTGAGCTCTTTTTTACCGGAGGTTTGCCGGTACGCCCAAAACCTGCATCCACCAGGTCTTTATCTTCATTATCATGACTTTCTTTTGAGGTTAACTTTCTCCTGTTCTTTCCCTCAACACCTGCCCCCTCAAGTCCGCCTGATATAAACTTCTCTCTTCTCATATACCTAACAACTATAGAATCCACAGATAATAAGAATAATGTGATTAAGTAAACCAGAGAGATTATAATTGTAACCGCAATTATAATTATAAAATAATATGGTGAGTATCTGGTGCTCACTCAGACACCGGTCACAGGTTCAAGCCCCCAGACAGGAATCTCCGGAGTAAGGCCCAGCACCCATGTGATCACAGTGAGCATGAAGATAGTCATAACAAAAATACCGATCAGATTCAGTATCCATCCGGTTCTCATCATATCACGCATTGTCACATAACCTGAACCGTATGCCACAGCATTCGGAGGGGTTGCAACGGGCAGCATAAATGCCATTGAACATGCAAATGCAGCGGAAAGCATAAGATAGTACGGATGAACACCCATACTGACCGCAGTAACTGCCATTATCGGCATCATAACTGATGCCATTGCAGTGTTGGATGTGACTTCAGTCAGCAGCGAGACGATTAAACCAACAACCAGAATTGCAATAATTATATGCAGTCCGTGAAGGAATGTCATATGCTCCATAATAACTCCGGCAAGTCCGCTCTTAATAAAGGCCTTTGAGAGGCATATACCCCCTCCAAAGAGAATAAGAATGCCCCATGGGATCTTCTTTGCCCACTCCCAGTTCATCGTAAATATACCCTCTTCAAGGTTAACCGGCAGAAGGAAGAGCATTAGTGCACCGGCTATAGCAATTGTGGAATCACCCACAAATGGAAGATATGTGCTAATACCCGGAATTACAATATCCCCAATATGCTTCTCAGTTCTCATAATCCAGGCAATGGCTGTAGAGACAAAAATAATAAGCGTCCATCTCTCACCCGCACTCATATTACCAAGGCCCTTTAACTTATCCTGAATAAGGTCTTTCCCGGACGAAATTTTATCAGGCATTTTCCTGTACGGCCCATATACCAGCCACAGCCATGCCAGGGGCATCAGCACACATGCCATCGGGAATGCAAACTTCATCCAGGTGAAGAAATCAATCGAAGGTGCATCAGGGAATATTGCATCGAGCTGCGCAACAAATATCCCGTTTGGCGGGGTTCCGATAATAGTTGCAAGCCCGCCGATCGTTGCCGCATATGCAATTGAGATCACAAGGCATTCTGAAAAATCCCTCTGTGTCTCACTCATCTCCTCAAGGCTCAAATCTGACTTAGGAAGTATAGTCGCGATAATTGCAACTGCAATCGGCACCATCATCATCGCAGTGGCAGTATTTGAGATCCACATTGACAAAAAACCGGTTGCAAGCATAAAACCAAGAACAAGCATCTTTGGTGAGCTGCCCACCTTACTTATTATATGAAGTGCAATCCGCTCGTGAAGACCCCACCTCTGCATCGACATTGCAATGATAAAACCGCCCATAAAGAGAAATATTATCTTGTCTGCATAGGGTGCACAGGCCTCTGCCGGGGTTAAAACTCCAAGAAGAGGAAAAAGCACTATCGGGACCAGGGCAGTCGCCTGAATTGGTATGGCCTCAGTCACCCACCATATCACCATCAGTGTCGTGGCGGCGGCAACATATTTTGCCAGTACCGGAAAGACAGCAGGGTCAACGGGGAATATAAGTATAAGAAGAAAAACTATTACCCCAAGATACCGACCCAATCTCTTTTTCATAACAGAGTGTTTTTGGCATTATTTCTATTTTTAAGTTCCTCTTTTAAAATTCAGCCATATTAAACCCAAATCGCGTAAAAAATGAATTAAACCCAACAAATACAAATTCAAGCAAAAATCAGGATTTAAATTTTATATTGAATCCAGAATAGGCCCAAAATAAGAAAAAAAACGGATAAAGTCATTTTTTAAAAAAAATTACAATCTGCATACTGAAAATCCGGCATTATGACAATTAATCCATTGCGCAGGAAATATTTATAATAGCACAGAATATGTAAAAATATCTGAATCTGCCACAATTTTATTTCATTTTAAAACTAAATCTATTCAGATAATTTATCCCCGGAATAAACTTCAGCAGGTTACAAAAAATATGAATTTTGAAGAAATTGTAAATATATCGCAGGGTCCGCTCGCAGTAATGAACCCTGTGAATCCCGAAAAAATACTGAAATTGTGTACACTTGCAGGTATATCAGAAGATTCCTTTGTACTTGATGCAGGATGCGGAAACGGTACAGTAATTGCATCAATATCAGCTGCATTCAGTGCCAGGTGCTCAGGTATAGAGATCCGTGAGGAAGGATATTCAAATGCTCTTTTAGCAATAAAAGATGCAGGACTTGAAGATCTCATAAATATTTACCTTGCAGATGCATCAGAGTACAAACCTGAGCCGGACGAAGAGTACGATCTTGCCATAGCCCTTGGCAGTTCACAGATCTGGGGCGGTATTGAAGAGACAGTCTCCGGACTTAACAGTATCATAAAAGAAGACGGCAAAGTAATAATCGGAGAAAGATACTGGAAGTGCAGCTCCCCCTCTCCGGAATTCTCAAGGGAATGGCCTGAAATACTTACTGAGTATGAAATTCTTCAGATATGCAGAGAGAACGGATATGAAATACAGGCAGTTATACATTCATCTGAGAGTGAATGGGATGACTATGAATCCGCCATATGGGGCAACTGCCTGAGATGGCTGTCAGATAATCCCGGACATCCCGATGTCGATGAGGTAAAATCCTATTTCAGCAGAATACAGGAGGAATATCTGGCATATGCACGGGAATATATAGGCTGGGCCATGTATCTCCTGACTCCGGCACAGAGAAATGAAGAATAAATATAAAGGTGAAATTTTGAACCGCTACTCATTTGTATCCCAGATCAGGGAGGGACCAAAATCACTGAGAATTGCCGCAGAGATCATCACCGAACTCAACGGAAACATAAACAGAATCCATTATGACCAGCATATTGATCCAAATACCGCCTTCTTTGAAGTTACATGCTCTGAAGATGAATATGAACAGATAAGGAAGAACCTATCTGATATAGCTTACCTGCGGACATCAATAAAAAGCCTGCCCTATTTATGCTTTGATGTCAAACTGCCGCACAGAAGCGGAGCGCTGCTCGAATTCCTGGAGCAGACCGGCAGTGAAAGAGCAATGATTGGATCTATTGACTTTGATGACTCCGGAAGCATTCCTGACAGGGTAACCGTCAGCATGAACCTTGAGGACACAGAAAGGACAGAAATTCTTCTGAATAAACTTAAGGCCCTATACCCGATTGAAATTCTTGAGTACAGTGAAACAGGGGATGAGCTTGACAGAACAGTCTTTTATGTCAGATTTGCCCATGAAATAAGACAGTATCTTGCAGATGATTCAGATGAACTCCTTATGGAATTCATAAAAGATATCAATCACAATGTTCAGGAGTTAAAAAAACATGGTGAAGATCCAGACAAAGTCTTTGAAAATTACCTCAGATGTGGGGAATACTTAAACTCAACCTCCGGATCAGGTTTTTATGCAGACGTTCAGGAGATTGAGATAGACAGGGATGTAACCCTCTTCTGTTTCCAGCTTCCGGCAGGTGGCAGTATATTCCTCTTCGACACTACAGATGAGATCGTCATGATAGATACAGGATATGGAATATATGCCGAAGATGCCAGGAAGATGTTTGCATTTTACGGCCTTGACATACAAAATAAACTGAAGTACATAATCACAACTCATGCAGATGCAGATCACTGTGGCGCAGGTGGAGCATATAACGTACCGGCATATATGCATCCGGCAACTCTGAAAATAATTGAATGCGGCAACAGGGCATGGGGATCAAAGAGTGAGAACCGGGTGCTTGAACGAATCTACACCACAATGATTGCCCTCTTCTCAAGATGGAACCCTCCGGAGAGTAAGAATATTGTACTCTATCCGGAAGGTTCAGAGAAGAAGAGATCTGTCTTTGATATCATCTCAGTCATTGAAATAGGAGGAATCAGATTTGAAGTGCTTGCGGGCAGGGGAGGACATCAGTACGGCCAGCTGATAATATATTCAGATGAAAAAGGAATCATCTTCACCGCCGATACCCTCATGAACTTCTCAAGTCTGTCAGAAGAGAGAAAGAGATACAATTCAATTGCCGACTTCCTGATAACCTCAGTCAATGTTGATAGTGATCTCGCGAAAATTGAGAGAAAAGCAATCTCTGAGATAGCTGATGATTACTATAAAAGAACAGAAGAGAGATGCATCATATGCGGAGGGCACGGCGCAGTATCATATCCGGATGAAAACGGACGCCTGAAGACATATGATAAAACTGAGCATTATACACACAGTGTATAATCATGGACTGCCGTCCGCCTGACTCAGGGAAACAATAAAAAACAGGTTTCAGAAATCCGGAGATGAACCGGATAAATATCCGGAATTATCATCTACCATATAGTCAACCCTGAATTATCCGGAAAAGCCGTTAAAATAATACATATAACTACCCATTATTGGAATAAAAGCTTATTTTTCCCCAAATAATCTGTATCTGCATCAGACATAATGGTCGACTATGCACTACAATAAGACTATTCATCTTTCAGATTTATCCTCTCAAAACTGAAATTATAATGTTTTATCAGAAATTCCCTTATCTTGGATGATTCAAGCCATTTTCTGTCAAGGTCTGCTACAAGACCGTCAATAATGCCAGCCTGTCCGAGAATAATCTCCGACTCTTCATGACCCAAAAAATCCGCAGTACCTACAATAATTGCCAGAGGATTTCTTATCTCATCATTAAGTATTGCAAACTGATTCAGATTATTTTCTATCTGTATAAGGGCTTCTTCATACTGCTTTTTTGCTTCGATCCACTCTGAGAGGTCCCTGCCCACATACTGGACTGCATCTGAATTCCCTCCACCATCATCAATAGACGACAGACTGAATTCAATCAATGCCTCTGTATCATCAGATCTGTTAATCCGCAGAAGGAAGGTCCTGCCCTTCACTCTGTGAATATTATTCACAACATCTATTATTTTATTGCCGGATTCAGGCGAGACAAAAGATAAAAAATCTCTCCCTATAACATCTTCCGGAGAATATCCGAGAATTTTTTTCACCGCAGGGTTGATATATTCAACATCACGCCCGCCTGATGTAAGCAGAATAAGATCCTGGCTGCTCTCTGCAAGGCTTCTGAACTTCTCCTCACTATGCCTCAGATCATCTTCAGCAGCTTCTCTTCTTTTAATATGGAGGGAAATCAGAAATCCGCCGATTATACAGAAGATAAGAAAAATAAGCCTCACAAATATACTGTATGCCGATGCAGTGAAGAGCATTGAATCCACTACAGATTCCGGAACTTCATTTATCATGAAATGAAGATTTGACGAAAAGAAGTAATACTGAAAAAAACTGTCCGCAGTCCAGAATAAAACTCCCAGGAGAATAAAATATAAAAATACCTTATTAGAGGTTTTAGAGAGCATACCCCCATTATTTTCCGGAATTATAATCTCTTTCTGAAACGGCACTTCACTCATCCTCAAAAATTATTTCTCACAAATATACTGCAATAGATGAGAAAACCCCACTCCGCTGTTTTCAATTGTAGGAGACGGACTATATATAATGGTTATTGATAATCCGGAGTTACAGACAATTACAGAATACATAGCCGGTTCATCATTCCGTAAGGAAAAAACCCATCTCAGCCGGGCCGCGGCACAATAACATTTCAGGATAAATTAAGGTTCAATTTAAGCTTCATTTTACAACAATATTAATGCCGGAACCTCTCTCATACAGTTCCGGCGCACCAAAATCAAAAAAAGCCCCGAATAAATCAACAGTTCCGCTCCTCTTCAAAGAAAAGACAGTATAATGAATTACTATTATCAAGTCTTTTAAATGAGATATTATAGTCCATATCTCCGATGCCGGCATTAAACGGAACTGAAATCTCACAGAGGGTCTGCCGGCCATTTTCACCAGATAAAAGAGACAATCTGAGATCATTTTCATCAAAACTCAGAAAGTCCTCAACTTCCATTCCCACGAGATCGTCCGGAGTTCTGCCTGCCATACGGCAGAATGATTCGTTGACCTCAATTATTCTCTTGCAGTCGCCGCCTTCAATAGCAAATATAAGCAGTGGGATGCTGATATGATTGAATATCTTTCTGTATTTCTCTTCACTGTCCAGCCTTTCCCTCTCTGCCTTTACAGCCTTATGCTTATTAAGAACAGTCTCAATTGTTGTATATATCTCTCTTGGCCTTGCAGGTTTTGTGAGATAACCGTAAGGCTTTGTTCCGATGGCCCTCTTTAAGATCTCATCTCCACTGTATGAAGTGAGATAAACAAAAGGAATATCACCAATTTCCCTTAGCCTCTCAGCGACATCAATACCATCAATCTCATCTTCAAGATTAATATCAATAAGGGCGATATCCGGATGCAACTCCTCTGCAATCCTGATTGCATCAGAACCTTTGGTTGCAAGGCCGACTACATCATATCCAAAAGAGCCAAGCGACCTCTCAAGGCTCAATGCAACGATAATCTCATCCTCAACTATGAGAACCCTGTACGCCGGTATGCTCTCCTCCTCTGTATTACTGATAACCAGAAAGACCAACTCCTTTTTATATCCAACATGAACTGTTACAATGCAATTTTCTTACTGAAACCTGAAAACAGATTTATTGTAATTTATCCAAACCGCACAATCCCCAATCACAGCATCAATATGCAACAATACAAATCCTTAAATTTTAGAATATATAAATCATTGAGATTTGATTGCAGAGAAGATGATGAATTTCAGGAATTTAATCGGTGTAAATGACATCAGAAGCTTCAATCAGCCCCGGAGGAACTTCAAATCCGATCTCTTCAGCGGTTTTCAGGTTAATAATTATTGAACTATCCCTTCTGTATTCAGCACTGAGATTAGAGATCTCACAGCCATTTAATATCCTGGAAAATGCATCTGAATAACGTCTTCCGAGATATTCATAATCCGGCTCAGCAAAACTCATCAGAACGCCATATCTGACCAGTTCAGGGTCATCAACGGCAAAAGAGGGAACTCTGTTCTCTGTTAACGGTTTTAAAAACTCTTCTGCATTTAAAGGACTTACTCCGTTCTGGGTTGTGATGATGAGAGCATCAGTTACAGGTGCGAGGTATTTATAGGCATCATAAACACTCCTGCGGCTCATTTCAATGTCAGGGTGATCATCCACAGTATAATACTCTATAATCTCAACTCCGTAATCATCAGAAAATCTCCTTAGATCTTCAATATGGCTGTATGATCTGCTCTCAGGGGTTGAGTTATCATATGCAATGCCTATTGTTTCAAACCGGAAGATGTAGTAATACAGTCTGAACTGATCGTAGTAGAAATCAGAGTCATAGACAGTATAAATATTACCCGGCAAATAAACCCCCGAATCCGGAACAATCCCTGTAGCAGCGGGATTTACCGAACCCATGACAATCACCGGAATATCTGCACTCAGACTTTTGCAGTCAGTCCCCGCCCATGTGCCAAGCGCTATTACAAGATCAATCTCTCCATCATCTGAAAGACTTTTCAGATCTTTTAAGTTTCCGGCCCTCAGTGTGTTATTCCATTCGGAAGAGAAGTAATGCTCTTTTCTGAAGTTTAAATAATCACTCCGGCAGTTTTCCGTGATATAATCAAGAACCGCAGGAGTGCTGTTTAAATTAACTGTATCTTCAGTAAAATATCCTTCAATCCACCCGTATTCTGCAATGCCGGCAGCAAAATTTTTCAGATATACCGGATATGTCTGGTGATGCCCACCCTGTACAACAGCAATATTCCAGGAAGAATTATCTTCTTTTTGTACAGGAGAGAGATTCACATCCGGACATCCATTCACAGCGTAGAATGGTAAAAATATGAAGATAAAAGCCATAACCATGACTAAAACAGGAATTACAGTCAGTGCCGCAATAGTTATTTTTCTGTGGTAATCCGGTACAGCCATCAAAAACTCCGAATATAATATCTGAATAATATGAAGATCTGCACAAAAATAACAATGATCTCCTGACTATGAGATTTTAGCCCTGATGATATTCAAATTATGTTATGACAAAACCCTGAAAAACTTTTTTGCATCACGAAACAATCATTCAGTAATGAACAATGAGATAAAACCTGACATTCAGATAAAAGATATTCACCTCTCAGGGATTACCACCAGAAAATTTTCACTCTCTGCTGAGCTTGATATAATCAACCCGTTTCCGGTGGGAGGCAGTGTAAAATCAGTAATATTTGAGATATTTTTTGAAAAAAGCACAGGGGAATCAGTTTATCTGGGCAGAGGCAGGAAAGACGGCATAAAAATTGAGAAGAGTGGCACCACAGCAGTTTCAGTTCCTGTTGAGATAGAGAACATCTCCGCAGTAAGCGCCCTTATCACCGCACTGACCGACAGAATTGAGATTATCATAAAGGGAAAGGCAGATTTTGACCTCAAAATTACATCATTATCCATACCATTTGAGAGACGGGAGAAGATAAATTCATTAACTGACCTTCTATGAAGTATTTTTTTACCATCCAAAAGATGCGAACCGGATAAGATGAATCATCTCAAAAAAATATATTTTTCCGGAGATCACAGCAGTTCACTGCGCCCGTCAAAAAATATCCTCAGCCACAATTCCGAGCAGAAAACCCTCCAGAAATCCTTAGAATAGCCCGTTTTTCCGGATAGGAAGAGATTATAATCTTTCAGGATTTCATTTGCATCCCAGTACTTTCTTGAGGCAAATTCATCCGAATTAAAGACATTACCGACAATGTCAGATATATCCTCACCAAACCAGACCTCATCAGGTGCAACAAAACCCATCTTGTCCATCCTGCACCTCACACTCTCCGGAATCAGACCTTTTGCCGCCTTTCTCAGGCAGTATTTTGTAACTCCGCCTCTGATCTTCTGGTCAAGCGGGAGTGATGCAATATATTCGACAAGCCGGTAATCAAGGAAAGGCACCCTTGACTCAATAGAAAAAGCCATCGAATTTCGGTCCTCATAACGCAGAAGTGCCTGAAGGTTATTTCCGGACATTTCATTATACAGTACCTCATCAAGTGTGCCTGCATAACGGTCAGTGAAAGGCACTACCCCAAAAAGATATGATCTCCTCTTTTTTCCGGACTTAAGCTTAGCCGCCGCATCAATGAAAAATCTCCTGTGGTGCTTCATAATGCCTGCAATCTCCCTTAACAGTGCAGCAGGAGAGAGAGACAGAGATCTGATATGTGATGCCTGATAGCCAAGGTACCCGGCAAGCTGTTCATCTGCGCCCTGTCCGTCAAGGACAACCTTCACACTCTCACCGGCAAGCTTCATAACACAGTACTGTGAATATATCGAGAGTGAGTCAAAAGGCTCCTCCTGCGTGGTTATCAGGCTATAAATATCATCTCTGAGATTATGTACATCCGGAAATATTCTGTATCCGGATGCCCCTGTCTTCTCAATTATCTCATCAACAAAAACTCTTTCATCATACCTCTCATCCTCATAGCATGAGGTAAATGTCTTCTGGCGGTCTCCGACACTCAGGGGATTTTCCTCCCTTATCAGAACGTTTATTATTGCAGTTATTGTGGATGAGTCCAGACCGCCTGAGAGACAGGTACCCACGGGGACATCACTTCTGAGCCGCAGTCTTACCGAGTCGCGGAGAAGTTCGTATAAACCGTATGCCGATTTATCATCAGTGATATTTCCGGCGGAGAAGAGTTCCTTTGATACTGATAAATCCCAGTAACAGACCGGATTTTCAGGTTTACCACCTCTTACAGTCATATAATGTGCAGGCTTTAAACTGCATATCCCTTCAAAGAGTGTCCTTTCGTCATTGTCAGTTATACCACACGAGAGATAGAGGAGGAGTTTTTCATCATCAGGAGTTGTTCCTATCTCAGGATTTTTCAGAAGAGCTTTAATTTCGGATGCGAAATAAAAGGAATTTCCGGATAATGAATAATAAAATGGCTTTATTCCGAATCTGTCCCTTGCACAGAATAAGAGTTTTTCCACTTTATCATACAGCGCAAAGGCCCACATCCCGTTAAATCTCTTCAGACATTCAAATCCCCATTCCTTATAGGCATGGATGATAACCTCAGTGTCACTTTCAGAACGGAATGTATGGCCAATTTCTTTCAGTTCGGATTTCAGCTCAATATAGTTGTAAATTTCACCGTTAAAGACTAGAATAATCTCAGAACTCTCATCTGCCATCGGCTGTGCGGCATTGTCAGTGATATCAATGATAGAGAGCCTGCGGTGCGCAAGTCCGATATTGTCATCATAATAAAACCCCTCACCGTCAGGCCCGCGGTGAGCAAGAGCAGAGGATATGCTGCTGAGCATGTCCCTTCTTACAGCCCCGTCCTGCGCATAAATACCGGCAATTCCGCACATATTATTACATAAAAATCTGTGCTATTATGATAAATATCAACTTGTCATATCCGGAAAGATTCTCTGCCGTAGAAGATTTCAATACAGCCCCGGATAAGGACTGGAGAAAGAGAAATAAAAGATCTATCGGTACAAAAAGTATTGTGGATATTTCAGGGAAATATCACCGCTTTTTATCATAAAACAGGAATTTAATAACCATTGCAATACCAAGCCCAAAGGCTATTACATAAACAATTATCGTGAAATAGACAAGCCATGACGAATATTCTATATCTGCCGAAAATATAACAAGGGATGCACCAATTACAAGCGCAGAGGCCACAAGACCGAGAACCATCTTATCTGAGGCCTGTTCAATGGTGCGTGAGAGATCCTTTACATCATTGGCCACAATGTCAACATGGATATTGCCGGTTGAGATGTTGTTCAGCGTCCGGCTGATAATCTTTGGAAGTTTAAGAACCCCGTCTATTCCGTCAAGCATAGATGAAGTGGATCTCTTCAGCCTCTTTTTAGAGAGATATCTGTGCTCAATAATCTCTCTTAAGTAAGGTCTTGACTCCTCATAGAAGTTAAAGTCAGGAGATAGTTTCACACCAATATCAAGCACCATAACAATCACTTTCAGAAGCGACATCAGGGTGTCCGGGATCTTAATATCGTACCTGTTCAGGACTCTTGGAATATTCTCTATTGTGTCACCCGGATTCACACTGGAAAGCTCCACACATTCACTGTCAAAGAGGGTATAGTAGATCTCATCCTTGACATCCTCCATATACTCTTCTTTGATGGTAACCCCAAGTTTCTGGAAGGTCTCAATTAGCATATCGACATCGTTGTCAACAATTGCCAGAAGGAGGCGAATGAAAAGATCACGCCTCTCAGGCCTGACAATCGCAACAGCACCGAGATCAAGGAAGGAGAGATCACCGTACGGTGTCACCCGGAGATTGCCCGGATGGGGATCGAGATGAAAGAAACCGTCCTCAAATATCATCTTGAGGTACGCTGAAAAACCCCTTGAAGCGATCTCCTTTGGTTCATACCCATATATTCTTATACCTTCGGCGTTGTCCACCCTGATACCCTCAATATACTCCATTGTGAGCATCTTTGTGCCGGAATACTCCCAGTATATCTTTGGGAATTTGATACCCTTCTTATCCTTAAAATTACGCCGGAATATATCTGCATTCTTCCCTTCAGAGACATAATCAAGCTCCTTTCTCATCATCTTCGTAAAGTCGCCGACAAGACCGGAAAGGTTGTATGCCCTTGCTGTAGGATTGACCTTCTCAAGGCGGGATGCCATATTCTCAATGATTACTGTATCTGTGGCAATCTTGTCCTCTATGTCAGGCCTCTGTATCTTAATTGCAACTATTGTCCCGTCATGAAGAATGGCCCTGTGCACCTGCCCGATTGAAGCCGCAGCTATCGGCTTTTTCTCAAAATAGGCAAAGGCCTCATCAACCGGCCCTGTATAACTCTCTATTATCGGGCGGAGTTCTTCAAAGGTGACAGGTTTTACGTGCTCATGGAGTTTTCTAAGCTCCCTGATCATCTCCGGGGGAAGCCTGTCAGTCTGTGATGCAAGCATCTGCCCGAATTTTACAAATGTCGGGCCAAGTTCTTCAAGCCCGAGTCTGATTCTCTCATAAACGGATCTCTCGTCCGGTCTTGCCCTCTTGAAAAAAACCCTCCTCCGCGTTGCTTCCGGGTCAATTTCATCAAGGACAATTCCAAACCCGTAATTCATCATGACATCGGCTATCTGCTTATACCTCGTCAGGCGGGTTACCATAAAGAGAATATTCCAGCTTAATACTAAAAAAAGATATAACCTGAAAACCGGTCAGAGATGGTAATATTCAGGTAAATGTTATCTCCGGACTGGAAAAAACGGTTAATCAACCGGAAAAAGTTCCGGTCTGACTGCGTTACAGTACTCTTCTGCCACATCCCATCCATAGTAGTGACAGAGCTGCCGCAAGAACCGGCACTACAACCGAAAACGGAGACTGAGGGGTTTTCTGTCCCATCGGAGTTATAGCTTCTGTTTCTGCTGCCACAGATGTCTGTACCGGGGTCTGCACAGATGTGGCAGTCTTTTCATTTCCAGCCGGAGACTTCTCCATGACCTCTGTTATTGTTATCGTCATGGTTGTCTTATATGAGCCGTCCGGCCTTCCAATCTCAAACATATACTCACCTGCGGGGTAATCCGATGCGTCTATTTCAACATTCCACAGATTTAAGGGGTGGGAGCCTGTGACATAAATATTTCCTGATGTGCCACCCTCAGGCATGTCTGAATCCTTTGAGGTCGGGCCGAATTCTAGCGGCTGGAGCGAGTAAAACAGTTTTTCACCAGCGGCAAAATTTGTACTGCCGCTCAGTGATATTACTCCTTTTTCATAGACCTTATCATCTGAATTGTCCTCAATGAGAGGATCTTTGAGGATAAACGAGGTATAGGAGTACATATCATCGATATCATTTGAGTCAAGCATACCCATAAGCGCCGCTGCGGCCTGCCGACCCTGAAGGCTGCCCGAACCTCCGATGATAAAAGAAGAACCAGCATCTGAGGTTACAATAGTCTGCCCCTGTGCATCTGTTGATGTGTAAACGTCAAACTTCCCGTTGTATCCGGGATGCTGCACAATCACATAATACTGCCCCGCGGCAAGACTGGATGTTTCAGACGGTGAAAGTTCATAACTATAGTCACCCGAAGATCCCACTGAGATCATATTTCTGTCCCACAAATTATTGCCAAATAACCATACCGCAACACCCTGGGACGGACTTCCGGCTGCAAAACCCGATACTGTTACAGTGTCACCTTTTGCATAACTGAGAAGATCATCAGCAGGATCTGAGCCCGATACAACACCTGTGATAAGTACAGGGAGAAGAAAGAGAGCAGATGATAAGATTACAAATATTCTGTATTTATTCATAGTTTCACAACCAAAAAATTTCTGCGTCGCTTCATGAAAAGGAGAACATGAACCTTTCACAGGTATTTATACCGGGTTATGTATCTGATATTAGAAAATATTGACTGAAAACTGATCGGGAAAAATAACAGTGATTTAAACCTGTATTTATCGGTTTCAGAGAGGAAAGATACCTGCATAAACAGGACAGTTCAGGACAGTTCAATGCCGGAATTATCCGTTGCAGCCCTATTGGAGGGTATGTCCCTCGCTCCGGGCCGGGTAGATGGCAGTTCAGTCCCGCCTTACCCTTTAAGCGCAGTCTCAGAGGCGGATGAGACCATAGCAGTAACATTCCCGTCGTCGTCCTTCAGAAGGGTATTTTGCCATATAACTTCCATCTCTGTTCCGTCCCTTCTCATAAGAGTGCCAATTTTATCCGGTGACGGTACAGTTTTTCCGGATATAATATCTTCAAAGGTCTTCTTCGATGCCTTTCTGAGATTTTCAGGGACAAAGAGTGAAAACCAGTCTTTTCCGGAGATCTCACCCTCTTTGTAACCTGTCATTTCACAGCCTTTTTTATTGAGGCATTCTACTGTTCCGTCTCCTCTGATTACAGCTATCATAACCCCTGCAACATCAAGACAGCCCTGAGCCATATCCCTCTGCCTGATGGCCTCGCCCTCGGTTTTTCTTAGAGAGGTGATATCATCAGCAATTGTCATTATGTATTCCAGAGTGCTCTCCGGCCCTTTCACAGGAGATTTCCTGACCCTCAGTACGCGCTCACCTTTTCCAGGCATATTTATCTTTAAATCAGGCATCTCAATTGAATCTCCGGTTCTCACAACCTCACTGTCTCCGGATATTAGAGATTCTGTAATTGTATCATGAAACAGTTCACAGCCCATCTTTCCGTTGGCTTTTTTCCGGTCAATGCCAAAAAATTCCTCGGAAGCACGGTTAAAGAAGATATATCTGCCCTTTTTTGTCTCCTTAACCATAACCATTGATGGTATATTCTCAAATATTGAATTCAGGAATGATTTCCATCTGAAGAGATCGCGGTATGCCTTCTTTCTCTCAGTTATATCCCTGCATACTATCCTAAATCCTGTAAGATCACCAATTTCATCATACTTTGGACAGATGCTTGATTCAAGGCAGACTGGCTTTCCGGCATTATTCAGCACTGAGCATTCAAATAATTCCGAACTTCCGCCATTGGTGCAGATTCCGGAGAAAAACTCCGCAATAACCTTCCTCTCACCGGCATCCTCTATAAAGTCAAGAAGGGATTTTCCAAGAATTTTACATGAGTCATGTCCCAGGATATGGGAGGTTCTCGGACTTGCATATGTGACGTTATAGTCTTCATCAAGATCAAGTATGGCATCATTTATCTCCTCTACAAGGGACCTGTAATTCCTTTCACTTTCCTTTAAAGCTTCTTCCGCCATCCTCTTACCAGTGATGTCCTCAAGAATTACGTATCATATCCATAATGTGAGGTAATGTGATAATGGATAATAATTTGTACTTATAAATTCAAAATATAGAATACATTATGTCAAATGGTATCTTCAAAGAATTAGAATCCGTAATAACTCCTGATCGGATAGATAATTCTCCGGATAAAGACATAATATATTTGCTCATCTCAGCCTTTGAGGAACTATCTGCAAAATACGATAAATTATATGAAGAGCATCTTCAACTCAGAGATGATTACAATCATCTAATTGGTGAACAGGGTAGGCCGGAAGCCGCAAAAAAAGGAAAAAGAAAAGGGGGTTCTGGCAATAAAAATCATTCTACTGAGGAGGAACGCTCAAAAAAAGAGAAATCAGATCAAAATAATCCAAATAAAGGCAGAGGAAAACGTAATCATAAAATCGAAATCCATGAAGAAAAGATCTGGTACTCTGACAAAAATAAACTTCCGAAAGATGCAGTTTTTAAAGGCTTTTCTGAATTAATCATACAGGACATTGAAATTCGTCCGAGAAATACAAAGTTTTTACTTGAAAAATATTATTCCCCTTCAGAAGGAAGATATCTCTTAACTGATCGACCTCAAGGATATGGTGGAGAATTTGGTCCTGGAATAAAGGCACTTATTATTGAATGCAAAGCAATTTGTGGAATGAGTGAAAATGGAATTAGAGCCTTTTTAAATAACCATGGTATCTTTATAGCCCAATCTACAATCTCAAGGAAATTAACTGAAAAGAATGAGGTTTTAGATAAAGAATCGGAAGATATACTAAAAGAAGGAATAAAGTCCTCCGATTACCTCCAGACAGATACAACTGGAGCTAATGTAAATGGCACTCAATATAATACACATATCTTTTCAAACCATAATTTCACAGCATTTAGAACTTCTCCAAAAAAGGATAGAATTAGCATAGTTAAGCACATTATGGAAGTTTTAGAACCCAAGTACCTATTCAATGAGTTTGCCTTTGAACATTTATCCAATCTTAGAACCGCAAAAAAATGGATCAAAAAACTTAGAGAAAATATTTACAACTCTTGCTTTAGTGAATTTGAATTAGAAAATAGTTTGGTTGAGTTATTTGGTCAAGAAGGGTTTAAAACGCTTAAAAAGCGAGTTACTGAGGCTGGATTGATTGCTTATTACAGATCACAGAAAGATTACCCAGTTCCAAAAATTCTTCTTACAGATGATGCACCCCAATACGACAATATCACTGAAGAACACCAGTTATGTTGGGTTCATGAAGCCAGACACTATAAAAAATTAAAACCTAAAACTGCTGTAATGAGAAAAGTCCATGAAGATTTCATGGATCGGTTTTGGGCATTTTACAGAGAGATGAGAGCATATAAAGACAATCCATCTCCAGAGTGGGCATTAAAAATTAGAAAGGACTTTGATGAGTTATTTAACAGCGAGACTGAATATAAAGAGTTGAACCTAAGAATTGAGAAGACACACCGGAATAAAGACTTCTTACTCACATTCTTAGATCACCCTCACGTCCCTCTTCATAATAATGATGCTGAGCTTGGAGCACGAGCACAGGTCAGACATCGTGATATAAGCTTATTTACAAGAAATGAGAAAGGAACAAATGTTGTAGACAGAAATTTAACAATTGTTAAAACTGCTAAGAAGTTGGACATAAATCCCTTTGATCATATAGCCGGTTTGATCATAAATGGTCATAGACAAAAATCACTTGCTGAGATAATAGCATGCAAAAACCAGAAAGCAACCTTGGATGATCTTAAAATAGAGGGTAAAAATTCAGTTGCTGCAAAAGAGGACCTTTCAAATGTACCGGTAGGTCAACACAGATACATTTCATCCAACTTATAAAAATTCATTTTTAACCTATTTCTCCGATTTTGGATATGATACAGAATTACTGTAACTCCCGGAGAGGAATCAGAGAGAACTGTAGGGATTATCCTTATTCTGTAAAAGTGCTCTTCTCCACCCCTGACTATTCTTATCTCATCCGTTGTTTCCTGCCCTTCAAGAGCAGACTGTATTTTATTGTTAATAAGAGGGTGATCAAATCCGACAAGTGCAGAATTTCTGATCTCTTCTCCAATCAGATCTTCTTTTGCAATTCCAATCATGTTGCAGAGATGATCATTTGCCTGCACAATTACCTGACTGCTGTCAAGAACCACAACCATATCCGAAGAAAAATTTATTATTGCTGATATGGGTGCGCGCTGTGATATGAAAAAGACCTTTGCCTTTCCATAATTTTTCATATCAACCTGTCCGGAAATTCTGAGCATGTCAAGATATCTTGAGACAGTATTTCTGTTGAGTGATATATGAGCAGCTATATCTGAAACAGACATCCCACGTGGACTTGTTTTTAAAACAGCCATTATCTTTTCAAGCTCTTCAGCATAGGAATCCATTCTGATAAGATATGTACTACATCGACTTTACTTATGGATTTCGTTGTTGCATGACTCAATGCCGCACCCAATGCAAAACTTAATGCCTGGCATTGAAAGATACATTTATATACATCCCCTACAAACATAGTAAATGCATACCAGTGGCATTTTTTGAACACTGGAAATCTAATAAAATAGACAAATTTGGCATCCGAGGAATTTTGTCTGCAAAAAATGGTTAAATTCAATCATTTCAAAGATCTGCCTTCGGCAGGATCCATGACAAACACATAAAATTCCATAACTTAAATTCCATTCGAAAATCCTCCACATACCCGGGAAAGATTTTAAGCTACCAGACTGATGGAAAATATAAACGTACCTCTCAAATAAGCAGTACAGGTTCCCAGGATGTCCATATGCCCATAATAACAGCAACACACGTACCAGCAACAACCAAATTTCACCATAAACCAACCTTTAACCAAACACAACACTCCTTTTAAATTAACTTTTTTTGTAATCTTAATGCCCGTTTATTGGAAAATAAAGCATTTTGAGGATGTTTCCCGCATTAATCAGGAATATTGTATCCAATAAAATGAATGAATTATTGACAAATAAATATTCTAAGACTGCAATTATATCGCCCCGAAAGCAAAAAATAAAAATCTGAATTTTTTATCCGGAAAAAATCCGGCATCATAACGAAAAAAGTTACCGGATAACCGGTTCAGGCATCTTATAGATGAATGACTCACCCTCTTTTCCATAAGAGCAGTCCTTCTCTGCTATACCTGATATTACCAGCCCGCCGTCTGATGACGGATGAACTGAGGTCAGTTTTGCATCATAAAATGTATTTTCCCATACAAATTCACCTAGATCGTTCATCTTAACAATCCGGTAGCCGTTCTCCTTAAACAGTCCGAAAGGAGTCAGACCTGACATATAATATCCATCAGTGGCCGAATCAGCTACATAATAGACAAATGAAAATTCTGACGCGGCATTCCTTACACCTATGGCAGCACCATTATCATCAAGGAATGCGATTCTTGGGATATATACCATCTCAGTGTAGCCGTATTCACTGTTTTTAAGGAATACAGGATTATCTTTTACCGTCAGAAGGGCTGCAACATAGCCTGAATCCTGTCCCGGTGTTATCGAATAAAAACTGCCTGACAGTAAGCCGAAATACTGGTTTGCCCAGATCATTTCACCATCATCACTGTACTTCATAATAAGGCCTTTGTCATCATCCGAAGACATAAATGCAGATATCGTTCCGGAAAGAACAAAACCTCCGGATGGATCGTTCTGAACAGATTCAAGGTCAATCATGCCGTTTGTAACACTACCCATCGTCTTATTCCACTCTTCGTTACCGTCAGAACCAACTTTATACAAAAATGAGTTCAGCCATGACCCGGCAAGCAGGACACCGCCTTCCGGAGTTACCTCAACTGAGGAGATTACACCAATAGGCTGATGATATCTCCACTCAACTCCGCCTGATTCATTTACCTTAATCAGGTCTTCGCCATCACAGAATAGAATATATCCACCCAGAGGTGAAGCTTCCACAAACCGCACGCTTCCGTTCTCATCACCGCCAAGATTGTGGGAAGTTTGGACCGTCTGACCTGAAGCATCAAGGCCAAATATTACGCGACCATATTCATCACTTCCGCCGGCGATATAAGTTCCGTCAGCATTCTGCCAGACGCTGTTAATCTCAGTATCCGTACCGGAAAAAGTCCTGACCCACTCATCCGGGCTGCATGCGCCTGAAGCCGGGAGCACTGCCAGCACTGCCAGAATTACCAGTACAGCAGAGAATTTAACCCCTAAAGTCCTGCAAATAACCATAATTAAAGATATGCTTAATAATTAATAATCCTGTCCGATTGGCAACAGTTCACAGAAAAAAATGTGATAAGACCGGTTACAGCAGGGCACAGATTCCAAAATTTTACTGCGGCGTACTCTCCAGACCTGTTTTTTTGACAGATCATATATTAACATACACTGAAAAACCAGGATGTTCAAAAATTCCGTATGAAAATATTTTATCCTAAGATAACCCTAACAGATGGTAATGATTAAGGTTGCAGTAAACGGCTATGGAACGATCGGCAAGAGGGTTGCCGATGCTGTTTCAGCTCAGCCGGATATGGAGATTGTGGGAGTATCGAAGACAAGGCCAAGTGCAGAGGCTGTAATTGCCGGAAAAAGAGGTTATCCACTGTACATAGCCGACATCTCAAAGAAGGCAGATTTTGAGAGCGCAGGTATAGCTATCGCCGGAAGCGTTGAGGAGATGATACAGGCGGCAGATATTGTTGTTGATGCCACACCCGGAGGCATAGGTGCAAAGAACAGGGAGTTATATGAAAAATATGGCAAAATGGCCATCTGGCAGGGCGGAGAGGCTCACGATGTCGCAGGCTTTTCATTCAGTTCATCATGCAACTTCGATGATGCGAAGGGCAGGACATTCGCAAGGGTTGTCTCCTGCAATACAACAGGCCTTTGCAGAATAATTAAGCTTGCAGACGATGCCTTCGGTGTTGAAAAAGTCCGTGCGACAATGGTCAGGAGGGGCGCAGATCCAGGAGATTCAAAGAGAGGGCCTGTCGATGCCATTGTCTTAAATCCTGTGACAATACCGTCGCACCACGGCCCTGATCTCCAGACTGTTCTTCCGGAGATAGACATTGTCACAACCGCCCTTGTGGTTCCGACAACATTTATGCACATGCATATCCTCCAGATGGACCTGAAGGAGACCGGAGACCGGGATAAAATTCTTGAAATGATAAAGAACCATTCAAGAATAGGGCTTATCAAAGGATTTACCGGCATAAAAAGCACAGCCGGACTGAAGGAGTACGCATCTGATCTTGGAAGGCCGAGATCTGATCTATGGGAATCCTGTGTCTTTGAGGACTCAGTGTCAATAGTTGACGATAAAGAACTCTACCTCTTCCAGGCAATACACCAGGAGGCAGATGTCGTTGTTGAGAATGTGGACTGCATCCGTGCAATGGCAGGAGATGACATCACAGCCGCTGAATCAATAGCACTTACAGACAGATCGCTGAATTTTGAAGCGATTTAAAAATTATCCTATTTTTGAGCTGAAAAAAATGAAGGGAGATCACTTACGCCACGATATGAGCGCCTGTTTTGTCGTCTCCTTCAGATAGTAACTGCCTGACGATTCCTCAAGGAGATCGCTGTAGTATTTTTTTGCATAGATCTTCTCATCGCCGGATATTATCCTGTTCACAACAGCAGAGGATACAGCCTCCTCTATACTGTTATATTTATAGACCCATTCGTTCTCAATGAGCTTCACATCCGCATATATGCCCATATCATGAAGAACATTTAACAGGCAGATATAATCAGGATAATGAGGCTTTCTGATATATCTTACACCCTTCTCCTCTGCAATATAGGCCCTTATCCTCTCCTTTATCTGCTCACCTGCAAACCAGAATATATGCACATCCCTTCTGCTGGCTCTGCTCAGTTTGTCAAGCGCCCACTCGGCATCATAATATCCCATAGAGTAGGCTGAGATCACAACATCGTGGAGATCAAAGTCCTTTTTGAGGCATACGTCCTCCCACCTCTTCTGGACACATCGGGCATTTTTAAGGCCGGCTTTAATCATGTTCTGTCTGAGGTAATAGAGCATTCTCGCAGAAGGATCAACTGCCGTTACAAAACTCACCCTCTCTGCAACAGGGACTGTAAGCCTGCCTGTACCTGCGCCAACATCAAGGACGGTGTCATCCGGAGAAAGATTCAGGAGCGACAGCTCCCTTAATGTATTGCTGTAATTGCCTTCAGAGGACTCGACATAGTTGTCCGCCCGCTTATCCCATGCAGAACCCGGATCTGTCTCATCCTCAAAGAATGACGGCCTTCTGCTCACCGAGAGTTTCCAGAGTTCATTGTAGTCAATGAGCCTCTTCATAACAGTTCATTATTGTCATATCTTAAAGATAATAATTCTTGAAAAAACCAAGGTTTCAGGGAGATATAGTGCCCTAAAGAGCAGCCAGGATATGACTGATTTCAGGATAACATTTAAAATATCAAAAATTTACAACCAAAAGACGAAAAAGAGAATAAATCAGGATTTTAAAAGATCTGCGAAGTGGAAGAGATAATCCGGATAAACGCAGATAAAACAATTCCATTCATTATAGTCAGGGAAGATATTACTATCTGATTTTATGGATTCTCAGGATATCTTTGGTCTTTTGGATAAAGTGAGGGCAGAAAAGCCCCTCATTCACCATATAACAAATTATGTGACTGTAAACGACTGCGCCAATATAACAATCTGCGCCGGCGCGTCTCCGGTGATGGCCCACTACCCCGACGATGCAGAGGAGATGGCAGCGATTGCAGGAGCACTTGTTCTTAACATAGGAACGCTCTCCCCAGAACTTGTGGATGCAATGATTATAGCCGGAAAGAGGGCAAATGAGACAGGAGTACCGGTGATCCTCGATCCGGTCGGGGCCGGCGCGACAAAAATACGGACAGAGAGCACTTTTAAAATATTAAAAGAGGTCAGAATTTCGGTGATAAAAGGCAATGCAGGTGAAATTTCAGTAATAGCCGGCACAGGAGGAGTTGTGCGTGGAGTAGATTCAGGAGGGATCTCAGGTGAGCCACTGAAAGCCGCAGAGGCATGCTCCGACCTTACCGGCGCAACTGTGCTTATGACAGGCCCAACAGATATTGTAACTGACGGCAGGAGATCATACTCGGTCTCAAACGGACATCCGATGATGGGCAGTCTTTCAGGTACTGGTTGTATGGCAGCATCATTATGCGGCTCATTTGCACCGGTTGCTGACGACCTCCTCATCTCATCACTTGCTGCGGCTGTCACATTCGGAATAGCCGGTGAAATCGCAGGCAGTTCGTGCAGAGGCCCGTACTCCTTCAGGACTGAACTGTTTGATACCCTCTTCCGGATGAAGAGAGAGACAATAGAGAGATATGCAGATTTCAGGACGATATAATGTCATATGGCCTGTACGTTGTAACTGACAGAATTATCGGGAGGGGAATGACACATGCCGCTATGGCTGCACTTGCAGCCGAGGGTGGTGCGGATGTTATCCAGCTGAGGGACAAGGACATGCCGGCATCAGACCTCATAGCCGAGGCGGTAAATATCAGGAAAATTACAGAAGATTCAGGCACACTCTTCATCGTCAATGACAGAATTGATATTGCTCTCGCCTCAGGAGCAGATGGTGTGCATCTTGGACAGTCCGATCTTCCGGCTGAATACGCACGCAGCATAGTTCCGGATGACTTTATTATAGGAATATCAGTCTCAACAGCAGATGAGGCGCTGAGAGCCGTAAAGGCGGGCGCGGACTATATATCGCCCGGCCCTGTATTCCCTACCGCAACAAAGAGCGATGCAGGGAATGCTCTCGGCCTTGACATGGTCTCTTCCATTTCAGCTGCCATTGATACTCCTGTGGTTCCAATCGGAGGAATATCCGGTTTAAACGCTGCATCTGTCATCAGTGCAGGGGCTGAAGGTGTTGCAGTAATATCAGCAGTCTTTGGAGGGAAAGATGCAGTATCAGCAGCAGCAGAACTGAAGGAAATAATACAGAAGGCAAAAAATCTGTAAAATACCATCCTTTCATTGCCGGAGATCTCTCTGCTTAAATCTGAATTTCAGCTTAATTCACCTTAAACATCATTTAAAATTCAGAGTGATGAAAAATCAAACTTTTTTTCAGCGATTGCAACCACAACAAGCGCCGCCAGAACTTCTGAAGAGAAGATCATAAACATAATTACGAGCTGATACTCCGCAGCCCATATCGGATTCACACCCCCTATTATCATTCCTGCCATTGAACCGGGCAGGACAACAATTCCAAGCGACCTCATTCTGTCAAGGGAGGGAATGAGCGAGGCCCTGACACTCTGCCGGATATGTGCCGTCAGTGCCTCATTGTCTGATGCACCAAGCGACAGGGCGGTTTCAATTATATCTTTATGAGACTTTAACTCAGCTGAATAACGGTTTAAGACAAGTGAACATACAATCATCGTGCCACCTATCGCCATACTCCCCACCGGAATAAGAAATTCCGGTTTTACGGGTAGAACTCCGAGAACAATAAGTATAAAGATAATAGTTCCGGCACCCGTCCCTATTGCAGGAAAGGTGACTGAGAAGGGATTTGACATTCCCGATGCCCTCTCCGCTGAACTTTTTGCAGCAATTACAGCCATAACAATCAGCACAGTAACCGTAAGAGCCGGACTGTCAGCCTCAAATACTGCAACAATCACCAGAACAACAGCCATAAGCTGAAAAACGGCCCTGAAAGAGGCAATTATCACATCCTTTTCTACACCAAGCCTTCTCCATGCCGAAAGACCCACAACAAGCAGAATAAGTACTACTGAAAGAGCCAGATTAAGCAGTCCGGCAATAGGATCATATGCACCACCAATCAGATTATCTCCTCCAGAACTCCGTTTTCAAGATGCATATGCCGGTTTCCCATCCTTTTCGCCTGATCTGCATCATGTGTGACAATAATAAAGGTGATCTTCCTCTCACGGTTCAGGGCAGAGATGAGATCTTCCATCAGCAGTTTACTGTGCCCGTCAAGGGAGGCTGTAGGCTCATCAAGCAGGAGAACGGAGGGCCTCAGTGCAAGCGCCCTGGCAACTGCCACCCTCTGCTTTTCCCCTCCGGAAATTTTTGCGGCATCACGATCCAGAATATCTCTCTTCAGCCCGCAGCTCTCTGCAAGAATGCCAAAGTCAGGACTCTCAAGGTCCCTGTTTGCAGCAAAAGAGAATGGCAGTCTAAGATTATCAAGAACAGTGCCGGGGAAGACAGACGGTGTCTGCCCGACAAGAACTATATTTCTCCGGATAACTGTTGCCTCAGGCCGGCTGATATCCCCGCCCCTGAAATAAACTGATCCCTCATCAGGCACAATCAGGCGGTTTAAACACCTTAAAAGCGTGCTCTTCCCGCTTCCGGATGGCCCGGTTATTATCAGGCATTCACCTTCAAAAAGAGAGAACGAGAGTCCCATAAATATATTGGCATCTCCGTATTTCAGGGATATATTATCTGCCTTTATCTCAGGTACAGTCATCCCCTTATTCTGACTCAGCATTTTTTCAGTCCTGATTATTCTCTGAATTTTTTATCCTCTCAATTAGTAATTCAATGACATCTCTGCTGTTGTTATCCTTAAGATCGTCTGCATATCCCTCAAGAACCGGGATTATCTCAGAACCCGACTCTAGAAGAAATCCGGCAGCAGTCTCAGACACTTCCGGATCAGTGCTCAGGGCAAGGCCGGCAAGCGCCTGCACAGACTCCTCACCACCTATGGAGAATATGCTTTTTACAGCAGAGATCCTTCCGGGAGCATCCTCCTCACCCACATAGGAGATCAGATATCTGACAGCATAACTGCCTGCCTTCTCAACCTCAGCCCAGTCATTATCAGCTATAAGCTCTGTAATATTCTCCCTTCTGCTTATAAATTCATATAAATCATTCATCTTCTGCTTTTTCTTTTCATTCTGAACCTTACCGGCTGCCTTCTGAATATATGGAAGGGACTTTCCCCCGGATCGGATCAGGAATGTACATGCAGTCTCCGAGACAACAGGATCGTCATCAGCACTCTCGACTGACAGTATTGAGAGTGCATCATTGCCTCCGATATTTCCTATAATCCGGGCCGCCTGCCTTCTGGCATCCGGATTGTGCCCTTTCAGGATAACAATAAGCTCTTTTAAGGCCGGCCTGCCCATTTCTTCAATCCCATGCCATTTCCCTTCCGAAAAAAGAGAGCGGAATTTCTGCCTGAATTCTGTCTTTCTGATAATCCTGTTTAATCTTTCAGTTTCATCCGGATCAGATCTCTCTCCTTCAGCACGCCTCAGTGCCGGAAGAAGAACTGCACCTTTCCTGAGAACTGCCTCCTCTGCCCTCGCGGATATTGAATCATCCACATCATACAGTGCATAGACAAGAAGGGAATAAAAGTCCGGGCCGCCTGATGAGATGATAAATTCAAGTGCCTCTTTTCTCCTGCCGGAATATGGGTTCTCCATAATATTTTTCATAGCCGGAAGTGCAGCAGAGCCAGATCTTTCCAACTCTTTCCATTCACCCAGGGCCGCAAGGTAATACGACTTATCTGTGAGATCTTCAGGAATTATGGAGAGATCCCTCATTGCAGATGCAGCAGTCTCTTTTAAAAGATCATTCTCATCACCCTTCAGGGCTGACAACAGTTCAGGCCCGGCTTTTGAACCGTATTTTTTAAGGGAGATAACGGCAGGCCCGCGAATTTTACTGCTTTTTGAACCAAATAAAGATATAAGAAGCGGTATTGCCCTTTCATCATCAATCTTACCGAGAATTTCCACAGCTGCAGAGTTTACCTCCGGGTTGTTATCCTTTAGAGCATGGGTTAGTGCATCCAGGATCTTCCTGTGGCCAAGTTTATACAGGGCATATATCAGGGCCACCCTGACAGGAGTCTCTTTTTCAACAAAAATCCGGTCAAATATCACATTTGAGGCAACTCTGCTTCCCGTCCCCGACAGCTTTTCTGCCGCCAGTATTTTTATCTCCGGACTGCCATAGTTTAAATACCTCATAAGCCCGCTTATACCGGGTTCACCAAATTCCGGCAGAATTCCGGCAATAATCTCACGAAGATCGTCATCGGCACTGATCATTGTATTCAGAAGAGGCTCAACTGCCGGTTCGCCCATCCCGATAATTCTCTCAGAAGTTGCCTTTCTTCTCTTTTTATCATCACTTTTCAGACCTATTACAAGCCTTGAGATCTCCATTGAGATCTTCTTCTTGAGCTCAAGCTCTTTTCTGATTATATCATCGATCTCATTCTGGGTGAGCTGCTTCTTAATATCCTTTGCAGCCTTTTCATCCTTCTCAGATGAGGCATTCTTTATCAGCTCATCGATCTCATCCTGGCTGAGTCTGTTGCCCAGAAGTTCAGTCGTCTTCTTACTCTCAGCATAAACAGATCTGTGGATCAGTTCATCGATCTCATCCTGACTGAGTTTTTTGCCGAGCAACTCACCGGTCTTCCCTGACCTATCTGATCCTGCACCCCGGATAAGTTCATCAATCTCATCCTGCCTGAGCTTTCTGTCAAGAATCTTTAAGGCATCCTCATCATCAGCACCTAAAAGCTGATCAAGCAGTCTGTCAATCTCACTTACCGACAGTTTTCTTCTGATAAGGCCGGCGGTTTCACGACTCTTCTCCGAAAATTTGCTCAGTTCACGTTTAATCTCCCTCTGTCTGAATATTTCAAGAATTGTCCCGGCATTCCGCCTGACCTCCTCATCACTGTCCTTTATAAAACCCCTGACATATGATATAACCCTGAGATCGTCTATCTTTGAGAGGACACTGAGCATTCCAAGTTTTTCCATCTTTGTCCCCTGAATGCTCACTCTTCTGACTTCATTCATCAGGTAATTGAACATGAAATTGCTGATTCTTAAGAGACCTGCCATTGCCTGATTTCTGACATTTAGCTGCGGATCATTGAGTGACCTGGTAACCGGAAGAATCCCCGAAGGATCACTTATGCCGCTGATTGCTTTGAGTGAGCATATTCTTACATTCTCATCAGGGGTAAATATCATATTTTCAAGAAAAGTGAGAGCATTGTTACCCATTTTTGCAACCGATTCCGAGCATTCATCCCTTACACCATCATCCGGATCAGCAAAATGCCTTATAAGAATCGGTATTGTCTCCTTCTTTCTGAGTTTACCAAGGGCATAGGCCGTTGCCCGCCTGACACTTGGGTTCTCATCCTCTATTGTATCAAAGAAAACCGTTATGGCCTCATCTGACTGTAGATCACCAAGTGCTTCAACTGCAACAACTTTCACACTGCTTTTATCATCTTTAAGCAGTTTAAGAAGGGCATCAACTGACTTTTTACCATATCTCTTCAGTGATTCGACAGCCACGATTCTTATTACAGGATCATTACTTGCAAGCGCCTGTGCAATTTTTCTGGAATTGATAACTGAAAAACCACTTTTTTTAAGGAGCTCCTCCCAGTATTCCGGAGAATTGAGATCAAGTATCTCAGACTCCTTTTTCAGGAGTTCAAGAGCTTCATTATCTTCGGCCCGTCTGTCCTCTTCATTAAAATACCGGACTGCATCCGCCGCCCCTCTTCTGACTTCAGGTTTTCCTGATCTTTTTGCTTCGCCAATGGCCGCATATGCTGGTTTGCCTATTGAATAAAGAGTTTTAAGAGTATTTTCCTTAATTATCGGGCTTTTATCCCCAAGGAGATCAATGAGGCATGGCAGGGCGTATCTCCCCATCTTTGCAACATCATTGTAACTTCCCCTGACCATCAGTGATTTGGTTTTTAGGTAACTGTCCGGAGGCCGCCACCCGATCTTCTCCAGTGACCAGGATGCCTCAACTCTGACATCAAATTCAGGGTCATCAAGTGCCCTGATAATATGTGGTATTAAGGCTGCATCACCCTTATCACAGGCTGATTCAATCGCAGACTGCCTTACAGAAGGATCTTTATCCAGAAGTAATCTGCACAGCAGAGGTACAGATCCGGCCTCATTTACCTTAGCAAGTGTATGTGCAACCTTCTGCCTGAAATGAGGATCAGGATCTTCTGCTCCAAAACTGAGAGCATTGAGAGCAGGCCGGCCCATCTTACCAAGTTCTTCCCAGTTTCCGGCAGAGAGGTGATAAAATGATTTTTCAACCGGATTCTGTGAGTCCCATCCAATGTTGTCAAGTGATTTGACTGCCCTCTCCCTTACTGATTTATCACTGTCCTTCAGAAGAGAGACCAGCATATTTTTATGGCTCACGTTTGGATTTACGAGATACCCAAGGGTTAAAGCTACTCCCTGACGTGCCTTTGGCCTTTTATCGTTTATAATGCCTGAAAGCGGTCCGATAATATCGCCGCCCTCTGCTGAGATCTGCGCTATTGTTCTGGCTGCGCCGTCCCTTGCATTATCCTGTCCGGTTATAAGGAGACTGACAAAAGTGCCGATATTATCGCCGCTGTAAGACCCCAAAACTTCAGCAGCTCCGCTGCGCATAGTCTCACTGCCACTGTTCAACGCCTTTAAAAGAGGAATGGCTCCTTTTTTGCCGATTTCCTTCAGCCTTTTGATCGCTTTTTTCTTCTCCCCCCTGCTGCCGGAGTCCAGCAGTTCAAGCAATCCCGTAATCTCATCGGACACTTGGATAAATCCGTTAAATTCAGTGATTTATTACTATTTGAAAAATTATACCGGCCCCCGAATTATTACCCCGATATTATTATTCAGTAATGTTTCCTTTAACCTGCCCGAATATTAATGGTTCGCATAAACGGCATCATGTTCAGTATTATAGCATATTCCATCTTCAGGAAGGCCAAAATCACTCATACCAGGCAATTCAGAGAGAATTAAGCAGAAATATTCCGGTACTTAAGAGTCCTTCCGGAAATTTCCGGCCCAAAAGTATCCCTGAGACGGAGACATCAAAAGGGGAGAACAATTAGATCCTGATGGAGACTGCTTAAGTAAACACAATAACTTAATCCTGATTCCTGACCCATTAATATGAAATGGATGAATACGAACTTGCAATAAGAAATACGGTAGAGATTGTCACCGAAGACCAGTTAAAAGAGCTGATGGCCAGACCGGAAAAATCTGTTTATGCCGGATATGAACCATCAGGAGAGATTCATCTCGGCCACCTCGTCACAATTAACAAATTAATGGATCTGAAAGAGGCAGGATTTAAGATCAAAGTTCTGCTTGCCGACCTTCACGCATTTTTAAATCAGAAAGGAACTATGGAAGAGGTCAGGGAGATGGCTGACTACAACAGAAGATGCTTTGAAGCTGTAGGACTTAAGGGCAAAAATGTTGAGTTTATCCTCGGAACTGATGTTCAGCTGACCCCTGAGTATGAACTACAGGTTTTAGAGCTTTCACAGCAGATAACCCTTAACCGTGCAAAGAGAAGCATGGATGAGGTCGGAAGAAATATGGAGGCCCCACGGGTTTCACAGATGGTCTACCCAATTATGCAGATGGTTGACATTAACACACTGGGTGTCGATATGGCACTCGGCGGCATTGACCAGAGAAAGATCCACATGCTTGCAAGGGAATATCTGCCGACAATCGGCGCAAAAGCGCCTCTCTGTATGCACACTCCGATAATAAACGGATTAAACGGTAAAAAGATGTCATCATCCGAGGGCAATTATATCTCAGTTGCCGACTCTGAAGATGCAATTAAGAAGAAGATGAAGAAGGCATTCTGCCCTCCGGAAATCGAGGAAAACCCTGTCCTTCAGGTCCTGAAATACCATGTATTCCCAAGAATGGAGACTGTCACACTTAAAAGACCTGATAAATTCGGAGGAAACCGCGAATTCTCATCCTATGAAGAGTGTGAGCAGGCATATGCAGCCGGGGATGTTCATCCTGCCGATCTGAAAGGTATGACAACTGACGGATTAATTGAAGTCCTCGCAGATGCAAGGGATTACATGAATCAGGATTAAGTTTTTGGTTTTATAGTGCACTGCATAATGCTTTGGGATAATTAAAGTGAAACGGAGATTTTTCCAAAGCATGCACTTATACTAAGCCGGAGATCTCTTTCCAGGATTGCTTTTCTGGAATGAAATTCCGAAGATAAACAGATTCCGGCAGAAAATATATCAGATATAAAATTCCGGTGGTGAAATTTCAATTGGACAGAGACAGAATAATAGAGAAACTTGACCGTGAAGTGAGTAAACTCGGTGTCAGGGTTAAAGATGCTGACAGCATGAAGGTGATGGAGAATGTCTTTGACGACCAGACCCTTGTTGCCCTTTATAAGCTTGTAAATAAAGGCAAACTCTCAGTAATAGGTGGATCTATATCCACAGGAAAGGAGGCTAACGTCTTTTATGCTGAGGATTCCGAAGGAGCACCGGTAGCGATAAAGATATACCGCATTCAGTCTGCAAACTTCAATACTATGAACCAGTACCTGGTGGGCGATCCAAGGTTTTCATCAGTCAGAAAATCCAAAAAAGAGGTGATATTTGCCTGGACACGGAAGGAGTACTCAAATCTCAACAGGGCGCACGATGCCGGAATAAGATGTCCGAAGGCGAGATACTTTGACAGGAATATTCTTCTCATGGATTTCTGCGGCGAGGATGAGATACCATACCCACAGCTCAGACATGCCGGTATTGAAAGAGGAGAGGGTCAGAGGCATTATGATGCTATTATTCATGATATTAACCGGATGTACAATGATGCCGGGCTTGTCCATGCAGATCTCTCCGAATTTAATATCCTCTATGACGGATCTGAGCATATTATAATTGATATGGGACAGGCAGTGACACCCGATCATCCGCGTGCCATAAAGTTTCTCGTCAGGGATATTCTGAATATAAACCGGTTTTTTGCCCGTTTGTGCGATATCAGGGGTGAAGAGGAGATCTTTAAGGAGATAATCGGTGAGGACAAGATGCAGCCCTGAGAAGAAGAAATTATTCCCTGTCAGGTAAGAGAAGAAGTTCTGCCCTGAATGTGTGTAATATTTATTCTGACCGGAATAATTCATTATTATCGAGAAAAATCTTTATTTTACAGTTTTGGCTTGTGCCTGAGGAGGGCATATATTAGTGCAGGATATATCCACTGTATAAATGCCGCATCCACTACATTATATGAGGCATGAGATTCAATTGATAACTAACTATTTGACGTTGGTAATATGGCAGAACAGGAAATAAAAGTTACACAGAACCGTATTGCTGTAATAATAGGCAAAAACGGGAAAACAAAGAGAACTATTGAGAAAAAGACAGAGACTTCACTGAGGATTGACAGCGAGGAGGGCCTTGTAACTGTCAGTGGTGAGGATGCTGTAAATGTCTTAAATACGACGCAGGTAATACGGGCAATAAATCGTGGTTTCTCACCACAGAGGGCACTTACGCTTCTCGAAGATGAGGATATGATGCTGGACATCATTGATCTTACCGCATACTGTAATACCACTAAACAGATGGAGAGAATCAGAGGAAGAATAATCGGCAGGGAAGGTAAATCCAGAGAGCAGATTGAGGATATGACCGGAGCCATAATGTCTGTACTTGGAAAGACAGTCGCAATTATCGGCGAAGTTGAACAGGTCAGAAATTCGAGAACAGCTGTTGAGATGCTCATTGAAGGGCTGCCTCACGAGAGTGTCTTCTCATTCCTTGATAAAAAGAATAAAGAAGCAAAGCAGAATATGCTTGAATATTATTATTAAGATTATAGGTGGCAGCATTCTGATGCACCGCATTATAGTCCAGTCTGATAATAAAATATACTTTCCCGGATATGAAGCCAACATTTCCACTCCAGAAAAAACAATTTTTTAAAAGCTTTTTCCTAAATACACCCCCAAATATAGGATTTAGACAGGAAATGAGGGGGTCTCTTTGAGAATATCCTCATTACCCATAGGTGCTGCTCTTGCTGAGGCATATGAAAAAAGAGGGATCACTGATCTCTATCCTCCGCAGGAGGAATGTGTCAGCAGCGGACTCTTTGAGGGCGCAAACCTTCTGATCTCTATTCCTACTGCCAGCGGAAAGACTCTCGTTGCCGAGATGGCAATGCATCATCATATCTCCGGCAATGGAAAATGCCTCTACGTAGTTCCACTCAGAGCACTTGCAAGCGAAAAATTTGACGAATTTTCAGAACGCGGAGCAAAAATCGGGATTGCAACCGGAGATCTTGACAGAAGGGACGATTATCTCGGAAGAAATGAAATTATTATCGCAACAAGTGAAAAGGTCGATTCACTCCTCAGAAATGGTGCGGGGTGGTTAAAATCTGTTTCATGCCTTATTCTTGATGAAGCACATCTCATTGATTCACCTGACAGGGGTGCAACACTTGAGATGGTGATAACAAAACTCCGTTATTTAAACCCGGAAATGCAGATTATAGCCCTTACTGCGACTATAGGCAATCCAAAAATTTTTGCAGGATGGCTGAATGCTACCCTTGTTAAATCAGAATGGCGGCCGGTTGACCTGAAAGAGGGTATTTTTTACCGGAATTCCATCTTTTTTGGTGAGGAACTAAAAGCGATAACTCCTGTAACAAAGCATGAGGATGTTAACCTCTGCCTTGACTGTATTAAAGACGGAGGGCAGTGTCTTGTCTTTGTAAATTCAAGGAGAAATGCCGAGAGTTTTGCAAAGAGAATGGCTCAGGCTCTAAAACCGGAGAAATCTGAACTTCCTGACCTTAAAAAGAAACTTGAAGAGGCTGCTGATACAGAAATGGGTAAAACACTTGCCGTATGTGCAGGCTATGGCGCGGCTTTTCATCATGCAGGAATGAAGAGGGAACAGAGGGCTATTATTGAGAAAAATTTCCGTAACGGAAATATTAAGGTTATATCATCAACTCCGACTCTCGCCGCAGGACTTAATCTTCCGGCAAGGCGCGTAGTTATCAGGGATTATCTGAGGTTTAAAGCCGGAGAAGGGATGCAGGCAATCCCTGTAAGGGAGTACAGGCAGATGGCCGGAAGAGCCGGAAGGCCGCATCTTGATCCTTATGGTGAGGCAGTTTTGATTGCAAAGAGTGAAGAGGTGGGTGCGGGCCTTTATGAGGAATTTATTGAGGCTCCGGCTGAGGATGTCAAATCAAGGCTTGATGACAATTATATACTCACCGGGCAGGTGCTCTCACTCATTGCAACTGGTTTTGTTAAAAATAAGGAGGAACTGGCTGAATTTCTTGACAGGACTTTTTACAGGTATCTTAACAGAAGCATGAAACACCTTGAAGAGACTCTTGACGAAATTATTGACTTTTTAGTCTCTTCCGGAATGATAACCGTAATTGATGACTGTCTCTCTGCAACTCGATATGGATCACTGGTATCACGGCTTTATATTAATCCCTACAGCGCTGATATCATTACAACTGAACTGAAATATAGTGACAGGACAGAAGCAGAAATAACTGACGATCTTACGATAACTGAACTGAAACATACCAAAGATTCTGAGGAAATAAAGAGTTTTACTGATATCGGACTGCTTCAGATGCTCTGTGTTACTCCGGATATGTACACGCTTTTTGTCCGGAAAAGTGATATTCCAATGCTTGAGATATTCCTTTATGAGCATGAGGATGAATTGTGGTCCGGAGTATCGTATGATTCAATGGAGGAGGATTTCCGGGTATTAAAAACAGCAATGATGCTGAATGACTGGATCTCAGAGGTTAATGAGGAGACTGTCTGCAAGAGATATAATATAGGGCCGGGAGACATTCACAACTCTGTTGAGTCCATAAACTGGCTTTTATATTCAGCGTCAGGAATTGCTGCGATGATGGCACCTTTACATAAGAAGCATCTCTATGATCTCTCTCTCAGAATGAAGCACGGGATTAAAAAGGAACTTCTTCCTCTGGTTAAATTCAGGAATATCGGAAGGGTCAGGGCAAGAAGGCTTTATAATAACAATATCAGAACTGTCACTGATCTCAAAAAAGCCGGTTATGATAAGGTTTCCCTGGTTATAGGACAGAAGAATGCAAAGAGCATCTTTGATGAGATCATAAGGTCTGAAGGAGATGATGGTAATGTCAATAGAACTCATGATGACGAAATATTTAATAAAAATCTGAAAGAAAAGAAAGTATCTCAAAATAAAGCAGGAGTAAAAAATAATAGGAAAAGTGAAGTTCAGGAAGCATCGTCCGGTATCTTACAGGCAGGAAATAATTCCGTGAAAGTGGATGATGATTCCGGTAAAGAAGAGAAAAAAGCTGGAAAAAAGGTTAAAAAGAAGGGATCTACACAATCCTCTCTTTTCAGTTTTTAATATTTGGAATATTTTACTCTCTTAACATTTGCATGCAGGCAAAATAACACACAATATTCAAAATATATTATAGAAACTACCACATTATTCTGTAAATTAGCAGAATGATATTTTATAATAACTACAGATTAAAATCTTAGAAGAGGTCTCAGAAATTTGGAGAAGAAGTTTTTCTGCTCCGGAATAATTTCTTTATTCCTGATGACAACTTTATATTAACCAAATGATGTAAAAGATCGTTTTAATTGATTCAGGTTATATCTTTAAGAATTTGAATTTATGATAATACAGGAGGGCTGATATGAAATATACCATTTTACAGGCAGAAGTTGTTATATCTGACGAAAAGGATTTTTTAAGTAGTATAAGACAAATTTCAGTCGAAAATGATGTTTATATAACTTTTTTTGATGCAGACTATATTGCGGGGAAGGAACATATTGAATCTGCATTTTTACATGGTTTAAGAGCATTTTATGAAGGAGATAATATTTCCAGGACACCTGATATGGAGGTTTTGCTGTATGCTGCCGGAACAAGACAGTGTAGTTGCGCAGTTAAGATTGGCCTTAAAAAGGGAGTGAAAGAGTATTATATCCTCATCTTTGATTTCTTGGAAAGTCAAAAAATTTCGGATGAAAATTTAAGTGAAAATTCAGGATTGGAATTATCCTGTTCCAGGCTAAACTCAGGTGCTGACACTAATAAAAAGGATTCTAAATTCAAAAATGAAAATTCGGATATTAATAGTGATAAAAATTTAAAATTAAAAGAAGAAAAATTTTTGAGTGATGTTCCGGATTTTTTTTTGATGGATGCGATGCCCGACAAAATACCGTTTGTTCAACGATATTTTCAGGGTTATAATAATTTTTTAGAACAATTTGCAGAAGTTGTGGCTTCTTTAGAAGATATATCCTGTAAATTTCTGGATATTAACCTATTACAGAATAATATATCAGAAAAGAAAAGATCTGATTTGTTTCCGTCAGGAAATTCAGAAATAAAAGGGAATTCAGATACTATGAAAAGCTCTGAAGGAAAATCTGTGAAAGATTTTTTTGAGATTACTGAAAAAGAGATTTTAGCTGCTCCGGAGAGAGAGATTGTGGATTTTGTTCTTGAAAGAGTGGCATTACTTGAGATTAGTAAATAATTTTTATTTTCATTTTTTTCCTTAGTTTTTCCTGAAAAGTTTAAGATTTTTTTAAAATTTTTTAAAATCTGTTATTTTTTTGCTCCTTACATTTTTTTAGAGGATGAATTAACAGATATTAGGAACATCAACAGGAGACCTGCAAAAATTTAAATTTTTGCCGGATTTCTTCATTTTTTGATCTTTTTTGAATATTTTTTTGGTTTTTCAGGTAATTTACATCATATTTTCTTTGAATTTTTTAAATTTTTGTAAATTTTTTTCCTGTTTCTCCACACTTTTGTTTCAAAAAGTAACAAATTTGTTATAAAATTTTAAATTTTCTCGGTAATTTACCTGAAATTTTGAAATCTTTTTTTGGGTTAGCTTAAAATTAAAACTCTTAATTTCCATTATTTTTTTAATTTAAAGCATTTTTAATATTTTTTCTAAAACTTAATGAATAATAGGTGAAAAAAAAATCTGACTCTACCCCCACCCCTTTATTTCCTATGGAACTTTTTTTTAGGATATGGGTCGGCGGAAAATACCTGTGGCAAAAAAACAGGTAACAGAAAATAGTCATAAGTAAATATGCAAGTAATAGTATATATAGTACAGAGATCTTGTTTTAATTTGAACCTAATCTGAATCTGATTGATAACTGAGAAAAAAAATTTAAACTTAAACAAAAATTTTTTAAATTTAAGCTAACGCGTAATTATTTTTAAATTATAACTTTTAAACGCGAATTATAACTTTAAAACCTGAATTATTAAATTTAAACTTGAATTATAACTTTTAAATGCGAATTATTACTTTAAAACCTGAATTATTAGATTTAAACTTGAATTATAACTTTTAAATGCGAATTATTACTTTAAAACCTGAATTATTAGATTTAAACTTGAATTATAACTTTTAAATGCGAATTATTACTTTAAAACCTGAATTATTAGATTTAAACTTGAATTATAACTTTTAAACCTGAATTATTAGATTTAAACGCAAATTGTATCATATCCAAAATCGGAGAAATAGGTTAAAAATGAATTTTTATAAGTTGGATGAAATGTATCTGTGTTGACCTACCGGTACATTTGAAAGGTCCTCTTTTGCAGCAACTGAATTTTTACCCTCTATTTTAAGATCATCCAAGGTTGCTTTCTGGTTTTTGCATGCTATTATCTCAGCAAGTGATTTTTGTCTATGACCATTTATGATCAAACCGGCTATATGATCAAAGGGATTTATGTCCAACTTCTTAGCAGTTTTAACAATTGTTAAATTTCTGTCTACAACATTTGTTCCTTTCTCATTTCTTGTAAATAAGCTTATATCACGATGTCTGACCTGTGCTCGTGCTCCAAGCTCAGCATCATTATTATGAAGAGGGACGTGAGGGTGATCTAAGAATGTGAGTAAGAAGTCTTTATTCCGGTGTGTCTTCTCAATTCTTAGGTTCAACTCTTTATATTCAGTCTCGCTGTTAAATAACTCATCAAAGTCCTTTCTAATTTTTAATGCCCACTCTGGAGATGGATTGTCTTTATATGCTCTCATCTCTCTGTAAAATGCCCAAAACCGATCCATGAAATCTTCATGGACTTTTCTCATTACAGCAGTTTTAGGTTTTAATTTTTTATAGTGTCTGGCTTCATGAACCCAACATAACTGGTGTTCTTCAGTGATATTGTCGTATTGGGGTGCATCATCTGTAAGAAGAATTTTTGGAACTGGGTAATCTTTCTGTGATCTGTAATAAGCAATCAATCCAGCCTCAGTAACTCGCTTTTTAAGCGTTTTAAACCCTTCTTGACCAAATAACTCAACCAAACTATTTTCTAATTCAAATTCACTAAAGCAAGAGTTGTAAATATTTTCTCTAAGTTTTTTGATCCATTTTTTTGCGGTTCTAAGATTGGATAAATGTTCAAAGGCAAACTCATTGAATAGGTACTTGGGTTCTAAAACTTCCATAATGTGCTTAACTATGCTAATTCTATCCTTTTTTGGAGAAGTTCTAAATGCTGTGAAATTATGGTTTGAAAAGATATGTGTATTATATTGAGTGCCATTTACATTAGCTCCAGTTGTATCTGTCTGGAGGTAATCGGAGGACTTTATTCCTTCTTTTAGTATATCTTCCGATTCTTTATCTAAAACCTCATTCTTTTCAGTTAATTTCCTTGAGATTGTAGATTGGGCTATAAAGATACCATGGTTATTTAAAAAGGCTCTAATTCCATTTTCACTCATTCCACAAATTGCTTTGCATTCAATAATAAGTGCCTTTATTCCAGGACCAAATTCTCCACCATATCCTTGAGGTCGATCAGTTAAGAGATATCTTCCTTCTGAAGGGGAATAATATTTTTCAAGTAAAAACTTTGTATTTCTCGGACGAATTTCAATGTCCTGTATGATTAATTCAGAAAAGCCTTTAAAAACTGCATCTTTCGGAAGTTTATTTTTGTCAGAGTACCAGATCTTTTCTTCATGGATTTCGATTTTATGATTACGTTTTCCTCTGCCTTTATTTGGATTATTTTGATCTGATTTCTCTTTTTTTGAGCGTTCCTCCTCAGTAGAATGATTTTTATTGCCAGAACCCCCTTTTCTTTTTCCTTTTTTTGCGGCTTCCGGCCTACCCTGTTCACCAATTAGATGATTGTAATCATCTCTGAGTTGAAGATGCTCTTCATATAATTTATCGTATTTTGCAGATAGTTCCTCAAAGGCTGAGATGAGCAAATATATTATGTCTTTATCCGGAGAATTATCTATCCGATCAGGAGTTATTACGGATTCTAATTCTTTGAAGATACCATTTGACATAATGTATTCTATATTTTGAATTTATAAGTACAAATTATTATCCATTATCACATTACCTCACATTATGGATATGATACCGCAAATTTTTAATTTTAAACCTGAACTGTTGCATATAAGGAAGATCCAATATTACTATTAGACCATTATTTTTTGAATATTACATTTTTATTGCGATTTTGAGACCCACATATTTAAAAAAACTGATTTAATTATACACTAAATATAAGCTGAATTTTTTTGATTATCACCTGAATTTTTCTAAATTCCACATTATTTTTCTGAATTTAATTTATTAAATTTACAAAAACCTGAAAAAACTGCCTAATCTTAATAATTTTTCCAGTGGAAATAAAGGGGTGGGGGTACATTTTTTTCAAAAAAATTTCAGAAAAGAGACAAAATTTTCTGAATATTTCAAAAACTCCAGTGGAAACAAAGGGGTTAAATGCTATAGGAATGAGATTAGTAATAACAACCGGTAAACTTTACCGGCAATGATATCTCCGGAATTTTTACAAATTTTTTAGTCCAGGCTGTTCTGAAAAAAATATCAGGAATATGACAGTTTAAGGATTAAAATACAATTCCTCTGGATTACAAAATTAATTTCCAGAATCTTATCAGCAATATTACCTATAACATCAGACTATGTAACAGGCGAAAATGTTTATGTCAGGGATGCGCAGTTTCCTGTTAATAACAATATTTTCATTAAAAAAAGGTAAAAATTATCTGATAACAGATTCTGAATTGAATTATTTAAAAATTTAATTCAAAAACTCATTCAAAAACTCAGTTTAAAAATTTAGTTTAAAAATTTAGTTCAGGAAGGATAATTCATAAAATGAGGAGGAACAATATTGACTAACAACCCGGAGAGCAAAAATGGGAAAAATCCGGGTAATAAAAAATCCGGTTCATCAGGACTTTTTAACAAGTATCTGAATAACAGAGGAATTTTTAGAAACAGAGAAGTACTCAGGCACTCTTTCAGACCAAATAATCTCCCTCACAGGACACCACAGATTGATTCAATTGCAGCGATTCTTGCTCCATCCATAAGAAATGAAACACCATCAAATATTCTTATTTATGGTAAAACAGGAACAGGAAAAACCGCATGTGTAAAATATGTCGGTGCTGAACTTGAAACTGCGTGCCGTGAACTTGGAAAGAGATGTAATGTCATACATCTGAACTGTGAACTCATCGATACTCAGTACCGGGTGCTTGCCCAGATTGCTAACGAAATAGAAAATCTGGACAACAAACCAAATGACAAGCCGCGTACAAGCATTCCAATGACTGGCTGGCCAACTGATCAGGTCTATGCAGAACTTAAAAATCTGCTGGAATCACTTGGCGGAGTTAATGTAATTGTACTTGATGAGATTGACAAACTTGTCAAAAAAAGCGGTGATGAGATTCTTTATAACCTTACAAGGTTTAATGGTGAACTGAGAAATGCAAAGATAAGTATGATTGGAATTTCCAATGATTTGCGATTTACCAATTTTCTTGATCCAAGAGTTCTATCGTCCCTTTCAGAAGAGGAACTGGTATTTCCTCCCTATAATGCCCCTCAGCTCTGTGACATTTTACAGGAAAGGGCAGATGTTGCCTTTGAAGAAGAAGTTTTAGATCATGGATGTATTCCTCTATGCGCTGCACTTGCTGCCCAAGAACACGGAGATGCAAGAAGAGCGCTTGATCTGTTAAGAATATCCGGGGAACTTGCTGAAAGAGAAAACGCACCTAAAGTATCTGAGGCTCATGTAAAATCTGCCCAACAGAAGATTGAAACTGACAGCCTGATTGTCTGTGTCTCTTCACTGCCTACTCAGAGTAAAGCCGTTCTTTATGCAATGCTGATTTTATCCGATCTTAACCGGCCTGTTTTCACCACCGGAGAAGTGGCTCAGGTTTACAGGGATGTTGCACAGGCACTTGATGTAGATGTTTTAACTCACAGAAGAATTACAGATCTGATCTCAGAACTTACCATGCTTGGTGTAATCAATTCAAGGGTAGTATCAAGAGGAAGGTACGGCAGAACCAAGGAGATGTGGTTTGGAACCGGAACTTCCGGAATACGGGAAACACTTTCAAAAGACGAGAGATTTGAGGAAGAAAGACTTCATCAGATTGATATAGGCAGATTCAGAACCCTTTTCAGATAAACTCTCTCTTTAAATAAAAAAACCCCTTCCCGGATAAAGAAATAGTTTTTTTCTGCTCCGGTTTTAATTTCAGTTTCAGTTTTCGATTTTTCTGTTACCTTCTTTTATCAGGAGTTATGCGGAACAAAAATCAGAACCAATAGCATCTATTAATCAGTATTAAAACAAAAAACTCCGTTGACAAATATTGTCGGAGTCAGATAATGGATGAAAATGACAGGATGATATTATCCATACTTGAGGAAAACTGTAAAATTTCAGAGCAGGTCCTTGCAGATATGACAAATCTCAGCCGGGAAGAGGTCATATCACGAATAAAGAAGCTTGAGGAAGACGGAATAATTAAAAATTATGTAGCGTGCATAGACTGGGAAAAAGCCGGAAACGGAATAGTGGCAGCTATAATTGAACTTAAAGTCTCACCGGAGAAGGATTACGGATATGACAAAATCGCCGAAAAAATCTCAAAATTCCGGCAGGTAAAATCCCTTAGGCTTGTAAGCGGAGCGTATGATCTTGAAATTCTTGTAACCGGCAGGGATATACACGAAATAGCAAGATTTGTATCAGGACAGATTGCACCACTTGAAAATATCAAAGAGACAGGGACAATTCTTATAATGAAAACTTATAAGGAGAACGGCCAGCTTTACTTTGAGAAAAAACAGGTTGAAAGGCTCCCGTATTCATTTTAACTGTCTTAAAACGTTTAATGTCCGTTAAACCGTATTAGTCAGCTAAATTCAGATTAGTCAGTTGAGCCTGTATTAGTGTTAAATCTTTGACATTATCAACTAAATCTGAAAGTGTGAAAATGTTAAATTATAAGTAAATGCTGAAAAATCCTGGAAAATCCACGCTCATAAATTTATGGCAGACATATTTTTGGGTTTTAAACTTTAATCAGGGTTTAATAAATATGATAAATAATACCACATAAACATCAGGGATAAGAGAAAAACCGGAGAAATAAATTATGAGAGACTTTCGCTCAGCCAGAGTACGCGAGATACCGCCTTCAGGGATAAGAAAATTCTTTGACATCGCCCAGGAGATGGAGGATGTGATATCACTTGGTGTCGGAGAACCGGACTATGATACACCATGGAATGTAAGGGAAGCAGCAATCAGTTCAATTGAGAAAGGTTATACAGCGTACACCTCAAACAGCGGCTTAAATGAACTCAGAGATGAGATATCAGTCTACCAGAAGGAGAGGTTTGGTGTTGATTACAATCCTAAAAATGAGGTACTGGTCACCACCGGAGCATCAGAGGCACTTGATATAACAATAAGAACGGTTGTCAATCCTGGTGATGAGGTGCTTGTCGCAGAACCGGCATACATAGCATACTGTTCAGGAGTCATACTGTCCGGAGGCGTGCCGGTATATGTACCATGCCCTGCAAAGGAGAATTTCAGGCTTACACCTGACAGCCTTATGGAGAAGATAACTCCAAAATCAAAGGCATTACTCTGTAATTTCCCGAACAACCCTTCCGGAGGTGTGATGACTGTGGATGACTACAGGGCAATAGCAGATATCATTGTTGATCATGATCTCCTCCTCATCTCAGATGAGATCTACAATGAGATAACCTATGAAGGAATGCCTTCATCTGCCGCCTGTGTTGAGGAACTTCGTGAGAGGACAGTGATAATAAACGGTTTTTCAAAGGCGTATTCTATGACCGGATGGCGCATAGGATATATCTGCGCTCCGGAAGAGATCGCGGCAGCTGCACTGAAGATCCACCAGTATGTAATGCTCTCTGCACCTACTATGTCCCAGTATGCAGCTATTGAAGCAGTTAAAAATGGCTGGGACGCAAGAAATGAGATGGTCAGGGAGTATAACATAAGGCGCAACCTTTTCGTAAACGGAATGAGGCGTGCCGGACTTGAATGCCATATGCCCAAAGGTGCAATATATGCTTTCCCGTCTGTTGAGTCCACAGGACTGTCAGATCAGGAATTTGCAGAACGCCTCTTAAAAGAAAAACATATAGCCGTAGTTCCGGGCAGCATATTTGGCCCTTCCGGCACAAACCATCTCAGATGCTGTTATGCAATTTCAAGGGATAATCTTGTAACAGCGATTGAGAGAATCGAAGAGTTCGTGAATGAACTTTAGGCTTTATAACTGAGACTTAAAAACGCTAAATGAATTTTAAAATAGACAGAGGATTTTGTAACGGACTATCTCTGCAAACTCCGGTACTCACAGGGGATACAATCATCTGCGGCACCCCTTTATTTCCACTCGAAATCGAGAATAAAATGCCCTTATTGGGATAATGTTGGTTATTTAAAAATATTTTTTTTAATTATAATATTAAAAACCTCTAAATGCCATTTGGGTGAGTCAGTGATGACTACCCTATATTTATTTCATTGCATGTTCAAACTAAATGCCATGAAATTAGAAGACCTCAGGTTTGGAACCGAGCTTTTAAAGAGAGGGTTTGCATCTATGCAGAAGGGTGGCGTTATTATGGACGTTGTCAATGCAGAACAGGCAGAAATTGCTGAATCTTCCGGAGCAATTGCAGTGATGGCACTGGAACGTGTCCCGTCCGATATCAGAAAAGCCGGCGGCGTTGCAAGAATGGCAGATGTGGCAAAGATCGAAGAGATAATTGAAGCCGTATCTATCCCTGTGATGGGCAAGGCGCGTATCGGTCACTTTGTAGAAGCACAGGTTCTTGAAGCGATCGGTGTGGATATGATCGATGAGAGCGAGGTTTTAACACCAGCCGATGAAGAGTTTCATATTGACAAGCAGAAATTTACAGTGCCATTTGTCTGCGGCGCAAGAAATCTTGGAGAAGCCTGCCGGAGAATTGCCGAAGGCGCAGCTATGATCAGAACCAAAGGCGAGGCCGGAACAGGCAATGTTGTTGAGGCAGTGCGCCATATGAGATCAATATCAGGTTCTATCAGGCAGCTTGAAGGCATGAATGACCAGGAGATTGCAATGTATGCAAGAAAGATCGAAGCGCCCTTTGCAATTGTTAAGGAATGCGCAACACTTGGCAGGCTTCCGGTTGTGAACTTCTCAGCAGGCGGTATTGCGACACCTTCAGACGCAGCAATGATGATGCAGCTTGGTTGTGACGGCGTGTTTGTAGGATCAGGCATATTCAAATCAGAGACCCCTGAAGTAATGGCCCGTGCGATCGTTGAAGCGGTGAACAATTTTGAAGACCCGCTTGCTATTGCAGGTGCAAGCCGGAATCTTGGTGAAGCAATGCCCGGCCTTGATGTTCACACATTAAGCGATGAAGAGGTGCTCTCAACACGTGGCAATTAAGATCGGTGTTCTGGCTCTTCAGGGAGATGTAGCTGAACATATCCATGCATTTGAAGATGCAATCACTGAGTCAGGCCTTTTTAAAGACTATAATGTATTTGCCTTAAAGAAAGCAGAAGAGATACCGTCATGTGATGCAATAGCCATCCCCGGCGGAGAATCAACAACAATTTCAAGGCTCATTGATAAAAATCACATGAGAGAAGAGTTTGAAAGTTTTAGCGGCGGAATTTTTGCAACCTGCGCCGGTATGGTGCTATGCGCAGGATCTGTCGATGATGATAGATTAAAGCCACTCTCTCTTATTGATATCAAAGTCGGAAGAAATGCCTTTGGAAGGCAGAAAGATTCCTTTGAAGCTGAAATAGAAATTAAAGGATATAAAGAGCCTTACAGGGCAATATTCATTAGAGCACCTGTTGTAGAATCAGCAGGTGCGGGTGTTGAAATTCTCGCCGAGATTGATCAGGGCATTGTTGCCGTACGATCAGGTAAACATATGGCGATCTCATTCCATCCGGAACTGACAGGTGACTTCAGGCTTCACATTGATTTTATTAAAAACCTTAAACTAACGGAAGAATAATTCCGATTTATGGAATAATAATTCCATTAAACAGAAATTTCCGGTTAAAAAAACCGGAACAAATATTTATATCAGCTTTTTTATTTCAATACCGGAAGTTTTGTCAGATGGAATTTACCCTTATGAATTTTCTGCTAAATATCTGCCGGATTCCTCTGACTAATATCTCTCTCTGATTTTTCTGTCTGATTTTTCTGTCTGATCTCTCTGCTAAATATCTGCCGGATTCCTCTGACTAATATCTCTGCTGAATTTTTACTACCTTTTCCGGCTGAATTATCTCTATTTTCCAGCAGAATGCAGTATTTAAATTTGTGATTTTACCTGTCCTGAAATATGCAGAATGCAGTATTTGAATCTGTTATGTCATCCGTTCAAAGATCTGCGGAATGCGGGTTATCATCAAAAGGTTCATCAGGGTATATAACCCCATCTTTAATGAAAAATAAATGAGTTGTACAATAATCGTTGGCGGTTTTTTTGGTGATGAAGGCAAGGGCAAAATTGTTGCCCATGTTGCACATAAAGATAAACCCTCAATCATATCACGCGGCGGTGTCGGCCCGAATGCAGGTCACACAGTTCAGGTAGGCGAAAAGGAATACGGTGTAAGGATGATCCCTTCAGGATTTGTATTCCCCGAAGCTAAATTATGCATTGGAAGTGGTGTTCTCGTAAACCCTGAGGTATTCAAAAGCGAAGTGGATATGGTCGGAGTCGGAGACAGAATTTTTATCGATGGAAGATGCAGTATCATTGAGGAAGAGCATATCCGTCAGGATAAAGCCAATGAGCATCTTTCAAAGACCATCGGTTCAACCGGAACAGGATGCGGCCCTGCAAATGTTGCAAGGGTAAACAGGGTTGCAAAACAGGCAAAGGATATTCCTGAACTTAAACCTTATCTGGCAGATGTCTCACTTGAGATCAATGAAGCTATTGCAAGGGGCGAAAATGTCCTTCTTGAAGGAACGCAGGGCTTTGGAATCTCCCTTTACTTTGGCACATATCCTTTTGTCACAAGCAAAGATACATCTGCCTCACAGATTGCGGCAGATAATGGTGTAGGCCCTACAATGATCGATGATGTCATTGTTGTTTTTAAGGCATATCCGACAAGAGTCGGTGAGGGACCTTTTGGAACTGAGATGACCCGTGATGAGTCACACGAACTTGGTATTCAGGAATTTGGAACCGTAACACACCGCGAGAGGAGAATCGGTGTCTGGGACGGCAAGATGGCACGCTATTCCGCAATGATTAACGGATGTACAATTGCAGCCATAACAGGAATTGATCACGTGGATCCTGAATGCTTTGGCGCAACAGAATATGAGCAGCTTACACCAAAAGCACTTGAATTCCTTAAACAGGCTGAAGAGGATATTGGTGTTCCTGTAAAGCTCATATCAACCGGCCCTGAGATGACTCAGATCATTGATATAAGGGACAGGAAATAAATTTTTTTGAGGAATTAAAATGAAGATGTCAACCTATGAGATACTCTGCTGCCCTGTATGCAAGGGAGATCTTACTCTTAAGACTGATAAGAAGGTAATTCTTGAGAGTGGTGAGGAAGATGTAATTGAAGGTACTCTCAGGTGCGGGAGCTGTGGTGTTGATTATCCAATCAGTGAAGGAATACCGGACCTTCTTCCAAGGGACAGGGATGGAATAGTTTCCGGCTGAAGGGTGTGCAATACTAAACATACGGGCTACTGTTGTTAAATGCAGAGGCAGAGATATTTCAGATGCTGATATACGGATCAAAATAGTAAATAAAGGCAGTAATTATGGTTGAATTCGAGGTAATTATAAACAAGTCCGGAATTAATTCAATAGAAGCACCTGAAGAAGTAGATCTAGAGAACGGTGAAAATATTGTCTTAAATCTGGTCAATAACGGAACACCTCTTCATCTTACAGTATCTGCTGTAAACGGCAGAAAATTTACCCCGTTTTTGCATGAAAATTTATTTCTGGAAAATAAAGTCATACTTAAAATTCCTGTAATGTCTGATGCGCCAAAAGGCACCTTTAGAATTGAGATTATTACAGGTTACGGTACTGTACGTTATGGCATTGCCATTAATGTGACGGACAGGGCGATTGAAATTCCGGAGGAGATAGAAGAGATTCCTGAACCTGAGGATCATACTGCTCTTTATATGAAAGCCGGATTTACAGCTCTTATTGGTGCAGGGTGGGTCTTATATATCTTCGGACTTTATGCTCCGGGAGTTGTCCCCGGCATTATACCGATAATTCTCATAACTGCCGCGGCATACATCGGATGGCAATACCGGCCCTGATTATCTGGCTGTCACTCTTATTTGACAGAGTTGCAGGTGACCCTCCAAACAGGTACCACCCGGTTGCCTGGCTTGGCAGATTTATCAGTTTATGGGGAAGACCTGAGATATATCCGGCATGTTTACAGAGATTATCTGGTCTTATCTTCTCTCTGGTAACTGCGCTCTTATTTGCACTGCCGTTTTTTCTCTTTGATCTCTTTACATACGGAATAATTGCTGTCATTGCAGGTGCTGCGCTGTTAAAGATCTGCCTGGCCCTGCGCTGCCTTGAAGAGCATGTTGAATCTGTCACTGAGGCAGTGCTAATGGGGGACGGACGCAGTGAGGCAGGTATGCTTGTATCGAGAAATACCGCTTCGCTCTCTGAAGAGGAACTGCTCTCAGCTGCATATGAATCAATGGCTGAAAATCTGGTTGATTCTGTAGTCTCGCCTCTCTTTTATTACACAGTTGCCGGACTTGGAGGCGCAGCATTCTTCAGGGCGTACAATACCATGGATGCAATGCTTGGCTATAAGGATGAGAGGAGGTATCTTGGCTGGTTTCCGGCAAGGATGGATGACCTGCTTAATTTTATACCGGCAAGGATTGCAGGATTATCACTTATAATTTACTTCTTTTTTAATGGAAGCTTAAAGGAAGCGTGGCTCTGCATGAGGCGTGATGCAAAAAAGAGGCCGGGGATAAACGGTGGCATCCCTATGGCACTTATTGCAGGCGGCACAGGAATCCGGTTTGAAAAACCCGGCTGCTATACCATTGGGGACCCTGTCAACACTCTTTCTGAATCCGGAAAAGATATTGTAACAGCTGTCAGGTATGCAACACTGATCTCGGCCCTTATATTTTCAGCTGTAATTGTACTGTCAGGAGATATTGTGCTGAATATTTTATTCAGATGATATGTCTGATTCTCTTTTAACGGCTAAATCATCTTCTGATCTCTGATGATAGATCTTTAAGGCCTCTGTAGTATATATCTGCAATATTTTTTATGAAAACCGCAATTTTGGGATTTATTATAATTATTGCATATCCGACTGCGATAAGAGTAAGAAGGGAAAGTCCGAACTCAGATATGATATTGTGCGCCCAGAAGTAACTCTCATAGCCAAACTGACCGTTTGATGCGATCTCCGGAAGGAAAGGAAACCACTGTTCAGTATATGAAATTATTACAAAGACATTTCTTATAAGATTCATCATCATGATAAAGGCAACAACAGTTACAACCGAGATTATTTTCTGTTTTGTATTGGATCTGGCCGTAAAAACCGCGCCTGTCATTATCGCTATCGCCTGAATGCCTGTGCATCCGAGTACAATCTCCACCCTGAAGATGTCATGCATAAACATATTCCATTCCGGAAGACTGTAAGCGAATCCAAGGGCTGTGAAGAGAAATCCGGTCATCTCTACATTGAGAAGTATTAGTGCATCTCCAAGAAGGGGTATATAGGCAAAAGGGGCAAAGATCAGGTAAGCTATTGATGCACCCCTTGTAAGCATTATTATATTTTCATCCTCTGCGAGGCATCTTTTTACTGTAATAAAAAGTACAGGAAGTGCGAGAAATGCTACTATAGGATATGCGATATTGTTTTCTGAAAAATACTCCGGAAAATTAGCAAATACTGATGCAACAAGGAATATCCACCCTACAGAAGCAAATATTTTTTTGTACTTCCCAGGGAAGAGAAATAGAAGAAAACCTGCAAATGAGATTGATGCAAGCAAGGTCTGAATCATCTGTCTGTTTAAGTTTGATCTTTGACGCAATAATATTTGCCTGAAATAACTGTGAAAAGTTATGCAATATAATATTTTTGGTGCATTAACGCATATCAGAAAGAAGAACAATTAAGTATATTGGAGGATTATAATATCATAATCTGGTGTAATTATGTCAAGACAAATTGAAGAGAGTAAGCGGGAACTTTCAAGGGTTATGGAACTCTTAAAGGATGAGCCAAGAGGGCTTTCAATAACAGATATTTCAAGACTGCTTAATATGAACCGGAATTCGGTTTCCAAATATCTTAATATGCTGCTGATATCCGGAAAGGTCGATATGAGAAGTATTGGTGTTGCAAAGGTCTATTTTTTATCTCACAGAGTTCCGATCTCTGCGATGCTTGATTATTCCTCCGATGCAATTGTGGTTCTGGATGAGAAACAGAAGGTTGTCCAGGCCAATGATAACTTCATCTCATTCACCGGATATAACAGGAATGAACTGATTGGGATGAGAATTCCTGATTCATCCCTTCCTGTTATAACAAATCCAACAGTCCTTAAAACAACAAATGATCTTCTGAGGGGCGAGGGTGAAGCAAAGGAGATAGAGTGGGAGGATGAATCCGGAGATTTTTTCTACCTTGTAAAATTAATACCAACAGTCTTTGATGAGGGTAATCCGGGAGTTACTATCATTCTTGAGGATGTAACCGAGATCAGAAAGGCTCTGCGTGAAAAGGAGATGCTCATTGATGAGATACATCTGAGGGTCAGGAATAACCTTCAGGTAATCTCCAGCCTTCTTAACATGCAGTCTCAGGGCATTGAGGGTGAGCAGTCAAAAGAAGCACTCTCAGAAGCTCAGAGAAGGCTCTCTGCACTGGCGCTTGTCCATGAAAATCTTCATTATTCATCAGATCAGCAGCATATCAATGTGGCTGAGTATGTAAAAAGTCTTGCAGAGGATATCTCTTCCGGCCTTAGTACTGACTGCTCAGGAATTAATGTTGAGATCAATGCAGATATGGATCTTGGTATGGATCTCTCTATACCATTCGGAATGATGGTCAATGAACTCCTGACAAACTCCTTTAAGCATGCCTTTCCGGATAAGAGGGGTGGCAGAATAATACTTACGCTTAAGAAGGTGACACCATCAGTTTATACTATGACCTTTGAAGATGATGGAGCAGGTTTTCCGGTGGATTTTGACAGGATGAATATCACAACTCTCGGTCTTTCACTGGTTAAAAATATTGCAGAGAGGCAGCTTTCCGGGTCAATGGACATCATCAGCGGAAACGGCACCAAAATAATAATTAATTTTTCAGAGGAGAATAACTGAGGGGCAATTATGAAAGAATTCTCTATTTTGATTGTTGAGGATGATGCGATAATATCAATGGATATTGAGCAGAGGGTGCAGAAGCTTGGCCATAAAGTTGTCGGAGTCGTTGACCGTGCGGAGAAGGCCTTCCGTACAATTATCGAAAAAAAGCCGGACCTGATTCTGATGGATATCAATCTCAAGGGTGAGATGGACGGAATTTCAATTGCTGACAGGCTGTACAAGGAAATGAACATCAGGGTTATCTACATTACAGCATATTCTGACGCAGGTATGAAGGAAAGGGCAGAAAAAACATATCCTCTGGGTTATATTATCAAACCAATCCGTGAAAATGAACTTAACAGAGTGCTGGAAGCTGTAGCATCTGAACTGTCAGGAAATTAGTGCAGGTTAACCTAAGTTGGCAGTTCATCTTTAATGCCTCCGGGGATGTTTTGGTTTATTGAATTTTAAGGGAACAAGGTATTCATGTGCCTTACATTTCTGCCTGCATACAGATAATGGATGAAATGGAACAGGTGTTCAGTTCAGGCGTAATACGCAGAGAACAAAATATATTTCATGAAAGTCGCTTTAAATGGTTTGAAAAATTAAATCAGGTTTTTAAAAAGTCATTTGTGACTTTTTTGTATGTTATGGAGGTGTAATGGTTTTTTCCTGATTTCTGCACTGGTATCTTCACCTGTGCTATAATATAAGATTAGTTCAGGACTATATAAAAGATCTAAATACTATGAATCATATGGTTTAACCTGGTGGTTATCCCTGCTCATCGTCTAAATTACTGGTAGGTGTTTCACGGGATGAAAACGGAACTGTTGCTGGTAGTGGTTATTCCTTTGTATCGTCCAAGTCACTGAATGGTATTAACCTACAGGAAATTTCATCTTAATCATATAATTTTTTTCATCTCCCTGAATTGGTTCAATACTGAACTGGCCTTCAAACTGTCCAATAATTATATTTTTCACAAGTTCAATTCCAAGAGATCTCTCAGACTCTCCGGAGAGGATCTCCTGAATTTCGGCCTCTTCCGGTCGGCTGCCACTGTCGCTGTATGTTATTTCGGCAAAATTCCGGTTGCATTTAACTGATATCATTATCCTGCCTTTTTCTGAATCCTTAAATGATTTCTTTACAGAATAGATCAGCAGTTCATTTATGGCAATACTAAGCGGCACTGCTATATCAACCGTAAATGTACATTTTTCAGCGTTAATCTGATTTTCAATCTCTTTTTCCGGAGCATAATTCTGAATTGTCTGCCGGAATAATTTTTCAAAATGTGATCCTGCTTCAATGCGGGAGTAATTGTCAGATTCATATACGCTCTCATGCACCATAGCCATTGAAAAGATTCTGCTCTCTGCCTCTTTCAGTGCAGATGCCGATTTACTCGTATCCTCTTCTGAAATCTGCATTCTAAGGAGGCTTTTAATAATCTGGAGATTGTTCTTTACTCTGTGATGCATCTCTGAAAGCATAAGATTTTTCTCTTTCAGGGAGTTCTGCATCAGTGAGAGCATATTTTTTGAATCTGTAATATCAATCAGGAGCAGAAGAATCTGGTCCATGTAAAATGAAGGAAGCATAATGAGGTAAAAATATCTGTTGATGGATTCTATGTAAATGTCAGTCTCAGAACTTGTTTTCCATCTGCTGACAACTCTTAATCTTTCAGGGCAGAGACTACAGATTTCAGGTATGCTTTTGCATATATCTTCTTCGTTATATTTGGCAATGCCGGATTTTTGATGCATAAAAGTCTCTTTGAATACACCATTTGTTTTTATTATCTTAAATCCCGGTTCTTCTTTATTTTTATCAATTATCGCAACCGGAAATCTCACGCTCTCAAAAATATCATTAAATATCCTCTTCATTCTTGAGATGCCTACTCCTGAATTGTAAAGGGATGTAATATCGGCTATTGTGTATAGCAAAATTTCGCTTTCCGGGCCGACTGTTGTATTATGGATTTCATAGATTCTGTCTTTTAGTCTGATATATTCAGTATTTCCGGTTTTTTCCGGAATAAAATCCTCAATTTTTATTTTTTCTTCATTTTCGGTTTTAATTCTGCTGAAAAGTTCTGTAATATTTTCTCCACATATGTCATTATTTTCATCCCCAAAATTTTTTAAAGCCTCTTTATTTGTCCAGATAATGCTGCCTTTTTTATCGGTTGCAATCAGGGAGAGTACAATACTATTCAGTATTTTAGGATAGTATTTTACAGAAAAATCAGTATTATTTTTATCTATCATATTTTATTACATCTCTCATTTTTTCCTGAGATAGGGGCAGGCTTATATTATTGTCTATAGTTCATTCATTAATTTAAAAATCTTCCTCTCAGCTGACGGTTTTTCCGGACGGGAAAGTAAAATTTTGTAATGCAAAAGTTATTTGTCCGGGTATCTGATTGTCAGGAGTGTTTACATGGTTATTGTGATGGATGAAATTTTAAAAAATTTAGCGTAAATCCCCTTGGTCTTTAGCCAAGGGGATGTAAGCGACATCATCTTTGTTCTCATATATATATTTCGTAATTGTAGTTTTACCAAAAAATATATGGGGGGTTGAAATCAAACCAAATATATATGTTGAGAGCCTACAAATACCGAATCTATCCTAACAAAGAACAGGAGAAAATGTTCTTTCAGCATTTCGGTGCCTGTAGGTTTATCTACAATTGGGGTCTGGAAAATAAGATCCGAACTTATGAAACAGATGGAAAATCAATATCGAGATTTGAATTACAAAAAATGCTGCCTGATTTGAAATCAGAGCATGATTGGATGAAAGATGTTAATTCGCAATCAATACAGAGTGCATTGTTAAATCCTGAGAATGCATTTACTCGTTTCTTCCGGGAAAAGAAAGGATTTCCAAAATTCAAATCCCGAAAAAATCCAGTGCAGTCATTTTCAGTTCCACAACACTACATTGTGAATTTTGATACCCATAAAATTAAATTACCTAAAATTGGATGGGTTAAAACAAAATTACACAGGAAATATGAAGGAGCTGAAAAAACAGCAACTGTGTCAGTCACATCAACGGGCAAATTTTTCATTAGTATTTTGGTAGATGATGGACAGGAACAACCTCCTGTACAACATTTTGATGCAGATACAACTGTGGGTATTGATGTAGGTATCAAAGATTTTGCAACACTCTCCAATGGTGAAAAGATTGAGAATCCCCGATATTTGAAGCAGTCACTTCTCCGACTGAAAGTGTTACAAAAACGATTGAGTAGAAAACAAAAAGGTTCTAACAACAGAAATAAAGCAAAAAATGCAGTAGCAAAAATTCATGAAAAAATTCACAATCAAAGAAGCGATTTCCAGCACAAACTCTCTTTTAGATTAGTATGCGAGAACCAAGCAATTGCACTGGAAACTTTGAATGTTAAAGGGATGCTAAAAAATCATAAATTGGCACAACATATTGCTGATGCATCATGGAGTTCATTTGTTACTCAATTGGAATATAAGGCACAAAAACAAGGTAAAACTATCTTACAGATAGGACAATTTGAACCATCTACAAAAATCTGTAGTGAATGTGGATATTACAACCGTGATTTGACTTTATCTGATAGAGACTGGATTTGTCCGGATTGTGGGATACATCATGACCGGGATATTAATGCCGCAATAAATATCAGGAAATTTGCTTTAGATAGACAGAATCTAATTGGAATATAATATCTTTGCACCCTTGGAACGAGGGGAAGGGCCTGTGGACTTACGAACAATGGTTTGGGGTATGAAGCAGGAAGCCTCTGGGTCTTTAGCCCAGAGGTAGTTCACTTATATATTTTTATCCACGTCTTTGATTTTTTTAAAGCCGGACAGGCTATCCATAAATATTTCACCTTTATCTGTCAGCCTGTAAATAATCCAGGTTCCGTGGGCCTCACCTGTGATAAGCCCGGAGTTTTGCAGTATTTTAAGGTGGTATGATAGTTTTGAATCCGGAATTTCAAGTACCTGTTTAATGATACAGACACACAGTTTATGGACCTTCAGCATTTCCAGAATTGTCATTCTTATTGGATCTGATCCTGCTGAAAAAAGCCCGCTCATCTCTGAAATCTTATCTTTGTCAGGTATTGTCTCTATTATTCCTTTTATACCGCCGCAATCACACAGAGTTTTTTCAATACTGCATGGAAGATTTTTATCAAGTCCAAAATTATCCAAATTATATCACCATTAAAGACAGAAAATTAATTCCGGAGTCCTGTACAGTTTTTATAACTGTTCATATTTAACAGGATTTCTTAAGGCTGATATGGCTGAAGTTACACTTTTAAAAATAAGTTAATTGTGGCAGTTTTTCAGTCAGCTATCGGTACTACTACAGATCCACCTGTAACACTTTCAACTGCCACACTGACTCCATATACTGCCCTGATGTTCTCAGGGTTTATTATCTCAGACCCTCCGGCGGCAAAGACCCTGTTGTCTTTCAGCATGAGAAAGCGGTCTGAAAACCTCAGGGCGGTGTTTATATCATGCAGGGTCATGACTGCTGAGACGTTATGCCCTTTTACAACCTCACATATTATTTTAAGGATCTCCTGCTGGTTTCTGAGATCAAGGCTGCTTGTCGGTTCATCGAGAAGCAGAAGTTTTGGCTCCTGTACTATGGAGCGGGCAATTGATATCTTCTGAAGTTCTCCGCCGCTCATCTGGTCGATGTAACGCATTGCAAGGTCCTCCATCTTCAGTCTTTTTATCACGGCATCGACAATTCTTATATCTTTTTCAGAGGTGCTCCAGACAATGTGAGGCCTTCTTCCGAGAAGAATGGCATCATATGCAGTGAGCCGTCCTTTTTCGCAGTGCTGGGGAACGTATCCTACTTTTTTTGCAACTTCCGGCAGGCTAATTTTCATGATGTCCTGATTTTCAACCATGATGGAGCCTGATTTTGGATTGTGTATTCTGTTTATACACTTCAGAAGGGTTGTTTTGCCAACACCGTTTGGTCCGAGAATTGTGAGGATTTCATTGGGCCTTACGGAAAATGAGATGTCGTTTAAGACTTCCCTGCTTTTGTAGTTAAATTCCACTCCGTTAATGTCAAGAATCAATTCGTATGCCCCCTTATAAGAAGATAGATAAATACCGGTGCTCCCATGAATGCTGTGAGAATCGCAACCGGAAGTATATGCGGTGCAAGAATGAGCCTTGCTGCTGTGTCGGATGCCAGCAGGAGTATAGCCCCGCAGACGAGAGTTCCCGGAATCAGGAATCTATGATCGTCTCCGATAATCCTTCGTGTGATATGCGGGCAGACAAGTCCGACAAATCCGATAACTCCGAGGAATGATACAATTACTGCTGAGAGGAGGGATGATATTACCATGCCAAGAAGCCTTATCCTCTCAACATTTACTCCAAGACCCTTTGCAGTCTCATCTCCGGCATCAATTGCATTATAATTCCACATATTCATGATGAAGTAAGCCGAGCAGGCTATTGTTAAAATACCCATAAATGCAAGTTCACCCCAGTCAGCCCTGCCGACATCACCAAATGTCCAGAATACAACTGCTGCAAGCTGTACATCGTCTGCAAAGTACTGAAGAAACATTGTTCCGGCAGTGAAGAGCGATCCTATTGCAACACCTGCAAGGACCATGACTTCGGGTGAAGCACCACGGACTTTAGATATCAGGAGTATGATTCCGGTTGCGACCATTGAAAAGATAAATGCGATTATGGTGGTGATGTACGGATTGTTCAGGACTACAGCATTCACTCCGGAACTCTGCATGGTTCCGGTACCGAGGATTATTACAGAGAATGCGGCCCCGAATGCTGCTGCGTGTGATATTCCGAGGGTGAAGGGTGAGCCGAGAGGGTTTCTCAGAATTGACTGCATTGCAACGCCTGCAACCGCAAGCCCTGCACCGGCAACAATTCCGGTAAGAGCCTGAGGCAGTCTTATATTCCATATTATTGTCTGCCACTTTGATGATGATGTTATTCCAAGAAGAGTTTCAAGTACATCAAGCGGAGGTATTCCGACTGCACCGACCGATATTGAATATATGAGAAGAATAAAGAGCAGAACTATTCCTGCAATAATATAGGTTATTTTTCTGCCTGTGTATCTTTTGTATTCTTCCGGAATTTTTCCGCCGTTAAGATGCATAATCTGTCCAGTACTGTAAAAATAGATTTATATCCGGAAATTACTCTATATCCAGTTTTTTAAAGACTTTATTGTCAAATTCACCATCCATCTCATCAAAGACCGGTTCTCCTATGAGATAGGTATAGATCTCATCTGCCTTTGCCTCAGGATCTATGTCGCTGAATGTCTCAGGGTAGAGAATTTTTCCTGTGTAGTAGGCATCTGCAATCTCACTTCCATGGTTTATGGAGTACCAGTTGTATGGTAACACGCCGTACACTTCTCCGGATTTAACCGCACTTAACTGCTGGTAGGAAGGGTCGTCTTTCAACTCAGTTATTGCATTTGGATCGGTCTGGAGGGTTGAGAGGTCAACAAAGATAATTTCAGGGTCCCATTCAACGATCTTCTCCTTAGCAACATCTGCATGCTCTGTTCCCATCTCTCCTGCAACGTTGAGTGCATTTATGAATAGGAATGGTGGGTATGCAGGTTCTGTCGACTGGAAGCCATGAGGTCCGCGATATGCTATGCCGCCAACATAGGCTGTTTTTTTGTCTTCATCCGGAATATTTTCAGTTCTTTTATTGAGATCATCAGTTGTCTCATCAAAGAATGTTATTAGATCTTCCGCTCTCTCTCTCTGTCCTGTAACTTCACCCATAATCCTCAGGGTTTTGTCCATATCGTCCCTGTAAACTCCAAGTGTTCCGTAGTTGAGGGCAACAACAGGTATTCCTGTCTTTGATGACAGCTCATCTGCATCGCTTGCAGAGGTCACAAATGTTTTAAAGATGACCTGGGGGTCTGCTGCAACAATCTTTTCAGGGTCGTCATTGCCCCTGAATTCTCCGATTAGAGGATATTCTTTAAACTGAGGGTTTGCAAGTGAGTACGGCCTTGCATCAAACATTGTCTCCTTTATTTCAATGTCATCCACACCGACAATTTTATCCTGTGCCTGAAGGTATGTAAGGTATCTCAGGCATCCTGGTCCTGAGCATACTATCCTGTCAGGATTTTTTGGAACGCTTACTTCTCTTCCGAGTGAATCTGTAATGGTAATGGTATCACTTTCTGCTGTTCCAACTGTATTTTGTGTGTTTTCTGAAGCATTGCCGGTGCATCCACAGGTAAATGTAAGCAGAAGGCATGCAAGAACTGCCAGTGCTGTAGCCGGTTTTAATAATTTTTTCATAAATAACACGTACCTTAATAGTAATAGATCTTAATCGATGTAGTTAATAAGAATTTCTAAAAATGTATGAATTGTTAGGATAAATTTTTAATATTTATTAATTTGATTATAATTAATACAGATTACTTAATAATCGTGCTGCATTTGTTGTTTTACGGGAATTTTGGTTTTTTATTGTAAACCTAAATTTTGTGCCTGGAACAAAACCTTAATGTATTTTTGCGCATATGAGTAATATATACAAACGAGGTGAAAGAAAAATGCCAGGATTTGACAGAATGGGGCCCCAGGGAAGAGGGCCAATGACAGGAAGAGGAATGGGACAGTGCCGGTCTGAAAATATTCAGGGAGCGTCCGCTCAGGCTGACACAGAAGGAAAAACAGATAATATTGGTGTTATCGGAACTCCTGGCAATGCTGCTCCGGCAGGAGGCGTTGTTTACGGTGTTGGCCGCGGTGGTGTTCCACGTGGTTGCGGAATGGGATTTTGCGGCGGACGTGGAGGAAGAGGCAGGGGAAGAGGAAGATTCTGAAGAGGATCTCCTTTTTTTCTGAAAAATAAGTCTATTTTAATATCGTATTTATTTTCATATGATTCAGATTCCTTAATCTGATTCATATGATATTATTTTATATTCAGTCCTTTTGCTTCCCTGATACAGTCTATGGAGGGGACGTAGGGCTTTATGTCTATTACCGGAGTGTTATTGAGAGCGTCAAGTCCTGAAACTTTGATTATACCGTCTTTTACTGATATTATCCGCGCTATATCAAAACCAACTGGGTTTGGCCTGTGGGGTGACCTTATGGTGAATACAGGTTTTGATTTTTTTGCTCCCGGAGGTGTGCCTGACATGATCTCTCTGTCAGCCTTATCAAACCAGAGGAGGACTATAAGGTGTGTGGTGCCTTCAAATGTTCCAAGACCTTCCCGGAATTTTTCATAAATCTCAATCTCCATCTCTTCGTCCGGTTTTAATGCGCCCTGCCTTGGCGCATCTCCGGGGTTTTTGTACGGCGATTTTACAATCCCTATGGGGTAAACTTCATATTTATCCATATTTTATCTCTCTGATTAAGGAATTTCAAATCCGGAAGTTCGTATTTCCGGCTGCTTATATTATTAATTCTTACTGCGGATCCTGATTTTCACTGTAGTTATCTGTTTATTCCGAGGTATTCGTCATAGCAGGGGATACATACTATTTTTCCATCCTGAACTCTGGCCCTTGATTCGGATACTGTCTCACCGCATGAACTGCATTTAACTGAGCTGAATATTCTTGCCCTCTCCGGGATTTCCGGTTTAATATGTTTAATTTCAAATATTTCCTCTGCGGGTGATGTGAGGTAGATGTCAATCAGTTTCAGTCTTGCTCTGTCAAATGCTGCGGTTTCGGCGGGAGTTGCATTTCCGGCAAAGACATTTGCCCGTGCTTTCATCGCTTCGGGATCGATCTTATCCATTGATGACGTATCTTTCAGGACGATTCTTACTGCATCGCTGCTGTCTCTTAAGATAAATGTATAGACCTGTTTGCCGTAATCCCTGAATATGAGATTTCCCTTTCCCATTGTGCATCCGGTGACGAACTGCACTCCGTCAACGCTGCATGCGTCATTTTCTGCAATGCAGACGAGTTCTTCGTCTTCTGCTCTGTCAGAAAGGAGTTCTTTCATTGCGATCTCTGAGGCGCGGTAGCCTATTGCAAGGCCGGGGCAGTTGTGACCGTGGAATTTTATTGCATCTTCGTATGGTTTTATTGTGATTTCCATAACAGATAATTTGGGTTTTTATTACTAAATATGATGTTTGTTTTAAGATTTAATAAATCAAATAACTAAAAAAATGTAAACTACTCATTTTTGACCCTTCTATTTGTAAGTAAAGATTTCATATTGAGATCATCTGGTTCCTTACGAATGTCATCTGTCATATTCATATGGCAGACTTTAATTTCTTCCCCAAAGTCAATATCAGTTCTCCCCACTCTCTTAAGTTTCCTTCATATTTCATCAGTTAAGTAAAATTTAATTCTAAAATTCTCCTGTTTATCCCCTAAACTTAGTTACTATTTGCCATAAGCTCAGTAATTTATTACAGACTAAAGATCAAATCAACTTTTAAGTCTTGTAGTTCAGGCTCATTTCAGTAGAGAACCTTCAAAAAGAATGAAAATAGAAGTAATGTGATCGATTTGATATAGTAGAGAGATATGCAAAGCTATTGCTGCCCCCCGAAATAGTTCATATTGTAGCTTATAACTGCCCTTTCGCGGATCTGAGATCCAAAATCCTGGATTGGTACAAAAATCCCGATTTGCCACACATTTTACCCAAAAAACATCTCGGATTTCCAGAGGTGAGAAGTAAAACCGGAATATCATTTTACTCAATCATGAATAATAATTCCATCTATAATCTGATAAATATGGCCTTAATGTATAAATTAATTCCAGATATGAGGATTTAAGGTTCAATTTGATCATTTGCCTTTTGATATGGGCGAAAGCGGTGTTATAATTTAGATTTAGAGAAATGAAGTGTGTGTAATTCTCATCAAATGGTCTGAAATATATCCTGATAGAATCGTGTCCCAAATTTCAAACCATGGTTCATTAATCCTGTGACATCTCTTTTCTTTCATTATATTTGTGAGAATTCTTTTTGAATAGGATTCATATGTCATCAGTTAAGGTTTATCTTATCCGATGACATATGTAATATACTCTTTAATAAAGATGGTCAATCAGTTTATTATTTGATTTTTTTCTCTTTTAACCATGTAATGCTGAAATATTTATGATTGTATTCGGTTGCTTCCAAATAGGATATATAGTTTCCAAAATAATATATTACTTATTCCATGTCTGGCTTCAGTATTAAAACAGGCCCAGCTTTAGATAAAGATGTGGCTATTGTTGTGCCCTGCTATAATGAAAGTGAAAATATTCCAAGAATAACCAAAAAAATTTTCGAATTAAAGAGAGAAGGAGTTCTTATTGGGATTGATTTTGTTTTTGTAAATGACGGAAGCAAAGATGACAGTCTTGATCTGATTAAAAATTACTCTTCAGAATATGAATGGTTCAGATTCTGCAACCATGAGGTAAACCGGGGTTTTGCCCATGCGCTTAAAACCGGAAGAGAGTATGCAATAAGAGATGGTTATAATATAATTGGACAGATTGACTGTGATCTGACTCATCCCCTTGAAATGATTGGTGGTATGAAAGATGAACTTGCCCTGTGCGATATGGTGATTGCAAGCCGATATGTAGGTGATGGGGGAATGAAAAATGTACCATTACAGAGAGTATTGTTAAGTCGCACTGCACAGATATTTTTCAGGACTGTTTTCAGGATAAGAACAAAGGATGCAACAAGTGGATTCAGACTTTGCAGAAAGGAGATATTTGAGAAGATAGATCTTGAAATAGATACTTTTGCAGTACAGCTTGAACTGACAATAAAAGCTGAGAGAAATAAATTTAGAATTTCTGAAGTTCCTTTTGTCCTAGTAAACAGAAGGTTCGGATCTTCGAAATTTAATTTAAATCAGTTTCTTGTTTATATCAGTTCAGTAATTAAATTAATATTCTGATCAGGAGTTAAATATGTCTGAAGAAGTATGGGAAAATGTCTGGAATCGTGAACATATCAGAAGCGATTATAGTCTGAAATATATTGATTTCATAAAAGAATTTGAGTCTTCACTTCCGGAAAAACTGAATATAATTGAGGTAGGGTGCGGTACCGGACAGACTCTTGAAGTATTTTCTGATAATAATGTAACTACTGGCATTGATATCTCTAAAAACGCCTTAAAGCAGTCAAAAGGGAGATGTAACAGTCAAATACTTGGAGATATGTTTTATATCCCTTTTAAGGACTGTTCTTTTGATCTTGTTTATAATTCAGGTGTTATTGAACATTTCCCGGATCCTCAGAATTCTGCCGCTGTTCGTGAAATGGGGAGGATTACAAAGAAAGGGGGTTATGTCATGATTATTGTTCCGAATTCATATTGTATCTGGTACAGAGCATGGAAATCTCTTGCTTACAGGGTCCAAAAATTTGAATTCGGGTATGAAGAAGATTATTCTGTCAAAAGGCTGACCAGCCTTATAAAAGATTCATGTGATGATCTTGAAATTGAAAGAATATTTGGTCTTCAGGCACTTTTCCCGCTTGCTACCAATAAGAGTGAGATTCTTCCTGAGAATTTCAGAAAAAAATTAGGTCGAATAGAGGATTTCCTTCCTAAAAAAGAGTACTATGGTTATGCTGTTGGTGTAATAGCAAGGAAAAACTAAAGCCTGTTATTTAATATAAAAAGGAAGACAGATGAAAAAAATAAAATATCTGCTCACAATTATCGGCATAATCTTATTTTTGTATATACTGCTGAATGTGAATGTACCATACCTTTTAAAGATATTATCTAATATTGATACTTATTTCCTGACAATTGCATTAATTATATATTTTGTCTGTCTTTTTTTTAAGATATTAAAATGGAAGTGGATAACAAATATAATCGCTCCTCAATTTTCATTTTTTTCTGCTTCTGTCTCTTATCTGACGGGATTTGCCTTCTCTACAGTTACTCCTGCTAAAATGGGTGATATATTAAGAATATTTTATGTTAAACAAGAAGGAGTCGAGTATGGAGATGCTCTTTCAGCACTTGTTATGGATAGAATAATTGACATTCTGATGCTTTTTATTATTGGAATTACAGCCTTAATTTCATTTTCTCAGTTTTATGGAATACAAATTATTCCTATTGAGGTAGTTGCATCTGTTTTACTTATAATAATACTCTTTGTCCTGATGATCTCAAGTAGGAAGTCTTTAAGATTACTATTAATTCCTGTATATAACTTATTAATTCCGGAAAAATGGAAGAATTGTGCTCTTGAGCAATTTAGTCATTATTTTAATGGTATTAACCGGCTCATCTCCTCCCCTGGTAAAATGTCAAAAGCAATAGGTTCAGGGCTTGTTTCGTGGATTTTGCCGTTTTTTTACTCATATTTTCTGGCTTTATCAATAGGTGTGGAACTCCCTTTTATCTTTTTTGTAGTTGTTATACCGATTATAGCAGTAATTGAACTTCTGCCGCTTAGTGTTTCAGGAATCGGAACAAGAGATCTGGCCTTAATATTCTTCTTTGGATTGTATAATATTCCGGCAGAGGCAGCAGTTGCATTTTCTATATTATATCTTTTCATATGCTTCTGGATGCTTGGAATTATTGGTGTGGTTGTCTGGTTGAGATATCCTGCTGATATTGATTACTAATAATAAATTGGAAACAATTGGATATATCAAGCGGGATTTCTTCAAAGTTTCCACCTTTAATTCATTTGTTTATATTAACATGAAGTTGCTCCTGTGCCCTTATTCGACGAGAAGTTCATGGTAAAACAAATAAAAGCCCTTTTATGTTTGGTGTGGGTGAAATTTGATCCGTCGAATTACTAATTCAGCCACAAATGGACTCGCTGTTTAATTGCTCCGGAATATAGAAAAAACTCTATGAATTCAGCATTTGGCTAAAATAATCTATTATAATCATGCAAAAAAACAAGTTATTTGTTGGAACCTCTGGTAACTAACCACAGGATTTAGCTAGGAGCTGCATTTACCTGAATTCCACCCATTAAGTTATGAGTGGGTGGAAATCCATGATATAAGTTTCAGATATTCGTAGTGGTGTGGGTTGTTAATATATTATGGGTTGGATTTAAGTAGGTAAATACCCATATGTTGCCCTAAAACATTTCCATTATCTTGTAACCACTTTAACGTACCTCCACTAGGGTCCGCAGCCATAATATCTCCGGTCATTATGTAATACTTTGTTTTCTCCGGATATTTTTTATTAATATCCATAAGTGTTTCATGTGATGATGCTAATAGTTCAATAGTTCGGTCCGAGCTGTTTGAATAGTAATAGTTTAATGGCTGCACCATATATCCTGGTATTACAACAATAATATCTCCATTTTCAGTTATACCATTAAGGTTTTCTGAAAAACCTTTCCAGTCATTTTTTGAATATCCTGTATAGTATGTAGCCATAAATGGTATGTTTATCAAAATCAAAAAGGCCATAAATACATAAATAAATTTATTGTTTTTAATAATATTTTTTAAGGGTACATAACTTAATCCTATTCCAATATAAAAAACAGGAAGCAGGTATATAAGATATCTGGGATTCGTCGGAATTTTTGCAGATATTATCACACTAAATATCAGAGGGACAATTATCAGTCCTAAGATAAGAATGGAGTAACTTAAATTTTCTCTCATTAAATATAACGTCCCTATCAAAAAAAGAAGAATAAACATTACTGCAATATACCAGTTATAACCTGAGAAGTATTCGAATGACGCACTGATTAATGAAATGCCTAATATTCCACTTGTGGGTGCTTTTTCGGATAGTGCAAGATATCTCTGATAAAGAACAAATATCAATGGAAGAGATATTATTAAAAATGATAGCAAGCCTATAAGAAAAATCTTACATGAAGATTTATTATTTCTAAATTCTTTATAATTTGTAATAATAGCGTGAATCATCAAAATTCCGGTGCCTATAATTACATAGTAATGTGACCAGAGAGCCAATGCAGATGTAAGACCAAAAATTATCCACCATTTAACATTTTTTTCTTTAAGTGCATATAAATAGCACAATAGTGATAATGAAAAAAAGAAGAGAGTCATTGTATATGAGCGTGCATCCTGCGAATAAAATATGGCAAATGGAGATATTGTTATAAGCAGGGCGCTAATTATTCCTACTTCTCTGTTTTTGATCTCACATCCAATAAGGTAAAATATTGGTATTGCCAAAATACCAAAAACTGCTGGCCAGAATCTGAGGATAAATTCAGTTTCACCAAAATTCAACATAAGATGTTCTATCCAATAAAAGAGAGGGGGGTGGAATTCAGAGATAATTGATGACTCAAAAATTTCAAAGAGACTTCTTCTGGCATAATTAAGTGTTGTTGCTTCATCCAGCCATAATGAATTAAAGCTTAGATTATATAACCTAAGTATAATTCCGATAATGATAAGTCCAGTTAGTATCTGAACGAAGCGATTATATCTGATTCCATTTATAATATTTTTTGCGTTTAGGTCTCTATAGCTATTTATACTGTATTTCTCTTCTATAAATACAGTATTATCATTCTTTACTTCTTCACCTTTCTTTTTCCTGCCTGATTTCTTCCCCATTTATATCAACAATATCTTTGATCTATTTAATAAAAAGACATTTGCTATGCATTTTCAGAGATCTCTTCATCGGCCTCACTCCATTCCGGATCGGCAATTGCAAGGAAAATCAGATCAGAATCTCCGGAATTTTCAATATACTGAACAGCTCCCGGCGGGATATAGACTGCCTGTCCGGGATATACCTCAGCCTCCTCCCCGTCAATATGCATAATTCCCTTCCCTGAAAGAATGTAATAGACCTCGCTTGACTCCTTAAGCCTGTGCGGAACTGTTTTTTCATATGCAGGCACAACTGCATGTGCGATACTGTATCCTGCTTTCAGATCAAAGTCCTCATTTTTCCGGTGTAAAAGCTCGCACAATATACATCCGTCTGCGGAACGGAAGTATTTCTGATCCTTAATGTCCTTTATTAACACTGAAGAGATTTTGTTTCCTGAACTGATCAATTTTTGTTTTGTAAGTTCAAATATTAAGGCAGGAGTTAATATTTATGTCAAAGAAAGTAAAATTTGAGACAAACCTCGGCGACATCATCATAACACTCTATGATGACATGCCAATTACAGCCGGAAATTTTGAGAAGCTTGTGTCTGAAGGATTTTATGACGGAATTATATTTCACAGGGTCATAAGCGGATTCATGATTCAGGCAGGATGTCCGAGGGGCACAGGAACCGGAGGTCCGGGTTACGAAATCAAAGATGAGTTTGTAAAAGGGCACTCCAATGTAAAAGGTACCCTTTCAATGGCAAACACAGGGCGGCCTAATACTGGTGGAAGCCAGTTCTTCATCAATCTTGTAAACAATAACTTCCTTGACTGGGATAACACTTCAACACCTTCCAAACATCCGGTATTCGGAGAGGTCTCAGAGGGTATGGATGTAGTAAATAAAATTGCCAAACTTCCGACTGACAGAGGCGACAAGCCAAAGAAAGAGGCTAAAATAATCAAGGCAACTCTTATTGAAGAATAATAAGAGTTTTTAAAGTTTAATATTTTTTGCACTTTGTGGTTATATCTGTTCTAATGGATAATCCACTATTGTGCTTTTATTATTGCTGCAAAGACTGCTCCGGCAATGGTATCTCAGATAAAATCAGACTATTATAAAGATATGAACAGCATCACCACAGCAATTATTACGAGATTCCTGGAGGCAGGGCTTCAGGTACATCCTGAGGTGGTTGTGTATCTCCAGCAGTCGGGTGATGTCACATTAATTGATAAGATAATATCAAATGTACCTGAGAAGGCACCTGTTGCACTTCCCTGCCATATCCCCGGATATAGTCAGGATGGATTTGAACCTCCAAGGCCCCGTCTTAAGGACTCCGGAAGCACAGATAATCTGCCTCCGGTAAAGGCAGAGAGGGATGGTACACGCTTTACAACTCCGGGTGATGTTGATGTTGTCAGGGGTATGGGTGTTGAGGAGAAGGGGGGAGTTGACTATACCGATTTTACATATTATTTCAGAAACCGGTATGATAAACTATCCAGATTCCTCCGTGGAAGGGGTGATCCTATGCCAATATCTGCCCTTACTCAGACTTCCAGATATCAGCAGCAGGAGGTCGCTGTCATCGGGATGGTGGTGGAACTGAGGAATACTGCCAAGGGTCACAGAATGGCAGTCATTGAAGATCCGACTGACAAAATCAATGTCCTCTTCAATAATAAGAGAGATGTCTTTGAAGAGGCTGAGAAGCTCATTCCTGATGAGGTTATACTGGTTAAGGGAAAGCTTTCAAGTGACGGCAATCTCTTCTTTGCTGATACAATGCACAGACCTGATATTCCGCTTAACAACGCACCTTTTAAGAGTGAAACTCCCGGAAAGGCTGTTTTGATATCTGATGTCCACGTAGGAAGTGATACATTTCTTGAAGAGGAATGGGAACGGTTTTCAGACTGGCTCTATGAGTTTGATGCCCGTTATCTTCTGATTGCAGGTGATGTTGTTGATGGTATAGGAATTTATCCCGGACAGGAGAAGGAACTCACCATCAAAAGTATTGACGGGCAGTATGAGGCATTCGGAAAGATGCTCAAGAAACTTCCGAAGGATATTCAGATAATTCTCTCCCCTGGAAACCACGATGCAATCAGGGGTTCAGAACCTCAGCCCGGTCTTCCTGAGCGGTTTTCAAGGCACTTCTCCGAGAATGTCATACTCGTTAAAAATCCGGCCTTTGTCAGACTTCAGGGTGTGGGTGTACTTATGTACCACGGCAGAAGTTATGATGACTTAATCTCCATGATTCCTGGTGCATCATACACAAAACCGGCGGATATGATGGTAGAGATGCTTAAGCGCCGTCATCTTGCATGCACTTATGGTATGAGAACACCGATTCTTGCAGCAAAAGAGGATGAACTGGTTATTGATCCCATACCTGAGATTCTGCATACCGGACATGTGCATATCTGCGGTGCTGTAAACTATCGCGGAGTATTATGTATAAATACGGGCACATGGCAGTCACAGACTTCGTTTCAGAAGCAGATGAATATCCAGCCAACTCCTGCAAGGGCGGTCGTTGTGGATCTCCAGACGCTTGAGCCTAAGATATATGATTTCACAGGCAATATCCCTGTGATGGAATGAATCAAAATCGGGCATCCGTTCGGGTTATCTGCTGATATAAAGATTATATCCCGTTATTTCAATGAATTGTTGAAATTTTTCATCTCCAGTACTTTAAATTAAGTGCTCGATTAATATTTAAAATTGATGAATATTGTTTTAAAAATGTCTTACTGTATACCCCTAAATTGAATATTATATCCAAATGTCCTGCATTTCAAATTTGAGGGATAAAAATGTATTTTGTAAACCGATTTTGGTTAACACCATTTTATCCCACTTGAACCACAACACACTGCTTCATATTTCATGAATAAATGTCTGAATAAATGAGTTTGAATCGAAATTATACCGTTTCCAGTAAAGATATTGTAAAATTTAAAATAGCTACCGCTAAACCTGGCCATCTGCATACTCAATTCATGAAGATGTCTGAATATCAGCTTATGGCAATTTCATTAAGGCTCAATAAATGGAAATGCTCCCAAGCCTCTTTAATTAAGATAGTGATAAAATGGTGCAAGGGAAATCGATCTCTATAAATTACCTTTGGTCCCCTCTGAAGTTTTGCAAATCTCTTCCATTTGATTGAAACCCAATGGTTCTGTATTATAAAAGAGATTAAAAAATAATAAAACCTAACTACCGGATCCTTAGTGGATGTCCTTGCACCACTTTTATTAGCAAGGACATATGTGGACTCAATGGCAAATCTGTGTTTATACAATCTTCTAATCGATTTTGGAGATTTACATACCTTATAAACTACAAATGCTCGATGAAGTACACCATTTTTGCCTTTCTTTCCCATTTGATAGACAATACAGTCAACTATTTCTATCTCCAATGGGAACTTTGATTTTGAATTTAGGGTGTGTTTAAAGGATTTTGATTTTTTACCTTTTAGATTCTTTTTGAGTTCCTCACCATGTTGCTTCACCGGCATGAGGTGTGGGACATCTGATTCTTTTAGGTAGCTAAAGATTTTACCTGTGTAGAACTCCCTGTCTAACATTAAACATTTTATTTTCAGACCTAAACTCCGAATTAACTCAACACATGTTTTTATTCCATCTAAATTATTATCATTATCTTTCCAGGGAATAACAAGAAAGGTGAGGTGCTTATCCTGGTCCACAATCGATAAAGTCATGTAAGCAAAGAACTTGGTTGTCGATGCTTTCTTCTTGTTGCGTATAATATTAGGATCTTCTTCTTCGTCTTTAACCCCATAATATGGCTTGAGGGTTTTATCAATAGCAAAATTGTAAGCCCTGCCTTCTATAATTATGCCTTCCCCTGCCAATAAAAGTATTTTAGAGGAATCTGATTCTAATTTCTCCATGTCAATATTATGTAAATATTTCAGACAGGTTGTATGGGATGGCAAACCATCTGTCATTTTTACAAGTCCTGAAATCGAATTTTTAGAACATGCCGCTGCTATTGTTCCTCTTACAATTGTTTTTGAATCATAATATCTGCCATCTGGAAAGGAGATATGATCCTCAATAATATCACAGATCAATTCAAGTTTTCCAAGCTTCAGTCCTGTATCTGACTGGATTTTGCTGTTTTTTTGACCAAATATTGCCACAAGGATGATGTTTTGGAGGCAATATATATCTATTGATTGGCAATTGGTACATCAAAAAAACAAGATCATATTGAACATTTGTCTGATTCAGATTGTGCAAACATTCCACGGCACGCAGCAGAGGTTTTGACACAATATAATATTGAGAAGTACTTAACTATTTGAGTTTAGGCAGAAAACTCCGGGGTCTTATGTGATGAAATTTGCGGAATCTTTAAAGTACTGATCTCCGGAAACTATCGCAAACCCTCTTTTTAATTGCGGGCAAAAGTGCTCATAAACCATATGTGGGTTTATTGATTGGCCATTCTTTTTTCAGGATGAAGATCTCTCCTCAGGAAAACAACCTGTTCGAATGGTTATTCTGATTCATCTTTATGTGGCAGAAATATCTGAATTATGCAGATATAATTTAATACAGGCAAAACAGTATTTCAGGTTATAATGAATGAGAAAAATCTGAAGATCATTCTTGCCGCATTTCCGGTTGTGATAATTATTATTGCTGTAATTATTCCGCTCTACACAACCGGCTGGGACTTTGAAAAGGCGCTTTACGGCACAGATCCGACTGCCGTTATAGAGTCATTTGAGATGAAGGGGCAGGATATGACTGGTGGCTACTTTACTCCGCAGAACTATACTCTGTCTGATGACGGCGGGAGTCTTACTCTCACCGGGATTATGAAAAATCCTTACTCTGAAGATATAACAATAACAAAACTTGGCTACAGCATAATAATCGGGGGTGATCCGGCAGAACTGAAACTTACCCGCAGTGTGGTAATTCCCGCGTCCGGCACAGGTGAGGTCGTCCTCTCTGCCCCGGTAAGTGAGAGCCAGTTAAGTTCCCTTACCTCTGGTGAAAAAGTTGCCTATGGTGACAGTCCGCTTTCAGATATGGCAATTGATATGTCAGGAATAAAAGTTGTATCGGAGGGTAAGTAAATGCCGGATAAATTCACAAATTCTGTAACTCAGGGGACGAAGTCTGCACAGAATGATGATGAAGATTGCGGATTTAACTATCCGGGTATCATTGCCGGAATTCTGATGATAATTCTGCCTTTTACCGGTAAGTGGTGGCAGCTGACATTTGGGGATGGTGCCCTTTATATCGCTGCATCTCCGTTTGGACTTACAGTTTACTCATTTGGAGAAGCGATTATATCTCCGCTGATAACCTCTCTGACTATGGCGCTTACGGGGATTATAATAGTATTCGGAATAATTCTCATTGTGGGATCGGTATTTGCCAATATGCCGGAGAAGAGGAATATATCTGTAATTCTTATAAATTCCGGCTCTCTGAAGGCAGTTTTTGTGGTACTGGTCTTCTTTGTTGCAGTCATAACCGCAGGAATAATCTTCTCGCAGTACTTCTCCTTATATGGTTTTTCCGGAAGTTTTCCCATTCTGTCAGGATATTCTGCTATGGCAATGAATTCGGGTGGATTTTCGGTGATAATTCCTGTAAAATCTGAACTGTCTCCAGCACTTCTCTTTGCTGTTGCAGTGGCAGTTGCAGGTCTTGCAACCCGTTATTACGGGAAAAAGTAATTTTTTGGCCTCCGGCCACTCTTTTTTTCTGCCCGGTATTTCGCAACAGAGTAGATTTTATATATTATGCTGTCTTTTATTTGTGGTAATGTGTGGTGAATGTTTTTTCGCCGGTGAATGTTTTTATCGTTAACAGCCACCGCTCTATCCTCCGCACAGAAGTTGCTTTCTGTTTCTTGAAATCGCAACCATTAGCAGCATTGGCTTTTGTCTTTACTTTTACATTTTATTATTATTTTAGCTGGTGCTGCGGCTTTTTGTATGTCTTCTGAATAAAATGACATCCGAAAAGCCGCCTTACAGCTTGGCGTTTTAAAATAATTTTATGGCTTTTCGGATGTCCCTTAATTTATATGTAAGTTCATGGAATGATTAAACATGATGGGAAAAGAAATCCGGCTTGAAAGGATAATGAAGAGAGAGTCCGGCACTACCGTTATAGTGCCGATGGATCACGGTGTCTCATCCGGGCCTATTCCGGGTCTTATTGATCTTGAAAGGAGCGTTGATCTCATTGCACTTGGCGGTGCAAATGCTGTAATCGGTCATATGGGCCTTGCACTTCATGGCCACAGAAGAGGTGGCCCGGACATCGGCCTTATACTACACCTCTCTGCAAGTACAGATTTAGGTCCTGATCCTAATAACAAGGTGATGGTAAATACCGTTCAGAATGCCCTTAAAATGGGTGCGGACGGAGTATCAATGCATGTAAATATCGGTGCTGAATCAGAGGCGAGAATGCTTTCTGATCTTGGAAGTACAGCAATTGAGTGTATAGAATGGGGCATGCCACTTCTTGCAATGATGTACCCGAGGGGCAAAAAAATAAATGCCGATAATATGACCAATTCGATAAAGATCGCCGCAAGGGTGGCCTCTGAACTTGGTGCTGATATCGTTAAAACGGTGTACACCGGAGATCCTGACTCATTCCGGGAGGTTACAGACGGATGCCATGTTCCGGTGGTCATCGCCGGCGGTTCAAAGATGGGTGATATCGAGACGTTAAGGCTCATTGAGGGTGCAATGGAAGGCGGGGCTGCGGGTGTATCAATCGGCAGGAATGCTTTTCAGCATGCACACCCGGACAGGTTTGTCCGTGCGGCTGCAATGATTGTACATGAGAAGAGAAGCGCCGAAGAGGCGATTGAAGTAATAAAGAAAGGGATCTGAGATTATGATTGGAAAAGAGATCAGGCTTGAGAGGATAATGAACAGGAATACGGGGAGAACAGTCATAATCCCTATGGATCACGGTTTTACACTCGGACAGATCGAAGGCCTCGGTGATATGCCTAAGATTATATCCGATGTATCTGATGGCGGTGCGAATGCCATAGTTCTTCACAAGGGAATGGTCAAGGCGGGGCACAGGAAGCACGGGCGTGACATCGGACTTATTGTTCATTTATCTGCAAGCACATCCTTAAATCCCGATCCCAATGACAAAGTGATGGTATGCACAGTTGAGGAAGCCATCGGCATAGGTGCGGATGCGGTATCCATTCATATCAACCTCGGTGCTCCTCATGAGTCAAAGATGATTGAGGAGGCCGGAAAGGTCTCAAGGGAATGCGCCCGCTGGGGAATTCCGCTTCTTGTTATGATCTATCCAAGAGGAGAAGGGGTTGATCCAACGTCCCTTCAGTCTGTCGGCCACTGCGTCAGGGTTGCCGAGGAACTTGGGGCAGATCTCATAAAGACCAATTACACAGGCGACCCTGAGACATTCAGAAAGATAACATCGTCATGCTCAGTGCCCGTACTTGTGGCCGGCGGTGAGAAGGCAGGGGATCTTGAGACTCTCAGAACTGTCAGGGAATCTGTCCTGGCCGGAGGTGCAGGTGTGTGCCTCGGCAGAAATTCATTCCAGAGGAAAAATCCGGCAGAATTCATAAGTGCACTCTGCAAAGTTGTTCACGATGAGGCAATGCCGGAAGAAGCGGTAAAAAATCTCTGAGGGTGACAAAAATGAAGGAATTCTGGGTTGATCTCAGCAAGTGGGATAAGGATCTGGCAACCGCTGCGATAGAGGGCGGAGCCACAGGAATCTTATGCAAAAAGGCAGAAGATGTCAGGAAACTTGGGCGAATAAAAACCATCTCATCTGATGGTGATCTGGTTCCTGGCAGAGATGTCTTTGAAATTCATATTAAGGATACAGAAACAGCAGAGAAGGCTGCTGAACTTTCAAAGAAGGGTTACACAATAGTCCATACCACGGACTGGACTGTAATTCCGCTTGAAAACCTTGTTGCCGGTTCTGACCGGATAATTGCCTCTGTTGAGGACGCTCCGGAGGTAAAGACAGCTCTTGGGATTCTTGAAAAAGGGGTTGCAGGTATTCTTCTGAAAAATCCAACCCATGAGAAGATAAGGGAGGTTTCCGCAATCACCACCGGAGGCGGGGGAAGTATTGGTCTTGAGGTATTCACAGTTACTTCAGTCACCGATGCCGGAATGGGTGACAGAGTCTGTGTGGATACATGTACTCTTATGAAAGAGGGCGAGGGTATGCTTATTGGAAATACATCGTCGGCATTTCTGCTTGTACATGCGGAAACTCTTGAAAATCCATATGTTGCGCCGAGGCCGTTCAGGGTCAATGCCGGAGCAGTGCATGCCTATGCTATGATGGAGAACAAAAAGACCTCATACCTCTCTGAAGTAAAGTCAGGCGACCGGGTTTTAATCGCAGACAGGGATGGCGGAATATCCGGTGCGACTGTCGGCCGGGTCAAGATAGAGAAGAGGCCGATGCTTCTTATTAAGGCAGAATCCGGTGGTAAAGAGCATACCATGATACTCCAGAATGCAGAGACCATCCGGCTTGTAAAAGAGGGCGGCACCCCCGTCTCTGTCATATCTGTAAAACCGGGCGACAAAATCCTCGGTCATATCGAAAAGGGCGGACGGCATTTCGGAATGGCTGTTGATGAGAGCATACTGGAGAAGTAATCCGGAATTTCAGATGAAAGTCGGAATCATTGGCGGCACGGGTGGTATGGGCCGCCTCTTTGCCCCTCTTTTTGAGAGAGCCGGTTTTTCTGTCATTGTTTCAGGCAGAAGTACGTCTATCTCAAACCGGGATATTGCAGAAGAATCTGATATTGTCATAATTTCGGTTCCGATTCATGAGACAATATCTGTTATAGAGGAGATCTCACCGTACTTAAGGGCAGATCAGATCCTCTGTGATTTTACATCGGTCAAGGAAGGACCTGTAAATGCCATGTTAAAGACTGAGGCAGAGGTTCTCGGCCTTCACCCGATGTTTGGTCCGTCTGTCTCTTCACTGTCGGGGCAGACAATAATCTCAGTTCCCGCAAGGTGCAGGCAGGAGAGTGCTGATATTCTGTATAATGTATTCAGAGATGAAGATGCCACAGTCATTGAGATGGATGCCGGAGAGCATGACCGGGTGATGGGTGTTGTACAGGGCCTTGTCCATTTCGCAACTATTTGTGTGGCTGATGCCATCCGGAATTCCGGTATTTCTCCCGAAGTTATAATTCCGGTTATGAGTCCGGTGTACAGGATTGAGATGGGTATTATAGGAAGGATACTCGGCCAGAGTCCTGAACTCTACGGCGATATTCTTATGATGAATTCAAAGTCTGCTGAGATGGCAGGGAAGTTTTCCGAGTCATCCGGTGAGATGCTCAAATACATCAGAGAAGTGGATTATGAATCCTTTAAGGAACTTTTTGAGAAGAACAGAGAGTTCTTCTCCGGGTATATCCCTCAGGCTACGAGGGATACAGATCTTGTAATTGACGCACTGGCAAAGTCCGGGAGGCCGGTTAAATGAAGATAGCAGCACTTGGCCCTGAAGGGACGTTCAGCCATGAATTAGCAGTTAAGATCTCCGGAGATTCTGAAGTAGTCCTCTTTCCGACAATAAAGAGAGTATTTGCTGAAGCGGAAAAAGGTGAATGCTTTGGTCTCGTTCCGGTTGAGAACAGCGATGCCGGTGGGGTTGGTGAGACTCTTGACGGACTTATGGATACGGGGTGCAGGATTGCTGCTGAGTATTATATGCCTATACGGCATAATCTGGCATCTGATGGCGTACCGGCAGGTGGGTGCAGAGTTCTTTATGCCCACCCGCAGTCACATGCACAGTGCAGCAGGTTTATCGAAGATCTTGGCATTCCCGTAATTCATACGGCAAGCAATGCAGACAGTGCACGGCTTGCCCTTCAAAACCCCGGTTCATGTGCAGTTACATCAGTATCTGCCGCAAAAAATTTTATGCTCGATATTATCCGGCCGGATATCCAGAATTCTGATAATAATATTACCAGATTTCTCCTGATCTCGCCTGATAAAGGAGAATATCCCGGCGGAATTTCTGAGGTCCGTAAAACGGTTTCTGCTTCCGGCAGAAGAAAATGCAGTATAATAATTGACCCGGAGACTGACAGGCCCGGACTTTTGTACAATATTCTGGGTGTTTTTGCAGGTGAAAAAATTAACCTGACAAGAATTGAGTCAAGGCCCTCTAAGAGGGGTATTGGGAGTTATGTCTTCTTCATAGACTTTGAAGCTGAATCAGGGGAGAAACTAATATCTTCACTGAAGAGAATTGCAACAGTGAAGGAACTTGGATGTTACGTAATGGAGGAGGTGTAAAAACGGGCTTAAAAATTAAAAAGGCGGGAGCTGTTGATATTGAACTCAGAGCGCCGCCGTCAAAGAGCTATACTCACAGGGCACTCATATGTGCGGCACTTGCTGAGGGAGAGTCATTTATCAGAAATCCTCTGGATTCAGAGGACATTGATGTAACTGTGAATGCCCTTATACGGCTTGGGGTATCGTGCAGAAAGACAAAAGAGGGTATTGCTGTTGATGGATGCGGAGGTGTGCTTCCGGATGTTGGTGAGGTGACAATTGACTGCAAAAATTCCGGTACAACACTAAGGCTGTTATCAACCCTCTCTCTTCTCTCACCCGGAAGAGTGACCCTTACAGGCACGAAGAGGATGAGGGAGAGGCCGGTAGGCGATCTTGCGGATGCGATAATACAGGCCGGAGGAGATGTTATCTTCACCGGAAATGAAGGCTTTCCCCCTCTGAGGATTTCAGGCACACTTTCCGGGGGCAGAGTCATCGTTGATGCTTCAAAGTCAAGCCAGTATGTATCCTCGCTTATGCTCTCAGGCCCTTATTCAGATTATCCAATGAATATTATGCCTAAAGGGAGCATTGCCTCAAAGCCTTATCTCAGGATTACAGCTGATGTCATGAGAGCATTTGGCATTATTCCCCGTGATGAGGGTGACGGGAGTATTCTGATCCCACAGGATGTATATTCTGTGTCAGATTATTCTGTCGAGGGGGATTACTCCTCTGCATCATATCTTTTTGCAGTTGCCGCAGTATGCGGCGGGCGTGTGAAAGTCAGTAACCTGAATCCTTATTCCATTCAGGGCGACAGGGCATTTTTAGGGATGCTCAGAGATATGGGCTGTGATATTGACCTGGATTCATATCCGGATTCTGTTGTGGCTGAATGCAGGAAGAGACTGAGTGGTATTGAGGTTAATATGTCCGGATCTCCGGATGTTATCCAGACGCTTGCTGCTGTGGCACTCTTTGCAGACGGTCCCACAACAATACACGGCATTAAGAATCTGAAGTATAAGGAGAGTGACAGAATCCGGGCAGTTATTAATATGGCTGAGGCATGTGGCGGGGCTGTTGAGGCAGGAGACGATACCATTGTTATATCTCCGGCTGAGTTCCGTGAATGCAGGATTGATCCTGCTGATGATCACAGAACAGCGATGTCTGCGGCAGTTATAGGTCTTGGTGCAGGAGGAGTTGAGATTGATTCCCCTGAATGCGTCTCGAAGTCATACCCGGAATTTTTCAGTGAGTTAAGGAGGGCTGGCTTATTGCACGAATAGTTCTTACAGGATTCAGGGGCAGCGGAAAGACAACTGTCGGCGGACTGCTCTCACTGAAGCTGAATCTCCCCTTCATTGATACTGACAATCTCATTGAGGAAGAGCGGGGCATGTCAGTATCAGATATATTCGAGGAGTTTGGTGAGGAGGATTTCCGGCTTACAGAATCTTCTGTGATCTCAGAACTTCCACCTGGTGACTGTGTTGTCTCAACAGGCGGTGGCGTTGTCCTTGACCACGATAATGTCAGGCATCTCAGGAAGAACTCCCTTGTATTTTTCCTCAATATTACCCCTGAAGAGTCTGTACAGAGAATTACCGGGAGTGAAAGACCGCCGCTGACCTCCCTTCCGCTTGACCATGAGGTTGCTGTGATTATGAAGGATCGGATGCCGGCGTACCTCAGATCTTCGGATTTCTGCATTGACGGAGAACAGAGTCCTGAGAAGATCTCTGATGAGATAGCCGGGATTGTGGAGTCCGGAGATCTGACTATTCCGGGGAGGGAATTACTGCAGAAATTCTTCAGAAATTCCATAATGCCTTCGGAGGATGAGAGGGGACTTGCCCTTGATGTTGTCGGTGAGAAGAGTCCTGTCAGTCTCTGTGCAATCTCCGGCAATCCCTGCATGCACTCTAAAAGTCCGGCAATATACAGGAAGATCTTTGAAAATTATGGAATTTCCGGATTTTATACATATATGGAGGCCGGGGATTTTAGTGAGATTATCAGAACTGCCGAAATTTCAGGGGTGAGAGGGCTTAGCATCACTATTCCTTTCAAGGAGGATGCTGTGGATTTCATGACCGAAATATCACCTGATGCTGCGGCAATAGGTGCTGTAAATACTGCTGTTAATTTCTGCGGTAAATTTTATGGCTTTAATACCGACTGGATTGGAATTGCAGAACCTTTAAAGAGGTCGTTTAAGGATGCCGGCGGGAGCATAGAAGGAAAGAGTGCGGTGGTTATTGGTGCAGGCGGCGCTGCCCGTGCGGCGGTCTATGCCCTTATTGTACTTGGTTTTGATGTGACTGTCCTGAACCGCAATGAGAAGAAAGCAGCTTTACTTGCGGAGTCTTTTGAATGCCGGTCAGGCGGGTTAAATGAGATACATAACTGTGTCTTTGATGTCATCATCAATGCAACTCCTGTCGGGATGAACAGGGCCGGAGGTCTTATTGTACCTGAATCTACCTTCAGAGAGGGCATGAGGGTCTTTGATCTCGTGTACACTCCGCCTGATACGGAACTTCTGAAGATGGCTGAGAAGAAGGGTTGTATCTGTATCTCCGGCGCGGAAATGTTTGTGTATCAGGCAGTTGAGCAGTTTTTCCTCATGTTTGGTTTCAGACCGGAAGAAGAGGTTATCCGTGAGGCTATGCAATGAATACCTTTGGCAGATTTTTCAGGTTTACAACATTTGGTGAGAGCCACGGTAAGGCGCTTGGTGTTGTTGTTGACGGCTGTCCTGCCGGTATTGAATTTTCAGAGAAGGATATGATGCCGCTCCTTGAGAGAAGAAGGCCTGGCCTCTCGCCGCTGTCAACTCCGAGGTCTGAATCCGATACCCCTGAAATACTCTCAGGTGTTTTTGAAGGTGTGACAACCGGAATGCCGGTTGCCATGATTGTCAGGAACAGAGATGCGAGAAGCGGAGACTATGAATCTGCAAAAGAGCTGTTCAGGCCCGGACATGCGGATTACACCTATCATGCCAAATACGGAATCCGGGACTACCGCGGCGGCGGGCGCAGTTCGGGCAGGGAGACGGTTTCAAGGGTTATGGCAGGTGCCCTCGCGATGAAGATGCTTTCCGGAAGAGGGATGTCGTTTGAAAGCCGGATTGTATCAGTTCATGGCATATCTGATCCTGAACTCTTTGAGGAGGAGATTCTCTCTGCAAAATCGGCGGGAAATTCAGTCGGTGGCGTTGTTGAGGTTACTGTAAAGGGATGTCCTGCCGGAGTTGGCGATCCGGTATTTGGAAGGCTTGATGCCGCTCTTTCGGGTGCGATGATCTCGATTGGTGCTGTGAAGGGTGTTGAGATTGGGGACGGTTTCTCTTCAGCAGACGTGTACGGGACTGAGAATAATGATCTTATGGCTGCTGATGGTGCCGGAAATCCGGTATTTCTCTCTAATCATGCCGGAGGAATTCTCGGTGGCATCTCAACCGGAGAGGATATTGTCATCAGAATTGCTGTAAAGCCCACACCCTCTGTATCGTCTGAGCAGAGGACTGTTGATATTTACGGGAGTAACAGGTTAATCTCAACCGGAGGAAGGCATGACCCCTGCATAGTGCCGAGGATTACTGTTGTTGCGGAAGCAATGGCGGCGGTTGTAATTGCCGATTCGTATCTGTCAATGAGGGCATATGGCTCATTTGAAGGATCGGAAAAATAACCGTAAAATAACCCTTTTTTTGAAATATTACTCTGAATAAAGATTTTGTTTTCAAATCTCAACAGAGTTTCTGCATATTGTAATATCCTTTTCAGTGTCAATCAGAATAAATATCCACTTTCCCTGTGCGAGACCTGAAACATTGCCGGATTCAGGGTTTTTTGCAGAGAGTGTAAAATTTTCTTTGATTTTATGATAGAAGAGATAGGCGGTATCTCCGGTTCTGAAGTCTGTAAGGCAGTTTCCTTTTGCTACTGTATGCATCTGGCCGTTGGGGTCAGTAACTTTAATCTCAGCCTCATCACCTGTGCGGACAAGAATATCATCACCTGCAACATTGAATACCTTAAAGTAATACTGAGAATCCTCGGTTTTAACCGGTTCAATCTTAAAGTAAGCCTGTTTAGGGCTTTCTTCCCAGACCGGAATACTGAATACATATATCCCTGCAACTGCTATGAAGGCAACTGCAAGCCCCACCATCAGAAGCGTGCCTAATACTGGTGCTTCCGCCCTTTCATGATCAAATTTTTTCATCATCTCTCCCTCCCATTTTCCATTTTTATTCTGAAATTATTTAAATTTAAAATATTATTCTGGCCTGAAATTTTTATCCGGGTATATAATTATACAGGACGATGCTAAGATTTATAATTTTGGCGCATTTTTTGGAGATCCGCAGTTGTGCTGTTCACTATCTGAGATGTAATTCATGATGCCGTGAACATTAATGGAGGATATTTACTCATATCTTCCTGAAGATGATATGCTCAAGTATCAGAACACTCACAACTCCGGCAACAAATCCGTTGGCGACAACCGGGCGTATAAGTAAAGGCAGTGCATCTGCGGCATCGGGCGGCAGGAATGATATCAGGTTTCCTAAAATGATCGGAAAACCTATGATAATTCCGTTATCAAAGTCAAACGGCTTACCTCTCAGGTCCCTGAAGAATACATACAGGGCGGCAGAAAACTGCGATGACATGACAAAGAGAAGCAGGCACCCTATGATTAGTGTTGGAATGGCGGCCATCAGGGGCACTGCTCCGGGAATAACTGCAAGTAATACCAGAATTGCACCTGCCGGAATCAGGGTATACCGTGACGCATTCTTAGTATCAAGTATCATGCCGGCGCTTGTGGAGTAATTGACACCGCCGACAGCACCGAAAAATCCGGAGACTGCGTTAATAATTCCGGTAAAGAACACCCCCCGTCTGTACCTCTCTCTCATACCTTCGGCTTCTGTTATATCACCTATTCCCTGAATAGAACCAATATCATTCACAATAAGAGCAAGATAGCAGATTAAAAATGAGATTATCACTCCAGGCTCAAAATCCGGATGAATCATTAACGAGTTTATTTCAGGTGTATAGGCTGTGGCAGAAAGTCCGGATTCCAGAAATGATGTGAATTCCAGAGGAAATATGATGAAATATACCGCCGTTCCGATGATTATAATCCAGAGCAGAATTGTTGCCTTCCATACTCCCTTAAGAATCCGGTTGGCATAGATTATCAGCATCATTGCAAAAAAAGCAAAAATCAGTTTTAAAAAGACTGTCCCGTCGCTGCAGTTTCCGATAATCAGATCAAGTATTGTTGGTATGAGTGTGAAGGCTATCAGCATAAGAACAACTGTAATCACCCGTGTGGTAAACATCCGCCCGATATACTGCAAAAGCCCTGCGGCAGCAATAAGGGAGCCGATAACCGCACTAATTACAATGGCAGTATAAACTGAATCCGGAGAATAACCGGCAGATGAAATAGTCCCTACAAGAAGCACTGCTGCCGGACCAAACACCACTGGTAGTCTGTGTCCTGCGATAACCTGTATGACAAGAGCGATCCCGGTTATGAACATAAGCTTTTGCAGGTAAAAAATCGCTTCACCCGGATTATCAGTGTGCATCCCGGAGATTATCATTCCTATAATCAGCACAAATGATAGCGAAATAGCCGCCCACATAATCCCGGTGGCGACATTCTCCCCAAAGGGTGGCTTTTCATCTACATCATATCTGAATTTCATCTGCAAATTCAGTTTATACCCCTAAATTAATACCTCTTGTCATAATCCTGCGGTCAGTAGACCGGACGCTGCTGAAACTGCCTGAAATGTCTGTGTTAAAAAAAGAAATATTCTGGGATAAAATCCCTTTCTGGTAATATTACTGCTGTTCCTCACTCATTGAGGATGAGATCTCCTCTGGTGTCTTTCCCCTGAACATAAGGCCGGTAATTATCATTACAATTCCCCATGCAACAGCAAAGACCCCAAGAATCCAGACCATTGTTTCAGTGCCGATTCCGGGGAACATCATTATGTAAAATCCTACAAAGAGTGACAGTAATCCCGCAATGACAAGAAGAATCTTATAGCCGACTCCTCCGTTTCCGGTAAAGGCCATCCAGAAATCTGTAAATCCGGTCATAAGTGCCCAGAATGCTATCAGATATGTTACCAGAAGCCATGCGGAAAGAATATTTGATATTGCGAAAAATCCGAGGATTATTGCAAGAATTCCGAGAATGATTAGAGCCGCGGATGCACCTGCACCTTCATGTGACTGTGCCCCCTGAATAATCGTAATAATTCCATAGACTATTACAAGTGCCCCGATGAAGTACCCAAAGAAGAGAATTACAAACGGGGTCCATATCAGCGCTGCTGTGCCCATTATAAGTGCAAAGAGACCCATCAGGACAAAAGTCCACCAACCGGGTGTGAAATTCATTGCACCGGCAAAAGTTTTAATTTCAGTCATTTTAATCAACCTTATGCTCTATTCTAAAGCATTAAGTAATATAATTGTTCGCATCCGGAAATTTATTCCGGATTAAACAGACAATATCGGGGTGATTTTTCCTTTAAACAGACAAATCAGAGATAATTATTATAATGGTGAGGAATAATGAGATAATATGGCGTTCTGGATTCCGGCATTTGCCGGGTTTCTCGTTATGATACTGCTTTCACTGCTCTTTGGGCATGCACATCCTATGGCATCATTTGCCGCACCTGTAATAGGCGGCTTCATAGCCGGAATACTGGTCGGTGAGGGGACGATGGAGGGAGCTAAGGCAGGATTCACCTCCGGAATATTTGGTGCAATTATCGCGTCCATTCTGATTCTTGTCGGAGGGTTTGCATTTTTCGGCATAGGCGGACTTGCGGTTGGCATTATTGTTGACATAATTATTATTCTGGTGTTTTCGCTTTCATTAGGTATTCTGGGGATTATTGGCGGTGCTATTGGCGGGCTTTTTTCCCGTTGATCTGATTGTGTAAATGAGGTGTACAGATACTTCAAATCTGATTTTTTTGCCTGAATCAGAGTATTCTGTAATTATTCATATTGTATTCATTCTCCGTTTATTTGTGGCATATACGCAGAGATATATCTCTTTTCAGGTGTAACATAATATTTAATGGAGATCGGAATTTACAGGGATTCTGATTTTTCAGGCATTATTAATCTTGACAGCCAGACAAATGATGAAAAATATACACCTCAGGTATATTTCCGCCATGCAGCGTCAATACATGCAGACACTTATCTTGTTGCACGGGATAAAGACGGAACTGTTGCCGGATACTGTATCGGGGGCATTATACCTAAAAAACCGGATGAGGGCTGGATTTTGAGGATTTATGTCGACTGCCAAAGGAGGCACGGCGGAATAGGAAGGAAACTTCTTGAAGAGACCATCGGGGTGCTTGAAAAGTCAGGAGTTAATAAGATCTATCTTACAGTGTCTCCGGTTAACGGGCCGGCTCTGTCATTATACCGGAAATACGGTTTTTCTCCCGAAGAGAGAATTAAGGATTATTTCGGAGAAGGTGAGGATCGGTTTTTAATGGTCAGGAATAAAAGTCCTGCTGAGGTTTAGCGGATAATGTCCTGATGTCCGTGGCAGAGATCCGGTCTGAACCTCCGGTAATCTCACATGGCCTCAATTTTTCTGAATCTGAATATTATTCTCCAGTCCTGCTGTTCACGGAGTGTTATCTCGTTAATCTCCTGCAACAGATCACATAATTCTGACATTGTATCGGCGTGTTGGATCTCGTTTTTAACTGAGGAGAGGTGCCTTACAGTATGTGAATACCTCTCTGAATTTCTGAGATATTCTCTCTGCATTCTTATTGCACCTATTGCAGAACCTACGGCCGGCAGGGAGATCGTCAGAAATGCAAGTGCCATAGGGATTCTGGCATCGTAATATGACTCCCAGTGTCCGATTCCCGTAGCGTGCATTACCGCGAGAATCAGGGTCAGGATAAAGAGAATTTCCCCTGTTTTTGCGAGCAGTCTGTATTTTTTTGCTGAATCCAATCCGAATTTTTCGTAATAGCCAAGTCTGTTATTCACCCAGGCTGAGAGGAAGAACTTTCGGAGCGGTTCAAAAGGGACATCTATTCTGCAATATTTCAGTGGTACAGTCTCAATAATCTCCTCAAATGCCATAACCATCCAGTCATTCGGCCGGTGGGCAAGGCTCATATGTGGTGGTGTATCCGGTTTTTCACATGTTGTACAGATTACGCAGAGGAAGAATGCCGCACGTATTCTCTCTGCAAGGAAGTTGTAGTCTATCCACTTCCTGTGGTAGTCACCATATCTTGATCCCATCATCAGGGTAATAATCAGTGCGATCTCTGCGACTTCAATCCATACAAGATATGGCTTATCGGGGAAAAAAACAGTCTGCATGGCGATTGTCGCAACTGCAAGAGCAGCAAGGATGGATACTAAAATCCCTGTGATTCTGTAATACCTCTTGTACATTTTCATAAGAACCTTAGTTCTGGTAAAATGGGGCAGAAGGGTCATATACAAAGGTTCAAGGTTCTTCTCATGAAGTCCTGCTTTTTCAGCCTCTTTCATTAAGGCTTCCCTGTACCTGTTCTGGTTTTTCATAAAAGTGCGGGCACTGAACTTCTCAGTATTGAAGGTATTGAGATCACGGTAAGACTCAAAGATCCGGTCATCATGTGGCAGGTCATAAGTATGGCCGTTTTGTGGGTCTATTGAGACGATTGTTCTTCCATACCTCCTTGCAAGTGAGAACATGCTGCCCTTTCTGTATTCCTCTGAATCAGGTTCATACTCACCTACCACAATAACAAGATTTGAGTCATTTATGAGGGCATCATATACGGGATCAAATCCGGGTCTGGAATCTTCAAGTTCAAATGAAACCGTTTTGCAGGAGGGGCTTCTTTCAAAATGAGACTTTCCCTCTCCCTTTACTTTGGGATGTCTTACAAGTACGATCTCCGGTTCGGAGCACCTGTTCCAGACGGCATCTGCAAGTACCATCTGAAGTATTTTATGTTCTTCCCCCGGACAGAACGGTATTAAAAAGCGGTACCTGTGTGGTGTATTGGAGAGTAGTTTCTCAGTTTTGGTAAGGACCCTTTTAAATCCCTCAACTACAAGTGCCAGGTCATAGTCCTTCCTGCTTGCAATCAGGCCTATTCCTACTGTTGTTCTTAGAGGTCCGGGAGTGACAAGCGGAGTGTCATTGTCCTGTTCCTGCATATGCATAGCCTTTGCATCTTCGAGAGGGTGTTTTTCTTTACGGATTTTCATAAGAACGTAGCAGGAAACCCCTGTGTCTTTAGCTCAGGGGTAGTTGACCTCTTGATGTGTACTTCAGTTTTAAGCAGGTCTCCGTTCATAAGAACGTAGCAGGAAACCCCTGAGTCTTTAGCTCAGGGGTAGTTGACTTCCTGCTTTATTCCGAATTTCTTTATGTGTCCCGTATTTTCCTGATATTCTGTAGATATGTTTCAGCTTTAATTAAACGTATCTTCCTTTTAGTTTCAGGATAGATCAGTTCACAGTGCAGAATCCGATATTGCATAATAACCGGTATATCTTATCTGTCCTGATGATCACTCTTTTTTCCCGCCGGATATAATAATTAACTGACTATATGGAATTTTTAAGAGAGAGAAAGGTTCATTTTGAGACCTATGGCTGCACCTTCAATTATGCTGATACAGGAAAACTAATGGATATAGCCCTTTCCCAGGGTTGTACAGTTGTCCCTGCAGATGAGGCTGAGACTGTTGTTATCAACACCTGTACGGTCGTCGCCCAGACCGAGAGGGCAATGATTAGAGCAATTCAGGACTACAGCGATCGTGAAGTTATTGTAACGGGGTGTATGCCGGTTGTTCAGTCAGAACTGCTGAGAAGTGTCAGGCCTGACCTCAGGATCATTCTTCCGGAGGAGATTTACAGGCATTCTGACAGGATAGGTCATTCTGTTGACGGTGGTGTCGGTATTGTACAGATGGGGACGGGCTGCCTTGGCTGCTGTACGTACTGTATTACCAGGTCTGCCCGTGGAGAACTTAACAGCAATTCAGTTGCTGATATTGTCTCTGAAACTGAGAAGCTGGTATCTGAGGGTGTTCATGAAATTCAGCTTACCGGTCAGGATGTAAGTGCCTATGGTTATGACTGTGGTGTAAATCTCGGCATTCTCTTAAAAGCCATGGCAGAAGTAGAGGGTGATTTTGAGATCCGGGTTGGGATGATGAATCCTAAGACTATTCTGCCATATCTGGATGAGATAACTGACGGGTTTCTCTCTCCCAAAGTGTTTAAATTTGTTCATATACCTGTCCAGTCAGGTTCTGATAAAGTCCTCTATGATATGAAGAGGGGTTATACTTCAGCAGATTTTGAGAGGATTGTGGCAGAGTTCCGGAAGAAAATTCCGGATATCCGGGTTTCAACCGATCTGATAGTCGGATTCCCGGGTGAAACCGATGAGGACTTTAAAGAGACCCTTGAGATGGTTAAGAGGGTCTGCCCGACCAAGGTCAATATCACAAGATTTTCAGTGCGTGAAAATACTCCGGCAGCAGAATATAAGGATATGCCGGACTGGATGAAAAAGGAGAGATCAAGGGCGCTTACTGTTGCAGTGCATGAGATTTACAACCGGAATAATGAGTCTTTGATCGGAAAGGTAATTCCTGTATCTGTTACTGAGAAGAAGAAGGCCGGTACGGTCATCGCCCGTGACAGATCATACAATAATATTGTTGTTATGGGAGACCATAACATCGGTGAGTCCTTTGATGCAGAGATCACCGGGCACAGAACCCATTATCTGATCGGTGAGAAGATCTGATCTGCGGGTTACTGCCGGTTTATATATTCTTTTTTTTATGAGTCTTTTATTCTTTTTCTGTCAGTCTCCAAACATATTGAACATCGGTTTTGTAGGGTCATACTCCTCATCCATCCCGAATATGAGCTTATGGGTCCCTGTAAATTCCTTCCCATCCTCACTTTTGTAGCTGAGGTATATATTTGCGCTTCTTTCGAGATTTTCTGCGCTGTAATCAAAGATCCCGTCAGGTTCGATATTTCCGGCTGAGAAACTTATGTTTTTCTTCTTTATCTCCCCTTTTACATCAAATGCAGGTTTGTTTCCGATATTTGTAAGGACAATCTTTCTTTTGTCGTCTGATACATAAGGGATTATAATTGGCCTTTCTCCTACTTTTTTTCCGGAGTCACTGATTACAAAGGCCATTATTATTGTTCCGGTAATTATGACCCCAAAACCTATGAAGAGCGGGTTTATTATACCAAGGAATGCTGTTGCCGCAATACATATTCCTGTAACGGCAATCCTGAACATATTCATTAAAAGGTAATTGGACGGAAGATATATTTCAGTTTCCATGTGTTTGCAGCATGGGGCTGCTCAATATGATACATAGATCTGATTTTTTATGCCACATACAGATTATACACATCAAAGAAAGAGTGTTTTTTACTATTCCGGTCAATTCTTTGATCAATGGATATAATTGAGGAAGGTTTTGACTGCATTGTCAGTAAATTAAAGGAAGCAAAGAAGGATGAGAGTGAACTGGCCGGGAAAATAAAGGATAATGAGGTTCTTCTTCTTGCGCGTATGGGTGAGAAGGCAGCGCAGCTTGTGGAAAGTTACGGGCTTAATATGCTTCTTCGTGCAAAAAACGATGGCAAGGGAGAACTTTATGACACCATCTATTACGACAATAAGATGTTCATCCTTGCAAAGAGCGATCCCCTGCCTTTCAGGCCGGACAATTCTTCTATGCCTGTCTCAGATCAGTTCTGCGTCCTTGATTCGGAGGGGAAGTTCTTTGAGATCTATTATTCTACCCATGAATACATGACCGATTCATACGCTGAAGAGATGACTCCTGAAAAAGCTGTTGATATTTACGGATATGAGATCACTTTTATGCTCTATAAGGCATTTCAGCAGTACCTCAAAGAAGAGCAGGATCTTGTGCATTCACTTGAGAAGACGATTGCATTTGTCTTTAAGGAAGATTCAGTAGAGAATCCAGCCTGAAAATCCCTTTTTTTACTAACACAGGCTGTACTGTCCTGCTACAGTGAGGAAATATTTACTGATCCTGAACTGAGAAGGGATGATTAAGAAATGTGCGCCGATGGTGGCAGATCGTTTCTCCGTGCCGGAAGATTGGGCAGGCATTCACGGCTGAGATTTTTATCCGGACTTAAACGCCGGACTGACCGAAAATATCAGATTATCATTTTTCAGGTGACTTTACAGTTTAAACTGATGAATAAGTAAAAATCACAAAAAGTGTAGTGGGCCCGGTGCGACTCGAACGCACGACCTCCCGGTTATCAGCCGGGTGCACCACCGACTATGCTACGGGCCCTGATTGCTGTTGCCTAGATACATTGGATCGGGTTGTTGTTATATCTTTTGATTTTGATCTGACATCTCCGGGTGTCATCAGGAGATTATATTCCCCCTGTTTCCTTTAGGAAATTCTGATGAATTTCAGACCGGAATTACAGTATTTATCTGTTAATAATTCCTCATTTTGGCCTGTATTATTGTCTGTAATCTTAAATGGGCGGATAATCTGGCGTATATACTCTGTCATCGGCCGGGTAATTCCTCCCGGGTTTTTGGTATATTCTGCTGCCTTTAATATATAATTCCATCAAACAGTTCTGGAGAATATTCCTGAAAATAATCCGGCGGGGATGCAGGAGCGCCATAATTTTTCCGGAAAGTAAACAGGGATCTGATTAATATGAGAATACTTCACACATCCGACTGGCATATTGGCCATAATCTCTATGGCAAAAGCAGATATGAGGAATTTGAAGCCTTTTTTGACTGGCTTATCGACTGTATAGATAGGGAGCGCATTGAAGCCCTCATAGTTTCGGGGGATATATTTGATACCACAAATCCATCCAACCGCTCACTTGAGATATATTACAGATTTTTATGGAGATTGTCTGAGACAGACTGCCGGTATGCAATAATTACCGGGGGCAATCATGACTCCCCCTCTCTTCTGAACGCGCCAAAGGAGATACTCAGATGTATGGATCTGCATATCTTCGGGGCAGTGACAGATGAAATTTCTGATCATATAGTTGTCCTGAACAACGCAGAGGGTAATCCCGGTGCAGTTGTCTGTGCAGTGCCATATCTCAGGGACAGGGATATAAGACGGTATAAACCCGGACAGGATGCCGAAGAGAAGGGCCTTGAACTGATAGCTGCAATTGGTGAATTTTACAGAAGGATAGCAGATGAGGCAGAAAAAACCGTTGAAAAATCCGGTTATGACCTGCCGGTGATCGCAACCGGACATCTCTTCGCTGCCGGAGGAATGACCACTGAGGGGGATGGCGTGCGGGACATCTATGTGGGAAAGCTGTCAGCCTTCAGCCCGTCAGGTTTTCCGGATACCTTTGATTATGTGGCGCTTGGCCATCTGCATATGCCGCAGAAGTCAGGAAAAGAGCATATCAGGTACAGCGGCGCTCCTCTGCCGATTGGATTCTGTGAGGCAAAGAGAAGGAAGTCTGTAGTGGTTGCTGATTTTTCATCCGGAAAAACACCAGTTATTGAGGAGATAACCGTGCCCTGCTTTATGCCGCTGTATTCCCTTCAGGGTGACAGTGCTGAGATTACTGATAAGCTCAGAGATCTCATATTTGCTGCTGAAAAATGCTGTGTTGAGATAATTTATGTGGGCAGGGCATCAGCAGTTGAGGTGAACAGGCGCTTTACTGATATGGTGAAGGATACGCCTGTAGATATACTCCGGATTAAGAATCTGCAGATTGCAAGGGACTCTGAGGCCTCATGTGATTCCTGCATAACTCTTGAGGATCTCGATGAAAATGAGGTCTTCAGGCGCTGTCTTGCAGTAAATGACGTTTCTGAGGAGGATTATGGAGAACTTCTCAGTGCATATGGTGAAATTCTTGCCGAGATTCATGAAGGGGACCATAATGCAGAGTAGGTGGCTGATATGAAAATTCTGAAGTTACGTTTTAAAAACCTCAATTCTCTCTACGGAAAGTGGGAGATCGACTTTACAGTGCCTGAATATGAGTCAGGCGGAATATTTGCAATAACCGGCCCGACAGGTTCGGGCAAGACAACCATACTCGATGCCCTCTCCCTTGCCCTCTATGGTGAGACTCCCCGGCTTGGAAAGATCTCACAGTCCACAAATGAGGTGATGTCGAGGCTCTCATCCGACTGCTTTGCCGAGGTGGAATTTGAATCTGCCAAAGGGTGCTTCTGCTGTAATTTTTCCCAGAGAAAATCCGGCAATAATCCCGGTGGAAAACTCCAGGGGCCTAAGCATGAGATATCTGATCTGAAATCCGGAAAGATAATCGAGGATAAAAAATCGAAGGTGCCTGGTGTTGTCGAAGAGATGACCGGCATGGATTATGACCGCTTCAAGCGCTCAATTATGCTTGCACAGGGTGACTTTGCGGTCTTTTTAAATTCACGTCCGGCAGATCGTGCACCCGTTCTTGAGCAGATCACCGGGACTGAGATCTACACCGAAATTTCGGTAAAGGTGCATGAGAGAAAGAAATATGAGCAGAATATCCTTGACGGTATGCAGGAGTCACTCAGGGCCATAAACATCATCTCTGATGAGGAGGAGTCGGACCTGAAGGAGAGGTTTAATTCACTGAATCAGGAAGGTTCACTTGTCAAAGCGAAGCTTGATGAGACTGACAGGTTTATCCGGTGGGTTGAGGATATCTCAAATATTGAGGCTGAGATCTGCCGCCTGAATGAGGAGCAGGAGGAGGTAGCAGTTCTGAGGGATAATTCAGCAGATGATCTTGAAAGGCTTACACTCTTTAAAAAAGCCTCGGAATTTAAAAATATATATGAAAATCTCCGGCAGAAGAGGGCAAAACAGTCTGAGGAGAGTGTGACCTTTGATGATTTAAATGCTGTATTTCCGGAGCTGAAGGATAAATATGATCTCTCTCTCTCTGAGTATGAGACAGCACTTACAGAGAGGTATTCTGCTTCAAAAAATCTTGATGACAGCCTTGAAGTCATCAAAAAAGCCAGAAAATCTGATATAATTATTGATGGCTGCCTGAAGAATATATCCTCTGCCATAAAGAGCCTTGAGGAGCTGAAGGTGAAAGAGGAGGTATATAAAGCAAAGATCTCACGAATATCAGAGAATATCTCATTTCTGGAGTCTGAAGCGGAGAGACTGTCACAATACCTCTCTGAAAATGAGGGGCTTAAAACCCTCAGGGGAAATATGGCTCTCACAGAGGAGAAGGCAAAGAAGTACACTGCATGCCTCAGGGAGGAGTCCGGACTGGCTCTTAAGCTTAAAAAATCCCAGAAAGATATTGCTGAAAAGAAGAAGCAGATCTCCGGCAGGCAAAAAGAGCTTTCAGATATAAACGTCAGGCTTTCGGAATGCAGGGCTGAAAATGAGAAAATATCGGAAGAGATACAGAGTCTTCTTGCCGGCAGAAAGATCAGTGGTTTTTATGAGCTTGACAGGGAGTACTCCGGATTGTCATCACATCTTAAAGAAGCCCTCCGGTATGCTGACGAAGCAGAAAATGCTGCCAATAAGCTCTCTTCTATTGCAGAAGATAGTGAAAGGGACAGTGCAGAGCTGATAACACTCAAAGATAAGTATTCTCTTCTCTCAGGCAGGAAGAATGAAAAATCTGAATATATCAGGGTGCTGGAGGAGAATTATGCACTTGCATCAAAGATTAAAAGCCTTGATGATGAGAGAAAGAAGCTCGTTTCAGGAAGACCATGTCCGCTCTGCGGCTCTTCGAAACATCCGTATGCAGCAGAAATTCCTGAATCTGACGGGACGAAGTCTAAGATTGAGGCTGAAAAACTGCTTCTTGAGGAGATTTCCTCTCAGATTTCCGGAACTTTCTCTGATATAGCTGTTCTTGAATCTAAGATTAAAGGGGATAAGAAGAGATCTGAAGAGCTGTTATCCGGAATAACGGAGCTTAAAGAGGGCCTTGCAGAGTGTCTGCAAAATGCCGGCATGAACCCTGAAGAGACTGGCAGGGATGAGATCCGGAAGAAGGCCCTCTGCTGTGAAGATAAACTTGCAGAGATCCGGCTTGTTATCAGGGATTATGAACCTCTGCATAATAAACTCGGTGAGGCTGAAAAGATGCTCTCCGGACTTTTGGATAGGTCAGCGGCTGCTGAGGGTGAGATTAGGGAAGCAGAATATCTCCTTAAGGAGGGTGAATCTGCGGAAGAGAAGATCTCCGGAGATCTCATACAGATGAGGGGTGAGTCTGAGAGCCTTGCGGGTGTGCTTGAGAATGAATATCGTACATATGCTCCCGGAGAGAGTATGCCGGAGAAGAGAAGTGAAATCCCGGCTCTCTTAAAAGAGATTCTTCTGACATACAGTACAAAAGAGAAGGAGCATGAGGCTTCCGCGAAGAAGCTCTCCCACTGCCGTTCAGATCTCGATAAATTCTCGGCACTGCTCTCGGAGGCCGTAGGTAGGAGGCAGGAGAAGTCTGAAGAAGCCGGAAAGCTTGAATCGGAAGTGGAACTGCTGAAATCTGAGAGATTTGATCTTTTTGGGGATAAAAATCCCGATGAGGAGGAGATGAGGCTTAAATGTCTTGCAGAAGAGGCTGAAGCCCTCCTTATCAGGAAGCGTGAGGAGAAGGAGAATCTCTCTTCAGAAGTGATAAAGCTTGAGAGCAGAATTGAAGGCTTTGAGAAGACAATTTCCGTCCTGAACTCTGAAATTGCGGATTTAAACGAGACCTTCCTCTCAACAATCCACAGTGCCGGTTTTGAGTCTGAGACCGCTTTTGAAGAGGCAATCATTCCGGAATCCGAAGCTGAAAGAATCTCGGCAGTGGAAGAGGAGATCAAAACCGGAGAGATGAGGGTTGCACATCTTCTCTCTGAAAAGTCCGGCATTCTTGCTGCTGAAAGGGAGAAATGCCTGACAGAGATGGGGGCAGATGAACTCCGTGAGGTTCATACAGCGCTTACTGAGAGGCAGAGGGATATCGATCGCTCAACCGGAGAGGTATCAGTGAGGCTGAAGACGAATGATGAACAGAAAGGTTTCGCATCTGGAAAATTACAGGAGATTGAAGAGCATAAGAAGGTTCTTCTCCGGTGGGAGAAGCTCAATGAGCTTATCGGCTCACATAACGGGAGCAAATTCCAGAGGTTTGCGCAGGGGCTTACCTTTGAGATCCTCGTGGTTCATGCGAACAATCAGCTCAGGAAGATGAGTGACCGGTACATACTTGTCAGAAGTGACTCAGACCCGCTTGAGCTCGGCATAATTGACAACTATCAGGCAGGAGAAGTCAGATCTACCAAAAACCTCTCCGGAGGGGAGAGTTTTATTGTCAGCCTCGCCCTTGCACTTGGCCTCTCTGATATGTCAGGGAGCAGGGTCAGGGTGGATTCTCTCTTCCTTGATGAGGGATTTGGGACACTTGATGAAAATTCCCTTGATATAGCCCTTGACACACTCTCAGGCCTTCAGCATGAAGGTAAGACAATCGGTGTAATATCTCACGTTCCTGCTCTTAAGGAGAGAATTTCAACCAGAATCAGGGTGCAGAGAAAGAGCAGCGGGAGAAGTGTAATCAACGGGCCGGGATGCAGTGGGACGGCATAACCCTCAGATTATTTTTTTATATGCTGAGTCCTGAAAATCTTCAAATCCGAGTCTGATCTCTCCGAGTCTGATCCCTCCGGGCTCTGACTATCAGACTTAACAGGCAGTTCATCCGGCATGCTCCCACAGAGGTATTCCGGCATATGAGATTTTTATGATGCGGTGATATGGTATTATTTTAATCCCTTTTTCTGTCTCAACTTCAAACCAGTCCCTGTCAGGTTTTCTGATATATTCTCCCTCTGCGATCGAGAGATCTCCGGGTGCGCCACGATCTCTGTAATATATGGTTGCTTTTTTCATGTCAAACTCCGGATCATGCCAGATCCGGAGAAGAAGGCTGTGGCTTGTTCGCATAATGGTGATAGTGGCGCTGATTTTATTTCAGGTTTGCCGGGGTGAGGATCTGCCACAGTTAAAAATACCAGATGTGATCTAATCAATGATATGAATGGGCATCTGTTATCCGAACCGGAATGTTATGATCTCCTGAACCGTTATGATATCCGGGTTCCGGATTACTGTCTGTCAGAATCTGTTGGTGAGGCCCTCTCTTCTGCTGAAAAAATAGGCTATCCTGTCGTTTTAAAGATTGTATCGCCCGATATTTCACATAAGAGTGATGTCGGCGGGGTGGTTACCGGAATTTCCTCTCCGGAAGAACTTGAATCTGAATATGAGAGCCTCCTGATTCGTATAAATAAGAGGATTCCTGATGCTGAAATTTCAGGTGTGCTGGTATCTGAGCATGTGGAAGAAGGGCCTGAGGTTATCATCGGTGGTAAGCTGGACTCTGTATTTGGCAGGGTGATCACCTTCGGGACTGGCGGGACACTTGTTGAGCTTATAAAGGACATCTCAGTCCGTCTTCTTCCGGTTGACAGAACCGGGATATCTGAGATGATCGATAAGACTAAGATCTCTGCCATTATCGGGGGATACAGGGGCGGTGAGGAGTATGACCGCTCTGCACTTGAGGAGATAATTGCTGATGCCGCCCGCATGTTTCTTGAAAATGAGGATATTATCTCCTTTGACATAAACCCGCTTATTCTCCATTCCAACGGGGCTGTTGCTGTGGATGCAAGGATAATTATCAGTGATGAAAAGATTCCGGCTGACACTCCGGCTTCCACGCCACCCCTGTTGTCAGCTCCTGAAAAATTTACCTCACCACAGAGCATTGCTGTAATTGGAGCGTCCTCATCTCCGGGCAAGCTCGGATATTACCTCATGCACAATCTTCTCCCGTTCTCAGGTGATATTTACCCTGTAAACCCCAGAGGCGGCTCAATACTTGGCAAAGAGGTATTTAAAAACATCTCTGATATTCCCGTTATCCCTGACTGGGCAGTGATAGTGGTTCCTGCAAAGTCTGTCCCTCAGGTTATGAGGGATGCAGGGGAGAAGGGAATAAAATCAGCAGTGATAATCTCTGCCGGTTTTAAAGAGGCCGGATATGAGGGCGCAAAGCTTGAAGAGGAAGTTGTCAGTATTGCAAAAGAATATGGCATCAGGTTTGCCGGACCAAACTGCCTCGGCATAATGCTTCCGTATGAAGGAATAAATGCAACCTTTGGCCAGAAGATGCCAAAACCAGGGCCTGTTGCATTCATATCCCAGAGCGGCGCGATAATTACGGCGGCAGCAGACAGGGGAATTGTCGGTAATACGGGGCTTTCAACCGTAATTTCGGTTGGAAACCAGGCAGATCTTAATTTTTCCGATTATCTTGGGATGCTTCTTAAAGACTGCAGAACAAAGGCGGCCGTATTCTATATTGAAGGGCTTAAGCCGGGGCGTGAATTTACAGAGATGGCAGGGAAGCATGCAAAAGAGCTGCCTGTAATTGTACTTAAGGCCGGAAAGACAGAGATGGCAAAGAAGGCGGCAATGTCACATACCGGCTCGCTGGCAGGCAGTTATGAGATCTATAAGGAAGCGTTCAGGGAGGCCGGTATAATAAATGCCTTCTCACTCAGCAGCGCTTTCTCTGTGGCAGGACTTCTGGCATCTGAAGGATGGCCCAAAGGCAGGAGGGCGGTTGTTGTTACGAGCGGTGGCGGTTTTGCAGTACTCTCAGCCGATTTTGCGGGTGAAAACGGTATAACACTGATCCCCCTTCCGGAGAGGATGAAAGAAGAGCTTGACAAATTTATGCCTGAAGGCTGGAGCGGACAAAATCCGGTGGACATCATAGGGGATGCCGGAGCTGAGAGATATGCAAGGGCACTTGATATTCTCATCAGGTACCAGGACTTCTGGGACATAGCCTTTGTTGCTGCGTCTCCTGTAACCTCCATTGACCCTATAAAGCTTGCAAAGGAGATTGTCCGGTTCTCAAAACAGACCGGCAAGATGGTTGTCGGATGTATGATCAGCGGTGAGAGTATGCAGCCCGGAATCAGTATCCTGAATGAGAATCATATTCCAAACTTCGCTGAGCTGTATGATGCTTTTAAAGCGGTAGGGCTTGCACTTGAGGCAGGGGAAGGTGCGGGTATCTTTGATGAATAAATAATTCCGGGATTTTCTCTATTTCCTGGTCATGTTAACCAAAATTCCGGCCTGGATCTCCCTCTCTGAAATATCCGGATATTTTCCGTCATATTAAATGCCACCCGGATACAGACATTATCAACAGGTTTGAAATATGTCTGAAAGATATTTGCTTGGAAATGAGGCTATAGGTCGTGCATGCCTTGAGGCAAACCTCGATTTCGCAAGCGGTTATCCGGGAACCCCGTCTTCTGAGATAGTGGATTTTTTACGATACCAAAAGGAGAGGGAATTTTACGTGGAATGGTCGGTCAACGAGAAGGTTGCGTTTGAAAACGCCCTTGGTGCAGCATGGACTGGTGTCAGATCACTTGTCACAATGAAGCATGTCGGCCTCAATGTCGCTGCTGATCCTCTCATGACGAGTGGATATACGGGGATTAAGGGTGGTATGGTCATAGTATCCTCAGATGATCCATATGCACACAGTTCTCAGAACGAGCAGGATTCAAGGAATTATGCAGCGTTTGCAAAAGTTCCATGTCTTGATCCGGGAGATATTCAGGAGGCATACTCAATGATGGTCTCAGCTTATGACCTCTCAGAGGAGTCCGGTCTGCCTGTAATCTTCAGGCCGACAACACGCATCTGCCATTCCAAGAGCAATGTTTCTGTGGGTGAGTCAGGGCAGGAGCACAGAACTGCTGCCTTTGAGAAAGATCCAAAGCAGTTTGTTGTAATTCCGGTGCACACCAGGGTTCTTCATAAAAAACTGAATGAGAAGCAGAAAGGTCTTGCAGAGAGACTCGTTGAGATGGGCTTTAACAGGGCAGAGGTGAGGGGAAAGACTGCCGTTGTCGCAGCCGGAATTTCGGCATCATATGTTGAGGAGATTATTCCTGATGATGTATCGTTTGCAAAGATCGGTGCATATCCGATAGATGAGGAATGGCTTGGAGAGTTTGCCGGGAAGCATGAGAAGATCCTTGTTGTTGAGGAGTTATCGCCTGTTGTGGAAAATGTCCTGCGGCAGGTATCCTGCGGCGCTGAAGTCTTTGGCAAAAAGAACGGTTGTGTCCCGTATGAGGGCGAACTTGATCCTGCATCGGTTGCGCTCGCCTTTGAGAAGGCAGGGTTTGAGCATAAATATGAATATACAGTTCCTGAGCCTGTAAGAGATCTGCCGCCAAGGCCGCCTATTCTCTGCGCCGGATGTGGACATCGGGCAGCATTTTATGCAATGAAGAAGGTATTTGGCAGCAAAGCCATCTACCCCAGTGACATCGGCTGTTATACACTTGGCATTCAGCTTGGAACGGTTGATACAACGATCTGTATGGGTGCATCCATAACAGTCGGAAGCGGTATTGCATCAGCAGGTGAGGAGAATGATGTCGTCTGCTCAATTGGTGATTCAACCTTTCTTCATACCGGAATTAACGGCCTGATAAATGCTGCATACAACGGTGCCAATATTACGGTTGTGATCCTTGACAACAGGATTACTGCGATGACAGGTCATCAGCCCAATCCGAATACCGGAATGACTGCAAAAGGTGTTTTAAGCCCTTCTATCTCCCTTGAGACCCTCTGCCGGTCATGTGGTGTATCCTTTGTGGAGACGATTGATCCATATGACCTCACAGGTACTCTGAAGATGTTTGAGAAGGCAAAAGCGAAGAAGGGTGTAAAGGTCATCATAGCAAGGCAGCCATGCGTCATTGATGCAAAGAGGTCAGGTATTAAGAGAAAGCCTGTCACTGTTGATGCGGAGATCTGCACCGGATGCGGACTTTGTGTTAAATTCGGCTGTCCGGCAATTGAATTTACGGATAAGAAGGCATCAGTCAATTCACTCTGTATGGGGTGCGGTGTCTGTGCTGATATCTGTCCTGCCGGGGCAATAAGACCGGAGGGTAAGAGATGAGCGAAAGTTTTGATCTGTTGATTGTCGGAGTCGGAGGTCAGGGTACTGTTCTGGCCTCAAATATAATCGGTGAGTCGTGCCTTATTGAAAAGCGATCTGTCAGGTCTGCCGAGACTCACGGAATGGCACAGAGGGGCGGTTCGGTTGAGACCCATATACGAATTGACGGGAAATACGGTTCGCTTATCTCTCCCGGCACTGCTGACCTGATAATCTCATTTGATCTCCTTGAGGCACTCAGGTACAGTCATTTCCTAAAGAAAGGCGGAAAGATAATCTCATCTTCCGGAATAATAGTTCCTGTATCTGCCTTCCAGCAGAATCTTGAGATTCCGACACCTGAAGAGTTAATTGAGAGAATGTCCGGATTTGACCTCACTGTCATTGACGCGGAGAAGATTGCAGGGGAGGCCGGAAGCCTGCTCTCTCAGAATGTGGTGATGCTTGGTGCCTCTGCATCTGCGCTTCCGCTAAAGGTTGAGTCTATGACTGAAGCTGTACAAAGCCTCGTTCCTCCAAAAACAGTGGAGATCAACACCAGGGCCTTTGAGTATGGCTTTAAAGCAGCCCAAAATAATATTTCATAAAATCTCATTTTTAGAAATATTTTTTTTAAATCTGATGGATTTACAGGAAAATTCTTGTTTCTCTTTTCTATCCGAATAATATAAGGTAATCAATGTCCAAATTTTAAAAGTTATATGAGTGAAATTCAGGTTTATGCTGGGGGAATACTTGCGTCCACGGGAATAATCCTTTTGGGAATAATCCTTATTATGGAGATAATCGGCTACGAAACAGGAATGTTATATGCTTCAATGCCGGTTTTTGCTCTTCTTGTTGTCCTGGGTGTTTTGCTGATGATTCTTGGTTCAAAAGAGTCTGAATGTTCCAGTGAAAACTGATATATGAAACTGAATCTCTGCTTTTCTCAGTTTAGATCTGTAATGGAAGAGCCGGAGAAGAATCTTCTCCGCGCTGAGGGAATGATTGAAGAGGCCTCATGCCGGAATTCTGATATCATTATCTTCCCTGAGCAGGCTTTTACCGGGTGGGACCCCCTGTCCCGCAGAAATGTGGAAGATGAAGACGGCCTTACCGTATCATCACTCCGGGAATATGCGGAGGAGTATTCTGTCGGAATATTGGGATCATACAGAAGAAAAACGGATACAATTCCGGAGAACACCGCTCTTCTGATTGGGGATGACGGGGATATTGTAGCTTCCTATTCAAAGATTCATCTCTTCACTCCCGGAAGAGAGGGTGAGGCGTTCAGGGCTGGCAGCAATCCTGCTGTTGCTGATTATAAGGGTGTTAAGACAGGCATTGCAATATGTTATGATCTCAGGTTTCCGGAATTATTTGCATATTACAGAAAATGTGGTGCTGAGATTGTTTTCGTTCCTGCTGCATGGCCATGCAGGAGAATGAATTACTGGAGGTTATTTTTACATGCCCGTGCGGCAGATAACCGGTTTTTTGTTGCCGGAATTAACACAACCGGAGAAAATCATGTTGACACCTACTGTGGGGGTTCTGTGCTGATTGATCCCTGTGGAGAAACAGTTGCCAATGCGGGCGGGGGAGAGGGTCTCACATTTACATCGGCAGATACTTCTGCTGTTAGTGGAGCAGAAAATATTTTGCCGGTATTTCCTGATCGCAAAGAAGAGTTATACATAAAATGGCTCAGATAGTATTCTGCTGATCTTATGAACGGAGAAGAGCATGTAATTTTAAGCCTGTTGTCGGCAGGTGTTATCCTCACACCGCTGCTTGGCAGTATAGGGCCGATAATCCCGCTGGTCTGTCTGATCGGGGTATTTATAGGTTCACTTGCCCCTGATGCAGATACTCCTGCTTCTTCGATTATGCACGGGTTTTCGGGCAGACAGGGCCGTTTAAGGTCTGTGAAGCGGCATACTATTATATTTCTTCCGTTATTTGGCTATATTCTGAGGTATCTTGTATTTTATCCGGCCTCGGCAGTTGTCTGGCTTTTCACTCTTGGCAGGGAAAAACCGCGCCACCGTGGTGTTATGCATTCACTGCTGGGTGCTGTTATTGCTGCACTGGTTATAGGGCTGATACTCTATGGTACAGTTGTTATTCTTGCAGGGTTTGATGCTAAGATCTGGATCTATGCCTTCCTCTCCGGATTTTTATTCGGATACCTGATGCATCTCATTGAGGACTCATGTACCAGGCACGGGGTCCGCTGGCTTTATCCGCTCAGTAAGGCAAAGCTCTCCGGAAATCTGGCTGCTGAAAGTTCCGGAATCAGGCTGTCGTTTGTGGTTGTTGCAGGGGCATTTCTCTTTGTGCTCATCTCATCCCCTGTACTGCATATCCCTGTTCCTGAGGGCGGCGGGCTGGCATATGGATTCATAATCTTATCCATTGCATGGGTGGCTGTAATGGCAGTTGCAGGTGTGCATTCCTGAAACTGAGATGGTGCATATCCATCACCTATAATTCCGGCAAGAGCAAAAAGATAAGGTATGTTTCGTCTCGTCTGTATTAACTGCGGAGCTGAATATGATCAGAGTGAGATAATCTACCGCTGTTCAAAATGCAACCATCTTCTTACGGTTAAATATGATCTTGAGTCCCCCGGTTTTACAAGGGCAGACTGGAATTCACGCCCGTTAAGCCTGTGGAGATACAAAGAGATCCTTCCTGTAACAGGAGAACCTGTAACCCTTCAGGAGGGTGGCACACCTCTTTACCATATGAAGAGGATTGGTGAGGAACTCGGCCTTAAAAACCTATATGCAAAGCATGAGGGCCTGAACCCGTCAGGATCCTTTAAGGACAGGGGTATGACTGTCGGAGTTTCGATGGCCCTTCAGCTTGGAATGAAGACGGTTGCCTGTGCGAGCACCGGAAATACGTCTGCAAGCCTTGCCCAGTACGCGGCAAAGGCAGGCATACCTGCGGTGGTTCTGCTTCCGGCAGGAAAGGTTGCTCTTGGGAAGGTTGCCCAGGCTCTTATGCATGGAGCAAAGGTCATTGCAGTCAGGGGCAATTTTGACCGTGCCCTTGAGATGGTACAGGAACTCTGCCTGACCGAAGGGCTGTATCTTCTCAATTCGGTAAATCCGTACAGGCTTGAGGGCCAGAAGACAATTGGTCTTGAGACTGTCGATCAGCTTGGTGAAGTGCCTGACAGAATGGTTCTTCCGGTTGGAAACGCAGGCAATATATCTGCGGTTTACAAGGGAATGCTTGAACTTGAGGAGCTTGGTTTTACTGATAAGATCCCGGTTATGACCGGAGTTCAGGCAGCAGGCTCAATGCCGGTTGTGAAAGCCATCGCAGAAGGTCTTGAGGTGCTTGAGCCTCAGAAAGATCCTGAGACGATCGCAACTGCCATAAGGATTGGTGCGCCGGTCAATGCTGAAAAGGCGCTTCTGGCTATACGTCAGACCGGCGGAACCGCTCTCTCGGTTACTGATGATGAGATTCTTGAGATGCAGCGTGACCTTGCCAGAAAGGAAGGTATCGGTGTTGAACCTGCATCTGCGGCATCTGTTGCAGGTATTAAGAAGATGGCAGAGGCAGGACTGCTTGATAAGGATGAAAAGATTGTATGTGTTGTAACAGGACATCTCTTAAAGGACCCGGAGACGGTGATAAGACAATGCGATCCACCTGTGGAGATAGACGCGGACCTAAAGTCGCTGCGTGCTGTTCTGCGCTGATTCTGCTGCTTGTTTTTGTGGTGTTTCCGGCATCTGCCCTTGATGCCACTTTTTTTGTGGCTGAGAACGGTTCTTCATATCATGTGGATATGGAGATTAATGATGTCTCTGAGTTCAGTTTTGAAAAACCCGGTGTGCTTGGCGAGAAGGTTCCGGCAGAAGCGGGCAATATTTCACTGATTTATCAGAACGGAAGTGCGGCACCTTTTGAGGATAAAGGCAGAAGTATTGAATTTGAGAAGGGCAATTATACCGTAGGTTATGACTCCGGGATTGACAATCATGATTTTCAGGCTCTCTTTGACAACCGGTATAATATTTCGGTATATCTGCCCTCTGTCTTTGATGTCAGAAACCCGCTTTTGGGGATGGTCTCAACAGGCGGTGAGGTTATTGCCGGGGATGAGGTTTCAGAAGATGAGAGTTTATCAGGCAATAATACAGTTAATGATACAGATTCCGGTTACGAAGGACTCCGGATTGACTGGGTGAAGAGAAATTATGCAGAAATAAGGTTTTATGACTCTTTCCAGGAGAAGATGCTGATGATATTCGGATCACTGTGGCTTGTTGTTGCTGTGGTCTTTTTAGTGCCCTATCTGATGACGAGGAGAAGAAAGGAGTAGGATAATCCCGGACAGTTCTTCATAGTTCTCTTTTGTATTTTTGATGATCTGCTCTTTTTTGTCCGATTCAGTGTTTTCCAGAGCGGATGTGCGATATTTGTAAAGGACAGATCAGGGTTGAGTGATCTGAAGGTGAAGATATTGCTGTGGCATCATAACCTTCAGCCTTTTCCTGATAGGTTTGCAAAAAGGAGGGTGGGGGTCTTTTTTAGCCTGTATATTGTAGAAAAAGGCTTTTAAATCAGTATTCCGGTTATTGCATTTGTTGCCGGGTGGGGTGCCTTTAAAGATATTCCAGGATTTTTTCAGGTCTTAAATAACTTAATGTTCTAATATTCACTTTACTAACTCTTCGAACATATGTTTAACTTTATGGCCTATCACATGTGTGGGGCGTTTGCTTTGGGTCTTTATTTCCGATTAAATATTTATGATTTTTAGTTTGGTAAAAAGAAAATTAATGTTTTTAATGCCGATTGTGGGACACATTATTTTTTCATGTTTATATAGGGCACCTGAAATCACAGTTATTCTATTCCTGAAGCCCAGACCGGAATATCTAAATATTATTGTTCGAGTACCTGGGATGGGTCTTAAATATATGAGCTGATTTGGATGAAATATTAACTCCTTCTGAAATGATCAGAATCCGGGGATTAAATACAGTTGTATGTTTTGAGTACACGGGTTTTTTTGCATTGGATCTTTGCAGAATTACTATGGAATCCTGAAATCTGAATGCAATATATGTTGGTGAGTTATATTTGGTGTTGGTTAAAATGAGAGTTATAAATTATTTTGTTTTGTTCGTGATTGTTACAGCCATGATATTTATGGCAGGCTGTACATCGGAGGCTGCGAGTACGCAGGACAAGGTTCCTGCAATAAAAATCGGAGTTATGTGCCCATATACCGGAGACTTATCTCCATATGGTCAGGCAGTTAGAAATGGGGTAAACCTTGCGTTTGAAAAGGCAAATCCGGAAAATGTGGAACTGGTATATGAAGACAGTGCCGGCAGTGTAAAAGCTGCAATGGATGGTATCAGGAATCTTGTTCAGGAAGAGGATGTTCAGGCAGTTATCGGAGACATTACTTCAGGCTCGACATTAACTGCTGCTCCGTTTGCGAATAAGTATCATGTTACACTGATAAGTGCATCTTCCACAAGTCCGGATATTACTGATTCCGGGGATTATATATTCAGGACAATTCCAAGCGATGATCAGCAGGGCAGATTTGCGTCAGAACTGATTTATACAGAGGGTCATCACAACCTTGCGTTAATTTTCACTAATAACGGGTATGGAGTTGGCCTGACAAAGGTTGTCAGAGAGAGTTATGCAGATCTTGGTGGCAGAATTGTTGCTGATGAATCTGTTGATGCTGGTTCTTCTGATGTTTCTGCATTAGTTTCCAAGTTAAAGGCTGTAAATCCGGATGCTGTTTATCTTATCAGCAATTCACCTGAGATCACTGCACTGGTACTAAATGAGATTGCAGTTCAGGGAATTGATACCCGCTTATATGGCTCAGAGGGGCTGATGGGTCAGACAACACTTGATATCGGAAAACCTGCTGAAGGGCTTACCATTACTGCTGTCAGTTCAGGCACACCTGAATTTGCTCAGGAATACGAGGCTGCCTACGGTGAAGGCCCTGGTCCTTTCTCTGCTCAGGGCTATGATGCTGCACTTGCACTTTTTAAGGTAATTCAGGAAGGTGCATTAACAAAGGAAGAAATTAAAACTGCATTATACAGCGTTGAACTTGATGGAGTTACCGGTAAAGTCAGTTTTGATGAGAATGGAAACATAGATGGGGGTTATATTGCTTCAACTGTTAAAAACGGACAGTTTATTGAGGCTATATAATATCGAGGGATCTCATGAAAATTTCAATCTTACAAAAAATACTGGTAGTAATGCTTATAGTGGCAGTTCTTCCTCTGATTTCCCTTGGTTTTCTTGCTGTAAATGATGAAAAAGCGGTAGGAATGTCAGCAGCAGAAGATGCAAGAATTCTTGGAGATTCTACTCTGAAAAGTGCCAGATATGCTCTTGAAAATCTTGGCGAGGATATGATCGAGCAGAAAGCCAAGGATGTTAGTAAACAGTGTGAAATTTATCTTCAGGCACACCCTGAGATGACTATATCTGAGTTGCAGGCAGACACGGAGTTTCAGAAGATAACAGTTCAGAAGGTTGGTGAGACAGGCTATACATACCTGTATGAAAAAGATCCTGCCACTATCAGATTTCATCCGGATTCTGAGCTTGTAGATGTTCCAATGTCAGACTTTAAAGATCAGTTCCCGGCATGGTGGGGTATTATAAGGCCAACACTTAGTGGTCTTACGATCTGCGGTTATTATGACTGGGAAAGTTCCTCCGGGGAAGTCAGTGAAAAATTTGCATATATGACTCCCGTTGAAGGGACTCCCTATGTTATAGCGGCAACGACCTATATCAGTGAGTTTAGTGAGCCGGTAAACAAAATTGAAACAAAAGTTCAGTCAGAAATCGATAATACGATTAATGAAATAAAGGTCTCTACCGAAAGTGTGAGTACTCAGAATACAATTCTCCTGATGACCCTGATAACGATCTTTATTGTTATAATTGTTTCATACTTCTTTGCATCCACTCTTACCAGTCCGATTAAGAGACTTACCTCAGTTGCTGACAGGGTAAGCATGGGTGATATGGAAGATACTGATATAGATATTGAAAGTGAGGATGAAATCGGTGAACTTGCCGACTCCTTCAAACGCATGATTGTGAGTGTGAAGTATTACATGTCGAAGGTGAAGGATCAGGACGATGATGAGAGTGATGAGTGATGACCGGAACAAAGTACCAGAAAATGGTTGTAAATTATCTGGCGAAGAAGATGGGTCCTGCTGCGAATGATCTTGTAAAGGATGTCTGTAAAAAAGCGGGTTTTTCTTATAGTGCTCTGTCACCGGAGAATATGGGTGCATTTGCTGACTGTTTTGAGGTGGAAGCTTCAAAATATCTGTCAGAGAAGGATATTAAGTTCACATCCGGAGTTATCAGGAAGTTAAAGTAGTTTTCATTATGTGCTGCTTTTCTGGTTAGAAAAGCCTGCATTTTGAATTTAATCCCATATTTACATTTTTTAAACACGTTATGTATTTTCACCTCCGATAAGAGCAGCGGCTCAGGAAAAAACATCTGTTCTGTGGGTAAATGTGCTGATGCCGTAAATTGTTTAAATAATATTTTATGAGATATATGCGGGTTTCTCTCTCCAATTTATTAAATTTCGTCAAACTCTGCGTGCCTGAGGGAGAGAAGACAATAGGGCTTTTGTGAATGCCGGTATTTCTATGTACAGGTGCCTGCCTGGCTTCCCAAAGGATTATTGCATAGATTAGTTAAAATATCTGTAATGATCAGCATCCCTGACTGTGCAATTCTTTCTGTTGATGAGAAGAGGCAGTTAACCGCAATAGCTGAAGAATTATCTGAAATTCCGGAAGTAAATGCGATTATTCTTTTTGGTTTCAGGGCAGGCGGAAGGCCAAAACCTTATTCTGACATTGATATATGTGTCATAACAATGGACTGCCCGAAACGATCCGATAAGGAGGAGATTGGTTCATTTTCTGCCCGGAATGTTGATCTCTCGATTTTTGATGATCTTCCTGTTTTTGTCAGATTCAGCGTTTTTCAGAGTGGATCTGTTATATTTTTAAGGGATAAATCAAGGCTTAATGAACTTAAAGTAAAGACATTATTGCAGTATCATGATTTTCAGCCGTTTCTTGAGAGGTTTGCGAAGAGGAGAGCAGGGGTTTTGGAATAAATGAGTAATATTAACAGGGTATCTGTAATTCTTGGGGATGTCAGGTATTATCTTGATGAGTTTAGGGATATATCATCGGAGGATGATTATGATCTGGAGGAAAGGAAGACATATTATGCTGTTTCAATGATTCTTTTCACAATTTTAAACTCTGTTATTGAGCTTGGTGAAGAGTTAATCACTGAAAAAAACCTTGTTGTACCTGGTTCTTACAGGGAAATCTTCAGACTTCTTGGAAAAGCAGATATTGTTCCAAAAGATCTGGCAAAAGATCTCTCTTCGCTTGTCTATTACAGAAACAGGCTTTCTCATCAGTATTCCGGTTTCAATGAAGATGATCTTGAATCTGTAATTTCAAAACTGGCGGTAATTGAGGAATTTATGTCATGTGCAGAAAAAGAACTTATTTCATGAATATCTTAACGCAGTCTTTTATGTGATCTAAATCATATAAAATTGCACATGGTGGATTTTTGAATTCTTCCTGCTGTTAATGGTTACAGTTTTTTTGATTATGTACCAGACAAATAGTGTCTGCTAAAAAATTGTTCATGAAGACGGAAAGCCGGCAAAAAATATTGTTTTAGTGGTGGTGATGATGCTCTCTTTTTGTTTCTTCAAAGAGTGGCAGTCCCTGCTTTTTTCTGTAGTCGTTGATTGCCTTGTGTATTGCGTCCTCGGCAAGAACGGAGCAGTGAACCTTTGCAGGTGGGAGTCCTTCAAGGGCCTCGACAACTGCCTTATTGGATAAGTCCCATGCCTCCTCAAGCGTCTTTCCCTTCACAAGTTCGGTTGCCATACTGCTTGATGCAATGGCCGCTCCGCATCCGAAGGTCTGGAATTTTATGTCCTCGATTACATTTTCCTTAACTTTGATGAAAACCTTCATTATGTCGCCGCACTGCGGGTTGCCTTCCTCTCCAATACCGTCTGCATCCTTTATTACACCTGTATTTCTTGGATTTTCAAAGTGATCCATTACCTTTTCATTGTACATTTTTTTTCATCTCCATGCTGTATTGTAGCTCTGATACTTATTAGTTAGTTCTTTCCTGAAATCCGGTTTTAGTGAAGATTATTGTGCCGTTCTGAGTTCTTCCGGTGTCAGGGGTGACATATTTCTGAGTTTCTGAACAATGCCGGGCACAGCATTAAGCACATAGTCAACATCCTCATCACTGTTCATCTCACCAAGGGTCAGGCGAAGGGAACCATGTGCTATTTCAATGGGGACATTGCAGGCTTTCAGAACATGAGAGGCATCAAGTGAATCCGAAGTGCAGGCACTTCCTGTGGATGCGCAGATGCCCTTTCTGTTCAGCATGAGAAGTATGGACTCGCCCTCGATGTATTCAAAGACCACGTTTACATTATTCGGAAGCCTCTTCTCCGGATGGCCGTTTAAATGTGTCTTTGGAATCTTTAATAGCCCTTCTGTAAGTCTGTCCCTTAGTGCAGATATTCTTGCAGATTCTTCCGGCATGTTATTGACCGCTATTTCGATTGCCAGACCCAGTCCGGCAATTCCCGGTACGTTCTCTGTTCCCGCACGTCTTCTTCTCTCCTGTGCACCACCATGCATCAGGGGATCGACTTTCACACCTTTCCGGATATAGAGTGCACCTGTTCCCTTTGGGCCGCTGAATTTATGCCCGGATAGTGAGAGCATGTCGATGTTCATCGCCTCCACATCTATGGGCACATGCCCTATTGCCTGCACTGCATCGGTATGAAAGATTACTCCCTTCTCCCTTGCTATTTTCCCAAGTTCTGCAACCGGCTCAATTGTTCCGATCTCATTGTTGGCAAACATAACAGATGCCAGAATTGTTTTGTCTGTTATGGCCTCCTCAAAGTCCTTTGGATCAACAAGTCCGTATTCATCCACAGGCAGGTATGTTATCTCAAAACCATGTTTTTCAAGCCATTCAACCGTATGCAGAACTGCGTGGTGCTCAATGGGTGTTGTTATTATGTGGTTGCCGGATTTTTGGTTCGCAAAAGCAGCACCTTTTATTGCCCAGTTGTCAGACTCGGTTCCGCCGGATGTGAAATATATCTCCTTTGGATCTGCGTTTATTGCCGATGCAACCTGTTTACGTGCCTTTCCGACCGCTTCTCTGGAATCTCCGGCAATACTGTACAGTGAAGAGGGATTGCCGAACTTCTCTGTCATATATTCTGACATAATGCTGACAACCTCCGTCCTTGTGGGTGTTGTTGCTGCATTGTCCATATAAATTAAAGGTTTATTGTCATCCATTGGAATCTTTTGCTCCGTCTGATCTTTAATTCTGATTAATAATATCCTTATCTTGGAAAAACATTATGTGTGTAGTTTTCAGGTTATTACTGAATAGATCTATTTTGTGTTGATCCTTTATGCTCTCTCCCATTTCCGGCATTATCTTCCGGCATGTTTAATAAATTATTTACAATTCTGCGTCACTGTTATTTTAATTGTGACTGTCCCCGGTGCAGTCTGACCGGACAGTATATTTTCGGTTGCCATCAGGAAAAGGGCGATCCGTCATTGTCCTGCTATCGGGAGAGGTATCTGCCATGGGAGTTAAGGCTGTTTTATTGATGGTGATGTTTATCTGCGGCCTTTTCTTATCCGTTTCTGCATTCCCATCGGATAATGATACTGTTTTTATTCAGGAAAACGGGTCTGAGATGTCCGGAGCCAATGCAACAGCCACTTTTAATGTTCCGGCTGCTTTACCTGTTCCGGCAGTTAATACAGGCCTTTTAGATTCTGCTGATGATGTGATTGATGATAGCTGTCCTGAGAGCAGCAGGTTTACTCCTGTTATCCACCCTTCCCTCTGGAATGTCTCATACATTGAAGGGAACTATAGCAGCATCCTGGATATTCCTGAAATCGGAGACGGTGATACCATCCGCATCTGGGGTGTTAAAAACTACTCTTATGAAGGTGGCATTATCATATCTGCACCGGATGTTACCATAGAACAATGGAGGGGGTCACCATTTCGCCCTGTAATCACAAACAGCTCAGATATTTTGGGCAGTGAAGCTTCAGCAGTTACTGTCACAGCCGATAATCTCACCCTGAACAGTCTGAATTTTTCTAATACCGGGCTTTTGTCCGGAGGTGATGGTGCCGGCGTGAATGCGTCCGGAAACAGGGAGAAACCTCTTGAAAAACTTACAGTCACCAACTGTATTTTTACTTCAAATAGTGTAAACAGGAGCAGAGAGAACCGGCGCTGCGGTGGAGCGATAAGTGCAGTTTATGTCAGTGGATTTCTGGCTGAAGGGACAGAATTCAGATCAAATTCCGGATATTACGGGACAGTATATCTTAGGGGTGGAAGTTTTGTCTTTTCAGGGAATACCGTTTTTGGTAATCTTGTTAAGTACGGCGGCGGGATATATGCGGAAAGCTGCAGGCTGGCAGTTGATGACACCATTATGCTCTCCAATGATGCCGGTGAATCAGGCGGTGGGGTATATGCTGAACTGTCCGTGCTTACGATGAAAAACACTACTGTTGGCTTGGGTATTATTGGCGAATCCGGTGGTGGGGTGTATGCTAACGGCAGCACGCTTTTCATTGTAAATTCCACACTTGAGGCCAACTGTGTTGGCGAATCCGGAAGTGGACTGTGTGCAGAGAACAGTATTGTCAGAATTGAAAATTCCATTGTAAATTACAATCTCTGTGATGAATCAGGATGTGGTGTCTGTTCTTACGGCGGTGAAATTACAATTACAGACTGCGCTGTAAACAACAATTCCGGCAGTAAACGTGGTGGCGGGGTATATGCCGAAACCGGCACCCTGAGAATTGAGAATTCCAGCGTAGAAAACAACACAGCAGCAATATCCGGCGGCGGCGTATTTGCTGAAAGAAGCCCGTTAACACTTGTAAATAACTTATTTTGCAATGATGAAAACTTCTGTGCCAGCGCTGCCGACTCTGATTATATCTGGAATGCTCTCTTTAACCGGACTTTTCTTCCGGCAGGTAATATTGCCGGGGGGCCGTATCTTGGTGGAAATGTCTGGGCTAATCCGGCAGGCACCGGCTTTTCAGATACCTGTCCGGACATGAATTATGACGGTATCTGTGATGAAAATCTTTTTTTTAAGGACGATATGAATGTAACTGTTGGCACTGATGAACTTGCGCTGGTGTATAACTGTTCCAGGGGGACTCTGAGAGTTTCGTCCGTACCTGCCGGTGCTCTTCTGTATGTGGACGGAGTCAGCATCAGCCGCAGTACAGACTCTCCGGTTTTGTTATACCTCCCGGCTGGAGAATGCACCATCGGAGCAGTTAAGGATGGTATGGTAAATCTCACTGCGGTAAGTGTCACTTCAGGGGAGAAGAGTTCTCTTGTACTTACTCTTGAAAGTCCTGTTCTGGTCCCTTTGATCAAAGCCGATCCTGTACGCGGAACGGCTCCTCTGAGTGTTGCTTTCAGCGGCAGTGCAGCGGGGAATGTGGTGGCGGATACATGGAACTGGACATTTGGTGATGGTGAGAGTGCCTACTCACGGAATGCCACTCACATCTTCAGTAGAGCCGGAACCTGGCCGGTTCTGCTGAATGCTTCCACCTCTGCAACCGGTTTTTCAAATGAGACATCCAGAAAGATTGAAGTTCTCCTGCCTTCACCGGTCATTGGTTCACCTTTAAGTCCGGCAGCAGACCAGAGTGTACGTTTTGCCGGCAGGGTGTACGGACTGCCTCAGCTGCTGGTTCTTGATTTCGGTGACGGAACTTCTTCTTATATATTGAATACTCCGGGAATTATGGGTTATAATACATCTCACAGTTACGCCTGCAAAGGGACATATGCTGTGAATCTTACGGTTAAAGCGGCCGGTGTCAGTGCTAACAGCAGCAGAGTAAATGTTACAGTTGTTGATCAGATTCCGGATGTCAGGGCCGTAAATATGACATATTTCAGAATTCCGGGGGCATACGTTGTACAAACCGGAGATGGGAAACAGAAAATTTCGGTGAACATATCCGGCGTAGTGTCATCAGGCGGGGCAGTAATGGCTGTAAACAACACTATAATTGTCACGAAATCTGATGGTTCTGTAATTGAAATTTCAACCGAATCGGCAGAAGAGAGCGGGGGTGACATCTCAGGCAATGTGACGAAGGTGTTAGTTCTTCCAAAACCTGTATCCGGATTTATCTGTGACCGGGCAGGCACGGCTGAGGTTGGTCTGGCTGTTATGGTTTCAGGTTATGAAGAGGAGGCTGCACTTGAGACAGATATTGCAGCAGGTGTTGCAGATGATGCAAAAGCTGCATTTACTGCTGCCTGCCCAGAAATTGGGGAGTTTGCTTATACTGTTTATTTTTTCAAATCCGGATTTTCGCGTAAATCTGTTATTGAGGGAGTTACCATGAACTTCTCGGTGAAAACATCCTGGGTGGCGGAGGTTGGCGGCAGTAACTCTGTCCGCATTCTTCGATGGAGGGATGGCGGCGCTTCTGCTGTGATAACTCCGGTTTTCATCGGTTATTCCGGTGAAAATTCTGTTTTTCAGGTGACAACGGATGGTTTTTCAGTATATGCTGTTGCCTCAGTACCCGCCTATTCTCAGGGAGGTGGTGGTGGCAGATCTTCAGGGTCCGGAGGATCTTCTTCTGTTGGTGTTGATGCGGTATCCTGCCTGAAAGCCGGTGAGGAAACCATTCTGAAACTTAAAAATGGGGCAGTGAGAGAGGTAGGCGTTCTTCCGGCAGTGGATATATCTGATCTGATGATTACTGCTGAACAGAAATCCGGCCCTGAAAATGGCATTTCCTATCCGGATGCAGAGATTTACCGGTATTATCTGGTAACTCTGTATAAAGCAGAGATCAGTGACATTGCTGAGATAACCTATACATTTGGAGTCCCGGAGGGCTGGCTTGAGGAACACAATGCTGTGCCGGCACTCTGGTGGTATGATTCAGCCGGAAAGATGTGGACGGAGTGTTCCGCGAAGATTTCCGGCAATGATGGAGGAATAGTAATTGCTGAGGCGAAATGTCCGGGTGTCGGGTGGATTGCCCCTGGAGGTATAACTGCTGATACTCCGGATGCCACGGGAGATTACAGAAAAGATGGTCCTGAATGCGGCAATGATTGTAGTAATACAGTGGCTGTTATCCACCCTGACGATTCTGAGGCAGTATCCTCTTCTGAAGGGACACTGCCGGTGCATGACAGAGAGGCCTCACCATCCGGTATGGCAGGTTTACTCATTGTCCCTGTTGCAGCAGCACTTCTCCGGCGGATTATTCTACGGAAATAATATTGCCTTAAAAGTCAGGAATGAACAAAAATTATGAGATCAGGTATCTGTTTAACCACCCAAGTTCTTCCTGAACTTTTCTGTACTGGTGGACGTAATTCCTGAGACTATGGGATTCTCCGGGGAACATTATAAACTTCACAGGTGCGGAACTCTCCTCATAAAATGTCCGGTAGGTAACCACTGCACTTGAAGTCTCCACATCTGAATCTTTGGTTCCGCTCATCATCAGGAGGGGTGTTGTGACATTTTCTGCCCGGTATATTGGTAATATATTTTCATACAGCCTGGGATTTTTGAAGGGAGACTCTCCGAAGTACCTCTTTGCCATTATAGTTCCGTCTGTACTGGCCAGTTCAGCATAATATTCGGCAGTTCCGGCTCCGCAGACGGCGGCTTTCAGAGAGGTATCCCATGTTATCAGGTCAAGAGTCAGTATTCCACCGTTTGACCATCCGGTCGAACCCGTCCTGTTTACGTCTGTTATGCCAGTCTCTGCAAGATACTCCTTTCCTGATATCAGGTCCTGAGCAGGCAGGTCATAATAATGTCCGTCTTCAATTGACTCTGCAAAATCAAACCCGTAATTTAAACTGCCGTGATAATTCACCGAAAGTGCCACAGCACCCATATCTGTAATCAGATGGTAGGGAAATTCCCATGTATCCCTCCAGCTATCAAAATCGGTGTAAGCCGGGCCACCGTGAATCACAAACACAAGAGGGTACTGTCTGCCTTTTATGTAATCCGCAGGATACCTGACTACCCCCTCAATCTCATCTCCAAGGGCACCGGTAAAGTGGACAATTCCGGAATTTCCTTTTATTTTTGGCAGGATGTCAGAGTTTAAATCTGTTATCTGCACCTCATATTTTATACTGCTCCCGGTAACGTCTGCGGCAAAAAACTGCCCCGGTGTATCAGCCGAGTTAAAGTCATAGACAACTTTATTCCCGTCGGAACTGCTGGCAAGTGCAAAAATATTTCCCTGATGCGTACCTGAAAGGATCTGGCTCTCCCAGCCGGAATCTGTATGCCGGAAAACAGCAGTCTGCGGGTTTGTCCCGTTCGCCAGCATGCCGAAAAAGCCGCCATTAAACGGCGTTATCTCAACATGATAGTTAAACCTGTCAATGTGAAGCCCTTTATCCCATTTCAGTGGAACTTCCTCGATTTTTCCCTCTTTTGGGTAATAAGCAAGCAGATCTGCGGTGTACAACATAGGATATGTCATTCCGCCGTACCGGAAGCGTTCGATATATATGACTGAACTGTCGGGTGCCCAGCAGATCGCATTTTCATTGTTTCCCCCTTCAGTCCGGCTGAAGATTAATTTTTCTGCTCCTGTGGCTGTATCTAAAAGTACATACCGGTAAACCGGGCCTGAAGTCCATCTGTCGGGATTGGCCGTTGACTTATACAGAATATAGTTCCCGTCCGGAGATGGAACATACATGGTAATTACATCGTCATTTGATGAGAGAGGCTCTGTGATTCCTGTTATAAGGGAGTATTTTTTTAGAATTTCAGGTCCGGGTTTTTCATCCACCACAAATGTATCATCATAATATCCTCCTGTCATCTTTTTTTCTGCCCCGTTAGAAACTGATCCAGTGTATATCAGTTCATCTTCATTGAGCCATGAAAATCCGTCGGGAAGTTCCGGAGAGATATTCTGAGGTATATATGCAGTCCGGCTGGCAAGTGACACGATTTTTAAAACAGTGTCTTTACTCTCTTTCTGTACAGCAGTATAGGCAGCCTGTCTTCCTTTTGGGGAAAGAACACATGAACGTGCAGTTTCGTCTTCCCCGGAAAGTCTGTATTCACGCCCTGTTCTGAGATCATAATATATCACTGTTCCGTTGATATATTCAGGCAGAAGTGCTGTTCCTTCTGTTTTGAGATATACGAGGCCGGAACCGTCCGGTGACAGAGTGAACATACCTGCATATTCCATATGTAACAGATCCTCTATGGTTAGATTGTCACTTTTCTCTCCTGATGCCGGAGTAACTGACATTATTGCGGCAAACGCCAGAATTAAGGCTAATCTGAAATATTTCCGGATATTAAATACCTCCTGATCTTCAGAGTTGACGGGAGTTATTGTTATGTCTGTTGATATTTTCCTGAACTTTCATTTTCATATAATATTCCGGATAATATGATCTCTTCTGGTTTCTTTTTTAATTTTAAACGGCAATATTTTCTGTAAACCTTATGATAGAGAGACTTTTTGTTTATGGTACACTTATGGAACCTGCTATTCAGAGGGAAGTCTTTGGAAGGGAGATTTCCGGAGCTACTGATTCACTGTATGGCTACAGGTTGGGAACGGTCACTTTTGGGAATGAGACGTTTCCTGCGATAAGGAGTGTATCCCTTAAGTCCGGTGAAGATGGGCATAACTCCGGAAAGGCGTTTTTTGCAGGAAGAGTCCGGAGTCCGGAGATCAAATCAGGTACGGGAGAGGATGAAGTTTCCGGCATTGTTCTCACACTATCTGATGAGGAACTGTCAGAGGCTGATTTCTATGAGGGAGAGTATTATGCAAGAAAGGAAGTCAGCCTTAAAAGTGGTCTGAAAGCATGGGTGTATGTAATCGAGGATTAATCACAAATTTTCAGGCAAAAAAAAGTTTTTTTATTCGTCAAGGACTATTCTTTCAAGGTCAAGCGGCATGATATACTCTCCGTTGCGGAAAGCACGCATATTTCCTCCTGAAATTTCATCGATTAACACGATCTCATCTCCAACCCTGCCGAATTCAAACTTGATGTCGTAGAGTTCGATATTCTTCTTTGCAAGTTCGTCCTTCATGATGGCTGTGATCTGCTGGGTTAATGATTTGACCTTTTCGTACTCGTCCGGGGTAAGAATTCCGAGATATTCGAGTGCGTCCTTTGTAATCGGAGGGTCCTCACGGTCATCGTCTTTTAATGTCGTCTCAACAAATGCGGGCAGTGATGCGGCTTCTTCTATGTAATCCCCATAGCGCCTGTAAAAACTTCCGACCGCACGAAGACGGCAGATAACTTCCAGGCCCTTTCCGAAAGTCTTTGCAGGCCTGACTGTCATGGTGACATTGTCGACATCAGCATCGATATAATGAGTGGGGATTCCCTTCTGATTTAATATTTCAAAGAAATATTTTGTCAGCCGGATACAGGCACGGCCTGCACCTTCCATAGTAAGCCCGACGGTATTCATGCCGGGGTCGAATACACCGTCAGCTCCGGTGCAGTCATCTTTGAATTTAAGCAGATAATTTCCGTTATCAAGTGCATAGACGTTTTTTGTCTTGCCTGTATAGACCAGTTTCATAGATTCCATTGAACTCATAGCGTTCCTCATTTTTAATAGATACAGATATTGTTTGGTGTAGAGGATTTAAAATGTGTTTTGTCAGGGCAGGAAGGACGAGAAAAATGGGCTAATATTTCCGGCGCAGCACCTTTCTTACCTGACAATGCGGCTGACATGCTAATTCTTCCTGGAACACAGACTCTGTTAATCATATGTTATATCATTGTCTCGGCAACGGGTGAGAAGATCGGCTGCATCGGTCTGATTGTTCCTGATTCCGGCCCTTTCTCAGAGGTATCGGTCTGAAGGATCAGGCCCCTAATATTTTATCGCTTCTTTTCGAATGCATTATCATCTGGAGAACTAATGTCTGGATTATGAAACTACTGTATGTACTCATTGCGGCCTGCATCCTTGTATTAACCGCAACCGCGTACACCTTCCCGGCAGCGGCCGGTTCGGACGAACTGAAATTGGTTTCTTCATTTGAAGGGGGGGAGCGCTGCAGCGCCGGACCATATGACGTGTTAGTTCTCTCCGGCTCCTACCGTGAGATGGGAAGACAGTACGGCAGCCTGATGAAGGACGAACTTCTGGCGGTATATGATGTCGTGACCGAAAATGCTATTAAAAACGGGTATGCCGTTGAAGAACTCCATAATGAGGTTGCTGTATCATGTGAATTTCAGCCGAAGCGGATGAAGGAGATCTATGCAGGGATGGCCGAGACATCTGGTCTGACAGAGGAGGATATTCGGGTTATTTATTATGGCCCTGTCATCTATCTCTGTGGCGGAGTCTCATGTTCATTCCTTGCCGCATGGGGCGATTATACCCCGGACGGAATGGTGGTTCTCTCCCGCAACTGGGATCTTTCTGATTCTGCCTCTGTATTCGATCCGTATTATGTGCTGGTTGTTTATAATCCGTCGGACGGGAGCAATGGGGTTGCGACCTTTGGTCCTGCCGGAACACGTCCGGAGACCTTAATGAACAGCGAAGGCCTCTTCATTGCCAATGATAACGATGGGGGTTCGGGAGGCTATCTGACAATGAATGACCGTCCTGATCTCATCTCTGAATTCTTCAGGTTCATGCTCGATTACTCCACACTGAAACAGCTTGACGCGGGCATCATGGCCACCCGTACGGATACCGGATGGATCGTGAATGCGGCCGGACCGGAAGAGGCGTACTCATACGAAGAGACGGTCTGGGAGATAAAAAGGCGGGACGGCAACGGCATAATCGCCGCAACGAACCATTTCGCTGATCCGGCATGGAACTTTGCCGGGATGCCGGCTGAGAATTCTCTTGTACGATATAATAACCTGTTCTCACTTGCAGATAAATCAAAAGGAAGTATAGATGCATCGGAGATGATGAATATTCGTGATATTCTCATTGATGATGGCGGTGCGAGATTCCTGCATTATAACCTGGGAGGATACGGTTATTCCACAGATCACCAGGTGGTCTTTGTTCCTGAAACCCGGGAACTCCGGATCAGGGTTCTTGATTCTGACTGGCAGAAGGTGGAGCTTGCCACTCTGTTTAAATCCTGATTTGATCAGGAAAATGCAATATTTTTTTATATCTGCCCAGGACTGACAGGTACCTGCGGTTTATGCTCCCGGTTCAGGATTAAGTAAGTATGTCACTCTCATCGTTATGGCTTTCTTCCTTTTTCTGTTTCCAGGCGGAATCCGGCTGCCGGAAGCAAATGATCGGGTAATGGGCATAATCGCTTTTATTGCCTTCTTTTTGGTTTTATGGTTATGCAGGCCGGAGATGCCATGGGTTGTAGCTGCTGAAGGGGCAGCCCTTATGTGATAGTTTTGGAAAAGGTCTTTTCCGGATAAACGAAAAAGAGTGTTATGCATGAACTCATAGAAGTCTGGAAGAACAAAAGAGGGCTGGTGCTGATTGCAGCGACTGCGGTCATGTATACACTTATCCTGACTGTCTTTAATGAGGTCCAGTGGGATATTGCAGGCATCGCGGTACGCCCTGCGGCAGCGCTTCCTGTTCTCTTCGGTATCCTGCTGGGGCCTGCCGCAGCCTGGGGATTTGGGATCGGCAACATTGCCGGAGATCTGACCGGTTCGTGGTCGCTGATGAGTGTCTCTGGTTTTCTTATCAACTTTCTCTACCCGTATCTCTCTTATCTCCTTTGGCACAGGCTTATGAAAGGGCGTGAATTAAAGATGGACAGGTATGGTACGGGTAATTATCTGCTTACTGCATTTATTGCCACTTTCGTGTGTATGGCACTTCTTGCGGCTCTTGGGGCGGTCTTCTTCGGCCGGCCCTTTGAGAGCAAGTTCATCGCTTACTTCAGCAACAATATCATATGGGCAATGATTGCAGGTTCTCTTCTCTCATGGCTGACATTTAATGTTGCAGTCCGGAAAGGGCTGGTATATGGGAAGAAATGGAAGGTTTAATTCGTGCATTTCAAATTTATGGCTTTTATGATCTGATTCGGGACGCTGCCAGCAGGCTGTAAAACTCCTCCGGAATATTGGTCATCAGGACACGGGGTGCCTGGATTTCATAATATTCCCGGTTGTCTCCGGAGGCTTTTATCTTCTTTCCGGCAATTTATGTAACCAGTGAAAATTCACTCTTTGTGCACCGGATACAGGTCTTCGGCAGCAGCCGGATGTTTGACGGGTCAAATTCTATCTTTTCTAAGTACGGCTGAGCATACCTGATTCCGGCTGCAATATACTTTTCCTGCTTCAGGGATATTTTTTGCCGGAATATTCCTTCCCGATGCAGGAGATCAGATAGAGAATCGGTATGAGTGAAAATATTACAAATAATTCCGGGATGGATGTACTGCCAGGATGAAGGGTCTGCCTTGTTACTCCTGAATCAAGGAGGATGAAGCTGAAAAATATTAATGACAGTGTACCTGAAATAACTCTTTTTTTGGGAAACCGGATGACTGAAACGGCCAGTAATAATGCAGTCAGACCTTCTGTGAATAGGTAAATGCCTGCGTATAATCCAGCAATCCTGATCCCGAAGAACCAGCCCTCCCAGTTTAGTATGAAGACAAACATGAGCATGCAACTCCAGAATAGCAGAATTGCAATGAGACAATATCTGAGACTTTTTTCTGCAATGCTTACTATTTTTGTAAATCCTGAAGATACTGTTACAGATTTACTGCCTTCACATTTCTCTTCCATGGTACACTCCCATAATATGTTTTTATTCTGGTGGCATTTATAATATGTGTTGATTATGTGGGTGTTGTCAGGTATTTTTCATTGATTTATCAGTAAAATCCTTTTGGTGTCTGGAAAGGCACTGTATGCAGGGTAGATCATTTAAAATACAGAGCATATCCGGGTGCCGGAGGGTTCGAATTTTCATGTTTCTCACCTCATGCATATAATGTTCCGGAGTAGATTGTCCGGATTTTAAAGTTTCACTGCGGGGAATGGCTGGATATTAAATTTTTTCCGATACTTCCGGGAGTAAATCCTGCATTTATTCCTTCCCTTTTAATCGGATTAATGCCGGAAGAATGACATACATATTGTAAGGATCGTAAAGACATGAAAAAGAGCATTATTACTGTCGTCGGAAAAGATACGGTTGGGATTATCGCGAAGGTCTGCACGTACCTGGCGGAGAATCAGGTAAATGTAGAGGACATCTCACAGACCATTGTGCAGGATTATTTTAATATGATGATGATCGTTGATACTGGCGGTTCGTCAAAACCGTTTGGTGAGATGGTAACTGAACTCGAATGTCTCGGTGATGAGATCGGTGTAAAGATCAGATGCCAGCGTGAAGATATTTTTACAAAGATGCACCGCATCTGAGGGGAATTTCTGATGATCAACAGACTAGAGGTAAATGAAACAAACAAGATGATCGAGCAGGAGATGCTGGATGTCCGTACAATAACAATGGGCATCAGTCTTCTGGACTGCTGTGATTCTGATCTTGATACTCTGAACCGGAATATATACAATAAGATAACCTCTTCGGCGAAGGATCTCGTCTCCACCGGCAGGGAGATTGAACTTGAATACGGAATTCCGATTGTAAATAAACGTATCTCTGTCACTCCTGTTGCACTTGTCGGAGGGCGGGCCTGCAAATCCCCTGAGGATTTTGTGACAATTGCAAAAACCCTTGATAAGGCTGCCAAAGATATGGAGGTAAACTTCCTCGGTGGGTACTCCGCTCTTGTCTGCAAAGGCATGACTCCTGTCGATAAAAATCTCATCCGGTCAATCCCGCAGGCACTCTCTTCCACAGAGAGGGTATGCAGTTCGGTAAATATCGGCTCCACAAAGACCGGAATCAATATGGATGCCGTTAAGCTTATGGGAGAGATTGTTAAGGAGACTGCGATTGCCACAAAGGATGACAGTTCCCTTGGCTGTGCAAAACTGGTAGTATTCTGCAATGCTCCGGATGACAACCCGTTCATGGCCGGAGCTTTTCATGGTGTGACTGAAGGCGATGTTGTAATTAATGTGGGTGTGAGCGGCCCCGGTGTTGTAAAACGTGCACTTGAAAAGGTACGTGGTGAGAACTTTGAGGTTCTCTGCGAGACCATCAAAAAAACGGCGTTCAAGGTGACCCGTGCCGGACAGCTTGTAGCTCAGGAGGCTTCGGGGAGGCTGGGCGTTCCTTTCGGGATTGTTGATCTCTCCCTGGCACCGACCCCTTCTGTCGGTGACAGTGTTGCGGAGATTTTAGAGGAGATGGGCCTTGAGTCTGTCGGTGCCCCGGGAACCACCGCTGCCCTTGCCCTCCTTAATGATCAGGTGAAGAAGGGTGGAGTGATGGCAAGTTCGTTTGTCGGCGGACTGTCTGGTGCGTTTATCCCTGTAAGCGAGGATAAGGGTATGATAGATGCTGTAAACCGCGGAGCAATCAATATAGAGAAGCTTGAGGCTATGACCTGTGTATGCTCGGTTGGTCTTGATATGATTGCAATTCCGGGCAACACACCTGCCACAACGATTTCGGGCATCATAGCAGATGAGGCTGCAATCGGTATGATCAATCAGAAGACAACCGCAGTACGCCTGATTCCTGTAATCGGCAAGGATGTCGGTGAAACCGTTGAATTCGGAGGACTGTTAGGCTATGCACCTATTCAGCCGGTGAACAGATTCAGCTGCGAAGAATTTGTAAACCGCGGAGGCAGGATTCCGGCACCGATTCACAGTTTTAAGAACTAAACCCATATAATTAATTTTTTATTTTCTTTTCTCTCCTATTTTATGCTTCATTGCTGTGTTGGATCTCTAATGGTGGTGCGTTTGCAGTTGCAATGGTTTAATGCTGTGCACCGCAAACATATGGTCAACAATGGTTTGGTGCACATTTGCTTGGTATTTTCTGTCCGTGTGCACCACTCCTGGAGATCTTATGGAACCACTGGAAGAAAAAAGCAGGAACAATCTTTTCCTGATGGATAATACCGCAAATCCGGCACCTCTGGGTCTGTGTGCATTTGGGATGACTACAATTCTGCTCAGTATACACAATGCCGGGATAACCGGACTTACAAGCCCCATTATTGCAATGGCTCTCTTATACGGCGGACTTGCACAGCTCATAGTCGGCATTATGGAATGGAAGAAGAACAACACCTTTGGAATGGTCACTTTCGGGAGTTTTGGCCTCTTCTGGATCTCATTTGCGGCAATCCTGATACTGCCTGAACTGGGACTTGCAGCATCACCAACAGCCGTTGACATGGCCTCCTTCCTTATTGTATGGGGTCTGTTAATCCTGGGGCTTTTCATCTGCACCTTAAAGATGCACCGTATTCTTACGGTAACATTTGCAGCGGTTCTGCTCCTTGTGATATTCCTTGTTGCCGCAAATTTAACCGGCATTCACCTGGTTCATACGCTTGCCGGAGTTACCGGAGTTATTGTCGGTTTACTTGCACTTTATATGGGTGTCGGGGCTGTAATCAACGAGATTTATGGCAGCCGGGTTCTTCCGGTCTAACCATTGATTTTTTCAGCATTAATACAGGGAAGCTCTCTTTTTTTCTGACTTTGCTTCCGGCTGAAGGAGAATTAGACAAAAAATGAACGAATCTGAGCAATTATTTTATTATCCGCTCTTATTTGTGCAGTCTTTTACAGAATGAGATCAGTCTGCCTCTATTTTTCTAAATAATCCATCCACGTGCCTGTTCACGGGTGAGATATTTAATCTATTTTCCTGTTTACCCGTTATAATGATGGAAGTCAAAGGTCTTTTTTAAGTATTCCTGCTTCCTGTGAGTGCTTCCCTTTACAGGTGGCTTTAAGTATCCAACCTCAGGTGTCTGAAGTGCCGGACAGAAGGGGCATAGTGCCGAATCAACATCGTTCGATTTTTTTCTTACCGGACAGTAATAGATTCCGTCAATAAGCTGTACTGAATCTCCGCCCGGAAACGGCATACCTACAGGATGTGGCGGGATTTTTTTAACGAAGATACAGAATCCTGCAAGAAGAAACTTCAGGAACCGGAGACGGGTGCTTTCTTTATTTCCTGAGCATTTAAGAGCAACCATTTGCCAGAAATTTTTGTTGTTTTCAGGCAGAAGCTCTTTCATCTGCGAAAAAGATCCCTGCTGGTTCATAAGCCTGATATTCTCCCATGTTTCATGCAGGTGCCCTGTAATCATCTTCTCAAGCTTCTTTTTGTATGACGGCTCAATTCCTTTTACACTGCCTGAAAAGTTCCACTGCATCCGGCGGAGATCGCGTGTAGAGTATCCGGAGATTATTGCCGCGATTTCCCTGCCCAGTTCACCACGGGTCTGGAGCTCTCCAAGCTTTTCACATTTATTCTCTAATCTTTCCTCTGCCATTATTACTACATATCTCTCTGTTTGGGATAATATCACTTCATCTTAGTGCAGTTCCTGCTATACCGGTTCTTCTCCTTAATAGCTTTCGTTTACTGCGGTGACTTTTATCCGTTATACCTTAGATCCATGTAACTTTTACCGGATCTCTCCGGGGAATGCCGTGAACAGTGTGCTTTGGGTAGCCGAACATCATCGCGTAAGAGCATTTTCGCCCGGCCGGAATTCCGATCTCCTTTTGGAGCGGTTCATATTCGGCGGCAGCCATTGCGACGAACCCGGCCCAGCAGGTGCCGATCCCTGCTGCCGGGGCCGCGACATCGAAGTATGTCATGGCGATAATCCCGTCTACAGGTGCGACCGGTTTGTCCTCCGGAATATGGTTAAATAGCATATGAGGCGCTCCACGGCAGATTACATCGTAGCCGCCCTCGTATATCCCTGCCAGCGCCGCAAAGAATCCGCTTGCGGGATGATCGCTCCCTATGAACGTCTTCATCCATTCGACTGTAAGGTCTCCTATTTTCCTGACCTTCTCCGGATCGTGGACAACGATCCACTCCACCGGCTGGCCGTTCTCTGCCGAGGGTGCATAACTGGCAACTTCGAGGAGTTCTTCGATCTTCCCCCGTGGTACGGATTTTGCCTTATACATCCTCGCCGAGCGGCGTTTTTTTAGATAGAATCCAATCTCCTTCTCCGGAATCTCTCCTGCACCTTCGGGCAGGATCTCCTTCTCCTCCGGGCGGAAGTTCAGGATAAGGGCTCCCTTTGGGCAGAACGCCTCGCAGTGGCCGCAGCGGATGCATTTTCCCGAATTTTCCTCCCTGACGTTTGGGAACGTCTCTTCTCCGGCAGGATTGATAATGCCGAGGGGACAGGCCTCGGAGCAGGTCCCGCATTTTGTGCACAGGTTTTCGTCAACGATTATTGTATCCATATCTTACATTCTCCCTAACTATCAGAATTTGGTTTAGCCGGTCTCCTTTAACTTTCTTTCCGTCATCAGCTGCCTTATGCGACATCTCCATAAATAACTGCAAATATTCTGCTGATAAATATGAATGCCCCGGTAAGTGTGATTTTGTCTGCTGAGAAGACCATAATTCCACCCTCATTTTTGTCCGCAGTCAGATTCACAACATTATTATTCTCATCTCTCCTAAATCCGGTTTAGAACAATAAATGTCGAAAATTCCCCTTTTATTCATCATGTGCATTCTTGCAGTTTTTATTGCATTTTCCGGGTGCACTCAGTCTGAAGCTGATGTACAGATTCCTGTGACAGTTTCAGGAGATGCTTCAGACAGGTTGATCCTGAAGGATGCCTGCACTCCGTTTGAATGCGGCAATGAGTCGGAGTATAACGATCTCCTGGCAGGGGCACTGGAAGGTGTGGCTGCGAATAAGACCGGAATTGCGGATTACTCAAACCAGTCGTGGAGTTCTGCATTTCTCTCCCTTAATACTCTGCTGGATGAGAGGTATGCGTTTAAGGAGTGGAGATCGGTTGACTTTGACCGTCTTTATAGTATCTATGCCCCGGCATTTGCCGATGCAGAAGAAAAACAGGATAAGCCGGCATACTACTGGGCTTTAAGGGAGTATCTCTATGCCATCCCTGACGGACACGTTGATGTTATCCCAATTTCCGGGGAGTTCGGTGCAAGGTCTGCGGATATTGCAGGTTCTTATGGAATAGGCATTATTCAGACTGATTCAGGGAAAGTAATAGTGAGTTATGTTGCAGAGGGTAGTGAAGCAGAGGCTGCAGGAATTGCTTTTGGAGATGAAATTCTGACCTGGAACGGAGAGGAGATCCATGATGCAGTTAATGAGACCTCATATATCTGGGCCGGAAAAAAGCCCTCGACCGCTGAAGGAGTTAATCTTCATCAGCAGAGGCTTTTAACACGTGCACCTGTGGGGGAGACAGCCACCATAACTCTTGCAGATCCGTCCGGTCCAGATTCCCAGATGGTAAGTCTCACTGCATTTGATGACAGCTATGAAGGCCTGAGAAAGACGTCACTTTTCCTTGGGACAGAAGTGAATGATTATGGCGTAAACCAGTCCTGGTCTGAGATACTTCCACAGATCAGCAACAGTAATGCTGCTTACCGGATTCTGCCCGGAGGTTATGCGTATATAGCAGTCTATCAGGAGTCTTTTGATGTTTACGGGCAGTTTAAGGATGCAATGATATCTGCGGCCGGGAATAACACTCCGGGAATTGTTCTTGATTTCAGGTTCAACAACGGCGGCGACGACAACCTTGCGGCCTGTTTTGCCGGTTGGTTCGTTGAAGAACCTGTATTCTATGAATATACCACAACCTATGATCCCGGAACAGGAGAATTTCCGGTTGTGTCAGAAGCATGGTCATCCCCTCAGCCTGATGGTTACGGCGGTCCCGTGGCAGTACTGGTAAGTCCGGATACAATCAGTTCGGGGGAGGGTCTCCCGATGGTCTTTAAAAATACAGGCAGGGGTAAGATCATATCATGGTACGGAACAAACGGGGCATTCGGCATGAACAATTTACAGGCGATAATGCCGCTTGATATGTATATCATGTTCCCGGACGGAGCTTCGCTTGATGAAGAAGGAATCATTCAGGTTGACAGCAATGCTGAACTCATTGGTGGAGTTTCCCCCGACATCCGTGTGCCGCTGAATGAGGATACGGTAAAGCGTGCAGTGAATGGAGAGGACGTTCAGCTAACTTATGCCCTGCAGTGGCTGGAAGAACAGCAATAAGATATCTCTTATGAAACAGTGCACTGTTTCATTTATTTTCTGTGAACCAGCTGAGATGGTTCATGGATGACTTTTTTGGACATTTTGGAGGGATAAAATTGATTTTTGAACCAAATGTCAGACCCGGGATGCCAGCAGAAATATTAATTTTAATCTGCTTATCATTAGTATGCCACTTTTGCCTGAAAAACTGAAAGAAGACAGATTCTCCGGAGAAGATAAAGCACGAAAGAAGGTCTGCCTTTTTCTTATTCTTACATTACTTTTAAGCTGCATCGGGTGGTTTCTGGTTACATCGGCGACCAATGCCGGGGATTACCAGAATCTGCTTGTATTTACGATTTTTACAATGTGGTGTCCCGGAATTTCGGCAGTTATAACCCGCTTTTATTATCAGAGGAGTTTTGCCGGATTTGGTTTTTGTATGGGTAAACCGCTCTGGCTTTTGCTTTCTGTAATTATTCCGATATTTGCAGGATTATTAATGTTCGGGTCAGCGTGGATTTTTGGAATTGCTGATTTTAATAATGCCAAAGCATCAGTTATTTTCAGTACAGGCTTTATTATTCCCTTTGTTTCTGCAATAGGTTTCAATCTTTTTGCCGCAGCAGGCGAGGAGATCGGCTGGAGGGGACTTTTGGTCCCTGAGATGGCAAAATTCATGGGATTTACAAAACTTGCCCTGATTTCAGGGGCCATCTGGACATTATGGCACTTTCCTCTTATCTTCTTCTCCACATACAGCGGTGCAGGTCCGCTTTGGTATTCAGTCCTTGTTTTTGTCCCGTCTGTCATGGGTGCAGGGCTTATTCTGGCATGGCTCAGGCTCAAGTCAGGAAGTGTTTATACTGCGATTCTCTTTCACGGGTTCTGGAATTATTTTATCCAGCAGTTTTATCCGTCCCTGACCGTTCCTACGGAGGCCTCCGATATGATGCTTGGTGAATTCGGGTGGGCCTGTGCGATTCTTTATCTGGTCCTTGCAGCAGTATTCTGGTATTTCAGGGGTGCACTTCCGGATATAAACAAAGGGGTCTCAAAGACTGGTTCTTCATAAAAAATATTATTTTGTCTCTTTTAGTCTCTGCAGCTGATAAGCCACACGATATATTCCATCTTTTGCAGTTTGTTGGATCAAACTGCAAAACTTAGATATTAATAATAACTGAGGACATTTTCAGAATTTTCTGTACACACTGCTCCGGTGACCAATTTCAATTACATGGATTACCATTACATCGTTTATGACAGAGATCACCGCCCTGTACTGCCCTATCCGAAGCGAATAAAGCAGAGGGTCATCAAACCCATGAAGAGTTTTCAGGGAATGAGCCGGGTCTTCTTCTTCGGCCAGTTTTTCCAGTCTGGTGACGAACCTGAGAGAGATCTCACGGGGGATCTTTTTTAGTGCATGCCGGGCGGACGATGAGTACCTGAGCTGAAATCTCATCAGTCTTCCTTCTCTTTCTTTTCGCCGGGATATTTCTTATCTGTCTCTTCAGCCACGCTGAGGTCAGCCAGGACATCTTCATGTGTATAATATATCCCTTCACGGTATTCTTTGAGAGATTTCTCGATGTTTTGAATTGTCTCTTCACTCAGGGGCTCATCATCGACCGTTGAATTGATGAGACGGCTGATGACATCATCGAAGGACTCACGTGGATGCTTTTTGAGCCTTGAAAGACTGTCTCTAGTATCCGATCTGATCCTGATTGAAGTGGACTGCATGCATGGGTATACACATGCATATATTATAGATGTTTGGACTGTTGCATCCTGTTGATGTCCGCAAAGCAATTTTATGATTTAGGTTTTTTGGCTAAATATTCCCGGAATTTCGGCGGGTAAAATATCAGTCCCGAAACCCTCAGGGGATCATATGCCCTGATGCCTTCCGGTCTCTGTTCAAATACGACAAGGTACGAATAATACCTCAGCCTCTTCATATCCGGATCGTCTGCAAGGTCTTTGATATCCTCCTCTCCGACACCGTCCGTTTTTTTATACACCGCTTCCCCGTACACGCCTTTGGTCAGCGAGTACCTCCTGACTGTGTACTCCTTCTCATCCCCGGATACGATTATCCAGTGCAGGGGGTTTAATGTAGGTATTGCCTCATGGCCCCTGAACCTTCCGGCGACAAAGCCCTTTTTTATGAAAGCAAAAGCGATGACTGCGAAGAAGACGATCCCCCAGACATAAATCCCGCTGGTATCTGCAAATTCTGTAATAAGTCCCGTAATGAGCATGAGAAGAAATACAATGCTTACAATTGAGAGAAAGATACTCGGGCCGGGGAATATGCCGAGGGTGTATTTTTCATCCGAAAACGGGTAAAAAAGCGGTATTCCGGGATACGCAAGATAATCGAATGCCACATGCAGGAGTGCTCCGCCGATCATCATTCCAAGGCCGAATATCTGGAATACGGGATCTGCCGGAGGCGATAAAATCCCGGAGAGCTTCATGAGGCAGACTGTAAAAAATCCGGTGACTGACAGGAGAAGAGACCCTGCAATGCTGTGGGTGATCCCGCCGTGGGAGAAGATGTACAGGCGTGGGTCGGTATCGGAGAGACGCTGCATAAGGATGTCCATATCAGGGAGAACCGTCCCGATAACGCCAAAACACACCAGATAAATATCCATATGCCCTCCGAGGAGGATCATGGAGAAGGCATGAGTCAGGAAATCCATGCTTCTCTTTTGGAAGGTGGGGGTGATTAAAGGTGTAGGCTTCGGAAATTTCAGGGCTCTAAACCGGACAAAAATGACCTCATTCAATACCTTCCTAAATAACGGCGATTTGGGCTTATTTTTGTGATCTGGCGATCGGATCTGTAGGTCATATATTCCTGCCATATATCCTGCTTTTTACAGGAATCAGGGCATAAAATACAGAGATATAAAGGCCCGCTATTGGCACTTTTTTTCAGTCGGTGTTTGTATCCAATCGACCTGATATCATGGAATGACGGGCTTCTGTTATGGTTAAATATTTCTGGTTATTTCGGTTATTTTTTGATTTTAATCAAAATTTGGCCTTGATTTCGTCAAAATTTGGGGGTTTTTGGGATTATATTGGCTTATGCTGGCTAATTTTAGTTCATTTGGTCTTTTTTGGGGTTATTTGGGCTTATTTGAGGTCTTCTTTTTATTTGTGCTCAAGGAGGAATGAGACAACCTTCTCCCTGAGTTCATCTACATGAGGTGAGATCCATCCGCAGATCAGGTGTGATGCCTCTTTTACCCAGTAAGACTCAGCACCCGGTATGTTTTCATACGCATAAACACCGTTATAGAAGAGCACGTCACTGTCATGAGTGCCATGGACGATTAAAGAGGGGCAGGTTATTTTATCCACCGGCAGGTCACCGATCCGGGCCATCTTATCCAGGTCGTTTTCAAGGCCGGGTTTTCTGTGCTTATAGTCCGTCATCGAGCGTACCATCCGGAAGAACATTTTTACCTGATTGGGGTCCTTTATGGCAGTCTTTACCTGCTCTTTAATCTGCTCCGGACGGCAGAGTGATGAGTGCTTAATCACATCCTGAAGGCTCTTTTCCGGGAAATGCAGGCTCATCTGCTCCATCAGCTCAACTCCGGTTCTCGACATAATAAGTTTTTCCATGACTTTCCCGATATTGACGGAGAGGAGATACTGCGAAGAGACCGCATCCATAGCAACAAGGCATTTGACCCTGTCAGGATGCCGGATCGAAAATTCGTAACCGGAGGCTCCTCCGGCAGAGCCGAACATCAGGTGGACTTTCTCTATTTTTAAGGCGTCCAGCAGGGCAGCGAGTGCATCAGCCTGCTCAGCCGGAGTTTTTCCGGTGTCAAGGGGAGTTCCCAGGTATCCCGGCCGGCTGACAGAAAGCAGTGAGAATCCTTCTGTTGTTATCCAGTCGAAGAGGAGCAGGGACTGGTCATATCCGCCCGGTGTACCGTGAATTGCAAGGATGACCGGCCCTTTCCCTATGAGAGAGTACTCCATCGTCCCGAAAGAGGTTTCAGTTGTCTGTTTTGTACTGAGGAGTTCGTTCTGCCGTGCTATCTCCTCCTTCAGCCACCTGTGATAGTCCGATGAGAAGAGTGAGTCCGATGAATTTTCTGCCATGGATAGTTGTTAAGAAAAGAGGTTAAAATAATTTATGATGCGTCCGGTCTGTGTAATATCTCTTCGTTACAGGCCGGATTGTTATATCTTCCCTGTTATAATGAAGAGAAGAGGTACTGGTCAAGCCAGTCCAGCTCTTCCTGTATCTTACGTGCCTGCGTCTCCGGCGTTGTCATGTGGTGCGGCTGATCTTTGAAGAGAACGAACCTCACTGGTGCCTGGCTTCCTTCCTTATACGCCCGGTATGTGACCCAGGCACTGGACGGGTCCACCTGTGGATCTTTCGTTCCGATCATCATCAGAAGCGGGGTTCTGACATTTTCTGCCTGGTAGACGGGCAGAATATTCTGGAATGCCGCAGGGTCCTGATAAGGACTCTTCTCATAATACATCCTGTCCATCACGATGCCGTTTGTATTCGCTATCTGCGAGTTCTCGTCGGCTGTCCCTGCACCTGAAACCGCAGCTTTCAGCGTTGGATCTTTGGTTATAAGGGCAAGAGTAAGTATTCCGCCGTTTGACCACCCGGTCACACCGACCTGTGAACGGTTGATGATCCCCATTTCCGCAAGGTGATCGACTCCGGTCATAAGGTCCTCCGTTGGCAGGCTATAATAATTTCCTCCCTCAATTGAACGTGCAAAGTTGAGTCCGAAATTTGTGCTGCCGTGGTAATTGACCGAGAGTGTGACTGCTCCTTTGTCCGTTATCAGGTGGTACGGAAACTCCCAGGTGTCACGCCAGCTGTCAAAATCAGCATAGTTCGGCCCGCCATGGATGACAAGCACCAGTGGGTACAGCTTTCCCTTCTCATATCCCGGCGGGTACCGGATGACACCATATACCGTATCGCCCTCTGCACCTTCCCATTTCGTGACTTCGGAAGTCCCGAGGTCCTTCTGTATCAGGTCCTGGTTCAGGCCGGTCAGCCTGACGGGGTCTGTGATCCCGCTTCCCGAAACCGCTGCCCTGAATAACTGGGGCGGTGAGCTGGCTGAATTGTAATTGTATACTATGGTGGAGCCCGTACTGTCGGATTCGGCAGCAAAGATGTTTCCTGCATCCCTGCCGTTAAGCGTTGTCATCTTCCACCCGCCATTGCTCCGCGTTGCCCGGACAAGTTTCGGGTTTGTGCCGTCAGCGAGGAAGAGATAGGCTCCGCCGTTGAACGGGTTGACCTCAATATCACTGTTGAATATATCAATATGCAGCCCGCGTTCCCAGTTGAGGGGCACTTCCTCAAGTTTTTGGGTAGCCGGTGAATAGACAAGAAGTTCTGCTGCATTTTCGACCGGGTACCTAAGACCTCCGTTGATGATCTTCTCGATATAGACGTCACTGCTGTCCGGTGACCAGGCAAACTGATTTTCGTCCTGGTATCCCTCAACAAGAGTGAAGAGTTCCTTCTCCTCTCCGGTAAGCGTGTTTAGGAGAACATACCGGAAGGTTGCCCCGGTCTCCCAGGACTTCGGGTTGGGGGATGCCTTGTATAATACATATTTTCCGTCCGGCGAGGGCTCCCAGATCGTAATGACATCATTGTTGGCAGAGATGGGAGCAATAACCCCGTCTTTCAGCGAATAGGTCCTGAGGATGACTGGTCCCGGCAGTTCATCCGCGACAATAGCAACTTCGCTGTCCGTTGCAGCACCGGCCGGTGCTCCCGTGAAGATCAGGCGGTCGTTTCCAAGGAAGAGAAAACTCCCGGCAAGTTCATCTGTTACACCTGACAGGGCGGTTCTCTTCCGGTCCGTCAGATTCGTCAGATACATGGATACAGGCCCGCCTTCACGGGGCATTGCCGCATATGCCACCTTTTTACCATCGGGAGAGAGTGCACAGGCGGTGACCGACTGATCTGGACCTGTAAGTGCAAGTTCAGTGGCGGAGTTCACATCAACGTACATCAGTGTGCCGTTGTTCGCAGGGGGTTTAAGGTCGGTTCCGGCTGTCCTGATGTACACAAGGTTTCCCCCGTCTGCCGAGAGGGTGAAATGGCCGGGTGTCTCCATATAGAGAATATCATCCGGTGTCAGGGCGGAGGCAGATGCCGCCGGTATAAATGCCATTGCCAGAGCAGAAAGCAGAATAAATGTTAAAATCACAGGAATGCGCCACAATATCATATTTTTACAGAGGTTGTTCTGATATATAACATTTGGCAGTTTATTTCCGGTTCATCTTCTCTCCTGTAATTCAGGAATTACAAATTAACGTTTAAATATGAAACCTCTTACTGTTGAGACTTTAGGACCAAACAGAACTATTGTGCCTTCTTATCGACAACATATACCATCATTTTATCCACCGGGATTACTCTGGTGATACCCGTTTCTTTCAGATTCTCTTCCAGTTTTTTAAGGTTAACAGGTTCAAAATCCTCCCTGCTGTGCACCTCTGAAAATCCTTCTTCTGTGTATTCTACAATAATAAAGCGTTTTGAAGAAACACGCCGGAATTCAGATAACGCCTGATCTCTGATTTTGATGGGGAAGTGGTGCAGGGCACAAAAGCTGATGCAGACATCGAATGCATCGTCGCAGTAGTAGAGATCTGCCGCATCCTCCTCTTCAAAACTGATTCTGTCTGAAACACCCTCTTTCTCTGCATATTCCTTCCATAACCGGAGTTCTTTCCGGTCAATATCAACGGAAGTAACAGAGCAGCTGTAATACTTCGCGGCTATGGCAGAGAGTGGTCCGGCACCTATATCCAGTATTTCAAGGTTGTTTACCCCGGCGAGATCAAGAACCTTCTTCCTGACCTTTACAAAATCTTCTTCATCCCTGATCTTCTCTTCTTCTGCGGAATCCCTCATTGTCATCGCCCTTAATTAATTTCAGCCTGTTTTATGGATATTTTTCTGCAATATGTGGGGCCGGATTCAGGGTTTTTTCGGGTGTCCCTGACTGAATCCCGGCCTTAAGAAAAATCGCCGGACTGTTATGTCTGTTGTTCCTCTATTCCAAGATGTTTATACAGTGCCTCAGGTCCCGGTTCCCTTCCGAGGAAATTTTCAAGAAGTGTCATTCCGTCCTGCATATTGCCCTTTGAGAGAATTTCTTCACGGAATTTCATTCCGGTTGTCTGGTTGGTCATGCCGCTCTCTTTGAATTCATCAACGATTTCCATTGCATAGACCTTTGACCAGAGATACCCGTAATATCCGGCATCATATCCACCCATCATATGGCCGAATGAGGCCGGCTGATGTGTCCCGGCAGGTGGTCTTGTGCCCGTAATATCCTCATATGTCTGATACCAGACCTCAGTTGCATTTACAGGTCCGGCAGCAGTGTGAAACCGCATATCCTCCAGGGAGTTGATGATCAGGCGGCTGTATTTATTGCCTGATCCAACATTCCGGGCATCAGTTACCCGTTCACACAGTTCCACCGGAATCTTTTCAGAGGAATCATTGTAATGGCCGGATATTGATCTTAACACTTCGGGGTCCCACGCCCACTCTTCAAGCGTCTGGGAGGGTGTCTCAACAAAGTCCCACTCTACACTGAATCCGGAGAGACTGCCATATGGAGCATCTGTCAGAAGGAAGTGCATTGCATGCCCGGCCTCGTGAAAGAGTGTCTCTGTCTCTGTAACTGTCAGAAGTGACGGTCTCTCTTCTTCCGGTTTGTGGAAATTGCCTATGATTGTCACAACCGGAACTGAGTATCCGTCGTCCTTCAGCCTTCCGGTTATGAGCGGATAGGCACAGAAATGTCCGTATTTCCCCTCACGGGGGTAAAGGTCAAGATACATATATCCTATAGTCTCATTTCCGGTTGCGTTCTTCACCTCATAAAGCCGGACGTCAGGAGACCATACGGACGCATTCTCAACCTCAGAGAATCTGATGTCAAAAAGGGTTCCATAGATCCTGAAAAGTCCCTGAAGGACAGTGTCGGCCGGGAAGTATTCTCTGACCTTCTCTTCATCATATGCATACTGCTCTTTTTTCTGTATGTTCAGGAGGTATGTAATGTCCCAGGGACTTACTGATGTTGCCTCGGGGTCAATACTCCTTTTAACTGTAAGGAGTTCTCTCATCTCACCGGTGTATTTCTCCTTTATGGGTTCTTTCATTGATGTCAGAAATTCCATGACATTGCTGGTATTCTCTGCCATTCTGCCGTCAGTTTTGTAATCTGCCCATGTGGAGTATCCGAGTGCCTCTGCAATTTTCTGCCGGAGAAGTATCGCTTCTTCAAGTAGAGCCGTGTTTGTATCTGCCTGCCTGTTATTGTATGCCCAGTACATCCTCATTCTCGTTTTCTCATCTCCGGCATATGTCATAACCGCAAGATAGTCGGGAGATTTCGTGGTGACAAGGTATGTTCCCTGTGGGGTCTGTTCAAATGTTTCGACTGATGAAAGCGGCACCCCGGCAAGTTCTTCAGCGGTAAACTCAAGTGTGGTGTTGTCGCTGTTCAGGTTGGCAGAATACCGGGTTTCAAGCTGTCCGAGTCTGTTTTTCATCTCACGGACCTCTGAAAGCTTTTCTTCCGGAAGTTCAAGCCCGTTCTTTTCAAACTCCCTGATTGTTACGCTGTAGAGGCGTGCTTCCTCCGGATTACGGGGCACCTGCTCCTTAAGTGCATCATAGAGTTCCCGGCGGGTATAAACCCCGGTTTCGAAAGTATTCGCAGACTCCTCACAGGATGTGCCTTCCGCAGCTATTTCTGCATCAGGATACACATATCCCATCAGTGTCAGAGGACCGATGGCATCTGAATAGTCCATCATTGTCCGTTCAAATGCAAGGGCTGTGTTGTCAAAAGTTCGCTTTTCCGGTGTTATTTCAGCAATGGCATTCAGTGAGGCATCTGCGGCCTCTTTTGTTTCCTCAGCAAGCTGTGTTATCTCTCCGGGGGAGTAATGTGTCTGTATGGGACTGTTTTTTTCCGGAAGTCCAGTTCCTGCTGGTTCTTCATCTCTTGTATTCTGGAGGCATCCTGCTGTCATGAGAAGTATAACGGTCAGGATAATGATAGATGAAAAACTGTATCTAAGAAATTTATTGCTGTCTTTATGCATAGGAAATCAGTATTCTGATATTTTTCTGAAGGGGGATAAAGAGTATTATCTGTACTGGACAAAAAGAGGGGAGGGCGGCAGGGTTGTGTGTTAATCTCCCTTCAGCGGTTCCTCTGATTTTAAAAAATGTAATTCTTTGTCTGTTATCTGTTTACCTGAATTCCCTGCGTAATTTCAGTTTTTATCTGCATTGTGGCTGTGTTTACTCACCAGCTTTTAAGTGAACATCCATCTGCGGGAACGGTATCTCTATTCCTTCCTCGGCAAATCTGCGTTCAATCTCAAAATTAACGTGATCCTTGATGTCCCACGACATATTGAACTTCTTTGCCCAGATGAGCATCATGAAATCAAGGCTTGATGCACCGAACTCCAGGAAGTAAACGGATGGTGCGGGGTCGCTTAAGACATAATCTGTGTTTTTTATGGCATCACCGGCAATTTCATAGAGTATCTCCTTTACCCTTCTGACGTCGCTTCCGTATCCTACAGATACCGGAATCCTGACTTTAAGTTTTACATCCGGCATCGCGTAATTTGTGATGATGGTATTGGAGATCTTTGAATTTGGTATGGTGAGCATCTGGTGGTCAAGTGTCTTAAGGCGTGTCGAACGTGGTCCGACTGAGATAACGTCCCCAAGTTTGCCCTCGATCTTTATCCTGTCACCTATTTTGAAGGGTTTGTCAACTACTATTAAGGCTCCGCCAAAGAAGTTTGAGATTAGGTCCTGTGCTGCGAGTGCTATTGCTATTCCGAATATTCCTCCGGCTGCAAGGAGTGGAGTTATATTAATCTCAAGATAGCTCAGTATCAGGAGGAATCCTATGAACCAGATGATGTATTTTGCTGAAACCTCGAGAACATCGATTATTTTATCATCCAGGTCGCTTTCGGTCTGATCAGATACCCATCTCCCGTACAGGCAGATGAAACTCTCAGCAAATGTGGCCACAATCCACGTTGCAAAGATAATGATTAGTGTATTGAAGTATCTGCTGCTCAGTATCCATGCGTAGCCCTCATGAATGGGGATATACTGGAGAGTGATAAAGACGGTTGAGACTAATATCCCGATAACTACCGGTTTTTTAAGTGATATTATCAGAATGTCGTCAAGTTTTGATTTTGTTTTCTCGGCTTTCCTTTCAAGTACCTTAAAAATCCTGTACGTGACATATGCCAGAATTGTGCCTGTAAAGAAGATCACCGCTGCGATGTTAAGATCTGACATTTGGGTTTACAGTTTTATTTTATAAAATATTTTAAGCTATATTTTGGTCCAAAGATTTTTGGAATTCATTTCTGCCGGGAAATATGGTAATTATGTGGAAAATCAGATTTATGGTGATTTAACAGCATTGATAAGTGCATTGACTTTGTCTTCATCCTTCACGTCTTTTCTGTCGAAGATAAACCCGCCTGCAACTTTCACTCCTCTCTTCTCAAGGGCCTCTGCAAGAAGAGGGATGGTCTCTCCGGGCTTTCCCCCGCAGGTTGCAAAGATGACTGCTTTTTTTCCTTCGCAGCCGGAAAGTGCATTTACTGCCGCATTTATGGGCGGTGCTGCCCTGAACGCCCAGACAGGAGTGCCGATTACAATTACATCCGATGCGGAGACATCAATTGATGCAGGTTCGATCTCATCGCATTCACCTTTTGCTGCCCGAAGGCATCCGAGTGAGTAAGCGGTTATCTTTGAATATGGCTTTTTTGTCTTAACTTCAATTAGATCACCTCCGCATGCCTGCTGAATTTTTCCTGCCACTCCGCGGGTGATTCCGGTGTATGAATAGAATATAGTTGTTGTTTTCATGGTTTTTCCCTCATTCTTTTTTATCTTCTGTATTTTTTATGTCATTTTACAGATGAAGGCTGAATTTTTCCGGTTAATCTGAGATGCTTTACGGGGAAGATTTAATCCTTTGCCTGAAGTCATTGATCATTCACATTTTATTCCGGATTTTGGGCATTTTGTTACGCACCCGCTGCAGGGCATTGTTACAAGCCTGGCAATGTATGGCGCGAGGGGGGCGGCGGTTCTGAGGAGAATACGCCGTTTTAAGATCCATTTTACAGACGGAACAAATAACGGTGGAACAAATGTGCGGATTGTCATGCATCTGAATGCATCCACCCCGTCCGGCCCGAATGCTTCTCCGGGGCAGTTTCCGATGCAGAGTCCGCATCCGGTGCAGAGCGGGAGAATGTCTGCTTTTCTTCTGCATGATTCTTCTCTGTCTTCTTCTCCCGGTGTCATACCGGGGGCTGAATCTGCCATGTTTCCGGTTGTAACCGAAATTTTGGCTGCCTGTAATTTGGGAATCCGGTTGCCGGTTACAATTCCGCTCAGAAAAACCCGCGGGCCGTATTGTGGTGTCAGGAGTAGTGAACTCTTTCCTATTGTTCCAAGACCTCCTGCGGCTGCTATCTGCTTTAACCTGACAAGCCCCCTGACCTTTCCTTCTGTTATTGTAACCGGCAGATAGAGGGGTACAGGTTTTGCAGAAATACCTCCGGCACTTATCAGAGCAGAGAGCTTTTTTGCTGTCATGTCAAGTGACTCGGCTATTATAAGCATCTCCCTGGTCTTCTCTTTTGGGGGCAGATTATAGACGGACAGAGGTATCTCCTTTGCAAAGATGATCACGGAGCCTGCACCGGGGAGGAATTCGTTTACATAATTCCGGTCAGGCGGAGGAATTTCTGTAATACTCACTTCGGCAAATTCCTTGATACCTTCACTGCTGAAAAATGTATGTATGTCCGGGACGGTCATTTATGATCTGTTATGGACATTTCCGGCTATAAAGGATTCGGAGAAAGGGCAAATCTGTGAAGGGGATGGTGCAAATTATTATGTATTATGCACTGTCTCTATAGTCTTGTGAACTACCTCTGGGTCTTTAGCCCAGAGGTAGTTCACTCCATATTTTCAGATATATGTCTGTGCGAATGCAGCGTGGTCCTGATTTAATAGATATTCGTGATATGGCTGATCTCCGTGAGATTGCACCGGCACAGCAGAAAAAACCAATTATATTCCTGACCGGCACTGATGGACTATTATATTAAATCCGAGAATTGATTCTCAGAAAAAATTGAGTTTTGATCCTGCATTCATATGCTTTCGGTATAGATACCTGACCCGACAAGCCATTCATTATTGACCGGTGTGACATAGCAGAGTTTTAATCCGGAATCTCCTGTTTCCGGGTTGAAGTATTCGGCATATACAAATCCTCCTCCACGCTTTGCAGCGGATATCTCCCATCTGATAATTTCTACTCCATAGGTGTCGGAGAAATCGAGCCGGTCTGTGCCGATAAGTTCCGGCTGGAACGGAAGTGCCAGCGTGGTTCCGTCATATTCGTAGGCAAAGATGTAATTTACACCGTCTGCGAAAGTCCCGTTAAGGTCATTGAAATCGGCAATTGCTCCTTCTTTATCGTTAGCCTGTGCATAGTCACGTGCATTCTTCACCCTTTTTACAAGTTCATCTATCTCTGTCTCATTGAATACAGCGGGAATTTCCGGAAGGTAAATCCCCGCCCCGACAAACCATTCGTCATCAACCGGCATTACATATGAGAGTTTGAACTCTTCTTTATAGTTATCTTCAGGATTCGGGTATATGTAGTAGAGTGATCCGCCGCCATTTTCTGCTGTATCAATTGCCTCTTCGATGAATTCAACGCCGTTTGTATCTGTAATTCCTGCACGGTCGGTTCCCAACATCTCCTTCTGGTAAGGGAGCGCAATTACCGTTCCGTCTGTCTCATACGCGAATATGTAAAGTTCTCCGCTGATGAAAGATCCGTTTACGTTATTGAATTCATTTAATGCAGCTTCTTTTCCGTGTTCCTTTGCGTATGCAGCGGCATCATTGACAAAAGCTTTAAGATTTTCATATCGTGAGTCAGTCGTTTCCGGAATTTTCACCGGTTCAGCTGCTGCTTCGCCTTCGTTTTCACTGCCTGAATGGGTGACTACAACCCTCCATTCAGCACCGTTAATTCCGGCTGTCTTCCAGGAGGCTGCCTTTGTGACATTTTCGTTCCAGTTTTTGTCTGAGAATGTATATTCTGCTGTTCCGGACGGCTCCTTAAGAATCTCTTTTAATACTGCCTGAAGTTCCGGGTCGCTGTACATCGAATCGGTCATGAGATTGTTGCCGATCTCCTCTTCTTTGGTATCATAGATCAGAGTTCCGTCTGTCTGTGCAACCCAGACATCATATGGTGTATTTTTAATGACCGGATTTATCTGTCTGGCAAGGAAAGTATCCGGCTTGTAGGTTATGTCGGTGTAGCCGAGATATTCGCCTGATTTGGAAAATACAGGAGAACTCTGTGAGATCCCGGTGAACCCTTCGGCCATTGTAAATACATCACTTACAATCGCTATCTGCTCTCTGTTTGCGGTCTGAACCTGCGACTGCCAGCTTAAATCCTCACCTGCAACGCCTGCGTAGTTTTTTGGCATCGCTGTCAGGACTACACCCTCTTTTGATATAATCAGCGATGAAACCGCCCACGGATAACTGAGAAGGTTGTCTGAGAGGATTTTTTCAGCTGCGTCTCCTGTGAGTCCTGCTTCTGAGAGGGCGGCACTGTTTCCGGAAAGGCCGCTGTTTATCTCTTCCAGTCCTGCATCTATGGACTTCGTGAGTTCATCTGCAACGGTTTGCATAGCGTTTTCTGTTTTTGTATCGGTTGCAGTGTTAACCCCGTCTGTCTGTGTATCGCTCTCCTGTCCGGTGCATCCTGTAAATGCAATTATAAGAGCCATTATCAGAATAACTGAAAATATAAGACTTTTTTTCATAAATCCATTTCACCTGTAAATATTTTTACCGGAATATTCTGACAGGTATTCCCGTCCCTGTCTTACTGTTAATATGTATGTTTTACGGATATGAAGTTAGCTGAATATCAGAAGAGTTTTTTTGTATATTATCATTGGTGATCTTTGTGTTGGGCGGGAGAGTATATCTCCCGTTTCTCCGGTACACAAAGACCCGTTTCCGGTTCAGATTAATTTTTCCGGAATCAATAACTCTATTTTATGCAGATTATCTTTTTTGTGCGACGATAATAAGGAATTCCCCGTCTGCAAGACGGGAATCACTTCCGGGTACGGCAAGAGTTCCGTCACTGTTCACTCTCATGAAGGGTTTTGTCCCTTCAGGTGTTCCGCCATATTCTGGCTGTTCTCTGCTGTCAATGGCCCTGAAACTATATCCGTTCTCAAGCATCTCCAGCAGTTCATCCTCCATGCGACCAAAAAGGCCGTACGGAGTTTTCGCCAGTATGTCAATTTTTCCTCCAAAAACCCTTCTGTCCTGCATATCCCGTGCCGTTCCGAATATGATCATATTTTCCGGTCCGACAGAGTCGATAAACGCGTCCTCCGCTGATCCGATGCTGTCTTTATTTGAAGAAGCTATCAGGAGCCACGCAATTTTCATTTTAAAAAAATGTGCATCGTCCAGAATTTCTTCATCCCCCAGATCAACCAGAGAACCTGTATAGGATTCAAACGGTATCTTTCCGGAATCCGCAACACTCTGAAGTCTCTTACTGCCCGGTGCCAGTACCATAACCGTTGCTCCTGCTGTATGCAGGGCTGATGCCAGGTCGAGAGCCCAGCGCTGTTCCCCATAGATGGCAATTCCAACGGGTTCGGGGTCTGCAATCTTCAGCACACGGGAGAGGACAGGTGTTCCCAGTCCGTAGATAACTACTGTGGACAGTATCACAATGAAAACAACGGGGACCATTTCGGGGAAATTAACCCCCACTTCGTTTAAATTAAGTGCGAATAATGAAGCAGTAGCCGCAGCTACAATACCCCGCGGGTGCAGAGCCCCGATAAATATCCGCTGTGCACGGCTGTAACCCAGACCATGAGTGGCCAGGAAGGCTACCAGCGGCCGGGCAATGAATACATATACCACTACCAGAGCCAGAGCGGGTAACAGATACTCTCCCATGGCAGAGAGATCAACCATTGCAGCCAGCATGATGAACAGAATGCCGATGATAAGCGGTTCAAGTGTTTCAGTCAGAACCCGTATGCTGCCAAACGGTGTCAGGGGCTGGTTTGCTATGACAAAACCCATGGTTAACGCGGCGAAGAGACCTGCCTCTGAAAATATCAGTTCCCCTACGGTGATAACCACTATCCCCAGCATCAAAGCAATGAGGCCGCTGAGTCCTTTGGGTATATTGCGTGTACGATCCGCGTAAGTGTAGAAAAGAGCTGCCACAATACCAAGAATCACGCCCACTGCCATGGTCAGAAATATATCCAGGAACGGGTTCGGGTTCTCAGCAGTAATAAAGCTGATCGCGGCCACCGCAAGAGCAGCACCAATCGGGTCAATAATAATGCCTTCCCATTGCAGAACCGTGCCTACCGGTTCCTTTGGGCGGGCAAAGCTGAGGATTGGCCCAACCACGGTGGGACCGGATACTACCAGCAGGGCAGAGAGGAGAAATGCCAGCGGGAAAGGGACATTAAGAAGTAAGAGTGCGGCCGCAGTACCGATGGCCAGTGTCAAAACCGCCCCGGAAGTTACCAGCCGCCAGACAGAACGGCTCACACCGGACTGCAGGTTATTCAGACGAAGTTCCAGTCCGCCCTTTAACAGTAAAATTCCAACACCAATTGTCACCAGTGGAAATAAGGCATCTCCAAAGATTTCCTGTGGATGTACCAGCCCCAGTACCGGGCCGGCAATCATACCGGCCGGCAGAAGAAGGAGGATTCCCGGAATTCTGAAGATCTTTGCCAGCCACTGCATTGAGATGCCAAGACCGATGATCAGGCCCAGGCCAATATAAATAAATTCACTGCTCATTCAAATCATCACTGTCCGTCATGCACCTGCCTGCTTTTATCTCTCATACAAATATTATCTTCTCTCCGGTTCCTGTTTTCTTTAACAATTTATATCTTTCATTTGATATTTGATCCGTTATTGTGTTATCTTAATTTAGGTATTATGTGACATTCTATGAGGAAGCAATTCTGCCTTATTTTGATTAGATTTTATAATATGGGTAGAAAATGCTGAGTCCAGAGCTTAACTAAGATTTCATGTTGGTTAATATTTCGTTATATCACTTTCTTCCCTGCTGTCCCGGCATTGCGCAGGGCCGCGACCGAAAGGCTCACAGTGGGTCTTTGTCAGAATTAATACCAAACGATTTCATAAGGTTTAACATTACATAGAAATTACTCTTTATATTGATGGGAATTTTGCCTGGTAATAACAATAAGAATCCTTCAGGGGATTTCAGACAGAAAATAATGCTCGCTACGGTCTGCTTCTCGATGCTTATGATATCGCTTAACAGCACAATCGTGTGCGTTGCCCTCCCTACGATTGCCGAATCGTATCATGTTTTTGCAGACGATGCCTCATGGGTGGTTCTCGCATATCTGCTGAGCCTTACAGGGACTCTTATCATATTCGGGCGGCTGGCGGACGTAAGCTCTCCAAAGCGGATATTTATAACCGGACTTGGAATCTTCGGGTTCTTTTCATTTATGTCCGCTTTTATGCCGAATCTGGAGCTGTTAGTCGCAGTCAGGTTCTGTCAGGGAATCGGTGCAGCAATGCTTGTTTCTGTCGGCGGAATTATTGTCAACAGATTTTTACCTCAGGAATCAGCCGGGAAGAATCTTGGACTGATGACATGCGCAATAGCTGTCGGTTATGTGGTCGGTCCGCCACTTGGGGGATTTATCAGCAATTTTCTCTCATGGAACTGGGTTTTTTTAATCAGCGTTCCTTTGGCAGTAATTATACTGCTCATTGCCTCATTCATAATTCCGGAAATAAAAAAACAAAAAGAAGAAGGACTGCCAATCGATCTTCCTGCTTCGGCCCTTTTTTTTGCCGGCATGATATTATCGGTTGTCCTTCTGTCATATGCTGATCATCTAATCAGAACCCCGCTCCTCATGGTGCTGATACTTGCCATTGCAGCAGCATGCTGGGTAATATTTATCCGGAGGGAGAAAAGATCAAACTGTCCTCTTCTTCCCCTGCACCTTCTTGGCTCATCCGGGTTTGCACTTGCAATCCTGGTGTGCCTCGGAAACGCCCAGATGGATGCAGGTTCGGTATATCTCTATCCGTTTTACCTTGAAATAGGAAAGGATCTTTCTGCATGGACCTCGGGACTTTTAATTTTGATCTTTGCAGCCGGCATGGGCATATTCGGATTTTTATACGGGAAAATTTCCGGTAAAAAAAGTTCGGAGCAGATCAGTATCATAGCTTCTGTGATCCTTTTGTTCTCATTTGCAGGTGCATTGATAAGTATGTTTTCTCCCGGCCTTTTTATGATTGCAGTCGCTCTGTTTCTCGGCGGTTCGGCAATCGGAATGCTTACAACCGCTAACAACCACATCATCACCGCAAAAACTCCGCCTGAATCACAGGGAGTTGTATGGAGTATGATAATGACGATAAGCGGTCTTGGCTCTGTCACGGGGATTGCGGTATTCGGCCTTCTGTTCAGCATATTTGTGGGTGATACACAAAAAACATCAGAGCTCACACAGGAGATTAATCCTGGTGGATTTGGTGTACTTTTTGTATACGGAATGATCGTCTCGATCCTGCTGATAATAGCAAACTACATTCTGGCAGGAGAGAAAAAAGATAAAAATGAAGGTAAAAATGAATTTGTGAAAGAAGAGATCAATACCTGAATTCTGGAGATCTCATTATAATAAATCCTTTTCTGGCCGTTACGGTTTAATGCCTGATATGAACATTCTCTCAGAGTCTTCAGAAATATCCCCACCTTTTTCATCGATTATAGATATGTCCCCAAGTCCGCCTGCAATCATCATAATCCTGTACACTGAAGAGTAGGCACCGGCGGACTGCTCACCGGGAAGACTGCTGCCCTCTCCCTGAGATACCGGAGCTTCAACAACCAGTTTTCCTCCCGATCTCAGGAAGGTTATGTACCTGCGAAGTGTGAGCGGATCGCGTTTTTCATTGAACGGACCCGGTCCTGTCAATATAATGTCGAAGCGGCTTTCGAAGTCCATTTCATTCAGATCCAGGTTCAGGAACTCTCCGGGAATATTGTCGGCCTTAAACTTCTCCCTGGCTGTTCTGACGCTTTCAGCATTATTGTCTATTCCGGTAATCTTCAGCCCCTTTCCCGCGAGAACCCTGATCATTTCCCAGTCATTGCAGGGGCAATAGAGAAATTCCTCGCCGTCTTTGAGATTTAAATGAGTGAATATCAATTCTGCATCAGATCTGCACTCTTCCTGCTCTCTCACGATGCCGGATTTAAGGCTCTCTCTGAATACACTGTCTATGCCGGAATTTTCATCCGCCTTTTCATCGAGTTCATAAAGCCGGTCCTGTGCAAGATCTTCAAGATCAGATATTGTCCTGTAATCCGTAAGCAAAACATCTTCTACCGGGTGCTTGAGGAATATAAGCCCCGGAGCCGTCTGAAGATCAATGGTATCTTCAAGATTCCCCGACTCTATCAGATGGATCAGATTTCCGCTGTGCACACTGGGAAGTTCGCACAGCAGATCAAGAAGTGGGATCTCCTTCAGCTGCCCGCTCCTGCCTGATCTTAATACTTTCATCATCAGGTGATTTTTAATTGTATATTTATTTTCAATCTCCCCCATGAATTTTTCAGGATTCACGTAAGAATCAATTGCAAGGTCCACCTGGTTCTGTCCGATGCACTCATCCATCAAATCGGGCGGCAGTGAACCCCCCATTACCCTTAAATTTGTTTCTATCAGTCTGGGGCCTGATTCGGTCATCATTATCTCCGTGTGTGTGGGTCCGCGTGTTACTTCAAGGGCTTCGAGAGTGCTGAGAGTATATGATATTATCTCATAAAGGGGATCTCCGGGTTCAGGGTACGGCAGGAGCCTTGCATAGTCATATATCTGCGAGATTCCGGGGAGGTAGATCTTTTTATATACCCAGAAATCGGTCAGGAGATGTCTTCCGTTGTAGCTTACGGTATTGACAATATATTCCGTGCCTTTAAGATACTCCTCCGCAAGCACAGTGTTGTTTTTATTCCCAAACAGATCGCTGGTTCCCGCCAGGTTATTCCATGCCGTTTGCAATTCCTCTTCATTCCTGCATATATGAACTCCTACAGTTGCTGCACCTTTGTTCGGTTTTATGACGATAGGCCATTTGCCAAGTTTTTCTGCCCATTTCAGGAGGTCGTCTTCAGATTCGGCTTCATGATATGCCATAGTGGGCACACCTGCCTCGGTCAGGGCCTTTTGCATCAGAAATTTATCCTTTCTTGCAGCACGTTTATTCCTGCCGTTTCCGGGCAGATTCAGCAATTCGGCAAGTGCTTCGGCAAATTCAACTCCGGAATCCGCTGCGGGGATAACTGCAGTAATATTACGGCCTTTCAGCTTCTCTGCAATCTCTTCCGGGTTGTTATCGCTGACCAGCCACTCTGAAAAGATATCTCCCAGTTTGTTCTTTGTCTCTTCCATCTCCAAGCGGAATACAGGTGACATATCAGGGGTGCTTACCACATGGATGATGTCGTAACCGCGATTGAAAAGTTTCACCGGAAAGAATTTTCCCGTGGAAAAAGCATCAATGATTACGACTGCAGGTTTTTGTTTGTCTGTCATGGTCATATTCTCTAATTTTTAGTTTGTTCTGTTTTTAATTATAATATTGTGGTCTGGCGATTAAAAACGGATTTTCAATTTGAAATTACAAAGATAACCGGATTTAGTCAGATTGAAGAGATCTGTCGCCTGTCAGTTGAAAATAGTCTATGAAAAAGTCCGGTTCCACGTTCAGATGGTAAAAAAATTTATTTTATAAAATCTGAAAGTGCTTCATTATCCGAGTCGTAAAAATCAAAAATATTGTTAAATCCGGATACAACGAATACATCCATGACAAAAGGTTTTAATCCGGATAATTTTATGTCTCCTCCTGATAGCTTTACTTTTTTCGATGCCAAAAGCATTACTCTAAGCCCCGAGCTGCTGATATAATCCACTTCATTCATATTGATTATAATCTTCTCAGAACCTGATTCTATGGCCTCTTTCAGATATTCATCGAGAATACCGGAGTTTTGTGCATCTATCCTGCCTTTGACCATAATAATTTCAGCTGGTTCCGATTTTTTCCGGTTAATTTCCATGATATTCATTTTCTAATCGGAACAGATAATATCTTCCTGTTTTTTCAGTTATGCGAAAGGAATCATCATCTATTTATCATGTTTATGCAATTGTAATAATAATGGCAGAACGGCAAATCTGGAGTTCACGAACGACATTTATTCTGGCATCAGTAGGCAGTGCTATCGGATTGGGAAATCTGTGGAGATTTCCTTATGTCGTTTACGCGAATGGTGGGGGGGCTTTTCTCATTCCTTACCTGATCGCACTTCTCACTATAGGGATTCCTCTTCTTATTCTAGAGATGGGAATCGGCTACAGGACTCGATCCGGTGCTCCCCGTGCCTTCAGCAGGCTACTTGGCAGGAAGTATAACCTGTTCGGATGGATGATGGTTCTGGTCGCATTTTTAGTTGTTACATATTACGGAGTGATCGTCGCCTGGTGCCTTGATTATACTGTTTTCTCTCTCAATCTTTCATGGGGTTCCGATCCACCGGCTTTCTTTTATGATTCCTTTCTAAACGTTTCGGATGCTGTTGATGGGATCGGCAGTATCAACATTGTTGTTTTAGGTGGAGCGATCGTTGCATGGCTCTGGATTTACACATCCGTATTCAGGGGTGTCAAATCATTAGAGAAGATGCTCTGGATCACTGTGGTTCTGCCCTGGATTCTTATCATTGTTTTCGTGGTCCGCGGCATCACGCTTCCGGGTGCGATGGACGGGCTTGCCTTTTACCTTACGCCCGATTTCCAGGCACTTCTGAATCCGGATGTCTGGGTTGCGGCATACGGCCAGATCTTTTATTCACTCTCACTTGCATTTGGGATAATCATCGCATATTCACGTCTTATCGGTGAAAAGCAGGATCTCGTGAAGAACGGAGTCATCATCGCCCTGGCTAATTGTTTCACCTCGATCTTTGCCGGGCTTGCGGTATTTTCCACTCTTGGATATCTTGCACATACCAGTGGTGTTGGAGTAACTGAAGTCGTGAGAGGAGGAATTGAACTGGCCTTCATCACTTACCCGTCCGTTATAAATGCCCTTCCTATTATGCCCGAACTATTTGGCGTTCTTTTCTTCCTGATGCTTGTAAATCTTGGTATAAGCTCGTCTTTTTCCATAGTTGAGAGTCTGAATGCCGGAATTCTGGATTACATAAAAAAGCCGGAATGGCTGGTAACAGGTGTGATCTGTATAGCTGCGTTTATAGTAGGCCTCATTTATATGACGAATGGGGGTCTGTATATGATTGACCTTGTAGACCACTATCTGATGGCTTACATCCTGCCGTTTATCGGGCTTTTAGAGGTGGTATTCATAGGATATCTCTATGGTGCCCCAAAAATGAGGACCTTTATCAACAGGTACTCAGATCTTCATCTGGGCAGGTGGTGGGATTACTGCATTTGTTTTGTCGTGCCCGGTTTTCTGATCTTCGCTCTTTGTCTTAACTTCTATGAAGGTATATTCCAGCCTTATGGAGGTTATGAAATGCTTGACAATATAATCGTATACCTGCTTATCGGCGTGATTTTTATTCTTGCAATATTCATGTCCAGGCTTATCCGTAATAGTGATGATGATGATTATGATGATGATGCGGACTCCTACCTGCCGGGAGATATGGATTCAGATATTTGAGGGATGGTTTTCTCATGGGAAAGAGTGAAATGCCGGAGTTCATAAGCAATTGCCTGCGGAGAATTAGGTTGTGTCCTAAGATAGCATACCTTATTGTGTGATGAATGACATATATTTATGTGATACATATGGCTCGCCCACGTGGAAAAATAGATGTTGTCTGCCAAAATCCTGAGTGTCAATATTATCTCAAAGAGGAAGGAAAGGATATAATCAAACGAGGAAAAGATGCCAGAACTTCTCATCAACGATATTACTGCAAACACTGTACAAAATTTTTCATGGAAACTAAAGGTACTCCCCTATTCTACAAACACCTATCTGAAAAAGAAATTATAACCATTTGCAAGCATTTTGTGGAGAAAAATGGAATAAGAAGCATCGAAAGATTAACGGGTCACCACCGCGATACAATTGGACGGTTGCTTACTGATGTAGCTGAGCATGCAGCAAAGATGAATGATATACTCATTGAAGAACTTGATCTAAGCCCTATAGAATGCGATGAGTTCTGGAGTTTCATTAAAAAAAAACAAAAAAATGTTGTCAAAGAAAGCTCAGAACCAGATTTCGTTGGCGATGCATGGACATACACAGCAATAAAACGAAAATCCTATTTTATAATTTCTTTTGCAGTTGGAAAACATAAACAAGCAACCTGTAATGTCATGATGAATGACCTTTATGAAAGAATTAAGCTCCCTGATCCACAATCAAAACTTGAAATTTATACTGATGGGAATGACCAATATCTGACAAGTTTAAATGCTCTTTACGCTAATCCCTGCGTTAACTATGGTCAGTTAATAAAAGTCCGGAAAAAGGGGAGAGTTGAAGAAAAATACAAAATTGCAGTTATTGGTGAGCCGCCGTTATCCAAAATTGAAACTACTGATGTTGAAAATTCTAATGGAATCCTTCGTGAAAGAGTTGGCCGTTTGGTGAGAAAAGCGAAGACATTCTCAAAGTTAAAACCAAAATTAGAATCAGCATTAGATATTTTTCAATTTTATTGGAATTTTATGAATGAATTCAAGAAAAAATCTACACCAGGAATGATTGAAGGTATAATAGGACTTACGCGAAACGATTAATTTGTAAACTCAATGAGCCTAACAATAAACCAAAATAATCATTTGCAGTTTCCAAACATTTAAGTCAAGTTTTGTACTGCGTAAGTCCTATATAATTGATAGAAAGATTACATGGCCAGTATTTTTACATTCAATAATTAAGTATGTTAATTGGTGCCACTGCCGAAAATTTAAGCACATAGATCTAAAGTGGGCTTGAAATTGAATAATGATGGCATATTTCCCACTATTTATAATCTGATGAGATGCCTTATTTAATTTTCATGTCTCATAAGGCATTTTATCATAAAAAATGGTCCGTAAATTAGCCATTTATTAAGGTTCTGTGCCTAAATATGACAGGTAGTTAGTTTGTAATTACCCAGAAACTAATATATTATTCTCTGCAACTAATATATATTAGATTAATTGAAGTGGGTGGTTAAAAATTACAATTTTTGATTATTCTGAGGTGTTTGGCAAGTTAAAGAGAATTTATTTCTGGAATCGTTTGTCGGAGACTCAGGTAAATATACATGTTGATAAATCTGTAATACGCTACAATGGTTTGGTGCTGCCAGTTAGGATGCGTCCTTTTTTTGATGCAGAATTTTTAAATCCAGGTGGTATATTGGAAATTAGTCTGATTCATGAGAATAGTGGGATTAAATACAGTTCTTGCATCCGGAGGGCAAATAATTTAGATGAAAATCAAATATCACCTACACGTATATATTGGGATGAAGCACTTAGTGATCTAATTGAATATTTAATTTTGGATGGGAATGATGTCTTAATATTAAAATTTATAAAATTTACATTGGTTAAAAATAAGTATTATATTAATATTGGACGCAGTGATTTGCAATCTGGAAATGATCAGTTTAAGCGTCTAATTTCAAATCATGAAGATCCTGTGCTGCCTAAAATTATTAATAATTCTCAGGAAAACATTGTTGAACATCCACTCGCAAAACCAGATACGGTGGCAGGGTCTCATTTCAAGCAGACGATTTATGAGGCGTGTGAACCTGAAATTAATGGAAATCGAATTAAGATGGAGTATGAAAAAATCCTTTGTCAAAATAAATTATCTCATAAATATAAATTATATGCAAAAGTTCTCACAAAACAATTTCCACGAGGAATAAATCTCAATAATCAGCTTCAGGTTGTCAGGTGCATGGTTGCATTTAAAAAAGCTTTTTTTGAAAATTATAACGAAGAATGGACCGGGGATTACGATCAATTTATCAAGGATATTATAGAGATAACTGTTGCATGTGATGATACGACAATGTTGTCAATAACATCATTAAATATTTCTGATTCCTTACTAAATGAGATAATTGTTCATGTTAATAATCTTTTTGAGTCAGGGGAAGCGATTGTTTCTTCTGATGAACTTTATATCAAGTTTAAGCAAAGGTTACTCCAGACAAATATTTACAATTCCACCACGCTAGAGAATGTTGTTAGATACTATATAGGGGGTAAATACAATTTCACTGATGGTTATATTTGTTCCCAAGAATTGTCCAGTATAGATGGTTATATTTTTGATAAAGTGTTAGCGGCACTTCTGAAATTTTCCGGTCCAATGTCTTATGAGGAACTTATACGTACACTCCCCCATTTTCCTGATGAGAAAATTAGGGACTGCCTTAAAAGTTCCTCTAAAGTTATCAGAGGGAAGAAAGGATATTATACTCATATCGATTGTTTTGATATTACGTTGCAAGATAAGGAGTTGCTCCTTACAACTATTAATGATAATATGCAAGATAATGTAATTACCACTGCGGGTCTTTTTGATGCATATCTGGCAATTAACCCTGATTTCTTTGATCGAAATTTCATAACTGATATCGTGTCGCTTAGTGACATTTTCAAATATTGTTATCCATCAAAATATACTCATAAACGTGGGCAGATAATTTTTGGAGACGGATTAATTCTCAGTTCAACCGAGAAGGTGGTACGTCATCTTATGTCAATGAAATCTTTCACGTATCATGATATGGATGAATACAAAAATTCAAACCATTATAACGTTGATTGTCGAGGGGTTCTTAAACCAATCTTAAAAAAATATTTTCGCCTTGATGAAAATCGGTTTATTTCAATCGATCAAATAATTATTTCAGAGAACGTATTAAATGGTATTGAAAATTTGCTCATGGATGAATTAAAAATGGGGTATGTCTGTTCTGCAAATATCAAAAATTATCTATCATATCCATATATTGGATCTAATCCATGTACCCCATATCTTCTTGAGAGTATTATTAGGATTTACGGCAGCAAATTCAGATGTCCATTGAAACTCATTGAGTATTATACTGGCTGCAAAAAACCCCGAGGAATTATTGTTATATTGGACTCAGATTTTACCACTTATGAGGATGTCCTGATAGATGTTCTAAAAAAGCAAAACAGCCGGGAACCATTTGAAAATCAAATGAAAGCAATAGAATATCTTAAAGAGAGAAATTATATGCAAACTGCTTTACGAGATGGATTCTCAAGCATCTACTCAAAAGCGATTGCTAAATACGATTTTTTTGGTATATAAATGTACAAATATGAATGGGATCCAGAAACAGGTGGATATCTACTTACAACAACTTCTGAAAGTATTGTTGGAAAAGAACTCCGGCCGGTATATTCTTCTGAATTAGATTTACTAGGATTTAACAAATATTGGACTTATCCAAGAGATGATACAAAACCTTTGCTCTGGGCAGAAAATAACTTATATTATTATTTAGGAAGAATTGTTGGTAAAACGAGTGGTGGAAGTCTCTATAACCGACCTACACTCATAATTATTGAGGATGGATTGGAATTAACCTTTGTAGATGTAGCACTAATGGTGAATAAAAATCGTGTCATAATGGATGCTCTTGTTCATGATACACTTCTCACGATCTATGCTACATACCAACAGTTCAAAAATAACATTGATATTTTTTACGTTGCATTCAGTGGAGGAAAAGATTCAATAGTTGCACTTGATTTAGTACATCGTACTCTTCCAAAAAATGAATTTCTGGTTTTGTTTGGAGATACAGACATGGAACTTCCAGATACATACTTGTTTATGAATGTTATATCAAAATTTTACAACGATATTTCCTTCCATGTGGCCCGTGCTGAAATAACCTCTGTCGAATCTTGGAATATATTTGGTCCCCCAGCACGTGGTATTCGCTGGTGTTGCAGTGTGCATAAGACAGCTCCACAAATTAGGTATTTGCGTAATTTATTTAAAAAATCAAACGTAAGAGGGATGGCTTTTACGGGAATCCGGGCAGAAGAAAGTAATGCCCGTTTCTTATATGACATGGTGAGTGTCAGTAAAAAGCACCCTGGACAGGCAAGTTGCCATCCAATTCTTCAATGGAATTCTGCGGAGCTTTTCCTATATATCTATGGTAATAATCTCCCCCTCAACGAAGCATATAAAAAAGGGAATTCGCGCGTAGGTTGTCTATTATGTCCGATGTCTGGAGGGAAACATGAGTTCATCAAGATGTCTTGTTATCCAGATGTGATGACAAAATACATAGACATAATTCGGAATACCAGTTCAAAAACCTTTGATCGATTATCAGATATGGATCACTTCATAGAAGATGGTGGATGGAAAATACGTTGTTCTGGACGTGAAATAAAAACTGGTAAAAACCTTATAGATGTGATAAGTAACAAAAAAGAGCTAAGAATCATCTCCAAATGTCCGGCGGATGACTGGAGTGAATGGATAAAAGCACTAGGGGAGTTCTGCCAAATAGATAACAATTGCTATCTTGTAACATACAATAATGCGACATATCATTTTACTGTTACCAAAAATGAAAACCAGTCTTTGGAAGTGATTTTGCCACTAATTGGGGGAGGTAAAAGTGAAATTTATTTTGTTTCACTATTCAAAAATGTTTTTCGCAAAGCTGCCTATTGCAGAAGATGCGGAGTATGTGCAGCAGAATGTAAGTTTGGATGTATCACTATGAACCCAGACTCTATGAAAATTGATGGCAATGAATGCAAACATTGTGCTCAATGTCTAAAAATTAAATACGGATGCTTAATATGTTCGTCAATAAAATTACCATTAAGCAAAGGGACTGAAAAAATGGTTGGAATGGATAGATATATGACATTTGGATTCCGGAAAGAATGGCTTGATTCATATTTCAAAGATCCTGATAAATTCTGGGATCATAATGATTTAGGAAGTAAGATGATTCCGGTATTCAAAAAATTTTTACGGGATGCAGGGATTATCTCTGGAAAAAGAGATCTTACACTTACCAGAACAGGACAACTGCTCAGGTCTATAGGTTCAGATTCTGAGGTTACATGGGCAATTATTCTGGTTAATCTCTCATACACTCCTCAAATTGGATGGTATGTAAGAAATATTGTTCCTGGTACCAGTTATACAATGCAAGATCTCAAGGCGCTCCTTCCCGAAGATATCAAAGACACAGTGAAACGCAATATTGTGAGTGCTTACCGTAATATTATGGTACAAACTCCGATTGGAAGCCAGATTGGACTTGGTCACCCTCAAAAATCCGGTTCAAATGTAAAATATTTGGAGAGAATAAAATGGGAAAATCCGATTCCTGAAGTAATATTATATGCCTTCTACAGATATGCAGAAGAAAATATTCAGGAAGATGATAGTATTCGTGACAATGTTAACTACCGGTTTACATTAACCGAGATCTTATCCGAAGATCCAGACATTTCCGGATTGAGTCCCTCACAGATATTTGATATTGATAGAGATACATTCAGGCACATTCTTGAAGGGTTGTCTATTGAGTATTCAGAGTATATTTCAACTTCTTTTACCCATGATTTAGACAATATTGTTCTTTCTCAAAATAAAACATCAGAAGAGATTCTTGAAAATGTCATGGTGGCGATAAAATGATGAGTAATAATATGACTGATATTGTATATGATAATTTTTTTGAAATTGATCCAAATTATTTCCCTATGATGACAGAAGAACTCATCAAATCTGAAGATGGTAAATGGAAGGGATTCTACCCACATGAAAAATTTGTAGAGTTAATTAAACATACTGTAAATACGCTCAATCGTCACGAAAAACAATCTCTCTGGGTCACAGGGGCATATGGTACAGGTAAGTCTCATGCAGTTCTGACGATAAAATGTATGCTTGAAGCGAAAAGAGAGGATGTAACCGAGTATTTTGAAAAGAATGATCTCGATATGGATCTCTGCAGTCGCCTTAACAACCTAAAAGGACAAGGGCATATTCTCACCGTTTACCGGAATGGATCTGCAAGTATTGACTCAACAGCAGCTCTCACTCTTGCAATTCAGAGCAGTATTAAAAAGGCACTGGAAGAGCAGGGTATTGAAAATAAATCAAATATTACATTAAAAGAGACAATTGTCAATAGATTAACTACAAAAAAAATTTATTCAGATTATATTGACAAATTAATGCAGGAAAAATACAACTATCTCTTTTCACCCTATTCTAATGTTACAAGTTTTCTTGAGGCAATTCAAAACTCTGATGATGAAATATCAAATCAGCTTATCAATAAATATCTCAATATGCTCAATATGGAGGGGATAAGTGGACATCCTATCGAACCAAATGATTTAGTTCGGTGGATAGATGAAGTTCTCAAGGCAAATAACTTAACTTCTATTTTCTTTATCTGGGATGAGTTCACTGAATTTTTCAAGATCAATCAAAATAAACTCACAGGTCTTCAGGAAATTGCGGAATCTACACAACATATGCCATTTGTTCTGATGCTGGTTACCCATATTTCCGGAAAACAATTGCCATTAGGTGATTCCAAAAAAATTTCCGATCGCTTTGCTCCTCCAATTGAGATATGTCTGCCAGATAATACCGCGTTTAAACTCATGGGAAAAGCACTTGCAGTAAAGGATAATCAGGAGGTTTGTTCACAGTGGCAAACCCTTAGAAGTGAACTTTGGAGTAATGTATGCAATTCGGGCAAGCTTGTTATCAGATCAACAAATAATAAAGTGACAGAAAATGATTTTAAGGAAATATTACCGATCCACCCATATGCAGCTCTGATTCTTAAACATCTATCCGCCCGTTTCAATTCCAATCAAAGAAGTATGTTTGAGTTCATAAAAGGAGGGGATGTTAAATCAGAATCCATAAGTTTCAAATCATTTATTCACCAAACCGGACCTTTCTCCCCTATTCCATATCTTACTTGTGACAAATTATGGGATTACTTCTACAGTAGTGACAAAGCCCGATTAGATACAGAACTTAAGGATTTATTGAACACATACAATATTCATAAAGACAACAAGGCATTTGATTCAGATACATTATTGATCTTAAAAACAACCCTACTTCTTCAGGGTCTTTCAAATCAAGCATGGAATGTCCCGATACTGAAGCCAACACTGAATAATTTGACATATGCCTTTGAAGGAACCGATCTCGCAAAAGTTCGAATAGAACAGATCCTTGAGATTCTTATAGGAAATGGTGTTTTATCTTCGCATCCCGGCAAAAATAGTGAAATAGAATATGTCGCTCTTCGTGCTAACAGTGACACTGCGGTAATCAGTCAGTTAGTGCAGGAAATGTCAAAAAAATATACAACACTGGAACTTATTCAAAAGAACAATGATCTCGATAAGTTATTTGAATTACCCGAGGAGCTCTCTCTTCGGTATGAATCATCATATTTAACGATCACTAACATTGACGCTGCATTAAAACGTAAAGTAAATAATCCTCCAAACAAAATTCGATTGTTTTTCACATTTGCTAAAGATGATCAGGAAGCAAGCATCATTAATGAAAAAATCCAGAATTTCCTATCGGCATGTTTGGATTCTGGAATAATTATTGTAGACACGTCATTATCTTCGCTTAAATCCAAAAATTATGATGATATTATTGAATGTCTGGCAAATGTGCGTTACTGGAAAGATAAGAATATTTCAAAACAAGTTACCGCATATGATAGTCGAGTAACTGATATCATTAATCAATGGAATAAGGAACTCATAAATGGAGTATTCGTTCTCTATGATTCTTCTCATAATGGACAGAAATTCTATAGTTTTGATTTACTTACAAGGCAACTAAGGCAGATCAATGAAGAACGTTTCCCGAAAGGTATTGAACGTCTTTCCAATTCGAAGACACTGCGTACTATCCAACAATCAAAGAGAGGAGCAATTATGGCGGCATCTGGTGGTGAGAAACCATCCGGAATGTTTAATTCTCTTGTCCAGCCTCTTTCTGAGATCTGGACTGATAATTATTATTGGGGGCATGCACCAGATCATCTCTTATCACAGATTAAAAATGAACTTAAAATTTTCATGGATAAGAGGTTTACTAAAGATGGAAAGGTAGACATATACGATATATGGGACTTTCTGACACGTCCGCCCTATGGATTTCTCCCATGTAGTTTAAGTGCTTTTGTTCTTGGTTTCCTTCTTCGGGAATATGCAAATGACCAGTACACCTGGTCTAACGGCTCAATAGCAGAGCCAATGTCAGCTGAAAAGCTTGGAGAACTCATAGATGGTGCCATAAAATCAATTCCTGGAAATCGTCCGTCTTCTCGATATATTGTACAAATGACTGAGGAAGAAAAAGAATTCATGAATTCTTCTGCGTTCGTATTTAATGTCCCTTCCGTCCAGTGTACTTCAATTGAAAATACCCGTAACAAGATCATTAATGCAATAAATGGACTTCGGTATCCACTTTGGGCATTAAAAAACTACATCGACTCACAAAATACTACACAAAAAGATCTTCTCAAAAATATCATTGATGATTACTGCTCTATTTCAAGTAGTTCCCCAGATGCCAAAAAGGTAGTTAAAGCAAAAGTCAATTCAATTGGGAAGACGTTTCAGCAACATGCTGGATTGAGCAATGCGGTTCGGGATCTAATCACACCCCAAAACACAAGGGAAGGTATGGATCTCTATGTTCGGGCCACATATCCGGATTTAATTACAATTGCACAATCACTTAATGATAATAATTATCTTGAAGCCATTAAAAACAGATTCAGTGCGGATAGTGCTTGGTTGTGGTGTAGCGATGATATCGATAATGCAATCATGGAAGTTGTCAGTGATTATCGGATTTTTGATTCCAGTAATCATTTCATTGGAACAAAAACATCAATCCAAGATGTAATTAGAGAGTGGAATAATAAATTGAATGAGATCCGTATTCCTTTTGATATTATCCTGTCCTCTGAGGAACAGTTAACAAAACCACTCACCATGCTCTTTAACATGTGTAAGACAAGATCACTCTCATCTTCTGATAAGAGGGAACTAAGTGATGTGTTACAGTCATATAAAATAGAGTTGGATGAATTTTTTTGTTCTGACACTCAAATTCGAATATTCAATGAGAATTTTTCTGATAAATTCGCCAATCTAAGTATAGACAAAATTAAGGATTTGTATTTATCTCTTCCAAGAGGGCAGATTTATCAGTCAAAATCAGAATATGATCAGCGTGTTGTGGCTAAGATTGAAGATCTTCGCTGTGTTCAGCTCTATCAGCATCTAGAAAGTGAATGGTATAGAATATCCGGAGAAGTGGATCCAAAAGTATGGTCTAACAAGTATGAACTGCCGATACTGTACCTTTTCGATGATGAACCTGGAAAAGCAAGAGACCTTTGTTCCATTCTTTTAAATAAAGGATCCAGCGATGAATCTAAAATAGAGGGAGCAACAGCGTTCCTCAAAAACTGTTCTGACTTTGCAAAAATTAAAGATATGGAATATATCCAGATGGTGTTCCAGAAAAAAATACTTGGGGATTATGAGTATGTAATTGAACCAGAGGATATTTCCGCCCTTATTTTGGAACTCAAGTCCAAAGTTGATGAAGACATCTATTCATGGGTTGACAAGAGAACTCTTGTAGATAAAGTCGTGGAGGACTATGCAAAAAAATCATATCTTAAATCAGGATTTACGAAAGCATTCTCAAAGATTGATAATATGTCTCCGGATGAGGCAAAAAAATATCTCAAAGATCTTATCAAAAACGATCTGCGGGTAGGTATTGCAATCATCAGGCGTTTGGAATGATCCTGTAAATATTGGGTTAAGATCATGAATTATCAGACATACGAAGAACTCTTTGAAAGAATTACCCAATCGCCAGCAACAAGATCAGAAACGATCATTGTGAATGTTAATTCCCATGAGAATTACACGAATCTTGTTAATAATTTTTTAGAGAAAAAACAGGTTCAATTAAGTAATTATGTCAAAGGGGATCAATACCCTGATCTTTTACAGTGCTATGCAGAAATAGAGAAAAGCGAAAATACTACTCTTGTATATGGCTTTTCACAACATATGATGATGATCTCCGAGAAAGAACGTCGTGAGATCTGGTCAAATATATTAAACAACATCAAGTTATCTACGACTCCACAACATAGAGTAATTTTTTTGTTTTACCAGATGGAAGATGTTCTGGCGAAGAAAATATACGATGATTTACGGTTAAATGAACGAATATTTCTTTTAAAAGATGTTCGGTCTGATCCAACTGGAAACGTATTTTTAATTTCAAATTCTGTAGAGGTTGAATCATCAAATTCTGAAAGGATCTTCTCTGGCTATAACCAGTATTTGCAGGAAGTAGAAATAAATCCAGCAACTAATATTACCGTTGTCACAAAATTCACACATGATCCATACTCTGAGCGGCTAATACAGGTTACGCTGATTCCATCAGCGTACAAATATCTTGTTGTCAAAAAACAGTTCCCCAAGAGTATCCCTGAGTCAGTTGGAACCGCAGATAATTGGCTAACTTTGGTAAAAGATATCAAGGGAATTGCATCTGTAACCACATATTTTTCATCTATTTTTAAAGGCCAGATGTCAAAATCCCTTTTGGGAGAATGGAATGATCTTGAAAGCCCTCAGAAAAAATGGTATGCTTGGCTTCATATGAAATTGCTATCTCTCAAAGATATCAATTATACCAGCTGTTTTGAAGAATATATTCAGTATGTATTGAGTTTAAGTAATTCTGTTGATAAATTAATTCATGAATATTATTTTGGGATACTAAAGATCTCTCCAAATGATCCTTGTTATCAAACATATTATAATGAGAGAAAAAAAGGATTGAAGGATCTGAATAATAACCTAATTCTCAGTGAATATTGTGAGGAAGTTAGTCATTATGGCGAGACGATGATTTACTATCTCACCGATACTTCCGATTATGAGAAAAAACTTATCCTTGAGTGGATTTCGGGAAAAACCTCTTTTGATTCAGAGACCCTTGGTCTGATTAAGTTAACATATCCTGACCTCTGGATATATCTAAAAGAATATTCCGTTCCTTTGGACATTTCGGATCACAATATTTATACAAAATATTTTCAGGCATATAAAGAACAAAAAGTTCAAAACAGACTTGATCCACTGTTTTGTAAGGAAGTAAATACTATTGCAAATGTAAAGGAGGGGGAACGCCCATATTATAGTCTCTCAACCCGTGAGGCAGCTTTTGAAAAACTAGATGTTCAGAATACACCTGTTTATTTTATAGATTGTCTCGGGGCAGAATATCTAAGTTTTATTGAAGCCTTTTGTGATAAAAATAAATTATCTTGCTCTGTACAGCTTGTAACTGCCAAATTCCCAACAGAAACTGAGTATAATACCGAATTCAGGAACAAAAAAGGAATGGACTTGACAGAAATGCGTGAGTTAGATCAACTCAAGCATAAAGGAATTGAAACATATTCTGGTGATAATCCAATTCTCCCCTATTATTTAATTAAGGAATTGGATATCCTTCGTAAATACCTTAACTCAATCCTTCAGACTGTTCAAAAAAATCAAAAAGTCGTGATTGTGACAGATCACGGTTCTTCACGGTTGTGCGTTCTGAGTAAACAATCCTGCGATAATGATTATTCATATGACGGAGATGCAAAGAATGCTAAAAGAAGATACTGTGAAAATATGAGTGGTGACATATCTAACCCCCATTTGCTCAGAGATGGGAACTACTGTGTTTGGGCAAATTATAACCAGTTTACTGTCCGGGGCCCTCCTCCTAAATGGGAGCTGCATGGAGGAGCGACTATTGAAGAAGTTGTCATTCCGCTCATTGAAATCTCTAAAGACAATACAAAAATCAAACTTATCTGCAAGACCAATGAAATCAAGCTCAAAGTTGATCAGATTCCAATAGTAGAGTTTGTCACAATACCTAAATGTCAGAGCGTCGTCTTTGTTGTTGAGAAAGAAACATACTCATGTAATACATCCGATAACGGATCCGAATGGATATGTGTCTTACCAAAAAATATCAAAACGGGAACATACACTGGAATCGTGAGAACAAATGAGAAAAATGTGGGTGAGCTGTCCTTCTCAATCACAAAAGGACTTAAAAAGAAATCATTTGATTTGTAAAGAGGATTAAGTCATGGAAAATAAGTTACGGACAGTTTTTTCAGATATGGTAGTATATAAGAATCTCAAGGAGAGCAATTACTTCTCTGACCTCAGTATTCCTTCTTTTTTAAGGGATTGGATCATGCAGGAATATTCCGACGATAAAGGAAATATTGACTATGAGATTGTCGGAAAACAGATTGAACGGCTCTATCCCCAAAAAGATGAATGGCTTTCAATAAAAGACCGAATTATTCAGGGAAATGAGTCTGTAAAAATCCTTACAAGAATCAGTGTGGATATTGATATCTCTACCAATGATATTACATTCTCTCTTCCAATTTATGATTTATATAACAAATTAACATTGATTGAACCATGGATCTGGGATAAGTATAAGGATGAGCTTCTGGTTTCAAAAGAAATATGGGGTATTGTTGAACTTGGATATTTACCGCCAGGAGATAATAAAAAAGATGGTAAAATTATCCTGAAGAGTTTTCAGAATTTCTGTCCCTATGAAATCGATTTGGAATATTATAAGGAGGCGCGAAAAAACTTTACAATAGATGAGTGGATAGATGTTCTTCTTGGTGCAATAGACTACAATCCATTAGGATATAAAGATAATATAGATAAAAGGACAATGCTTTCCCGTCTTCTACCCTTTACAGAGAAACGTGTTAATATTGTGGAGTTGGCACCAAAAGGTACTGGGAAATCTTACCTATTTGGAAGATTGAGCAAGTATGGCTGGCTGGCATCCGGTGGGAAGATGAGCCGGGCAAAAATGTTTTATGATCTTCAGAAAAAAACGACTGGCCTAGTTGGATCGTATGATTATATTGCATTTGATGAGGTGCAGACAATTTCTTTTTCTGATCCTTCTGAAATGAAGGGAGCACTCAAAGGATATCTTGAAAGTGGTGAGTGTTCTGTTGGTGATAAAAAAATTGTAGGCAAAACTGGAGTCATCCTTCTTGGAAACATCGATATGAATGATATGGATGAAAATTGTGATATGTTTCGCTCTCTTCCAAGGGTTTTCTATGAGAGTGCACTTATTGATAGATTCCATGGTTTTATTGCCGGGTGGAAAATTCCTCGAATGAATGAGGATCTTAAAGCACAAGGATGGGCACTAAACTCTGAGTATTTTACAGATATTCTTCATCAACTACGTGATGATCTGAGTTATCGTGCGATTGTAAATGAGCTAGTTATTATCCCCCCTCAGTCTGATACCCGGGATGTAGAGGCAATTAAACGTTTGTGTACTGCTTATATCAAGCTCTTCTTCCCTCATGTCCATCAGGCATCAGATATTAGCATGTTCGATTTTATGACCTATTGTCTTAAGCCTGCTATAGATATGAGAACGATTATTAAGAGACAGTTAGCTATAATTGACCCGATTGAATTTGGTAAAAAAGGAGTCCCATATCTTTCAATGAAGGATGTACATGAAAAAAACAATTAGGTGTTGTTACTGCAATACGGTCCTGAGTAAGGATGAAATTGGGGCAACACAGAAATTTATTCATCGAGAGACTAAGCAGTTCATGTGTTATAGTTGTCTTGCCGAGTTTGTTGAATGTACTGTTGATGAATTAAAATGTCAAATAGAGCGTTTTAAAGAGGAAGACTGTGGATTGTTTAAGTAATATTTTACATCCTAAGTTTGACAGTTGAATAATTTTGTAGGGTAAAATATGTTTTTGAACCAAGTGTCATACTTTGGATAATAAAATTAATCTCTCTACAAAACTCCTCTCTTCTTTAATTCGAAAAAGCAGCGTGCACATGCCCTGACATCGGCAGCTGCGTCATGGGCGCCAGCAAACGATTCTCCGAATAATATTTCATGCAGTTCACTAAGTTTCGGCGTTTTATATCCGCCGTTCTTTCTTGGCAGTGCACAATAGTCCTTAACCGGTTTTGGTCTCATTGTGCATACTGACTCTTTATCCTCTATCTCGTTTTCGATGCCATATCTGGCTAATTCCGCACATACAACCGGATAATCAAAACTAATGTTATGGGCAACCAGACATCTTGATTTTTTTACTTCGGCACTGAATGCACTGAAAGCCTCTTTGCCCGGAATTCCAACTTTGAGTGCTTTTTGTCTTGTAATCCCATGAACTTTTACGGTCTGCATGGGTATGCTGAAGGTCAGCGGCTTCACGATTGCATCATATGAGCTCCTCTCCTCTCCGTCTTCTGAATATCTGGCAAAGGCAATCTGAACAACCCTCGGCTGGATTATTTCATTGTTTGACGGATCATGGCTGCGTCTTGGAAATCCGTTGGTTTCAACATCGAAGAAGAGATACATTATGCACAATTTTCGGAGAGCATTGTATTTGTAGGTTTTTGATTCGGAAGATTTACCCGGCATTTAAACTGCCAAAATATTATGATGTTTCAAAATGAAGGATGATATAATACGGGTGATTATGAATTATGACTGGTGAAAACGAAGTAATCAAAGCAATACTGAACCGGAGAAGCATCAGGAATTATCGTGATGAGGAGGTTTCTGACGAAGAGATTAAAAAGCTGATCAATGCCGGAATACATGCACCGTCTGCTCTTGCACTTCAGCCGTGGAGTTTTGTTGTAGTGAAGGACCGGAAACTTATGGATAAGGTCTCGGACTATGCAAAGCCGATAGTCATCGAGAGCCTGAAAAAAGCAAAGACGGGCGGGATGACTAAGAAGTACCTTGAGATGGTCGGGGAGGAGGGATTTTCTATATTTTACAATGCACCGCATCTTCTACTTATTCTCGGCCGGAATGATCTTTTATATTCTGATATCGACTGTTCCTTATGTGCTGAAAATATCATGCTCGCCGGAGCATCGCTTGGGATAGGGACATGCTGGATCGGTTCTGCAAAAACCGCAGAGAACAGTCCGGAACTGATGGGTGAGCTTAAAATTCCGGATGGCTGTCACATCGTCGCCCCGATAATATTCGGCTACAGGGCAGAAGAGCCTGAAACTCCTGCCAGAAACCCAGCCGAGATCACCTGGCTGAAGTGAAAAAAAGGCTATTGATATGGTTTGGTTATACTTCCCATGCAGATACTGTTTAGACAGTTTATCTGTCCCTGTCTTCCGATTAAGGTAATATTCCGTATGACATGCTCAATATATTCGTCAGCCCGCTCAATGATCCCGGAGATAATACTGCCAATGAAAAAAGAGTTGCAAGACCTGCAAGTATTACAATTGTCATGCTAAGAAATGTTCCAAGAAGATAGTATTCGACCAGATCATTTCTCTCTTCCCTGAACCTGAATATAGATTTAGCGGTTATCAGGAATCCTATTGCTGCATACTGATTAATTAACAAAAATGTCAGTACCAGAATTCTTTCAAGATAACCAATTAATCTTCCCGCATTATCAAGATTCTCGTATTTAACCTCTGAAAATGTGCCGTCTTCTTTTTTATTATCATTGGCAGTTATTTGATTCCTTAAAGGTTTTAGTGCATAATTTATCAGGAATCCTGATGGTCGGATTATGATAAGGTAAGCTGTTATTATTGTCAGAAGGAGCAGGTTTTCAAATATTTCCGGAGTAGATATTGCCAAATCCGGGCCACTAAACCCTTTAATTATCACTATGATTCCAAATAATACCAGGATATGCAGAACCTGATCAAAAATAAATGAAAACACAGGCATTTTTCCTTTTGAATCAAGATAGACCTTTAATATGTCAATTGCAGCATGAGTTACAAATACCAGGGGAATAATCCATAATGCACTGAGTAAACCTGAAAAAAGATATGTTAGTGCCGCAACAAGAAATGAGTGAATGTATAACTTTTTTGATCTCCAGATATTCTCTCTTTTATCTTCGACCCATTCATCTTTCTGAAGGTAAAAGTCACCAATCAGGTGTGCGATGAACATTCTGAGAAACACTGCCTGAACTGCAATGATCATTGTTCAGCTCCGTCAATTAGTTCTCTATACCTTTCAATCCAGGCTGTGACAGAACTACAGTGGCGAAGTCATGTTATTTAAATTAACTCTGGATTGAAGGCCTTATTTGGCTTCTTTTTATGACGATCAGGCATTGTGTCACAGCCTGAATCATCACCTTAGCTGAATCAAAATTTGCTGAGTTTAATTTTGATGATACATTGCTCTGGCTGATATTCAGGATTTCAGCAGTTTCCATCTGGTTTTTCCCGGATAATGTATAATAAACAACTTTTGCTTGATTTGATGTCCATTTTGAGATTACTGCGTCCAAAAGGGCACATTCAGTCTTTAGTTCTCTGTTTACTTCCGGAAAATTCGTTTTGATAACCGTTTTTTGTCTTTTTTTATCCATCCTGTCAAGTTCCGGCCCGGAATTTCTGAATGCTTCGCCATCGGAACTGCTAATATTTTCTTCATTATAGTGATCTATGTCCCCTACACCAATGGCGATCCTTACATCAGGTCTGATCTTACTTTTGGAATCAAATTTGCGGGAAATGATATAGGCTCTGATGATCAATGCAGTACTAAGGGCATCTCCTGGTGAAGGCAGAACCGCCTGAAAACTATCTCCCCGGAAGATTTGATAAATAAGTCCTCTCTCTTTCAAAATGCTTAGGATTTCCCGCAGGCAATTCACATAGTTGATTCTGTCTTCTTCTTCCAGTTTTGAATAGTCAGTTAAATCTCCGGTTAGAGCTGCAAATAATCTTTTACTCATCTTTTGTCTCTCTCTCTCTCCAAATATCAACTAATAATATGATAATGTTGCATTATAGTGTTTTATTGTAATATTGTGCTGTGGCATGATATTTATGATTTATCATGTTCTAATTGGAAATCTGTGAAAGTAGAAGAACCTGATACTCCTGTTAAGAACCCACCGGAGATTACCTGGCTAAAGTGAAATTCCGGATGATGTGAATTGCTGAATTCAGTGAATAACGGTATAGTCGACCCTGAAGCACAATTTATCCGGCATGGTTTCAGACATTATGCTTTGAACCGTCCCGGCTGTCGGTTCCGCATATCTCCATTCTTTTTTAATGAGAACAGTCACATATTATTCTCAGAAAATCGGTGATGAAATGGACAAAAATGTATATCTCTATGTATGCCCGGACCTCGCTGACTGGGAAGCCTCACTTGCTATAGCAATGATATCCAATCTCAATACTGACCTTCCTAAGAAAATGAGCTATAATATCGTCACATTCGGACTTACCAGAGATCCGGTTAAAACCTCCGGCGGGGTTACCATACTTCCGGATTGTGATGTCGATGCTGTCGATCTCACCGAAGCGGCGATGGTCATTCTTCCCGGTTCATCGCATTACGAACATGATGACCCTGCTCAGCTGGTCCCGCTCATCCGGAACTGTATCAATAATAATATCCCGGTGGCGGCGATATGCGGCGGAACACTGTTTCTTGCAAGACATGGATTTCTCGATACTGTCAGGCACACAAGCTGCGGGCAGGAGTGGCTGAAAGAGCATGCCCCGGATTACCGTGGAGAGCACCTGTACGAGGCCGTGCCGAGTGTAAGCGACGGAGGCATCATCACGGCAAACCCCTTAGGTTTTGTAGATTTTGCCTATAATATCATACAGGCGCTGGATGTATTCTCGCCGGAATTTCTGGAAATCTGGCATGGTGCGGTTAAATCCGGATATCTGGATGTGGATCAGTTTTAGAACAAAAAAGAGATCAGCCTGAAACTCCGGTGAATATTTTTATTTTATTCCCGCATCTTTCCGGCAATAAGAGAGAGCAGTGCCTTTGCATCCTCCCTCTTCTGTGAATAGGGGACTTTCCCGATGAACTCCATGAAATTTCCGGCTGATGCTTCTCCGATGCTTTCCGATGCAGCCTTAATTATTTTTCTGTATGTCCTCTCCGGATAATAGATGTCAGAGGCTGTCTTCAGGATGATGGTGCTCTCATCCGGAGTTATGACTCCTTCATCAACAGCCCTCTCAAGATTGATTCTTATATCGATCAGGGCATCCGAGATGGACTCTCCGGTAAATGGGTCACAGGCAAGTGCAACCTCATCATCAGACTCAACAACACCGTCCCTGTACATCTCAAATACCCTGCCGATGCCTGTCATCCCGAAATCCTCAAGCTCACATGCACGAAGGGCACCCATAGAGGACGCACCATAAACTTTTATTCCGGAATTTAACAGCTTTAATACCTCACGATGGCCTACAGAGCAGTCCTGAAAGAAGAGGCCGTCTATTATGCAGACTATTTTTGGCTTCTCTGCCATTACTGCCTCAAGATCACCACGTTTTACGGGGGGACGGTATTCCGCAGAAGGGCCGGGCAGAATCTGTTCTGCCTCACTTAGCGGCAGACTTGGCCCTAGAAACACGACTGCGTCTGGCTTCATTGCACCTCTTTCCATATCTCTCATTGTCCATTGCAAATACCTCAAGTCCGGGTACGATTACCCTGACAACAGGTATGCCGGTCTCATCCATTGTCAGGTCAGAGACAATTATTCTCTCAAATCCGGCACTCTGAAGTTTATCAGAGAGATAGTTAATATCTGTCCGGAAGTCATCAGACTCAAAGGTATGTGCGGATGTAAAATCAGAGACCTCAGAGAGATCAAACCACTTCTTATTAAGCCTCTTTGTCCTCTCATAGCCAAGATTTATCCTGAATGAAGCTTCCGTTGCGTTCTCCCTTGCACCGTGAATCTGGGTTGCACGGCTCTGTGCAACCTCGGTAACAGCCCTCATTGCGGCAACCGCCGGAGAGAGATGCGTTCCCATGCCTATGCAGAGAAGTGCCGGATCTTTAAGCTTAACATCGTCAGCAACTGCAGCAACGGTTGGAACACCAAGATCACTTGTGATATCCCTCAGAATTATATCAACATCGTTCTCCGCAAATTTAGAGACCATACCGTCAAGAATCTCATGTCTGAAGTTTTCAATGACCGGCCCGGCATTTCCCGATGCCTCAACAACCGACCAGGCATCCCTCTCGATAATCTCACATAGGGCATGGAAGACCGCCTCTTCAGTCGCATTTCCGGATGCGATACCATTAGTCCCGGTCCTGAAAAACCTCACACTTCCGTGCGGCACAGGGTGAAATACCGCATGTGCAGGGACTAAAACCTCTTCATCACTTATTATGTCATATCCGGTTGTCCACGGGATTGGTGAATCGGGGTCAATTCCACGGGGAAGAATCAGATCTGCCGGATTGAGAGCTTCTCCCTCACCAAGAGAAGAAAACTTCTCCGTAATAAGATCACGACCGTTCAGCTCCGCAGAATATCTCTCAATGCCCTCCATAATCGCAGAGACCTTTGCGGCTGTATGGGTTGCCCCTTTTCCGTTGTACACCGAAATTGCACCCTCGGCTGCACCGGGCCTCATACAGGAATAGACCGGAATTCCAAGCCTGTCAAGTTTTGTAATGTCTGCAACCCTTGTAATGCCACAGGATTTCGCAAGCGGCTCAACGATCTCCAGTGTCTCCTCAGGTGATTTTGTCCTGTGTGTGCCGCCGCAGTACTTCTTTTTGCATGAATTAAGTTTCAGTGATGCCACTCCTCTCCTCCTCCGGTTTTGATGTCCTTCTTCCATATCGGCACAAATCTCTTTATTTCCTCAAGAATGAAACTGCACCCTTCAAATGCCTCATGCCTGTGTGCTGCCGAGACCTGAATTACAAGTATCGTCTCTCCGACAGCTAACAGTCCGTTTCTGTGGATGATGTCAATGGATAGTAGAGAATACTTCTCCTCTGCCTCAGCGGCAATTTTATTCATATCCGAAACTGCCACCTCATCAAAGGACTCGAAGTCTATCGCCTCAATGCCGTCATCCCTGACAGTTCCGACAAAGATTACAAACCCGCCTGCAAGAGGATTTGCAGCCTCCTTAAAGAGTGCTGCAATGTCAATATCCTCCTTTGTGATCTCAATTCTGCCCATATTTCATCCTCCTGATACCGGCGGGTAGATAATTATCTTATCCCCGTCTTCCGGAATTATCCCATCCGCAGATTCAGCGTCCACCCTCTGACGGTTCAGCATTATTAATACATCATCACGTAGTTCATCACCATAAAAGAGCGTCTCCCTGCTCTTCTTCTCTTCCGCAAAAATGAGTAAAGCCCCTTTTATTGTGGTCCCTTCCGGAAGTTTTACCTCTCCTCCGGGGCCGAAAACATCCTTATATCTTGCAAATGCCTGAAATTCCACTTTCATCCTCAAAAATCTCCTTTACCTATTATTTTACCTCATCCCTGAATATTTTATGATTTTACTGCCGGAATCTTTTTTACTGCCATTTTATCTATATATCCGGAATGAATTCCTTATTGCCGCATACAGGACAGTTTGGAGCACGGCTGATCTCAATCCTCTCGGCAGTGCAGTATCTTCCGTCCCAGAGCATAAGAACATCCTCAAGTCCGCCTTTTTCCCCGGTAAGGACCCTTATCGCCTCACCCGCCTGAATGGTTCCTATAACACCGGCAGTCGGGCCGACAACAGGAAATATTTCTGTCTTCCCCGATGCCGGGTAGAGGCAGGATAGGCATGCTGTCTTATGGGGTATTACGGTTGTTGCCTGACCTGACCATCCTGAAATTCCGCCGTGTATCAGTGGAATATTCAGGTTTACTGCTGCCCTGTTCAGGACCTGCCTTGTCTCAAAGTTGTCAAGACAGTCAACAATTATATCACAGCCTTCAACAAATCCGGAGACATTCTCCTCAGTTATTTTCATGTCAATGCCGCGGACGAGAACATCCGGATTCATTGAGGAGAGCTTCTCTGCCGCAGATTTAGTTTTTCTTCTGCCGATGTCTTTATCATGGTGAAGGAACTGCCTGTTAAGGTTTGAGAGATCAACAGAGTCGCAGTCGGATATTATTACTTCTCCTACACCGGCAATTGTGAGATATGTCGCAACCGGACTTCCAAGCCCGCCTGCCCCTGCGATAAATGCCTTTGAATGGGAGAGCTTCTCCTGCGCCTCCTCACCGAAGAGGAGAATCTGCCTTTTGTATCTCTCAAAATTCATATTCATCACCTTTAAGTGTCGCAATCCCGGAAATATATGTGGTTTCGCAGCCATTATGTTTATAGCAGATGCTCTCTGTAACGGCTGCATATTTCCGGTACACAACTATATATTGAATCTGCTCAAAGGGGTATTTAGATTATCGAAAGTTATGGGCATTTCATATGGAATTTATAACCGGGATTTTCACTCTGCATTTTTGGTGTTTATATGATTTTGAGAAAAAACGGCATAGAAGAATGCCTTGAGGAAAAAATAAGAAAATCCGGAAGCCTTCTGGTCTCATACTCCGGCGGGATTGACAGCACTCTTCTGGCAGTAATTGCAAGGGAAGTTTTAGGAGATAAAATGTCATGCTGCCTTGTAAAGACATCATTTATGCCTGAGAGTGAATATCTTTCTGCCATAAATACAGCGGAAGAACTGGGGCTTCCACTGGAAACAGTCAGCATTGATCTCCTGAATAATCCGGATGTCTGCAAAAACAGCAGAGAACGGTGCTACTTCTGCAAGAAGGCATTATCTGAAATTCTTCTGAACCATGCAGCAGGTTCCGGTTTTAATCATGTTGCAGACGGCACAAACGCCAGTGAGACTGAAGGCTACCGTCCGGGTTACACCGCCGGATGTGAGATGGGCATTCTGCACCCTTATGCTGAATGCGGGATTACAAAGCAAAGTATCATAAAATATGCTAAAGACCTTGGCCTCTCTAATGCTAATAAACCGCCATCTCCATGCCTGGCAACAAGAATACCGTACGACACTGAAATTACGGAAGAGAAGATTGGAAGGATTGAAAAAACCGAGGACTGCCTGAAAAGTCTTGGTTTTGAATATTTCAGGGTGAGGGATCACGGCGATATTGCAAGAATTGAAGTTTCCGGCGATGAAATGATAAATATACTGGAATTCCGGGACGAAATAACCGAAGAATTCCAGAAAGCCGGTTATCTCTACACCACACTTGACCTTGAGGATTTCTCCGGCGGGAACTTTGACCGGAAATATTTGAGGGATTAACCCTGAATTGCATCCTTAAAGATTATAATCCTCCACTCCTTGCCTAAATATTTGAGAGTGTTCCAGTATGCCAGTTTTTTTGTGAGCTGACCTGTGTTATCCGGAGATTTGTAGAATGTATATGCCCCGCTTCCGTCATCATTTGCTGCGATTGTCTTGCCAAGCATCATCAGGTTTTTAAACCTCGTGAACGGTTCATCCACAAAGAGATTTTTGCCAACCTGACCACTGTCCCTGTCATAGAGAATAAATCCGTCAGGCTGCATTACTGTAACCGTAATCTCTTTTTCATGTTCAATCGGGCCGATTATCTCAGCAAGAAATTCCGAAGGGTCTGCCATTGCGAGAACACTGCCTCTGTATTCACCATCGGAGGATAATACCGGCCATGCAATCTCAATTCCGGTAAAACCCTCCTTTGCAATGAATGCATCAGATAAGAGGGGTTCTTCTGAACCGACTATGGTATCTCCGGGTTCGCTTCCTGTAATATCAATTCCGACAGATCCGGAATAGATCTCCGGTGCAACGGCTGTAATTGTACCATCCGGATTTACTGTGGCATATGAAAGTGCATACTCTGATCTGTTCCACAGTCCGTCAAGGACCACCTGAACTTCCGGTGATGACAATGAATCACCTGCTGACAGTTCCCCGGAGGCGGATTCAAGATCACCTGATATGGAGTCGAGGATTGTCTTAATATTATTTTTCAGATAGTCAAGGTCGTTTATTATGGCCTTCTCCCCTTCACCCATCGCAGGAGGAAAAATATACTGTGCCGCAAGAAGAACGCCTGCTGCAATTATTACCACGATTATTGTTGATAGTGGGAGTTTTTCATGCCAGGACATGATATAGAATTATCTCCCGGATATTATTATTGCTGTTACTTTAGCAACAGTCTTTTTCTTATGCTGCGGGTGAAGGGGGAGGGGAAATCCTGATTTTGAAAGTTAAGTCCACTTTACCCTGCTCTGGCAGCCAACATTCCGGTGAGGTATTATTTTCCTCCTCCGGAATGGTTCTGAATTAAGCTTCAGTGATGAAATCCCGTTCCTGAATCCTTATCGTGAACCGGCTCCGGCTGTTTCTCCAGAAGCGGGAGCTGTCTTTTAAGATCTGCAAGCAGCATATCCGCAAGGTCAAAGGAGAAGCCCCTCCTGATGACAATTCTGAGTGCTGCCAGATCTTCACGGTTTTTTGGGAATGTGTATGCCGGAATGAGCCATCCTCTCTCCCTCATTCTGTTTGAGACATCAAAGACCGTGAAATTGTCAATCCCGTCCTTTAACTTAAAGGCAAAGACCGGCAGTTCATCTCCTCTTGTAATCAGTTCAAAAGGGCCTAAGTTTTCAATTTCAGAGGCGAGGTGCATGGCAATATCGCGTGAATACTGCTGAACCTTCGTATAGCCCTCCATGCCAAGCCGCAGGAAATTATAGTACTGAAGCACAATCTGTGAACCAGGTCTTGAGAAATTCAGGGCAAATGTGGGCATGTTTGATCCGAGGTAGTTGACATAAAATATCAGGTCCTCCGGGAGAGCTCCTGCATCACGCCATATAATCCACCCGACACCGGGATAGACAAGGCCATATTTATGCCCGGAAGTGTTGATGGATGCAACCCTTGGCAGCCTGAAATCCCAGACGAGATCCCTGTCAAGGAATGGTGCAATCATACCTCCGGAAGCTGCATCAACATGTACAGGGACGTTGATTCCTGTCTTTTCCTCGAATCTGTCAAGGGCTGTGCAGATATCCTGTACTGGTTCATAAGAGCCGTCAAATGTAGATCCAAGTATTGCCACCACTGCAATTGTATTTTCATCACAGAGCTTTACCGCCTCTTCGGCAGAGATATGGAAGCGGTCTCCTTCCATCGGGACAAGACGCATCTCAACATCCCAGTAATTGGCAAATTTCTCCCAGCAGATCTGCACATTGATGCCCATAACGATATTTGGCCTGTCTGCCGGCTTTCCTTCCGCCTTTTGCTTATGCTGCCATCTCCTCTTGAGTGCAAGTCCGGCAAGCATCGCAGCCTCACTTGACCCTGTAGTCGAACATCCGGTGGCCTTATCCACATCCGGAGCATTCCACAGGTGGCTTAAAATGCTGACACACCTCATCTCCAGATCGGCAGTCTGCGGGTACTCGTCCTTGTCGATCATATTCTTGTCAAATGTCTCGGCTGCAAGTTTCTGCGCCTGAGGTTCCATCCATGTACCGACAAAGGTTGCCATGTTAAGCCTTGCATTTCCGTCCAGCATCAGTTCGTCATGGACAATCTGGTATGCCAGATCCGGATCTGTCTCATTCTGTCCAAGCCTGTCACGCGGGATTGTTTCATTGCCTTCCTGTACGAAAATAGGATCAATTTTCAGATCTTTAATCTCTTTTTGTGGCCCTTTCGGATGTTTGAGTCCCATAATGATTCTCCATTTTAAATAATCTGTATAATCCGGAAAATTGGTGCATCAGCTGTGATGACTGTTTATGCCCGGAATCCTGAATGTTATTATCCAGTCAGTAATGTTCTTCTTACGGCAGACTGATTAATCTTTCCTGCTTCCTGAATTAAGATCTGATTAGATCCCGGTGTAGAATTCCGGAGTAAAAGCTATATCCGTTTAAGGAGGAATTAAAATATCAGAAAAAAGAGAGGAATTCAGATGAAAAAATCCGGATTAATTACTATAACAGGACTTATCCTGTTCTTATTGTTCATAGCACCGGCATCTGCTGTGCTGACAAATATCGGCCAGGGGGATACCGTATTTCTCGGCGAGGAGGGCCTGACGCTTACCCCGTCAGTATTTTACAGTTCAGGCGGCGTAACAGATAACCAGCTTGCGTACTTTGGCTCAGGAGCAAACCCTGCGACATCTGCACCGTCATATATGATAACTCCTGACAAAAGCAGCTTTTATGTCGATCCCAATACATTTGGTGATAAACAGTCGGCCTGGTACTCCTATCCTAACGGCTCAAAGAACGGGCATGTTGCTTTTTATGTCAATTCCCCGGCAATAGGAATTAAACTCTATGCTGTCAGGCCCGGAGACTCCTTTGACCTTACCAATGGCAAGGTTGTGAAGGGTGAAGGCCTTGACTTCAGAATTGATTCAAACCTCAATCCGATATTTACCAGAAGCGGTGTTGCTGCCGGTGATGACGGCGTTGATATAAAGTTTCAGGATGGGGTCGGTGCAACCCTGACGGCACTGTACGACTGCACCGGAAGCATTGTAAGCATAGTTAATATCCACCCGACATCGTCCATGTTTTACCTGCCGTCCGGAACCCCTGCGTGTGTATGGGATACGGGCAATGACGCCTATAAGATGGGCAGTTACAAAGTCTGGGCGGAATGCAATGTCAATGGCATGAAGGACAATCTTGGATCAATTACAGGTGAGACAGTAACCAGTCCGATCCCGTCACTTGCGGCTGCTGCAGCACCAACATCCACGCCGACTCCGGAAGAGACAACAGCAACAGAGACACCTGTGCCTGCTACAACTGCCCCCACAACTGCACCGACAGCTGTTGTAACTGAGACAGAAACACCAGCTCCTGTTGTAACCGAAACTCCGGTTGTGACTCCGGCTGTAACAGCTACGTCAAAAGGTCCGGCAGATCTTCCGCAGACTCCGTTAAGTATGTTAACAGTTATATCCGGAATTTTGGCTGTATTTATCGCTGTAAATATCCTGAAAAAAGAGTGAAATTCTTATATTTCTTTCCTGGGAAAAATCCCGGTCTTTATTTTTTGCTGTGATAATACAGAATGCCCGCAGTGATTACTCCGGTTATAACAAAGGGCAGTGGCAGGGGCGATTTTTCAGAATTATTCCCGCCTTCAGCCATATCCTCTGCATATCTTTTGTTGGCAACTGCACGGCTGTCTCCGGGTGAGATCTCAAGTGCCTTTTCCGATACGGCAATCTCTTCGTCATAGCGGCCAAGTTCACCAAGGGCTGTTCCCTTTGTTATGTACCCTTCAATGCACTCAGGATCTGTCTCAATTGCCATGTCAGATGCCTCTACAGCCTCTTCATACCTCTCAAGCCCTATCAGAGAGGATGCCATATTAACCCAGCCTTCAGGCTGATCGGGCCTGATTTCAGTCGCCTTTTTGGCAGACTCCAGAGCTTCATCATACCTGCCCATTGCATTCAGGACTCCGGCCTTTGTAGTATATGCAAGAGTGAAATTTTCGTCTATTGCAATGGCGCTGTCAGCCGCAGAAAGTGCCTCGTCAAAATTCCCTTCATTTGCATAGTCTACTGCAAGATTGTAGTACTCTATCTTGTTCATATCTCCGGCAGAGACCGGCTGTGCAGCGATAATCAGTATCCCTGCCATTGCTATAATCATTAATTTCAGGTATGTTATTTTCAAATTAGTGCCTCGCCTATTCTGTACTGGAATAGTTAGGATTGGGCAGGAAAAAAAGATATTGCGGGTTTAGTTTTTATCCGGCATCTTGATGTCAATGCCGTATTTTTCTGCATTATTGTCAGCGATAGCCTGAATCTTTGCTATCTCCTCTGTGTTTTCAGCCGGCCTGTAAAGGTGGCGGAATCTCTTCTGGGATTTTAAGTAGGCATCGACAGGCTCTCTTTTAACCTTCTTTGCCTTTGTAACGACACCGTCCTCCATCTCGAAGTTAACCCAGAGTCCGGAGTTGATCGCCATCTTCCCGATATCCATTGTTTTGGCACCGTCAAATCCCCAGCCTGTGCAGCAGGGTGTGTGAACCTGAATATAACACGGACCTTCGGTATTGATGGCCTTTTTGACCTTCTTCATAAGGTCAGCCGGGTATGCCACAGAGGCCGTTGCCACATAAGGTGATCCGTGTGCTGCAAGTATTGCCGGAATATCTTTTTTGGGCCTCTTGTTTCCGGTTGAAAGTTTCCCTGCCGGACTTGTGGTCGTATCGGCATCATATGGTGTTGCACCTGAACGCTGAATTCCGGTGTTCATATACGCCTCATTGTCGTAGCAGATGTATGTCACATCATGCCCTCTCTCGAAGAGACCGCTTATACACAGGATTCCGATATCAAAGGTTGCGCCGTCACCTGCAATGACAACAACCTTCTCACTCCGCCCCTGCTTCTTAATCGAGGCCTCAACTCCGGATGCAACAGCTGCTGCATTCTGAAAGAGTGAGTGAACCCACGGGGTTTTCCATGCCGTTTCGGGGTAAGGTGTTGAGAATACTTCCATACATCCGGTTGATGCAACAACGATTGTATTCTCACCTGCGGCTTTTGTAATCAGCCTTGCCGCAAGTGCCGGGCCGCATCCTCCGCATGCCCTGTGTCCTGCGTCAAAGTACTCTTTCTCTTCTCCCGTCATTTTAAAGCAACTCCTCTCTAAGGCCGAAGAAGCAGTCATTTCTGCCCTGCTCTGCCCAGTCTGCAAGTTTCTGAATATCTCTCTTTCTGATGTCCCTTCCTCCGAGTCCGCCGACATACGAATAGACATCAGCACCCTGCTTACCTACGGCATCCTTGACCTCAAGGCCTACTGCGCCAAGCATTCTGGAACCGATTGAGATATTCTTCTCAAGGACTGCAACCTTTGAGACTCCTGAGAGTGCTGTTCTGACCTCTTCATACGGGAAAGGTCTGAATGAGCGTATCTTTAAGAGGCCAACCTTACGTCCTGCCTCTCTCATCTCATCAACAGCATCCTTTATTGTACCGCATATAGATCCGATTGCAACTATTGCAACATCTGCATCATCAAGGCGGTAGCCTTCCACAAGCTCTGAATAGTCGCGCCCGAAGGTCTCTGAGAATTCCTGACCGACCTCTCTTAAGACTTTCTTTGCTTTGATCATTGCAGCATGAATCTCATACCTGAACTCCTGATAGTAGTCAGGCGTTGCATACATACCAAATGAGATCGGATCCTTTGCATCAAGCCTCTGGTACGGTTTAAATGCAGGCAGGAAACTGTCAACCTCTTCCTGTGTGGGGATGTCAACCGGTTCATAGGTATGTGTGAGGATAAACCCGTCAAAGCAGACCATTGCCGGAAGGAGAACATCATAGTTCTCAGCCGCCTTGTATGCAAGGAAGTGAAGATCCATTGACTCCTGTGCATCCTCTGCATACATCTGCATCCATCCGGAATCCCGGAGGAAGAGTGAGTCCTGGTGGTCATTCCAGATGTTTAACGGAGCACCGAGTGCACGGTTTGCAATTGTCATTACAACAGGCTGGCGCATGCCTGCGACATTGAAGACAACCTCTGCCATAAAGGCGAGTCCCTGTGATGTTGTGGCTGAATATACTCTTGACCCGGCACATGCCGCACCAAGGCATGAGGAGAGTGCTGAGAACTCACTCTCAACACAGATATACTCTGCATCAAGATCGCCGTCAGCAACCATCTCTGCAAGCCTCTCGACGATATGTGTCTGCGGTGTGATTGGGTATGCCGATACAACTTCCGGTCTGGAAAGCCTGACTGCCTCTGCTACGGCATGTGATCCTTCCATTATCTGAAGCATTGTTATTTCTCCTCCTGTTTCATCTCAATTGCATCCTTTGGGCATTCCTCGGCGCACATGCCACACTCTTTGCAGAAGTCATAATCAACCTCAGGATAGCCTTCTTTGCTCTCTTCAATGCAGACTTCCGGGCAGATCATCGTGCATGTGCCGCACTTGTTGCATTTATCTGAGTCAATCTCCGGTTTGAACACGCGCCACGATCCGGTCTTATTGTCTCTTGCCTTTCCCGGTCTTGATGTGCATCCGACTGAAAGTGCCATTATTGTGCCTCTCCCTTTATTAGTTCAAAGGCCTTCTTTGCGGCCATAATATTCTTTTCACCGAGTGCTCCGGGGAATCTCTCCTTTAAGGCCTCCTCAAGCGCCTCAATCTCGATCTCTCCTGTAGCTGCTGCAAATGCGCCCATAAGGGTTGTATTTGCGATTGGAAGGCCAAGTATTTCAAGCGCGATTGATGTTGCATCTATTTTTATAAGCCTTACACCTTCAGGAATTTCTGCTTCGATCTCCTTTTCAGTGTTAATCAGCGCAATTCCGCCGGATTTAAGGCCACTGAAGACATCAACGTCTTTGATCAGAGTGCTGTCCTGTACAATAACGTAATCAGGTTCATAGACCTGGCTTCTGAGCCTGATTTTATTGTCATCAAACCTGACAAATGCCTGCACCGGCGCTCCTCTTCTCTCTACGCCGAATGCAGGGAATGCCTGTGAATAGACTTTGCTCTTGAATGCTGCTGTAGCTATCAGCTCGGCAGCCGTCACTGAGCCCTGTCCTCCTCTTCCGTGTATCCTGAGTTCTCTCAAAAAAATCCCTAAGTAATTTTACATGATTAATTAATAAGAATTGTCGTTATTCACAAACAGTTCATTTTTTTAAAAAAATAAATGTTAACCGGTTGTTTTTTTCCTGTTGGGTGGCTGATGTGCTGTAATGGGCCTGATATCAACTCTTATTTCTCATGTGTTCTCCATGATTTGGTTCGGTTTTTACTGCATCTCCTGTGCGTCTCTCAGGATTATATTTTTCTTATAACACCGTATAGAATAATACAATGGATCTTCATAAGCAGAGATGCGACCCTGAACCTTCCAGAATCTCCCCGCTTGCCCGACGGGATATTCTTGATTATATTGACCGGGTGCCCGGATGGGAAATTTCCGAGAGAAAACTTGTCCGGAAGTTTGATCTCAAATCATTTGAGGGATGTCTTGACTTTCTTGCTGATCTGAATGATCTCTCAAAGCGCGAGGGTCATTTTCCGGATGTTATGATTTATAACCGTAAAAATCTTGTAATTGCCTGGTACACCTATGAAAGTGGCGGGATCACAAGGAATGATTTTATCATGGCAGCAAAAATGAACTTTAGTGAACGATTCAGGGTCTGATCTCTGTTTTAAAATTATTTTCCCTGTCTCTATTTTTAGGATTATCTTTTAATGCTCTGTTATTTTTCACCGTTATTGTCTTTATTTTTCAGATCTGAAAGGTGGACTTTATTCTCTTCCTGATATTCTCCTTTGGATATGCGCCTGTAAGCCTGTCTGCTATCTGGCCCCCTGAGAAGAATAGAAGTGTCGGAATTGCAGAGATCTGAAAGCGCATTGCGATTGGCTGATTTTCATCGGTATTGCATTTGCCAAAGGCGACTTCCCCGCAGAATTCTGCTGCCAGTTCTTCCATTGCCGGCGCTATCTTTTTGCACGGGCCGCACCATTCAGCCCAGAGATCTATAACTGCATGCCTGTTTGCAGCAATAAAGTCATCAAGGCTGAGTTCGTTAATCTCTGTAATTCCCTGACTGGTGCAGGCAGATCTTCTCTCAATTGTCTTCTGCATCTCCTTAAGCCTCTTCTGCCTTATCATCTCAAGGTCATCATCAAACCCTTCCTTCTCATCCATGAAGAGTGTTCAGACTCATATCCTTTAATATATTCCGGATTTCTGAGATTATTTTTCAGAACCGTTTGTTTCAGCAATACTTCGGGCATATTCCGTTCCGGGATTTATATCTGAAATAGAAAGTTATATCCCATCTCCGGTAAACATAATATAGCACTCGCAGAGCGAGGTGGGGTAGTCAGGAAATCCCGTCGGGCTCATAACCCGAAGACCAATGGTTCAAATCCATTCCTCGCTATTAATGTTCTTCTTTTTGTGAAATATTTTCCTTTAGCATATGCACTCTCTGTATCTTTCCTTCATTCAGAATCTCCCGGAATGCTGTATTATCATCTGATTGGGTCATCCGGAATATTTTCTGTAATCACAACTTCCGCGTCATTTCTGAGGTCAGAATTAATTTTATCTCCTTTATGGTGTTACTTTCCTGTTATCTCTTCAGTTTGTGCTCTTATCTCCGCATTTTTTGATTTGTCTCTTTCGGATTTTTGCTGCTTATGATGGTGAAGGTTTATCCCTTTGCAGGTGAATGTAATATAGCACAGTGGAGCGAGGTGGGGTAGTCAGGAAATCCCGTCGGGCTCATAACCCGAAGACCAATGGTTCAAATCCATTCTTCGCTATCAGTTCTTTTATTCTGAATATTTTTTTACAGTAGCTAATGCCCTCTCCGGGTATTATCATATGTTGCAGTTCTCTAAAAAAACAGGTTTTTATCACATTTCGGGTATTTCTACCTGAAATATGTGGTTTTATCCCTTCAGAATAGTCATACATGAGCCTGCGGGTTCACAGATTATGGATAAAAAATAGAAGTTTTTCATAGGAGATCTTTAAGTCCGTTAGCCGGATTGCCGGCGCTGCTTATGAAATCCGGAGTTTTTTCTGTCTCAGGGATTGCTGTGATTCCGGATAGCATCTCTTCCATCTTCTCATTGCCGCTTTCACTGATTAAAACCCCTGCATATCCTGTAATATTCTGGTACCCGGCGATAACACGGATACTTCCGGGTGATATGGCAGTGAACAGGCCGTCTGACGATATTTTTCCTTTCTGACCGTCTGATACTGTCCATTCCGGCTCAACCGGGAAGTATCTGCCTTTTGTATCGGTCGCACCTGCCTCAAACACCACGCTCTCTCCCGGCTTTAATCCGGCTGATACAGGATTTATGTATATTTTTGTGATCTCATCCCCTGTTTTTCCGGCAGGAACAGACATTATGGTTTTAATATCGGATGCGAAGCCGTTCCCGGCCTCAAGTGTGATGTCATATATTCCCGGCTCTTCAAAAGTGTGCAGCGGGTTCTGCTCATCCGAATATTCTCCGTCGCCGAAATACCATAACCATGAATCTGTGTAGCCATCTGACTCATCGGCAAACTGAATGGTAAGCCTCTCAGAATTGTTCTCCGGATAGTGGCAGGAGAAATCTGCATAAACGCTGTTTTCTGCTGTTATATATCCGGTTTTATTCTCTGAAACCTCTCCGAATTCGTTTGAGACAGTGAGATTTACTGAATAAATTCCTGGCCTGGTATAGACATGCACCGGGTTTTTGTTGTATGATCTGCTCCCGTCACCAAAGTCCCATACTCTCTCGCTTATCTTTCCGGATGACATATCCCTGAACTGAACATTCAGCGGCGCGGCACCTTCCCGGTTGAATGCCGAAAAATCAGCTTCCGGGACTTCTTCTACGGAGATGATTTTCTTCCTCTCTGCCGTAAAGCTCCCAAGTTCATTCTCAACTGTAAGTGATACGTCATATATTCCGGGTTCACTGTAGGTGTGTACCGGAGATGAGGATTCTGAGTATTCGCCATCTCCGAAATCCCACAGGTATGCTGTTCCCGATGATGCGCTTACAATGGCCCTTCCTGTAAACGTAACTTCAAGTGGTGCTGTTCCCGACAGCGGTTCCGCCTCAAATCCTGCAAGCGGCAGGGTCTTAGCATCAAGCCTGCATATTACAATGCAGTGACTGCTGCTGTCTTTCTCTCTCCAGACAATCCGGTTTTCTGAGACCTTCGGGTCTGAAACACCTGTTTTTGGTTCTGAAAGGATGCCTCCGTTCTCCGTCCTTAAGTCATAGAGCCTTATTGCCGTTCCTCTGTCCCCATAGCATTCATACACCACATAATCCCCTGAGATGTCCGGGTTTCTGCAGAATCCATCTCCTGAACTGAGAACTGTCGTCTCACCGTTGTCAGTGTCATACATTACAACAGCACCTTCCTTATCTCCTCTTCCGTTAAAGACCACTTTTCCCCGGTAAACTTCAAAACTGTCCGGAAAATCTCTTATGAGGATTACTTCATCTCCGGTTTTGAAGGATTTCCTGTGAAGGTCACCTGCTTCGGTCCAGTAAACATAATCGCTGTCTATTTTGGGGGAATGCTTATCTGATGTTCCGGAGATCCGCAGAGGAATTCCTGCCTCATCCGGTGACATTTTTATGAATATATTGGTGTAGCCGTTTAAACGGCCGTCAAGCCAGACAAGAAGGTTTCCGGATATTCCTGCATCTCCCTGGCTGGATAGATGCGGATCTGCGGCTTTTGCTGTACCGTTCTGAATATTATATACAAAAATCTGCCCCGGTCCGTTCAGGGTTCTGTTCTGAAATGCAACCTTCCCGACCGAAATTTCGGGCCTGAAGTCTGAATATCGCGAATCTGTGATGTCTGTGAATGATTCTTTACTGAAGTCATAAAGTCTGAGCCTGTTTATGCCGGAATCTGATTCTGTAAAGGCGAGATAATCCCCTTCGATGTCATAATTCAGCACCGGATTGTTGCCACAGCTGATCTCTGAGAGTTCTCCGGAGAAGGTGAACTCTATTGCAGAAGAGTCTGATACTAAAAATGCCGGAATGATGACTGTAATCATAATTGCTGATATTATGGTTTTCAGGTGAACTGCCCTGTCAGTCTCCGGAAATTTATATACTTTACAGGCCGTTTTTCCGGTGCGCATACAATCTGATATTGTTGTGGTCTGTATTATAAAATAGTTGGATATTTGATCATCCGGCATCTCCGGACCTATACCCGGGTCCGCATTATCGCCGGATTACTTATTTCAGGATAAGTTATTCAATCAAATTCTTTTAGCGCGCTCTGATATGTGCCTGATCTGTAGGCAACACATCGCGGGCAGGATTTCTCTTCTCCGATTTTAATCGGATATGTCCCTGTAAGACATCCTATGCAGAGATCATCTGGCGAAAGTCCTGTTGCCTTTATGAGGGACTCTATTGATATGTGATGCAGTGAGGTTGCCCCTATGTGTCTGCAAACCTCTTCCTGGCTCCTTGTACTGGCTATGAGCTCTTCTCTTGTTGCCATATCCACTCCAAGGTAGCAGGGTGATTTGATTGGCGGGGACCCTACTCTCATGTGGATCTCCTTTGCGCCTGCATCCCTGACAATATCAATGATTCTTCTGGCCGTTGTTCCCCTGACTATACTGTCATCCACAAGAACAACTGATTTATTCTTTATGTGACCTTTAACAGGGTTGAGCTTTATTCTGACGGCGTTTTCCCTTGCTTTCTGATCAGGCATAATGAATGTACGGCCTATATACCTGTTCTTTATCAGACCTTCTCTGTATGGTATGCCCGAACTCTCGGAATATCCGGTTGCGTGTGCAATGCCTGAGTCAGGTACAGGGGAGATTATATCTGACTGTACAGGTGCTTCAAGGTGCAGTGACTGGCCTATTCTTCTTCTGACATCATATACCAGTTTCCCGTCAATGACAGAGTCCGCACGTGCGAAATATATGTACTCAAATATGCAGTGGGCATGTTCTGATGATTCAGCAATCTGTGTGCAGGTTATACCCTCACTGTTAATTTTAATCAGTTCGCCGGGTTTGACATCGCGGATAAAATTTCCGTTCAGGGCATCTATTGCGACTGACTCTGAGCAGACTATATATCCGTCATTTAACTTCCCAAAACAGAGCGGCCTTATTCCAAGTGGATCCCTGAATGCATATACTGTATCGTCAACAAGAAGTGCAACTGAATAAGAACCCTCAAGTCTTTTCATACATGCTAAAACAGCGTCCTCTATGGATGAAGAATGCGTCAGCTCTTCAGCAATAATATTCCCGATTACCTCGGTGTCTGTGGTTGTACAGAATATCTGCCCGCGGTTTTCGTATTCTTCCTTTAACTGCCGGGTATTTGTAAGATTCCCGTTGTGGGCAATGGCAAATTTTCTGTTTTTAAATGTGAAATAAAAAGGCTGAATGTTCTCAGGGATCTTTGCCCCGGTTGTCGGATAGCGGACGTGCCCGACACCTGAATTTCCTTTGAGTTCATCAAGGATTCCGGCATCGAATACTTCTGCAACAAGGCCCTGTGCCTTGTGTTTATACAGATTTATGCCGTCAAAAGTAGTGATTCCCGCGCTCTCCTGTCCTCTGTGTTGGAGGGCATAAAGAGCGTAATAGATCGGGAAGGATACTCCGCCGGCATCTGTGATGCCAACGATTCCGCACATAGTTTCAGTGGGTTGGAGTCTTTGACTTCTTGGTTACCCAGTTGTATGAGCGCATTCTGCTGGTTTTTCCGAATCCACAGGATGAACATATCTTGTGGCGTTTGTGGTACGATAACTTACCGCATCTTCTGCAGACAATATGTGTCTGAGTCTGTCTTTTTCCTCTTGAAGGGGTACCCTTACTCATCTTAAATCACCATTAACAAAAGCATCAGATTTTTTTAATTATTCGACTGAAGGAGAGATGTAAATTACATTGTCGCCGCGTACAATCAGTGTGCCAGCTTTTGTTGTCACACCGTTTATCTCTTCCTCGGCATTCTCAAGTACAAGGTTCATGTGTACATCGTAACCCTGAAGTACTCCACGGATTTCTCTTCCGCCCTTAAGGCTTACGATGACAGGCTTCTGGTTAAGAGCCTTGTCTAAAATTTCAAGTGGTCTTTTGGTCATAAAATTCCCTTGTCTCTTTGATGAGGATTAGTATAATTGCGAGTGGAAGATACATAAATATAGCGCAAGAGAATAAACAGGCATATGCCCGATGTTATATTCGTGAGGAATAAAGAATGGCCAAAATTGGAGTGAAAAAGAGGTATAGTCTCCGGAAATCAAAAGTTTCTGATATATTTAAAAAACTTGAGGAGCAGATCGGAGAATCTTCTGCAATATTTAAGAAAGACAGAATTGAGGTTGTTGAGACAACAGCTGATTTTGAACTATATCTGACTGACAGAAATCCGTGGCTTATGGAGCTTAACGGGTGGGTATTTCCTACCCTGCGTGGCATTGTTAAAAATTCCTTCCCTGAAAGGAAGGTTGTAGTGGATTCCGGCGCAGTCCCTTATATGGTGAACGGCGCTGATCTCATGCGCCCCGGAGTAATCTCTGTCAGCCATGATATTAAGAAGGGAATGCCATTTGTGATATATGAGGTCACGCACGGCAAGCCCCTTGCCATTGCCGAGGCGCTTATGGATGCCGCAGAGATGGAGGCGGCTGATAAGGGCAAGGTGGGGAAAAATGTTCATTATGTCGGCGATGACCTCTGGAATCTTGAGTTTTAATGCTGCATTGGAATTTTTTGCATAATTTCATGTGAGATCTCCCTTTTTTTTAATGCCGGCCGGGAACACAATGGATAATAATAAATAAAATTCATTCTACAATCTTTGCTATGGCTAAAAAGTTTGGTTCTCTATTTAGAAGGGGCAACCAGCCGGAGGAGTCCGATTACATGGAGCTCGACCTTGCCTCAATTGAGTCTACAGGCGAAGGCGGACCAGCTTCCATGTATATCAAGATCGCAACCATAAATGAAATCCGCGACACTCCAAGAATTAAGGACGAAGTATATAACGGCAATATTGTTATTGTTGATATCGGGCGGCTTAAGATGGACAAGATCACATATGAGAGGGTACTGAAAGATCTCAGTGATGTTGCACAGGATGTGAATGGAGATATCTGTGGTCTTGGTGACCAGAAATATGTCATACTCACGCCTATGTCTGTGAAAGTTTCACGCGAGAAGATTGGAGGATAATTATTTGAAGAGGGTTATTGTTGCACCCTGTCCGAACTGTTCGTCAGATATAGAATATATATACCAGACTGAAAATATTCCTTATTTCCCGGACATTCTGATCTCTTCTGTTGTCTGTGACTGCGGCTTTAAATCTGTTGATGTCCAGATTATGGGCGATACTGACCCTGTACGGTACACTCTTTCAGTTGAATCTGAAGAGGATCTCAGTGTAAGGGTCATCAGAAGTACGGGCGGGTCTATAGAAATTCCTGAACTTGGTATCCTTGTTGAACCGGGGCCAATGTGTGAAGGTTTTATCACAAATGTAGAGGGAGTTCTGTACAGGTTTGAAAATACTATTGAGGGGATTCTTACCTGGGCAGAGGATGAGCAGAGGGAGAACGCTGAAAAACTGCTGGATACCCTCAGAAAAGCCAGAGCCGGAGAAATACCTTTTACACTCATCGTTCAGGACAGTTGCGGAAACAGCGGCATTGTAAGTGACAGGGCCGTGAAGTCTGATTTCATACCATATGAGCATGAGGATTAGGACTCCTGGATGAGTTTTTCTCCGGAATTATAGATTATATGCTGTGCGGTGCATGATTGTGTCAGGATAACTCCTGGCTGTTTTTTTATTGGATATATGCGATATCCGGCTGATAGATATGCTTGACAAATTTCTTGGAAAGGATCACAAACGGGAGCTTGAGGCGTTAAATTCAGAGATCTTCCGGCTTGGAAAGGAGAATGAAAAGCTGAGGCTCAGGCTCTCCAAAAGGGAGGAGAAGGCCGCTCAGGACCCTGCAAAAATTCAGGAACTCTCTGAGGCTCTCAATAGGGCTGAGACAAAAGTCCGGGTGCTTGAGCATGAGCTTTCGGCACTTAAGGATATGAGTACTGCTGATGATTCTCCTTCATACAGCCGTTTTACTCTGAGCAGAAGGGAGAGCCTTGGGTTTACTGAAAAGATCCTCCTCCTTGCCGGAAATTACAGTGTCAGGGCATGTTATCTCCCACCGGACGGGCTTTCTGACCTTACAGAGGATTTTTTGGATGAGAGGATGAGGGAACTGTCAGAGTCTGTACGTTCTGACACTGGTATTTTCTTCTTTTATGAACCGGAAAATGATCCATTCTTCTTTTTTGCAGTTATCCCGCCTTTCTCTGTCTCCGGAATATCGGGCAGGATTCCTGCTGAAGAGTGCGCAGGGCATCTCATGGATTCACTGTCAGGGCGCAGGGATATCTCATTTGTGTGTGCCCATGCCGGCAGCAGTTTTATTGGTCTGGCATCTGAGGAGGGTTTTTTATCCGGGAAGTATATCGAGACCGGAGTTAAGGAGAAGCACAGCAAGGGTGGCTGGTCTCAGAAGAGATTTGAGCGGCTGAGAGAGGAGGACATAAAGAAGCACGGTGATAAGGTCAGGGAGAGTTATGAGGATTTTATCCGTGATTCAGGACTTATCCCGGACAGTGTCGTCCTCTGTGGTGAACCTGCGCTTAGTGAATATATAATTTCAGGCATTCATAATAGCGGCGGCGGTTCAGCTCCTCTGATTAAGAAAATTATTGATGCTAAGCCTGAGAAGCATGCCGGAGAAAGAATTGTAAAAGAGATCTGGTCATCTGTCTGGTACAGGATTGTCTGAATCCCTGCACCTGACATTTATATTCCAAAATTAAATTCTTTCTGTGTATCTTCTCTCTTCTGTCTCTGCTGCATTCCTCCATTTTTCCATAAGTTCTGAATACTTATCTGTAAATTTATCACTTGTCAGAAGTCCTGTCCCGCTGTTCTCCATTGAGTACAGTATATTTCCTGATTTGAAATCTCCTGCAAGTGTTTCATTTATTCCGGTTTTCACAGATCCTTCTATATTTTTCACAACCGAAGCGGCTATCACCCCTGGTGCAAGATACGACTGATCAACGTCTTCGCCAATGAGATAAACTCCTCCGTGGTTTATTGCCGAATTTACGATGCCTGTATTTGAACTTCCGGCAAGCATGATTATAACGTCCACCCCGGAGTTATACATCCGGTCTGCAACCTCTTCTGCTTTATCCGGCATTGAAAAACCTTCAAATCCGGAAGATACATAATTTACCGATGTATAGACATCCGGATCATAGGCATATGCCCCTGCTTTAAACCCTTCAGTGAACGGTTTTATCACTCCGGCATCAGTTCCGGCAATTATCCCTATATTCTCCGTCTCTGTCATCTCTGCGGCAAGGACTCCGGCAAGATATGAACCTCCGTATGGCATGAATGTGCAGACTGCATGATTGCTCAGATTGCTCCCGCTCTGCTCAACTCCGATAAACCTGATGTCAGGGTTCTTCTCTGCCCAGTCTGCTGTGTATTCATCAAACTCGTAACCTATGGTTATCACAAGGTCTGGTTTTTCTGTAAAACTGCCCGATGCAAATATTTCATTCACTTTCGGTGCGTCATTCAGTGAGAACTCCCGTTTGATGAAACTGTTCTCTTCATATGCAGAAGAGAGTCCTGTATATGCTGCATCTGCAAAAGAGCGGTCACCTTTCACTGAGGGATAGAATATCCAGACTGTGCCTTTTTCTTCACTTGTTTCTGCCGGAATTCCGGTATATGATAGTCCCGGAAGGCGCGGCTGATACTGCTTATCTGATGAATAATATTTTCTCTCCCTGAAATCCCCCTCTTCAATGACCCAGCAGGCGTAATAGCCACTGTCCGGCCCAATCATACCGTCTCTGAAGTCAAGTGTGCCCGAAGCACCTGATACGTCAGGTTTACCTCCTGAAAGTATGTACGAGATCGACTCTCCGGCTTCCTGGCTGTCCCAGCCTTTGTATATGCCTGAGGTTGCTGTCACGCTTTCAAAGGCTTCTGCATATGTCTCTTCCGGGTGCGTCATATTCCACGCGGCTGTATATGCTGCAAGCATTACCGCGTCATATGTCTGTGCCGAAAATACTCCCGGAAGTTCTTTATTTCTTATTGAATATGGTATGTAATATCCTGTCGTGGGGTCATATGAGGGTGATATGCCACAGATTCCTTCCGCATTTATACCAAGTTTCTCAATTATATATGGTGATCTTCCGCCGTCTGTCAGGAAGAGTTCTGCATCTGATCCGGCATCATTCAGGTTCTCCTTTATCATAACAGCCTCTTCGGGCATGACTGCGGCTATTATGTAATCCGGATTCAGGGCTGCGATGCTGTAAACCAAGTCTGAGTCCTGGGTTTTGTCATTTGTCAGTGTTATGCTTTTAATCAGTTCTATTCTGACAGATTCTGCATATTCGGGTGCATATCCGTCAAATGTCCTGCCATAGGCTGAATCCTCATATATAAGGCATGCCGATTCTGCGCCCTTCTCTTTTAATATCTCAAAGATTACTGCTGCCTGTGCATGGTCCCCGGTGACTGTTCTTCTGAAATATCCGGAGTCCGTGAACTGTGCGGATACTTCCATTGATGAAGCTGAAGGGCTGATCAGCAGTTTTTTATTTTCAATAAATACAGGTGCTGCCTTTAATGCCTCTTCACTTGATGAAGGGCCGATGAAGATGTTTATATCCGGATCTCCGGCTGCCTCTTCTGCAATCTCTGTGATCTCCTTTCCGTCTGTATCAAAAAAGAGAGCTTTCACAGGTGTACCGCCAATTCCGCCGGCGCTGTTTATGTCAGATACTGCCATCTGCACCGGTGTTTTAAAATCAAATATTTCTTCGCCGGATATGGGCAGAAGAACACCTATTTTTATTTCTGTTGTGCCCTGTGGCGGGCCGGCAGAGCTGTGGTCTGTTTCAGAACCACCTAAGCATCCGGCTGTGAATATTACCAGTGCAGATGCTGCAAGAACTGTAAACTGAAAAAAAAGCCTGAAATAATTATTGTAATTTTGTTTTATACCCATCCTTATATAGGGGTTGTTCTCTTTTTGGATATATATCAGTTGGATGACAATTGTTCATCTGTCTGACAATCAGTGGAATTCCTCACCTTCAAGGCGGATTCCCGGTGATGAGGATATTCTTCCTACTACTGAGGCATCAGGGGCGGTTCTGAGAATTTCACTCTCCTCTGATTCCGGAGCTATGAATACATATCCCATGCCCATGTTGAATGTGCGGTACATCTCATGCTTTTCCACATTTCCAACCTCTTCTATCCAGTCATATACCGGCTGGGGTTTTACCGGGTTTTCAATCTCAAAGCCGAATTTTCCGAGCCTTTCCAGGTTTCTGAGTCCGCCGCCTGTGATGTGGCACATGCCATGGACTTCTGCTGCGTCTGTGACCTTCAGGACTTCGCTGTAAATTCTTGTCGGTGTCAGCAGTTCTTCACCAAGTGTCTTTCCCCAGGGCATCTTCTCGTCATATCCTGCATATGAATCAACTATATTTCTGGCAAGGGTGAGGCCGTTTGAGTGAATTCCGCTTGATGGGAGGCCGAATATAAGGTCATCTTCCTTAATTCCGGAGCCGTCTATGATCTTATCCTTCTTCTGAACACCAAGGCATGTGCCTGCAAGATCAAGGCCATTTACGAGACCTTTGAGGGTTGCAGTCTCGCCACCTATGAGGTTCATATTGGAGAGGCGTGCGCCTTCGTTTAGCCCCTCGCCTATCTGGCGCATCTTGTCGGTCTGCACACTTTCGGTTGCGATATAATCAACAAATGCAATTGGCTCAATGTTCATCACATAGAGGTCGTTTACATTCATTGCAATACAGTCGATACCCAGTGTGGACCAGTCTTTCATCCGGTCAGCAACAAGCATCTTTGTACCGACTCCGTCAACCGCAAGTGCAAGGACATATTCTCCGAATTCAACAAGTCCTGCGAAATGGCCGACATTGCTGTACATACCAAAGTCACCTGTCCTTCTGTAGGTGAGCATCTTCACAAGTGCCGATACGCCTTCTGCCTCAAGGTTGATGTCAACTCCGGCATCCCTGTATGTGTGGCTCTTTTTCTCAAATAGTGGGTTCATTCCTCACATTCTCCTGATAATTCAAATTCATCGTGAAGTACTTTTACAGCTTTTATTCCATCGTCTTCCTTTACAATGAATGAGATGTTTACTTCTGATGAGCCTTGTGAGATCATCATCAGGTTGATCTCGTTTTTGCCAAGTGCTGTAAATATTCTGCCGGATATTCCAGGTGTGCCTGCCATGCCCACGCCTACAACTGCAACGGCGCATATGTCACGGTCATATGTGACTTCTCTGATGTAGCCGCCTTTTTTAACAGAACCAAGGGCTGATATTGCTATGTCGAGATGTTCATCGTCCACTACGAGTGATATGTTGGCTTCGGAGGAGGCCTGTGATATCATCATTATATTGACACTGTTTGAGGCAAGTTCTCCGAATATTGCCCGTGCAACTCCCGGCCTTCCGACCATCTGTGCGCCGGTGATGTTGATTAAGGATACCTTGTCTATGTAGGTTATGCCTTTTACAACTCTCTTGTCCCTGTGCTGTTTTGAGAGGACACAGCTTCCGCCTGCGCCGGGATTGAAGGTGTTCTTCACCCTTACAGGAATTCCTTTCTGCATGGCCGGTTCGATTGATCGTGGGTGGAGGACTTCTGCTCCGAAGTATGAGAGTTCCATTGCCTCAAGGTAGGATATATCAGGCAGGACTCTTGCATCCGGAATAATTCTTGGGTCAGATGTCATAATTCCGTCAACATCTGTCCAGATCCAGATCTCTTCCGCGTCGATTGCCGCGCCTACGATTGCTGCTGAGTAGTCTGATCCTGATCGTCCGAGGGTTGTAACAATGCCTGTGCCTGTGCACCCCATATATCCCATAACTACGGGGACATACTCCTGCATCAGTGGCAGGACGCGGGACTTTATCTTCTGTTCACTTTCCGGGAGGACATTTGCACAGCCGTGCCTTTCGTTTGTCATTATGCCGGCTTCACATCCGTTTAGCGGAACAGAGGGGATTCCTTCCTCTCTTAATGCAGCGCTGACAATTCTTGCTGAAAGCCTCTCTCCGAATGAGATTATATAGTCCTTTGATCTTGGAGTGAGCTCGCGCAGGTTGTGAATTGCAGTCAGGATATTTCTCAGGTTTTCGAGTTTTATGTCGATCTCCTGCATTACTGTATCTGTTTCGCCTGGTGCAACTGCCTCAAGGACCTTTTTATGGCGTGCCCTGAGTGAATGGATCGTTGTCTCGATCGGTGGTTCGTCCAGTGATTCAACTGCTTCCTTTGCAATGATATGGAGCTGATCGGTTACTCCGGACATTGCAGACACAACTACTGCCAGTTCGTTTCCGGTATTGTGGTGGTGTTTCAGTATAGAGACTACGCGGGCGATGCACTTTTCATCACCTACGGATGTCCCTCCGAATTTCATTAAAAGTCTCAATTCAGCTCACTCGTTTTTTGTTATATCTCTTTACATTTATGGCATTTTGATAGTATTAATGTAAGGGTGGGTATGGGGAATCCGGTTTTTTTGTTTGTGCTTATCCTGTGTGTGTCAGATCAGTTGAGCACTGTTAATAATAAAAATGAGTTCTCTCTCCTGAAGTTTTTTTGATTATGGTTGTCTGTGAATGATTCCGGAGATGTTTCTTAAGAATCTGCGCCGGTATAATCTCTTCATTATTTTTGTAAATTTTTCCGGATGTTCATCTGACTTTTATATGGAGGTTTGTGGTGATTTGCGCGAGTGATCAAAATGTCATGGAAAAACGGCGTTCTGCCGTTTTTTTGTTACGGATGATTGGGTTTTTCCTGAAAATTCTCTCATTTCCTGCAAGGGTTTATATGTGGCGGCATACAACATTGTAAGGCCGAAGTATTACGGGAACAGACGCCTCAGGGTGGCTGTAACGTTTAATTCGGGAGTCCTGTGAGTTTTTTCACAGGGTGGAAGTAAAGCTAAGATGGATTCGCTGAGATATGCTTTCCTCTGCTTTTTGTAAATCGTAAAACAATGTGTTTATATAACAATAAACCTTACATTGTTACCTCGATTCTTAGATGGAGAACCGAAAGCACCCGGATGGGGGTGTCGGTTCTGACGTTGGCACTGACAATGCGGAAATTTGTTTAATAACCGCTAATTCCTTTTAGATAAACTAGTGAAAAATCGATAGTGTGCCGAAGTGTAAGTACTTCAAACAATTAATTCTGGTTGATCCTGCCAGAGGTCACTGCTATCGGGGTTCGATTAAGCCATGCGAGTTGAGAGGGTTAAGACCCTCGGCAGACTGCTCAGTAACACGTGGATAACCTGCCCTAAGGTGGAGGATAACCCCGGGAAACTGGGGATAATACTCCATAGGTTAAAGATACTGGAATGTTCTTTAACCGAAAGTTCCGGCGCCTTAGGATGGATCTGCGGCCGATTAGGTTGTTGTTGGGGTAGTGGCCCAACAAGCCTGTAATCGGTACGGGTTGTGGGAGCAAGAGCCCGGAGATGGAATCTGAGACACGATTCCAGGCCCTACGGGGCGCAGCAGGCGCGAAAACTTTACAATGCAGGAAACTGTGATAAGGGAACCCCGAGTGCCCGTATATGCGGGCTGTCCGGATGTCTAAAAAGCATCCGAAGAAAGGGCCGGGCAAGACCGGTGCCAGCCGCCGCGGTAATACCGGCGGCTCGAGTGGTGGCCACTTTTATTGGGCTTAAAGCGTTCGTAGCTTGAATAATAAGTCTCTTGGGAAATCTGCAGGCTTAACCTGCAGGCGTTTAAGAGAAACTGTTGTTCTAGGAACCGGAAGAGGTGAGAGGTACTCCGGGGGTAGGAGTGAAATCCTGTAATCCCCGGGGGACCACCGATGGCGAAGGCATCTCACCAGGACGGCTTCGACAGTGAGGAACGAAAGCTGGGGGAGCGAACCGGATTAGATACCCGGGTAGTCCCAGCCGTAAACGATGTGCGTTAGGTGTGCCGGTGACCACGAGTCTCCGGGGTGCCGAAGGGAAACCGTGAAACGTACCGCCTGGGAAGTACGGTCGCAAGGCTGAAACTTAAAGGAATTGGCGGGGGAGCACCACAACGGGTGGAGCCTGCGGTTTAATTGGACTCAACGCCGGAAATCTCACCGGATAAGACAGCGGAATGATAACCAGGTTGAAGACTTTGTTTGACCAGCTGAGAGGAGGTGCATGGCCGTCGTCAGTTCGTACTGTGAAGCATCCTGTTTAGTCAGGCAACGAGCGAGACCCACGCCAACAGTTGCCAGCATGTTCTCCGGAATGATGGGGACACTGTTGGGACCGCCTCTGCTAAAGAGGAGGAAGGAATGGGCAACGGTAGGTCAGCATGCCCCGAATTATCCGGGCTACACGCGGGCTACAATGGTCAGGACAATGGGTAACGGCACTGAGAAGTGTAGTCAATCCCCTAAACCTGTCCCAAGTTCGGATTGTGGGCTGCAACTCGCCCACATGAAGCTGGAATCCGTAGTAATCGCGTTTCAACATAGCGCGGTGAATACGTCCCTGCTCCTTGCACACACCGCCCGTCAAACCACCCGAGTGAGGTTTGGATGAGGCTGTGGTTTATTGCCGCAGTCGAATCTAGGTTTCGCAAGGGGGGTTAAGTCGTAACAAGGTAGCCGTAGGGGAATCTGCGGCTGGATCACCTCCTAACGAAATATCGTGAGGGGTAATTAGCGGTTATTAAACAAACTGTAAAATTGTCAGTGTTAACATAAACAAAAAGCAGAGGGCTCATAGCTCAGCTGGAAGAGCGCGGCGTTTGCAACGCCGAGGCCGGGGGTTCAAATCCCCCTGGGTCCATAGCCGTTTTTTCGGAAACGGCTTTTCAATGCACCCGTTGATGTGAATCGACGGGGAAGGGCTGAGAGTCAGTAAGGACTCTTTGAGGCCGTGTATAGGTATTCACACAACGACGTTAAATGGATTTTAACGGTTAAACCGATAAAATGCTGAATTACGTTCTGCCTGTCAGTGAATGGCTCGGTTCGAGTGCCGACGAAGGGCGTGCCAAGCTGCGATAAGCTCCGGGAAGACGCAAGGATTCTATGATCCGGAGATACCCTAATGGGACATCCTGTGACATTAAGTCACGATCGGTAACGATCGGTAACCCCCCGAATTGAAACATCTCAGTAGGGGGAGGAAGAGAAATCAAACGAGATGTCGTTAGTAAAGGCGATCGAAAACGACAGAGTTCAAACTGAATCCCGGCAACGGGAGATGTGGTGTTGATAGGCCCACTGTTTTTGTGAGATATGAAGTGGAATTTGTTCTGAAAAGTCAAACCAAAGAGGGTGACAGTCCCCTACACGTAAATCTCTCACATATATGTGGTGTCCTGAGTAGCGCGGGTTGGAATTCTCGCGTGAATCCGGGGGTCATCAACCTCCAAAACTAAATACTCCTCGAAACCGATAGTGTAATAGTAGCGTGAGCGAAAGCTGAAAAGTAACCCTGAAAAGGTGGTTAAAAGTGCCTGAAACTGGCAGGCGATGGTGTGTTATGGCGTTAAAGGATCTTTACCGCGAAAGAATCAGCCGCGAGGCTGTAGTATGGGCGGTATTGCCAGCGTCATAACTTACGTTTTGAAGAACGGGCCAGAGAGTTTATTCTGTCGGCGAGGTTAACCCTGCGGGAAGCCGAAGCGAAAGCGACAGGTTCGTAGTGCCTTACGGCACATGGGACGACGTATTAAAAGTGCGTGAAGTCGGCAGGATAAGACCCGAAGCCTAGTGATCTATGCGTGGGCAGGCTGAAGCGTGACGAAAGTTGCGTGGAGGGCCGAAGCGGTATTGATATGCAAATCATTCGTGTGACCTGCGTATAGGGGTGAAAGGCCAATCGAACTAGGCATCCGCTGGTTCCTCTCGAAACATGCCGTAGCATGACCTGGATGGAGATAGACGGTGAGGTAGAGCACTGATTGTGGGAGTTGGGGAAGAAATTCCTTACCCTGCTGTCAAACTCCGAATTCCCCGTCATCTGAGAAGTCCGGAAGTCCGCACTGCGGGGTAAGCTTGTAGTGCGTAAGGGAGACAACCCAGACCGTGGTTAATGTCCCTGAGTGTAGGTTAAGTGTAAACACTAAATGAGGTCCCAGGCCAAAAACAACTGGAAGGTGAGCTTAGAAGCAGCTACCCTTTAAAAAGTGCGTAACAGCTTACCAGTCTAGGTTTGGGGCGCAGAAAATGGACGGGGCTCAAACCTACCACAGATACCACGGACCATATATTAATATGATGGCGTAGAGAGGCGTTCTGCATGGGCAGAAGCAGGGGTGTAAGCTCCTGTGGACCGTGCAGAAATGAGAATTCTGGCATTAGTAGAAGCATTAGATGGGTGAGAATCCCATCCGCCGGAGGGGCTAGGTTTCCTCGACAATGTTCGTCAGTCGAGGGTTAGTCGGTCCTAAGGTGTATCGTAACTCGAGTACGTCGAAAGGGAAACAGGTTAATATTCCTGTACCATCGGCCAATAATCCTGACGCTTCGGGATATGCTGTGCAGGGCCGTCGCCCTGTTTAATCGTATAAGCTCTTGGAGAACCGCAATGGTGAGAATTGAGTGAAAGCGTGATGAAGTAATACAGCAAATTCCTGGAGCCCGTGAAAAGGGGGCCAGATGACCGTACCGAGATCTGACACAGGTGCCCCTGGCTGAGAAGGCCAAGGCGTATCGGTTTAATTGTGTTTAGGGAACTCGGCAAAATAGCTCCGTAACTTTGGAATAAGGAGTGCCTGCTTGGAGATCAAGCAGGTCGCAGTGACTCGGGGACTCCGACTGTCTAATAACAACATAGCAGACTGCAACTCGGAAACGACTAGTATAGTCTGTGATTCCTGCCCAGTGCGGGCATCTGAAAACCGGGTACAACCGGACGAAGGACCCGTAAACGGCGGGGGTAACTATGACCCTCTTAAGGTAGCGTAGTACCTTGTCGCTTAATTGGCGACTTGCATGAATGGATTAACGAGAGTCCTACTGTCCCAAACACAAGTCCGTTGAACATTTTATCCTAGTGCAGAGGCTAGGGACCCCATATGGGAAGTGAAGACCCCGTGGAGCTTTACTGCAGCCTGTCGTTGTGTTACGGTATTCCTTGCGCAGAGTAGATGGGAGACTTTGATCCTGCCCTTGTGGGGGCAGGTTAGTCGTAATCTGAGACACCATCCTTGGTTTACTGTAACACTAACTCGTTTACGAGGACATCGGTAGGTAGGCAGTTTGGGTGGGGCGCCACACCCTCGAAAAGGTATCAAGGGTGCCCCAAGGTCAACTCATGTGAGTCAGAAACTCACAGAAGAGTGTCAAGAGCAAAAGTTGGCCTGACGCTGATACGAATAGCAAGTATCTGCGAGAGGAAACTCGGGTCTAACGAACCAATACGCGCTTTTGATGAGTGCTATTGACGACAGAAAAGCTACCCCGGGGATAACAGAGTCGTCGCCGGCAAGAGCACATATCGACCCGGCGGCTTGCTACCTCGATGTCGGTTCTTTCCATCCTGGCTGTGCAGCAGCAGCCAAGGGTGAGGTTGTTCGCCTATTAATGGGGATCGTGAGCTGGGTTTAGACCGTCGTGAGACAGGTCGGTTACTATCTATATGGGGTGTCGGGAGTCTGAAGGTAAGATGGAAATAGTACGAGAGGAACTTTCCGTCGTCGCCACTGGTAGACCGGTTGTCCGACAGGGCAATGCCGGGTGGCTACGCGATAAGGGATAAAAGCTGAAAGCATCTAAGCTTGAAACCTGACCTGAAAAGAGACTCCGTCACAGGACGCGGGTAGAAGACCCGTTTGATAGACCTGGGATGTACGCACGAAGGCAACGACGTGTTCAGTCCACAGGTACTAAAGTCCGATAATTCGGCAACGGAAACATTACTTAACCGTTAAAATCCAGACGAAATCGTTGTGTGAATGCCAATATGCCGGATAATTGCAGACAATAATTCAGGTTCGTGACCTGATGTCCGGTCTGTGATTGCGGCCATAGCGGCGGGGAAACACCCGGACTCATCTCGAACCCGGCAGTTAAGCCCGCCCACGTTGGGTGCTGTACTAAGATACGAGAGTTCTTGGGAACCACCTAACGCTGCAATTGCTCATGTGAGTGATTGTCTCTTCTGAAAAGTTAATTGCCTCTACTGGCCAGTTTATCTCTGTAATTTTAAATTCTGCTCTAATGCCGTTTTTTGCTCAATTAGTGTTTATTTATTTTTTGTTTTATTCCCGGAGATCTGTATTATCCCGTGACACGTCATATCTGGCAATGGATGATCAATAATGTCAAAAAAGGAGATCCTGAACCAGATCTTATTTCCCCTGAGATCAGGGAATTTTAATGAAGATTCTAATGATGACGGGACTGAAGAACCAGATATATCTCTGCCGGAAGCCCTGCCGATAACTGTAAACTTTGGACTTCTTGTAAATTGTGATGAATTTAATGTTGATGCAGTCTCCGGTTCAGTAATTGAAACCTTAAAGAGAGTTGATAAAGTATTATCTGAAACTCCTCATATCTTTAAATTTCTTCTTCCGGGATGTCACGGAAAGAAGGAAGAAATGCTCAGAATGGTCTTTGAAAAACTGATCTGCACAGAGGATCTGAGGCTTGAAACTCAGTTTTTCATTCATTCTGAATCTCATGCGGATATTAATGAGTTTTTCATCCCTGGAATTTCATGTAGTATTCAGGAAATCTCCGGAGAAAGACGTGCATTGGGCTATGACCCTATATCAACCACAATTGTTGAAAATGGCACCCTGATGATAATTATCGGTGATTCTGATACTGATGATCCGGATATCAAACCGGGCAGCATATATCTGCTTGCAAAGCGTTATGGAAGAACTGTAGTCTCTGTCAGTCCTGCTGACGGGAAAATAAGTGATTATCCTCATGATGACCGGATTTTTGAATCATATTCATGTCTGAATGAATATAATAAGGAAAAAATCAGTATTCATGCCTTTAAACAGAGAAGGAAAACCTCCATAGAGAAACTCCGGAGTGAATATCTAAAGGCCGGAATAGATGAAGATATGATAAAACCATCCTATGATTATCTGCTTCCGCATTATCTGAAGGCAAGAATTCTCGGCAGACAATACTGGTTTAAATATGCCCTCGTAGGTGTGATGATATATCTTCTTTCAGCCTTTGCTGTCTTTACAATTACTATGCAGACACTGTTTTTCCCGGATAATCCGGAGTTTGTATGGGTTGAAGTTGCTGAAATTGCATTAATTATACTTCTGATGGTATGTTCAAGAACCGGGAATTATCATATTAAGTGGATTGATTACAATTTTCTGGCAGAAAGAATCAGGAGTGCTTTCTTTCTGAGGTTTGTATGCACAGTATGTGAAAAACCTGAAGACCTCCCTTCTATGAGTCCTGTAAGGGTACCAAATGACTGGATGGTTATGACTTTTGAGGCTATAATCTCATCAGGTAAAATGAGTTACTGCAACAGGGAAGTGCCTTTTGACCCGGTAAAAAAATTCTTCATATCAGCGTGGATCCAGAACAGGATCGAATTTTATGAACATGAAGCAGGAATGGCCGGATTAAGATATCACACTTTTGCTATATGTGGAGAGATTATATTTGCAGTAACCATGGTTCTTGCCATTGCTCATGCACTTGGAATCGGTCACTGGGAGAGATTTATGGGTGCCGAAGTTCCGTTGATAATGGCTTTTCTGACAATTACACTCCCTGCATTTGGTGCTGCATTATCTGCAATCAGAGTTCAGAGGGAATATCATAGAAATTCGGAGAGGTACTCACATCTGCTGAGGCACCTTACTGCAATAAAGACGGAGATGATACATATTACAAATATGAGTGATCTATGTGTCCTCTTAAGGGAGATGAATGAAATGACATTCCGGGAAATTAATGACTGGAAGATAGTATTCAGATACCATAATATTGAGGCTGTCTAAGGCGGATCAGATCTTATGAATCTTTTTAATCCACCTGATTATTTTTTCCAAATATTTTTCTGATTTTTCCGGTTCAATACATTATTTTATACAGTCCGGATTTTCAGAGTATTATTCTCCTGAAATTTCTTTAACTCTTCCGACCTGTCCGTCAGAGAGCCTCACCTTAATCCCATGCGGATGGTATGAGGAGTTTGTCAGTATTTCACTCACCTTTCCGTCTGTGAGCTTTCCGCTTCTCTGATCTCTCTTCAGGACAATTTTAACCAAAATTCCGGGAGTGATATTATTTCTCTGTCTTGCATCGGTAATGATAGTCATCTCTTTACTTTTTCTCTTCATTATTTTAGGCAGAAATGAAATATTTCTTTGGTTTGCGGAAATCCGGACTCGTCTGATCTCATCTCTGATGTCTCTTCTCCCCTCTTTAGATCATCTTAGTTATGATCAGGCGCTGTTCTCATATGATTTATTGATCTAATCTTCTCTATATCCGGATGCTTTCTTTTCAGCGTCTATTACTTCCTTTTCTCCGGCGAAGTACTGCATAAGGATAGGATCATATGCAGGAATCAGAGTATGTTCTTGAAACTAAAGGACTTATAAAAAATTTTGACGGCAGACGTGCCCTTGATGGTGTCAGTATGTCTGTATATAATGGTGAGGTCTTTGGTCTTCTTGGTCCAAACGGCGCAGGAAAGACAACGATGATACGGATAATCCTGGATGTATTCAGGCCTGATGAAGGCGATGTAAGGATTCTGGGCGGCCCCTTCTCTGAAAATACCAAGGACAGAATAGGTTATCTCCCGGAAGAAGGGGGACTTGACAGAAAATTAAAGGTTATTGATGCCCTCAGGTTTTTTGCCGGACTTAAGGGTATGACAAATCCCGAACCTGAGATTGAACTCTGGCTAAACCGCATGAAACTCTCTGATTATCGGGAGAAGAAGGTTGGTGATCTAAGCAAAGGTATGTCAAGGCGACTTCAGTTTATTGTTTCAGTAATACACAGGCCTGAGCTTCTGATTCTGGATGAACCGTTTTACGGCCTTGATCCGGTGAACAAAAAACAGATTAAGGACATCCTACTCGAACTGAAGAGAGATGGTATGACCATAATAATGTCAACCCACCAGATGGATGAGGTTGAGAGGATGTGCGACCGCATCCTGATGATTAATAATGGCAGGTCTGTATTATACGGCAATATCAATGAGATAAAAGAGAGATTTGGCTTCTCAGCAGTGGTGGATTATGAAGGCATTCTTCCACAGATGGATGATGAATATATTGAATCGGTGAATGATTACGGCAGCCATGCTGAGATGGTCTTAAAACCCGGTGCAGACAGTCAGAAGATTCTTAAGCATCTGATGAAGTCTGTCAGTATAAGAAAGTTTGAGGTCAGCACAAGATCACTGAATGATATCTTTATTGGGGTCGTTGAAGATGAACAGTAAAACCTTAAAGATAGCGGGGCATGAATTTAAAAAAACCGTCATAAGAAAGGGTTTTATCTTTGGGACATTTGTTCTGCCTCTGCTAATCGTTTTAGTATTTGGTCTGGTATTTTCCCAGATGCCTGCAATAGAAGAGGGATTTTCTGACTCCGGAGATCTCGGTTTTATTGATAATTCCGGAGTTATTTTCCCTTCCGGAAAATTCATTCAGTATGATTCCCGGAGTTCTGCCTCGCAGGCAGTTGCAGCGGGTGATATTTCCGAGTATTTCGTTGTCCCGCAGGATTATATTGAATCCGGAAATATAACTGTTTACTCTGAAAACAGTCCCTTAAGCTCCGGAAATTCAATAGGTGATATTGAGGAGTTTCTCAGGGGCAATATCGTTGAAATTTCTGTCAATGATCCGGTAAATTCCGGAAGAATCATATCTCCGGTATCAAACGCCGGATATGTCACAATCGGCAGTGAAGGTGAAGAGAAGGAGAGTAAATCCGCGGGTATGATCTTAATTACATTCTGCCTCTCATTTATGCTTGTATTCAGCATTCTTACCTCATCAGGCTATCTTATGCAGGGGATCGGTGAGGAGAAGGAGAGCAGAAGCGGTGAACTTATTCTCTCATCTGTATCTGCCGATCAGCTGCTCAGGGGTAAGGTGCTGGGATACGGCGGTGTCGGATTTTTGCAGATGGGCGTCTGGCTTGCAATGGCAGGAGCTGTGATATTATTAATTCCTGTACCCGGACTTTTTGAAGATCTCTCCCTCTCATGGATGTTTATTCTGACGCTTGTATATTTTGTCCTGGGATACTTCCTCTATTCGGTTTCGATATCATGCACCGCCTCAATTGCCTCAACGTCAGCCGAGGCTCAGCAGACCTCTATGATATTTACCATGTTTGCAGTCATTCCCCTGATTATGCTCCAGTTTATTATGGCAGTGCCCGATTCTCCTCTTGCAGTTATTCTGTCATACTTCCCCTACACATCTCCATTTATTATGATGTTTAGAATTGCACTCGGAGATGTTCCGGCCTTTGAGATTTTCCTGAGCCTTGCAGTTCTTGCAGTCTCAATTATGATTGCTGTGAAGCTCTCTGCAAAGATCTTCCGTGCCGGAATGCTGATGTATGGTAAAAAGCCGTCTCTTAGGGAGATCCTGAAATATCTGAAGAACTGATGTCCGGAATGTGGGGCATCCTCTGACAATACTCCGGAATCTTTTTTTTGGTTAATCTGTGGCTTTCTGGCTGATTTTTGCAGTTCTGCCGGTTTTTATCTTTCTGCCGCAATAATCAGTTATATATGTGGCTTTTGGTTTGCTCTTCCGGTTTATATATTTATTAATTCCGGGTGAAAAAATTATCAGTGGGGCTTATTAATTTACTATAAGACTAAGTTAACCATTGGCGTTGGGGGCGCCGGAAAGAGAAGGAGAGAATATCATATGTCAGACAAGATTATGGATAATCAACATCAGATTAATTTTCCAGTGCCTGAGAGACATTACAGTACAGTCCTTCACAGAAGAAATCCTCATGCACAGAGTGAAGATGCCATTATATTTCTCAGCAGCATTTTAAACCGCTACGAAGAGAATCTGAGGGCATCAGGTACACTGCCGGCTCTCTCATCCGGAGTTACAGATCAGTTATTTAAGATGACTGATGCAATGCCGGTCAGTGACCGTTTACTCATTTCAATGGCACTTGTAAATTTTGGAAATCCATCATCGACAGCTCTCTTTATAAATTCTCTACACCATGAAAATAGCATAGTCCGGTACATCTCTGCCGAAAGTCTGGCAAAAATCTGTGATCCGAGATCCATCGATCAACTCTTCACCCTTTACAATGATGAATCCGTGTCTGTACGTCTTGCAGCTGATAAAGCCCTTATTAAGATGCTCTAAGGGTAAATGTTCGCTGTAATATCCATTCAGGTATAAATATCCGGAGAACTGCCAGAAAAGTACCGGAAAAAACTGCGGGGGCAAATAATATTTTCCATAAATATTGCGTCAAAAATCAGAATTAATTACACCAGAATTAAATGATGCGCGTATCTATGGTGAGATATTTTTTGCCGGCCCGGGTAATTTTTTTCAGGGCTGGTTAAGGTTTAATTTTTTATTCATGAAGTTCCCATCCGCAGGTGGGCAAAAGTTTACTCTGAAGAATTTTCTGTGTTTATTATATACGGTACTGATGCATTTTTATAATACTGAAACAGTCTCTCTCCCCACATACATGCTTCAGGTGAAGTGCTTACAAGGTACTCTATAGAATCAAAAAATTTACAGTTGTCTGTCATTAATTTCATCTCAAAATACTTTTCTGTAACTATAATACTGAATGTGTGTGGGAATTTTGAGATGTGAATTTTTACAAAAGATGTTAATCTTTCATCAATATCCCTGATATGTTCTCTCAATTCAGGTCTCTCTTCTGCTTCATCTTCTGAAATAACGAATTCACAGTTGTGGTGGCGGCAGATCCGTGGAAATGATATTGACGGAAGGGAATGGAGTGAATAATCTGAAACACCGTGAAGATATTTCGGCTCAAGAAGATGACTGCTGTTCAGTTCTTCGTTACTTATTATCTCATCCGGAGAATTATAATGAACTTCAGCATGTATCAGTTCGTACAATGTGTCCTTTGCAAAGTCGGGCATCCAGTCGAGTGAGTGCCCTGCCCAGAAGTCTTCATTTCTGTATATAACTGCCGATGTCAGAATATATTCCTCAAGATGTACTGCTACAATTCTGCCCTTTTTTGTGAGGCAGTATTCATGATCCTTCTCATCAATGAGTCCTTTCTCTTTTAACCATGCTATTTTAGGTGATAATGCCACAGAGGAACTTCCGGTAATCTCCCTTAACAGGTACCTGGATTTCATCTCCTCATATAGTGCCAGAAGTATTGTTGTCTGGATGGTAGATCGTATTATTGCCTGGGCATCTGATTTGTTCCTGATAAAAAAAGAGATGTCTTCTTCACTGTAATCCCTTTCTTCCTGTTCACTGCTCAGTTTATGGCATTCCCTGTTAATTGAAATTATAAATCCTTTTATTTTGTCTGCGATTATAGATCCGGGGACAGTGAGCCTGTACTCATTGTTATTTTTATTGACAATATTTTTTTCTTTAAGAGCTTTAAGCCTTGAAGTGATATTCGGGGTGCTTGAATTGTTAATTTCGCATAATTCCCCCATGTTTTTTGGGCCGTCTGCGAGGGCAAATATAATTGTGGCGGCTATATCTGCTATAAGTGGGAACTGAATTGCAGCAAGGTTATCTTTATAGTGCTTAAGTTTCATCTCAAGTGATACTGAATGGCTGGCATCGCCCTCTTTCTTCTCCCCTTTCCTGAGTAATCTCTGGAAGTATGATATATACTGAAGATCTCCCCGACTGTTATAATGCGGCGTGATATAATTCTTATAGCGCTTTCCCATATATTCCTCATAAAAGATTGTCTCCTCTCCTTCTTCGGCGGTTTTATCTATTAAATTATTTTTTATTTCCGCAATCTGATGGGGAAGAATATCATAGAATGACATCCCTGTAATGTCGGGCTTTAAACTGTCTGAAAAAGAATTAATAAAATTTCTGCCCCCTTTGTTGACAGTAATTATTTTTTTGTCAGCATTAAGGAGGTATGCTGAATCAGGGGAATGTTCTATCATATCCTGCATTGCCTGTCTCTTATCCGACTGTGTAATTTTAATTATTCTCTCTTCTACAAGGGGTGGTATTTTTCTTTTAAGTTCAGAACATATACTGTCTATCTCAGCATCCTTTAACAGATAAAAATCAACTCCGGAATTTAAGGCTTCAATTACTACCTCTTCACTGCTTTTTCCGGTGAATATGATATATGGGATGTCATCTCCCCTGCCTCTGATAATTTTGAGCAGCTCCAGTCCATTCATTCCGGGCATGTCATAATCAGATATGATTGTGTCATAGGAGGTATTCTCAGTCATATCGAGTGCCTGCATGCCTGAATGTGCAGAATCTACCTTAAAACCGGTGAGCATCTCCATTGTGGGTTTAAATGTTTTATGCAGTATGCTTTCATCATCCACATAGAGAATGCTGATCTCTTTTTTTATACTCATAAAGCATTTTTACTTGTTGTTTATCTAGTATATATATATTTTTCAATTAAGCGGTTGCATATATCCTCAGATTACAACTATGGATGTATTTATGCTGCTTTATGTGTGGTGTGGAAGGGGATATTTTATATGTCTCCGGATTGTTTTATATTTCTCATGAAACATTCACATTCAGGCACCTGAATGCTTCATTTCTATCTGTTGCAGGCAGAAGTTGCCTGCGCATGAGTGACTTATTGTCAGGACGGTAGTTTATGCAGGAAGGAGTGGAAAAAAAGGCATCACAGCAGACAAAACTGGCACTTGGTTTTTTTGTTATATTTTTCATTCTTATTCTGATCATCTCTGTTGCAACATATACCACTTTTAGAACAAGTTTTGAAACTCAGTATGATGATCGTATGGATGATGCGGTTGTTGTTGTGATAAATCATGTAAATCTGGTTAATACGGGCTTAAATACTTATGAAAATGCCTATGATCGGGAGTTGTTGGAATCATTCTCTCTCTTTTCAGAGGCCTATGAAAATTCCGGCGGTGACCCTTCTGCAATTGATCTCAATGTTCTGAGAGATAACATCAGGCTTTCAAATTTTGGAACACTTGAACTATATATCATCAATGAATCCGGGGTTGTTGAATACAGCACTTATAAACCGGATATAGGGCTTGATTTCAGCAGATATCCGGAATTTTTTGAGAAAATTGATACAATCAGGAAAGGGGATGTATTTGTCGGGGATCGTGCAACAGGTGGGTGGTCCGGAGATGTAAATCTTAAGAAATACGCTTATCTTCCCACATATGATCATAAGTATCTGCTCGAATTCGGTTTTACATCTGAGGTTTTTGAAGAGGGAAGGAAAGTTTTCAAATACGGTGGTATTGGTGACCTGCTCTCGGAACAGAATTACAATCTCGTCTCATCAAAGGTGTATAATATTGCATTTAAAGAAGTCGGAGGTGATCTTGCAGATGACCTTACAAGAGAGAATCTCAGAACAGTTTTTAAGGAGGGTTGTGACCTTGAATATATCAACTCCTCCGGTGAGACGATAACAGAATATATTTTTATTGATCTCAATGACGGAAGCTCTCCTTCTTCAAGCCAGATGAATCTTGCTGTGAAACTGGTTTTTTCAACCGAAAATCTTAATGATACGCTGGATATGCTCTCATTTTACATCTGGATGTTCATCATTCTTGCCTCCGCCATCAGCCTTTTATCTGCCTATTATATAGCATATTACTTCACAAAACCGATCAGATCTATAATCCGTGACATTGAGGTTATTGCCGGAGGTGACCTTGATCATCCGATTAATAAAACCCAGTCTGCGGAAGGTGAATATCTCAGGGGCGAGATTGAGATTCTCGTACGAAGACTTAAGGGTGAGATCGAACTCTTACAGAAAACCTCTGATAATCTGGACAGTGAACTTGAAAAGAACAGGCGAAAAGAGGAAGAACTGAAGAAAGTGAATAAAAAGCTGACACTTATATCCGGAATTACACTTCATGATATTCAGAATCAGATTCTTGCGCTATCTTCATATGTTTATTATATGAGACTTAACAGGGAGAATGGTAAAGATGATGATGATTACTTTAAGTTTATTGATGATATTGTCCTGGCAGTTAAGGATCACATCTCCTTTGCCTCTGATTACAGACAGGTAGGGCTTAAAAAGCCGGTCTGGCAGAATATAGGTGTACTTGTTGATGAAATAATCCGGAAAAGTCCGTTTCCGGATATCAATTTTACAGTCAGTACTGGCAACCTGACTGTTCTGGCAGATTCCATGTTTAAGAGGGTGCTCTTCAATCTCTTTGAAAACTCCGTCCGGCACGGAAAGGGAGTTACTTCTGTCTCTGTCTCATTTTATGAGTCTGAAGGGTCCGGCCACCTTATTATTGAGGATGATGGGTGCGGCGTACCTGAGAAAGATAAAGAAAGGATATTTGAAAAGAAATTTGGGGAAAATACCGGCCTTGGCCTCTTCCTGGTACGGGAGATTCTTGCAACATCCGGCATGGCTGTTTATGAATCCGGCACAGAAGGGGAAGGTGCGAGGTTTGAGATCTCCATACCTGAGGGGTATTACCGCTTCAGGTGAGGTGTTTATGTTATCTCCGCTATTTTTTTGCCTGTGATGTCTGACAGTTGGTATTGATTAACTATTTCTTTATGTTATTTCAGAACATATTGGATCATAATATGGTTTCAGAGAATTTGGAATATAATGATAACAACAGAAAGGTCATCTCCTGTCATGTCCTTGTAATCGGGAGCGGCGGTTCGGGTACAAGGGCGGCAATAGAAGCATCACAATCCGGCGAGACTATTCTTGTTACCCGGACGATTGCCGGAAAGGGTGGATGCACAACTATGGCGGAGGGGGGTTATAATGCCGTTATGAAGGAGGACGACTCATGTCCTTTGCATGAGGAGGACACTCTTAAAGGCGGTGCATATCTCAATGACCCAAAACTTGTTGATATTCTTGTGAATGAATCTCCGGAAAGGATGAATGATCTTGTAAAGTGGGGAGCTGTATTTGACGTGACTCCTGAAAGGGAGATTGCACAGCGTCCTTTCGGCGGGCAGAGATTCCCCCGGACATGCTACGCAGGAGACCGGACCGGCCATGAGATTATGATGACCTTAATTGAGCGTCTGAGAAGCAGTGATGTAACGGTGCTTGCTGAGGTGACAGTCATTGAGCTTCTGAAGGCCGGTGACATTGTCTGCGGTGCTGCCGCGATTGACATAAAAGGTAATCTGGTTATTATTGAGGCAGATGCAGTTGTTCTTGCAACCGGGGGCGGAACACAGGTATATGACATCTCCACAAACTGCGCCACCGGAAACGGACAGGGATTTGCCATGGGTTACAGGGCCGGGGCAGAGCTGATAGATATGGAGATGGTGCAGTTCCATCCTACAGGTGCGGTTCATCCCTATGATGCAAGAGGCCGGCTTATCACCGAGGCTGTCCGTGGTGAAGGTGGTCTTCTCAAAGATTCAGAAGGCCGTCGTTTCATGGAAAAATATGATCCCGTACGGATGGAGTTATCCACAAGGGATGTTGTATCACGTGCCATCGCAACCGAAATTCTTGAAGGTCGTGGCACTGATAAGGGCGGTGTCTATCTTGATGTATCCCATCTGGGTGATAAGGAGATTGAGGAGAAACTCCCGGTTATGCTTGAACAGTTCCTTCTGTCCGGAGTTGACATCAGAAAGGAGCCTATGGAGGTTGCACCGACTGCCCATCATATTATGGGCGGACTGAGGATAACTCCGGAATGCAGGACCACTGTAAAGGGGCTTTTTGCCTGTGGTGAGGTGACCGGCGGTGTTCACGGTGCCAACCGCCTCGGCGGCAATGCACTGGCTGATACTCAGGTCTTTGGCAGACGTGCCGGTTTTTATGCCGGAAGTGAGCCTGAGATGGAGAAGGTTGCTGATGAGCATCAGATTGGCATAATCAGGCAGAAGCTTGATTCTTATCTCTCCGGGGATACAAATCCTGCTGAAATAAAGAAGCGCCTTAAGAGAGTTATGTGGGATGATGCAGGCATATTCAGAACCGGGGAAAAACTCAAACTCGCTTTAAGGGAGATTGCAGAACTGAAGAAGTTAAAGCCAAAGGCTGCTGATTCCGGCTCTTTTATTGACTGCTGGACTATCCAGGATATGCTTGAGGTGGCTGAACTGATTGTTAAAGGGGCAATTATGAGGGAGGAGTCCCGTGGCGCTCATGTGAGAGCTGATATTGAAACTGCGTGGAATGCGGATAAATCTCCGTTTGGGCATACTTTTCAGTCGATTTCACGCTCAGGTATTGAGAAGAAGGAGGATTGCTGATGGAGAATATCAATATTAAGATCTCACGCTTCAGCCCGGACAGAGATGACAAACCGGAGCTGAAAGATTATAACGTACAGCTCAATGACGGTGCAATGGTTCTTGATGCCCTCATTTATGTTAAGGATAATCTTGACCAGACTCTGGCGTTCAGGTACTGCTGCCGGGCAGGCCAGTGCGGGAGCTGTGCCATAAAGATGAATGGTGAACCTGTTTTAGCCTGCATGACTACGGCAGTGGATGGTATGGTCATTGAGCCGCTTGACTTTCCGGTGATAAAGGATCTCATCACTGATATTGAACCTGCACTGAAGGATATTCCGGGAGTTGTGCCATGTGAGTCCTCAGAAATCCCGACAAAAGAGCAGATCGATGCGATAAAGCCTTTAAGGGATTGTATTGAGTGTCTCTGCTGTGTATCTGCATGTCCGGCGATGAAGGTCGTGGATTTTAAAGGGCCGACTGTAATGAGGCAGGAGATGAGACTTGAGCTTGATCCAAGGGATGTAAGAAATTTTGTTCCGGGAGCGGTAAATGAGGGTCTTTTTACCTGCACTTCATGCCAGAAATGCGTCGAGGTCTGCCCGAAGGATATCAGGATGCCACATAAGGCGATAGAGAAACTGCGTGAGCTTGCAAACCGGCAGGGCTTTACACTTCCGAGGCACCAGGAGGTTGCAGAGCTTGTAAAGGTCACCGGAAGAAGTGTTGATCTGCAGAAGGAGACCTTATTCAGCCAGGTTCCTGAAGTTATTGAGCCTGAGGGTGAGGTCAGGGCTGAGGTCGGCTTCTTTGTCGGCTGCATGTACAATATGAGGGTTGTGCAGAACGGTCTTGATGCTCTTGAGGTTTTAAAGAGAAACGGGGTGCGGGTGATTATTCCAAAGGATCAGGTCTGCTGCGGCTCTCCGCTTATACGGACCGGACAGACGTCCTTTCTTGATGAGCTTAAGAGAAAGAATATCGAATGCTTTGAGAAGAGGGGTATTAAGAGGGTGATGACGATGTGCGCCGGATGTGGCTCCACTCTTAAAAACGACTATGATACTCCTTATGAGGTTATTGATATCAATGAGCTGTTAACAGAGATTGGTATTGAGCTTCCTGAAAAACTTGATGTAAAGGTGACCTATCATGACCCATGCCATCTTAAGAGAGGGCAGGGTGTGGAGAGTGAGCCGAGGGAGATTCTCAGAATGATCACCGATGATTTCGTTGAGATGCCGTCTATATGCTGTGGTGCAGGTGGTGGTGTCAGGTCGGGCCTGCCTGATGTGGCTGCAAGCCTTGGTAAGCTTAGAGATGAAGAGATCAAAAAGACCGGCTGTGATATTGTGGTCACATCATGCCCCTTCTGTGAATTTCATATTCAGGATTCCACAGATAAGCCTGTGAAGAATATAAATTCACTTCTTCTTGAGGGCTACCGGAAGAAGGATGCTCTGAAGTCCGAAGATGAGAAGTGATCTGAAACGTTCAGATTTTCTGACCAAAAATCCAAAATATTTATTTTTCTGAATTTAAAACTTAAGCATATAACGGAAGCTGAATAACATTTTGATTGTAATAGGAATTGATCCCGGACTGGCCCGTGTCGGTTTTGGTGTAATTAAGGAAGAGAGGGGAAGGATAACGGCCCTTGAATACGGGTGCATCGAGACCGGTTGTGAACTCAGGTGTTCTGAGAGGCTTCTTGAGATATATAATGCCCTCTCTGAGCTTTTCGGAAAATACGAAGCTGACTGTATCGCAGTTGAAAAGCTCTTCTTTTCAAGGAATACAACCACTGCCCTGAGTGTCAGTGAGGCCCGCGGAATAATTCTTCTGGCAGCGGAGCAGAAGGGAATTCCTATAACGGAATTTACACCAAACCAGATCAAGCAGGCAGTGACTGGTTCGGGCAGGGCTGACAAACGGCAGATGCAGGATATGATCAAAAGGCTGCTTGGCCTTGATAAGATTCCGCGTCCGGATGATGCAGCAGACGGGCTTTCGATTGCTTTATGCCACATTCACATGGTAAGATAATATGATTGCGCAATTGTACGGAATTCCGGTGCAGACCGGAGATAAATGGGCTGTTCTGGATGTCGGAGGTGTAGGTTACAGGGTTTTTCTTCCGAAATCATCACTGGACGGACTCTCCGTATCGGGCGATAAACCTGTCAGAATATATACAAATATGGTGGTCAGGGAGGACTCGGTTGCACTGTACGGATCACTGCACCCGAACGAGGTCGAGATGTTTGCGGTGCTGATCACTGTCTCCGGAGTCGGCCCTCAGACTGCCCTTAATATCATATCACAGATCAGCACTGAGGAGTTTGCATTTGCGATATTAAATGATGATGAGAAGGTGCTGACAAAAATATCCGGAATCGGGCCAAAGAGTGCAAAGAGGCTGATTCTTGAACTCCGGGATAAGATGAAGAAGATCAGCGAGACGATAGTCACCTCTGATTCCGGAACGAAAATTCCGGTGATGAACGATGCTGTCAGTGCCCTTTTATCACTTGGATTTCAGGAGAAGGAGTCAAGGACTGCGGTTGAGGCTGTGGCGGCAGAATGTGGCGATTCCTCCCTCCAGGAACTTATACGCAATGCACTTGCAGAACTTAAGGAGTACTGACTGTTATGGATGAAAGGATTGTCTCACCTGAGTCTGCCGGTGATGACGTTTATGAGGCAACGATAAGGCCGGAAAACCTTGAGAGCTTTGTGGGGCAGGAGCAGGTCAGGGAGTCACTTAGTATTGCAATTGAGGCAGCAAAGATGCGGGGTGAACCTCTGGATCATATCCTCTTCTCAGGGCCGCCAGGGCTTGGCAAGACAACTCTTGCAAATATCATCGCCAATGAGATGGACTCTGCCATAAAGACGACTACCGGGCCTGTGCTTGAAAAACCCGGCGATGTTGCGGCACTTCTGACTGCACTGAAACGCGGGGATATTCTCTTTATAGATGAGATTCACAGGATAAACTCCGTTGTTGAGGAGATACTCTACCCTGCAATGGAGGATCTCTTCATTGATATCATGATCGGTGAAGGGCCGAGTGCAAGGTCAGTAAAGTTAAATCTTGAACATTTCACTCTCATTGGTGCAACGACAAAGCAGGGACTTTTGGGTTCTCCGTTTAGGGACAGGTTCGGTATAATCTTACGTCTTTCGCTTTATACTCCGGAAGAACTAAAGAAAATTGTCTTACGGAGTGCCTCGATATTAAAAATTGAGATTACATATGAGGGTGCCGGGGAGATTGCTGCAAGAAGTCGTGGCACTCCGAGGATTGCTAACCGGCTGCTCAGAAGAGTGCGTGATTATGCCTCTGTTAAGGGTGACGGTACGGTTACAGAGGAGATTGCATCCGGGGCACTGGCTATGCTTCAGATCGATGAAATCGGGCTTGATGAGCTTGACAGGCGGATATTATCCGTAATTTCGGATGACTTCGATGGCGGGCCTGTCGGGGTAAAGACGATTGCGATTTCTGTCGGTGAGGAAGTCCGGACAATTGAGGATGTCTATGAGCCGTATCTCATTCAGATCGGCTTTATAAAAAGGACTCCACAGGGCCGGGAGACAACACCGGCTGCAAAGGAGCATCTTCTGTTGTCCGGAAAATAAGATTTAATCCTCGATATTAATATAACCGGGGACTGATTTCGGATCACTCTCTCCCTCCCCATCAACAGTCCGGTATTTCTGATATGGATGCGTGGTGACATTTTTGTATTTCTGCTCAAGCTTTCCTTCGCGGAGCATGGGGATAATGTAATGTATTCTTAGTGAATCCTTATTCCGGTTAAGAAGAGCAGACAGTTCCTCAAGCGTCAGATCCCGGTCTTTACATAATTCCAGAATGGTTGATATTACAAGTTTTTTTGGGGCCTTCTTTACAGAATTTACAGATTCTGCAATGATCTGCAATGCATCCAAATGTTCGGAGTTCTCTTTCAAATGTTCGGAGTTCTCTTTCAAATGTTCGGAGTTCTCTTTCAAATGTTCGGAGTTCTCTTTCAAATGTTCGGAGCTTGCCTTTGAACATATTTTTCCTCCAAACATTTCATCCTCCATCGGGTGCCTTCCCGGCATGTAGTAGAAAGTATTCCTTCCCGAACCCTCACTTGCCAATAATCCCTGTTTCACCAGGTGATGAAGTGAAATGGTTATGTCGTGTGGGTGCTCTCTGCTTAGCTCTCTGAGCCTGCTGTGATTTACGCAACTTTCAGAATATGCAGTTACCATCGCAAGGCGCTCGACATTTCCCAAATCGCTGAATAGATCTCCAAATTCCAATTTCAACGCATACAAAGCATCTTCCGGCAGGAGACTTGTCATCTTCAGGATGAATACAGTCTGATTACTTTCATGCCTCTCTTCGAGCATTGGCTCACGCCAGTGTTGGAGTTGCCAGTTTAGGTAGATCTTCGGGAACCCTGATCCTGCCTGTTCACCAAGGCCGATGAGCTGAAACATCTTCTGCAGATTCCGGTTACGACAGTCGCTGACTCCGCCACGGATTGCCTCTGATTTAGGAATTCTCATGAGTCCCGGATTCCTGAAACCAAAGAGACCGGGGCGTTTTACGACAAGTAATGAGCAGTTTCCGGAGTAATCTGCATGAATTATCGTATTTACCAGAGCTTCACGCAGTGCCTCGTGTACCGGTGTGTCCTCGATTCTTTCATCACCATTCAGCTTAAAGGGCACTTTCAGATCAGAGGACAGTTTTTTCATTACTGTCCGGTAGAAATCATACAGGCACCCAGACCATGATCCATCCAGAGTGATTCTGTCAATCCATCGGGTATCAGTATTTTCCCGTTCCTGATAATCTACAATATAATTGGGAACTGCATCAAGAATTGAACGGAATTTACCAAACATTAATAGTCCTGCAAGGGTAAGACCTTCTTTTCCAGTCTGGCGGTTTCGTTTCCATCCGCCTATCTGGCGCAGAAATTCTCTGTCATCACATTCATTAAACGGGTGATTTGGTTTGCGATTTGAGAACTGCTGCCGGTATATACGAAATGATTCTTTGTCAATATCATCAATGTTGAAGTCTTCAAGAGTAACGGCATCTCTGGTATCATTTGCCTGCTCACCGAGCATCTGTTTTACCAGTTCGGGCTGACACCTGTAATCGCCCTCATTCTGACGTTGATATGTCCCTTCAAGAGGATTTGTTCCGATATAGACCGGGCGCTGTTTACGTGAAGCCTGTGGGACAGAGACAATTATGATATTTTTATCGTCATCTCTGAGTGATTGTATGTCTTTATTTTGGAGTATGTTTGCACTCACTTTTTTTGGATTGTTAAGATTATTCCAGATGTCCTGAATCATCCGTTCATATTTCAGCAAATTATGAAATACAATACAATCCTCTGTTTCCTGTGCTCCAAGAATTATGATGCCCCCACTGGTATTTGCCATTGCAGAATAGGTCTCCCAGAAGGATTCAGGAACTGCTCCTCTTTTATCCCTTCCAAGTGCAGTTTTTAGTTCAACGTCAAAACCTTCCTTCAGGGAATCCAAGTCAAAAAAGTCTTCATGAATCATATTATGCTCCCTGAGGTGTGCATCAGGCAGCTCCTTTGCTATGCCCCTTTCAGTTTTTGTCTCTTTCATTGTTACCCTATAATTTTATCATCAGTACCTTAGTGGAGCTAAATTTATAGATTTCAAAGCTCATAGCTGAATATAATATTATATCTCTTTTATACTGATGATCTCAACCGGAATTCCCCACTGCTGCACTGTCATAATATCATCCTTTGTATCTGCCAGGAATCTGACTTTAAGCCCGTCTTTTTTTATATCCTCGCCGAGATTTAAGGGGTAATACTTTGTGCCGTCATTTGAGATGATGCCGTAAAATCCTCCTTCGAGATCAACATATGTGACTGTGCCATCCGTATTTATGTCCACATCCGGAGCATCCTTCCATATAGTGCTCTCACTACTGTTTGATATGCATCCTGATATCATAACAGCTGCGGAGGCTAATGCCAGGACAATAATTGTCAGACTGTACATCCGTTTTGATTTGGCAGATGAAGGGATATTCATTAAATTTATTCTGATTTCCAAAATATAAAAAAGTCATTCATGAACCCGCGGGTTCACAGATGGCAGATGAAACAAATGTTTCATAGGAGTATTATCTTGTTTTTCCGGGATTTGGCTGCTGAATAGTGTTTGCTCTTCTCTTCAGTTCTGCAAATCCGGACTGTTCAGATCGAGAACGACACCAATACCTGAATAACCTGTGTCACAGTACTGTGAGAGCTTCAGAATTTCATCAAACCCGGTGCAGTGTCCGGGGTATATCCTGCCTTTGACATTATCTCTCAGGTATTCTCCGGTCTTTTTAATCTTCTCATCCGGCAGTCCGGCAAGGTGAAGCCCGCCCATTATGCCGATTATCTCCTGCTCCTCTCCAAAGGCGGTCTTTGCCTGCTCGACAATGGAACAGATTCCGGAATGCGAACATCCGGTGAGGACAAATATACCCTTATCTGTTCTTAATGCAAGGGCGGTGTCATCCGGAATGGTATCGACAGTAAATCCTTTATCTCCTGTCTCATCCTGATACACCGACCAGTCACCAGGGTCCTCAAAGTCAAAAATCCGGTTGATCCCGCCAAGGAAGACTATATTTTCTGAAAGCTTTACAGGTTCTGACGTGGAGGTTACGCTGAAATATTTTTCAATATCCTCTCTTGTAAATGGATTTCCGATATATCTCAGGCCGTCATCGTCTCTTGCATACCTCTTCCTGAAAAACTCCGGGTGTACAACAACTTTGGTTTTATTGTTCTCATCCGGAACCGGACTGCCTTTCTCTTCTGCCTCCTGAATGGTGTGAATCATATGGAGAATTCCGCCTGTATGGTCATAGTGGCCGTGTGAGAATGCTATGATCTCAGGTTCAAAGACATCAATGTCCATCAGTTCGGCATTTTTTGCGAATAAATCCGTTTTTCCGGTATCGAATAGTATTTTACTCTCGCCGTCTTCAACCAGTGCTGAAAAGCCGTGTTCCCCGGAGAAAGGGGATGCAAATAGGACTGAATTTTCTGTAAGTATTGTTATTTTCATTTGTACCACTCATTTTACAGGTGAAACAGATTAAACTGTCTCTTTTTCGGAGGGCATCTCCGTTGCTGTTGTGTTATCAAGCCTCTCCTGAAGTCCGGCTGTTGCATAGATAGATCGTATGACTGAATCAATCTCTGCAAGGTTTGAATCCGGATTTGTGTTCAGTTCCAGTGAGAGCAGGGGCAGTACAGGGCCGCCGATCTTGATTAGTGCAAGTGATGCACCTTCAGTCTCTTCCTGATCTCCGGTATTAAGAGCATCGATTAACGGCTGATATGCCGGCTCACCTATACATGCCAGGATATTTGATGCCCATTCACGCTGGTTCTTATCATCTGATGACAGCAGTCTGATCATAGGTTCAACTGAAATTTCACCCATCTGGCAGAGGGCTACGGCTGCCCATGTTGCTGACTGTTTATCTTCAGATGAGAGCATAGCACTCAGCTGCGGTATGGCGGGTGTTCCGGTCTCTGCAAGTGCCTCCGCTGCCTCCTTCTTCTCTTCCTGTGTGCCTGATTTAAGAGAGTCAATGTACCCTGAAATCTCTGCATCTCCACTGCTCTCTCCTGTACATCCTGCAAAGAGAGAGATTATCAGAAGCAGGGACAGTAACACTGATGTCCAGAATATTTTCATTATAAATCTGTTGAACCTTTCTGAAGAAAAAAGTCATGTATGCAGAATTCCGGATGAAAAGCATTAATTAGTAATCTGCCTGTTTTAAATTATGGTTATTAGCGAAGTTCCCTGTCCAAAGTGCGGGAAGACCGGATTATATGTCGAAACGCCATCTGACAATGAAGTGTGGGTAAAATGCCATGAATGTGATCTTTTTATCGGCATGAGTGATGAAGACTGGCACAGGATTCATAATTCTCCCAATCTTCATGAAAAAATTGCAAAGCTCTATAGAACAGAATATCCAGGGTCTGTCTCAGGGAGATCGTGCCGTGCGTGTAAATCTGAGAAGGATGATCTTATATTTGGGATCTGCAAATCCTGCCTCTATAAATTTCTGATCGTAATTCTTGTCATAATGGTCATAGGATCCTATGCCATCTGGATGGCTGTGCTGTAATCCGGGATATTTATATCCTATATATTTTTTATTTAACCCTGCGGGAATACCGGTTAACCTATACTATATAATATATTAATAACTCCTGAAATACAATCTCTACATGTATCATAAATCCCATTCTCCTGACAAGAAAAGAGGGTATGGGAATAGATAACATTGAAATGGCTTAATTATCTTATAACACAACAGGCTAAACCTTAAGAATTAAATGTCAGATAATATATGCCGGAAACTGGAGTCTTCCGGAAGAGCAGATATGGATTACAGTTGTGTGACAGTTCCGGGTAAACGTGTTTACAATGAAGATTCCTGTATAGTTGAAGCTGTGGCTGACGGCATACTGCTTGCAGTGGCTGACGGCCTTGGCGGGCATGCTGCCGGTGAGGTGGCATCCGGAATCGCTATTGATACGCTCAGGTCTGTTTTTATGACTAAATACAGAACCGGGGCCGGAATTTTGGGTGCAGAGGCTTTAATGCGCCTTGCATTTGAGGAGGCAGACCGGATTATAACTTCAGAGGCGAAGGATGAACGGGAAGGCATGGGCACGACTCTCTCCGCAGCATTTATTATTGATGGTTCAGTTATTGTCGGAAATACCGGGGATTCAAGGGTTTATCTTCTTGACGGAAGTCTCAGGCAGATTACAAAGGATCACTCTCTTGTCCAGGAACTTGTGGACAAGGGAATGGTGGATGCTGAATCTGCAAGATTCCATCCGATGAAGCATATAATCAGGCATTCTCTCGGTGGTGATTTCAGGGTTGACATAATATCTGATACACTAAGCCCTAAAATAACGCTTCTTCTCTCAACAGATGGCCTTCATGATTATATTGGTGCAGACCGGATTGAAGAGATATTAAAAGAGGGGGATGCCTGTGAGGCAGCAAAGAGTCTCATCGATGAGGCTCTTTCATCTTCAGATGACAATATCACAGCAGTTGTTATGAGGACTGACTGACCACTGTTATCAGGACTGACTGAATACAGCCCTTCTTGATTACCTGAGGGCTTTTAAACTAATTAACATCTCTATATTTACAGAATAAGGATAAGGAGGCTTTTATGGCAGGAATTTATGACGGAAATGAGAAGACAATTGCAATTAATTCTGACCCGGATTTTTATGAGGACTTATCTGAGTACTTAAATGTCCTCTCTAACCCTACAAGGCTCAGAATGCTGAAATTCATTGAACATCATCCAAAAGAAGTGCGTGAGATCGCAAAAGAGATCAATACCAGTTATGAGAACACAAAGAAGCACCTTGATAAACTGCTTAAGACCGGAGTTATAAAAAAAGAGGCCGGTATGGGACGACAGACCTCTAAAGGTGCTCTTCCGGTCTGGAAATATTCGATAATTCCGGGTGGGATGGAAGGAATAATCAGGAATTTAAGTATATTCTCAAATGTTGATGTAAGGATTGGCGAGAGTGAGATCAATGAAAAACTTGAGAATATAAGAAAGATGATTGCAGAAGATTCAGGCTCTGATGTACCTGTCCTGGTTATGCTTGGGGGGGAAGCTGACGGGAGTGCCTATCCTCTCAAATCAGATGATGTCAGGATTGGCAGGGAGGATAATTCTGCTCCCCAGTACAGTTCTTCAGATGACGCTGTTGTAGTTCCGGGTTCATATGAAGCCGTAACAAGAATTTCAAAACCCCATGCACGGTTTTTTAAAAGGCATAATATCTGGTATTTTGAAGACTGTGACTCCACAGGCGGTTCTTTTATAAACAGCGAAAAGATAAGTCCTTTCAGAGAGACTGCGTTAAAAGGCGGAGATATGATTGACCTTGGACGGGGTGCCCGCGGTGCGAGGCTCATATTTAATGCCCTTTAAGTAATATATTATATTATCATAATTCCTTTTTTGGTGGCGGAATTATTATTTTGGGCGAAGGAGGTAGCAGGAATGACAATACCGGATATTCAATCTAAGTCTAAAATTAATGGATTTCTGTACTTTCTTCTTCTGCTGTCACTGCTTATTCTGTTAATCCCGAATGCTGCACTTGGTGCACCGGTTTATGTGGGTGGGAATGACGGCTTTTCAGATATTGCCTCTGCAGTCAATTCAACTAAACCCGGAGATACTGTAATTGTAAATTCCGGTGTTTATGCCGAGAATCTTCTCATTACAAAGTCCATAAATATTATTGGCAATGACTCCGGGCAGGGCACTCCAAAGATTGAGAGTTCATACGGGGATGCAGCTGTTAAGATAAATGCGGATTATGTTACGGTTGATGGGCTTATCATAAGCGGAAACGCTGATTCCGGGGTGGTTGTCCGTGGTAATAATATAACCGTCAGCAATTGCGATATTCAGTCCACTCCTTCCGGAATTACAATATCTCAGTCTTTGTATGTTACAGTCCGGGAGAATACTATTCGCGGGCATGAGTTGGGCCTTTTCATCGATGAGTCTGATGGGTGCAGTGTATATCTCAATGATTTTGAGAATAATGACAATGTCAGATGTCTCTCTTCCGGTGTGGTGTGGCATTCATCCGATACTGTGTATAATTATAGGGGGAATAATTTCACCTCATCTCTGGGCAATTACTGGAATGATTATGTCGGCACTGACGGGAGCGGTGATGGTATAGGGGATGTGCCTTATACCGGTTATTCCGGGGGAAAAGTCTTTGTTCCGGACAGGAATTTCTATGCCGTAAACGGGGTGAATCCTTCTGGAGGCAGAATTTTTTCCGGGGAAAATCTCGTTGAGGATGATTATCCACTCATATCCCATGTTTCTGATTATATGCTCCCGCATCCCGGAGGTTTTTCTGGTGTAGACGGATTCCACGGTAAAACTGTGGGGGATAACCGGAGCAGAATTCCTGAGTATAATATTGGTGATCTTTCCGAAATGAATCTCAGCCGCCCGCCTCAGAATCCTCCTGCTACGCCGTTGCTTTCAGGTGTTTCTCCTCCTGAGGTGGTTGTTCTGATGCTTCTCATGTCCGGTGTTATTGCCGGAATGTTTGATCTTGTAGGAGGTTACAGGGAGGTTGATTACAGGGATACACGCATCAGGAGAAACGGGATAAAATTCCTTTATGGTGGCTATATCGCAATTGCAATTGCAATGCTGTATTCTGTAATTTCATATACCTCACGGCTGATCATCAGAAATATCGATTATGGTATTATTCAGATCTCATTTATTGCTTTGACAACATTTCTGATCGCTTCCTCGGCAATATTGTCATACAATTTTATAAAAGGGGGCGTGCCGGTTCTTCTGAGCAGGCTGCATGCCCCCCTTGCAGCATTTGGGTTTATATTTTATTTTATCTCCATTTATACAGCGCCTGTTGATCTTGGCCCTTTTAACAGTATAATTTATCCTGTATGTCTTATTCTGTCGGTATTCATGCCCCTTCTATATTTTTATATCTATGAGAGTTCTGCGCAGAAATCGGTAAAGGAAGAGATAATTTCTGGTTTTTATCCGGAAGTTCTCTCATCTGATACCATTGTTGCCTCTGTGGATTACAATAATACCACGATATTTGATAATGAATCCGGCATTATGGGCTCGGCACTTTCAGGTTCATATTTCCCCGAATGTCTTGGTGAGCGTTATTCCGATGTGGAATTTATCGGTAAAGGCGGAATTGCCAGAGTATTTAAAGTCTCCAGGAGGGATGACGGTGCAGTTGTTGCTGTGAAAGTTCCGATCAATTTTGATGAGGTTACAGGGCGTTTTTTCATGAAGGAGATGAGGATATGGGAAGAACTGTCTCATAAGAATATTGTGAAGCTTTTTTCAGTCAATATTCTGCCTGTACCCTTCGTTGAGATGGAGTATGTCGTTTCTGACCTTTCGGAGTCAGAAAAACCGCTCTCTGTAATGGAGACTCTTAAGATTATTGAAGGAATAGCTGAGGGCCTTTCATATGCGCACAACCTTGGTATCATTCATCGTGATATAAAACCGCAGAATATCTTAGTGACTGAAGAGGGTATTGCAAAGATCACCGACTGGGGCCTTGGCAAGATGATTGCAGATGGGCATGAGACAACTGTGGTGGGTTTTTCACTGAATTATGCCGCTCCTGAACAGATTGCCCCACGCAGGTTTGGCAGCCCTGATGAGAGGACTGATATTTATCAGATGGGCGTTGTCCTTTATGAGCTGGTCGTAGGCATGAGGCCGTTCTTCGGAGGAGGTGTGGGTGAGATGACTGATGAGATTATCCACCGGATGCCGATGAAACCATCAGAAAACCGCTCTTCTGATGAACCGTTTGACAAAATCATTATGAAATGCCTGGAGAAGATGCCTGAAGACAGATATCAGAATGTCAAAGAGTTTCTCAGTGACCTGAGACAGCTGAAAGAGAATCTCTCTTCTCAGGGTAAGATCTGACTTCTGTCTGATTCCCTCTTTAAAATTATTATTTCATGTTCAGGGTTTATTTTAAGATTTTTTTGTCTGGTTGATCTGTTTTATATCCTGTCAGCCGGATATTTTTCCGTTTAACCATCAGGTTAAAAGCAGTAATCAGTGACATTTTAACCATTTATATAATCAGGCGGTGACTTATTTATCAGGGTGGCAGAGAAGGGAAAAATAACCCCACCTTTTCTGCACATCCCGACAAAATGCCGAGGTGATGATTCAGTAATAGCAGATATTATATGTATCAGAAGATCTGTTCATGAATTATGCCGGTTTAAGAAGAATTCAGATGGTTGCCAGACCTTATCTGAGTAGTCTTCTCTTCCGGCAGATTCTGTTAAATAAAGTAGATCAGACCGGTGACAGAGCAGTCGGGCGGGTCCGGAATGTCAGTTCCGGCCACTCAGTCTGCATTAATTGCCCCATACTGGTGGCAGGTCCGCCAAAACTTCATCATAACCAAAATCCGGGAGAATATCCGGAATTTTTGGATAACCAGACAATAGCAATCTATAACATTATTTGTGGGTCTGTCCGGCCCATAAATCTCCAGATTAACCGATCCAACCATAAAATAATCCTAAATGCCAGAATAGGAATAAGAGAAACAATCCCAAAACTAACAGCAACCAACCCCCCAAACCCCCAATCCCCCAATTTATTATTCGAAATCTCATACAAATACCTGATAATTAATAATCATAAATACCAGAACGAAATAATCATAACAACCAGAACTAAGTAATCATAAATTCCAGAACGAAATAATCAGAAAATTCAGAAATCAGAATTTTTACTCCGGACATATGTAAAGATGTTCTGAGATGTTTTGTTAATCCGGATACAGCCCTGCCCCCAGGTCTTTATCCGGAGTTACAGCATAAATCTATCTAAAATGTGGTGATATTATCGTTGTAACTCTTCTGTTTACAGAGGCCTGATATAATTTTTTTATCGCTTAAAAAAAGTGTCTGTATTTTGTATTTATTTTATTTTCCCTACCTTTCCTGCAAGTTCCACGGCTTTATCCCTGCCGATTATAAGGCTGCCCGAAATATTGATCCAGTGGCAAAGGTCATTCAGATGCTCTTTTTTAAGATCATAAAAATGCAGGCTGTCAAGGTGATATTTGGTCTTCACAGAATATATTCTTTTTTTCGTCTGAACCATTATCACTGCGACATCAGGTATTCATACGCTGAAAGAGCTGCTTTTGCACCGTCCCCTGAGGCGATTATTATCTGCTTGCCCTTTACCGAGGTCACATCTCCGGCGGCGAACACCCCTTCTCTGTCGGTATTCCCGTTTATATCTATTATTATCTCTCCTTTGTCATTTTTAGCTACAAATCCGTCAAGGAAAACTGTATTTGTCTGGTGGCCGATTGCAAGGAAGAGTCCGTCTGTCTTTATTATTTTCTTCTCTTTGGTATCTCTCTTCTCTATCGTAACTGAGTCCAGAAAATCATTGCCGGAAAGTTCTGAGACCACATAATCTGTATATGTATTTATATTCTCTATTCCCCTGTACTGGCTGAGATATATATCATCTGCACGTATTTTGCTTCTGACAATGAGATTGACTTCCTTTGCAATTTTGCTCATCTCAATTGCAGTAGTGAGGGCATAATTGCCACCCCCGACCACAGTGACAATTTTATCCCTGAAGAGAGGGCCGTCACATGTTGAACATATGCTTATTCCACGCCCTATATATCGTTCCTCCTTCTCAAGGCCAAGCCACTTTGGACTTACTCCGCTTGTAATAATTACTGCCCGGCATCTGTATTCTGAGCCGGATTCTGTACCGATTATATATTCATTTCCGTCTTCTTTTAACGAAGAGACGCTGTCAAGTTCAATTGCCATATCCTGGGTTCTGATCTGCTCTTCAAACTTCTGCATAAGATCAGAACCTGAGATGAGCTTAAATCCCATATAGTTCTCGACCGACCATGACTCCAGTGCCTGCCCTCCGATATTTTCTGTAATTATCATTGTACTGAGCATCTTTCTTGAGCAGTACATGGCTGCCGTCATTCCGGCCGGCCCCCCGCCGATGATGATGACATCCGGAATTTTGGCATCTTCCTGCTTCAGTCCGAATATCTCATTGAGTGCGGGAATGTCAAAGCCTATGATGGTTTTTCCTTCTGCGACAGTTACCGGCACACCATACTGGCCGGAAAGTTCAACCATCTCTTTTGCGGCTTCTATATTCTCGCCTACGTCAATGCTCTCATATTTTATTTTTTTCCTCTCAAGAAATGCCTTTAAAAGGCGGCAGTACTGGCAGTTTTTGGTGGAATAAACCCTCACATCAGACATAATATGAGCTATATTGTCTTCTTAATATTAGATATTATCCGTCATTTTTAAAATAATCCGGATTTAAATATGAAATTGACTGAAAATAAGTTATCCGTGCTACAATTTCCGGCTAAAAAATGCTTATTATTCCCGGAGATTTTCTTCCCCGGAAAATTTGTCTGTTCTGATAATTACTCTACTTCCCGAAACATTCTTGCCGGAACACCACAGATGGGGCATCTTTCAGGAATGCTGTCGATCTCAATATTTCCACATACCGGGCAGAGGTAGATCTTTGATGCTTCAAAGTCATCTCCTGCGGATACTGCTTCAAGTGCCTTTTCATACCTTCCTGCATGCACTTCCTCTGCCTTCATTGCATGTGTAAATACCGTTGCGGCTTCTTTTTGTCCCTCTTCATTTGCAGTTTTGATAAATGCAGGGTACATCTCTGTGTACTCTTCTGTCTCACCGGCAACTGATCCTTTGAGGTTCTCCTCTGTTGAACCAAGTTTATTCAAAATTAATAAGAGCCTCTTTGCATGAATGGCTTCTGCCTCTGATGCTGCTTTGAAGAGCTTTGCGACATTTGGGTATCCCTCTGCTGCCGCTTTCTCTGAGAAGATCTCGTACTTACGGTTTGCCTGTGATTCGCCTGCATATGCCTCTTCTGCATTGTCCATTGTAGTCATAATAGTAAACTCCTTTTCCAGATTAAATCATGTCAGTTATACTATAAATGATTATAGCAGTTATTCCGGTGAAACATCCGGATTTTTCATCTTTCTGATATTTCCCTCTGTCCGGTTTTTGGTTTCTGCATGCTTAAACAGGCATAACTTTCCTCTCATCAGTCTTCAAGCGTTGAGATGTCTCCGGGATCAAGCCCCATCGCCTCGGCCTTTAAAACCCTCCTCATAATTTTGCCGCTTCTTGTCTTTGGCAGGCTTTCAACAAATTTTATCTCAGATGGCATCGCTATAGGGCCGATTGTCATTCGTACATGATATTTCAGTTCATTGGAGAGTGTCTCAGAACCTTCAAATCCTGTTCTGAGAATTACTGACGCTTTTATTATATTGCCCTTTAGCGGGTCAGGAATGCCGATAACTGCCGCTTCAGCGACTGTTTCATGCGATATGAGTGCAGACTCAACCTCAGCTGTTCCGAGGTTGTGTCCCGCGACAATGATTATATCGTCAGATCTTCCGAGTATCATTATATACCCATCTTTATCCCTGACAGCGAGATCCCCGACAGTATAACAGCCTTCAATCTGTGACCAGTAATGCCTGTATCTCTCTTCATTGTTCCATATCCCCTTCATCATTGCCGGCCACGGCCCTTTTATCACAAGCAGGCCTGTTTTTCCGGGAGGGAGCGAATTGCCCTGCTTATCGACAACATCAGCTTCAACTCCGGGAAGTGGCTTGCCTGCAAATCCGGGCTTCATCGGTTCACCGATGAGTGTTGTTATCATGTGCATGCCGGTCTCGGTCTGCCACCATGTATCTACAATCGGAACCCTGCTCTTCCCGATAACCCTGTAAAACCACTCAAAGGCTTCAGGATTTAAGGGTTCTCCGACTGAGCCGAGTATTCTCAGTGAGTCAAGGTTATATTTATCCGGCCATTGCTCGCCGTACTTCATAAACATCCTGATGGCCGTTGGTGCGGTGTACATGATGGTCACACCAAACTCCTCGACAATCTCCCACCATATCCCAGGATCAGGATAGTCCGGCACTGATTCACTGATTATAATTGTTGCGCCGTTTGAGAGCGGGCCATAGACTATATACGAATGCCCTGTGATCCACCCCGGATCTGCTGTGCACCAGTAAACATCGTTGTCCTTCATATCAAAGACATACTTTGTAGTGTAATACGTTCCGACGAGATAACCTCCGCAGGTATGCAGTACCCCCTTTGGTGTTCCGGTCGTCCCGCTTGTGTATAATATGAATAAAGGATCTTCAGCATCCATTATCTCAGGTTCGCAGTAGTGGCTCTGACCCTTCATGACATCATTGAAATCCATCTCCATCTCAGAGTAGAGTTCAATCGGTGGATATGATCGTCTGTGCACTATCACCTTTTCAACGGTGGATGCATTGACTATTGCCTCATCCACGATTGATTTCAGGCTGATTGATCGTCCCCTTCTGATGCTCACATCTGCTGTTATGACAAATCTGGCTTTTGAGTCCTTTATCCTTGCATGCAGGGCTTCTGATCCGAATCCTGCATAAACAATTGAGTGTATTGCGCCAAGCCTTGCACAGGCAAGAATTGCAATCACGTGCTCAGGAATAAACGGCATGTAAAAGACAATTCTGTCGCCTTTTTTCACACCGAGTTCTTTAAGGCCGTTTGCAAATCTGTTTACTTCCCTGTACAGCTGCCTGTACGTCAGTACCTTCTCGCCGCCGTCATCTCCCCTGAAGATTAAGGCAACCTTGTTTCTTTTTCCGTCATTTACATGCCTGTCAAGGCAGTTTACTGTGATGTTCAGTTTTCCGCCCGGAAACCATGCTGCATATGGGGGGTTCCAGTCGAGGATTCTGTCCCATTTTTTCTCCCAGACGAGTTCCCCTGCCACTTTTGCCCAGTAGGTCTCCGGATCATCCTTAAAACGCCACAGAGCCTCATAGTAGTCCGGCATGTGTGCATTTGTCCGGTAGGAGGGATCTGCGTGGTATATCTTTGACATGCCTTCCTCCTGCCTGGCGCTACTATCCGGTTCTGGCATAATTGTCATTATTAATCATTATAATTTAAATAGTTTTCTGCTGTCGAACTATGTTTCGTTAATCATCAAATATGTGTCTGCACTCTCTTCCTCTCTTTCTCTCCGCTTTTTGCAGGTTTATCGTCCACAGGGCCGCAGCAGTTAAGCCCACGTATATTCCGGAATAAAACATTCGCTTTTAAAAATGAGAGCAGGTAATACTTACGCGATTGTGGATGAAAGCTATCAGGGATACGTATGTGGGGGACAGGCCGCGTGAAAAGATTGCCTGCAAGGGTGTGGAATGCCTGAAGAACAGTGAACTTATCGCGGCAATAATCGGCAGCGGCATGCCCGGACGTGATGTCTTACAGGTGGCCACTGAGATTGAAAAAATTCTTAATGAGGCTAAGGGAAATCCCGGTTATGATAACCTCCTCTCTGTTGATGGTGTGGGCGCTTCAAAGGCATCCCAGATAGTTGCCTCTTTTGAACTTGTAAAGCGTTATATGCCGCGTGATGCAGTTAAGATCACAAAGCCGCATGATATTCTGCCTCTTGTGGATTATCTGAAGGTAAAAAAACAGGAATATTTCATCTGTGTAACTCTCAATGGTGCCGGGGAAGTGATAGAAAACCGGGTTGTTACGGTTGGCACTTTAAACCACAGTCCTGTCCACCCAAGAGAAGTCTTTGCCGATGCAATATCTGACCGTGCCGCATCCGTAATTCTTGTCCATAACCACCCGTCAGGCAATCCTGAACCGTCAGCAGATGACATTGCTGTGACTGAGAGGCTTTTGAAATCCGGAGAAATTGTTGGGATAAGCATTCTTGACCATATAATCATTGCAAAAAACGGGCTTGTGAGTTTAAGGGAGAGAGGGTATATCTGATTGAAATAAGGGTTAATTTCGTCTTCATTCTCTCTCCATTGGTGGTGTGGGTGTTTATTCTCTAATCCGGGCAGGATCCGGATAATTTTTTCTTTATGCAGCTATTCAGCTTTTACTTCATCTGAATATTTTTTCTTATCCTCGGCGATAATCCTGCACATCTCATGTGACTTTGTATATGCCTCTTTTATCTTGTCAGGCTTTTTTGTTATGTCAATAATACTGTCCATATCATTCTGAAGTACGTCTTCCCAGTATTCAAAATCCGTAATGTCGCAGAAAGCCCTCATCGAAAGCCTGACCCCGTCAAAGTCATAAGGGACATTCATGCCGCCTATTGAGATTAAGAGCGCCTTTCTCCATTTTTTCATCTCTTTTGTGACAAGCGGATCTTTTCGTACGTACTTTGCCATAAAAAATACCTGGAACCTGTCCATGAATGATTTTATGGCCCCCGGAAATCCCATTGTCATAACGGGGGATGCAATGATTAATCCGTCAACTTTTCTGAATCTCTTTAATAACGGTGATACGTCATCTTTTATCATGCAGTCGTCATTCTGTTCGCAGTAAAAATGCTCCATACATGGTGAAAATTTCAGTTTTGTAACATCAACCTTTATGACACTGCATCCCGCGTCCTCAGCGCCCTTGATTGCTTCTGAGAGCAGTCTTGCAGTATTTCCGTCATCAATAGGACTTCCGAGCAGTGCAATAATCTGTGGCTTCATAATATCTTCTCCTGACTGTCCGGAAAATTTTATATATCCTGATGATATTACTTTCCGGTGGTGAAATCTCTTCTTCTTAAACTTTAAATTATCCTGACAGGTAAAATTGTTTCTGTTATGGTTCTGCTGTTAACAGAAAGCACCTTTTTTCCGGATGGCTATTCTGAAATGAAAATAATTATTGTATTACCTTCTGATTTAAATGTTTTTTGCAAATCTCTCTTACCTGATGCAGATATGAAGATAATTACACACTCTGTTTATCACTTATTCTCTCCGGTTGCCATTTATTTACATTTTTCTGAGATAGTTTAATATTATAGCCGGATGATCAGAAAATGAGGTTTTTATTATGACAGAAAATGCAAAAACGGTAAAAGCCGGCGAAAAAGTCGGACCTGGTAAATATGTATGTGTTGATTGCGGACTTGAATTTGAAGTCAATGACTCTCAGCAGGATTTAAGGAAATGCCCTACCTGTGCATGTGAGATGTATCAGTGCTTACCTATTACACATATCAGGCCGGATGTTAAGACTCCTGAGGATGCAAAACACCCTCCGAAGAGATAATTTTTAATTTTTCGGATTTTTATTGCCGGAAATGCCTGAGATCTGTAGATTAATTAATAGATGGGGTGAATAAAATGGTAAATGTAACTGAGGCCGGAGAAGTCTTTGAATGTGAGATCTGCGGCAATGTGGTAGAGGTTAAGGAAGTCGGCGGCGGAGAGCTTATCTGCTGTGGCGAACCTATGAACAAAAAGGAGGAGTGAATGAAATGTCTGATTTAAAGGATCTTGAGGAGAAGATCGGAAAAGTGCCTGCGGTGTTCCGTGATATGGCAGAGAATGACCCTGAGATGTATGAGAAAATTCTTGAATTTGACAATTATATCTGGGCAGACGGTTCCCTTTCCAAACAGACCAAGAAAATTCTTGCAATAGCCATAACTGCGGCAATGAGGGATAACAAGGCACTTGCTGCCCAGATGGCCGGTGCAAAAAATCTCGGCGTAAAGAAGGAAGAGATTGAGGAAGCATTGCGTGTCGCCTTCCTTATTTCAGGTATGCCTGCCTATGCACAGGGCAGAAATGAACTGGATGCCCTTTATAAATAAATCTGTCGGGGGGAAAATAATTATGGAATCTGAATATAAAGAGTTTGAATGCCTTTCAATGCCGGTTATTGGCGAACCTGCACCGGAATTTGAGGCATTAACTACCCACGGGAAGATAAAGCTCTCGGACTACCGGGGATCGTGGGTGATAATGTTCTCGCACCCGGCAGACTTTACACCCGTATGCACCACTGAATTTGCAGCCTTTGCAGGCGTTTATGATGAACTGAAGTCACTGAATGCTGAACTTATCGGCCTTTCAATTGACAGTGTTCATTCACACATTGCATGGGTCAGAAATATTGATGAGAAACTTGGCATTAAGATACCCTTCCCTGTCATAGCCGATCTTGATATGAGTGTAGCGAATAAATTCGGCATGATTCATAAGGGGCAGAGCAACACCTCAACTGTCAGGACGGTCTTCTTCATCGATCCTGAAGGAAAGATCAGAGCGATGATCTATTATCCGCTCTCAAACGGACGGTATATCCCGGAGATTGTCAGGGCTTTGAAGGCATTTCAGGCAAGCGATGAACATCACATTGCAACCCCTGCAAACTGGCAGCCCGGTGATAAGGTGATTGTGCCTCCGCCGGCAACCCAGCAGGAGGCGGAGGAGCGTGCTTCAAAGGGCTATGACTGCAAGGATTTCTATCTTTGCTTTAAGGATATCTGATATATCCAATTTTTTTCCAAAATCTCTATATTCCCGGCGCGTGATGCGTAATGGTTTTATGTTATTCATACATATCAGGCAGATGCTATGGTAATATCCGTTCTTGCCTTTGCCGGAAGTCCCAGAAGGCATGGTAACTCCGAGACCCTGCTTGATTATCTCTTAAACAGCCTTCAGGCTGATGAAGAGGTTGTAATTGAAAAGTATGCCTTATCAGATGTCGATGTAAAACCCTGCCGGGGATGCAATGTCTGTGAGAAGAAGGGTGAATGTGTTATTAAGGATGATTTCGGAACGCTTGCCGGAAAGATCGAATCTGTGGATATAATTGTTCTTTCAGCTCCGGTGTACTGCCTTGGGCTGTGTGCACAGGCAAAGGCTCTGATTGACAGGATGCAGGTATTCAGATCCAGAAAATATGTCCTCGGTATGGAGATAGTCCCTCCTGAGAAAAGGGGGAAAAAAACCGGGGTCTTTATTTCAACGGCCGGGCAGGACTGGGACTGGGTCTTTGATGCCGTAATTCCGACTGTCAAATGCTTTTATCATCTTGCAGGGGTTAAAAACCGGGATGTCGAATATCTTATGGTAAATAATGTGGACGCTAAAGGGGCGGTACAGGCACATCCTGATGCAGTAAGGCTTGCAGAAGAGTCTGCTGCTGCGGTCCTGAAAAAGGTGCGAATGCTTAGAAGTGGTGAGTGATATTACAATAAATGTGCTGGGTATTTCGGGAAGTCCGAGAAAAAATGGCAATACAGAAAAACTCCTTGACTGTTTTTTAAAGGGGGCATATGATGCCGGAGGGGCTGTTGAGAAGATTGAGCTTAGAAAACTCGGATATAAGAGCTGCATGGGGTGCAATAAATGCCATAAGAGCGGCGTGTGTGTTGTACATGATGACCTTACAGGTCTGTATATGAAGATCTTATCTGCTGATATCACGGCCCTTGCCTCCCCGATATACTCAATGTCGGTGACTGCCGAGATAAAGGGCCTCATTGACCGTGGTCAGTATCTGTGGGCGAGGAAATTTATTCTTGAAGATCTTCACTTTGACGAGAACCATGTCAAAAATCATAAGGGCTTTTTTATCTCAACCGCAGGAATGGAGAGGACAGATGTCTTTGATTATGTGAAGCCTGTAGTGACTGCATTTTTTAATGACTGCGGTATTGAATTTACAGATACCATCGCTGCGAATGGCATGGATAAATCCGGAGGTATTGAGGGCCGGCCTGAAATTATGAAGAGTGCCTACAATGCCGGAAGAGAAGCTGTTCTCTCCCTCGCCGGCAGGGATGATTAGAGAAATATTTCTCCTGACTGTACCGGCAGCCGGAAAATTCCCTGCCGTTTTTTGGCTTTTTTGCATGCCAAATCTATTTTTTCATCCGGATTCTGATGATATAACCGGACGTGGACTTGTGTTTTTTACGCACTTTTATCTGTCCTGATGCAGAATTGTCTGTAATGATACTGCCCTTTGGGAATTCATCCGGTGGCGATAAAGCCGGTTCTGCCCCTGAAATGTCACTGAATGATTTTCACAGGAAAATTGAGGAAGCCGATGCTGAGGCAAAAAAGATAATCAGCAAGGCTGATGATGAAATAAAGTCCCTGGATAAAATAATGTGGAAACTTAGGTTTACCACCCCGATTCTTGCTGCGGCAGTGCTTATTAATATCTGGCTTGTCTTCTTCTGCACATCTGATTATTTTCTTTACTGGATAATGTCCTCGTTTATCTTTCTGATGGTAAACCCGTTTCTGATGATGCTGCCGACTGATGTCGATGAGATTAAGTCTTATGTGGCTTTTGTTAAAGATCTCAGCCACCGCGAGAAGAAGAGCCGTGATGAGGTTGAGGGTGCGGGCAGCAGCGAAAAGAAGGATTTTAAACTTTCGGATAAGAAAAAGAAGTTAAAAGCTCTCACAAAGCAGAAGAAGTTCTTCTCAGAATTCGCATGGAATCTCTTCTTCATTAACTGCCAGCCGCTCACTCTTGGTTTTCTTCTTCTCTTCTTTTTATCCTCAGTCTTTGCCTTTGCCGGATGGATGGTGCTTGGGACGTTTGAGAGGTACTCGTCCCTGATTGTGATTATTCAGTCTGTGGCAATTATTGCCTTTTACGCAGGCATTGCATATGCCCAGCCATATTCACGTGGGTTTTTCTCCGGAATGCTGGGTATGCATACCGGTTTTAAGAAGAGATATGAGTCGGGCTGGACGCAGCTGCTTAGATATATCCTCTACTCTGCTGTCATTGTCATTGGCGGCGGGCTGCTCTTCGTTGCGGCTATCCTTCTGCCAGGATTTACGTTCAATACTTTTACATCTGCGGAAGCAGATCTCCAGTTTAAGATCGGTCTATTTCTGATAATCTTTCTCTCACAGATCATATTTGTCAGGCATCTGCAGGGTGCTTACAGCAGAAAGCTTGTATCCGAACTTTTAAACTCTGAGCGTGAACTGGCTGAAGAGGAGTTTTTACCCACTCTTGAGAGGCTCAGGTCTGAATCAGAAGGTGGAGCTGTAACTCCTGAAATGGCAGAAGAACTGAGAGTTGCCGGTATGAATATGCTCAGTCTTGAGATGGTCTCAACAGATTACAGGGCATTGTTCGGCTACTTTCCGGTATGCACTATCATACCTGATATGGATGTCATCAAAGAGATTCCTGACAGGCTGTATGAGGAGAAATAATTATTTTCACAGGCACGTTGAATATGGGCACGGGATTCTCCTGCCCCTCTTCCAAAAAAGCCCTCTTCAACATTCTATAATTATTTAATCCCTTTTTTTCACCCGGAACTCTCCCGGAAAGTCTCTTATTTGACTATAATGCAGTCACTTATGACCAGCGGCATTACTTCCTTTTTCCGGTTCGCAGCCGCCTGGCGGTTCTGAAAAATAAGATGTGGGGGTTTATGCGAAGATCTGAACTATTGAGTCCAGAATTCCGCCGTAGTCTTGTGATATGAGAATCATTACGAGTGATACAATGATGAGCGCTGCAAATACTGCCGGATTCCATGAGAGGATCTTCTTTCCGTCAAGGACACTTACAGGCAGCAGGTTAAAGAATGCTATCATTGAGTTCACTGACATGCCCACAAGTCCGGTTATGGTGAGCAGGAATGGCAGAAATCCTGCGCCAAGCACTGCGCCCAGAATTATAAGCAGCAGGAATGGCACACATAGTATGAGGTTTACCATCGGCCCTGCGGCTGAGATCATGCCATTCTCCTTTGCTGTCATCGGTCTGCCGTCCCTTGAGTAAATGACTGTTGCACCGGGCGCTGCAAATACAACACCGACAAGTGCCGCAAGAGCTACTGCAATTACAAGCATCTGGTTGTCCCTTCTGAATTCAGCCCAGTAGCCGAATTTTATTGCTGTAAACTTATGTGCAAGTTCGTGAAGGGCAAACCCGAGGCCTACTGTTAAGAGTGAGACCCCGAAGAATAACAGAAAAGTTTCCGGTGTTATCCTGTCTCTGACAAATATGAGTGTAAATGCTATGGCAATAGCAAGCCAGGCAATTATCAGGTCGTGCTTTTCCCTTTTAGTAATATGGGATAATATATTATTGGTATTCATTACAACTGACAGTACTTTTCTAATTAGGAGATATTATTCCTGTTGGATGTGGCGGTACTTCTTTGCTGCATCGTAAGGATTAATTTATATCCGGTCGGTGAATTATTTAATCATGGATCTGATGGGAGCAAGAACCCGGATAGAGGAGATTGATATGAAGATAATCGACCTCATCAGTGAGAGGTCTGATCTGGCATCTGTGGTTGCAGAGGCGAAGAGAAGAGAGGGCGGGGCTGTACGTGATGATGAGCAGAGGGAGAAGGTCATCGCACGTGCAGTTGACAGAGCAAAGGAGTCCGGCCTTGATCCCGAACCTGTAAAGGAAATATTTGAGCTTCTGATTCTGATGAATGAATACAGGCAGTGGAAGATTACTGAAGGGGATTAGCTCCTTCAGGAATTTTTGCAGAGATCATAATATACGAGTCATCAAACATAACTCCGTGTACCAGGTACACCCTGCCTGAATCGTCAGGCCCTTTGAGTTTTAACCTCTCCCATCCAAAGACTCCGTTTCTGACAATACCAGTCATCATGATGTCCCTCTCCTTTGTCTTCTCCCATACTGATGAGAAGAGCTTACCCTTCACATCCGCACCATTGCATACGTTCTCTGTAAAGGAGCGGTTAATCTCTAAAATCTCAAAGTCCGGGTGGGAGATTAGGCAGATGCCGACTGGTGAATAATGGAAGGCAAATTTATAAAGCCTGCACTGGTCATTCTTCTTCCGGAGAAAATCCATACTGAAGTTATATTTCGGGTGTTTATATTCATTTCCCGCTTCTGGCTGTTTCTGAGGTAAAAAAGAGTGAAGGTTGTTGAATGGCAGTATCTGCGGGATATTTTACTGCTCATTCCTGGTGATCATCGTTCCCACACCCTCATGTGTGAAAAGTTCAAGCAGGAGACTGTGATCATTGTTTCCGTTTATTATGTGTGTGTAATTAACACTATCTCTGAGGCAGCTGATACATGACTCAATTTTTGGTATCATGCCGCTTACAATGACTCCCTCTTTTATGAGCCTTTCAGCCTCATTTATATTCAGCCTGTGGTATGTCCGTGTCCTTGCCGCATTCATTACACCGTCCACATCAGACATATTGATGAATTTAAATGCCTTAAGAGCAATTGCAATCTCACCTGCGGCAGTGTCGGCATTTACATTGAGGCTCATGCCACGTTTATCTATTGCAATTGGGGCAATTACCGGTATATATTCGTTCTCCAGCAGACATTCAAGGAGGGAGGGATCAACCTCTTCTATCTCACCGACATGGCCGAGATCGACATCCTGCTCAAGATCATCTATCTTTATCCTCTTAGCTCCCATTTTTTTTGCAAAGAGAATATTGCCGTCATTACCGGATACTCCTACACCCCTTGCGCCGAATTTGGTGATGAGGGATACTATGCCGTCATTTATCTTTCCGACAAGGACCATCTGGGCGATCTCAAGAGTCTCTTTGTCTGTAATTCTCAGGCCGCCGACAAATTTCGGTTCTTTACCCATATCCTTCATCTTCTGGGTTATCTCAGGGCCGCCGCCGTGAACAATTACAACCCGCATTCCGACATAATGCAGAAGTACCACGTCCTGAATTACAGTGTCAAGTACGGCTGCGTCCACCATGGCATGCCCTCCAAGTTTTACGACAACAGTTTTTCCGTGAAACTGCTGTATATACGGCATTGCCTCCATTAAAACATCTACTCTGTTCATGTTGTGTATTTCCCGTTAATTTCCACATATTTCTCTGTCAGATCACAGCCCCAGGCTGTTGCGGATTCACTGCCTGAGTCGAGATCTATCACAAAGGTGACAGTTTCGCCTGCCATCATATCCTTTGCCGCCTTCAGGGTATCAGGATTTTTGATGTCATCTGCGGTTATCTCCCCTCTGACAGCAAGGGGAACTCTCTTCTCTCCGTCTGATATATACACTGACACCTTTTCGGTATCAAAGTGAACGCCTGCGCGCCCTGCTGAGGCGATGACTCTGCCCCAGTTCGGATCCTCGCCATAAACAGCTGTTTTCACAAGTGGAGATTCTACAACAGTCTTTGCAACATCTGCTGCATCCTCCTCGGATGCGGCGTTTATGACTGTTATCTCAAGCATCTTTGTTGCACCCTCACCGTCAGATGCTATCTGCTTTGCGAGGGATACACAGACCTCCTCAAGTGCACTGTAAAGCTCGTCAGGATCTGCCCTTCCCATAATTCCGGTGGCAGTGAAGAAAGCGCAGTCGTTTGTTGATGTATCGCCGTCAACCACAACCCTGTTAAAACTCCGGTCAACCGCTTTTTTAAGCATAATGCTGAGTTCTTCTGCCTCAGCTTCAGCATCTGTATAGATGAATGCGAGCATTGTACCCATATTAGGTGCTATCATGCCGCTCCCCTTTGTAATTCCGGCAACAGTAAAGCCTTCTCTTCTGCATACTGCGTGTTTTGGCTTTGTGTCTGTCGTCATTATGGCTGATTCGGCATCATCTTCTGCTTTTTCATCCGGACGAATATCTGATCTTATCCTGCTGAACTGATCTTCAATTATCTCCATTCTCATGAAGCGCCCGATGACACCTGTGCTTGCAACGCCTACCTTTTCAGGGGTTGTCCCGAATGCCTCAGCTGCAAGTTCTGCCATCCTCTCTGCGTCTTTTAATCCCTGCTCGCCGGTATATACATTGGCATTTCCGGAATTGACAATTATTCCGTCTAAATATCCGGATTTCATCCTCTCCCTCATGAGGTGCACAGGTTCTGCTGCGAGAAGGTTTCTGGTAAATACGGCAGCTGCGTTTCCTGAAGCTTTTATAAGTGCGAGGCCGTACCTGCCCTCCTTAATTCCGGCTGCCGTTACACCTTTCACGGCGCATATGCTCTTCATATTATTTTTCAGTCCCCGTTTGATCCTGTCCCTATACCTCTGACGATATCCTGCCTTGTTATGATCCCGACAAGTCTGTTATGTTTTAGGACCGGAAGCCTGGCAATTCCCTCCGAGAGCATAAGCCCGGCGGCATCCTCGATGTCAGCCTCGTCATCTATGGATACAATCTCTGTGCTCATGATATCTGACACCGGGCTGTCACCTATGTCTGACAATGCTTTTTTTGTCTTCTCCCAGTTGATATATTCCCTGATTGGGATCTCTATTATCTCCAGCGGTGACGGCAGCCAGAGGTCATCACTTAGGTCGCCTGTCTCAAGCAGTGAGAGTACGTCTGTCTCTGTCACAATTCCGGCTACTCTCTCGCCGTTCATTACAGGAAGGCCTCCGATTCTTTTCTTCCTCAGAATTCCGGCAGCATCACTCACCTTTGAATTAACTGTTATTGTCACCGGGTTTGGTGTCATTACGTCCCTGACTTTCATAATTATAACCTCCTTTTACGGGAATACCGGGGCATTCACAAGCCCGTCATTCTCTTTATATCCACACATGATATTCATATTCTGTATCGCCTGTCCGCTTGCACCTTTGACAAGATTGTCTATGGCTGATACTGCAACTACTCTTCTGCCCTCACTCTCAACTGCAATATCACAGAAATTGCTACCTCTGACTTCTGCAAGGGTTGGGTTCTGAAGCCGTATGAAGAATTCATTTCTGTAGAAATCTTCATATAATTTTTCTGCCTCAGCCTGTTCTACCGGTTCTCTGAGCAGTATGTGTGCTGTTGTGAGTATGCCTCTGTTCACCGGAAGAAGGTGCGGTGTGAAATGGCAGTCTGCATCTGATCCAAGGAATGCCAGTTCCTGCTTCATCTCTGAGAGATGCCTGTGGTTTGTCCATTTGTAGGCTTTCAGGCTGTCTGCAACATTGGTGTACTGGTTTGTAGCTGACGGGGCAACTCCTGCACCTGAGACTCCTGTTTTGGAGTCAAAGATCACGGTCTCAGCCATACCTGCGAGTGGTGCGGCGGCAAGGGTTGCGCCTGTCGGGAAGCATCCGGGGTTTGCGACAAAAGAGCTGCCCTTTATCTCTTCCCTGTGGATCTCCGGAAGTCCGTATGGTGCTGTAAAGTAATTTTTATGCTCCACTCCGTATGTCCCTTCATATACATCAAGCGGCAGCCTGTAGTCGGCGCTTAAGTCAACAGTCTTAATTCCCCTCTCCATGAGATCAGCGGTGTAATTCATCGCAACCGTATGCGGGACCGCAAGGAATGCAAAGTCTGCATCAACTGTCCGTGTTTCAGGGTCGGTGAATTTCAGACTGCACAGTCCCTTTAAATTCCGGTGGACTGAATCAACCGTCGCTCCTTCTTCCTTTCTTGAGGTGGCGCATGTGACCTCTGCCTGTGAATGGGTGAGAAGAAGCCTTATCAGATCCCCTCCGGTAAATCCGGAGGCACCGATAATTGCAATATCCATAAAATAGTATTTATTAACAAAGCGTAAAATTCCTTTGTCTTTTGTTCAGGTTTATTTCAATGTCTGACCTGACTGATCTGTACTGCTGAATTTGTAAAATAGCCTTTTTGCAATATTCTCAATTCTTTCCCGGTTTTCAAGGTCGATCAGCAGATCTTCGGGCAGTCCTGATGCTCCAAACTCCGCACCTGCCCATGCGCCGCATATGAAGGCTATTGTATCTGTATTCCCGCCTGTCTGAGAGGCTATATTCAGGAAATTTATATCCTCGCCATATCTAAGTATCAGGTACGCTGATAGCGGTACTGTCTGATAGATGCTTACGTTATTTCCGATTGTCTGAAGTGCACTCTCGGCTGATATGCCCTCTTCAGCATACTTTATTGCCAGATCAATCTTCATTGCGAGTTTTTCATCAATATCAGATATTTCTCCGGTGGCCCGGTACAGCGGTTCTCTCTCATGGCTGAGTGTGTACCTGAGAAGCAGTGCAAACCAGAGTGTGCCCGCATATGCCACAGGGCTGCTGTGTGTGACTGAGCATGCTTCAGCGAGTTTCTCCTTTATTTCGGCGGTGTTGGTATATGCAAGGGCAAAAGGGAGTCCAAGAGGTACACAGCCTGCTGTGTCCGAGAAGCAGCCCGGATTTTTATCTCCGGAAACAATATGCCTGCATGCGCTGAGTATTGTTCCGTCCGGAAATCTCAGTTCTTTTTGAAGGTGAAGCTCTTTTAATCTCTCTGAGTAGGATTTTACTGAATAATTCCCGCTTATGAAAAGTTCTGATACTGCAAGGGCAATCTGTGTGTCATCGGTATAACAGCCTTCTTTGAGCCTGGAATTTGGATGAATATGGCTTGGTCTGGCATATTCTGTCCTAAGATGCCTCAGTGATGTTGGTGTTGTCTCATAAGGCATTCCCAGTGCATCGCCCATAGCCGCGCCAAGCATCGCGCCCCTGTATTCATTCTCCATCAGATATACTCTATTTACCTTGTGGTTAAACTTTTTTATTGTAATTCTGTCAGAATTATACCCTCCGGTTAAGGATGATTGTGGGCTATAATTTTCATTTAATGCTTAAAAATCAAATTATATTCACTGTCTTTACTGTCTGGTGCCGGGTTTTTCCAAATAATTTCCTGTTTTTCCGGCTAAAATAAGTATATCCGGGGTTCTTATTCCTTATATTTCGGGTAAATCAGTTTTTCGTAAAATGTTCTGCATCTATTTATGGGTTTTTATTCTCTGAAGATTAAGATATGTTATTTACATCCCTTTTATATATTAATAATCCTGTGTCCGCGTGGGATTTTTGAGGGTGATGTCAGTTGAAACTGTTAATGGTGGATGAAGAACCGGAGATACTGGAGCTTGCCGGGTTTTATCTCAATAAATTTTCATTTTATGATATAGATGAAGTATATTCTGCTGACAAGGCTATTGAATGCCTTAAAATTAATAATTATGATGCGATAGTCTCTGACTACGAGATGCCTGAGATGGACGGTCTGACTTTTCTCAGAAAAGTGAGGGAGAGCTACCCTACTCTGCCTTTTATTATCTTCTCCGGAAAGGGAAGGGATGAAGTGGTCATTGAAGCCTTCAGGTTCGGGGCTGACGGCTTTGTACAGAAGGGCAGGAATGCAATGGCAAATTTTGCAGAACTCTCACATCAGATTGAGATAGCGGTTGCGAGAAACAGTGCCCAGGCTGATCTTAAGGTCAAGGAGCAGGCTATTGAGAGTTCATATAACGGAGTATTTCTTGCAGATGCAGATACCCTGCTGCTGACATATGTGAACCGGTCGGGACTCTCACTTTTTAATTATGCTGATAAATGTGAGATGATTAAAAGGCCATTGCATGATTTCCTTGAAATTCCGGATGAGATTGATATTGCAAGTGATATTCTCTTCCGGGTGAAGGACAAAGGCGGTTTTGTGGGGGAGCTTAAAGGGAGAAGAAAGGATGGTTCTTCCTTTCATCTCCGGATTTCAATTGATATGATTGCTGATGAGGCGACAGGAAAGGATCACCTCTTCGGAACATTTGTGGATATTACTGAACAGAAGGAGTATGAGAAAGAATTTCTCTCCTATATTACCGAAGCTGCGAGAAGAATCCGCGAGCCTCTCTTTCATATATCAGGATCTCTTGAGGCGGCTGCTTCTTCTGATACTGATGACCCTGAAAAATTAAGGCTGATGCTTCTTGTTCAGAAGAAGAATGCCGACCAGGTGATTGAGAATCTCAATGAGCTAAACCAGGCGATTACAAAAGCGAAGGATTACATTCCGGATGAATATCTTGAATATCTGTTAAGGTGAATTTTGTCGGGCATTGATGGTTTTATTAACGGAGGGGGGGCAGCAAAGGTAGTGCTGACTCTGACTCAGGCAGAAAACCTTGCAAATGCAAACTGTGAGATTATAAAAAAATCGGCAGAGGCCGGCAACAGGTCCATAGTTATTACAATGAACAATCCCTCTCCTCTTCTTAAAGATCTCTACAAGTCAAAAGATATTGATATTTCAAAGGTCTTTTTCATAGATGCAATCACAAAATATGCCCTTGGCAGCCTTCCGGGTGACATTGACAACTCTGTCTTCATCACAAGCCCGTCCAATCTTACAGATATTGGTATTGCTGTTACAGAGATGTTAAAGGAGAATCCGGATGAGAGGACTATTGTTCTCCTTGATTCTGTTAATACCATGCTCATCTATATGCCTACCCCGACTCTGACGAAATTCATGCATTTTATGTCCAGCAAGTTAAGGCTTATGAAGAGTACCGGCTTTTATCTCTCTGTTAAAGATGGGCTTGATCCTATCCTTCTGATGCAGCTCAAGACTTTTTCAGACGGGACTGAAGAGATCTGAGTTGTCTCTGTCAGATCGTAATTTTACCGGGAGATTCTGATTGTCTGAATATATCCGGTGTGCTTATTCTGTGGTGAACTACCTCTGGGCTAAAGAACAAGGGCATTTACGCTAAATTTTTTAAAAAAAGGGTCTGGTATTTCTGTTTAAATGAAAATTTCTTCATCTAATCTTGTCTCTTATCTCATCATTGCTTCTTCATTCATCACTTTTGAAGCTCTCTTTCTCTTCTTTTCTGATGGCTGACTCAAAGCATTCTGATGCTTCCTGGAATTTACCGAGGAATGTCAGGCATTTTCCTTTCCTGTACATCGGTGATGCATCCCTGTGGTTTAATTCTGTGCATCTGTCATATGCCTCAATTGCCCCTTCATATTTGCCTATGTATTCCAGTGCCACCCCTTTTCCAAACCAGGCATTTGAATCCTCTGTGCCGCTTTCAAGTGCTTTTTCAAAGGATTTTCCTGCTTCATTGTAGCGGCCGATATTTATAAGGAGCATTCCGCGTGCATTCCAGAGAGCTCCGCTTCTCTTTCCTGTTCTGATTGCATTTTCAAAGCATTCAAGTGACTCATCGTATAATCCAAGTCTTTCAAGAGAATTTGCCTTAATTACAAAGGCCCCTGTGAGGTCATGTTTCTCTTCAAGTATTTTATCTGCAAACTTGATGGCCTTCTCATATCCTCCCATATGCATCTGTGCAAGGGCGCACTGGAAGTAGCTTTCAGCGTCCGGTCCTGCACCCTCAAGGGCAGTTCCGAACTGGACAAGTGACTCTTTGTAACGGCCGGAATTAAGCATTGATGAGGCAAGGCCGAGCCTTGAGATGCGATCGCGTTCATCGGTCTCAAGAACCTTTGTAAATGCATCAGCTGCCTCTTCATAAGAGGCAAGCCTTGTGTACATCTCTCCCCTTATTCTCCAGGCAATCGGGTTTTTGGGGTCATGTAACTCAATATTTTCAGCTGCTTCTATTGCATCCTCATATCTGCCCATCTTAACGAGAAGTTCTGTGAGGTTTATCCAGGTGTCTATATCCCTGTCATTGTCTTCAAGCACTGCGGCATAATGTCCTGCTGCAATTTCAAAGTCCCCTGCTCTCTCACAGACTGATGCAAATGCCAGTCTTGCTTCAGTATCGTCATTGTCTTCTTCATCTTTAGTCTCGATATATCTGCTGAAGGCATTTCCTGCGTCCTGATAGCGGTTTGTGCCGGCAAGTGCAAGTGCCCTTCCCCGCATTACTGCGATATTCTCCGGATCTTTTTCTGCAAGACCGTCAAAGATCTCAGCTGCTTCGTTATAATGGCCCCTTCTTGTGAGCAGAAGTCCGGTTTCAAGCAGTATTCCTCTGTCGTCCGGCCTCAGTTCTGTTGCCTTTTCAAGTGATTTTACGGCCTTTTCATATTCGCCGGTCTTTTCAAGGGCAACCCCTAAGTCTCTCCATCCGACACCATCGTCTCTGTTTGCCCTTACGTAGTGTTCATATGCCTTGGCAGCCTTATCGAATTTACCCAAGGATTTTAAGTCTGTTGCAAGTGCAAGGGCGGCTCCTGTTCTTTCAGGCTCTTCTTCAAGAACAGTCATGTATATGCCGGCCGCTTCCTCGATCATACTGTTTCTGTCAAGAATCCGTGCCTTCTGGATCTTCAGGGTATTGTCCGGTTCAATCAGTTCTGAGAGGTTATTGACTGCATTAAGTGCCTCCTCATAACGGCCGAGCAGTTCAAGAAGGTCAATGTATTCTCTCCATGCAGTAATGCCTGCTTTTCCTGAATTTATTACTGGTGTGAGGCATGTGATGGCATCCTCAAATAAATTCAGTGACATGAGGACTGAAGCTTTTTTGGAGAGGGCTTCGTTGTCATCCGGAAGTATTGTCAGTATCTGGTCAAAGCTCTGTATTGATTCCTCAAACAGGCCGAGTTTGATCTGGCTGTCTGCCCTTCCCTTCCACATCATTACATCGTTTTCATCAAGGTTTAAGGCGGAATCAAAGCATTCAAGGGCTTTTTTATAATTGCCTGTCTGGTATGTTGCAGTGGCCTTCTTATCAAGTGAGTCCTTATCCTCCGGAAATTCGAGTATTATCCTGTTTAAGGCATCTATTGCGCCTTTGTAATTTCCTGTGGCGGTTCTGGAGTCGGCAAGGAGCCGCCATGCGTTATAGTCGTCCGGATTCTTCTCTGTTATTGCCGAGAAGCACTTTTCCGCGTGTACATACTCTCCAAGGTGCATCAGCGCTTCTCCCTGGATCATGAGCAGTCTCTGTTCCCTGATGTCTATTGTATCGTCATCAGATCCCTGAAATTTCTCTTTTTCAAAGAGGCTGAGTTCTCCGTCACTGCCAATCCAGTTTACAAATCCTGCATTGTTGCCTTCCATTACCTGTGAAAAACTGACTGCCGCTTCACTGTAGCGCCCCAGCCATGAGAGGCAGATCCCCCTGTGGTACCATGTGGGTGAGTTTGAGGATGCGGATTTTAACACATTGTCAAAGCATTCAACAGCTCTTGAGTAATCTCCTATCTGCTCTAAGGATATACCCATCATGTGCCATGCCTGGATGTTTTCAGGTGCCCTCTTTACAATTATCTCAAGGGCATGAGATGCTCCGATGAAGTCCCCGTTCCAGTACAGGTCGCATCCTCTCCTGAATGATGCAGAAAGGTCATCAGGGTTTTCTGCCATTATTGTCCTGTAGATCTCTGCTGCCTCTGAATATTTTCCGCACTGTTCATAGATTCCTGCACGGCTGTATGCGGCAGTCAGATCTCCGGGGGCGGCGTTCATTGCATTTGAGTAAAAGATCTCTGCTTCGTCATATTTATTCAGAATCTCCAGTACCTGGCCGGTTTTGATCATTGCAGTGACATTTCCGGGATCTAATCTGAATACGGCTTCAAAGGCCTCAAGAGCGCGGCTCCAGTCAGATGTCCGCATGCAGAGGTTTCCAAGGCGCTCCCTGAGTAAAATATTGTTCTCATCATTTTCGAGGAGTTTTTCACAGCATTTTGCCGCATCTGCAAAATTTCCGGTTGATTCATGTGCCTCTGCTTTTTTGTATATTACATCAATGACCGATGGGTCCTTTGAAAGCACCCTGTCATAGCATTGTATGGCTCCTGAAAAATCTCTCCTGTAATAGAGGGTATTTCCAAGTGACTGCCATGCTGATATGTTGTCCGGAGATGCAGCAACTGACCTTTTGAAAAATCTCTCTGCATCTTCATATTTTCCGGTGTGCACAAGGGCTGTGCCCATCTTAAAGCAGAGTTCCCCGTTTTCAGGCTCTATTTCTATGGCCTTTTCAAGGTTCTTAGCCGCTTCTTCATATCTTCCCTGTTCAAAATTTGCTGAGGATTTGTCAATCCAGGGGTTAGGGTTGCCCCCCTGGCCAATTAATTTGTCAAGAAATGCCATTTATTCTTCCAGACTCCTGTTATGTTATGTAATGTTTCTGCCGGAATTTCTGTTCATGCAGTACCTGTTTTATGGTTCTCTCTGCTCAAATAATGTAGGATTTTTTGTGGGTGTTATAAATCTTCACTGAACCAGAAATTCCTGCAATATCATAGAGATTTATTATCAGTTCTGTTATGTTAATATTAGTCATTATTGTTATCTTATGTTTGGATTCTGGTATTACCCCGGACATTATTCAGGGGATATTTGTATTGTCATGATTCCGGTTGTTCTGTCATGAATCATTTAAGAAATGGTTCTGCTATTATGGTAATAATAATGCCCTGATAATGCTCTGCCTGGCAGGTTTTAGTGCCGTTATCTTTCTTCAGATGGTAAATGTCCGGTGTAATCCGGTATTGGTCCACTTTATGTCTGTATTGTGGTGGCTGCACTATGGACGCATAGTATCTGATGGGTGATGGATACTGTTGTGTAACAGGTATTGGTGAGTTATTGATAGATAATTATTGGAAAATAGTGTAATGACAACTATAAAAGAGCAATTCAATTACATGAGGAAAAATGGATCTGTAAAACCATGTGGTCTGGGGAAGACCGATTGGGGGTTATGGTTTTACATCTCCGGGTGACTATCCCGGCATTTGATTGGGGGGGATATGAGGGTTATTTTAACGTTAAATGATGATGGGGGTGTTTGGGGATTGATCATGGGGGTGTAACGAATTATAACCATCTATTTTGCCGGTAATCGGATATGTGATTAAATTTAAAATTAATAATCACCCTGTGCATCCTCATGCACAATTATCCGTGTGTTGTATTCCTATTTATATTTTTCTAATATAGATGATCCAATCATCTTATCCATATCATTGTCTAAGGGAATGTTATATCAAATAGTATTAATATCTCAAAAAATCAGTTTTATACTATGGATTCAGAACCCTCGGAGCTACCGGCAATTCTGGAGATTTTAAAGGAGAATCCCCGTGGAATGTCTGTTAGGCAGATTTCCGAGGCAATAGGGATGAACAGGGTTACTGTAGCGCGTTATCTTGATGTACTGCGGACTTCAGGCCGTGTCGAGATGGTGCCCTATGGTCAGGCAAAAGTATATTTTTTATCTCACCGTGTCCCGATAAGTGCTCTGCTTGACTTTTCATCAGATTATGTGATTGTTCTTGGAAATGACAGAAAGATAGTTCATGCGAATTCAAATATGCTTGAACTGTTCGATTTAAAGCTCGATGCTCTCTCCGGAGTCTATATTGATGATCTGATGTCTCCGGATAACGATGAAAAGAGCCTCAGACCGTCTATAGATGCTGCTCTTGCCGGCCGGGAGGTCACAGAAGAGATCTGCATTCAGAAAGGCAGTGCCGACATCTGTTTTGAGATGAAGATCATTCCTGCTGTATTTGAGGATGGTGCACCGGGACTTACAATTATCTTTCATGATATTACAGAGAAGAAGAGGACAGAGGAGATGATACTGATTCAGCGTGACCTTGCCTGGCAGTTATCTGCCACGCAGTCATTAAGTGTCGCCCTTCCGCTCTGTATCAGAACCGCAAGGTATATTCTGAACATTGAAGCCGGTGGTGTTTATCTCAAAAATGATGAGACCAATGACTTTGAGCTTGTATATTCTGAAGGTTTAAATGATCTCTTCAGGACAAAGATTGGCACAATAAAAGCCGGATCACGCCTTGGAAGGGATATAATGTCCGGCAGGCCGATCTACGGGAAAACCGAGGAGATCAGATTCGGAGATGATGTCGCTGATATGCTGGTTGGAACGGGGCTTAGATCTCTTGCAATCATACCTTTGCCGGACAATGGGAAAGTTATCGGCTGCTTTTCACTTGGTTCGTACGTTCTTGATGATTACAGCAAATTCAATAAGCGTGAGATAGAGACACTTGCAACATACATTGGCAGTGTCATTTCAAGAATAAAGACTCAGGAAGATCTCAGGATCAGTGAGAAAAAATATAAGACTCTCTTTAATTACTGTGAAAATCCTGTATTTGTTCACAAGTTCAGGGATAACATAAGAGATCCGGGCCGGATAGTTGAGGTAAACAGTGCCGCCTGCGCTGGATTTGGCTACAGCAGAAATGAGCTGTATAATATGTCAATTCTGGATCTGGACTGCCATTTAAGTGATGAGGGTTTAATATCAGTTATTGATGACCTGAAACATGAAAAAGTTGCAGAGTACAGGACCATATACCGCAATAAGGATGGGATTGAAGTGCCTGTAAATGTCAGGTCACATCTCTTTGATTTTGACAAAAATTCAGTGATCCTCAGCGTTGCAAATAAAAATATAATATGATGACGGGTGTTTTCATCCGGAATTTTAATATTAACTGTTTTTAGTGTCTGGTTTTTCGAATATATTTTTGATGAAGGATTATTAAATAATTCACAATGGTTGTTTGTATGAAAAGAAATCTTGAGGATATTCTCCTGTCCACCAAAGAACTGGGTCATATGGAGGAGTTGTTATTACTCCGGAGTTCTGATATGAAGGATGCATCTGCGGATAAAATTTTAAATGAGGTTATTCATCCGACTCTGGAAGACCTTGAATTCTTTCTGCACTATTATCTTGTAAGGGATTATTCTGAGAAGAGACTTAAGGAGATTATCTCAGAATGGATTGATGCACAGATGAAGAAAGGATGAAATATCTGAAATTTTTCCGGCTGAAAAAATGTAAATTCTGTCTGCTGATCACCTGAGTTTATCTTATCGGTCAGCACCTATGCCTCTTTAAGTTTCAGAATAACTTTAAGCCCTTTTTTGTAATCTCCGGGGATTCTGTCCGTAACTTCCATACTTCCTCCAAAGGATCTCATTATCATATCTGCGGTTGCAAGCCCAAGACCTCTTCCCCGTCGTGAATCAGACCCTTTCTGAAATCTTGTCAGGGCTGTCTTTTTAATTCTGTCTTCAATGCCTGGGCCGTTGTCGCTTATGGATATTATTGCTGTTCCATCCTTCTTCTCTGTATTTATACAGATCTTTATGCCATCTCCACCGTATTTTATGCTGTTTTCAATGAGTATATCAAGGACATCTGCCAGCATCTCATCGGCATTTACAGTAATCTTCTCTGTATCTGCTTTTATCTCTGCACTGGTATGCCTTTCAGCTGCATTTCTGATTACAGGGTTTAAATTTACAGGATGGAAGTTCCTGTTTTCATCGTGGACCATTCTGATCCTTGAGACATTCTCAATAATTCCTGTACTGTGTCTGATTCCGGCCAGCATCTTCTCAAAGAAGGGTTTATCTTCTTCAGATGCAGTTTCTGTCAGGAATTCTGCATAACCAAGTGCTGCGGTGTTTGCATTATTTATGTCGTGTGTAAGGATGTCAAGGTAGAGATTTGACTTTTTGTTTGCGATGTACAGATCGGAATTGAGTTTTTCTATCTCTTTTTTTCTGTTGATACTCTCTGTAATATCATTTAAGTTAAGAATTATGTCATCTTCGGAGAGAAGTGATACATTTATCAGTCCGTAATTCCTGTCATCCTTCGCAGATTCGATCTCATAATTTTCAAGTGAGCCTGAAATGTCAATCTCTGCAAGTATCTCTGTGTATTTTTGATCATCCACGATTTCAGTGATATTCTCTGTATCTGCTGCAATATTCCATGAACTTATAATCTCAGTAAATTTATGGTTTTTTTCAGTGATTTTCCCGGTATGTCGGTCAATTAGGGCAATTCCACCTTCTGAGTTTTCAAATATTCCGGAAAACTTCATTTTGTCTGATTTTATCTTATCTGATATCACTGAGACTGTTATGGATATGCTGACATATACGTAAAACTGCATTGTGGCAGAGACAATGCCTTCAATTCCGGGATATTGGGCTGCGTATATTATGAATACATATGCAGCTGAGATTAATGTTGAAGTGATGACCCCTTTTTTAGGGAAAAAAAACGAGATCAGGATTATCGGAAAATATAGTATGTGGGAGACAACTATTGTCACATTGTTAAAGAAGAGAAGGTACGTTACTTCCATTATAAGAAATAAGGCAACAACTATGCCTATCGGTCCCCATCTCCAGATTATTTCCTTTTTCTCTTCATTATAAAAGGAATTTATCATTGGGTAAATGTTGGCAAAAGAAGTATAATAAGGCATTTAATGTGATATATTTCTGCAATCTTCCAAATTATCTGCTGATTTTTTCTCTGAGCAGTCTGTTCTGATATGGAAGCAGTATTTTCCGGTTTCGCGAAATTATTCCTGCGGGATATTACAGTGTGAACTACGCCAGACTTTCGGAGGGAGACTTCCCGCTTTATCTGCTAAAATTGGGTCTTTCAGGGTAAGTTCAGTCATAATTGTCTGAATTATTTTTGAATCATCCCTAAATTTCTGAAAACTCTTTTCAGGTCTGATTTTTTTGCCGGATATATTCGGCATAGGCAGCAAGACCTAAAATGCCGTCTGTTGAGGGGTGGACTTCCATAATATCTGCAATATCTCCGGTTTTGACACCCTTTTCTATCATATGTGCAAGGTATGCACTCACCGGCCCTGATGATGGTGAGCCAAGGTACATGCCGCAGATTTTACCGTCCTCTTTTCTGTATTCAATCAGCGCCCGCCCTGTATTTCTCTCAGATACTGACCAGAATGATCCGGGTCCGGAAGGTGCCGGCATTGCCATCTCCATACATTCATCAGGGTTTTGTGAGCAGAAGGAATGTTCATATCTCAGTTTTACAGACTGAGGAAGTACGGCCGGAAGTTTTTTTGGTATTCTGCCAAGCATTGCATCGGCTGCAATGCTTCCCTCTGCCCTTGCAAGTGGGGTGAGATACGGCCCCCCTGTGACATCGCCTGCGGCAAATACTCCCTTCACTGAGGTCTCCATCCTCTCATCGGTTATTATTGCACCGTTGTCCCTCTTATCCGGGCCATGTATCATTGCCGAACTGGGTATAAGTCCGGTGGCGAATAAAACGGCATCTGTTTCTATATGAACTCCGGAATCTTTCAGAAGAATTCCGTCTGCCCTGCCCTCTCCGGTGATCTCTGCCGGAGTTGCGTTTTCAGTGATGTTTATCTTTTTAAGGTCTTTTAAGGCACTTTCAACGCCTGTATGCGGCATGCCCTTTAAGAGACTGCTTCGTGCAATAATATCTACTTCTGCACCAAAAGAGGAGAATATATAGGCATATTCTGCGGCAATCACGCCCCCGCCTATGATTGATATCCTCTCCGGAATATCCTTCAGGCCGGAGATTATCGTATGTGGGTTATATACTCCGTTAAGGTCTGCACCCGGAATTTTTGGGACAAATGGTTTTGAACCGGTTGAGATGAGCATCTTATCCGGATAAAGGGTCTCCTTTCCGGTATAGACCTCCGGGCAGTTCACCTCCGCTTCTGCGTTCAGAATCTGCACGCCGGCATTTTCTGTCTCTCTCTTCAGGATGCCGGATATTGTGGCATGTATCTCAGTCATCTGCCTGACAGCATCCGGGTAACTGACTGAAATATCTCCTGATATTATGCCGAGACTCTGAAACCTTCTGTTATCATCCAGATGCCTTGCGATCTCATTTAGGGCGCATATGACCATGCATCCCTGATGGAGGCACTGCCCCCCAAGAGGGCCTCTCTTCTCTATGAGAATTACCTCTTCTCCTTCAGATGCAAGTTTTATTGCCCCATACCTGCCGGCAGGCCCGCCCCCGATTACGGTTATCATATTATTCTCCTGCCTGTTCAGAAGAGTTCTACTCCGTCATCCATTGGTTCTTCCAGGAATTCTCCTGTGAAGGCATTGATCTCAACAACTTTGTCTCCGCGAATCTGTATGACAGGAAGATAGACGAGCATAATTTCGGTTGAGACTGTCTCCTCATCCGGTTTTACTTCCTTATCTTCGTAATATATTGTATCCCCTTCGGTTGTGCTTACCCTGACACTCTTTGTCAGTTCCTCCACGAAATCCTGTTTAATCCCTTCTGTTATCTCTTTTTTGTTGACATGGGGCTGAATTATTTCAGCGGATTCTGGAATCCTCTTCTCTTCAACAACACTGAAATTCAGCTCCTCATCCTCTATAAGGGCTTTTTTTCCGGAGACTGCATTTACAAGCCCGAATACTTCTGCATTGAAGTCAATAATATAGCTTTTGTATCTTTTTTCGCCACTGCTTCTGCATTCGTAGAGATAATGGGGGATATAAAGCTTTTTTAGTGTCCCTTTAATTCCTGCAATACGCCTGGCTTTCTCGTCACTGATTCTTGACGGAAGAAGTGGTAGTTCGGGTGCATATTCGTCTGATTTTTCCGAACCGGAAGAATATGGCGTATATCCTGTCTTTTTTACGTCTGTCTGAAGTTTGAGGGCCAGTTTTTCATCAAGGACATATGCAACAACGGCCTGCCCGGAATACTTTGCAAGTTCCTGGTATGACCATATGATGCAGTTGTCTGCATGAACATTGGGGTTCATTGTGAAAATTATCTTTTTGCACTCAGTTTTCCCTGATTCCAGTTCTATGCGGAATATTTTATTGTTGAAATTATTTATCCGGTCTTTGTCATCTGAGCATAACACAACGATACAGTCATCATCAGTATATGCAGAGAGATCAATCTGTTCGTTTCCTTCTCCTGCCTCATATCCTGCACTGTTCAGAATCTCACTTATGGCTTTGACTGCTCTTTCCCTGATCATTTATATCCTATCTTGATTTGAAACGGAATTATTGTTTCTGTTGAATATGAAATGCCACTAACTGCTGATGCATTCGGCAATATGCTGTTTTGTGATGTGGCTTGTTATGTAATACCAGTAGGTATTGAAGAAGCGTACAAATCCGTTTGATTCTGAAAAAAGAGCATTCGCCCGGTCATCAGGAGGATCCATTGATACAAGGACCTTTGAATCATCTACAATGCAGATGCCTGCATATTTTCCCTCAAGTTTCATCTCAGGTTCAATATCTTTCTCAATAATCCATATTGTACAGTTATCCGGTATTTCCCCCTTCCACTCATTGGTAATAATGGTTGCAGAGGCCTTCCTGTCCGGAGAACTGAGTATCTCTCTGAGATTTCTGCTTATTATGTCATATCCGAGAATAAGTCTGATCTCATTTTCTGCTTTTGAAATAATTTCTATGGTTTTTGCAGTAATATTTTCATTGCCATAAATTGTCCATATCAGCTCCTGCTGTCCTTTTTCGTGTGATTCCCGCCTCTCATAAATTTTGTTTAATTCCTCTTTTGCACACTCAGCATCCTTTTTTATGCTGCTCAGAAGGGTTTTTATCGCCTCATCCGGACATGCGGCAGAGAAACGTTTTGGTGTCGTATTTGATACGGCTGTGATATTTTTATTCAGCAGTTTATCAAGGACGGGATATACTGATGCACGCGGTACACCGGATATTTCATGTATTTCTGTAGCTGTTGCCCCTTCAAACCTCAGGAGGGCTATATACACAAGCGCCTCGTATTTTGTAAGTCCGAGGGATTTTAGGGATTCCGTTATTCTGGCAGTCCTCTCTAAAGAGTCGTTCATTAGCATAACCATATATATGGCTGACTCTATTTAATGTTGTCACAAAAAGAACAACAAATGTTCTGTTAATAAAAATATAGAGGATAATTGTAAATGAAGTTAAAATACCTATTATTTGCCTGTCTTATTATTGCGGCATGTGTAATTATGCCGGCAGCAGCCGGATCAAAATACCTCTCCGGAGAACCTGAGATCAGCCTGGCAATATCGGGATCAAATGAATACTCACCCGGAGATGACGTTACACTGACCGTTATTGTCCAGAATTCCGGCATGAAAAATGTGAAGATTATTCAGTCAGATATCGTTGACCGGGATGATAATCCGGATACTGCAAAGATGGTCAATGTCGGCATTGGTTCCGGTGATGCACCTGTCACAATAAAGACTGATTCTCAGATGATTGGAGACATTGCCGGCGGTGCGACAAAGAGTGTCTCATTTAAGATGGAGGTTGACAGATATGCAGAGGACGGAGAATATAACCTTATCGGAGTTGTAAAATACAAATATCTCTACTTTGCAGAACAGTCCGGCACAGATGCCATCACATACTACTGGAAGGATGTAACTGAAGAGATCCCTCTTAAAATAACTGTCAAGCCTAAAATTGTGATTGAAGTCTCAGATGTTAAGACCGATTCGATGAATGTGGGCACTGAGGGCTACATCACAATGAATGTGAAGAACATCGGGTACGAATCCGGTAAAAATTCCGTCATTATAATCTCACAGGACGGAACAAGTGCTGTTATTCCTACTGACTCCAGTGTATTTGTCGGTGATTTCGCACCCGGAGATGTGAAGTCTGTAACCTTTAAGGCATCAGTTTCAGAAAATGCCGAGGCAAAGAACTATCCTCTGCTTGTATCTGTTGATTATAAGGACTCAGACGGTAAAGATCAGACCTCTGACTCAGAGACCGTCGGAGTTGATGTAGGCGGAAAGATCGATTTTGAGATTGTCTCACCTCCGACAGTTCTTCAGGTGGGGGACAAGGGCACAATTGAGATCGAATACAAAAACACAGGTGCTGCAACGGCATACAACGCCAAGGCACGTATCAGTGCGGTTGATCCCTTTACAAGCAATGATGATACCGCATATCTTGGTGATCTTGCACCTGGTGAGACATCAGTCGGACGTTATGAGGTCACAGTTGATTCAACTGCGACTGTTAAAAATTACGGGGTTGATTCTGAGATAAGGTACCGCGACTCACTTGACAACTCACAGATCTCCGATTCAATGAAGGCAGAGATTGAGATTACAGAGAAGTCGGGTATGTCGGTTCTTACAAGCCCTATAGTCATTACACTTATTCTTTTCGTCTTAATCGGGGCAGGGTATTTTGTATTGAAACGTAGAAAGAATTAGTAATGGATATGATCAGGGATATTCCTCTCCCGAAACCTAATGTCAGGTCAGCAGAGGATATGAGGTCTGTTCTGTATAATGCAGTATCCGCAGAGAAGGACAGACCCCTCTATTTTATGTACCGCTCACTCTCCAAGAATGAAGAGGACGCTAAGTGGCTCATTTCACATAAGATCAGGTATGATATTACAGAAATTCCTCCGGGGGAGATCGGCGGGGAATATGTAAAGACAAAAGGTCATTATCATCCTGATGCACCTGACGGACTTGGCTATCCTGAACTGTATCAGGTGCTATCCGGAAATGCGCACTATCTTCTGCAGAATAAGGATTTATCCGAGGCTGTTCTGGTCTGTGCATCGGAGGGCGATTTTGTCCTTATTCCGCCCGGTTATGGTCATGTGACAATAAATCCTTATGATGAGGTCCTTATTATGGCAAACCTTGTATCTGATAAATTTTCAAGTGAATATCTCTTTTATGAAGAGATGCACGGTGCGGCATGGTATGAGACAGAAGACGGATGGATTAAAAATCCTGCCTATGATAATGTTCCTGAACTTAAAGTTCTGGAGAGGCCAAATGAATATCCTGAGTACGGCATTGTCCGCGGCAGGAATATCTATGGCCTGATAGGAACGGATTATCTGGGATTTTTAAATAATCCCTCCCTCTTAAACGGAAACAGAAAATTCTTCTGAATTCCTCTTTATTATTTTACGGCAGAAAATAAGTTTATCTCCGGAATTTCTTATGTGAAATAATGGTTTGTTGGTTATTGTGACTGCCGGGCCGGGTGAATCTTTCCGATATTCAGAAGGTTTGGAGCACCTGTGCGCTTATGGGCGGAATTTACAATCATTTTCAGTATTGCTTCCTCCTCATCGTTTCCGGCTTTCCATCCGTTCTCTTCAAGATTTTCTATTGCTTTGTCAATCGTATCATATGAAAATCCCAGTTCCTCTTCATCAGACTGCCCTTTGTATAACCCTGCTGAGGGTTTTTTCTCAATTATCTCCTCTGTCACACCGATCTCATGGGCTACTGCTCTCACATTCTTCTTTAAGAGATGGAGCAGCGGCTGAATGTCTGCCGAGTCATCGCCGTGCTTTGTCGAGTATCCGAGGAGGTATTCGCTTCTGTTCGAGGTCCCGCATACGAGGGCATTATCCCGGTTCGCAAAATAGTACAGTGTTGTCATCCGGATTCTTGCCATTAGATTGCCACGTAGGTAGTCTGTATCCTCATAGCCGGGAAGTCTCTCAAAAGCCTTCTGTATATCTGTTATCGGTACCACTGAGAAGTTTATACCAAATTTTTCACAAAGGGCCTTTCCGTCCTCAATATCCTCTTTTGGAGTTACATCTGACGGTAGCATATACCCATAGACATTCTCCCCGCCGATTGCCTTTGCAGACAGACCTGCTGCCACTGCCGAGTCGATTCCCCCCGATATTCCTATAACTATCCTGCTTTTGCCTGCCGACCAGATCGTATGTCTGATCATATTCTCAATCTTCTGGCATTCACAGGATATGCATTCCTCATTCATGTTAATCACTCTCAAGAATATTCATAAGTTTTTTCAGTGAAGCAGAGTTGCCATAGGCAAGAACTGAATCTCCGGTGTATATCTCTTCGTTCTCATCCGGCCGTACAACCGAATGGTTTTCTCCCTCTATACCGATAATTTTTGCCCCTGTGAGTTTTTTAACTCTTCCCACCGTGTACCTTCTTTTGCCTTCTCTCTTCTTCATGACAACCCTGTTTCCCCCCGGAAGATCGATTAAGACAGATACACGGTTTTTAATCACAATGTCTGCGGCAAACTGCCCACCCATTGCGGGCAGCAGTGCTACATAGTCAGCACCGGCCCTGTACAGTTTATCAACAGATTCCGGATGGTTTGCCCTTGCAAGTATGTGGATTTTGGGATTTAGGTTTCTGGCAAGAAGGGTTGTGAATATATTTGCCTCGTCATCGTTCACTGCTGCCACAATTACATCTGCTTTTTCAATATTTGCAGTTATAAGGGCTGATTCGTCCTCGGCATTGCCCTGTATTCCGAAATCCTCGTCAATTTTTTTGTCTATTACAACCGCATTTACACCTGAGGAGTTGAGGTTTTTATAGATTATTTTGCCGACATCTCCGTAACCTGCAATGACTGCATATTTTTCCGGGTGAAAAGAGCATGCAAATTCTTCATTTAACAGCCTCTGTATGGACTCCTCCCTTCCGGCGACAACAATGGCATCTGATCTCTCAAGTGAAACATCCTCTCCTGAGAATGCGTAAAATTTACCTTTTTTCCATACAAATACAGGATCTACCCCATATCTGCTGAAGAGATTTAATTCGCGTATTGTGCGTCCGAATGCAAAGCAGCTCTCAATAATCGGGATATACACCAGTTTTAGGGGGTTCTCCTCCCTGATGGATACTGAGCTGCCTTCTCGTTTTGATGTCTCATATATGATGTCAATGACCGGGGTATTTGAGGCATGCCTCCCGAATATATTGCCCAGATAGTTTTTGGGAGAGATGACATAATCCGCACCGGCATAGACGAGGTACCTCTTGTACTCCAGAAAGTCAATTATAGCCGTGATCTTTGCCTCTGTCATATCCCTCATGCCAAGTATGGTGGTTGCTGCTGTCTTTTCATCCGTACTGATGATTATGTGCAATGCCTCTGCGGCATGAACTGCTTTCCAGGTATTATGCCGGTTATACTCACCGCATACGACTTTTACTGATTTTCTGTACCGGGCAATGGCATCCAGTGCCCTGTCCCTGTCACACTCAAGAAGGACTATCTGAAGTCCTGCCATCATAATGCCGTCCACTACTGACTTTGTGATCTCATTATGTCCGACAATGATGACATGGCCGGAGATTTTTCCGGAGATGACTGCCGGCGGTACCGGCTGAAGAATATCCTGGAGATAGGGTGCGATGGCTGCCGGAATTATCATAAGTACGGTGAAAACTCCGGTTGCCATTATAAAGATGAGTATCAGTATTGTAATCTGGTTTTCAACCGGAAAGAAGGTCACAAGGTCATAGCCGACGGTTGTCATCGTCTGGATGACGAAGAGTGCTGATTCGGCAATCGTCAGGCGCTGGTTTTCAAGAACCGGTATTGCATAGTAGAGAAGAAGTGTATATGCAACGATCTGGATTATCAGAAGTTCGGAATAAAAAAAGACCTTCCTCTTGTAAAAATGATTCTTTAAGAGATTTAAAAGCCTGAATTTTTTTGGCATACTACTCTCCCTTCAGTTCCTTTAATATCCCGCATACCCTGCAACTGCCAAATACCGGCTCGCCGCATGTGGCACAGGTTTCTGCTCCGGTGCTGTCAGCCGGAATTCCGGATTTGAACTTCTCACCGAGGTTTAGCAGTGCATATTTTGTTGCAGGGTGGCCGTAGTTGTACTGGTTTAAAATGCCTCTTACATCTGCTCTCAGAGCGTTATAGGAGTACGGGCATCCACGCTCTTCATAACCTGTAGTCTGTAATCGTGCATAGAGGGCCACCTCCCTTTCAGGTATTGTCTTAAAGGGTTTAATTCTTGGCAGCATGCCTTCAACCGGCTTTTGTTTTCTGAGCAGTGTCTCGGCATCGCCTCTTAAGACATTCATCATAACAGACTGCGCTTCATCATCAAGATTAAAGCCGTATGCTATCTTTGTCGCGCCGGCATCCCTTGCGGTTCTGTTCAGTAACTGTCTTCTCAGAACCCCGCAGTATGAGCATGAGTTTATATCTCCCTTCTTCTGTACAATCTCATCGAGGGTGATGCCAAAATGCTCCTTAAACGATGCTGTATGGAATTCCACACCTGCCTGCTCTGCAATGCTCTTGCATATCTGCGTGCTTCTGTACCCGGAGATCCCTTCGTCTATTGTTACTGCCGCTATCTCTACATCCCTTCTGATGCCAAAGGTTTTTGTAAGGAAATAAAGGAGGGCTGTGCTGTCCTTCCCGCCCGAAAGTGCGACAGCTATTTTATCGCCGGATTTTATCCAGCCCTCCTTTCTTATTGTCTTTTTTACCTTTGTCTCCAGATCGATGGTGAAATGATCCTCACATAGGTGCAGTCCGGAATATCTCTGAAAAAGTACTGCATCCTGTCTGCATTTTGAACATTTCATGTAATTTTCCAATCAATTTTATCCCCATAAACAGATAAAGCGTGTATGTAATATGCCTCTTAGTGCAGATGATATCCGGACACTCCATAAATATGACGTTGCTGTTCTGCTCTCGATTGAGAAACAGATGAAGCGCTACAGTTGGGTGCCTGAGGAAAATATCAAAAAATCAACCGGATTCTCCGCTTCTGAGCTTGAATTCAGACTTGGGAGAGTTATGGCGAAGGATATGGTGAAGAGCAGCAGCCTTCCATATGACGGTTACCAGCTTACATTTAAGGGATATGATGCACTTGCCGTATCCGCGCTTGTAAAAAGAGATACAATCTCCGCGCTTGGAACACTCATAGGTGTTGGTAAGGAGTCGGCGGTCTATGAAGCGCTTGGCATGGGCATGGTTGTGCTGAAGATCCACCGGATAGGTCAGCGCTCATTTCAGTCTGTGAGGCTTTCAAGGGATTATATGCCGGAATGGAAGCATTTTCCATGGATATTTGCATCTACTGAATCAGCAAAGAGGGAGTTTGAAGCGCTGAAAGTTCTTCAGAAAGGCGGGGTTTCTGTGCCGGTGCCGCTTGCAATCAACCGCAATGTGATTGCAATGACACATATTCCGGGTGTCAACCTCAACCAGTCAGTCTTTGAAAGTCCAAAGGATGCAGAGGTTGTGCTCGATGAGATTCTTGAGAATATCAGACTGGCCTATTCACTTGGATATATCCACAATGATCTCTCTGAGTACAATGTCATGGTCAGTGAGAAGAATGTCTGGGTGATTGACTGGCCGCAGTGGATAGATCCTCTTCACCCCAATGCCGAAGAGATCCTGAAGCGTGATCTTGGAAATATTACCGGGTATTTCAAGAAGAAGTACAGGATTGATATGAGTGTTGAGGAGGCACTCTTAAAGGTGGTCGGTTGAAGGTATTCGGAATTGATGTGGTCAGGGGTTCTGTCAGTTCAGGGACAAGGAGGCCGTCTTATGCACTTATTATCCGGAAGGATAATGAGGAGGTATTCTCAGGTGAGGTCACCTTATTCCGCCTGATGAGGCGTATCGTCTCGGAAAAGCCGGATATTTTAGCGGTGGACAGCATCCGGGAGATCTCTAAGGACCAGTCTGAGCTTGTCGCCCTGATGCAGCAGTTTCCGACAGAGACAAAACTTGTACAGGTGACCGGGGGCGAGAAACAGCAGACCCTTCAGGTGGTTGCCAAAAGGTACAATATCAAATTTAAGAACCGTTTTGATCCCTTTGAAGAGGCAGAGGCTATCGCCCGGATAGCTGAAGCCGGTGGCGGCTTTGAGGTGCAGGTATTTGAGGACTCATCCGATATTGTCATCTCAAGGGGCCGATCTCCCGGCCGTGGGGGCTGGAGTCAGAACCGTTATGTCAGAAAGATACATGGCGCTGTTCTGAACAAAGGCCGCGAGATTGAGGATACTTTAAAGGAATCCGGCCTGAAGTATCAAAAACGGGAATTTAAAGGGTATGGCGGATGTAAGCGGGTTGAATTTCATGTCAGTGCCGGAAGGGGGGATATTCCCCCGTCTGGCGGTGGCGGTGCTGATGTTCAGGTTAAGGTTAAGTCAGGACGGCTGGACAGAATCCGGTATGTTCAGCTCACAGGGCGAAAAAAACATCTCATTGTGGGCATAGATCCGGGCACGACATTCGGCTTTGCCGCACTTGACTATGAGGCTAACCTCATCGCCTTAAAGAGTTCAAGGCAGATGTCAGTCGCAGACTGGATTGAGGAGATTTCTGTCGTCGGAAAGCCGGTCATTATTGCGACTGACAAGTCACGCATGCCCTCGACTGTGGAGAAGATTAAGAGGGCATTTAGTGCTGTTCCTTTCATTCCGGCAGAGGAGAAGAGACAGGAGGAGAAATATTCGGTCACCTCCGGGTACAGCTATTCCAATGATCATGAGAGGGATGCCCTCTATGCAGCCCTTGAAGCTCATAAATTTTTTAAAAATAAGTTCCGGAATATTGAGAGGAAGATCCCTGCCGGCGTTGATCTTGAGCTCGTCCGGACAGGGCTTATCCGGGGCATGACTCCTGAACAGATTCTGGGGGATATCCTTCCGGAATCTGTGGATAAGAAGAGATCTGAAGTTTTGGAAGGTGATCTCTCTGCCGGAAAAGACCCGAAAATATCACAGCTTGAGGGCATGGTCAGAAATCTGAAGGATTATGCTGCTGAACTGGAGGAGAAGCTGGCCCAAAAGGATGCTGAGATAATCTCACTTGAGAAGAGGCTGACCTCGGAGAGGAGTGAGCGTTCTGAGGTCAGGAAGAGGGATGCTGAGATTGAGCTTCGTGAGAGAAATATTAAGACGTTTAAGAAGAGACTCAGAAGTGCTGAGCGGAAGAATAAGAGGCTTTTAAAGCAGATTGATCGTCTGAAGAGGTTTGCTGATGTCCAGACCGGAGAGTTCATTCCTTTCAAGGTTATCCCGTCTCTGACGAAAGATTCCCTGAGGCTGCTTGAGGATGAATTCGGGATAAATGAAGGTGACATCATCTATGCCGGAAATACGGGGGGATGGGGCAGTACTGCAGTTCAGATGCTCTCTGAATCATCTGTGCAGGCCCTCATTGCCGGAAAAGATGAGGATTTAAAGCTTAAAGATGCTCTGCGTGCCTTAAACATTGTCTTTATTGGTGCCAGGGATATAAATCTCAGCCTCAGGGGCAAATTCGGTTATCTGCTGAGAAGTGATCTTGAATCGGCACTCCTGTCGTGGCAGAGCGGTCAGGAGAAATTCATGAAGTCCAAATCTGAAGAGATGCTTGAGTCAATAGTTATGGAATATCAGAGTGAGAGGAGAAAGGAGGTCTGGCGTGGTGGATGATCGGGACCTGTTACAGGTCGTAAGTGGAATTATTGGTAAGGAAAGGACATCGGATGACTGCTGCATGATAAAGCTGGGTGATGAAAATATCATTCTCTCGACTGATATGCTTCATGAAAGCACAGATTTTCCGAAAGGTATGACTGACTGGCAGATTGGATGGATGTCTGCTGCTGTAACGCTCTCTGATATTGCCTCCTGTGGTGCAGTGCCGCTTGCAGTTCTTCTTGCAGCGGGGCTTGATGAGCCTGAGAGGATTTCAGGTATTACGCTTGGTGCGAAGGACTGCTGTGAGAGATTCGGGGCTGAGCTTGCCGGAGGCGATATTGATTTTCATTCTGAGCTTACCATAGTCACAACCGGAATCGGCAGGGTTGAGGATGAATATTACAAATCCCGGAGAGGTGCTAAGCCGGGTGATATTATCTGTGTGACGGGTACTCCCGGCTGTGCAGGCGCTGCACTTGAGGGTGCTCTGAGATACTGGAAGAATCTGGTTGAACCTCTTCCGGCTGTGCGTGAGGGAAGGCTGCTGGCAGTTGCCGGAGTTTCATCAATGATGGATGTCTCTGACGGCATTGCCTTATCGCTCTATGACCTCTCTGAGAGTTCAGGTGTCGGGTTTGAGATATTTCCGGATAAGATTCCGCTCTCCTCCGGAGTTTCTGCTGAACTTGCACTGCACAGCGGTGGCGACTTTGGCCTTTTATTTACATGCGGAAGAGATATCCTGCCGGTATTGGATGTGGATTATGCAGAGATAGGCGTTGTTACAGATTCAGGAGAGGTTCTCTGCGACGGTGTTCCGGTTGAGAAGAGGGGCTATTCACACAGCTGGATAGATGGGAGCTGATCTGTACGAAATGCAGGATATTGTTGTATATCTCTGTTTTTCCGGCTTTTCTCTCTGACAGAATAATTGTGAATATAATATCAGTTTTTAATAAAATATCGGGGTTTTGAATTATGGGCGATGGAAGTCTGATTAAAGTTCCTCCCGGATGGGACTGTAGTGTGGTTATTGATGAATTTGTGGAGAGTTATGCACGAAATCCTTTCGGTACATATCTTCTTCTTCCGACTTCGAGGCTGTCAGAGGATCTCCGCCGGAATATTGCCCGGAAAGGGGTTGCTGTCATCTCTGACAATGTGACTACTCCTGAGGTGTTCGCATCCGGAATTGTGAGTCAGTACGGTGGCGGGCTTAGGCTTCTCTCTGATGAGGAGGCAAAACTGGTTCTGTCTGGGGTTGTCAGGAAGGACAGAGATGCCCTTAAAGTTCTCTCAAGGACCGGAGAATATTCTGCAAGGATTTTAAATGATCTCTACTCTCTTTTTGGTGAATTTGACGGCCGGATGCGTGAGTCGGTATCTGATGGCATGCCTAATTCTGCCCGGATTAAGGTGCTTGAGAGGATAAGGTCTGCCTATGAGCGGGAACTTTCTGATAATGGCTCTGTTGCCCCGTCAGGTGTGTACAAAGCTGCATGCAGATCTGCTGAGAATTTCTGTCGTGAGAGGAGACCTGTTTTTTTTGTGTATGGTATCTTCAGCCCTTCGGAGTCTTTTAAGGGATTTATAAATGGGCTAATCTCCTGTGGGGCTGATGTCAGGTATTATCTGCCGTACTATGACAACGGGAGTGTCTTTTCAGACAGGGGCGAATGGCTTTCTCTCCCGGAAAAAGCTCCTGCCGGTTCTGATAGTATAGATACAGGTATTAAAGTCCCGTATGCAGATCTCTTCAGCGGAAATCCGGTTGCCACTCCGGGAGTCCAGACTGTTTATGGCCGTTTTCCCTCTTTTCAGCTTGAGGCTGAGGCCATTGCCGGAACAGTTGCGTCTCTTATCCGGAGAGGTGTCAGTCCGGGGAAAATTGCTGTAGCTCTGCCTGACCTTGCCGGTGGAACGACCCTTTTATCCGGAGTTTTCAGTGATTTCTCTGTGCCCTTCTCGTCATCTGCGACTCTGAGCCTTGGGCGTTATCCTGTTGTCCATGCTGCAATGCTTCCGCTTGAGGTCGTTTTGGGTGATTTTAAGCGTGATACTATATATGAACTGCTCTCCTCCCCCTATTTCACTCATGAATATGACCCGCACCTGATTGAGGCTGCTGCAAAGAAGGCGATGATTGAGGGCGGTTTTGGTGACTGGTCAAAGCTTGCCGGACTGTACAGAATGCGCCTTGAAAAGATATCCACAGATGAGGAGAGGGATTTAAAGGAGAGATTACGTGCAGAGGGTGAGCTTAAATATGCAGAGGTCCTTGCTGAATTTGCAGCGTCATATCCGGAAATTTTAAAGGAAGCAGATGTGAAGGATACAATCTCCGGACATATCAGGAGGTACAGGGATATTCTCTCTAAGCTCAGGTTTGGGGTCTCTCCGGATGCCGGATGCGCAGAGGATGATATACGGTATGGCGAATATCTTGCCGGACTTTTTGATCGTTTGTCATCCGGAAACGGGGGTGATTCCGGAGATGAAATTACTTTTAAGGAGTTTGCAGGATTTCTCTATTCATCGGTTGCCGGCATGAGGGTTCCTTTTGTGAGGGAGAGGGATAAGGTTCAGATAACCGGTATGCAGGAGCTTTTGGGTGCAGATTTTGACTATCTCTTCCTTGCAGGCTTAACCGGCGGGAAAATTCCTGTACTTCCGGGGCTCTTTCCATACCTGACTGAGAAGGAGGAGCAGATCCTCTGGCCTAAAAAGAAGAGGGATAAGATCTCAAGGGAGAAATTAAGCTTTATATATGCCCTTATTGCGGCAGGGAAGGGCCTTTACCTGAGCTGCCATGATGACGATTCCGGCAGCCCTGCCATCCCTTCACAGTTTTTGCAGGTATTTCTCGATTCATGCCCGGCTGATGAGTGGGAGGCATCAGATGGTGCTGTCTCAGTCTTACAGTCAGTAAAGGATGCAGGGCGGATGATTTCAGGTGGCTGTTTCACTCCGGTCTTCTGCCCGGATCTCTTCGTTCTGTCCGAAAATTCCGGGTTGCTCTCACCTGCTTCTCTTGCCGGCCGGATAAATACGGAATCATTCTGCCGGACAGGTGATTATGACTCTGCCTATGACGGTATTCTTGAGGATGCTGATATTATCGGGGATATTGGCGGCAGGTTTGGCCCGGAGAAAGCCTTCTCCCCGACTGCTCTTGAGACCTATGCGGTATGCCCGTTCAGGTTTTATCTGTCGTCTGTCCTTGGTCTTGAGAGAATTGAGGAGGCAGATGTCACACTCTCAGCATCTGAGAGGGGCAGTATTATACATGATATTCTCTTCCGGTTTTATACTGAGTGGATGAAGGAGAACTCCAGAGCACCGGGAGAGTGTGATATTCCGGCTGCAAAAGATCTGATCCTGTCACTTACTGATGAGGTGACCGGTGAGTTCCGGAGAAATACGCCGGCCTGGAATGCTATGCTGAGTGAGCTTACCGGAGATACGGGTTTTGGTACAGGTATTATGGAGAGATTTTTAGAGGAAGAGGCATCATTTGCTGATTCAGAGTTTGTGCCGGCACTCTTTGAGGCCTCATTCGGGACGGATAAGCCGGGGATATCATCTGAACCTGCGAAACTGGTCTCTGTTTCAGGTGATGAGATTAGGGTTCGGGGTTTTGTTGACCGGATAGATGAGACGGCTGACGGCAGATTTGCAATAACTGATTATAAGACCGGAAGCCACCCAAAACTGAAGGATATTGTCGACGGAAAGGCGCTTCAGCTTCCTCTGTATCTGAAGGCTTATGAGAGTTTTTCTGAGAAGAGGGGTGTCGGTGGTTTTTATTATACGGTTAAGAGAAAGGAGGTTTCAAGAAAGGCTGAGATCTATGATGAATCCGAGTCTGATCTCTTCTCTTCTTTTAAGAAATCAAGGAGTAAGGATGCTCTTTTTGCTGATATTGTTGATGATTCTGTCAGTTATGCCTGCTCGTATGCAAAAAAGATCAGACTGGGCATATTCAGCCCGGCATCTGAAGCCGGGGTATGTCCTGATTACTGTGATTTTAAGTTTGTCTGCCGGTATTCTGACTTCAGGATTCTCTCGCAGTCTGACAGTGCGGCTGATTCTGCCGGAGATGAGGGGGTGCACAGATGCTGACTGACAGACAGAAGGATGCCATCCGCCATGACATAAGTCTCTGTGTTACAGCCGGAGCAGGTACAGGCAAGACGCATGTGCTTGTCACCCGTTATCTTGACTTAATTGAGAATGCCGGCTGCCGGCCGTCTGATATTCTTGCGCTTACCTTTACTGAAAAGGCGGCATCTGAGATGAAGGAGAGGGCTGAGAAGGAGATTTTTTCTAAGAAAGGAGAGTTCTGGGATAAGATCAGGGAGGATATGATGTGGGCACAGATCTCGACCTTTCACTCCTTCTGTGCCGGAATTTTAAGGGAGTTTGCACTTGAGGCCGGTGTTGATCCCGGCTTTGCGATTCTTGCCGGAAATGAGTCTGAGGAGATAATCTCTGAGGCGTTAAGGGTGCTATTCCATGATAAGCCCAGGACCTTCTATGAGAATGAGATCAATGAGTGCCTCAATGCCTTCGGCCTTTATACTCTTGACAGTTATCTGCGTAATCTCTACAATAAGAGACGCATTGCAAAGGATTTCTTTGTCCGTCTTGCAGCTGATGATGATTATGCCGTCTCACTCTGGCGTGATGAGCTGATAAAGGAGCAGGAGTTTGTTGCCGGAGAATTCCTGGCCAATCCTGATCTGACTGATGCTGCTCTTTCTATGCTTCACCTTGCAGAGGTTTTTGGCGGTGAGAAGGATAAGGCGGGGAAGTATCTTGCTTCTGTTAAGGGTTATCTTGAGATGATGAACAGCGGCGATTATGAGATGATCTGCCGGGGCATTGGCGGAATTGCGGTTACGAAGGGTGGAAGCAGGAGTATGGGCAGTGCTAAGATTATGGGGGACTCTAAAGCTGATCTTGTGAAGGCCTATTCTGTGCTTAAGGAGTTTGCCGATAATTCTCCCTCTGCACTGCTCAGTTCCGGTGCTGAGAGTGATGACCCTGAGATTGTGCTGACTCTGAGGCTTTTAAAATCGCTTGGTGTCGTCTTTGATAGATTGTGCCATGTGATTGAGAAGGATAAGGCATCCCGTGGTGCGATTGACTTTACCGATATGATTGACGGGGTGTACAGGCTCTTTAATTCACGTCCGGATATTGTTGCTGAGCATTTCAGGGGGCGTTACTCCTATATCATGGTCGATGAGTTTCAGGATACTGATCCTGTGCAGACCGCAATTATAAGTATGCTGCCTGGTGATTCCGGGCCGGGATGCAAAAGCCTCTTTGTGGTCGGTGATCCCAAGCAGTCCATCTATCTCTTCAGGGATGCTGATGTCACTCAGTTTAAGAAGACGAGCGATATGATCACAGATGACTTTTCAGGGTGCAGGGTTGCCCTTGACATCAGTTTCAGAAGCACTGAGCCTGTAATTTCGTTTGTAAACCTACTCTTTAACAGAATTCTTAAGGATTCCGGCCGGGCCTGGGACTTTGACTATGAGCCGGTATCATGCCACAGGGGTGAAGATTTAGGCAGTGTTGAGCTGTTACTCTCAGCTCCGGGTGAGAATGTGATGGAGAGTGCTCTCAGTGAGTATGATATGGTTGCAGCGAGGATACGTTCGGCTGTTCTTACTGATCAGCTGAGGGTTTATGCGAAGGATGAATCGGGTGAGGTTGTCTGCCGGAATGCTGACTGGGGTGATATTGCTGTTTTAATGGAGAGGAGGACTAATCTTAGGTATCTTGAGCATGCCCTTGACAGTTACGGGATTCCATACAGGATCTATTCCGGTTTTGGGTTTTATTCCCGGCAGGAGATCCTTGATGCGGGTTCACTATTTTCATTTTTAAGAGATCCTTATGATGACATTGCCCTGTATGGCCTGCTGAGATCGCCGTGGTTTGGCTTTTCTGATGCTGAATTATTCCGGGCATGCGGCGGGCGTGCCGGCAGGCTGTATGACAGGATTGTCACATCCGGAGGTGCGGTATTTACGGAGGCTGTACAGCTTCTTGATAAGTGGCATGGCCTTGCAGGCCGGATCTCTGTATCAGAACTCTTCAGGGTTTGTATTCTTGACTCCGGTATATCTGCGGTGTACAGCGGAATTCCGGGCGGGGAGCAGATGCTCTCAAATCTGGATAAGTTATCCGGAATAATCCGCGAGAGGGAGAAGAAAGGGTTTTACTCACTGCATAAGTTTACGCATGATCTCGTTAAGTCCATTGAGTCCGGAGAGTCGGAAGGTGAGGGTGAGGTCTATGAGTCCGGTTCGGGCAAGGTCTCGGTTATGACTGTTCATGCCTCAAAGGGGCTTGAATTTCCGGTTGTATTCGTGCCGGGCCTCTCAGAGAGTCCGCCGGGTGACCGTTCAACTGTAATTATTGATGAGGAGTGCGGTGTCGGTATTAAAATTCCGGATGCTGAGTCCGGTGATTATGTCAATTCCCTGGGCCTGAATCTGCAGAAGTACAGGATGAAGTTAAAGTCCGGAGCTGAGAGCAGGAGGCTTTTTTATGTCGCTGTGACGAGGGCAAGGGATCACCTGGTGCTGTCAGGCACTATGCCAAAGAAGGTCCCGGAGACTGAGCAGGGTTGCAGCCGGAGGATTGACTGGATATTCTTCAACATCTTTTCTGGGGATAATTCAGGAACTGCTTCCGGAGTGCATGAGATTACAGACGGGGATTATTCCTGTACGATCCGGGTCATCAGTGACCGGAGTGAGATTATTGCAGATAAGGTGGACTGCAAGAGGGATTCTGTTGTTATTCCGGACTGTCCGCTCTGTGTACTTCCGGATGGTGATGACTCTCATGGTGTTGGTATGCCTCCGGGAGATGCCGGTTCTCAGGTTGGCAATGCTGAGATGGATCTCTCTGATGATGTTTCCGGCTCTCTGGATTCACCCGGAAATTTGGGTGTTGATGTCAGAACTGCTGAGGTACTGTCATCCACTGTGGTTGAGAGGTATATCGCCACCGGAAGTATGGACCCTCCGGAAAAGATTCTTTCGTCTGTCATTGCCGGAAAAAAGAACATTCATCTCTCTTTATCTTCCGGAGGTCCTCTCCGGGGCAGTATTATTCACAGCATAATGGCAGGGGAGACGGATACTGAATCGCCTGATATTCCGACAGAACTCAGGGAGGATTGCCGGGAGATGTATCATAAATTTGTTTCATCGGAATTTATGCAGGATGTCACTGACGATTATAAGGAACTGCCTTTTTCGATGTTTTTTGAGGGTTATCCCTTCAGGGGAGATATTGACCGTTTAATCCGGAAGAGTGACGGCTGGTATGTTCTTGATTTCAAGACCGGAAATCCGTCCGGGAAGTACAGCCATGATGTCCAGATGGTTTTATACAAAATGGCAGCGGAGAAGATAACAGGTGAGTCTGTCAGGACTTTCCTGTATTATACGGAGTCTTGCATGTTTAAGGAAGTTATTCCTGATGTCACTGAATTATCAGCGAGGATCAGAGAGGCATGTAAGGAGATCTCCGGGAAGAACAGTCTGTGAGATGTTGTCTGCGGCTGGTTTTTGTCTGGATAAGCCGGGGTTCGGGCAGGTAATGCTTATACAGGATGGTTTGTAGGTTATCTGTATGAAAGAAGATTGTGGGTTATCTGTATGATAGAGGATTGCAGGGTATGTGGATGATTGTGGGGGTCTGTACATGATGGAAGATGCGGTTGTTGGTACGGCTGATACTGACATTAGTGATTGGGTGGAAAAAATGATAAGGTGGGATAACGGCACTGAAAATATGTGAACTGGATTATAACCAGCCGTTTAATCTTGATGATACGTTATCGTGCGGGCAGGTATTCCGGTGGGAGAAGAGAAGTTCCGGATGGTTCGGCGTTGCATGGGGAAAAGCTCTTCATGTCAGGCAGATAAAGGGTGGCCGGATTCTTGAGTATTCCGGCTGCAACGAACAGTTCCTCAGGGATTACTTTCAGCTTGATTTGAATCTTGACCGGATTCTTGACTCTGTTAACAAAGATGAGCATATCGGGTCGGCAATCTCTGAAAAATACGGTTTAAGGTTAGTGTCACAAAATCCCTGGGAGTGTCTGATCACATACTCCTGTGCCCAGAATGCCAATATTCCGTTTATCAGCCGGATGCTTGCGAACCTCTCTTCAGTGTACGGAAAGCCGCTTGTCTTTGATGAGGATCTGATAAGCAGAGAAAATCCTGATACTGGTTCTGACGCTGTTGCTGGTGCTGAAGTGAGTTCTGTTCCGGATGATAGGATGGATGGGGGACATACCTGTGCTGATACTGCTTCTGACACTGATGTTGATACTGGTGCTGCCTCAGATAGTGGTTCTGTTGCCGGCAGTTCCTTCTCCTTCTTCTCATATCCGTCTGCAAAGGCCCTTTCACTGAGCTGTGCGGCTGATGTTTCAGAATGCTCTACCGGATACCGTTCAGCTAATATCTGTGATACTGCCGGAAGGGTGACGGAGAATCCCGGATGGGCGGATGAAATAGCCGAACTTGGTTACGAGCAGGCAAGAGGGAAGATTATGGAGTTTAAGGGTGTTGGCCCAAAGGTTGCCGACTGCATTCTTTTGTTTGCCTTTCAGAAGTTTGAGTCGTTTCCGGTTGACGTCTGGATGAGGAGGATTATGTCTGAGTTTTATGACGTTGGCAATCCTAAAGCAACGCTCTCGGCGTATGAATACGACAGAATCCGGAGGTTTGCGAAGGATTACTTTGGAGACTATGCCGGTTATGCCCAGGAGTATTTGTTTGCTAACCGTGGGTGATCTGAATGTCTGGATGTCCGGATGCCAATTACCTTCAGCAGAATAATTAATACATTGGGTTACTAATTTAATCTTGGAAGAATTTGTTTTCACTCAAAGAAGATAGGAATGTGCTATGAAATTTCAGGTAATTATCAGGGAAGACCCTGAAGATGGTGGATATAATGTCAGTTGTCCTGCTATTCAGGGATGTCATTCTCAGGGAGAAACAGTTGATGAGGCACTTGAAAATATAAAAGATGCGATAAATGGCTGTATTGAAGTACTCAATGAGGATACTCTTCAGAACGGGAACTCAGGCTCACGTGTTATGGAAGTGTCTCTCTGAAGAAACCTAGCCTTCCGGTAATTTCCGGTCATGATGCAGTAAAGGCTTTTTCAAAAGCAGGCTGGGTTGTACGCAGGCAGACCGGAAACCATGTCATTATGAAAAGAGAAGGTATGCCACTTATTCTCTCTGTTCCATTGCATAGTGAGATGAAACGTGGTACTCTTCGTGATTTGATCTCTGATTCTGGAATGACTACTGATGAATTTGTAAATTATCTCTGATATTTTAATGTCTCTACTATGCTGAGATAATTTCTGTATAGTTACGTCTGCAAAGATTCTCTTATTTAATCACCTCATTCCTGCATTATATCCTCTGCTCAATATCTCATTATATTGAGGATGTTTCAGAATGTTCTACGGGCTACCGTTCAGCTAATATCTGTGATACTGCCGGAAGAGTGGTGAATAATCCCGGATGGGCGGATGAAATAGCCGAACTTGGTTACGAGCAGGCAAGAGGGAAGATTATGGAGTTTAAGGGTGTTGGCCCAAAGGTTGCCGACTGCATTCTTCTCTTTGCTTTTCAGAAGTTTGAGTCGTTTCCGGTTGATGTCTGGATGAGTAGGATTATGTCTGAGTTTTATGACGTTGGTAATCCTAAAGCAACGCTCTCGGCGTATGAGTACGACAGAATCCGGAGGTTTGCGAAGGATTACTTTGGAGACTATGCCGGTTATGCCCAGGAGTATTTGTTTGCTAACCGTGGGTGATGCCAGCTATCTCTGATTCGGTGTAGAGCTTCAGATTGGGTTTGTGATGACTGATAATGCAGATAAAAAGAAATCCCTGAAGGATTTCCGGAGAATTCCTGGAGTGGGCCCTTCCATTGCAGAGGACCTCTATGGTCTGGGCTACAGAAGCGTCAGTGATCTCACTGGCGAAATCCCGGAAGATATGTATGAAAAACTCTGCATGATGCAGGGGCAGACAGTAGATCGCTGCATGCTCTATGTCTTCAGGTGTGCCGTATATTTTGCCAGAACTCCGGAATCTGATTATGACCCGGAACTTCTGAAGTGGTGGTCATGGAAGGACTGAACGGATAAATCTGTCTGAAAGCAATCAGGGACAAAAGAGTGGTTGTCTGATGAGGGGCAGGATATGTAACTTTACCCGGCATTTAAGCATTTCATTCAGGTGTTGTGTTTAACATCTCGGAGGACAGAGATACGATCCAGTCAGAAATGGAGGCAAACATATGACTGAAGATATGGATACTCACATGAAATTCATGCAGGAAGCAATTTCCGAGGCAAAAAAAGGGCTTGATGAAGGCGGAATACCAATAGGGTCGGTGCTTGTAAGAAACGGGGTAGTCCTTTCAAGAGGACACAACCGGAGAATTCAGGACGATGATCCACTGATGCACGCCGAAATTAACTGCATAAAAAATGCCGGAAGAATCGGGAGATATTCAAACACTGTGCTCTACTCAACCCTCATGCCCTGCTACCTCTGTGCCGGGGCAGTGGTGCAGTTTGGTATTCCAAAAGTCGTTGCCGGAGAATCACATAACTTTGCCGGAGCAAAGGAATTTTTAGAGGAGAAAGGGGTAAAGGTCATCAATTTAAACCTCTCCGAACTGAGGACAATGATGGCAGAATACATAGACACCCATACTGATATCTGGTATGAGGACATTGGCAGTCTTTAAACTATATAACTACAGGCGCACTGTGACCAAAATAAATTTAAATTTCAGTCCAGACAATCATTTTCTTCAGTTTGTGAGGTTATTGCACGAATGAAAATCAATGGATTAATTAAAAATTTATTGGCTTAAATGGGTGAAGATGTGTTAAAATAGTCATACATGAGCCTGCGGGTTCACAGATGGTAGATGAAAAATCGAAGTTTTTCATAGGAGATCTAATTGTCAAATGGAATTGTCTCATTTTCCATAAAATGTGGTTGCACAACAGCCTCTTGTATATGCTGTTTTATTCTGCATTATTAATTTTTATTCTGCAAAGGCAAGCGATTTAATATTAAATATTATTAAAATTTATTTTGTGATTATCTTATCATATTAGGCATTTTGTATATATTAGGGATTGTTACGTGGATATTTTGTATGGGGATATATGCTGTTTTTGTTAAAAGTTGTTAATATTTATTCTGCAACCCAGCTATTTTATTCTGCATCATTTTCATTAATTATCCAGTCTGGTGCCTTTTTTGAACCAATATTTTTGATATGACCTGAACGGCGAAGTTTTGTAAGCAAATTAGATATTCTGTTGGTTTTTTGTTCATCATCTAATCCATCACTGAGTTTATCCCATAGTAGATAATTAATTTCTTCTCTTGATGCACATTCAAATTCAGATAAATAATCAATAATCAGTTTTGCATAAAATTTGTCATCCTGTGCCCTCGTTTTAATGTAGTCCGACTTTTTTCCGGTAGTTATTGCAGCAGATGCAGAAAGGTACAAATTGGGTTTTCGTCCTTCGATTAACTTTGCGCGACGTAAACGATGTATTGTTTCCTCAGGCACGGAATGTCCCTTTTGTATGTGGTCTAATGCAATAATGTCTTTGAGAGTGAGTTCTTTATTTTGAATTAATAACAGGCTGTAAGCAGGATCAATTACTTTGCCGTAAATTTTTAATTTAACAACCCCCGATTCTGAGAGGTCATAGTCCGGCATCGGAAAATAACGTCGTGCCTGCTCTTTATACATCTCATAAATTCCATAACCCATTGTATCAATCATGTTCAGTTCAGCCATAGCCTGTGTTAAAAATGAATTTCTATACTTGCGGGGGGTTTTATTTCCCATAGTATAATCATCTGGCTGACCTTCATAAAAGTCACCTTCATTTTCGAATTGAAGAAAATTCGTTGATTCTGTAACAATTATTCGGCTGTTTTTGCGATAATCCTGATGTGCAATGCAATTATGCAGTGCCTCATGAATAACTTTCTGGTCATATTTTGAAACTTCCAGAGGTATTAATTCATCAAAAGGTAATATGCGCATCTGATAATTACGTATCTTTCGATAAATGATAGTTGTGTTTAGCAAAAATGGTGGTCCAAAATGCTCATATGCTTTATCTATGCCTTCAAGTTTCCATGTTATCTGTGCAGGATATGGTAACAAATAATATGCTGATTCAGGTTTTCCAAGCAAAATTATGGCTGTCCTGGTAATTTTACCCTGCTGAGTGATACGTGCCCGATCCAGAAATGTCTCAAGGGGCCAGTTCATGATTTCATCAAATGAAAAGCGATTTTTATACTTTAAGGCAAAGGATTCTCTTGCTTTTTGAATTGCGTCTGAATGAAGATCATTTAATGTTGCATGTGGCACAATGCCTGCCGTCCAGTCACTACCTAATGTCTGCTGTCGAATATCGTCCTGTTTCTCCAGACCCAGAGATGTGAGGCTTTCACCGGCTCTGGAGTAGTAATGTCCTTTCCATGCAATTGGTATTCCTCTTGGTGCCTGGGGGATTTCGAAGAGAATAACTCTTCCACAATCATCTTTATACTCGTAAATATTTCGGAAAGTTATACTTGGATCAGTATTATTTGCAATCTGGATTTTCAGACTTTGCAGTCTCTCATGTTCCGGGCGGTAATCAGTTCCGATTATATTTTTGGAATCATTATCAACACCGAAAACCAGCCAGGCTGAGTGGCAATTTCTTAAGTTTGCTTCATTGGCTAAAGCAGAAAAATATTTGCCAATATCTGAGGTCGAAAAATTATCTCCGGCCTGCTTAAATTCAGTTATTTCATCTTCCCATCTGTTAATAAGCTCATTTAGCAATTTTTTTAATTCTGTCTGATTCATCCGGTAATTCCTCAAATATTTTTTCCTTCTTATATTAGTGCTACTAATTAAATTCTGTATGACTTGTCTGAATATTTTATCTTCTCTAAATCCGGAAAGCACTTATTTAAGATAATGCAGTCAATTTATGCTGTATCCTTAATTCTGATTTATTGTCTGATTATTGTTATCGCTGTATGAGTATTCTATTGGGGCTGTTACACAAATAAAATTTGATAGATAATTGGATAATTTACAGACGCAATTGGCACAAAAATTGCGAGGATTGACCCAAATGCACTATTTAATTACCCCATAGTCAGTTAGTAAATATTCATGTGAAAGCCTCTATTGTCACTGAAATAATAATGTTTGTATGTGTCAGGATCAACGAAACATGGGTGATATGAAAGAGTATGGGAATAAATTCTGGATACTACTGTTTAAATTAAGAGGCAAATCTATGACTGAATTCTGAGAGAATGTAATCTTCCTCATCAGGCTCAAGATATAACTCTATTGCTTCCCTGATGTTTTCCAGAGCTTCTTCTTCTGTTTTACCCTGTGATATGCAGCCCGGAAGAGAGGGTACTTCTGCAACAAACCATCCATCCATTCCGGGCTTAATTATTACCTGTAACTGCATGTTTTTGTGTATGTTATAATATGAATTAAATATTCACATGGTTTTATTCAGTGAAGCCTTTGGTAAACGTGGGTTAAGTGCACAATATTTCCGTTTATGGATTCTCCATAACATTTTCCCTTGAGATCCGGGTTTGGCCTGATACAGGTGATTGTGGAAGATATTTTGAGTTTTGGAGAATAACAGGAGATATTTCCGGGCTGTAAAATCAGTTGTCCTCTGCAATTATCTCTGCCATAAGACTGACAAAATCACAGAGATAATCTATATTTTCCGAGATAATCCCAAGATCTGCTTCATCAAATGTTGCGTACTGGTGTGCAAGCTGATTTCTGTAAAATACAAAGCTGCTCATCTTTCCTTTAAGCTCTTCAGATATCAGGCCGGCGTTGCTGAGCACATTGAAAATATCACGATATGAGCGTGGTATTTCAAGTTTCTTTATGCAGATTATCTCTTCACCAAGTTCAAATGAAAGATTCATGAGAGTAAAGAGAATCATGGAAACCGAGTGATATCTAAGTACGTCATCTCTTTTTGGGATACCTCCCTCTCCGGTAATCTCCTCATATTCCCTGTAATATTTTTTTATATTTGATAGTATAGTGAAAGTTCTGTCGTACTCGGTTCCCATCAAAAATATCTCCCTGATTTTTTATCTGTCTGATAATTGTTATATGATGCTATGAATTCTTTATTCTGTCTGTCAATTCCGTTTTTCATTTGTTTTTCTTTTATGTCAGCAGCAGTTTTCTGTTCCGGATTTCAGAAAGGACTTTCTGGTGGGGCTGCTGTATTATTAATTAATTATTTCAGGCTGAACGAACTGATAAATCTCTGATTGACCCTTTTTCTCATTGGCTCAGAATCAAAGTATTCCAGCAGGTTAGCTCTTGTAATATCCCGGAGATGCCGGCTGTCCCTTGAGAAGAGAAGTATTCCGTCATATATTATTCCCATTTTGACAGTGATTGGCATAAGGCTGAATATCTCAACATCCAGTATTTTTGAGGAATATGATCCGGCTGTTTCTATCTCTCTCCTTTCAGCCGGTTCTCTGAGTAATACGGCAATATCAATATCCGAGTATGGCTTTGAACAGCGTTTTGCATGTGATCCGAAGAGATAGACTGCCATGACAAAAGGATATGCCATCAGTTCTTCACAGACAGATTTCACAAGTTCCTTCTCATCATCAGTCAGATCCGACTCATTCAGTTTTTCCGGAGAATACATGTTCCGGATAACAATATATTGCTAATTTCATTTATATTGTCTGTGCTGTAATTACCTCCCTGGGCCTTTATTTAATGAGTTAAGTTAATTTGATTAATTCGGACATGGATAAATTATTATTGGTTTTCATTCCAATTAGTCTGTGAACACAATGGAACCGATCATATATCTGAATAATGCCGCCACAACCTGGCCAAAGCCGGATCCGGTTATAAAAGCGGTTGAGCAGTCCTTTACTCTTCCTTACTTTGAGGAAGGGAGGAGTTCAGTGCCGGGGCAGATTGATTATCCCACACTTGCCCGTGAAACCCTTGCCGGGTTTTTCCGGGTGAAAACTCCGGATAATTTTATATTTACCCAGAATGCAACAGATTCCCTGAACACTGTAATTCATGGTTTTGTGAACCGTCAGGGCAGTTCAACTCACGTCATTACAACCGATCTTGAACACAATGCTGTCCTGAGACCGCTCCGGACGCTTGAGGTCAAAAATAAGATCTCACTTACGGTTCTCCGGTCAGAAAATGGTTACATCACCCCCGAATCTGTCCGTGAATCAATTAAAGAAGATACCTCAATGGCAGTGATGACACATGGGAGCAATGTACTCGGCACAGTCCAGGATATCGGTTCAATTGGTAAAATTCTGAGGAAAAAGGATATTTTCTTCTGTGTTGATGCTGCCCAGACTGCCGGTGAAATTCCCGTTAATCTCTCTAAAACCCCTGTTGATGCCCTCGTATTTACCGGGCACAAAGCACTTTTCGGCCTTCAGGGGATTGGCGGCCTGTACATTGCCGACCCGGAGAGAATAGATCCTCTCCGGCAGGGAGGAACGGGTGCCAATTCCAAATATCCCCTTCAGCCGTATGATATGCCCATGAAATTTGAGGCCGGAACTCCAAACTATCCGGGAATTGTCTCTCTTATTGCAGGTATTAATTACATTAATGATACCGGCCCGGAAGAGATCAGGAAGCGGACCATGGGTCTGACAAAACTCCTGATTGACGGGCTAAAGTATCATCCGGAAATTATACTGTATAATCAGAATCCTGACCTGCCGGTTATCTCATTTAACATCAATGGAATTGATAACTATACAGTTTCCAGAATACTTGCAAGGGGTTATTCCATTATTACAAGGGCCGGACTTCACTGCGCCCCGCTTATTAACGTGAATTTGCCTGGTGCTCATGATGGGACAGTACGGCTTAGCCCTTCATATCTTAATACTGAAAATGAATGCAGAAAAGCTATAGAAGCCATTTCGGAGGTGGCCGGAAGTGAAGATAAAGAAATCCAACCTGCATAAATTCTGCAAAGACGGTTCTACAAGGGATGATCTTGTCATGGATGAACCTGTCTCAATAGAATTTATAAAATATCTCTCTAATTTTGGAGAGGTGAAGATCAGAGAAGGAATGAGGATGACCCCGTTCTCCTTTGACAAGCCTGATTTTATCTCGATAAAGGGAATATTAGGGGATGACGAAATAGAGATGAGAGTTAAAAAGGAATTTCAGAGAGAGACCTCAGGTTACTTTGACCTTCTCCTTTTTAATTATAATGACGGCACTCCTGATGTTAATGCAATGCGGGGGAGAGAGGCTGAAATTCGGGCAAAAATAGAGGAATAAATTATTTTATCTCCTCTATTTTTGTTTTCGTGGTATATACTGTTTGATTTTTCTGTAACCTCTTAGAATATTTTTTTGAGAGCAATAAAAATCCTTAACCACTTAAAAACACCAATTATAATGAAATGATCAGGGTCGGTCTGCTTGGATGCGGCAATGTGGCTGAAGTTATTGCAAAGGATAACATCGGATTTGAGATATCCGCCCTATATGATATGGATATCCGGCACGCGAAACACCTCTCGGAATTAACGGGCGCACCTGCGTTTGAGAACTTTGAGGAGTTCCTCTCATCGGACTTCGACATAGTGGTGGAGGCTGCATCAGTAAGTGCAGTTCTTACCCATGCAGAAAGTGTCCTTACATCCGGAAAAGATATGATAATTCTCTCCGTCGGTGCATTTGCTGATCCGGAATTTTCTGCTAATATAAAAGAGACTGCAAATAAATTCAAAAGGACAGTACGTATCCCAAGCGGGGCAATAATGGGCCTTGACAATCTGAAGATCGGACAGATCTCCGATATGAAGAGGCTGTTATTAAGAACAACCAAAAATCCAAGATCCTTAGGCATAGAAACGGATGAGAAGATCCTCCTCTTCTCCGGAAGGGCAGATGAGTGTATAAAAAAGTACCCTAAAAACATTAATGTTGCAGTCGCGCTTGAAATAGCATCAGGACATGAAGTCGATGTCGAACTCTGGGCAGATCCTGAAGCTGACCGCAACACACATGAAATTTTTGCAGAAGGAGAATTCGGAGAGTTTTACCTGAGAATAAAGAACAATCCATGTCCTGATAACCCTGCAACAAGTTACCTTGCTGCACTCTCAGTTATCACCCTGCTCAAAAATCTTGAAGAACCGATAAAGATAGGAACCTGATATCCCAGGCAGAAGTAACCGGATGACAAATGATTGTATGCCCTGAGGCACTATTAGACATATTAACATTCGGTTACGAAGATGAGTAAAGCCGGAGAATCTAACAATTTAAATTATTCTGGAATGTGCCTCCTATGACAGTACAGGAAGAGATAAACAAACTAAAAACTGAGAAAAATGCGATAATCCTTGCCCACAACTATGAACCCCCTGAAATTCAGGACATAGCTGATTTTATCGGTGACAGCCTTGAACTTGCGCTCCGGGCAACTGACGTAACTGAAGATATCATCGTATTCTGTGGTGTTTTATTCATGGCAGAGACTGCAAAGATCTTAAATCCGGAAAAAAAGGTCATACTCCCTGCACCTGATGCCGGATGCCTGCTTGCCGATCAGCTCAGTCCGGAGATGATTAAATCGGCCAGAGAAGATAACCCCGGTGCAGAGGTTGTATTATATGTCAATTCAACTGCCGAATCAAAGGCATATGCAGACATCGTCTGCACCTCAGCAAATGCTGTGGATGTCGTTAAATCGCTCAAAAGTGAGACCGTCCTCTTCGGCCCTGATTCAAACCTTGCATCATATGTTCAGGAGCAGCTTCCGGACAAAAAAATAGTCCCGCTGCCAAAAGGCGGAAACTGTCCTGTGCATGTGGAATTTACACCTGAGGATGCCATATCTGCAAAGAAGAAGGGCTATACCGTAATCTGCCATCCGGAATGTCCGGCAGAGGTGAGGGCACACTGTGATATAATTGCGTCCACCGGAAGTATGATGAGAAATACACACCTCTCGGAGAGATGGGCTGTAATGACCGAGAAGGACATGGCTTACAGGCTTAAAACAGAATATCCTGATAAGGAATTCCTAAGCTTTGAGAAAGCAGTCTGCAAAGACATGAAGAAGATCTCCTTAAATGACGTGTTAAGCTCACTTAACAGCGAATCCCCGGAGATAAATCTGCCCGCAGACCTGATGGATAAAGCCGAATCCTCAATAAGGCGTATGATTGACCTAAGCAGGAAGAGCAATGACAAAACTTCAGAAACTTCTTGAATATCTCGATGAGGATATGCCGTTTGGGGATATCACATCTGAGGTCATAATTCCGGATGTAAATACCGAAGCGGAGATCATCTCAAAGGCAGAAGGGATAATCGCCGGTCTTGAGGAGTCATCACTGCTGTTTGGCCATCTCGGTCTGAATGTCCGTTTCCTGAAGAAGGACGGCGATCCGGTACAACCCGGAGATCTGGTGATGACAGTATCCGGCAATGCAGGTAAAATCCTGACAGCAGAGAGAACCTGCTTAAATATTATCAGCCGTATGAGTGCCATTGCAACAAAAACAGAGAGGACTGCATCACTCGTCCGGTCAGCAAACCCGAATGTCAGAATCGCCGCGACCAGAAAGACAGCACCCGGACTGAGATATCTGGATAAAAAAGCGGTTGTGACCGGCGGCGGAGATCCTCACCGTGACTCACTCTCTGACGGATTTTTAATAAAAGACAATCATCTTCTTCTCTGCCCCTTAAAAGAGGCGATAATAAAGGCAAAGAAGTATTCAGCATACAAAAAAACCGAAGTCGAGGTTGAAAAACCGGATGATGCCCTCATCGCCGCAGAGACCGGAGCTGATATCATCCTCCTTGACAACATGACTCCGGAAGATGTCATTCTCTCATCAGAGATGATCAATGATGCCGGACTCAGAAAGAATGTTATTCTTGAGGTTTCCGGCGGTATTACTCCGGAAAATATAGAATCCTATGCAGTATGTGACATAGACATAATAAGCATCGGGGCACTGACGCATACGGTTGAATGCTTCGATGTATCCTTAAATATCAGAGGCGGTCAAAAATCCGCCTTAAAAAAATAATATATTTTTCCGGTTATGAAATGGCTGTTATCTTTTATTCTCTCCGGAAATCAGAGATCTGTTCCCATTAATTTATGTTTCAGTCTCAAATCCGGATCATCTGTGTCGTTCGTGCATATTGTGTTCTGCTTTATTTATTCGGGATTTTAAGAGATATGGCGGCTATGATATTCCTTATTTTTTCTGTCATGTTCAGGTCCTTTTCACCTCCTTACTTTCTGGTATTTCTTCCCTTAGAGCCCGGTTATTTTTTCTGCCGGAAGATTCCCTGTGAGGGTTAACCGGATTATCCCCGGCAGAATGATCTTTTATTGCAGATGTTACGCCGTTGCAACTCCGCTTTCATAGAGGGTATTTCTCAGTATCCCGCCAATATCAATCCATATCACAAGATCCTTCTTATCTGAATCCTGTTCATTGCCTATTTTAATTATTCCCTTGATATATGCCTCTTTTGAAAAAGAGGTGTCCATCTTGTCAACATCCTCATCTGATATCTGAAGGACACTTTTTACATCATCCACAATCATTCCGATTTTAGAACCACCGACAGCACCGGCTACAAGCACTATTATCTTTTTTGACTCAGAATCTCCGTCATCCGGAAGTTCCATGAGCCTGTTTAGGTTGAGAATGTTTGTGATCTCACCCCTCAGATTAATAATTCCGGCAATATGGGGCGGGGCCTTTGGAACCGGAGTTATGGGCATCATCTCAACTATCTCCTGTGCAAGCTGAATGTCGAGGGCATATTTCGTCCCTGCGATCTCAAACTGCACAACATCAACTGTCGTCATAACATCTTCTCCTGTTTAATCTCAGGTTCTGAATCTGCCCATCTCCTTCTCAAGTTCTCTTGACAGTTCATTCACCTCATGAATTGCACTGCTGATCTCCTCAACCGATGCACTGGCTTCCTCTGCAAGGGCAGCAAGCTCTTCTGCTTCTCTCTGCACATCCTTGGTCATATTGGTGCCCCTGTCGGCAGACGTTACTACATTATTTGCAATATTGGCCTGGTCCTCGATTGCCTTTGTAATCTCACCAATATCTCCGGATACCCGCCCTGCATTCACAATAATTGTATTGAGCGCCTCAAGTGCTTTTGTGACACTTGATACTCCGTCCACAATCTCATTGTTGGCTGACTTTATCGAACTGGCAGTCTTCTCACTGCTCTGCCCTATTGAGGATACCACCTTGTCTATTGAATTGGTTGCCTCTCTCGCCTCAGCCGCCAGGTTTTTGACTTCCCCTGCGACTACTGCGAATCCGCGGCCATGCTCCCCGGCTCTTGCTGCTTCAATTGCCGCATTCAGGGCAAGAAGATTTATCTGGCCGGTAATATCGTTTATCAGCTTTACAACATTGTTGATCTCCTTTATCTGTTCGGTCAGGGAATTGATCTCGGTGACGCTCTGGTTGGCAATAACCTCAACATTGTTCATCTTGGTGTTGGCATCATTGCCAAGCTTCTGTGCTTCCTTACCTATCTCAACGACATGATTTGCGGCGGTGAATACCTCCTGCGATGTTCCGGCAATCTCCTCATTGGATGCCGACAGGTCGGCAATCTGCCTGTTAATGTCCTCTATCTGTTCGAGAAGGGACTTTGTCAGTTCCGCTGTCTTCTGGCTTGTTGTTGCAACTCCCTCTGCGGCCTTTGCTACCTCATCAGTGCCTTTGCTGACCTCATTGGAGTTCATAGCAACTTTCTGTGCAATTCCGGTTGAGGAGTTGATAGCCTCAGATACTGAAATGCCTATATTATTGACAGCATCCTTGAATACTCTGAACTCTCCTTCCATCCTGAGCTTATCATTGACCCTGACCCCGAAATTCCCGTCCGAAAGCTCTCCTGAAACCCTTATCGCCTCCGTAACCGGAATTTCTACTGCATCAAGCATCTTGTTTATGCCGTTTATAACCTCTTTATATGCCCCATCGTATGCACCGGCATCAGCACGTTCATCAATTCTGCCCATAACAGCGTTGTTGCTCAGACGGACAACATCCCTGATCATCTCATTGATATTCTCCATCATTTTCACAAGTGAGGGTAACAGCTCATCTTTCTCGCTCCTGCGCCCGATCTTTTTCAGTTCATCAAGCCTTGAGAGGTCGCCCCTGGAGGTCCTTGCCGCAATATCCTGCACATTTAACAGCCTCGTCTTTACAAGGCTGATTTCTTCGGTAATGTTTGAATATATGCCTTCGTATTTTCCGGAAACATCAGTGGTGTAGTCATTGACTGACATCTTCTTTAAGATATTTTCAACTTCAACAACCGCCTGAAGGCCGTCTATCGAATTGTTGATGTTCTTCCTGAGTACATCAAATTCACCTTTGAACTGTTCGTCAATCCTGTCGGGTATCTCTCCTCTGCCAATCATCTTAATTCTGTCATTGATAATTACAAGAGGTTCTCTTATTCCGGATGAGATGTCATTGAGGTTTTCTATAAGGTCTCTGTACACGCCTTTGTAACCCGATGTCTCCGACTTGTGCTTCAGGTCCCCGTTTGTAAGTGCAGTGCCAATGTTTTCCGCCTCTTTTACTACCTCCATAACATTGTCTCTGACTCTGGCAAGGCTTCTGTTTATATCCTCAATCTCTTCTTTTATCTTTCCTGTGTACTCATCTGCGTCCCCTGCCGTGAGGCTGAGGTTTGGGTCACCAAGGGAGATCTTTTCAAGATTTTCCCCTATTTTCTTGATCTCTCTGCCCAGGTACTTTGTGATGTTCTCAGTTTCTGATACATCAACAAATGAGGTGTTGATATGGGATATCGCACCGGATTTATCAGGTATTGGCGTGCTGAATATTCTGACTGAATATGTTTTGCCCCGGAAATCGGCTTTAAACAACCCTTCGACCCTCTCTTTTCTCTCAAGTGCGTCCGGTGTCCCTAAACCTTCAGTCTTATCTATATTGAATGCCTGCCGGAATCCTCTGATGTCAAGCCCTGTAAGTTCTGATTTTGACCTGCCTGAAAAGGCTGTCATCTCGTCACTGACATCGGTTATCTTCAGAGTTTTATCAAAGAGAACCATAGGTACAGGTGTCTTCATGATCGCTGTATGGAGGAAATCAGCTTTCTCCTCTGTCCCCGCCACTTTTTCCGCAAGTTTTTTAACCGCACCTGAAAGGCCCGAAGCCTCAGGTGGCAGTTTATCCAGTCCGGACTCTGCAATACTTTTTCCGGCCAGAATTCCATTTATTATCCCTTCCAGTTTATCATAATCCATAACTCTTCACTCCTTATTGTCCCCGCGTTCCGTCTGCGCCTTTTGCATTGATCGTAAAGATACTGTTATTGGCCAAATAGTTTATATGTATTTGCTTCTCGGCATCATATGTCGTTATTTCTGAAAATACTGCGTCATTGTGGTTATTGTTGTGCGGAAGTATCTGTCATGTCTGTATTCTGTTAATACAATGCAGAATGGTAAGATTTAATATAAATAATTATCTTGCGTTTTTTGAATTGTGTCAGATTTATGACGTAAGTTTACCTGGTTATATTGCCTGGGAAAATCTCCGGAATGAGAGCTGAAAAATAGTTATTTATATTATTTTTTTGTTTCAGAGGGCTGACCAGATGAAATGAATCAGTGACCCGACAACAAGCCCAAGAGTAAGTGTATATGCGGAGACAAGGGCTGCGATCTTTATTCCCATCTCGCGGTATAATACTGCGATTGTGGATACACAGGGGACAAAGAGTACACTTACCACAGCGAATACATATAACTGTATTCCGGTCATCACACTGCCCAGGTCGGCAGTTCCGGCAAGTATTGCAAGTGTCTCAAATGCCATCTCCTTTCTTAATATTCCAAAGAGCAGTGATGTTGAGGCATAGTCGGGCAGTCCCAGTGCCGCATCCATCGCCGGCGCAAATACGTCCTGAAATGCCTGTATAATTCCGCCATACTGTAACAGGCCAAGAAATATACTGCTCACAAGCAGAATCGGCATAGCAATGAAGATGAACTCCTTCATATGCAGCCATGCCCTTGAGAGAGTCTGCTTTGCCTTTGGCGTTCTGAGAGGTGCCATCTCAAGTATCATACCATACTGCTCTCCGGGTGTGAACTTTGTCAGTACAACTCCTGTGAGGGCAATGAGGGCAAAGACTATCAGATAGACTGATATTGCAGCCGGAACTCCGACAAATACAGCCACAATTCCGGCAATGATAACTGTCCTTGCCGAACAGGGCACCATTGTTATAAGAAATGAGGCAATGACCCTCTCTCTCTTTGAAAGGTGGCGTATGCTCATCACTGCCGGAACATTGCATCCGAATCCGAGCACCATCGGGATCAGCGCCTGTCCGTGCATCCCGATTCTGTGCATTGCCCGGTCTGCAAGAAACGCCGCCCTTGTCATATAGCCTGAATCCTCAAGGATTGAGATTAATATGTAAAAGACAAATACAAACGGAAATGCTATACCAAGACCTGCCTGAAGGGCAATGATAAATGAGAAACTGACCTGCTCGGTAAGCGGATCAAGGCCCATAGCCAACAGAGGTTCTACGGCGTACTGCTCAAATATAGAGACTATCAGCTCTTCAAGAAAAGATCCGACAAAGAATACAATCAGAAGTGTTGACAGTAGTATCAGGGCAAGTATGGGAATTCCCGGAAAATAACGGGTCAGGTATTTTTCAAACCTGAACTCTTTCTTCTCACCCTTTTCACTTGTAACCTCATCTGATATCTTTGATGCCTCATTATGTCTGTTTGTGGCCATTATCTGGTACACAGACATCTTATGCTCTTCTTCAATCTCAACTGATATCGTCTCGGCAGTCTCGGTCAGTTCAGGGTTCTGGTTTATGCCTTCAAGTGTAAGTATGGCTTCAAGCCTTGAGCACTCTGATAATTTTACAAGACTTCTGATACCTGCTTCAACATGCCTGTCATAGGGCACTCTTGCCTTTATCTTTGATGCCACCTGAAGTGCGGCAGGAATTATCTGTCCTATATTCTTTCCTTCGGTTGCCGTGGTTGCGATAATTTCGCATCCTAATATATCGGAGAGTTCTGCAAAGTCAATATGAATATTCTGCTTTTCAGCCTCATCTGTCATATTGAGCACGACAACGGTTGGGAGTTCATATTCTGCAACCTGGAGGAGGAGATAGAGATTTCTTTCAAGATGGGTTGAATCAAGGACTGCTATAAGGGCGTCAATATGTTCATTTCTGAGGTATTTCCTGACCTCCTCCTCTTCCTCTGATTTACCGTCAAGTGAGTATATGCCCGGAAAATCAATGACCTCAAATTTTTCCTTCTTATAGCAGACATTTCCTGAACAGAGATCCACTGTTGTCCCCGGAAAATTTGAGATCTCAACCCCGATTCCGGTCAGCTGGTTAAAGATAAGGGATTTCCCGACGTTGGGGTTTCCAATAAGTGCAAATTTCATCTATTCTTTCCTTCTCTCAACAAATACTGTATTTGCAATTTCGGGACTTATGGCCACTTCACTTCCCTTGACTTTCACAAGAAGTGCTCTTCTGTCAAGTTTTCTGATAATCTCTATCTTCTCACCCGGAACTATGCCCAGGTCATTCAGCCGGAAACCTCTCCCCGGCCTGCCTCCGACACCAACGACTTTTAGTTTTTCGCCTTCATTACAGAGTGTCAGCCTTTCTGCGTTCTCCTCAGAACAGGGTGTCCGGCGGGGCCCCTGCCTCCGTCCCTGACATCTTCCGGGTCTGTTTAAATATTCATTCAGCTTTTTTATTGTGTCATCAGATGCCGAGTGCTCAATCTCACATGCCTCTTTGGAGGCAGTTTCAGGGTCCATTCCAAGCATTTCTGTAAAAAAACATTCGAGAACTTTATGCTTTTTTGCGATGCAGCGACCTTTTTTTATACCTTCATCTGACAGACTGATCTTCCCGTCCGGAAGAATTGTCAGATATCCTTCTGTTTCAAGTTCGAGAAGGTCACTTTCGGTCTCAGATATGCTACGGTGCATATACTCTGCAAGAATCTTTTTATTATTGATATTTTCTGAGATCTCCGGCTCTCCGGATAATTTCTCAAGATAGTCTTCACATAATTTTTGATCCATTTAAACCCTCTTAGTTTTATCCTCAATTTTAGAAATTGTTTTTGCAGGCCAAAATTTCTTCAAAAAAACCTGAAATATCTGTCTGTGGGTTATTATGCACATTATCTGAAGGGGGGATGTCTCTTCTCTTCCATCTTTCCGGCAGTTTGCTCTTTATTTTGGTGTTTTATCAGTTGTGCTTCTGAAAATCTGTTTTATTGGATTTACTTTTCATTTCCGGATTTTTCCTGAACAAAACAGAGAGATACTGAATTTACACAATGTCTTCTGTTCTTCTCAGTAAAGCCCTCCCCCTTAAAGATATGGCCGAGGTGTGCGCCGCATCTTCTGCATATAATTTCAGTACGGATGCCGTCCTTATCAGGTATCTCTCTGACAGAATCGGCTATCTGTTTATCAAATGAGGGCCATCCGCATCCTGATGAGAATTTTGAATTGGAATTATAGAGTTCTGCTCCGCATCTTCTGCATGTATATACTCCCTCTTCTGAATGGTCATTGTATATGCCGGAGAATGGCCTTTCCGTTCCTTTGTGTATTATTACTCTCTCTTCTTCAGGAGTCAGTTCCCTGTATTTTTTCTCTTCTATGATGTTATTGCTGGCCTGAATGTCCGGATTTTCATCTGTATTTTTCTCATCTGACATAACAACATTGTGCTTCTCAGTTGTGATTATGTTTCCGGATAAAAAAAATTATTTTCTGAAAAAAGAGTGTCTTTATGGGATTATTTTTGGGTTGGATATTCAGTCTTCTCTTCGCTTTCCGGGTGGTATTATTATGCAGACTGCCAGGAATGCTGCAATTGCTGACATAAATCCGAATCCGGGTGTTATGGCAGTTGGAATTGCAGATGGTGTGTCTGAGGTCTGTGAACTTCCGGCTGCAAGCCCGATGGTGAGCGGTTCTGTCTCTCCGGCAGTTACAGTGACCTTTGATATCGCGTCCTGGTAGTCTGAAAGTCTCAGTGTTATGGTGTGCTCACCGGGATTTACGTCTGTAACTGTGGCCGGTGTGATAAGTCCGGTATAGGCATTGTCAAGATATATCATTGCGCCTGCCGGTGTGGATGTAACTTTTACTGATCCTGTATTCTGTTGTGGCTGGCTCTCATCCATTACTGCGTTTACAGTAACAGGCGTTCCGCCCTGAACGATATTGACATTGGTTATGTAATTTGGGTAGCCGTCAAGGGTCAGGCTCAGTGTATGCTGCCCTTCTGTTACACTTCCTATTGGAAACGGCTGATCTGCCATAGTCTCTCCTTTATATATCCCGTCAAGGTGGATCTTTGCTCCGGCAGGGTCTGATGTCACAAGTATTTCCTGTGACTGCTCAATTGACTCAAGTGAGGCATGGACAGATACCTGCCCCCCGTCATAGACATTTACCGACTGTTTCCAGTTGTAATATCCGTTTTTCGTAACCGAAATTTCAACTGTTTCGGTTGAGAGTCCGGTTATGACATAAGGTGTCCTTCCGACAATCGCCCCGTTCAATGATACAAAGGCATCTGTAGGGCTGGATGTCACTGATATCGATCCCGGAGACTGGAGTGTCAGATATACATTCTGTATTGTTCCGGCGGTGACATATACGTCTGTCTCTGCATTCTGATATCCGTTATATTCTGCCTCCACTCTGCACGATCCTGCTCTAAGGCTTGAAACTGTCAGTGGTGAGAGTCCCTGGTAGATGTCATTTATGTGGACTCTTGCCCCTGTCGGGTTTGTGGAGATGTACAGAGATCCGTATTCTGACTGCGTCGGTGAGGCCATTGGATTCAGGGTGATATATACATCACTCGTCTCTCCTGCTGACGGTGTCGCCGGCAGTGACGTGGCTGCCGTATAATAACCTGATTTCTGGACGGTTATTGTGCTGTACGGCGTGCCTGTCGTATAAACGCCGACTGAAAGCGCGCCTGAGTTGATCTGTCCTTTGTATGTGCCGTCAAAATAGACATCAGCACCGTCCACATTGCAGTGAATGGTGTACCATCCTACATCTCCCCCTGTTGCTGCTGCGCCCTGCACTGTTATAAGTAACAGCAGGGTTAATGCAGCCGGCAGTATCCTATTGCATCTCATGTACCAGATATTGGAGGAATTGATTAATCTATCTTTGGAAGGGTTATCATCCTTAATTGTCCGTGTTTTGGCATGCCGGACACTCTTCACTGTTTCATATTTTCTGCTCTTACAACAAATCCTTTGTATACTGCCGTCAAATATTGTTTAATTAAAGCAGGCGGTGTCTGATGCTTACGGACTGCCTGAATACAATATCTGGGTGATTTTAACGAGAATTCCTGAACTTGGAAGTGGTGAAGAAATAATTCTGGAGATGGCCTCAATAGGGGTTAAATCAATTGAATTCAGGCTTTTCCTTACAAATAACCGATTAATTCTTGCGGAAGACAGGACTAAGATGAGTGCACCGGTTGAAGTTCCTCTTCAGGTGCTGAAGTATGTCAGTGCGGGCCGGAATTTGTCTGATGAACCGACACTTTCTCTCTCTCTGTCTGCTCCGGATGGTTCCCAGAAAAAGATGGTTCTGGTCTTTATTCAGGATTTTAGTGGTACAAGGGATGCAGAGTGCAGTTTTCTTCAGCGTGAGATTGAGTCTTTGATCTCAGTGGATAAGTCTTCAAATCAGTTTGCAGGGAAGGGTTACATTCCGCGTTCCGGTGAGAGGGCAAATAATAAAGTTCATAGCCGGACTTCTCCGTCAGCCGTATCTTCCGGGAAGATCTCTCTTTCTGCATCGAATGTTGTTGTCAAGTCGAGGGAATATACTCTGAAGCTTGAAGACCGGGTATTTCTCCTTGTTGATGAGAATAAGCCCAATAAACCCAGTCAGATTCCTCTTGATGCGGTCCGGAGTGTTGAGGGGCTGACGGGTGATAGTGGTGAGCCTCTTCTCATCTTTATGGTTGAGGCCGGAAACGGCAGTATGAGGCGTATGGTTCTCTCTTTCTCCGGGTGGTATGACGGTGGGCGTTCTGCTGAGCGTGATGCCTGGGTCTCGGTAATTCAGGACTATATTGCTACAGGTGAGTTTGGAAATCCTTTGTTTGCCGGATTTCTGGCTGACGGGAGTTTTCCGTCCGGTTCTCCGGGCGGCATAGGTGGAGGAAGTGCTCATTCACAGGCAGTTCCTGACAGTTCTGTCTCAGGTTTTAATGCAGCACCGCCGGTACCATCAACATGCCCGTCATGCGGCGGAAGCATTCCTCCGGGAGGAAAGTTCTGTAGTTTCTGCGGCAGGAAGTTTTCCGGCGGAGGTTTGGGGCCTTTTTCAGGTTCTGGCAGTTTGCCGGATGCCGGAATCTCTGATGATTTGGGTATTTATGATGCTGATGATGGTCAGTTTATTGATGATTCTCAAAAGTCCGGTAAAATGAATAAGGGGAGAAGGCCGCCTGCTAAGAAGTCCTCTTCAAAGAGGGTTAAGAGGAGGAAAACTCCACGGAAAGGTGTTTTTTCCGGCGGTGAAAATCCCCCTGCAATGGCAGACAATAGTGTTCCGGGAAGGATTGTCAGTTTTCTGATGAATCCTTCAGGTGGATTTCAGATGACGAGCGGGCAGAGTCTTGCTGAAACTGTCCCATATTTTGCCCTTGTGATTGTGATATTTTCGCTGGTGAACTCGTTTTATCTCTTTTTAATTGGCGGAGGTGTGGATGCTTCTGAATATCCTGTGATTTCGTCATTCGGTGATTTGGGTGGTATGGTCACCGGTGCGCTTGAGATGATGTTAATTCTTGTGTTTATCACCCTGCTTGCCGGAATTTTCCTTAGAATCGGGCTTATAATTGCCGGATATAAGGGCAGCAATGAGGACGAGATGAGAATTGCAATGTACTCGGCAACACCTTTTATTGCCGGAGGTATTATTCCGTTCTTTGGTCTGATTATTGCACCCCTCTGGTCTGCATACCTGCTTATGGCTGGTGCGAGGGAGACACATGGCACAAGTACCGGGCAGGCCCTGATAGCGGCAGGATTCTGTGTTGTTCTGACAGTTCTTCTCTTCGTGATCTTTATCACAGCCGGAGATTCGGGTTTTGCAGTATTAGGGTGTGAATGAGATATGAATATTGAAAAAATATCTGGCGTTTTAGTTGTCCTGTCACTTTTTTGTGGCTTTGCCGGTGCCGCTGGTTCGGTTGATTTTATATATACTCAGGGCACGGGAGCCGATTATCTGACAGTATCCTTTACAGGAACAGTTACGGGTGCAAATGCAACATCATGGTCGTGGGATTTTGGTGACGAAAATAGCGGTACTGGAGAGAGTTCTTCTAATGCCTATGCCGATGCCGGCACATACACAGCCACATTAAGTGTCGTTACAGATAACGGGACACTGACTGAGGATAAGGATATTACACTTACACATCCCGTTCCTGTCCCTCTTTTTCACGTAAATGTGACATCCGGTAAGTACCCTCTCTCTGTTCAGTTTACAGATGATTCCAGTATATCCTATGGTAATATTACCGGATGGCTGTGGGACTTTGATGATGGTTATACTTCAACTGAACAGAACCCGGTTCACACATATAATGATGTAGGCAGTTATGATGTTAAATTAACAGTAACCAGTGATAAGGAAGTTTCCGATTCTGTAACTGATACAAACTGCGTTGAGACCAAATCCGGGCTTTCGGCATCATTTCATGCAGATGGCACTGTAGGTGAAGCGCCTTTTGCTGTTACATTTACATCCACGTCAGACGGTAACATAGACAGTTACTACTGGAAATTTGAGGATGCAGATACTTTTTCTGATGTTTCATTTGATGCAAATCCGACTTATATCTTCAGGCATGCAGGGGAATATACGGTAACACTGAAAGTATCCGGTACTGAAAACGGGCTTCCGGTATCAGACAATGCAACAAAGAAGGATTATATCACAGTGACCAAAGCAGCCACGACAGCCACTGCAACACCAACTGCCGCACAGACTACGGCAACTCCTACTCCGACAGCAGCACCTCTGACCGCAGAGAATGCAGTAAATGAGAGTGAGGTGGCATTTACTGCCGGAGATTCGGGCGGAACAAAGATATTCGGACTTCCCGGAACTGAATTGGTCAGAGATAAATGTGTCAGATATCATGGATTTTATCAGGACTATCTGCATTTCCTCTCCTCCCTCTTCGGGATGAAATAATCCTGTAATGTCCGGATAAAAAAGAAGATTCCGGATTATCCGGAATTTGATTTGCTTTTATTGATTGGGCAGTTATTTACTTCTTCTTTCCCTGATCTGCAACAGCCTTTGCCGCAGCCTCAATCTCTTCCTGATTGCCGAGATAATAATGCCTGATTGGCTTTAGGTTCCCGTCAAGCTCATAAACGAGCGGAATTCCGGTGGGGATATTAAGTTTCGGAATATCCTCGTCTGATATATTGTCCAGGTGCTTTACAAGTGCCCTTAAACTGTTGCCATGTGCGGCTATTATTATTCTTTTTCCGGATTTGACTGCCGGAGCAATCTCATCTTCCCATACCGGCAGAAAGCGTGCGACAGTATCCTTCAGGCATTCTGTACCTGGTATATCCTCAGGTCTGAGCGGAGCATAGCGGCGGTCATGAACCGGATGCCTCTCATCATCCGAAGATAGTGCCGGAGGTGCTGTATTGTAGTCCCTGCGCCAGATAAATACCTGCTCATCACCATACTTCTCTGCTGTCTCCGACTTGTTAAGGCCCTGGAGTGTACCGTAATGCTTCTCATTCAGCCTCCATGAACGGGTAACCGGAATCCACATAAGATTCATCTCATCGAGCGTTATCCAGAGCGTTCTGATGGCCCTCTTAAGAACAGAAGTGTATGCCGCATCAAATTCATAGCCCTCATCCTTCAGCAGTTTCCCCGCCGCAGTCGCCTCTTTAATCCCTTTTTCTGAGAGATCAACGTCTGTCCATCCGGTAAACTTATTCTCCTTATTCCAGATGCTCTCTCCGTGCCTGAGCAATACTACCTTGTACATCTAAAAACTCCTAATAATATATCCGGCTTAAAAAAAAAGTATCTTGTTATTTACAGACTTGCTGTGACTGTAACTTTTCCATTATCAGCAGTCGTATCTCCGGTTGCCATAACCTTTGAATCCTTCATTATATCTACAAACATAATCTGTCCGGCCCCGCCGTCAGCCTTCTCAAATGTTGCTGTAATGCTGCCTGAAGGGCTTGTTATAGCGAATGTCTGTGAGCCAAAGCCTTCCTCATTCTGCATATTCGATCCTGAGCCGAATGTTCCGGCCCACTCCCCTGAATAGATTACCCTGACTTCCCAGCCTTTGTCATAATCAGCAGTGCTCTGTGAGGTCCCTGATGATGTAGTCCCGGATGACGATCCGGTATTGGTATTATCTGTTAATGTGCTGCCTGTTCCTGTTACAGGAACCTCTGCACCTCCGCCGGAACCGCCAAACATTCCGGATGTGAAGGCATATGCCACAACACCAATCACGACAACGGCAATTATTGCCGGAATCAGAATTTTTGGTAGTTTCCCGCCCATTCTGCCGTCCCCGTCGTAATCATCATACTGGTCGCGTCCGGCATTTTTATTCGCCTTCTTCTGCTCTTTTCTGTATCGTGCTTCTTCCTTTTTTCTCTCCTTTTCAGCCCTCTTCTCTTCCCTCAGGGCCGCTTTGTCGATTCTGTCAGGCTTTTTCCTGCCTTTTGATGTCTGACTGCTCTCTTCGTAATTGCGGTGTCCGGGTTCATCTGCCGGGGCGTATCCGCCGCCTGAAGGAGCCGGCGGTGCACGGTAGTTCTCCTCCGGAAAACCGGCCTGCCTCTGTGGTGGGGGAGGCGGGGGCGGTACAAAACCACCTGCCTGCCTGCCCGCATCGTCAGGGTATGCCGGACGGGAAGGCGGAGGCGGCGGCACAGGAATCTGCGCCGGTGCAGGCGGGGCTGATCTGGCCGCAACCGGCACGACTTTACCGCCGCAGGAAGGGCAGAATGCAGAATCCGTGGGTATATTTGAGCCACAGAACCGGCAGAACTGACCGGTAACACTGTTTTGTGGCGGGCTGCTGGTCTGTACCGGGGGTGCGGCCTGCGGTTCCGGCGCATACCCTGCGGTCATATGTGATTCTGGTCTTTGTGTATGAATGTCTGTCTGTACCGGAGGTGCAATATGTGGCTCCGGGGCATACCCTGCCGGCATCTGTGGAGCTGACTGTTGTGTATTTGTGGGTGCAAACGGGTCGCTGCTCATTGCCGCTCTCTGCACCGTAGGCGGGGCAGTTACAGCTGCGGCAGGCTCTTTCTCAATCATTCGCCCCAGTTTTTCAATCCAGTCATCCCTCTCTGCAAACCTGTAATCACCTGTTTGTGTGAAGACAAGGATCATATCTCCCTTATCCCCGTCAGGTTTCTGCACTGAGAATATAATCCTTGGAATCCCCTTTTCGTCAGCTGAAGGTGTATAGTCCTTTATGAAACCAAGGGGAAAGACAAGTTCCTTTCTTTCATAGAGTTCATCCCCTTTCTTTGCGAATATTATCCTTTTATCAGTCAGGAATGCGTCAAAATCCACATTTTTTACCTTGACACCGGGTGATGACTTTAATAATCCCTCGCCCTGTCGTAATTTTGGCTGGTACATACTAATGAATTTTAATTATGTCAGGAATATGCTTTAATCTAACCGGATGGTTCCGGTTATGTCAGACTATTTACTCCGGAGTTATGGGATTTTCATACCGGACATTTATGTCACGCCGTTCTGCCGGTTTACAGATGATGGATAAAATCAGAAAAATCACATGATTTTTTCTTCCCGGATCTCCGGCGCGGAACAATTCACAGATAATCGGGGTCCTGAAGAGCCGGGCAGAAATTGCATATTGAGTTGAATATCTCTTCTTCCTTATCCCGGATAGGGCAGTAATATTTTCCTGCCGTTTTCCTGACCACCGCACCTCCAGGGAAAGGTGTTCCTGCCGGATGTCCGGGTTCTTCAAGCACAAACATGGCATATGCCATTAACAGATAGTAAAAGAGGCTGTAAGATGGGTTTTTCCTCTCCGGAATAAATGACGGGAGATCAATTTCTGATTTGAAGCAGCCTTCCGGAATTATCATGCAGAAATGTCTGTATGTATCAATGTCATGAATTGGTGCACTGTACCCCGAAAAATCACCATCGCGGTACTTTGTGATCAGTGCATGGTAACGCCCGAAGAACCACTCCTCAGCATATGGTCTCAGTTTATCCCTGTAATTTTTAGGCAGGATTTCAATGTCATGCCTTGCCCTTGCACCGATCATCTGGAGATCATACATACTGAATTTCAGCAATTCCTCTGCAAGGTATTCTGCGAGTGCATCCCTTCTATCAATCCGGAGCATTTCATTGGCTATTCTCTCTATATTTTCTCTTGTATCCATAATTTCCGGCTTAAGTTATTTTATTTCCCTTTCTGTTAACTTTTTCCGGTGATCTATACCATATCAGATTCCATTTTAAACGCAATAAGGGCAGGAAAGGATGCTATGATGACTGTCAGAGAAGGATGTGACGTTCTGATCTGCCACAGCGTGCTCTGAATTTATAAAAATAAAAATTCTGACAGCTATACGGCCCGGAATTAATCCGGAGTAAAACTGCCCTTATCTGTTATTCCTCAGTCTCTTCTGAATGCAGCAAATAGAATAAACGCCGCTGCAATTCCACCCATTGCTGCAAATCCTGCAAATCCGGGTGATGATGTTGTTGATGGTGTCGGGGGCAGTGTGGGTGCCGGTGTTGCAGGCACTTCTGTCTGAATCACTGTCGGAATCTCCGTTGCTGTAGTCTCTTCCGGAATTTCACCTGCCAGAATTGTACTTCTCTGCATGTCGTATATGGTGAAGTCAGAGATCTCCTGTGGGCCCATCATCATCTCTGCACCGGGGCAGGTGGATGACGAAGCCTCTCCGAAGTTGTAGGTTATCTTTAAGACATACTGGTTTTCACTGTAATAACCGAATATATGTGTCATACCCTCAGACAGTGTTCTTTTTTCAATCTGGTTGCCGCCTTTATAGACAGTCACTGTTGCAGAAGGTGCAGCACATACCGTTCCCTCGCATTCATTGCAGTCAGGGGTTGTTGTGTATTCTATTGAATACCCGTCATAATATGGCGATACAAGTTTTGAAGGATCACCGAATTCCATAGTCAGGCGGCTCTCGGTTGTACCTGCTGATGAGATCTTTCCTACAGCAACCCATTCCCCGCCTGCGCCGCCGAGAATGCACGCTTCGACAAGATCTCCCTGCTTTAATTCATTGTATATATGCGGATTGTCTGTACTTCCGGCAACGATGTTGTTTTTAAGGCTGCTTTTTGCATATGTTACCCATTGTCCGCCTTCATAGACTTCTGAGACCTGCATGGTCATAATTTCTTTTGAAGGGTCAAGCCTTGAGACCTTACCTTTGTAATTCTCTTCCAGAATCACCGCTGAAGCATTGACTGCCAGCAGTGATACGATTAACAGTAATAATACACATTTTGAACTTTTTTTCATCCGGAATTCCTCCATGGACTGATACTTTCTTAATCTAATCTGATATTTTAAAAAAGGTTTGTTTATATTTCCGGTTCCGGATAACCTGATTTCTGTCTATTTTTTCAGTTTCTTTCCGGCATCCTCAATGATGTACTCAAGTGTTCTGGTAAGCTTTTTGCCGGCCTTCTTGGCTTTCTTCTCTATATGCCCCCTTCCTTTCCGTGTGCCAAGAAGGGTATTGCCGAGATCGACAACATCTTCAATGGCTCTCTTTACCGAATCCCTGGCCTCCTCAATTGTCCGGTCAACATCAAAATCATCTGATTTTTCCTCATTTTCTTTCCCTTCTTCTGCCCCCTCAGAAGCGTTCTCTTCTTTCTCTCCGGTTTTTTCCTGTGATTCGTCCCCTCTTATCCTCTCCTGGCCCTTCTTCTCTTCACCGGCAGGTATGCACTCTTCAGCTTCTCTCTTTTTCTCTGCGCTTTTTTTCTCTGCCTTAACAGTCCATTCTTTTGTAATCTCTTTTCTCTCTTCCGGAATTACATCCTTATATCTGTATTTTTTTTCATCCATTTTTTTATCTCTCCATATTTTTTGACTGCACTTCTATTGTCTCTAATCTCCGCTGTCTTTTTACAATTACTATGAAGCAGTTTAACAGTAATTAACATTTCCTGATATCTGATTCATCGCCGGAAATACCGGTTTGGATATTTATGTGTTGTGTCGCTATAAGGGCTACAAATTCCCGTTTATTGGGTGAAATATGCAGAACCGCTGCCTGTGCTGCTGTCTGTAAAAAAAGTCATTCATGAACCTGCGGGTTCACAGATGGCAGATGAAACAAATGTTTCATAGGGGGTATAATGAAAAAAAATTATTTTTCAGATTATAAAAAGCGGTGCAAAGACCACTGCTACAATTGTCATAAGCTTGAGCAGAATGTTGATTGCCGGGCCTGATGTGTCCTTGAAAGGATCGCCGACTGTATCTCCGGTAACTCCTGCCTTATGTGCTTCTGAGCCTTTTCCACCTAAATTTCCAAGTTCAATGTACTTCTTTGCATTGTCCCAGGCACCGCCGGCATTCGCCATTGTGATTGCGAGCATGAAACCTGATACCAGTGAACCTGCCAGCAGTCCGCCGAGAGCACCCGGTCCAAGGATATATCCTACGACCAGTGGTGCGGCGATTGCAAGAATTCCCGGTGCAATCATCTCCCTGAGTGCTGAATTGGTGGAGATTGCAATACATGACTCATAGTCAGGATCTGCTTTTCCTTCCATGAGGCCTTTAATGTCCTTAAACTGCCTGCGTACCTCGATGACAATCTCATATGCCGCTCTTCCGACTGCCATCATTGTCATGGATGAGAAGAGGAAAGGCAGCATTGCACCGATTAAAAGACCGATAAAGACTCCGGAGTCCATAACATCAATGTATTCAAGCCCTACTGCTATTCCGTATGATGAGAAGAGTGCCAGTGCTGTAAGTGCTGCTGAACCGATTGCAAAACCCTTTCCTATTGCGGCTGTTGTATTGCCCACAGCGTCAAGGGTGTCTGTAATCTCTCTGACTTCAGGTTTCTGGTGGCTCATCTCTGCAATGCCCCCTGCATTATCTGCGACAGGGCCGTAAGCATCAACTGCGAGTGAAATGCCGAGCGTTGCAAGCATTCCGACGGCTGCAATTGCAATGCCGTAGAGTCCTGAGAGTGAGAATGCTATATAGATCGCAGCACCTATTACAAGAACTGACCAGACAGTTGATTCCATTCCCTTTGCAAAACCGGTAATTATGTTTGTAGCTGCTCCGGTTTTACATGCTTCTGCAATGGTAATTGTCGGCTTTCTCTCATATGATGTGTAATACTCAGTTATCTGTCCGATTATGAATCCTGCGATAAGTCCTGCAATTGTTGAGAGGAATACATTAAATCCGTATTCTCCAAGCATCATTCCGGTTATAAAGTATGTTGCAATGACTACGAGGATGAGTGCTGCAATAAGACCTCTGTTAAATGCCATATGAATGGCTGATGATTCCGTCTTTGTTGTCCGGACAAAGAATGTCCCTATGACTGCGGATATAATGCCGACTGCTGCGATTATGAGCGGCAGAAGAACAGTGTTCATAACCGGAATGTTGGGGAATGTCAGTGCCGCTGTTGATGCACCAAGAAGCATGGTCGCAAGGATTGAACCTACGTATGATTCATAGAGGTCAGCCCCCATTCCGGCGATGTCTCCTACATTGTCACCGACATTGTCTGCGATGACTGCCGGATTTCTGGCATCGTCCTCTGGTATGCCGGCCTCAACCTTCCCTACAAGATCAGCACCGACATCTGCTGCCTTTGTAAAGATACCTCCTCCGACACGTGCAAAGAGTGCAATTGACGATGCTCCAAGTGAGAATCCTGCAAGTGTGTTCACAATTATATTAATGTCACTGCCTGCAAGTATGTTTGAAAGCCCGATAAATGCCGCTGAGAGTCCTAATAGTCCGAGACCCACAACGCTCATTCCCATAACTGTGCCGCTTGCAAACGAAACTTTGAATGCTTCAGCAATGCCGCGTGTTGCGGCGTTTGTTGTCCTTACGTTTGCACATGTTGCTGTAAACATTCCAATATATCCTGCTGTTGCGGAGAGAACTGCACCGAGGACAAAACATCCCGCGGTAAGAATTCCGTTTGGCAGAAGTACTGCAATAATAACTGCAAGCACAACGACAAACACGGCTATTGCACGGTACTGTCTGTTAAGATAGACCATTGCGCCGGTGTGAATTGCCGCTGCAATCTTTTTCATGACTTCAGTGCCTTCCCCTTCTCTCTTCACCTGTGTATATGATACGCCGGCGAAGATGATTCCGAGAATGGCACAGAGAGGTGCGAGATATATCAGCATATCCATATTTTAACCGTCCATGAGAGCACTAACCGCTGTCCCGAAAAGATGTTATGACATTATTTTTCGTTAAGCAGATAATTTTTATATTTTATGAAAATTATCCGGTGAATTGCCTCAGGTATAATTTGCTTATAATTGTTATTTTTTATAATAAAAATAAACTGTTTAGAAAAATGTTTCCATCCTGCTTATTTTAATGTTTTGGATTGGTGTGAATATATCCTGTAGATTTTCCGGAATTTTCACAATTACTGGCATATTATGATTTATTTCCTGTCTGATGTCCGGCATGAACGGCGTGATGAGATCTCATGTGATATCAGATCTGTCTGTCATAATGAAAACGGATGGCGGGGTGATACGGTAAAACCTCCTGCAAAACCTCCTGCAAAACCTCCGTTACATTAAATATCCTGAGATATACAGATATTCCGGGGGACAATATGACTCCGCCAATGTTATCTGCGTTGGAATTAAAAAAATTATAATGAGAAAATGTCTTTTTCTTCTGTCTGCCGGATTAATATGCCTGATTTTTTCATGCGGATGTATGGGTAATGAGATGGGGATCAGTAAAGGTCTGTCACCTGAAAAAGCATCCTTTGAGTCAGAGGTCTTTCATTATGACGATTACATTGAGTTTGTGTACCGCCCTGACAGTCTTATACCATCCACATATTTTGTGACATATTCTGCTGATATAAGCGGGAATACTTTCTATGCAGAGTCTGACAGTAAGTATGACGGAATTTTTAAGGATAAACCACTGAAGGTTAAAATTCCGCTTGACAACCGGACATATGAGACGATTGGCTTTAATATTGCAATTGTCGATCACTGGGGAAGAACGGTTGAGAAATCTGAATTGTCTGTGGAGGAGATGGAGACAGCCCTGCCGGATAATGATCTGCTAAGTGCTTCTGATCTGCTTACTGACCCTGATTATGGCGGTTTTGCAGAGGTTTCAGGCAGGGTGTCTGCTCTTAATACTGATGAATCTGATTTCTTTGATCTGACATCAGGGGGCAGCACAGTCAGGGCATATTACAGGGATATGATCCGTGAAACCGGGACCGCAATGCCTGATGCTGATATCTCGTCCCTTTCTGAGGGGGATTATGTCGTGTTGTCCGGGGAGCTGCAGAAAGGCGGGAATTTCAGCGATAAAAATGATTTCTGGATCTATGAAATTATAGATCTCTGAATGTCTGATCTCCGGATCTATGAAATTATAGATCTCTGAATGTCTGTTCTCCGGATCTCTGATATTGATTATAATTTCTCTTCTTTTTGCTGACCGTTTATATTGCTGTAATTCTGAATTATGTGTTGTCGTTTGTCCTCTTTTTATAGATCTGTTTTAATATCCGGGTGAAAACCGGTATGAGCAGAAAGATAACTGTTGAACCGGTTGCTGAGACTGTATATGCAAAGATAATTATTATTATGCATATTACGGGAACTATCAGGCTTTTTGCAATAAAATAATCTATATATTCCCGTTCTATTTCATCTGAGATGAGACCTCCTTTTGAATTTGCGTGATATATGGCCATCAGGCTGAATGTCCCGATCAAAAAGAGATTTCCTGCATATACTGCTACTGCATCCGGATACTCTCCATAGTCACCTATAAGATCGGTTGTGAACGGTACAAGCGCCACAAAGAAGAGTGTTATGATACTGAGCCAGGCGTATATATTGTCCACTTTTTTTATTGCGTCTGTCTGCCTGTGGTGTGCGGACCAGAATGATGCCAGGACGAAGAAGGCAATTGCATAGTGAATTAACTGTGGCAGAATTGTCTTTAAGGCAGGTACAATGCTCCCGCTGCCTGTTATCGGAATTTCTGATATATTTATTGTCAGGACGGCAAGAGTGAGAGCTATGGCATAAATGCCGTCAGTGAGGGCTTCAATCCTGTTTTTGCTTAGCTGGCGGGATATCATTTTTCAGTCTCCTTATTCTATTCTCCGGGAGAATTTGCATCCGGATTATTTTTTATATAATTTTCCGGATTTATAATATTTTTTGGCTCATATCTCCCTGAAATTTGCAGTTAAGTTAATCAACTTTCAGAATTATCTTTTTAATGTCTATATGGATCTTTTGCTGCCGGAAGATATGGATGATAAGTTCTCAGATGATCATGAGATGAGCAGTATAAGCAGCAGGTTCATTGTGCTGATGATTATTCTTGCAGCCCTGCTCTCTTCCCTGTACAGTTATGTCCTCTTTCATACGATGATCGAACTTTTTACTGTTGTAATTACCGGACTCATCTTTGTAATTGTATGGAATCTTAAGGACAGAATTGACAACAATTTTCTGGTAATTATAGGTGTTGCCTGCTTTTATATGGGAACTTTTGATTTTCTGCATACAATATCATACAGCGGTATTGATGCCTTTGGTACAGGATCTTCCAATCTTGCCACTCAGTTCTGGATAATTTCAAGATATATTGAGGCGTTTACATTTCTATTTGCGATACTGCTTATTCAGAAGAAAACAAATCCATATTGGCTTTTTTTATTGTATTTTTTTATTTCAGCCGGACTATTCCTTACAATATATCCCCTTGGCATATTTCCGGACTGCTACATCGAAGGAAAAGGCCTGACTCTCTTTAAGATAATCAGCGAGTATATCATATGTGGAGTTCTTTTTACGGCCCTGTATTTACTCTATAAAAGAAAAGATTACTTTGATCCGGATATCCATCTGCTGATCTCTGTATCTATAATATTTACTGTACTTGCTGAGTTCTCGTTTACAACATATATGGATGTGTATGGCTTTTCAAATATGATTGGGCATTTATTCAGGATAATTGCATTTGTATTTTTGTACAAGGCTTTTGTGGAGTCTGTGCTCAGGAAACCCTTTACTACAATTTACCATAGGTTAAAGGAGAGTGAGCAGCAGTTTAAGACAAAGTTCATCTCTCTTTTTGATAATATGGCCGATGGTGTTGCATTTTTTGAGGCATTATATGATGAGGAGGGCCGGGCATATGATTTCCGTATGCTTGAGGTTAACAGGCAGTATGAGGCTGTAAGGGGCATATCAAAGGAAAATGTCCTGAATAAATGTTCCGGAGATCTAAACAGTGAGATTATCATGGAGCACTTTGACGATATTATGGGTGTAATCCGGACCGGAAATCCGGTCAGGTTTGAGTCTTTCTCCTCTGATTCCGGCCGTTACTATTTCTGTTCTGTCTTTTCATATGATAAAGTGAATTTTGGGATAATTTATTCTGAGATTACTGAAAGAAAGGTCTCCGAAAATATGCTCAGGCAGTCTCTTGAAGAGAAGACAGCTCTCTTACAGGAGGTTCATCACAGGGTCAAGAATAATCTTCAGGTAATAATCAGTCTTCTTGACTTAAACAGGTATGATTGTGAGGATGAAAAGATAAATGAGGTACTCAGTGAGACTCAGTCACGAATTATTGCCATGTCACTTGTCCATGAGGCAATCTATCTGTCAGATAAGGTTTCAACAATTGATGCGGACTCCCATCTCAGAACCCTTGGTATGGAGGTGCTGGCCTATTATACCACAAACTGCGATATTATCCTTGATGTGAAGGCAGAGGGGTGCTGTTTTGACCTTAAAACTGCAATTCCGGTAAGCCTTGTGTTCAATGAGCTTATAACCAATTCTGTCAAGTATGCCTTTAAGGGGAGGCAGAAGGGAAGAATCACGTTCCGGGGTAAATGTGAGGACGGTTATGCTGATATGATGTACTGTGATGACGGTATCGGAATAACCGGGGATGTAGATCTCATCAATTCCGAGTCACTCGGCATTACAATAATTACAAGTATTGTCCGGGCACAGCTGGACGGAACTATTGAGCTTGTTAAGAATGAGGGGGTCTGCTGGAAGATACGTTTCCCGCTTAAAGTCAGATATGGTAGCTGATTTACGCTGTGCTGACATATTCCCACGATTACAGCCGTTGGGTTTTCTGCCGGATTTCTCTGTAAAATTCCGTTAAAAAAATTTATGTTCCGATATCCCAGGAGTTCATGTAATGCTCCTGTTCTTCGGTGAGCCTGTCTATCTCAACTCCGAGTGAGTTCAGTTTTATTGAGGCTACATTGACATCTATGTCATTTGGAACTTCATATACTCCGCCTGTAAGTCCGGGGCCTTCTCTTAAGATATAGTCTGAACAGAGTGCCTGGAGTGCGAAGGAGAGGTCCATTACTTCAATCGGGTGGCCCATGCCTTTCATGGTTGCAAGGTTTACAAGGCGGCCTTCAGCAAGTATATTGATTCTCTTATTGTCAATAATGTAGGTCTCTATGCTGTCCCTTGTTTCATATCCGTCCTTATTTGCCTCAAGCCACGGGATGTCTATCTCGACATTGAAGTGTCCTGCATTGGAGAGAATAACACCGTCTTTCATATTTTTAAAGTCTTTTTCAGAGATGACAGATGTATTTCCGGTTGTCGTTACAAAGATGTCACCGATCTTTGCGGCTTCTTCCATTGACATTACATGGTACCCGTCCATATGTGCCTCAAGTGCCCTTCTTGGGTCGATCTCGGTTACGACAACCTTTGCGCCAAGTCCGTGTGCCATCTTTGCAAGGCCCCTTCCGCAGTACCCGTATCCGGCAACGACAAACCATTTCCCGCCTATTAGGTTGTTTGTGGTTATCATTACTGCTGAGAGTACACTCTCTCCTGTGCCGTGGACATTGTCAAAACATCTTTTCATGGGTGTGTCATTGACTGCTATTACCGGAAATCTGAGTGCTCCGTCTGCTGCCATTGCACGAAGGCGGTGGATTCCTGTTGTTGTCTCCTCACATCCTCCAACAATATTGTCCAGCAGTTCTCTTCTTTCTGTGTGAAGCCTGTGGATTAAGTCCATACCGTCATCAATTGTGACTGTTGGGTTCTGATCCAGCACTTTGTCGATTGCTGCGTAGTAATCCTCGTTGCTGCATGCACGCTGAGCATAGCAGTGAACACCTTTTACCTTGTCAAGTGCCTCTGCGACATCGTCCTGTGTGGAGAGAGGGTTGCATCCTGTGATGTACACCTCTGCACCGCCTGCGGCGAGGGTTTCGACAAGAACTGCTGTTTTTGCTTCAACATGGAGCGCCATTCCGATCTTCTGGCCGGCAAGTGGTTTTTCCGCCTCAAATTTCTTCCTTATCTCGCCGAGCACAGGCATGTACTGCCTGGCCCATCCCATTTTAAGTTCTCCTGATTTCAATATATCACCGAATTATCTATGATAACTATTAGTTTTTTGACTGATAAGTAATAGTTATTTATCCCTGTGTGTAAATTAATTTAAGAATTTCAGGTTTTTTTATGGGTGATCTCCGTCTTGTTGATGTAAGGCTTAAGAAGGAATTATTGAAATACGGCGAGACTGTGCCGGTTAATTCCTATGTGGATTTGGATGAGGGGATAATCTGGAAAAAACTCCCGTCCGGAAAGATGCGCAATATTACCCGTGATCCAAGAAATGTTCTGCTTGCCCTTGAGAATTATGGTGCTGGTGTTGAGGAGACGAGGGGACGCTGCCGGGAAGGAAGAATCCGGTGGGATGAATTTAAAAAATAATGGCTTATTTTAGCTTTTAGGGCAGTATGCTGCTGTCACAGGGCGGTGGCAGTTTACGGTCATGGCAGCAGAAAGCCCACGACTTCAGTCGTTGGATGAATGCGTTAACAAAGTGTAAATACATTTGGAAGTTCAATATATTCTTCAGCTATGGCATTAACCAAACGTATTATCCCCTGTCTTGATCTTAAATCCGGGCGTGTTGTAAAGGGCACGAATTTTTTAGGTCTTCGTGATGCCGGAGATCCTGTTGAGCTTGCGTGCCGCTATAATGACCAGGGTGCTGATGAGGTTGTCTTTCTTGATATTACTGCATCCAGAGAGGGGAGAAGTGCCCTTATTCATGTCATTGAGAGGGCGGCTGATGAGCTTTTCCTTCCGCTTACTGTGGGCGGCGGCATAAGCACAACTGGCGATATGACGGCCCTTCTGCGTGCGGGTGCTGATAAGGTGTCTGTCAATACAAGTGCCGTTAAGAATCCGGGACTTATCAATGAGGGTGCGGAGATATTTGGTAATCAGTGCATTGTCGCGGCTATTGATGCCCGCCGGAATGATGAGATGAAGGACGGTGTAACTGAGATTGTCATGCCTGACGGCAGTGTCTGCTGGTATGAGGTTGTTATATACGGTGGCAGTAAGCCTACGGGCATTGATGCCATTTTATGGGCAAAGGAGACTGAGGAGCGTGGTGCAGGTGAGATTTTGCTGACCTCAATGGAGACTGACGGCGTGAAGCAGGGTTTTGATATTCCTGTTACTGCAAAGATTGCATCTGAAGTTGGAATCCCGGTGATAGCATCCGGCGGTGTGGGCACTTTTGAACATTTCTATGACGGTTTTGTACAGGGGCATGCCGATGCCTGCCTTGCCGCATCTGTCTTTCACTTCGGTGAGATGACTGTCAGGGATGTTAAGGATTATCTGAGAAAAAGGGATGTTCCTGTCCGGATGGACTGGTAAACATACCTGTTTTTTCGGCAATAATATCTGCTCTGTTATAAACCCAGGCTGTGCAGATGAATTTCAAAAATAAAATATTATTTTGGGAATCTGAGATTGACTGTATTATCTGAGATTATAACCGTCTTGGCTATGGCAAGATCCTGAATGGCAAGTCCGGTGGAGTCAAATATTGTGATCTCAGTGCTGCTTTTTCTGGCTTTCTTTTTGAGAACATACTCGCCGATTGTGCCGGCAATCTCCTCTTTCGTATAATATCCGGAGCTTATGGGTATGTTTATCTCTCCGGAATGAAGGGCCTGTGCATAGTCGTCCACAATTACGGTTGCCCTTTTCAGGAGTGATTCTTCCAGTTCCTGCTTGCCGGGTGCATCAGCCCCTATTGCGTTTATGTGGGTGCCTTCGCTTATCCATTCGTCCTTTACTACCGGATTTTTTGACGGTGTTGTGGTTACAAGGAGGTCACAGTTACATACCCTCTCAGGACTCTCTGATCTGCATTCATAGTATCATATCCATAATGTGAGGTAATGTGATAATGGATAATAATTTGTACTTATAAATTCAAAATATAGAATACATTATGTCAAATGGTATCTTCAAAGAATTAGAATCCGTAATAACTCCTGATCGGATAGATAATTCTCCGGATAAAGACATAATATATTTGCTCATCTCAGCCTTTGAGGAACTATCTGCAAAATACGATAAATTATATGAAGAGCATCTTCAACTCAGAGATGATTACAATCATCTAATTGGTGAACAGGGTAGGCCGGAAGCCGCAAAAAAAGGAAAAAGAAAAGGGGGTTCTGGCAATAAAAATCATTCTACTGAGGAGGAACGCTCAAAAAAAGAGAAATCAGATCAAAATAATCCAAATAAAGGCAGAGGAAAACGTAATCATAAAATCGAAATCCATGAAGAAAAGATCTGGTACTCTGACAAAAATAAACTTCCGAAAGATGCAGTTTTTAAAGGCTTTTCTGAATTAATCATACAGGACATTGAAATTCGTCCGAGAAATACAAAGTTTTTACTTGAAAAATATTATTCCCCTTCAGAAGGAAGATATCTCTTAACTGATCGACCTCAAGGATATGGTGGAGAATTTGGTCCTGGAATAAAGGCACTTATTATTGAATGCAAAGCAATTTGTGGAATGAGTGAAAATGGAATTAGAGCCTTTTTAAATAACCATGGTATCTTTATAGCCCAATCTACAATCTCAAGGAAATTAACTGAAAAGAATGAGGTTTTAGATAAAGAATCGGAAGATATACTAAAAGAAGGAATAAAGTCCTCCGATTACCTCCAGACAGATACAACTGGAGCTAATGTAAATGGCACTCAATATAATACACATATCTTTTCAAACCATAATTTCACAGCATTTAGAACTTCTCCAAAAAAGGATAGAATTAGCATAGTTAAGCACATTATGGAAGTTTTAGAACCCAAGTACCTATTCAATGAGTTTGCCTTTGAACATTTATCCAATCTTAGAACCGCAAAAAAATGGATCAAAAAACTTAGAGAAAATATTTACAACTCTTGCTTTAGTGAATTTGAATTAGAAAATAGTTTGGTTGAGTTATTTGGTCAAGAAGGATTTAAAACGCTTAAAAAGCGAGTTACTGAGGCTGGATTGATTGCTTATTACAGATCACAGAAAGATTACCCAGTTCCAAAAATTCTTCTTACAGATGATGCACCCCAATACGACAATATCACTGAAGAACACCAGTTATGTTGGGTTCATGAAGCCAGACACTATAAAAAATTAAAACCTAAAACTGCTGTAATGAGAAAAGTCCATGAAGATTTCATGGATCGGTTTTGGGCATTTTACAGAGAGATGAGAGCATATAAAGACAATCCATCTCCAGAGTGGGCATTAAAAATTAGAAAGGACTTTGATGAGTTATTTAACAGCGAGACTGAATATAAAGAGTTGAACCTAAGAATTGAGAAGACACACCGGAATAAAGACTTCTTACTCACATTCTTAGATCACCCTCACGTCCCTCTTCATAATAATGATGCTGAGCTTGGAGCACGAGCACAGGTCAGACATCGTGATATAAGCTTATTTACAAGAAATGAGAAAGGAACAAATGTTGTAGACAGAAATTTAACAATTGTTAAAACTGCTAAGAAGTTGGACATAAATCCCTTTGATCATATAGCCGGTTTGATCATAAATGGTCATAGACAAAAATCACTTGCTGAGATAATAGCATGCAAAAACCAGAAAGCAACCTTGGATGATCTTAAAATAGAGGGTAAAAATTCAGTTGCTACAAAAGAGGACCTTTCAAATGTACCGGTAGGTCAACACAGATACATTTCATCCAACTTATAAAAATTCATTTTTAACCTATTTCTCCGATTTTGGATATGATACCATTCATATTCACTGTAGAACTCACATAGCTTTTCAGCGTTTTTTTTGTCCCTGCTCCATATCCTGATCTCTTCAATATCAAGCTCTGCGGCAGTTGCGGCAATCTGTGCCTTTGCCTGATTTCCGCTTCCGATAACTCCCATAACCACACTTTTCTTTGGGGAGAGATACTTTGCGGCAACTGCACCGGCGGCGGCAGTGCGGAGGTCGGTCAGTTCTGTTGCATTCAGTATGGCAGACGGAAATCCTGTTTCCGGATCGATTATTATCAGGAGTGCCATCACAGCCGGAAGTCCGTGCTCTCTGTTGCCGGGGTGGACATTAACCACCTTTACCCCGGCGATGTTTAAGGAGGGTATATATGCCGGCATTGTCCTGAAGTCGCCTCTGTCAAAGAATATATAGGATTTTGGCGGCATCTGGACGTTGCCTCTCCCATGCTCGGCAAATGCCTCTTCTATTGCATTGTTGATCACCTTCAGGTCGGGACTTTGTGCAGGATCGGGGTAATATCTCATATAAATGGGATAATTTTATGAAGTGAAAAAGGTTTTTTATTGGCTTTAGGTGGGTGAGGCTGACTTTCCTGGCATCTCCCGTTTATTCAGGCGCGATTTATCCTTTTACAAATTTTTCCATGCTTCATCTTCTTCTTTGGAAAGCCACTCTTTTGCCAGCACTTTTTCGCCTGCATATGCACATAAAGCATCATCTGTCTCCTCAGGTGGTCTTATTTCAATTCTGTCATCATATGCCGGAAATGCAACTTTAGTTCCTGTCCCAAACATATCTCTGATACTTTTTGGTATAACAATCTGGCCTTTTTCAGTTATTGTTCCGGTTTTCATATCAATAAGTGGCATGGGTCTTATATTTCTTATTTGTAAAATGTAATCTTTAAGTGGTTATCTCATGGCATGAACCCGGAGATTTCCGGATTTGATTCGGAGTTTCCTATCATAATCTCTGGATAATTGAAAATTTAACTGCTCATGAATTTCTGTTTGCGATGTAATAGTTTCAGGTAAAGTAAGGCTTATACAGGCCGGCCTTTCATATTATAGGTAGTGAGGATTTCCTCCTGCCTGAACATTCCCGGTGTCTGTATCCTGGCATGACTGCATGATCTTTTTCTTCAGCTATGGCATATGGCAACATGACACCTATGAAACACGGTATGTGTGCAACTTCCCAAATCCATAATGTGGGGTTTATTGCTGAAATGAGTTGGAATCTGTATCTGAAAAAAGTCACAGATTACCATTTTGCACTCATCTCAGGAATGCAGCAGGGTATAATGTGCAGTGTGGGTGATGATTTTCATGCTGTGCTCCGGAAAAGAGTGCAAACATAAATATTAACTGTTTTTTCTTGCTTCTTTAGAGATATAAGGGATTAATTACAGAGATCCGGTTTGCACTCTAAGAGTGTATGAGAGTGCAATACTGCAAATTGACCTGAAAAAATTGCTGAAGAGAGCAGATCTTAGTTTTTTTCAGTGAGGGATATCTAATGGGGCTTTCTCTTTTGCTTCTATAGTCCGGCAGGTCAGGATACGGAGAAAATTTCTGTAAATGTTATGATTCTTAGGTGATCAGTATTATCTGTATTAAAAATAATGTAACTCAACAGGTGTTATTATGAATTCAGGTTTTAAAACGTTGATTCTTATTCTGGTTTTATTTCTGGTTGCGGTTCTTGCTGCCGGATGTTCAGAGACTGCATCGCAGCCGGTTCCGGCAACCCCCGTTCCCACTGCGGTTTCAACCCCACAGGCGACAGTGGAGGTTCCGACAGTGCAGGAGCCGGAATGGACAGTCTGGCGTGAGGGGTCAAATACATTGAATCCGCTTGGTGGTTATTTCACATATACTCCGAGTGCATTCGGACAGAGGTTTGACAAATTAAAGGTTGAGGTAAAAGCGAACCATCCAATAACTGTCCTCTTCTTAAATGATGCAAATCTGGCTGCATTTAATTATAAGATGGACACGAATACCGGAGAGTACGAGGCGATTGCAAGGTATGACGATGTAAATTACAAGGTGATTGAGCAGTTTTCAGATGAACCTCTCAATGTAGTACTCTGGAACCAGGGTAACCAGCTTGTTACTGCGGATGTCAACATCTGGTATGCAGTCTGAGTCTGTCCATAGTAAACGGATATTTTGGATCTGTTATCCATAACATTTATCCGGAATTTATTATGTAATGTTATGCCATGCTGTTAATGGTCAATTAGTCCCTTTTTTTCGTCTCCGGAATTTTTCTCATTATCATATGGTTCATGGATCTGAGGAGATTTTATCCCCCTTCTCTTCATCTCTGCCCATGCACGTCCGGTTACGTCAGACCTAAATTCAAATTCATATCTCAGATCATTTACATATGCTTTTGCCCGTATTCTCGAATAATACGGGTAATTCTTAACGAGGACATTATAACGCCTCTCTTTTGTGATATATACATACCCGGAGGATATGACAGCCTCTCTCATAATCTCCACTGCCTCTCTGATGTCTGAATCCGGGCTTATGTAGATGTCAGTTACAACCATCATCTCCATTGCACCCGCATTTCCGGATGAGACACTTCTGTCAAAGATAAAAAAATTCGGTAGTGACACCTCAGAGTCGTCAGGAGTTACGATTCTTGTTGCACGAAGGCCGATGTCTTTTACCTCCCCGTAACTGTCCCCTACGGTAATTTTATCCCCTATTTTAAACGGGCGTTCAAATATTATCACAATCCCGCCGAGAATATCAGCAAAGACATCTTTCAGCCCGAATCCTATTGCCGCACCAAACAGCCCTGAAAAAGCAAGCAGGACCGAGAGTGAAGGGCCGACTATCTGTAAGAATATAAGGTAAATTGCAATGGCATATACAAAAATCTTTGAGAGTGGTATCATCATTGCTATTGCAATTCTGTACTGGCCTGCCTTTTCTGATAGTCCTTTAAGGAGAATCCCCGATATTTTTACGACAATCCATGCAAGAATCAGTATATACAGAATATCTATTATGGTATTGAGGAGATCAAAGCTTTCAAGTGAAATATTTTCAATTCCGGATGTTATGCTGTCAGCCATCTACCAGACCATCCTGATCTTCTTTAGATATTCCACAGACTGTACAAATTTCAGCGGTTCAACTGAATAACGCCCTCCTTCATTGGAAATAAGTCCAACTGAAGATAGTTTAAAGAGAATTTTTGCACTCTCCCCCTCAGAAACTGACATCTCCATGATCTCTTTTGCGGAGAGGGCACCCCACATAAGAATAAACAGCAGGGTGTATGCTTCATTGTACTTAAGATCAGGATCTGAATCATGTGATGAGATCTGAGAGAGCCTGAATAAATCATCAGTTATTGATTTTTTCCAGAGTTTTTTTGCAATGCCATAGTTTCCCCCGGATATATCAGCAATTCTTTCAAAGGCATATCTCTCTGCCTCCGCTTCTGACATTGTCTCTTTTGCAGAACTTTCATATCCCGGATATGGTATTTTTATTGCTTTTTCAAAACCGGGCAGTTTTATGCTTCTTTTTTTAAAGGTAAAGCGGTTTCTCTCAGATACAGGACGATCATCGATGTAATCCGGACTTTTGCCGGATTTATCCTTCATAAGATCCATGAGCATGTCCGGCTTTAACGGTTCAATAATTACGGGTTTTTGGAAGTAAGAGTCTGTATTTTCTGCTGCTGAGAGATAATCCCAGGCAAATATGTTCCAGAATGTGATGTATATCCTTTCGTCACCGGAAATTTCGGTCAGAAATCTGTTCAGGCTGTCAAAACCTCCTATTTTTCTTGAGAAGAGGTAATGGCAGCCTTCAAGGATTACAGTTTTTTTGTCCGGACAGATTTCAGCCGGGCAGGGGCATTCATATTGTATTGAACCGTACTTATGGTGGCCTGCCCCATCTCCGAGTTTATCAAGCAGTCCGTTTATCAGGATCTGCTCTCCTGAATAAGGTTCTGCAATGACTGCGATATTCTTAATTCTGCTGTTCTCATGACCTTCGGTAAATGTAATTATCTCTGATATTTCCCTGTCAAACGGAATATATTCGTCCTCAGTATCTGCTCCGCCTCCGGCATCCATAACAGGATATGCTCCCTGATATGACTTGAATATATCCCGGATTCTGCGATGGATCTGCTGCGGAAAAAACAGAAATTAATTCAAAAAAAGTATTGCGGGTATTGGGAGATTATTCCTGGTTAAAAACCCGTAAATCAATCTCAAATCCGGCAACAGGCTCTGCCATCTCGAAATTTACAATGACCTGCGGGTGCATCTCACCAAAGGAACCGATCTTCTTATCCCCTACGTAAATGTTGCCCCTTCTTCCGTCAAGGAATGCCGGATCGTCAGACTCCAGAACTCTGTATTCCAGACCGGCTTCCCTCATAAAGAGATCGACAACGGCATAAATCTCTGAGAAGTCTGCCTCGGTGTGCATTGTAACGCCGGCAAGCTTCTGGAAGGTTTTTTCACCTTCAATCACATCTCCGGTTGAAAAGAGCCTCTGCGGAAGCTCCCGATGCTGGTTTATCTTAAGTGTTTCCATCAGCAGCGGCAGAATGTCAGTTCTGACAAGAGTCTGCTCCTCTGATATCGGGTGTTTTACATGCAGGGCATAATCAGGCTTTTTCCTCTGCATATTGGAGTACATCACCCTCTCGTTTGAGAGAGTAAAGGGCATCATCTCAAGATAGCCTATGCCTGCCATGATTGTTCTTGCAGTGCCCATGATTCTGTTCACCGGATTTTCATGCCCGATTGTTGATGTCGGCGGGAGAAGGGAGTCGATGTTCTCGTAGCCGTACGCCTTTGCCACATCTTCAAATACGTCCCAGTCGTGGAGAATGTCGGCACGGTAGCAGGGCACAAAGACCTTCAGTATCTCCCCGTCAACCGGTTCTGCACCAAATCTCATCTTCTTTAAGAGCTGTGCCATCTCAATGATGTCAATATCAATTCCGAGAAGTTTCCTGCACTCACTTAACTTTACGTCCCTGATCTTTGGTGAGAGGCTGGGCATTGAAACTCCGTTCACTTCAATGCTCTCAATCTTACCTCCGGCTTCCGCAAGGGCGGAGCAGATTATTTTAACGGCTGTCATAACAGCCCTCTCATCCGTTCCTGTGCAGTCAAGCAGGATATTCTTCGTGGCTTCGGTGACCTTTGTCAGCTCACCGTTTATAATCGGAGGGAAGGAGAGGACATTGTCTTCAGAGTCTGTAATGAGTGGATATCTCTCAAAGTCCTGTACTATGTGGGCATAATCAACACCCTTCGGGTGTTTCTCAAGGATCTCATCAAGGGTCATCAGTTCGTCTGTGTCAAGCGGCACAAAAGTCCTGGATTTCGGCGATGCAGAGTACTTAAACGGCGGTTTCACCTTGTCAAGGTCATGTACACCAATTGCAACCTTAACCCTGCCTCTGCCTACAGCCCAGTGCAGTGACTCCTGTAGTCCCATCAGGCACTCTATTGACTCATTGTTAAATGACAGTCCTCTGATGACAGCAGATCCAAGATACGGCCTTATATCCTCAAGTCCCGGTTCAATCTTAAATGATAGTCCTGAGGGTTCTGTGCTGTAATCCGGAAGTCCGGATTCAAGCCCCATAAATCCTCTCATTGCTCTTGACACGCCCTCTGCTGAGAAGAGATCGGGTCTGTCAGGGAAGAATTCCACATCAAAGGACTCCTCTTCATATCTCTCGATGTCTGCTCCAATCATCGGAATCTCTTCAATGATTGTATCCTTCTCTATGCCTGAAAGATCTTCAAGATATTTATATGGCAGTTTGATAATCGGCATCAGCGCACCTCCTTTCTGTTTACCGGTTCATTTCTTATCCAGTCCACATCACTTCTGTACAGTTCACGTAAGTCCTTTAATCCGAGCTTTAGCATTGCAACCCTTGATACGCCAAGTCCCCATGCGAGAATCGGGTATTTGATTCCCCACGGTGCTGTCACCTCTTCTCTGAATATACCGGCACCGCCGAGTTCAACCCAGCCAAGTCCGTCAACCCATACTTCAGGCTCAACCGACGGTTCAGTGTAGGGGAAATATCCGGGGCGGAAACGCACGCTCTCAAACCCTACTCTGTGGTAGAACTCCTTTAAAAAGCCCATCAGGTGCCTGAATGATACGTCCTTGTCCATTACCACGCCTTCAAGCTGTTCAAATTCCGGCGTGTGGGTGGGATCTATAGCCTCACGTCTGTACACCCTGCCTATGCAGAACGCCTTCAGCGGAGGTTCGGGATTGTCCTTTAACAGCTGAATGGAAAGGCTTGTGGTATGTGTCCTTAAGACACACTCCCTCGCCTTCTCCTCCTTCCATTTTCCTCCCCATCCGGTAGATGAGGTCTTTCCTCCGGTCTCGTGAATCTCCTTTACAAGGTTGTAGTTCTCCGGAAGTTCACGCTCAAGGTCGAGGAAGAAGGTGTCCTGCATCTCCCTTGCGGGATGGTCCTGCGGCTGGAAGAGTGCATCGAAATTCCAGAATGAGCTCTGCACGATCTCGCCGGAGATCTCGGTAAAGCCCATCTCAAGGAGGATCTTTCTCATATCGTCAATTATTGCCTGATACGGGTGCTTCTTTCCGGCGTAAATCTTCTTAGGCGGAGTCTTTACGCTGTACCTTCTCAGTTTCAGGTTTCTCCACTCGCCTGTACGTATCTGGTCACTTGTGAGGGTGGATGCCTCGGCCCTGAGATCGATTCCGGATTCGACAAGGGCAATGCCCTCTTCAGTTATTGAAATCCTGTATGTTACAGTCTCAATTTCTTCTGCAAGCTTTCTCTTTATAAGCTCCTTCATTCCGGGTTTGTCAGCAGACGGGTCGGCCAGGGCATACTCATCGTCACCTTTGGGGGCGTCAGAGATCTTCTTTACCATCCCGTCCTTTATCTCCACCCAGCCCTTCTTTCTCAGCCACCCTATTCCAAGCTTTGATGCCGGATGTTTTCTGAGGTCCTCCATCGGAATTGCCCCATCGAAGGAGTCAAAGAGCACTCTCTCAGGCAGGCCCTCCTGTCTGTATTTCTCACCCTCTTCTGTGGCTCTGCGGGTGACTGTTGCAGTCTTTATGAGGTCTGCAAGCCCTTTGTCCTGGAGCAGCAGTGCATGGGATACTATCGCCTCTTCGGTGGTATCCATTATCGTTGCAAGGTAGGCTGCATCAGGCTCTTTCATCGGGCCGAGTGTATCCTCTGCGGCCTCTTCAAAGAGTTCAATTGCCCTTTTTATCGGCTGAAATGCGAGATTCTTTGTATCCTCAAGAAATTTCAGTGTCTCTCTCAGAGGATCTATCGAATGTTTTCCGGCTACCTCTACACTCTTTATGGTCTCTGTAATCGGTTTTACAGCCTCAACCCTTGCCTCTTCAGCGTCCCTTAAGGGCTTAAGCACTGCAAGAAGCTTTTTTTCATTTAATGTAAGATCCACTTTTCTCACTCCCCGGTCAGATGCTCTGTCTCATCCATCTTCTCATTAAAGTCTGAGAGGAATTCCTTAACTCTCTCAAAGGTCTCTTTTTTGCAGGTTCCGCACATCAGTTCCCCTGCTTTGCAGGCCCTGTACATCTCCTTTAACTCTTCATCGTTCTCAGACATATGGAAGAGGTTTAACAGATATACAGAACATTTTTCAGGCTCACCGCCAAGCTTTTTCTGCTCTTCAAGGGTCATTCTTCCGCCTGTCAGCGAAGCCATAACCTTCTTTTTCACACTCTTTTCAGGCTCTTTAAACTGGAAGAGGCTGTCGGGGATGCTGCTTGACATCTTGCCGCCCTGCAGCCCCTGAAGGAAGGTATGGTACGTTGAAGACGGCGCAATAAATCCGAATCCGCCGTTGTTAATCTCAATCTCCCTGACCTGTCTCTCAACCTCTCCGGCAGAGACATCTTTTATGTCAATATGACCTTCATATCTTCTGCACCCGGAAAATGCAGCTTCGACATCGTCCATAGCTTCCTTTGGTGCATTTTTGGATCTGACTGAAATGTGGCCTTCTCTCTCTTCCACAAGAAACATTCTCAGTTTATATGCTATATCACGGGTGAGACGGATATGCGGGTCCTGGTCAATTCCCACAGGCACTACAGTCGGTGCCGGGCCGGCATCGGTCTGCGGGTAGAGAATATCTGCCACCTGTGTTGCAACGCTCATGGCATGTGCAAGTGCAGTATCCTGTGAGAAACCATATATTGCTGATAAATCTGAGAAGTTGATCTTTGTTGCACATTCAAATGCCAGATCTTTGAGTCTGTTGTTCTCACTCTGGTAATAGGTATTTCCCTCAAAACCAAGAGCATAGAGGCAGTTTAGATATTCTTTCCCGTATTCCCTGCATTTGTCCCAGGATATGGCCCTGACAGCATGTGCTTCCCTGTCTGCAATTGAGATATATCCGGTTCCTCCCCTCTGAATATGCCAGACAACCTCCTTCATCACCATCAGGTGGCCAAGATGCGGATGTCCGGAGGGCATGAATCCGGTCATGACATTGAACGGTTTCTTCTCTGCCATTGCACCTGCGATATTCTTATAGTCCCTGTGACCGACAACGATTTTTCTTCTGAAGAAGTACGCCGGATCTTTGACCTGATCAATTACATCATCAAACCGCTCTATTCCGAATTCACTGAAGAGTTTATCCGTTTCTATATTCTGGTTTCCTGACCACGGATTAATTTCTGACTGCATATTTTTATTCCAACTATATGTTTACATTTTTATTCTTGCGAATTCGATATACTCTATATTGTTTCTCTCCACAGATGCAAAAAGCATCTTCTTTCTGACGCTGTGGGCAAGGCGTACTGATCGTGAGATCACGCTCATAGGCATGAATTCCTCTGATGGAAAGGCATGAACAAGCAGTTCCGAATGCTTCTTCTCACCGGAATATACCCTGAAGTGATGGCCGAATTTGTAGGCTGTCCGTGCTATCTGTTTTTTATCGCGGAGGTCTTTATAGACGACATACTTGCTCTCAATCTCATGGTCCTCCTCTGCGGCTATCTCTGAGAAAGAGCTGATGTCCGTATCCCTGATCTTCAGAATTTCTCTCTCAAGCAGATAGAGAACTTCCGGAGGGGAGAGAAGCAGGCGCTCTTTGTCAAGTCTTGTTCCAAACCATGCCTTCTCAAGGCTGCTCTCAGGCGGGGTTTTTATGACAACTGATCGTCCGTACAGCATTCCTGTAACCTCTGCCGGACTGTTTTCGGCGACACCCTCGGTTATCTCATTTGATTTGACTTCGTAGTAGGTGATCTCATCCTCATCGTCCACTACTCCGACAAGGAACTGCTTTCGCATATTCTTCGCCGAGGCTATGTCATCGAGAACTTCATTGAAGCCGACAAGATCCCTCTCGGCAAGCACTCTTATCATAAACTGTGAGCGTCCTGTGCCCGGTTTTTCACCACGCCGGAATACCCGAAAGTCGTGCGGCCCTGTCTGTATGACATACCCTCTCTCTCTGATGTCCCTGTACAGCAGAAATCGTCTCATGAATTTCGGGTCCGCAGAGAGTTCTGAGGCGAGAGTATCAAAATCATATCCGTCAAGTTCGATCTTATCCCTTCCGAGAAGGTAGAGCGCTTCTTCTCCTGAGAGGGAAAGCCTCTTCCCTGCCGGCCTTCCGTATCCGCTGTTGGTATAGAGAGCTTTTCCCTCAGGCCCGATGGTTATTTTTCCGTCTGTAAATTCAGCCTTCACTTCCGGATAATTTTGTTTTTATTTCCTTATGCCTATTTGGGTATGTGACAGAAAAGAAGGGTATTGCAGAGTTATATTTCCGGTGAGTTCACCGGTCAGATCTGAGTGTGGGGTATTGTTTTTCCTGATTTATTCCCTGAAGAGGGATTTGACATGGGCGATATTCTCTGCATCACCTCTCTCTTCGTTTACCGGAGTTTCAAGGATGAAGGGGATGTCTCTCAGTTTTGGGTGGTTTACAATCCGGCTTATAGCTTCATCTCCGATATTTCCAAGCCCTATATGCTCGTGCCTGTCAAGATGTGAGCCGAGAGCGCCTTTGCAGTCATTTAGGTGAATGACTTTCAGCCTCTCAGGACCGACCTCTGAGTCTGTTAATTCAAGAAAGGATGAGAGTCCTTCTTCTGTGGTTATGTCATATCCGGCAGCGAAGGCATGGCAGGTGTCAATGCAGATCCCAACACCTGAACTGTCACTCAGATTGTCGATAATTTCGGCTATGTCCTCAATATCACCTCCCATTGAATTATTTGTGCCTGCCGTATTTTCAAGCAGCAGCATCACCTCACCTTCTGATTCTTCAGAGGCGAGATCAATGCACTCAGTGAACCGCTTTATTGCATCCTCCCTGCCTGCACCGAGATGGCTTCCAGGATGTGTCACAAGATAGGGGATTTTTAACATTCTGCATCTCTTTACCTCCCTTAACATAACTTCCGTTGATTTCTGCTGGACTTCCTCCCTTGGCGAGGCGGGGTTTGGAAGGTACGGCATATGGGCAATGGGCGGGTATATTCCGGACTCTTTTATATTTTTTATAAATTTTTCCGCTTCTTCTTCCTTAATCTCTCTTGCTTTCCATCCGCGCGGGTTTGAAGTGAATATCTGAAAGGTGGTGCAGCCCCTCTCAGCCGCACGTCCGACTGCCAAATCTATGGATTTGGCGATTGATACGTGGCATCCTACATTGATCATTGTTCAGCTGCTCCTGTTCTCTTTTCAGGGTGTCATTATGACTGTTTTCTCCTTCATATATCTATCAAGTGCGGAAAGGCCGTTCTCACGCCCTGAACCGCTCTCCTTCTCGCCGCCAAAGGGCACTTCCGGCGGGATTTTAAGATGCCGGTTCACCCATACAATGCCTGCATCAAGCATCTCAGTGGCTTCAAATGAGTTTTTAAGAGATTTTGTCCAGACTGATGCTCCAAGCCCGAATTTAGTTCTGTTTGCCTCTTCTATTGCTTCATCCATGTCTTTTACAACCGCAACCGGGAGAACCGGCCCGAATATCTCTTCTGTAAAGAGGAAGCAGTCCTTCGGTGCTCCTGCAATGACTGTCGGTTCAAAGAAGCTGCCTGATTTAAGTTCCGGAGTGCCGGTTATTTTTCCGCCTGTCAGGATCTCTGCACCATAATCTCTCTCAATTCCGGAGATGAGCATTGATATCTTCTCTCTGGCATCCATGTCAATTAAAGGGCCCATCTTTGTCCCTTTTATCATGCCATTGCCCGTTTTTATCTGTGATACCTTTTCGGTAAGCTTTCTTTTGAACTCCTCTGCAATATCCTCCATGACATAGAGGCGTTTTACTGCTGTGCATGTCTGCCCGCAGTTGTAATATCTGCCTGCAACCGCACCTGCAACTGCTGAGTCAATGTCAGCGTCACTGCATACTATCATTGGATCACTTCCGCCAAGTTCGAGTGTCAGCCGTTTCCCTGTTCCGCATGAGAGTTTCTCAACAAAATTTCCGGTCTCAACAGATCCTGTAAATGATAGTGCTGCAATTCTTCTGCTCTCTGCCAGTGCACTGCCTGCCTCACTGCCACTTCCGGTTACAACTGAGAAGACATCTTCCGGAATGCCGCAGCTGTGCAGGATGGCTGCAATCTTTTGGCTTGTAAGCGGTGTTTTGGATGAAGGCTTTACTATCAGGCAGTTTCCGGCAACAAGTGCAGGCCCCGTCTTCCATGCCAGAATCAGCACCGGCATATTCCAGGGAATTATTGCTCCGCAGATGCCAAGCGGTTTTTTTACTGTGAATGAATAGCCATAATCAGATTTGGGCAGAAAGTCGCCCCTCACTGTTCCGGATATGGATGCGTAGTATTCAAGTACCGCTGCACAGCCCTGTATCTCGTTTTTTGCCTCAAAAAGAGGTTTTCCCTGTTCTGCTGTCAGGAGTTCTGCAAGTTCAGTCTGTCTCTCTCTTATCTCCTGTGCTGAAAGGAAGAGCAGTTTTGCCCTCTCACGCGGACTTTTGGCTGCCCATCCGGAAAAGGCATCTTCTGCCATTTCTATTGCAGAATGTACATCATCTTTTGTGCATCTCTTAACTGTGCCTGCACTCTCTCCGGTTGCAGGGTTTATAACATCAATTATGTCAGTTTCCTTTTCGTTCACAGGTATAACTCCAGATCTCTTTTCAGGAGATTGTATTCAGCATTAATAAAATCTCTGCACTCTGCTTATGGTATTTCTCTGATTATCATGATTGTTCCGGCTCACCAGTGTCTGTTCTCCTGCCGTATGCGAAAGGATTATATGACTATCATCTGCTATATCTGAAACATAGGATTTTCCGGTATAATGTCAGATGATAGTAATTGCAGCATGTCTGCGGGGAAGAAATGCCTGGATAAATTGTCGGAATTAATATCTCTGGAAGTTTCCGGCGATGAAATTTATGGGATAATGGCCGAAATAATCTCTTCTGTATTCAGTGAACCTGAGAATACCGGTGTGGTTATTTCTGTGGGTGATGAAGACTGGCATTCATCTTCTTATGATGTTTCTAAGGAATATTCGGCATCTTTAAAGAGAGATCTTGAACTCGGCGGCATAAGTTACGGCTATATAAATATAGTTTATTATGGCAGCAGTTATTCCGGAGATGAATATTTTACAGATAGAGATGAGTTATTTCTGGATGCAGTGTCCTGCCGGATTTTAATTATATGTCTGAAAGATGATGGACGGTCTGAACTGGACAGCTGTAATGTGGATGCGGGTGCTTACAGGCAGATTCTCAACAACAGCCCGTTCATTGCATTTTTATGGGATACCGGTGAGGGCTGGCCGGTCAGGTTTGTCTCTGACAACGTAAGTATTCTTGGCTATACTCCTGATGATTTCTACTCCGGAAATATTCTGTATGCTGATCTGATTCACCCTGATGATTTAAAGAGGGTTGAGGAGGAGATCTCCGGTTATCTCTCTGCCGGAGCCAATGATTACACCCAGGAGTACAGGGTCTTTAATCATGCCGGTGAGATGCGCAATATTTATGATCGCACAATTGTCAGGAGAGATGAGGCAAATAACCCTGTTTTATTTGAAGGAATTATAATTGACATCACAGAGAGAGTTGAGACAGAGGAGAAATTAAAACTTGCAAATGAGAAATACTCCACTGTATTCAGCCTCAATCCTGATGTCATTATTCTCTCTACTCTTGATGAAGGGGTTGTCCTTGAGGTTAATGATAAATGGGAGTCTTTTTCCGGAATCCATCGTGATGATATCATAGGCAAAAAGATACTGGAATTTGGTTTGTACCTCAGCTCCGATGATCGTGCCAGATATATAGATGGTCTTAAAGAATCCGGTTCTGTTCTTAACTTTGAGGTGAATCTGAATATTATGAACACGGTCCGGACTGCTTTTATGTCAGGCAGGATTATTGAACTTGGGGATGCAAAGTGCCTCATTACAATAATTCATGATATAACTGAGCAGAAAGTCGTTGAGGAGAAGTTAAAAGAGAGTGAGGAGAAATTCCGGGCAGTAAGTGAGACTGCAATTGATGCGATATGTATGATGGATGACTCCGGGGCTGTAGTTTTCTGGAATAAGGCTGCTGAGGAGATGTTTGGTTATACCTCCGATGATGTCTCAGGAAAAGACTTCATGAAATTGTTTTTTCCGGAAAATATGGTGTCCGGAAGTGAGGGTGGCCTTGAGAGATTCAGTGATATAGGGTGGTGTCCTCATAAGGGCCGGATATTTGAATCTGAACTTTTAAACAAAAATTCCGCCAAAATCCCGGTGGAGATCTCATCATCACTGCTGATACTGGGGGATAGAAATTTCATTGTCTCTATTATCAGGGATATCTCTGAGAGGAAGGGATATGAGGAGGATCTTAAGGATGCAGCCCTTAAGATCAGAACAATCTTTGATTCAATAGCTGATGGTATGTATGTGATCGACAGGGATTACAGAGTCATTGATGCAAATAAGGAGCTTTATGATATCTTCGGGCTTAAGCCTGAAGATCTTACCGGAAAACACTGCTATAGTGTCTTTCATGATGCAGAAGAGCCGTGTGAGGTCTGTGCTGCAAGGGATGTTTTTGAAAAAGGGATCACCAGCAGGGTTGAAAAGTCTGTAACTAATCCTGACGGTCTGGTTCTATATTATGATACGTTTGCAACCCCGATAACGGATTCATCCGGAAATGTGGTTCAGGCTGTTGTGTCGGGCCGGAATATCACTGATATGAACAATTACAGGAGTTCACTTGAGGAAGCAAATAAGAAGCTGAATCTCCTCTCAAGTATTACAAGGCATGATATCTTAAATTCTATTACCATTGCTATCGGTTATCTTGGCCTTATGAAGGATAATATTCCTGTAGAGGATAAGGATTATGCCTCAAAGCTTGGAATGTCAATTAAAAATATCCAGAAGCAGATTGAGTTTACACGGGATTATCAGGATATGGGCATAAAACCTCCTGAATGGCAGGCGATTGAACCGATTATTCTTGAGTGTCTCTCTGAGGGAGGTGGAGTGCCTTCTGGTGTTCATGTCTCTCTTGAGATAATACCTGTTACAATCTATGCCGATGCTATGCTTAAGAAGGCCTTTTGCAATATTATTACCAATGCCTATAAGCATGCTTCCGGTATGAATAATTTATCTTTCATTTCCGGAAATGAGGGTGGTAATCTCGTTTTCCGGATCTGTGATGACGGCATTGGCATTCCTGCGGATAAAAAAGAGAGTATTTTCAGACCGGCATTTGGGAGGAAGCATGGCTATGGATTATTTCTGGTCAGGGAAATTCTCTCAATTACCGGAATTACCATAACAGAGTCTGGTAATGAGGGTGAGGGTGCATCTTTTGAGATTATCATTCCGGCAGGAAAGTGGCAGTCTGCCTGAAAAAAAATAATCCGGTATTTTTTCTGCCGGAAATCCTGTGCAGATTTTTTTATTCTGATTTTTGGACAGGATTCCTGTTTTTTTGGTTTATATCTTATATTTGTCCATATTTGTTGATAATTCATTTACCAGGTCGTTTACTTCGTGGATTGCACTTCCAATCTCTTCAATTGATGCACTGGCTTCTTCTGCAAGTGCGGCAAGTTCTTCTGCCTCCTCCATTACATTGCCTGTAAGCTTTGAGCCTTCGTCTGCGGCATTGACGACATTTGTGGCAATATCTGCCTGATTATCAATGGCTGCTGCAATTCTGCCAATATCGTTGTTTACCGTTTCTGCATTCTGGATAATGTCATTGAGTCCGTTTATTGCCTTGTTTACACTTGATACACTCTCGGTTATCTCAAGACTTGCGGATTTTATTGCCTCTGCCGTTTTTGCGGATGACTCCTGCACGGCTTTCACAACCGTCTCTATATTTCCGGTTGCTGCCCTTGCCTCTCCTGCAAGGTTTTTGACCTCTCCGGCAACTATGGCAAACCCGCGCCCCTGTTCTCCGGCGTGGGCCGCTTCGATTGCAGCATTGAGTGCGAGGAGGTTGATCTGGCCTGTGATGTCATGGATCAGGTTTACTACGCCGCTGACCTCTTTTATCTTCTCTGCAAGGCTGGTTATCTCACCTACACTTTTGCTTGCGATAACTTCAACACTGTTCATGCTCTCCTTTGCTTCATCTCCGGATACCTGGGCTTCCTTTCCGATTTCAACAACGTGGTTTGCATTTTTGAGTACATCTTTTGCTGTTGATGCGATCTCCTCGTTTGATTCTGAAAGGTCGGCAATCTGCCGGTGTATATCCTCGATATGGCGGTTGAGTGTCCTTGTCATTGACGCGGCGTTTGTGCTTGTGTTTGCGACCTTTTCAGCCGCAATTGCAACCTGGTCAGCACCTCTGCCGATTTCATTGCTGCTTGAGTTTATCTTGTTGAATGCTCCTTTTGATTCCAGTATTGTGCCTGAGAAGATCTCTCCGACATTGTTCAGGTTTTCCTTTACGGCTTTGATGTCGCCTTCAAAGGTCAGGCTTTCGTCAAACCTTGCACTGAAATTTCCTTTGTCAAATTCTTCTGCAATTTTGATTATCTCTTTTATTGCCTGGTTTATAACTTCGCCCACTTTGTTGACCGAATTTTTGAGGAGGAGGAAGTCACCTCTGAATTTGTTTTTGTCTTCGATTTTTGCATAAAATCTGCTGTGTTCATACTCTGAGAGAACCTTCATTGTCTCTTTTAACGGGACATTGTATGAGTTTATTACAGTGTTGAAGGATTCTGCAATTTCCTGAAATTCGGGCGGTATTCCGGATGTTTTTATCTTTGTCTCTGTTTTTCCTTCAGAAACAGCTGCTGTCGCTTTTTTAAGTTCGGATGTGAATTCACTTGCGGCTTTGTCCCTGTTATTGCAGGCTTCCTTTATTCTGTTTAATTTTTCACTGTCAGAATGTCCGGATGAGAGTATTGACCTGATGTCTTCGTATTCCATTTTAGCTCCTTTATTTAAATTTTGCATGCCAGTTTTGCAGATTAGTTTCACAGATTAATTTTGCAGATTTTTTTGGTGCCTGACTCTTTATTTCTGCGGCTTTATGTATATTATCTGTTATGCCTGCAAAGCCTTTGATAATTCCGGTTGTTTATCCCTGGGGGATGTGACTTTTTTGGATCAGGATTTATGGTTTTTAAAATATATTTTTGTTGATTTTTGGTTATTTACATTTAGGACATATGTCCTCATACTTGTGGTGCCAGCAATACTGATTTAGTGTATTTTGGTGTCTAAATCCGGAGATAATGTCAAATATTCATGTTTCTGATTATATCCTATGTTATTCGGATTCCCTGACTATTCTTTCAGCTTCACTGACGAACGAACGGGTATTATGAAGTATTTCACGTGCTTCAGACATTTCTATCTCAATAAATGATGCATAATCAGCATTCTCACGTGCTTCTTCAGCGATATTCAGATTTCTGCCAGATTTTTTGTCCATTTTCTCTGTTTTTATTTATTCATTCCCGATTGCTGAAATAAGGCCTTTATGTGTTTTAAATTTTATTCCTTTTAGAAAAAGAAGTGCTGTTGAAGCAAGGTGCATAGCATAATATGAGCTGTTTACTGAATCTTCATAATAATTCCATTTTAGAAGGATTTCTGCGATTTTAAGCCTCTCTTTTGATTTGTTGATCAGGGTGTTAATTTCCGGATTATTCATACAGCAATGCCGTCCAAGGAAATATTTCTGAAAAATGAGAGGTATTTTTTCTTCTGGTATTCAGATTCACTGATAACTTTTACTGATATATAATGGCCTGAGTCAATGCTCATATCAAAGGCTTCACCAGTGATTGAATGTTTAAGCCTGAAATCACTTTCTTTTGTAATTACCAGTATGTCAATATCTGATTTTTCTGTTTCTTCGTGTCTTGCTACTGAACCGAATACGATTATCTCCCTTATTTTGTCTCCGAATTTTATTCATATTAATTCTGAAAACTTTTTGGCAGTATTCAGCATTTCAGAATCCATCATCTGGATAATAGTTATGATCAGAGATATAATTTATTGTGCGGGGTATGGGGTGGTATTGATTTCCGGAAAAAAGCTGAGATATTTCAGGCAAAAAAGGTGTTTCTCTGTTTGGATATTTACGGGTATCTGCCCTATTTTGATTTATTCGCAGGTGTTCACAGAAACTCAATCTTCCGGACAAAGAAGTATGCAATTTTTGAGGCATCCCCGATGTCAACCTCTCCGTTGCCGTTGAAGTCTGCGGAGATTTCCGGCTCAATTTTATCTGCAACCATGTACGATACTTTTGAGACATCCCCTATATCCACAAAGGCATTTGTGTTGAAGTCCCCGTCTATCCCTTCAACAGTCAGGTCAAATGTCCGGCTGTCACCAGGCTGATAGACAAGTGTCTCACTGACATCATTGCTCCAGATCTTAAAGACGATCTCCTGATCTGTTGCACTGCCATCTCCTCCGACAATGAGCCGGTCATCAAATAGGCCCTCTCCGCCGTAGATTCCTGCCTGATTCACAACAAAACGGCCGGCCTCTTCCTCACCGATAAAGGCTCTGATGATTGTGCCGGATGGTGCAGGGATGTCTCCGATGAAGACACTGCCTGTAAATTCACATGGCAGTGCCGGAAGTGCTGCTGCATCTGCTCCATCCATCTCATAAGGTATTTCCGGTACTTCAAATGTCGCTGTTGCTGCCGATGCAATTCCTGCAAGGAAAATTATCCCCAGAGTGAGGATAATTCCGGTTAATAACCTATTTCCGGATTTTCTCATACCTAATTTTGTCATATATATTCCTCCATAAATTTTTATAATATAATTCAGCTGAGTGCTGCAATTGTACCGTCCTCTTTCATCCATATCCAGTATGCCTTTGCGGGATTCATATCTCTTGTATCGCTGTATATGCCGCTTCCACCACTGATAATTGCTGTCTCATACATCTGCTCTTCCGAATCCCATCCTATGGCTTTTGTCCATTTCCCTGAAACATCCACCAGTGTGTCCTTTGCAGTTGCAGGGGTGAGTGATGAAAATCCTACTGCATTCCAGCCAGACTGAAGATCTTCTGACGGTGGTGTCTGAAGCGGATTTGAGTCATACTTCATGGATACTTCGGCGCTGTTTGCATCATTGTTATAGATCCAGATTCCTTCAAGAGGTTTTACTTCAGTGTCTGCCTTAACAGTATCCCATTTTTTGGATGATGCATTATACATCAGAGCTGAATGGCCACCGGAATCAATATCTCCGAATATCTTTCCGGCGGTGTTATTTCCATTCTGAAGGCGCTTTGGTGTTGATATGAAGTTCCATCCCGGATTCAGGCTGATTGTCGGCCCTGCTCCTTCCTCTGTTACTTTTATATCTACAGTATCGTAGATTTCATAATCAAGCTGAGTATAACTGAGCCACTTTTCTGCTCTGACTGTGTACTTCCCTGTTTTTGTATTGCTGTCTGTTGTAAGTCCGACTGTTATTGTTCCGTCACTTCCTGTCTTTGCTACAACTGCCCATTCATTTGTTGTGCCCCCTGCTGCATATGGTATGTCCTGTCCGACTGTTGTTTCACTCATGTAATACAGTGCATCCAGTGCAGTCTGGGTCATTGAAGAAACATCATCCTGATTTTGCAGGAACTTTGGCGGGCAGTCTGTTGTGTTTGAATAACCGTTTGTTCCGGATAACCAGACTGTGTAAAGTGTCTTTGGTGTACCTGTAATTGTTACTGTGAAATCATCCTCTTTGATAACCGATTCTTTGGTCGCTGTTATTGCAACATAATCTTCCTCAACAGTGAGAGTTTCAATCTCTGATTGTGTGACTCCGGTAACAACTCCGAGATTGTCTTTCATGTCGTTGACATTGCACTGTGCATAGACTTTGTATGTCCCTGTTTTGTAATTGTCCGGATCAAGTTTCCATACCGTTGCCATATTGCCGTATGGGATCCAGAAAATAGTATTATCTGGCTTGATTGCTGAAAGGTAAACTGCGTCCATATCTCTGGTTGTTGAATTCCTGTAGAGTGCACTAAGTGTTGCACCATCAGGTGTTTCAACGTATGCGTCAATACCTGCGGTACCACCGGATGCATTACGTGCAAAGAGTGAATCAAGATTGCTGTTTATGCGGATAGCAATATGGTCATCCTGTATCGCTTTGAGGTTGGAAATATCCTTGCCACTCTGATTGTTGAACAATGAAACTGAAAGCGATGCTTCTTGGACATAAAACGCTACATTTGAAGTAATTCCTACATACCACGCACCTGTTTTTCCTGTAAAAGTACCGGGTGATACATAGAAATTGGTCAAATCAGGCACTGTAACTGTATCTGATGGAGCAGTTACACCAGGTGTACCACCTGAAGCGTAATACGATATATAGCTGTTTGGATTTCCCCAACCATCTATAAGGGCTGCACTAACATCAAGCCCTGATTCCCCAATGAATACTGACTCCCCCGGATAAACAATAGTTCCATAACTTCCGGCCATAACCGGTGATGTCATCAAAAACAATGCCAGAATAAGCAGAAGTGCTGATTTCAGGATAATATTCCCATGTTTAAATCTATTCACTTCTGAATAATTGCTTTTTATATATGATCTGTTCAAGTAAAATTCCTCCAGATTTTTTAAAAACTGCCGGACAAAAAAAGGGTTTATCTATTATTCCTCCATCGCCCGCTAACAGTTAAATAATTATTACCGGGTTTCATTGAGGTCATATTTTAAGCAGAGCCTTAGCTCACAGTCCTGAAATTAAAATATGATGTACATTATAAGTAGTATTCCCCAATTCTCAACACCCAATAAACCTGTTTATAATAAACCGGATATTTTCCAATATGATTTTATGATTTATATGTGTGCCGATATTGGATTGACACTGCGGGTAGTAATGTTAAATCCTTAGGTGATTTTGTATGATTGCCAATCGGGAAGGATTAGCACATTATCTGGAATCATATTCTCTCTTAGGTTCACTCAGCAGATCAAATTCTGAGTTATAACCATCCGGGGGGGTAATCCTCAGGTAATCTCTGTATATTTTTTCTTTGTAGTCCGGGCCAATCTCATTTACTGCTGAAATGAAGGCATCATATGTTCCTTTTCCCCCGATGTAGTCCCAGAAATCATTTCCAATTAAGACAACATCGTCATTTTTCATATCAAACCATCTCGCCGGAAAACTCCATGAATAATTCTCGCGTGTCCCGTAAGGATTGTAGGGCAGGGCAAAATATGCACTATCAACTACAGGCGGTTCCATGCAGTGAAGTTTCAGAATCTTCTCCTTACTGACTTTTGTCTGATCACTGTTTGGAAGCGGAGCTTTAAGCTCAAAGGCATATCTGCCACCATTACTTCGGTCCTCAACATAGAGGTCACAGACAACAGAAACCGGGATCAAATCTCCTCTTCCTTTTTTTATGTAGGTAAGTTCCCTGTTCCAGTCCGGTCTGATTCTTTCATTCTCCTTTGTTGCATGTTCAAGCCGGTTTAGGGTTTCTGCAATTCTGTTTAGGCGTTTTTCCCTGATCATACCGTCAATTCTGTATCCGGTTGTTCCATATCCCATTCCGTTAGTGGCAGCAACTACAGCCAGTTTTTCCCAAACTTTCCCAAACGGAGTTACAAAACGCCTCTCAAAGTGTGATCCTTTAAATATTTCATCCGGAACAAGTGCAGCATAAAGTGGTTTTTTCAGATGATGTGTCTCTTTAACAAAGGGATCAGAACACAGAACCTTGTCCATAATTCTATCCATCATGTCTTTGATGACAATCTGAATGTCATCTTTCATCTTATTAGGGTCAGACATATTCATACCAAAAATCAGATTTTCCGCCAGACAAATATAGACTCGTAGAACTGTCCCGCACGCCTGCCTGTTCTCCGGTTGACATGCCTTTGAATTATATCCTCAACCTCAACGTCAAGGGAATCTGCAATGCCGTCATATAGGTTGTCCTTGTCATTGGCAACAACAATAAGGCGGCCTTCAGGTTCCATACTTTTAATAGTTCTGCGGAAGACCTCGGCTATATTTTTCTGGTAATTTTCCTTTGCTTTTTTGCTCTTTCCGCCTGCGGCAGGACCTATTTCTTTCTCTCTTTTATCCTCAAGCCCAAGCAGATGATAAGCATACGCATGCTGTTCATGGTAATCTATCAGTCCCACATAAGGTGGACTTGTAATTACTCCGTTTGATTTTGGAAAATCTGCGTAAAGGCAGTCCTCATGATGTATTTCAACCGATGCGTCAGTTTTCAGGTCAGAATATTCCGTGACTCTCCTAATGGTGTCGTTACTATACCGCTTTAAAAATTTAAATGCAACCTGCGTGGGATAACATGTCCTGTTATGCTTATAGCAGTGATATGGTTCTGTTACTGGTTTTTTTGGGAAGTCAAGATCAAAATGTGTGGTAAGTCTTGCAGATCTGGCTGATCTGCTTAGAATAACTTTTAAGAGTTCTTTGTATTGGTAATCTCCGCTCTCAATAAAATACCGGTATGTCAGAAGTTCTCTGAGTGCCTGTGGTGCAAACCACATATTAAGATATTCATCATCTTCCACTGAAAGAAAAGGAGTTCTTTCACATTCTTTCCAGAGTGTCTGCTGTCCTAGCTCAGTCTGAGTTGCAACACTGACTTTTTCAAGAATGTCAAGGACTTCCCTTCTCATTACTGAGGTGTCGTAATTGTCGGTCTTTGCCCCTGAAAGAAGAACATTAAAAGCTGAAATGTCATATCCAACTGCATTGATTCCAAGTTCATTGGCCTGAACAAGGGTGGTTCCAGAACCGCAGAACGGATCAATTACTGTCTGTCCCCTGACAAAATATTTCCTGAGGAAAACTTCCACGAGCTGAGGTATATATTTTCCAAGATAAGGGTGGAGACGGTGAACATGCTTGGTACGTATCCTCTCCGGAAGATCTTTCTCGCCCCAGTTTAGATTCAGGCTTTCTGCTGGTGTAAGTGCCGTAACTTCTACTGGATTGGTTGGACATTCATCAAAGGTGTATAATCCCACTTTTTTCTCTTCATTGGTAATCATGTTAAAGTCCCTGTGCAAAAATTATAATTCGGATCTTTGGGTTAAATCTGATCAGTTTGTTAATATGAGTTGAATCCGGAACATTAAAAACATTAAAGTGTATCCTTACCCCCACCGCCGTACATCTGCATCCACATATACAGCACAACGGCAATCAGTATCACAAAGATAAATCCGAACACAGGCACCCAGAACCAGAATGTTTTGTCATCTTCGTCAGAGTTTCCGGATGTGGAGTTGCCTGCTTTGTCATCTCCGTCTGAAGCGGAACCTGAGCCTGAGCCGGATGCACTGCTGTCAGGATTAGAATAGGGATTGTCCGGATCATATCCTCCCGGAGTACTGGTGGTGGTTGGTTTATCCGGCGAAGGGCTGTTTGTTTCAGTTGGATCAGGATTGACCGGGGCAGAACCTGTTACCTTAATATATGCAGTCTTTGTCAACGAATCACCGGAATCATCGTTTTTGATAATCAGAGTGACATCATAAATTCCGGGATAATTGTAGGTGTGAGTCGGAAAACTCTCATAGGACATCTTTCCGTCACCAAAATTCCACCTCCATTCAGTCACTCCCCCCTTTGACCTGTCAAAAAAGCTTACTGAAAGGGGTGCATCACCGCTAAGCGGGCTTCCGGTAAAGTTCGCAACCGGAGGTTCAATTGCCGGGCCGGGTGAAGGCGGATTTACCGGGCCTGAAGTCGGAACCGGTGTCGGGCTGCCCGGCTCTACGGCTGTGATCTTGGTTCCTAAAACTGCCCTGTCGCTGCCAAAGGAGTTCTCTACCGTTAAAGCGACCTCGTACTCCCCGGCCCTTGAATATGTGTGCACCGGATTTTCTTCAGTTGAAGTATAGCCGTCACCGAAGGACCACAGCCACGTATCCGGATTGTTTGATGATAGATCAGTGAAACTAACCTCAAGGGGTGCATCTCCGGATGTAACCGAAGCACCAATCGCTGCTACGGGCGAAAGCCCTACTTTGATATAATTATCACGAATTATGTAGCTCGTTCCTACTGCACTCTCAACTATTAATGATACATCATACGTTCCGGAAGCTGTATATTCATGTACCGGACTCTGAAGCACTGAAGTTGTCCCGTCTCCAAAATCCCACTCCCAGGATGTCGGGGATTCAGATGAATAATCAGTAAAAACAACAGTCAGGGGCGGCGTACCGCTCACATTGCTGGCAGTAAAACTTGCGGTTGGCTCAATGCCTACCCTGATATACTTGACCTTCTTTCCTGTGCTCTTCCCGTACGCATTTGTGGTTATAAGCGTGACATCGAAAAATCCCTCATCTATGTATATATGCTCCGGATTCTGAAGGGTTGACGTTGCCCCGTCACCGAAATCCCAGCTCCAGGATGCCGGATTCCCCTCCGAGAGATCAGTAAACTGAACAGTCAGCGGGTCCTGACCAGACACAGGAGACGCTGTAAAGGCAGAGACCGGCTCAGGGCCGGCTGCACATACCGGCGAAATAAGACCAACAATTAACATTAACGCTGCTATTAAACAAATCCGCATATTTTCCCCTCACACCGGAAAGCCCATTCCCCGGCTCCGGATTATGATAATAACTATATATTTATTCATAAGTAATAAATTTGCCATGAAAAAGGATTATGATATTCGTTATCTGAGATCAGAATTCCGGCAGAGATTTCCTGATATAATTGATTTGAGCTGCTTAATGAATGTGCTGATACCAGTCCACATATAATTATGTGATTGTCCCGCATTTCAGCTTAAGACATAATTCCGGCAATGACCATCTCCCCGAAATCTGCTGTATTAAGGTCTCCACCGAGATCAGGAGTTGAAATGCCTTTATTAAGTAAAGCCTGTATCTGCTCTTCAATCTCCTTTTTGGCCCCATCAACACCAAGATAATCAAGAAGCATACCTGCGCTTCTCAGTGCCGCAACCGGGTTTGCAATGCCTTTTCCGGCAATGTCGGGTGCACTGCCGTGAACCGGCTCAAACAGGGCATTATTCTCTCCGTAGTTTCCACTCGGAAGTGTGCCCAGTCCTCCGGTTAGGAAACCACATACGTCACTCAGAATATCCCCGAAGATATTTGTTGTGACAATTACATCATAACGGTCCGGGTGCATCAGGACATCGAGGGCAAGGGCATCAATATACATAGGTTTTGAAGCAATGCCGTTCTCTTTGGCTACCTTTGTGCAGGTATCCCTGAAGAGAACATCAGACTTCATCACATTGGCCTTATTGCCTATGACAATTTCTCCTTTTCTCACCTTTGCCCTCTCGCATGCAAACTCTGCAATCCTTTCGCTTCCCTTCTCTGTTACAACCCTGAGTGTGGTCGATCTCTCACTTCCGATCTCCTCAATGCCGGAGTAAAGCCCTTCAGTATTCTCCCGAACGATCTCGATGTCAAATCCCTCACCAAAGACCGGCCTTAGGTTTGCATAGAGATCAAGTTCCTTTCTTATTCTGAGTATGACGCTTCTGTAGTCCGGGTGAGGCACCGTTGTGATTGCACCGAATAAGACAGCATCAGATTCTTTCAGGAGATTAATCTCCTCATCAGTGACTGCCTCTCCGGTTCTCTCCCACCTGCCATAACCAACCTCGGCATAGAGGTACTCAGCATCCGGAAGGTAATGCCTGACGGCTTCTTCAGCAACCGGTGTAACTTCCTTTCCTATACCGTCCCCCGGCACAACAGCGATCTTCATCTTCTTCTCCATGCACTTACTGCCTCATAAACCGCATCAGAGATCTCCTTTGGAGATACTCCCCAGTGCACTGCAACGCCGCATCTCTCACCCGTGTACAGTCCGGATCTCTCCGATCGGCAGCAACGGGCAACAAAAGGCTCCTCCTCTGCAAGATCAAGCGGACAGATGTTGATAAATTCAAATTCTGCCTCCTCACCATACCACTCGGCAACCATCTGTCGTGCAGTCAGGCATCCGGCAATCCTCTCGCCGCCTTTTAGCCTGTCATTGTCAAGCGTCTTATCAAAACCGGCCGCCCGGCAGGGATAGACATCTGCCTCAATATCTTCAATGTCAATGATGTGGTGTACAAACTCAATCTCAAGCCCGCCGAATATCCCTGTTCTCTCAAGGTTTTTGACAGTTTCGGATAATACCGGAAATGGCGGTTTTGAGTCGTAAATATGCACCTTCAGAAGAACAGAAGGATCAGGATCTGCAACAAAGGTCATATGGCCGTCAAAGCCCTGAAATATGGTGCATCTCTCCCCCGACTCAGAGGCTTTCCTGATTAGATCTGCCCTGTCGTGCAGAATGACTTTTTCCGGGTACAGCCATGTCTCATCCGGCCCTGAGATCTTCTTATACTCCCTGACACCTCTTAGAAGCCCGCCTTTATCATCAACAGAGACATTTCCGGTCTCAAAAGTCCCGTCCGGAAATTTCCGGATGAGATACCTGCTTAGAAAATAGATCTGATCCTCACCATAGGGTGCAGACTCCGCCATTCCTACCTCTTTGCAGTGGCGGGGAAAGATCATCTCCTCTTCCTCATATATTCAATAAGCCCGCCTGCCCTGATAATCTCCTTCATACTCTCGGAGATCGGTTTTGCATCATAGCGGACACCGCCAACTTCAACCCGGTCTTCATCGGCTGAGAAGATAACTTCGTCACCGTCCGTACATTTTATCTCATCTGTTTCAAAGACCAAAATTCCGGTGTTCACAAGATTTCTGAAAAATATCCTTGCAAACGAGGGTGAGACTACGGCAAGAACCCCGGCCTCCTTCAGTGCAATTGCCGCCTGCTCGCGTGACGATCCGCAGCCTACATTCTTTCCGGCAATAATAACTGAACCTTTGAGCCTGCCTGCAATCTCCGGATCATAGTCCTCAAAGGCATGATCTGCCCAGACCTTACGGTCCTTTGTCCGGAGGTACCGCCCGGCGATTATCATATCGGTATCGACATCCTCACCGATGCATACCGCTTTTCCTCTCTCTTCCATTTTCAGTTCTCCTCCGGAGATCTGATCTCACCTGCAAGGGCACTTGCGGCGGCGGTTGACGGAGAGCAGAGATAATATTCAGCACCGACACCCATTCTGTTCTTAAAATTCCGGTTGGCGGTCGAAAGCCCCACTTCTCCCTCGCCTAATACGCCCATGTGCATACCAAGGCATGGTCCGCATCCCGGTGTTCCGATGGCACACCCTGCCTGTATAATGTCAAGCAGAATTCCGGTGGAGACAGCCTTCTCAAGCACACTCCTGGAAGCCGGGACAACAACCGTCCTCACCTTTACTGTCCTGCCCCTGACGATATCAGCAAATCTCTTCAGGTCCTCATATCTCCCGTTTGTGCACGTCCCGACAAAGACCTGATCAAGGGCTGTTCCGGCATACTTCTCAACCGGAACTCCGGTATCTACTCTGTGAGGGACTGCAAGCATTGGTGACAGGTTCTCAAGATCGATATCGATCTCCTTTGCATATGACGGATTCTCAGCAGCCTGTCTCTCAGATTCAATGCCCAAATGTGCGAGATATTCTGCCGTCACTTTATCTGAATAAAAGAGACCTGCCTTTGCCCCGGCCTCAATTGCCATATTTGACATTGTAAGGCGGCCTTCCATCGGGAGACTTTCAGCACCTGATCCTGTGAATTCCAGTGCCATATATGAAGCACCATCCATACCAAGCATCCGGATATATTCAAGCGTGGCATCCTTGGCTTCGGTATGCCCGGTCAGTTTGCCTTCAAGATTTACCTGGATTGTCTCCGGAACCTTAAACCATGTCTCACCGGTCTCCCAGATGGCAGCCATATCCGTTGCCCCTACTCCGGTTGCGAATGCACCGAATGCACCGAGCGTGCAGGTATGCGAGTCAGCACCTACAACAATCTCTCCCGGCCTGCATACGCCTTCACTCATCACCTGGTGGCAGATCCCGCATCCCACATCATAAAAGTTAATCCCGGCATCCTTTGAAAAATTTCTCAGTTCGTGCTGAAGGTCCGCCGTTGTCGAGTTGTTTGCCGGAACTATATGGTCATAAATTATTGAGATATTATCCGGGTTTTCAGGACGTTCTCCGCCCATTTTCCTGAATGAATCAAGCGCTAAAACGCCTGTTCCGTCATGTGCAAAAGCCCTGTCAACCTTCCGGTCAACAAAACTCCCTTCCCTTCCACCTAATATTTTTTCAGAAAGTGTTGTCAATGCTTCTCCTCCCTGGCCTCTTTTAATATTGCAAGGAGAACTTCCGGTGTTATGCTGCACTTCCCTTCGCTCTTGGTTTTTATCTGCTCTAAAACCCAGGCGCATTCATCTCTGGTTATGCTGCATCCAAGACATTTTACTACATGCTCAAGAGCTTTTCTTCCGGTATGCTTGCCAAGTATGAACTTTCTCTGCCCGCCCACAAGTTCGGGTGGGAAATACTCATATGCAGACGGTTCAACGAGCATTGCGGCGATATGTATCCCGCTCTCATGCGAGAATGCATGGTCTCCGACAACAGCCTTGTTCTTTGCAACCGGAATTCCGGAATACTCCTCCACCATTTTAGAGGTCTTCATAAGTGGTGTCAGGTTATAACGGTCAATTCCGCCTTTCATCCTAAGTGCCACAAGCACCTCTTCAAGAGCAGCATTTCCGGCACGCTCCCCGATTCCGTTTACTGTTGTATGCAGCTGAAAAGCCCCTGCCTGTGCGGCTGATATTGTATTGGCGGTTGCACAGCCCATATCGTCATGGCAGTGCACGCAGAGCGGGTTTTTCAGGGTCTCTGTAACATCAAGGACAGTATTGTACATCTCAACCGGAGTCATGCACCCGACAGTATCGGCAATACTGCTGTACTTTGCACCGACCTCATATCCCCTCGCAAACATCTCTTTTAAGAACGAAATGTCAGTCCTTGACCCTTCCTCGGCGGAGAACCTCACGTCAATGCCGTGTTCGGTTGCGTACTCCACCATTCTGAGGGCCTCTTCAAGCATCTCCCCGCGGGTCTTTTTGTATTTAATTCTTATATGCAGGTCGGAAGTTGCAAAGAATATTGAGACGAGATCGACATCGCAGTCAATGGCGGCATCCACATCGCCCTTAACGGCCCTTGACAGGCAGCATGTCCGTGCGGAAAGGCCCATGTCTGCTATCTCCCTGACGCATCTCTTCTCATTCTCAGAGACACTCGGAAATCCTGCCTCTATGACCTCAACCCCTATCTCATCGAGCATAAGGGCGATATTCTTCTTCTCTTCACAGGTAAATGAGACACCCGGTGTCTGTTCACCGTCTCTTAATGTTACATCACATATTTCAACATTTAATTCTTTCATGTTTCTCCCCCACAGGGCATGCCCCGCTGATAAGGATGACCTTTGGCCGGTCAGGCTTTTCATTAATATAATCTGATAACTCTCCGGTGCTTCCGGAACCGATCGACTCAGATCTGATAATTTCAGGTTCTGCCCACTGTATGTACCTTAACAGATCGGGCGAGTCCTGCCCTCCGGTCATTCCCATCCTTTTGTTTAAGAGGACAATGACCAGAACAGGCAGTTCTTTCTCAAAAACATCGATCAGGGAGTTAATTCCGGAATGGAGCAGTGCATAGTCGCCGGTAAGTGCGATGCCTGTACTCTTTGCGGCAGCTGCAACTGACGATCCAAGGCCGTAATTTGCAAGGCCGAAGTTATACGGCGGATTTTTGGAGAGAAGTGAGCATCCTGTGTCACAGATGACCTCTCTTCCGGAATCTTTTATTGCTGAGAATAATTCTTTGTACGGGCAGTTTCTGCACAATGTCCGTGCATAACCACGGTCCGGCATGGTCTCAGGATTTTCTGTTCTCGTCCGGACTTCTGCATTATGCCGGCCTGCCGGAGGATATGTGAGCGGAAATTCGGTCTGCTCATACATATCCACCGTTATATTTCCGGCTGCCTCACACCTCCCTTTCATAGTGAACAGAGGGTTGGCAAGCTCTCCTTTCAGGTCTTTGCGTATCACAGTGCCGGATTTGGCACTGTTTTCAAGAATGTCTTCAGTAACTCTCAGTATGGCCGGCCTTGAGAACCGCTCAGATGCCTGAAAGGCCATTTCTGCGGATGAGAAGAGGTTATCCCTGTTGGGCACTATGAGGGGTACATCTGAAACCTTCGCATAATGCGTTGAATCCTGGCAGGTCTGTGATCCAATGGCTTTTGTATCATCTCCGGCAATTATCACAACCCCGCCGATTATCCCCTGGTACACGGCATTTACCATAGGATCTGCGAGAATGTTCACTCCGGCATTCTTTACAATCACTGCCGAACGTCTGCCTGAGAGAGAATCACCGAGGGCATATTCAAGGGCTGTCTTCTCGTTTATGACATACTCTGCATCAACTTTCTCAGCAAGCTCTGTCACCGGATATCCGGGGACGGTATAGATGGTATCTGCTGACTTTAATAGTGCATCTGCAAGAATATCACAGCCGGACTTCTGATTTGTCATCTAAAAATCCCTCCCCGGTACGAGATCACAGCCGGTGCAGGCTGTGCACATAGTCTCTGCAACTGTGGTGTCGAGGCCGTTTTTCCGGATTTCAACACCAAGATACTCTGCAATGTCCAGGATTCTCCTGCGTGACGGCCTCTTAAAATCAGACATCTCTGCTTTTGGTGTCAGCGGACGTATGACCGGAATTATGCCAAGAGCTGTGAGTTCTGAGATGCAGGCCTTCATCTCAGAATCACTCTCACCTGCACCGAGTATTATATTGGTAAAAACCCTGTTCTTCCCGAAAAGCCGGACAGATTCGATGAGGGCATCCATAATCTGCTCTCTCTCCATGCCCGGACAGATCTCTCTGAAGAGTTTATCTGTTGCAGTTTCAAGGTTGAACTTCACCTCCAAAACTCCGAGGCCGTGGAGCTTCTCCGGTGTATCCTTAAGGGGGTATATCGAAACCCCTAACGGAAGCCCGAATTTCATAACTCGCTTCACAACCTCAATAACCCTCTCCTCGTCCTCTTCAGGTGAGCCTATCACTCCGCTGGTAAGTGAGATGCAGTCTATATCCGGCAGCACCTCCTCAATCATCTCTTCAATCCTCTCCGGACTCTTGAACTTCTTCTCCTGGGTTGGAACAGAGCAGTACCTGCACCTGAATATGCAGCCCTCACTGACTGTAATAAATGCCTGCCGGGGGCAGTGAAGGGCGGCAGGTTCTACCCTCCCTTCGACTTCCTCTCCCTCAAATTTAAGTACGGCATTATCTCTGTCAGTTATGACTATCTCAACCGGACTGTCATCTGCAATGCTTAACCGGACTCTCATGTTTCCGGATGAAAAAAAGACCGATCCACCCTCTCCTGATGACGGGCCTGCCGTTGAGACTGAAATTATACCCTTAATTCCACCTGTAATCTTTGCAGTGCCCGCTTCCAGAAGCCCGGCCTTTAATTCACTCCATTTCATATTTTCAGAGCCTCTTCGTAATCTGTATAAAAGGGAATTGCAGCCGCAGCACCGATTATACCACGCCCTTCGATTCTTATCTCAAGAAGGTCTCTTATCTCTTCAAATTCAGCAGGACCTACTTCTCCGGCTTTAACCTGCTCTCCATATTTTCTGAGTGGTGAGGTGTCAAAACCGGAAAATGCACAGAGGCCGGTCTCCTCCGATAGTGTGTACTTCCTGACAAGCTCTTCAAACCGGTTCATCAGTTTTTCAGGTTCTCTGGTGGCGAATTCACATGCGATTGCCACACAGTTTTTTGTTCTGTACGGCACAGGAAAGAGCTGGACTATAGTGTGGGAGAGATACCTCGAATTCTCATCCTCAACTGCCTTTGATATATTATGAGCAAGTGTCCACGTTGCACCCTCCTCGGCAGTATCGGTATCATCAATTCCGATTACAACCCTCTGCATCTTTGGAAGGGTGATTGTTGAACCGGCAACTTTTCCGCCGCCGCAGGGTTCTGATGAACTTTTTATGACACCCTTTGCAGTGGATCTGCACACCGATGCTCCGACTCCTCCGCCGCCCATGCCTTTGTATGAGATCTCTATTTCATCCCCGGAAATTTCCGCACCGCATATTCCGGCAGGGAAGTATGAACCCTCAAGCTCAAGGTCCACACAGCCTGTACTCAGCATAAATCTCTGGGTGTTTCCCACGACTCTGACTGATTCTGTGAGCGGACTTTTCCTGTAGTGATTTCCGGCCCACATCGCACCGCCTATGCAGTCAAATTTCTCTATAAGCTCTATCTTTGAACTGTCATCTGAGCCGATGGCTATGATCTCCGGGTAGGAGATGGAGTAGGGGTTATTAAAGATGTTCTCCATACAGCCCCGCCGCCTCTATTCCTCTGTTTGCCCAGAGCACTGCACCAAGTGCACCGATTCTGCCCTTGCTCTTTGCAGAATCAATATACTCTATGCCAAGCCTTTCCGCTTCAGCCTCGCACTCCTCAACATTCAGAACTTCAGTCTTAATCTTTTCAAGATATGGAGATTCCGGCTGTGTAAGTCCACGCCATACTGCAATGCCTGTATCCTCACTGACAGATCTCTCCTCGATAAACTCCTTTACAAATGCAAGCAGTTCATCCACCTTATCCGGGCGGACAGCAAAGTTCAGTGCAGATCCTACACAGTTTGTTGTCTTGTTCGGGACCTTCGGGTTTAACTGGATGAGCCTCATGTCGAGGTATTCAACACCTTCAATAGTACATGCCTCTGCACATTTGGATGCAAGCACCCAGGTGGCACCTGATTCTTTGGTGTCAGTGTCATCAATGCCTATTGATATTTTAACATATTTCGGAGAGTATATCCTCGTCCTGCATGTCCTTGCCCCGCCTGCCTTAAGGTCTTCCTCAGTCGGGTATTCTGTTCTGATAACACCCGGTGCCTGCGGCAGGCATACTGCAACACCGACACCTGCTCCTGCAATGCCTGCCCAGTTGGTTGCCACAAGGTCACCTTCTACAGATACACCTTCAAGCGCCTGTCCTCCGATGTCATCTCCGGCTGCACCAAAGTTAATAGGATATCTGCCAAGTTTTGCTGAGATTGTCATAGATGCCCCTTCTACACTTATTGATTCCACAGCACCTCCGGCACGCCTGCGGTTCATCACATCCCATTCAATTGCCCCCCTGTGGCAGCAGTGCTCAATAATCTCTGCTTTTTCTGCTTTTTCATCTACTATAACCAGAAATTTTCTGCAAAACATTGTGCCAAAGCGTTCTCTGACCTCTTCGGGAGTTAATATAATAGTCAATTGTTTGTCCCCGAAATTTTCGTTAACAGATTTTTCGGCAACAAAGTATATAATGGGTTTGGTTTTTGCCGGATTTGTTCTGTAATCCGGATATACGGGTCTTTAATCAGGTATTATATCCTGTCCGGAAACAATTCCGGCTGAAAAAAGAATATTGGTTTAAATAACATTATTGCGTCTTATTGTAGTCTCTTTATCGTCAGGTGTCCTTTAAGGGAAACAGTTTCATTGCTGCTGCAACTGTAGGGCGATTCCGGTTCTCCTGTGACTATTATATAATAATCGCGGTATTGTGAAAACCAATCATTTATGGTACCGGTATTCCGTAATGTGACAATTACTTCTTCTGCTCCGGATGAGCTGTTTCCAAATGAACTTTTTCCGGATGGTGCGAATGGATTATTTATTTCCACTTCATTATTGTAGGTAATATTTACGGGCCAGTATGAATACAGAACATTGCTGCTTTCTGCACCTGACTTCAGGTAAGATGCTTCACAATGTCCAAGGTGGATGTCGGAGTCATCAAAAATGATCTGCCATGCCGGTACTGTAACTGTAGTAGTTCCTGTTTCAATATTATATCCTGCACAGGAATCCTCCACTGCTGTTTTCTTCTCCTCCCCACCGGACAAAGACTCACTGTAATATTTTGTAAGGGTGAGTTTCTCTGCAATGTATGCTTTAAGGGCTGTTCCGGGTTCATCTGTTGTCAGATTAATGCCATATTTTATGGATTCATTTCCGGACTCAGGGTCAGGGAGATCGATCTTCAGGACATTTAATGTTCCATAGTAGGTGTAATTTCCGTCATCGTAAATCCTGTAACTCATATTGTGATTTACAGAACCTGAGCTGATAACTCCGTTGCTGCTGCAATTGTAAATAAATTCGATATTATTGTCGTACGAAAAACTGGTTTCTTTTTCAGCCGGAAATCCATCTTTCTGTTTATCGGAAATACAGCCCGCAAATAGAATTGCGGCTGCCAACAGAAAGGCCAGAATGGAGTACTGTAACTTTCTCATAAATGTCCGTTGAATGTTTATTTGTCCTGAAGTCGGCCTGCCCATAGGAAATTGCTTAAAATGTCTGGGTTCTGCAAATGTCTCTGCTAAAAAAAATGTGTTGATTTTTTTACCGGAAATTCCGGTTCTGTTAAATTTAGTTTTATAATCCAAGGATCTCTTTGAGATCGAACTTGAATGGTCCGAGGCTTCCACCGAAGTTTCCTGCGGTGATGAACTTTATTCCCGGAATCTTTGTTGCGGCTTCAATGCCTGCCTTTGTTGCTTCACTGATTGAATCCTCATCAACACCGTCAATGACGATCTCATATACTGCGCCTACGCCTTCAGGTACAAGTGACCCCTCTACCTTATCGCGGATTGACGGGCAGTACTTCTCGTTTGTTGTTGCCGGCATGAACTTGTATTTGTTTGAGCCGACCTTTGAGCCTGATGCAACAACAGGGAATGAGCACATGCATCCTGGTATGCCCATGATTGCATCCACTGCTGACTCTGCTGCCATGAGTGCTGCGGGGATGTTCTCGCCCATGATGAAGAAGTTGCCGCCTGCGACACCCTTTACAATTCCGAAGTTCTCCTCTCCGATGTACTCTCCGTTCATGATAGGGATTGCCCAGCACTGGCGTCCGCCGACTTCTTTTTTGTATTCAAAACCGTCGCCGAAGAAGTGAAGCTTTACATCAATTCTCTCTTCTGCGTCAGGCATGCCGTCAAAGACTGCTGTTGTAGGCTGGGTAAGGACACACTCTGCGAGGCGCTCTATTACCTGCTCCTTAATCCTCTTCTTTCCTCCGGCGAAGAAGAGAACTGCGATTCCGGGCCTGCCGTCAGGTGTCTCTGAAGCGTCAACCGCACCTTCAATTCCTGCTTCACAGGGGCATCCGATAGCTGAGGTTGCAAAACCTGTTGCTTCGGTTGCTGCCTGAATTGCCCACTGCTCATTAATTGCTGTGATTATTACCCTGCATGCCCAGTTAGGAAATGCCTCTGCATAATTGTCATCAATTTTTACGCCATTGAGTTCCATATCTCATATACCTCGTTTAGCTATGGTTTAGATTTCTATCCGGGAAGTTAAAATAATGTTTCATTTTTATCTTCGGCCTTCGGGCACTTCTTCCGGATACTGCTATGTATGTGTGGCAGGTGCGGCACGTAATTCCGGTGCGGCGCATATGTCTGCGATCAGATTGCTGCTGATTGTGATTTTCTTTAACAATCCGGGATGAAAACACGGTTATTTTTGTGTTTAGGTTAAATTAATCTCTTTGAAGAATTCGGCGTGCAATTCAATTATTTTTTAAATTTAAGTATTGTATTCCCATTTATTCTGAAATCCGCCGATGCATGGCAATTATTTACTTTTTGTTTTTTTTGAAAATCAGGTATTAAAAATCCTTAACTCAGTATATGAGTTTCTATTTTAATTTTGGGACGCAGGCGGGGTTTTTCACTATGTTAATCCAAATATGTTTACTTGTTGTGGTTGTAAATGATTTTGGTCTATATTTTGTGATTTTTACGTAAAAAATCAGGGTAATACTTCAGAACATTTATCTATATTTTTTACCCACTTTTAGCGATCGATTTAAGATCGATATAGCGGTGCGTGAAAAAAAATGGCATTTGCTGTTCATGTAAACATGGAACGTTGTACAGGCTGCAACAACTGTGTGGTCGCATGCCCGGTCGATGCACTTGAACTTTCCACTGTTGACCCTGTAACTACAGATAAAATTTACAAGGTTGTCAATGGAAAGGCAGTAGTGCTCGACTTTGACCACGAGTTATGTGCCGGATGCGGAGTATGCATCTCGGCGTGCCCGTATGGCGTTATTAAAATTGAAGGGCGTTGGAAAGACATGGTACAGGTTTCAGGAGAGGCTTAAATATTTTATTTAAAGGAGTGTTGAAGTAATGAATACGCTTTTCCCAAAATACTCCCGTAAACAGGACGGCGATATAATCACGATGGAGCAGAAGCTCCTCAAACAGGTCAACAATCTTGTGCTTGACAATAGCAAGTGCACAGGCTGCGGTATCTGCTTTGAGTCCTGTCCGGAAGAAGCAATTAGCATTGGCCCGGTAGGCGCTGTCCGAAAGGGTGCAATTGAGTACGGTCAGTCAATCTCTATAAACGAGAAAGAATGTTCATACTGTGGTGTTTGTGTAATCATGTGTCCGTTCGGGGCACTGGATTTAAAGATTGATGGTGAGTCAAGACTTCCTATCGTAGAAAAAGAGGGTTTCCCATCATATGATGTAACAAGAATCATTGATGATGAGAAATGTGTCAGGTGTACTACTTGTGAGGATGCCTGCCCGCGTGACGCAATAAAACGTGACGTGCCTGACTTTGAGGGAGTTGCAGCAGACGGCCTTAAGAAAGCAGAGGCAGTTGAATGGAAGGTAAACTTCGAATGTAATGATGAGAAGTGTACAGTCTGTGGTCTCTGTGCAGAGGTCTGTGCAGCACTCAATGTCGAGAGAAAACCTTTCACAGCAGAGTCCGGCGTGCCTGAAGGCATTGTTAAATGGACTGAGTCACTCTGTGACGGCTGTGGTGTCTGTTCAGAGATCTGCCCGTCAGATGCTATTACTGTAGCAAAAGAGGCTGAATCTGTACAGAAGAAGTATGGTAAGGTCACTATCGAGGAGAACTGCTGCAGCTGCCGCTGGTGTGCAGAGAACTGTCCAACAGAAGCAATTACAGTTACAAAGCCCTTTGTTGGAGAGATTGAATTCCACGCAGAGAAATGTCCTGGCGGATGTTCGACCTGTATGGACATCTGTCCTGCAAATGCAATCTACATGCCCTCACCAAAATCACCTGCTGATATGCATGGTAAAGTAGAGGCAAACATTGCAGTCAATCAGGACTTCTGTATTCTCTGTGGCGTATGTGTCAATGCATGCCCTGGTGAGGATATCATTGTCATGAAACGTACTGGCATCAATGTGACCGGAAAGGAGACAGATCTCTTCTTAACGATCAAGGAAAAACTTCTCCAGCCGAGGACTTCCAAGGTAAAGGAGAATGTAGAGGTTGGTGAAGTGGAGCTCAAAACAGTTTGAGTGAGGTTATAATATGGCTGTAGAAAAGAATTACGGAAATCCTGAACTTGAAGAGAAACTTCAGGATACATATTACTATACATCAGATTCAAATCCTGATTTTCTGAAAGAAGTAGAGAGAATCAGCCTTACAATTCCGCATATGTGTTATCAGTGTGGAACATGTACTGGTTCATGCCCGTCTGCACCCCGCAGCTCATACCGTATCAGGAAATTTATGAGAAGGGCTGTTCTCGGACTTGAGGAAGAAGCACTTAAGGATCCGGATCTATGGTTATGCACAACATGTTACTCATGTACAGACAGATGTCCGCGTGGTATTGCACCAACAGACGTTATCATGGGTATGAGAAACATTGCATTCCAGAAATATGGAATTGCTCCGAGGAACTTCTTAAAATCAATTCAGGTAATGTACCAGTTTGGTCACGTTGTGCCTAACAATGATGTAAACAGGGCTGCACGTGTAAAACTTGGCCTTGATGCAGAACCACCAACAGTACATTCATACCCTGAATTTATGGACGGAATCAGAAAGATTCTGGACCACTACAAGATGAAAGAAACTGCAGACCGCATCCTTTCAGAGGAGTGAATTAAAATATGTCAAATAATATGGAACATTCATATGCATTCTTCCTTGGTTGCATAGCACCTAACCGTTATCCGGGGTGTGAAGCATCTGCAATCAAAACCAGTGCAAAACTGGGAATTGAACTGCTTCCTTTAAAGGGAGCGAGCTGCTGTCCTGCACCAGGAGCGTTTGGTGCTGTGGACCTCAGGGTCTGGTATGCAATGGCAGCACGTAATATCTGCCTGGCAGAAGAGATGGGCAAGGATATTGCACTTATCTGCAATGGCTGTTACAAATCCATTTACGAAGTCAATGAAAAACTCAAGCACAACGATGAACTTCGTGACGGAGCAAACGAGGTGCTTGCAGAAGCTGACATGGAATTTAAGGGTTCAATTGATGTCTGGCATCTGATTGAGTTATACAAAGATGAAAAGATCTGTGGTGTAGAGAAGGTACGTGACAGTGTCGTAAGACCACTGGGCGGAGTTAAAGTTGCACCTCACTACGGATGCCACCTGTTAAAGCCAAAGTCAGAGCGCCATTTCGGTGATACCGAGAATCCAATGTGGTTTGAGGAACTCATTGACGCACTTGGCTGTGAATCTGTTCAGTATAAGAATAAGATGCAGTGTTGCGGTGCCGGTGGCGGTGTCCGTGGATACGACATTCTCCACTCACTTGATATCACAAATGAAAAGATGATCAATATGAGTGAAGTCGGTGCAGATGCAATCACTGAATTCTGTCCATTCTGTCAGCTTCAGTTTGACAGGGGTCAGATAGAAATTCAGGAGAATTTTGGCCAGAGATACAATATACCTGTCCTTCACTACAATGAACTTCTCGGACTTGCACAGGGTATGTCCCCACAGGATCTTGCCCTTGATCTGCATGCAATTGACTGCAAACCATTCCTGGAGAAAATTGAATAAGGAGGTTGACAAATGGCAGAAAATCAGGAACCAAGAATAGGTGTATTCATTTGTCACTGCGGTACAAACATCGCAGGTTCACTTTCCGTTGAGGAAGTCAAAGATTATGCAATGACACTTTCGGGTGTAATTGTTGCAGATGAATACCAGTATATGTGCTCCACTCCTGGTCAGAATAAGATCATGGATGCAATTAAAGAGCATGACCTAAATGGAATTGTCGTTGCAGCATGTTCCCCACGTCTTCACGAGCCGACATTCAGGACGGCAACTGAAGTGGGTGGGCTTAACAAGTTCCGTTTCGAGATGGCAAACATCCGTGACCAGAACTCATGGGTTCACATGCATGACTGGGACGGAGCAACGGCCAAGGCAAAGGATCAGGTCAGGATTGCAGTTGCAAAAGCAAAACTGCTCGAAGATCTCCAGCCAAAGTCTGTTCCGGTCGAACACGCAGCAATGGTTGTTGGTGCAGGTGTCGGCGGAATGCAGGCAGCACTTGACCTTGCGAATGCAGGTATCAAGACATATCTTGTCGAGAAAGATCCTACGATCGGTGGACGCATGTCCCAGCTCGACAAGACATTCCCTACACTTGACTGTTCACAGTGTATTCTTACACCAAAGATGGTCGATGCAGGACGTCACCCTAATATCATTCTGAAGACATATACCGAAGTCGAAAATGTAGAGGGTTACATTGGAAACTTTGAGATCACACTCAGAAAGAAGGCCCGCGGAACAAGAGACCCTGAAGAGATGCTTGCAGCCGGAATCGAAGGTTCAGGATGCAACGGCTGTGGTGACTGTGCAGAGGTATGTCCGGTAATAAAGCCAAATCCATTTGAGATGGGAATGGCACCGAGAAAGGCAATCTACATCTATCATCCGCAGGTTATGCCGCTTCAGTACACCATTGACTTTGAGTCCTGTGTAAAGTGCGGTCTCTGTGCAGAGATCTGCGGACCGGAGAAGAATGCAGTTGACCTTAACATGGTTGATGAGCTTGAGAAGGTCAAAGTCGGCTGTGTAATTCTTGCAACAGGATATGATCTCATCCCTATCGAAGAGAAGAACGAATGGGGATACAAGAGACATGAGAATGTCATAACAGGTCTTGAATTTGAGCGCCTTATCTGTGCATCCGGACCAACCGGCGGACATCTTATCAGACCATCAGACGGTGCAACACCGATGAAGGTAGGATTTGTTCTCTGTGCAGGATCAAGAGACAATACAGGCGGTGTTGCAAAGCCGTACTGTTCAAGGTTCTGCTGTATGTACTCGCTCAAGCACGCTCACCAGATCATGGAAAAGATTCCGGGCGCTGTTCCGTATATCTTCTACATGGATATCCGTTCATTTGGTAAGATGTATGAGGAGTTCTACTACCGTATCCAGCACGAGGGTGCAAAGTTCATCCGTGGACGTGTAGCAGAGATTCTCGAAGATCCGGCAACAAAGAACCTGATCGTCAAGACAGAAGATACACTTCTCGGAAGACCTGTATCTATTGAGTGTAACATGGTTGTACTCGCAGCGGCAATTCAGCCAAAGCCTGATGCAGAACCTATCCGCCAGATGTTTGGTATCTCCAAATCACAGGACGGATGGTATCTTGAGGCACATCCAAAGCTCAACCCGTGCGGTACAACAACAGCTGGTATCTTCCTTGCTGGTGTCTGCCAGGGACCAAAGGATATTCCTGACACAGTAGCACAGGCAGAGGGAGCAGCATCCGCAGCATCCATCCCTATTCATCAGGGAGAGGTTCAGCTTGAGCCTTACTTTGCACAGTGTATGGAAGACCTCTGTGCAGGCTGTGGTATGTGTGTGACTCAGTGTCCATACGGTGCCCTTGCACTGATTGAAAAGGACGGAAGACAGGTTATGGAAGTAACCGAAGCAAAGTGCAAAGGTTGCGGAACATGCGGTGGATTCTGCCCAGGTGGCGCTATACGCATGCAGCATTTCACATCACAGCAGATTGTAGCACAGATTGATGCATTCCTTCTTAACCCGCTTGGAGGCGAAGAGTAAATGTCAGACGGAGAATGGAAACCAAAGATTATCGCAATCATCTGCAACTGGTGCTCATATGCTGGTGCAGATCTTGCAGGAGGAGCACGTATCCAGTACCCACCGGATATCCGTGCAATACGTGTAATGTGTACAGGCCGTGTTGACCCGCTTTTCATTCTGAAAGCATTCCAGGACGGAGCAGATGGCGTACTTGTATCAGGTTGCCACTTTGGTGACTGTCATTACCTAGAAGGTAACTATAAGTGTGCAAAGCGTATGTTCCTCTTAAAGAATGTTCTGAAGAATATCGGACTTAACGATAACAGACTTAGAATGACTTTCGTTTCAGCATCTGAGGGTGCAAAATGGGGTATGGTCATGGAAGATGTCGTTAAGACTGTAAAGGAACTAGGTCCAAGCCCATTGGCTGAAAAAAAGAACTAATCCCATTTTATGGGGTGAATTATTGTGGCAGAAAAGATTGAACTGAACCTGATTTCAGGTAGAACAATCATGCAGGGCGTGACAATGGAGGGAGGAAAGGAAAAACCTGCCTACCGTGATGCCTGTGGCATTATTGAACTCAACCCTGAAGATCTCAAAGAACTTGGGATATGGCACGGAACAAATGTCCGTGTAGCCAGCCAGCATGGATGGGTCATTGTCAAAGCCATAAAGGCGACACAGGGACCCCACCCCGGTCTTGGATGGATTCCAATGGGGCCATGGGCAAACAGGGTAATTGATCCGAATACCTACTCCATGGGAATGCCGACATTCAAAGGTGTTCCTGTGACTGTCGAACCGGCACCTGATGAGAAGGTTCTGGACTCGCTTGCAGTACTAGAGGAAATGCTTTAGTTGGTGAACAAATTATGACAAAACTGATAACAGATGTGGTTTGCCCGTTTTGCGGCACACTCTGTGACGATCTCGAAGTTGTTGTAAGCGACGATGGCAAAGAGCTCCTTGAGGTAAACAATGCCTGCGCAATCGGTGCTGAAAAGTTTCTGCACTCACAGGCAAAAGACAGGCTGACCCGTCCAAGAATGAGAAATGAGGATGGATCATGGAGAGAAGTCTCTTATGATGAAGCAGCCGAGTTTACCGCACAGATGCTTGCAAAGTCCAAAAAACCACTGATGTACGGATGGAGTTCAACAAACTGTGAATCACAGGTTGTTGGATCCCACGTTGCAGAACTTGTGGGTGGACAGCTTGACAATACAGCAACTGTATGTCACGGATCAACTCTCATTGCAGTACAGGATGTTGGTGTACCAAGCTGTACTCTTGGAGAGATCAAAAACCGTGCTGACATGGTTGTGTTCTGGGGATGTAACCCGGCACATGCACATCCACGTCACATGAGCCGTTACTCACTCTTCCCGCGTGGATTTTTCACAGCAAAAGGACACAGGGGCAGAACTGCTGTAGTGGTTGATCCAAGACCTACTGACTCTGCAAACCTCGCAGATATATACCTCCCTGTAGAGCAGGGGCGTGACTATGAACTTCTGTCGGCACTTCGTGTGGCATTCCGTAATGAACAGCTTCCTGACGTAGTTGCAGGAATTTCAAAGGAGAAAATCTACGAAGTTGCAGAGAAGATGAAGAATGCAAGATTTGGCTGCATCTTCTTCGGAATGGGTGTTACACACTCACTCTCAAATAATCACAACATTGACATAGCTATCCAGGTAACCCGTGACTTAAACGAGTTTACGAAATGGAGTATTATGCCAATGCGTGGTCACTACAATGTTACCGGAGCCGGTGAAGTATGGGGATGGCAGTTCGGATTCCCGTTCTGTGTTGATCTCTCCAGAGGATTTGCAAGATATAATCCTGGTGAGTCTTCCTCAAACGATCTTCTCATGAGAGAAGAGATCGACTCTGTATTCGTACTTGGCAGTGATCCCGGAGCACACTTCCCGTTCAGCTCTGTAAAGAAGATGAACGCACTTCCGTGTGTTGTTGTCGATCCTCATATCACACCTTCAACAGTTGTTGCAGATCTCCACGTTCCTGTGGCATTTGTCGGTGTTGAAGTCGGTGGATGTGCATACAGAATGGACAGTGTCCCTATTGAGTCACACAAGGTAGTTGATGCTCCTGAAGGTATGCTGACAGACGAAGAGTTCCTTAAACTTGTCCTTGCACGTGTCAAGGAGATTAAGGGGGTATAAATCAATGGCTGAATACATTATTAAGAACGGTTTTGTAGTTGATCCTACACAGGGTATCAACTGCGAAAAGATGGATGTAGCAGTTAAGGACGGCAAAATTGTCGATGCATCTGAAGTTATGGGTGCAAAGGTAATTGACGCATCCGGAAAGCTTGTAATGGCTGGTGCTGTTGATGTACACTCCCACTCCGCAGGGCCGAAGGTCAATGTAGGAAGGAATCTCCGTCCGGAAGAGAAGCTCAACTGCTATAATCCGGCAAAGGGTGCTAAACGCATGGAGGCAGGTTTCTCTGTCCCTACAGCGATTTCATCCGGTTATATATTCTCAAGAATGGGATATGGTTTTGCAATGGAAGCAGCAATGCCTCCGCTGTATGCACGCCATACCCATGAGGAGATGAGGGATACACCTATCGTTGATGAGGCTGCACTTCCTGTCTTTGGAAACAACTGGTTTGTTATGGAATATCTCAAAAACAATGAGATAGAGAATACAGCCAGCTACATCTCATGGCTTCTTAAGGTCACAAAGGGATATGGTATTAAATGCGTAAATCCCGGAGGATCAGAAGCCTGGGGATGGGGTATGAACTGTCTGACAATTGACGATCCCGTTCCTTTCTTCGATGTAACACCAAAGCAGATCATTACCGGTCTTATTGAGGCAAATGAGTACCTCAGGCTTCCGCACTCAATGCACCTGCACACCAACTCACTTGGAGAACCGGGCAATTATCAGATCACAATTGACTCGCTGAAATGTGCAGAAGGTATCAAGGCAGACAATGACTTCGGACGTGAGCAGGTTCTTCACCACACTCACCTTCAGTTCCACTCATACGGTGGGGATTCATACTCATCAAAGAGCTTTGAGTCAAGGTCCAAGGAAGTCATGGATTACTTCAACAGTACTGATAACCTTACCTTTGATATCGGACAGGTTACACTTGATGAAACAACAACAATGACAGCAGACGGACCGTTTGAGTACCATCTCTCTCATATGAACAATCTCAAGTGGGTAAACAAGGATGTTGAGCTTGAAACCTGTGCAGGTGTTGTTCCTTTCATTTACAACCCGAACTCATTCATTGGTGTTGCCCAGTGGGCAATCGGTCTTGAACTTGCACTCCAGTGTAAGGACATGACGAAGTGCTACCTCACATCGGATGCACCAAATGCAGGTCCCCTGTGCAGATACCCGCGTGTCATGAAATGGCTCATGAGCTTAAAGTCACGTGACGAGATTCTTGATGCATGCAAGTACGGTGAATCTGTACGCAGACAGTGTTATATCGGTGAATTTGACCGTGAACTTACTCTGTACGAACTTGCGCAGATGAACCGTCAGGGAGCTGCAAGGATGCTTGGTCTTTCCAATATGTTTGGTTCACTTAAACCGGGCATGGAGGGTGACGTTGTTGTCTATCCGCTTAACCCTGAATCTGATCTTGATGATGGTGAGAAGATTGAGCATGCCTTTGGCAATGCAGAATACTTCATCAAGAAGGGAGAACTGATTATTAACGACAGTGAAATAATCAGCAACGGAAGCAAGCGTACTTTCTGGGTAAATGCCGGAAAAGAGCTTACACCGCAGGTTGAGCGCGATGTATCAGAGCGTTTCAAGAAATACTATACCGTTACCAGGAACAACTACGAGGTAAAAGAACACCACTATGTTCCAAACGAGTATATGATTGAGGTAAACGCTGCATAATCCGGAGGTTATTGTAATATGAGCACTGTAGAATTAACATTAAAACAGCAGCCTGAACTTTACCTTGAAACAGAGAAGATAACTCCTGATTCATTTGCCGGAAAGTCAGCTGATGAGATCGCTGCTCTTGATGTTTATGAGGGAAATCTTACCCATAAACTCGGTGATTTTTTCACAATCTCCGGAACTCCGGGACAAACCGCACAGGATACTGTAATCAAAGTAAAAGGTGATCTTCTTCGTATCAAGTGGATTGGCGCAAAGATGACTGCCGGAAAGGTTATAGTTGATAGTAATACGGATATGTACACCGGCGCTTTCATGGAAGGCGGAGAGATCATTGTAAACGGCAACACCGGTCATTTCACAGCTCTTGGTATGAAGGGTGGCAACATCCACATCAAAGGTAGTGCAGGCAACTACCTTGGTGCTGCATACCGTGGAGACTGGCGTGGTATGATGGGCGGAGTCCTCCGTGTAGACGGAGATGCAGGCAGTGATGTCGGAACTTTCATGCGTGGCGGTGAGATTATCATCGGCGGAAATACCGATGTTCACGTAGGTACCCACCAGGAAGGCGGAAAGATAGTAGTTAAGGGCAATGCAAAGAGCAAAGTCGGCGGTCAGATGGTCAAGGGCGAAATAATTGTTTTTGGTACAATTGATGTCATGATGCCGGGATTTGCGCACCGCGATAATATTGATCTTGAAGTAGATGGTGCAAAGGCTACCTTTAAGCGCTTTGAGGGAGATCTCGGCGAGAGACACCCAAAGTCCAAAGGCAAAGTCATCTATGGACAGCTATATATCAAGGCCTAAATAATTTTTTTTGATTTTGGGTATTAAAAACATTATACCCAATTTGACGGAGAAGAGTTACCTTTGGGTTTAGACTTTTCTTTTTGTTCGCTCTTTGTGTATTTCTTCAGCATAAGTTCCCATGCAGGATAGGATTGCAGTGGGAATCAGGCTTATCTGAAGATACTGGTTCGTTTGGAACAGGTGTTCAGTTCAGGCGTAATATACACCGGCAAACCCTGCCGTGAATGAGAATAACTGTGTGTTTGCGGTTGTTAATATCAGATACTTCCGGAAATTTTGGGGTTCGTTAAAAAAAGGATTTATATACTTAACTATTCATGAATCCTGTAATCTTTTGCGTAAATCCTGCCTTTGGGTTTACGGTTTGCGTGATCGCCTGAAAATTCAAAGAATCCGGTTTTGAACTCATCTATGTTTTTTTTGCCTTCTTCCAGCATGAAAGTCGGCAGTATATCAAAGGCAGTTCCGCAGATAATACATACTCCGTCTTTCATATTCGCACCCGGAATTTCAGCATCCTTTCCGATTATGATCTCTCCGCCCTGCATCTCAGCACCGGGCATGTTTCCTGCATTCCCGTCAACAATGATTTTGCCGCCCCAGAGTGTTTCGCCGAGGAAATCTCCGGCATCTCCGTATATATGGATTAAGCCGCCTCTCATGCCCTTCTTTTCACCGCGATATCCTGATCCGCAGTAGAGTGCCGCATTGCCCCTGCATATTATCTCGCCGCCTCTCATCTCCCTGCCAAGCCATGAATCAGCATTGCCCTTTATTTCAATCACACCTCCGGACATGAAATTTCCGCAGTGCATTCCGATGTCGCCTTCAACTGTGATCTTTCCGCCGGTCATGTATTCGCCGATTCTCTTTACCTTTGAGCAGTCACCGGAGAGAATAATATGTACATCCTCAGCAGTCTCTGCATTACCTTCAGTATCCACAGTGAAGAGATCTTCAAGTCTTTTCTCCTGATTGCCTGACCAGATGCTGATATCCTGAAGTTCGTCTCCAAGGAATGTTTCTGTTGTTATCCTCTCCGCTTCAACCGGAAGATAAGGGTTTTTTATCTCCTTTCTCTTCAGCCTTACAGTCTTCATAATTCAGTCTCCGTCTCAATACATATATTCCGGTTGAGGTACTCCTCCTCAACCGGATAATTGGCCAGATTTACAGTATAGTATCTCTCAAATCTTTTTATGAACTCAGGATCCTTTGAGATGTCGTAATTTTCAGGAATCTTTGGTTTAACCCAGATTGTTGCATTGTCGCCAAAGACAAGGCAGTTGCCGTCTCTTGATACCGTCCTGCCGCGTTTTATCGTGTGGGTGGTGACTGAGAGACCTTTTATCACCTTCTCATATTCCTGTGCAGGATCTGTTTCTCCGGTCTTTATCGGGTAGATTGCGATGTCTGCATCTGCCCCCACTCCAAGATGTCCTTTTCCGAGATCAACAATGCCGAGCGCCTTTGCCTGTGCAGCCCTTGTCATTATGGCGATCTCATTCCAGTTCATCTCTCTGTCAAGTGAAGAGAGGAATGTACGTTTTTCAGTACCTTTCTGTAATGTTGAGAACTCCTCGTCCCTGTATTTACTGCTCATCAGAAGGGCTATCACTTCCGGATATTTGACAAACGGTGCACCGTTCGGGTTATCGGTTGCAAGCATGCACTGCCAGGGGTTTTTCGTCATAAGTGCAAGTTCAAGCCCGATTGACCACATGATTGAGTTTACGAGATTCTTCTTTGAATAAAGAACCGGTATGATGCCTGATCCGGTTTCAAGCTCAACGTCATGGTTGCTCCATTTGTTGTTGTACAGCCGGTAGAGGTTAAACTCCATCGGCCCGTCTGCCGTCATGGTGGTTGTCTTTCCAAACATCACCTGTCCCATGTCTATTGCTATCTGTGGTTTTCTGTTTATCATCCAGGCGACATCATCGGCCTTTGAACAGAAGTCAGCCCACTTTGATCCACCGTAGGAGTGGAACTGGACATGGGTCATATAAAGGGTCTGGCGCTTATCATTCAGGTCCGGAGTTCTCTGCATTCTTTCAAGTGTGCACTTGTAATTGCCGGGTTTTCCGAGGTTGTTGTTGTGGAGATGCGCTGAGTGTGGGAGATTTAAGAGTTCATTCGCCCGGATAAGGTAATCGGTAATTTCTGCTGCGGTTACACCAAAATAATCCACCTTTGTGTGCATACATCCGACATCCTTGCCCCACCCCCACATCTCTGTCCCGCCGGGGTTTGTGATCTTTACTGCAAAACCTTTTACGGCTGCAAGTGTCCACCCGACAATAGCGGCAACTTTTTTCAGGTCATTGTCTGCCACTGCCTCCATTACAGCCCAGTTGCCGTCAAAGAGCGTGTTTGCCATTGTGTCCTGAAGGGTGTTGTATGAGAACTCCTCGTGGGTATGCCTCGCCTCAAGGGGTGCCATCGCACCTTCAAGTACTGTGGTGTATCCCAGACTGCTGTACCTGTAGGTATTTCCATATACGGTCGGGACACTGTATCCGGAAACCGGGTACATGTACTTCTGTGCCCTTCCGCGTCCGGCACGCATATCCTCAGGACTCATGTACCGCCCGAAGTTTACTTTTGTACCGCAGATATGGGTGTGCGAATCAACACCTCCGGGAAGGGTAAGGTTGCCCTTTGCATCAATTACATTTGAGGAATCCTTTACAGACTCCACAATTTTCCCGTCCTTTACGGCTATGTCCATAATTTCGCCGTTAATTTCGTTTATCGGGTCAATTACAAAGGCATTTTTTACCAGAAGTTCACTCATTCCTTCCTCACCTCCAGAACTTTTTTGTATATTCTGTCAATGATCTCTGTATCATTTGGGTGGACAGTATCTGTTACTTTTTTTGTTCTGAGTGGTATGCCATCCATTCTGTATGCTGTGCCCGGCGTTTCTATCCCGGTGACTGCGACAGGCAGCTGAACATCACTTAACAGGGTTGTACAGTTGATGTGGGGATCTATCTGGATTACAGGAATCTCTGCCATATGTTCGGCGCACTTCCTTGGCATATGTGCAGCGGGATCACTGGCAACGACGAACATGGCATCACACTCCTTTTTTGCGAGGATATCAACTGCGGTTGTCTCTCCGGGGTTGTAAAATGCTATTCCTCTGCTGAAATCGACACCGTAAGGGTATCCTGTCAGCCACGTCATCACCTCGTTTGACCCGTAAACGTTCCAGTGTCCGCGCATAGGGGTGATGGTGAACTTTGTGTGCCGGGAGAGCAGGTCTGTCAGTTCAATGGCGTTCCTGATATTTTTGTACTTGTTCTTTGTCATTGTAAGGCCGAGGCCAAAGAATATAGCTCCGAATTTTGCCTCCAGACACATTTTGGCAACCCTTTCAAGCTGGCTTTTGGCCACTCCTGCAACGTAGTCCGGGAGAATATCTCCTTTGCCCCTTATGATTGCTCTTAAAGCTGAGAATACTGCATAATCCCCGCCTGGTTTTATCTGTATGAATTCATCTGCAAGGTTTGCAGACTCTGTTTTTCTGACATCCGCGACAATGAGTTTTCTCTCCCTGAATGCATTATTAAGGAAAAATCCGTCTGCATAATAGGTGTATCTGCTCATGTGCCGGGGGTGAGCTTCTACCGGATTACAGCCCCAGTAGATGATCAGGTCAGCTCTGTTCTTGATCTGGCCAAGTGTGCACCCCGGATGGCCGACCTCCTGTATTGCAAGAATGGAAGGGCCGTGGCATATGGATGATGTGTTGTCAATAACGCCGCCTAACAGCTCACAGAGGTGTACACCTGAACACTGCGCCTCTCCCTGTGTTCCACTCCATCCAAAGAGAAGCGGCCTTTCAGAATCTTTAAGTATGTCAGCCGCTTCGCCCACTGCTTCGTCATATCCTGTCTCCCTGAATCTGTCACCGTCTTTTATTATCGGGTTGTTCAGCCTGTCGGTGTGCATGAATTTTGCTTCTGCAAGGGCACACCCGTTATCTACACCGACAACTGCGTTGTTTTCAATGGTAACTGTGAGGTCATCACAGAGGCATCCGCAGAATGGGCAGATAACATCGGTAATTTTCACAGGGTCACACCTCCCATATCTCTGAATAATTCTTCAACCGTTTTTAAATCCTCATCTGTTTCTTCAATTCTGACAGGTGTTGATTTGAAATCCGGCATTCCTGTGCCATGTGTCTCATGGGAGGTTATGACATTGCAGTAAGGGCCGTAAGCTATGAATATCATGCCCGCTGTTAGTGTGTTGTCCTCGACTGCTGCCATAACAACTTCTCCGTAATTGCTGATTATTTTTATATGATTTCCTTCGTTAAGTCCGAGATCCATCATATCGAGCGGATTCATTCTGCATGCAGATGTCTCTTTTTTGTAATCTGCCGACAGTTTTCTTTCCACCCCCACTCCCTGTTTAACAGTTCTTCCGGTAATCATGTGAAATATCATATGGATCTCCGATTCTCCGGTTATTATCCCGAATTTTAATATTTATAATGCTGAGTAATAACTACTTATTTCGCAATTAAATTAAAGGTTTGTTCTTTGTTTGAAATTAAAGAAACGTGGTTTTGTCTGACATGTTAATTATTGTGGTCTGTTAATTAAATGTTGTTTATAATTTCTGATTATTTTGAAATGACTTTGGGCAGAATCCTTTCTGTCTCTGACTGATGACAGGTTGTTCAGGTTCTGGATTTTCTTCCTGATGATCCGGGTTTTCAGTTACTTCTTCAGTTTACGAAAAAAACAGGCAGAAGGCCCACGACTTTAGTCGCAGGAGTATGCCGGTGAAAAAAAGTGGAAATAAGTTCTGGCTGTCGCTCTCCCTGACCAATGGATCCGGTTATCTGTTTTTAAAAACCGGAAAGATCAGATATTTCTGATCTCCCCGGTATTTGCAGTGTCATACCCGCCAAGGGAGGTTAGCTGTGATTTGAATTCGTCACTCTTTATTATCTCAAGTATTGCGGTAATCCTTTCGTCCTGAATGGATTCTGCCGGAATTGCAAGTTCATACCTCTCCTTTGCAACCGGACTGAATTTCAGGCCGAGTGCTTTTGCCGCACTATATACACACATGCCCCCGTCCGCCTCACCGTTTTTAACCGCAAGCGCGACATCGAGGTGTGTGGTCATCTCCCTGTCATAACCATTGACGGCTGAAGGGGTGATGCCATGCTCATTAAGCATGTAGTCAAGCAGTATTCTTGTCCCTGATCCCTTCTGCCGGTTTACATAACTTAGTTCAGTTATTTCATCAAAACCGGCTCCTGATACAGATGCAATGCCCTGTTCCCTCTCTGCAACACAGAATAGTGAGATCTCCTTATCCGGAAGATATTTTCTGATGTAGGAGACATTGTAATCACCGTCATCTGAGAGAAGGTGTACAGGCGCGGCATGGCAGTAGTTCTTCTTAAGTGCCAAAACCCCGCCCATGCTTCCGGAATGCACAGAAAATACCTGGATGCCCTTCTCTGATGCAAGGCTTGCAAGATAGTCGAGGCATGGGTCATGGCTGCCGACAATTAATAATGAATTGTCTGCAAGGTCGGGTGTGACGGTAAATGTCGCTTCTGTTCTCTCTCCGGAAGAGATTCCTTCGGATTCTGCCGGAATTTTAATGTATGCATTTGCCCTGACGGCAGACATCTGCACTCCTGCTCCTCTTGACATCGGCACGCCGATATAGCGCCCCTCCACCTTTCCGACAGACATCATCACAAATTCATCGGTTCCGATTGGTGAATGAAGCGATGTTGATAGTTCGATGTCGGTTCTGTACCTGTAAGGGCTTTTGAATCCGTACATTTCGGCCATCGGCATTACTATCTCACGCATGATGGTCATGGCGGCAAGCGGGTATCCGGGGAGACCTATGACGGGCTTACCGTCAATTCTGCCGATTATTGCCGGTTTTCCAGGTTTTATGGCTATGCCGTGAATGAGAACCTCACCAAGTTCTGCAATGACGGTTGCTGTATGGTCCTTTGTTCCGGCAGAAGAGCCTGCTGATGTGATGAGAAAGTCGTTCTCTGCAATGCCTTTCTTTACGGCGTTTTTGATCAGGTCAAAATCATCTTCAACAATCGGGTAGCGGGTGGAGCAGATGCCGGCTTCACCAAGGATTGCGCCTGCCATGATGGAATTGCTGTCTATCACCTTTCCCGGCTCAAGTTCGCTCCCCGGTTCAAGCAGTTCCGATCCTGTGGGTATAATTCCGGCTTTAAGAGAGAGAACATCCACTTCAGAGACTCCATAGCTTGCAAGGGCGGCAGTGTCGTTGGATCGTATCCTGTGCAGTGATGGGATTATCATCTCAGATTCTCCTATATCCTCACCGACAGGCCGTACATGCTGATACGGTGCTGCTGCTTTCCTGATAGCAAATCCGCCTTCTGCCTCCCAGGTGTCTTCGATCATTATGACTGCGTCATAGCCGGACGGGATTATATTTCCGGTGTTGACTCTCTTAAAATCTGTAATTCTGACCGTTTTTGCCTCAGATGCACCTTTTGTCTCTTCTGATTTTACGGCTATGCCGTCCATTGCAGAGAGGTGAAGCATGGGAACTGAGTACTTTGAAAAGACCGGCCCTGCTGATATCTTTCCGGGTGCGTCCTGAAGAGTTGTTTTTTCTCTCCCGGGAATCAGTGAAAATTCTCTCTTTATTGTATCCTTTGCCTCTTTTAAGGATACCATATCAAGATAGCGTTTTACCATAGAATCACCTCAACATTTTCTCCTGCTTCCAGTCCTTCAGAGCCTGCCGGAATTTTTAACACGCCGTCACTGTTGATGAGCGTATTTAACAGACCTGATTTCCCGAATACGGGTACTGCACCATCAGGGGTTATCTTAACCCTGATGTAGTCCTCCCTACCCTGTGCTGATGAGATATTCTGCGTAAGGGTCATATTTTTCGTTGAGAATTCCGCCTCCCGGTCCCTGTATGCCTCAAGCAGTTCTGATATGAGTATGTGCAGGACAACGTAGGCGGATGCCGGATGTCCGGGCAGTCCGATTACAGGTTTTTCAAGTGCCTTTCCGATTATGGTCGGTTTTCCGGGTGAGATGGCAATGCCGTGTATCAGGACTTCTCCGAGTTCATCGATAATCAGTGATGTGTTGTCCCTGAGATCTTTGGAACTGCCCCCGGAGATGAGAACGATGTCACACTCTTCTGCGGCTGTTTTTACAGCCGAAAATAGTGTCTGCCTGTCGTCTGCGACAATGCCGTATCTCTTAGGTATGCAGCCGTGCTTCTCTGCAAAGCCTGAACAGAGCATCGAGTTTACATCCCTTACCTTCCCGAATCCGGGCACTTCCCCGACAGGAACAAGTTCGTTTCCGGTTGAGATGATACCGACAACCGGTCTTCTGAATACGCTGATTTTTAAAAAACCGAGCGCGGCAAGCACCCCGCATTCCTGCGGCCTCAGGGTGGTTCCTGCCTTTAAGACAACTTCAGATTCTGCAAAGTCCTCATTGGCAAAGACGATGTTTTCACCGTCTGCCATAGGCCGGTAGATGAGCACCTGATCGCCTATCTCCTCACAGTACTCAATCATTGCAACGGCATCGGCACCATCCGGAACATTTCCTCCGGTCGGGACATATGCGCAGCTGCCCGGCTTGATCTCAAATGCTGCGGGCTGACCCATCTCAACCCTGCCTGTGTAGTCAGGCATTGCGGGGAGTGATTCTGATGCGCCGAGCGTGTCTCTGGAAAAGACCGCATAACCGTCAACTATAGATCTTGAAAAACCCGGAAGATCCATTGGAGAGGTAATATCCTCTGCCAGTGTTCTTCTGTGGGATTCTGTGAGATCTGTTATCTCTGTCTCTTTTTTTCCGGCTATGCTTTTTAATGTGATTTTTGCAGATTCTACTGATTTTAGTGATAAAAACAGGCTCATTTAAAGCAGCCCAGCTGACATTTTCTGATCTTTACACTGTTTGCATTGCAGAATCTTGTAATGTCGATCTTTCTTATGTCATATTTTTCACAGATGTCAAATGCCTGCTGGCACTGGATCGTATCTGTGATGCCGGTTTCTTCAAATGCCTTTGCGATTTTTATTTTCAGTTCTTCGTCCATATACTGTATCTGATCTTTTGATCAGAATAGTTTATCGTTATGTCTGAACTTTTCATGAATGTAATGTGGTTGTCTATTGTGGGGTTGTTGTTTACATGATCGATTTGTCTATTTTGTTAAATTTATTGAATTTATAATCGCAAATGTTAAGTTCAATTAAAATATATTTTATTTTGCCGACCCTGTAAATATTACGGGATTAAAAGATCTTAAAATGGGATAAAGTTGGCAATGCCACAATGACACCGCTCTTACATGCCGGAATTTTCCGGTTTTCTTTTTTTTGGTAATTTATACTCTTTGATCGTTTTTTATATCTGAGATTTATTGTTATGTTTATTGTCTGCTGTAATTTCCGTCTGCTGTGCCGGAATTACTGATTTAATCTCATCAAGGAGGGTTTTAAACTCCTCTTCTGTAATCTCCTCTTCTGAAAATCTTTGTCTTTCTGAGGATTTTATGATTCTGATAACTGTATCATTTATTCCGGGTTGTCCGTCTGACCGCAGGCGTTCTCTGCATTCCCTGTCCGAGATCTCTTCGCCATTTGAAAATTCATTCGGGACACTTCTCCTGAGTGCTCTCACTGCCATACAGACCGCCTCTTTTTTATGTCCATGAATGAAGAGTATTTCCGCATTTTTCAGAAGATCAGGTTCGGTTCTGTCCGTATTTTTGGGTGAGGGCGTTTCTTTCCGGGTGTTACCGGAGTATCCGGTTATTACTGAATAATAGATATAGACTGCAATGGCATTGGCAGAGGTGAAAATCAGTATCAGTATGGACAGTATGTAGAAGGGCACCACATCATCTTTTTTCAGAGTGACTGAGGTTACATTTCCGTTCTCTGATACTGCATGTATTTCTGCTGAATATATGCCCATTTTGTATGTGAGTTTTAATTCTGAATGGACTGCTGAACTGCTGCTGTATAATGAAATGTTTACTTCAGTGCCGGACTTTTCAAATCCATCTGACTCTGTCTCCGATATTATATCTGCCAGTGTTGTATTTTTTTGGAAATCATGTGGCAGAATTATTGTTGCGTTTGTCTCTTCAAGAATCTCTGTTACTTTTCCTTCATCCACAGTGCCGGATACTGAAACGATTCCGTCATTGCTGTTAATGTATGCCGAATAGAAATAACCTGAGTTTCTTCCTCCGGGGTTTACTGCAAATGATATCTTTGAGAAATTCTGTTCATACAGTGAACTGTTTATTCCCTGAAGTATTGTGTTGTTATATGCTGCTCTGACGACTGCGTTTTTTCTGAACTCTTTCTCTATCTCCTCCTCCATCATTGTTTTTTTCAGTGCGGATGGGTCTGAGTACTCTTCAGCGGCATTGATTTCATCATCCGCGTTTCCGGAAGAATATGACGGTTTATCCTGACTGTCTGCCTTTATCTCTGAAGTTCCTTTTACAGGCGCTGAATTTCGTTCGTTGTCCTCTTCGTATTCTGCCGGACTGCTGCTGAAGCTTATGCTTATTCCGTTCAGTTCTGAGCTGTATACGGGTGAATTTCCGTATTCAAACGATATGTCTATTAGGAGATCTCTCTCCTCCCCGGAATTTCCGGCTGAGACGTAATAGGTCTCCTCTCCTGAAAATGCCGTGACCTGCTTTCTCTGTGAGGATGAGTATTCTCCGGTTTTTGGGTCTTTCACCTTCACCACAAGGGTTCCGGGAATATCCTTCCCAAGACTGTTTGTTATTTTAACAGGTATCTGTGACTCCTCATCTGCTGAAAAACCGTAATGTGCAGAGTCGGTTGAGATGAATAAAGCCTCTTCTGCACATGCGGTTCCTGAGAGTGCTGCTGTGAGCAGCAGTATGAGGAGGAAGGACGGAGATTTCAAGGGATTGCCTGCCTCCTTCCGAATGCTTTCAGTATGGCGGCAATCAGTGCGACCGCAGCAAGCAGATAAAATATGTAATCTATGTCAGTCTCCTCTGCCTCACGGACTATTGCCTGGTTAAGGCCTGAGTATATCTCACTAAGTGTCTCTTCATCTACTGATCTGAAGTATCTGCCGTTCGTCTCTTCTGCGATATTTTTCAGCACCTCTTCATCCAGATTGGCATAGAGGGGATTTCCGAATGTGTCATAGTCATATAATACAGGTTCGTCTGATCCAAGGCCGATGGTGAATACCTGAATATTCCGGTTTTCTGCAAATGATATGGCCTCCTGCGGGGTGATGCCTCCTGCATTGTTTTCACCGTCAGATAGCAGTATGACAACTTTTCTTCTGTCAGGAATGGAGTCTGCCATATCGGCTGCAAGTGCAAGACCGTCACCAATTGCTGTATTCCCGTCTTTTATGCTTACTGCCATCAGTTTTCTGCCGGTTTTTTCCTTGTCAGGGCTCAGGTAGGCAGCTGATGCGGCTCCGGAACTGAATGTCACAACCCCGGCAAAGTCCTTCTCTCCAAGGCTTTCTATCAGTGTGAGAGCAGATTCTTTTGCCACCTCAAGCCTGTCGGGTTTATAATCGGTTGCATGCATGCTCCCGGAGACATCCATTGCAAGGACAACATTTACTCCCTCTTTTTCAGTTTCAAGTGGCATATGCGGCCCTGCAAGTCCGATAAATATAAGTCCGGATGCCAGCAGGAGGAGAATAAGTACAGTATTTTTCGGGCCGAAATACTTCGATGCCGGATTTGTATCCCTTGCCATTGCTGCCTTTGCAAAGGAGAGTTTTGAAAATTCAAGTGACCTGCGCCGGCTGTGCTTTTCGTGGTATATGTAGTAATAAATCAGGCATGGTATAAGGAGCAGTCCTGCCAGAAATTCCGGGTGGTAAAATCCGGACATTTATGCTGCTCTCCGGAAAAATGCTGAGAGTTTCAGATGAAGATCCCTGTAAGGGTCGGATGTTATAATGTTTAACTCCGGAATTCTGTTCTTTCTGAATAATTGTGAGAGATCTCTCTGGTATTCTTCTGTTATCTCCCTGTACCTCTCCCTGAAATACCTGTCAGATGTATCGATCATCATCTGTTCACCTGTTTCAGGATCTGAGATCTCCACCAGGCCAATGTCCGGCAGTTCAGTTTCATGACTGTCTGATACTCTTATTGCCTGAACGTCATGCTTCTTTCCAAGGATTGATATGGCCTCTGAGAAATCAGGTGAGTCAAAGTCTGAGATGATTATAATATGGCTCTTCCGTTTAAGTCTTGAGAGGAGAAATTCTGCGGCATTCTTTATGTCTGTTCTCCTGGAAGCTGTTTTATGCGAGATTATTGTGTTTATGGCCAGTGCGGAGTGTCTTCTTCCCTTGCGTGCCGGAATAAATCTCTCTATTTCATCGGTGAATAAGAGAATGCCTGAGGCATCCCCGTCTTTTAGTAATGAGTAAATTATTGTCGCTGAGATCTCAAGGATTTTTAAGTCCTTTGAGATCTCTGTCCCGAAGGAGGAGGATGCCGAACGGTCGATCATCAGATATACTGCCCTCTCACGCTCTTCGTGGTATATTCTTACATGGGGCTTTCTGTATCTTGCAGTGACCTTCCAGTCCATTGATCTGATGTCATCGCCGTACTCGTATTCTCTTATATCTGCAAGATCGATGCCGCCTCCCCTGAATAGTGAACTGTGAATGCCCGTCTGTGTTCTCTCGGTCCGGCTGCGGCTGATTATTCTGATTCTGCTGACAATCTCCAGGCAATCTTTTACGGAATATCCGGCAAATGATGAAAAACTCTCTTCATCTTTGGAGTTCAAGGGATCTTCACCTTTAAGAGAATCTCATCAATTATCTCTTCTGTACTGATCCCGTCTGCTTCGGCCTTATAATTCAGGATTATTCTGTGTCTCAGAACCGGACGGGCCATCTCCCTTAGATCGTCCGGGATGACATAATCCCTCTTCTCCATCATTGCCTTTGCCTTTGCGGATAATATCAGACTTATTGATGCCCTCGGTGATGCCCCGAATTCGATATAGTCTTTATGCGTTATTCCGTATTTTTCCGGGTGCCTTGTTGAATCAACGATCTCCGCTGCGTAATTTTCAACAGGAGAACCGCAGTATATCTTTCTTATTTCTGACTGTATCTCCAGAATGCCGCTGTTATCTATTATTTTTTCCGGGGACGGGCTGATGCCGCCTGTAAAATTCCTGATAATCTGAATCTCTTCCTCTTTTGACGGATAGTTCATCATCAGCTTGAGCATAAATCTGTCAGTCTGCGCCTCAGGCAGCGGGTATGTGCCTTCTGATTCTATTGGGTTTTGTGTTGCAAGGACAAAAAAAGGCGGAGTTATGCCGTGCCTGTCGCCCTGTATTGTAACCTGCTTCTCCTGCATCGCTTCAAGAAGTGCGGACTGGACCTTTGGCGGGGCACGGTTTATCTCATCGGCAAGTATTATGTTTGAGAATACCGGCCCTTTTACCGTTTCAAAGGATGACTTCTCAAATCTGTATATTTTTGTGCCTGTGATGTCAGCCGGAAGAAGGTCTGGTGTAAACTGTATTCTGCTGAAATTGCAGCCTGTACATTCGGAGAGTGTCTTTACAAGCAGTGTCTTTGCAATGCCGGGAACTCCCTCCAAAAGGACGTGGCCCCCTGCTGCAAAGGCTATTATTAATTCCCGGATTGCACTCTCGTGTCCGATTATTACTTTTTTTATCTCTGATTCGAGGAGGAGAAGTTTCTCAGAATAGCTGTCCGGAGATTTATCCGTGATGTTTTCATCTATCTTTGGCCTTTTATGTTTATCTTCCGGCATTAAATTCACAGATAAGTTATTGAAGTTAAATATTTATGAAATTATCATGTCCTGTGGCAGGATCTGATTTATGTTTGGCACCATGTTGTAAATGTAGTTAATTTAACTCAAAAATAAATTCTGACATTAAATGTGAGGATTTATATGGTTTCTGAAATAGAGAGTTATTGGTTATTTCAAAATTATTTATATCTCATACTTGTTTAACTTCGGTTGGTTCTCATGGTTTCTGAAAGATTTAATTCGTTTATTCCGGTACTAAAAATTCTGGCTGTAATATTTATATTGTCTATATCTGTTCAGTCAGTGGGGGCGAAGAGTGCCTCTCTGCCTGATTATAACAATCTGTATATTCAGACTGCAAATGATCCCCGCTTTGATGACTGGGGCAACGGGACATACTGGTTTTGGTTCCCTGAAAATGCGGGCCTTAATACCCTGCATATTACTGATGATTATACTGACTCCTACGGGCAGGTTACCCGGACTGCGGAGATGTCAGGATCTTTTTATATCACAGATACGGGGGGGATGAATTATAAAGATGACATTCTTCTTCTTCTGGCTGTAAATGGTTCTGTAAGTGATAATTTCTCAGTAAATCTCAGATGCAACGGTTTACAGTGGACACCCAATTCAACCGGACATATTCCTCCTGTAGAGAGCGAGGTCACTTATGTGAAGGACTGTCTGAATGCAGACTTTAATAAGGATAATTTCTCCGTTTATGGTGGAAATAACGTAAAGCAGAACTGGAAACTTTACAATTCCTCCGATTATCCGCTTTACTACGGGCAGGATGTTTCAGATGCCGGCAATTCATTTAAGCTGATGTTCATTGATCTGAATGCCGGAGTTTTAAATGCTCAGAAACTTGGTTATACTTCACTTAAGAACAGTGGTTCACTGAAGGTCAGTTATGAATTCAGCAATCTTGATGACTGTTATGCAGCATTCAATGTCTATGCCTACGCAAAGATGCCTGAGCTTGACACCCGCAGTGTGGATAAGACTGTGCAGTGGACCAACAGGCTCAATGATGAGTCCGGAAGATCAGTCAGCGGATATTCGGTCTGGTCCCTCTTTGTTCCTAAACTGACTTCTGTAACTGTTTCTCCGGAATCATCGGTGGTTGAACCTGCATCTGGCCTTCAGATGACTGCAAAGGGTCTGGACCAGGGCGGCAATGAGATTCCGGGTGTAATATTTGACTGGCAGTCTGATGATGCCACTGTAGGATCTGTAAATTCAGACGGCCTCTTTACGGCAGTCAGCCGGGGTATATGCAATGTAACCGCATCAAACGGAAGCATAACCGGGAAGAGCCGGATCGTTGTCTCTCCGGCCGTATCTCCCCTTTACGTTGCTGGTGACGGAAGCGGCAATTATACAGCAATATCGGATGCAGTAACCTTTGCCCACGCAGGAACTGAAATTATTGTAAGAGACGGCATATACACAGAGAGTGTGGATATTCCAAGAACTCTCTTTATACGTTCTGAAAACGGGCCGGATAAAACAGTTCTCGATCTATCGGGACTTCCGGCAAATACTGACGGATTTGTATTCAATGCAGATTCTGTAAATGTTTCCGGCTTTAATATAACAGGTGCGTCCGGTGACGGAACCACAGGCGGTTTTGCAGTAAGGTTCAATTCAGCATCTGACAGTATCCTGCATAATAATGTGATCTCCGGAAATTCAGACGGAATATATTTCAATTCCGGAGATAACAATACAGTTTCCGGTAATGTTATCAGCTGCCCGGAGTCTGCTGATCACTATGCCCTTTCTATCAAGAAAAATTCCGGTGCGAATAAAATTTTCCGCAATTCCTTTTTATCCGGAAATCTGAAGAAAGCAGGGCAGTCGTCAGGAAATCTCTGGAATACACAGGATATATGGCAGTACACCTATTCGGACGGTTCTGAAGTCTATCAGGGCAGTTCAAAGGTGGGAAATTTCTGGAAAGGTTATGCCGGTGTTTCCGGGGATAAGCCCGGTATCGGTTCCTCTGCATATGAAATTCCTGATGTCGGAACTGACAGCTATCCGCTAATTTCACCGGTCTGCAACTATACATTCGGTTCTTCAATTCCGGCAGGGGATACATTCTATGTCGGCCCTGATGAGGATTTCAGGACGATTCAGTCGGCGGTCGATGCCGCAAATCCGGGTTACAGGGTCATTGTCAGGGACGGGACATACTATGAATCGGTCAGTATCCGCAAAAACCTGACAGTCCGCTCTGAGAACGGTGCCGGAGCAGTGACAGTTCAGTCTGCCGGTTACAGGGGATTTTTCCTGAATGCAGATGGGATTCTGCTTGACGGGTTTACGGTTTCAAATGTTTCAGATGAATCGGATTCCGGCGGTATTTTCCTGTATAATGCCTCAGACTGCACAGTTACCAACAATTCGGTCGGTGGTGACGGTGTCGGTATTGTTATAGACGGAGATTCGGACAGGAATCTTATATCCTTCAATACAGTCAGCCTGAACTCCGATAAGAAGAGGATGTTCTCGGTAAAATCTGCCGAATGCGGGGATAACCGGGTATGTGAAAACACTTTCTCAAAAGGAAAGGGGCCAAAGGATGAGGGTTCCGGAAATCTCTACAACACCACTGATGTCGTAAAGAATTATGTCTATAAAGGACGGCAGAGTTCCTCCTTCCTTGGCAATTACTGGACTGGTGCGGATAAGACTGATTCTGACGGAAACGGCATCGCCGACAGTCCTTATTCAGACGGTGTAACTGATAATTACCCGCTTGTATCTGAATTCAGCAGTTATTATCTGAACGGTGATTATAACGGAGATGTTACTGAAGACGTTCCGCTCAACCCTCCGGAGTGCACATTCATTGGTGTTCCCGGTTCACAGTCTGTGGTAGTTGACAACAGTTCAGGACATGCCACAGTATCAGGCAACAGCATAAGGCTTTCAGAGAACGGCTTTGATATAATCATAAACACAGTCAATCCTCCGGGTGGAAACATCGGCTCGATAACGGGTGATATAAGTTCGGTTGAGATTGTTACGTCAGAGATTAGAACTAATTTCAACAGTACAGGTGCAGCGGGAGGTTCTGTATCAGTGAACCTGACCGGACTTTCTCCGGGATCTGAAATAAACTCCTCTGTAAACAGAACTGTTTCGGCAGGTGATTTATCCGTATTCTCATCCATTGTCTCTGCCGGCGGACTAAATCCCGGAGATATTGCATTTACACTTCGTATTGTAAAATCAGCAGGATTTGATGGTCTTGTAAACAATGCAAATGTAACTATGAGAATAGGTTCCGGGTGGGTTGATGCACATGGCGGACCTTCAGCAGTCCGCATTTTAAGAATTGCTGACAGCGGTGACGGCCAGGTGCTTTCGACAACCTTTACAGGTCCGGTTAATGGTGTTTACACCTTTTACGGCTACAGCCCGTCCGGTCTTTCACTCTTCGGCCTGTCATCCGTCTCTGCTCCCACGCCATCAGGAGATACAGGTTCATCAGGCAGCAGCGGCGGTGGTGGATCAAGTTCAGTCGGAGTTGTATTTAAGAAGGGAGTAACTGCCGGAGAGGAAGTTGATTTCATAATTGACGAGACGGCTATATCTGAGATCTCCGTTGCTGCAAAAGTTGATATAAAGGAGATTATGCTCACCGCAGAAAAGGGCAGGATGCCTTCAGGAGCAGTGAAGCCGTCCGGAGATGTTTACCAGTATATCAGCGTAACGCTTTACAAGGCAGATCCGTCAGAGATTGAGAGAACAACTCTCAGTTTTGCCGTTGATAAGAGTGCTTTTACAGGCGGATATGATCCTGAACTGACTGAGCTTGTTTATTATAATGCTGATGAAGAGTCATGGCAGAGCCTCTCCACTGTTTATGATGGTGAGAGAGGCAGTTCATATGAATTCTTCGCTGACAGTGCCTCGCTTGGGAACTTTGCAATAGTTCTGCATAAGGGTGATGCCTCTGCCGGAGAGAAAGTTCCGGCTGAGACTGTAAAATCAGGTCTAACAGAATCAGAACAGTCATCCGGTGATGGTAACTCTGTTTCTGAAAAAGAGAATAAAGAAATTCCTGCCAGACCATCAGGTCTTCTCTTCGGAGGTTGGCTTTCGGTAATTGGTGCAGTCTGTGTGACTGCACTCATATCATTTGCAGCATTAAGAAGAAGAGAATATGAAAATACCGGCAGAAGGAAGTAAAAAGATTATTTGGAGATAGTATAAATGAAAATTTTTGTTGCTATGGATGACACTGACAATCTGAATTCACGCGGTACAGGAAAACTTGCAAGGGATACTGCGGCAGCGATTATGAAGGAGTTTCATGTGGACGGGATAACCCGGCATCAGCTCTTTGTACATGAGGATATTCCATTTACATCGCATAACAGCTGTGCTGTGATTCATGTTGAGGCACGTGAGACGGATGACAAGGAGTGGCTCTTTGAGACTGCAAAAGAGTGCATGCTCAATGATTTTGTTGAGGGGAGCGATCCCGGTCTTGCAGTGGCATGTGCTGATGAGGTCATCCCGCCGCTGATCGCTTTTGGCAGGGATGCACAGAGGGTTGTCTTAAACCAGGAGAAGGCAAGGGGTATTGCAAAAAATCTCGGCATTCGTCTTGAGGGGCTTGGCGGTACTGAAGACGGTGTCATCGGGACAATGGCCGGGCTTGGACTTGCAAAAGGCGGCAATGACGGCAGGTACCTGTTGTGTGGTGGTGTAAGGGATATGACCGGACCGGCTGATGTTGACAGTCTCATTGAAGCAGGAATTGATGCTGTATTTAACATTCACGGAGGGGAAGTGAAGGAAGGCAGGATCATTATTGAGGAAGGAAAATCTGCAAAGCCCTGTCCTGTTGATGGCCGGAAAATCCTCTTTGTGGAGGATATAGACGGTAAGTATCACGCTGTTAAGAGAGGATGACCGGGACAGAGATATTCAGGAGAAGAGTCGGAATCGCCTTTGTGGTTCTGATTCTCTTTGCCGGATCTATGTTTGCCCTTCAGGTCGGCGGTGAGGAGTGGGTAAAGGGTATAAGCCCTGATAAGATAACCCCTCTTTCTGATGCCGGGATGAAGGAGACCTTTTACCGGAGCGATTTTAATTACGGGCCGCAGGAGTGGAGGCCGTATAAGACTCCGCTGAATATCTCAAATACCCCTTATGGGGAGAATGAATGGTACCTGATGTTTGTAAAGGCCAATGCAACACCATACGGCGGCAACCCATCCTTTCACAGGAGGGGGAATGTGCTTGTGAATTATTCATTTGAAAACCTTGCCGGAACGGCGGCTTTTCATGTTATCGGTTTTGATGTAACTGCGAAATGCAGGACAAATCAGCAGGACGGCTATGGCTCCTCTTCGTATTATGTTACCGGAAGTTCTGCTGCCGGCACTTCTCTTCCGGAATCTTCCCCGATGAGTTCATGGAATAATGTGGCTGTTCTTCCTCCGGGTGAGTATGATACTGATGAGGGTGTGGAGGAGTATTACTATTTCATATATTTTGATCCTCTTTCAGGTGGTGCCGGTTCTCTTCACATTACCGATGAGAATACTCAGGAGAGGATAAAGGGTGGAGTTATTGAGACTACAGAGCAGTCCGGAAGTTTTTATGTTACCCATACGGGAGGCAGTCTTGTTGAGGATCTGCTTATTGTCGTCTGTGTCAGTGAGGTGCAGCCTGATGATTTCAGGCTTGATATTGAGACCTCTTTTGTGAGGAGGGAATGAATTTGCGTATTGAGAAGTACTTTTCACTGAACGAAATATTGCTGCTGACTCTTTGTGGTGCCCTGATATTTGTCTTAAAAGTTATTTTTAAGCTGCCGATTCACCTGCCCGGTCATTCCGGTGCATTCTGGGTAATTCCTCTGATAATCGGAGTATCATTTGTTAAAAAACCCGGTTCAGGACTCTACATAGGACTTGTATCCGGCCTTCTGGCTTCTTTTTTTGGAATAGGGGCACTTCATGTTTTTGATTTAGTAAAATACCTCTCCATAGGTGCAGCAACTGATCTGTTCGCGGTTTTATTTGCTTACAGATTTGATAATGTGGCGGTCGCAGTGATTACGGGTATTTTTGCAAATGTAATTAAAATGCTTGTAAATTATTCCATTCAGCTGGTTCTTGGTGTACAGCCTTTCTTCATTATACTTGGAATTGGTGTCAGTTCTGTGACGCACATAGTATTTGGTGCTATTGGCGGGTTAATATCTGCATTTATTATTCAGAGGCTCATTAGGGCAGGTCTTGTAGGTGAAAATAATGAATCATCCTCTGATTTCAGTTGAGGATTTTTCATTCTCCTATAACTCCGGGTCAGTTTCCCAGAGAAAAAAAGCTCTTTGTAGTGTCAATCTTGAAATATGCAGTGGTGAAAAGGTTATCATAGCCGGATCCAGTGGTTCGGGTAAATCAACCCTAATTCAGGCATTAACCGGGATTATCCCGTGGTCGGTTAAAGGATTGATTCGTGGCAGTGTTCATGTCAGAGGGATGGATACAAAAGATTACAGCATCTCTGATATCTCATCGGTAGTCGGCTATGTATTTCAGAATCCTGATCATCAGATTATAACAAACGATGTTGATTCAGAGATTGCTTTTGGTCCTGAACAGAAAGGTATGGATACGGCAGATATAGAATCTGAAATTGATCTGGTAACAGAGGCTCTCGGAATAAGCAACCTGAGGGGACGTGAGATTCCTGAACTTTCCTGGGGCGAAAAACAGAAAGTTGCCATAGCCTCTGTCCTTGCCCTGAAACCTGATCTTCTTCTTCTTGATGAACCACTGTCGGGACTTGACAGTAATTCAGCAGTACGCCTTCTTAAATATCTGAGTATGGTAAATGAAAAATATGGCACAGCAATAGTGGTGGTTGAGCACAGAATTGATCATCTTGACTCTTTTGCAGACAGAGCGGTTCTTCTGGAAGACGGAAAAATTGTCTCCGACATATCTGCCGGGGAATATTTTTCCGCAGAATATTCTGATAAGTACAGACCGTCCCGGAAGAGTGCTTCAGAAGAGATCATTTGCCATACAGATATTCCGGATAATCTTTTTTACCCGGAATTATTGGGTGGTAAAAATAATCCGGGTTTAAATATCCGTAATATTAATCGTCCGATCCCGTCATTGAAGGTCAGGAATCTGTTTTATGCATATCCCGGACAGATAAAATATGTCCTTAAAGGCCTGAATGCCGATTTCTTTCCCGGAGAAGCTACTGTGATCTTTGGATCAAATGGTTCGGGTAAGAGTACTTTTGGCAGGCATCTCAACGGACTTTTAAGACCGGTGTCCGGATCAGTTATTCTGAATGGCGAAGATCTGTCAGGTTATACTGTTGCTGAGGCGTCACGGCAGGTATCATTACTCTCTCAGCATGCGGATTATCAGCTGTTTGGAGAGACCATATGTGAGGAGGTTACATTTGGTCCCAGGAATATATACCCTGATTATGCCTGTATTGACAGAAATACAGAGGATGTTATGGAGATGCTTGATATTCTCCGTCTTGGAATGGATGCCCGTCCTTTAAAACTGTCAGTCGGGGAGAAGCAGCGTGTTGCCATAACGGGCTGCCTCGCGACGGATACTCCGGTTGTAGTTATGGACGAACCAACCCTTGGACTTGATTTCAGTCTTAAGGAGAGGCTTGGACTGTTAATTATGTCCTTAAAAAGGCGGGGTAAAACAGTGATAGTCTTCACACATGACCGCGAATTTGGTTATTCTTTTGCGGATAAAGTCTGCATTTTCAGAGACGGGGTTTTGCACAATGTTACGGGGAACACTGATAATTCCCCGTATGGTGCTGGCTATAAAGATATGGGGGACTTTCAGTGAAAAAAAAGGCGGGTGTAGCATATATTCCCGGTGACTCTGTTATCCACAGGCTTGATCCAAGGACTAAATTACTTATTATGATCTCTGTAAGTCTGACAGCTTTTCTTGTATCAGGTGTTTTTCTCATGTTGCCTGTATTTTTAACTGTACTTCTGCTGGTTTTTCTATCCGGAAATCCGGCCGGATGGGTCAGTTCAATGAAACTTATTCTCCCCCTGCTGATTTTTATAGTATTTATTGAACTGTTATTCTGTCCTGAAGATCCCGGCAGAATAATATATTCTGTGAATTTAGGACCTTTGAATGCTGTATTGAGTGAAGGCAGTATCAGTTATTCTCTGCTGCTTGGTTTAAGGGTTCTTTCAGTGACCGGAATTTCATTTTTATTTGTTCTGACTACAAAGTACAGTGATTTTGTTAAAAGTCTTCAGCTAATGAAATTTCCACCAATAATTTCATTTTCCCTTGGTTATGCCCTGAGGGCAACAACCACACTGTCTGCTGATACCCGTGCGATAATGGATGCCCAGAGGTCAAGAGGCCTTGAATTTGACAGAAATTCATTGTTTAAAAACCGGAATAAATTACTTTCACTATTTATTCCCATGACTGTGACAGTTTTAAACCGGTCCTCACAGGTGTCTGATGCCATGCAATGCAGGGGATATGGAGGCGGCAGTTCTGTCAGTATATATAATCCTCCGTCTTTTGGCAGAAATGACTTTATTATCGCTGTAATTGTTGTATTTACAGAAATAATTCTGATAAATCTTTCATATTATGAGGTTCTACGATGACTGTTAATTTACTAAGTTATCCGGATAAAAAATTCCTGAAAAAAGCATTTTTAATTCTGTTTACGATCTCTCTGCTTGTTTCATGCACTTCTGCCGCAGATCTGCCCTCTAATCCTATTGCCGGTGCAATGCACGTAAATATCAATACCGCAAATTCGGGTGGATATTACATCAAATTCGACGGAGGCGGTTTAAACGCATTACATATGACCACAAGTACCTCTGATTACTATGGTCAGCTTACAACCACTTCAATGCAGAGCGGAACGTTTTTCATCTCAGATACCGGCGGCAGGGGTTTTTTCAATAACATGCTGCTCATGATTGCCCTTAGAAAACCATCTGATGATGAAGAACAGATTCCTGATGACTTCAGAATTAAAATCCGTTCGAGCGGCTATAAATGGCCCTCCACAGGCGTACTGAATATGCCTCCTTCACCCGGTAACACTGAATATGTCTCCGGAGCAGTGGATCAGGCATTTACTTTGAGTTCCTTCGGCTACGGTCCTCAGAAGTGGAAACCTGCCGGGAATAACGATCCTCTGAACTATCCGATATATGGCGATCAGGATATGTCGGATTATGAGGAGTTTTACATCTTCTTTGTGGATCTGAAAGTCGGAGCACTGGGTGAGAATTCCGGTTTTTCAGGACTGACGGACAACGGCATGGTAAAGGTCGAATACACCATTGAAAATCTGGATTCCGGCCTTGTCGCATTTAACACATATGGGTGGTGCGATGAGAACCAGGCAAATCAGGGTGCGGGAGTATCATGGACTAACAGAGTTTCAGGTGAGGGCACCAGCGGATATGTAGTAAACATTGTCGGTTCAGGCGGTGGTGAGGGAGGTTCTTCCTCCGGAAAACTTGATTACGGCTCTGACCGTTCAAGTTCATCAGAGAGCTGGAAGCCCAAAGTCGGAAACCTTAATATCTCCTCCATTCCTGAAGGGGCTAAAGTTTACCTGGACGGGGTGTATTCCGGACAGGAAACGAATGCGTCATTTGTTGATCTTCCGGCAGGGGATTATGTCATAACCCTTGAACTTGACGAATATGAGACCGCAGGGCCTGAGACCGTGACTGTCAAAAGCGGATATATCATTGAAAAGGGATATAACATGACCCGTGGATCAGGCTCATGCTTTGTCTCATCAATTCCTGACGGGGCTGACATCTTCATAGACGGTACGGATACACTCTGGCATACCAATTCCCTGATTACAGATATAATCTCCGGAAACCATACCGTTACGGTTTACAGGGATGGTTATGAACCGCAGTCTTCCAACGTCAGTATTAAAATGAATCAGAGATCAGAACTGAGCTTTACGTTTGGTGAGGAAGGTGCTGCACAGGAGACTTCCGGTGCATCCGGGGAAAGTCAGGGCACCCCAGAATCAGATGCAGCACCTGCCATTTCCGTTCAGTCCGGTAAGCTTCCGGCTGAAAAAGAAGAGATAGGCAGAGAAGAGGAGGATTATGCAGATTCTCTCTCACAGGATGATGGCGGCATATTAAGCTTCATTACCGCACTCTTCGGAGGGTTCTTCTCTGCACAGCCTGATACAGCAGCTGACCAGTCTGAACCGGCAGGGCTTAAAAGTGACTCCTCAAAGGCCGATGCAGTGCATGAGGTGCCTGAAACAGCAGGGATAACAGAAATAACAGATCCGGTCACTCCTTCAGGTGAACTTCCTGGTGAGAATATATCTTCCGAAGCAACAGGAGGCCTTTATGTGACATCTTATCCGGATAATCTTGATATTATACTAAATGGTGTAAAGACAGATTTCTCAACCCCACATTATTTTTACGGTCTGAAAGAGGGCTCGCATAAGGTGAAGGTGACTGCTTCAGATGCAGCCAAATCAGCACAGAAGACTGTATTTGTCATTGCAGGTGAGGATAGTTACGTAAAGCTTGAGCCTGAGGTTTTCACACAGAAAGTTCCGGTTACAGTTCAGTCAAAATACTTTAAAGACTCTGTCTTCCTGATTGAAGGCGAATATCCGGAGTACCCCTTCCCTTCAAAAGTAAACCTGGAGAAGAGCGGGACATTTATTACTGTGGAAAAGGACGGAGTATTTTATACATTTAATACCGGTTATCGGGAGGAGAATTCAGCAATAAATATCGGAAATTCCGGCCTAAAGGATACTGCCGGCAGTATCACTGTGACAACAGAGCCTGATGGTGCTTCTGTTACAATAGACAGCCATAACACAGGCTTAAAAACTCCATGCACAATTGGTGGGATTACAGAAGGGCATCACACTCTTGTGGTGTCAAAAGCCGGCTATTATCCGGAAGGGGAGAATTTACGGTTCGTAAACACCGGAGATTTGAGGGATTCAGAGTATGATTTCATGCTTGATGAGTACTCATACGGCAGCCTGTTTATTGACAGCAGTCCTCCCGACAGTATGATCTATCTGAAAGGGAGTTATACCGGTGTTAAAACCCCGCATAAATTTGAATATATACCGATTGGCAGTTATGACGTTGGGATCGTGTATAACCGCACAGTCTTTAAGGAAAGTATTGTAACTGTTGAGCCGTATGAGAAATCCGGAATAACTGTTTATAATACAACTCTCGATCTATAATCTTTTTTTAAGGGTAATATACGGGTTTTTCCTGTTATTTTATTATCTGAGAATTGTGCTGCCATTAATGTGCAGTCTGGCTGGTAGTTTTTTTATGTATGTTCTGCTTTAATTATTAATTATTTGTAGTAAAAATTTATGATTTATTGTGAACTTTTCTCTATTTCTTATCGATGATAATCAGGTTTCATTAATATTTCAAATTTTTTCAAAACAAATATTAATTACTTACAGACAAATATTCAGGTGATGGAGATTAAGAATTTTAAGGTTCTGGCAATTCTTCTTCTGTCTGCATTTGCATCTGTGATGCTTACAGCAGGATGTACAGGAACTGATGGTTCAGCACAGACTGCAACTCCCACTGCAACCGCAGAGCAGACTGTGACAGCAACTCCGGCTCCGGCCGAAACTGCCCAGAAAGAGTACGCAGACAACGAACTGCTTATTGCAACCACAACAAGTCTTTATGCAACAGGTCTTCTTGATCAGCTCGCAGGAGAGTTCATGAACGATACCGGCGTTGACATTAAGATTACAGCAGTAGGCACCGGAACAGCCCTTGAATACGGGGCAAACGGTGATGTTGATCTCATCATGGTTCACGACCGTGCAAGGGAAAATGCATTTATTGAAGACGGCTCAGGCACTGACCGCAGGGTATTTGGCTACAATTATTTCGTAATCGTAGGCCCTGAGAGTGACCCTGCCGGAATTAAAGGCATGGCCCCGACAGAAGCACTTGAGACTATTCTTACAAAAGGCAGTGGAGGTGCTGAAGGTGTAAAGTTTGTCTCCCGTGGCGACAGTTCAGGAACACACGGCAAAGAGAAGGCACTCTGGTCTGTAGCAGGCTATGACTATGCCGAGTATGAACCTGTCTGGGTAAAAGAAGACTGGTATGTTGAGGCCGGCACAGGAATGGGCGGCACACTCACAATGGCAGACGAGATGGACGCTTACACTCTAACCGATATCGGGACCTACCTTAAATATCAGGGAGACGGAACCATCAACCTTGCAGAACTTGTAAATGAAGGCGATGACCTGATTAACATCTACGGCGCTATACTTGTAAATCCGGATAAATATTCTGACACCAATGTTGAAGTCGGAAAGGACTGGGTTAACTACCTGATTACTGATGATGTTCAGGACGAAATTAAGGTATTTGGCGTAAAAGATTACGGTCAGCCTCTCTTCTTCCCTGCAATGGGCGCTTTGGATGTGCTCTCACCTTCAGGTGTAACACAGGACGAGATTTCCGCACCGCTTGCATGAACAATGATTCCGGGATTCCCGGATTTTTTTTGTTTTTTATCAGGGACATATTAATATTCTTTAATGTTTTACTGAAATGAGAGGGTTGATATTATGAATTACATTGCTGAGGGTGTTTATCAGGCCTTTGTGATGATAATCACCCTGAATCCTGATGTTGTGGATATCACACTAAGAACTCTCACAATTACTCTCAGTGCAACCCTTATTGCATCGGTAATCTGTATTCCTCTGGGAATTTATATTGCCTTTAATGAGTTTTATGGCCGGAAAACTCTGATCAGTGTTATCCAGACATTATATGCCCTGCCTACTGTGGTTGTTGGCCTTGTGATGTATATGATCCTCTCCAATAACGGGCCTCTGGGGTTTCTTGATCTTTTATTCACTTCTACAGGGGTTATGCTTGGACAGGTTGTACTGATCCTTCCGATAATTACCGGGCTTACAATATCTGCCCTCTCAAACCTTGATTCAACAATACGTGACACAATAGTCTCTCTTGGGGCAACAACAGGCCAGTTTTTCTCATCAATGATTCTTGAGGCGAGATTTGCAATAATGTCCGCCGTAATTATGGGTTTTTCACGTGCGATATCGGAAGTCGGTGCGGCAATAATGATTGGAGGCAATATAAAGGGCCACACAAGAATTCTTACAACCGCAATTACACTTGAGACCAATATAGGCAATTTTTCACTCTCGGTTGCACTTGGAATTATTCTCCTGCTTATTGCACTGACTGTCACCATGATTGTATCCAGATTTCAGCAGAGTTGAACAATATGATTGAGATTGATAATATCCATAAAAGTTTTGAGGCCAATAATGTCTTAAAAGGTGTTTATGCCGATATAAATAAGGGTGAAATATTCACAATAATCGGCCCTTCAGGGCAGGGTAAATCGACCCTTTTAAGAATTCTCAATACTCTTGAAAGGCCAACGTCCGGTCAGATTTTTTTTGACAGCAATGACCTTTTTTCCGGAAAAAAAACGCCTGTGGAAGTGAGAAGGCGTATGTCTATGGTCTTTCAGAAGACTGCTGTCTTTGATATGAATGTCTTTGACAATATTGCAATCGGGCTTAAATACCGTGGTTACAGTAAAACTGATATCAATGAAACTGTAAGCCGGGCACTTGATGAGATTGGACTGTCAGGGTATGGCGGGAGAAGTGCCAGGACACTTTCCGGAGGGGAGATGCAGAGAGTTGCCCTTGCAAGGGCAATTGTCTCCAAACCGGATGTTCTGTATCTTGATGAACCAACGGCAAGTCTTGATCCTGTAAATACGGAAAAGATTGAAGATCTGATCCTGCATTACAATAAGGAATACGGAACCACGATTGTCATGTCAACCCATGACATGCTTCAGGGGCAGAGGCTCTCAGACAGAATCGGTGTCATGATGGATGGCAGATTCCTCCAGATTGCAACTCCGGATGAGATATTCTCAAGGCCGGGCAATGAGAATGTTGCACGTTTTATTGGAATTAATAATGTCTTTTACGGGACTATTAAGGAAAAGTACAGCGACGGGGTCAATGGTACCTTAAAATCCGGAAATGTGACTCTTATCGTTAAAAGTGAATTTAAATTCGGTGACAGGGTGACATTCTGCATCAGGCCTGAAGAGATCACTGTTCATAACCACAGGGCAGAACCGATAAAAGGCAGAAATATGCTCCCCGGAAAAATTGCCGGCATTCACCGGCAGGGCAGGATGATGTATGCTGATATTGATGCAGGGATAAGGATCAGCGCTATGGTTACCTGGGAGCAGTATGAGGGAAGCGGGTTTGAGGAAGGGGATGATGTTATGATCTCATTTAAACCCAGGTCGGTATTTGTTATGGGAAAAATGTGAATCTGTCTTATTTTTATCACCGTCATCATTGTTTCAAAAAAATTAGAATCAAAAGATAATAAAAGGTAAACAGTCTAAAATTTACATTATGAAAAAGTTTATGGGATTTTTTCTGGTTGCTGCACTGATATGTGCAACAGTCATGATGTGTGGATGCACAGGCACAGGAGATAACACTCCGGCTGCAACACCCACAGAGGCATCAACGGCACAGGCAACTGAGCAGCCAACCGCGGCTCAGTCAGCATCTGAAAAGACTACTCTTAAGGTATTCCATGCCGGAAGTCTGGCAAGTCCTATGGAGCAGATGGAAGCAGCTTACGAGGCTGAATGTCCTGATGTCGATGTACAGCTCTATGCAGGCGGCAGCACAAAGCTTGCAAAGGAGATAGTTGAGCTTGGAAAGGTTGCTGATGTCTATGCATCTGCTGACTATTCACTTATTCCTGGTCTGATGGTTCCTGACTATGCAGACTGGTATGTGACATTTGCAAAGAACAGAATGGTTCTCTGCTACACAGACAAGAGCAAGTATGCAGATGAAGTAACTGCTGACAACTGGTATGAAATTCTTGGAAAAGACGATGTCGCATGGGCATTCTCAGATCCAAACCTTGATCCATGCGGTTACAGGTCCCTTATGGTCATTCAGCTTGCAGAGTTAAATTACAACGATGAGATGATCTTTGACAACCTTGTCGGAGTAAGAAGCGGCATATCACACACATTTGATGACGGAGTCTCTACCATTCATGCAAAAGATCCGGCACCTGTGTACCCGCTCTCAATTGATGAGAAGAGTGTAAATCTCATTGCAGGACTTGAGGCAGGAAACCTTGATTACGCATGGGAATACATGAGTGTTGCGGAACAGAATGCAGATTCCGGTGTTAAATACATTGAACTTCCGGAGGCAATCGATCTCTCATCCATTGACTATGCAGACATATATGCAAAGGTTCAGGTTGAGACTGCCGGCGGAATGATGAAAGGCAAGCCGATTGTATATGGCGTTACAGTTCCTACAACTGCGGATCAGCCTGAAAATGGAGATAAGTTTGTCGCTATGCTCATCGGTGAGACAGGACAGAAGATCATGGCAGACGCAGGTCAGCCTCCAATTGTTCCTGCAACAGGATTCCTTGACATTCCCTCCTCACTCTCAGCACTTGCTGAAATGAGCAGCTAAAACCAAACCTATTTTTTTATCATGTCTGCGAAATTTTCCCGCCCGGACAGCTGCATAATCTCTTTCTCACTCATCGGCGGGCTTATTGTATTTCTGACAGTTCTCTCACTTCTAAATATCACACTTGCACAGCTGGGTGACATCCCGTATCTCATATCCGTTGCATCAGAGTCAAAGGTGATTGATTCGGTTATTCTCACTCTTGCAGCGGGGCTTAATGCAGTAATACTGCTCCTTATTCTTGGAACACCCCTTGCATATGTCCTTGCAAGGGTGAATTTCAGGGGTAAGGGATTTATTGAAGGGCTTGTGGATCTCCCGATTATGCTTCCCCATACAGTCGCCGGAATTCTGGTGTATATTCTCTTCATGAGAAGGGGTATTATCGGTGAACCGCTCGGAACGCTTGGCTTTGTCTTTGAAGATGCATACCTGGGCATTGTCGCCGCTATGTTCTTCGTATCCTCTCCGTATTACATCAATACAGTCAGGGAGGGTTTTGAGAAAGTGCCCGTTCATCTTGAAAATGTGGCACGGACACTTGGCGCTACGAGATTTGCAGCATTTCGAAAGATCGTTTTGCCGTTAAGCGTGAGACATATATTCAGCGGCAGTGTCCTTGCATGGGGGCGGGCGATAGGTGAGTTTGCAGCAGTAATAATGATTGCATATTATCCTATGATAATTTCAACGCTCATATATTACCGGTTCACAACAAGCGGCTTAAAAGAGAGCAGCACTATAGCTTTTATTATTATTGTGATCTGCTTTGTTGTCTTTGCCGCACTGAGACTGCTGATAAAACGCCTGGAGAATTATGATGAGAGGGTCTGAGCAGGAGTTTATTATGATAGAATTTGATGATGTAAACCTCTCCCTTGGCAGTTTCAGCCTCTATAATGTCTCGATGAAGATCAATAAAGGTGAATATTTCTTTATAATCGGACCATCGGGTGCAGGTAAGACAATTCTTCTTGAGACCATAGCCGGACTTCACCTGCCTGATTCAGGAAGGGTTCTGATAAGAGGTGAGGATGTATTCCTTAAACCTCCGGAGAAGAGGGATATCGCTCTGGTATATCAGGACTATTCTCTCTTCCCGCATATGACTATCTTTGATAATGTGGCATTTGGGCTTAGGATGGCAAAGAAGAGCCGTGCAGAAGTTAAAGAATCTGTTGGAAGAATGCTGAATCATTTCGGAATCAGTCACCTGAGTGAGAGAAAACCCCTTACTATGAGTGGCGGCGAACAGCAGAGGGTGGCTCTTGCAAGGGCGCTTGTTATAAATCCGGAAATCCTGCTTCTTGATGAACCACTCTCTGCGATGGACCCTGTCAACCGTGACCGGTTTATAAAAGATCTTGACAGCATCCACAAAGAGTTTGGAATAACCATAGTTCAGGTGACACATTCAAGGGAGGAGGCGATATCACTTGCAGACAGAATTGCTGTTATCGCTGATGGCCGGCTTGAGCAGACCGGAAGTCTGAATGAGGTTTTTAAAACGCCTGCATCGCCGGTTGTTGCCAGAATGGCAGGCATTGATAACATATTTGACGGTGTTGTTACAGATGCCGGAGATGATGGCATCTGTCTCATCGATCTCGGAGGGGTCAGCTTAAAAGTGTTATATTCCGGAAAAAAGGGTGACAATGTCAACCTGTATATCCATGCGTCTGATGTTCTCCTGATGGACAGTATGCCTGAAAATGGTCCGGATAATATTTTAAATGGAAAAATTGAAGGAATATTTCAGAGAAATAATTATTTCAGGGTCATTGTTGACTGTGGCGAATCTATATATTCCTCCCTTTCTCCAAGGGAGATGGCTGAGAGTAATTTTAAACCGGGAATGGAGGTCTATGTTGCTTTCAGCTCCGCTAATGTTCATATTACCGGCACATGACATCCCTTAAATGTCCTTAATCATATCTGTATCTTTTTTTCCTGAAAATAACCCCGGATATTTTTCCCGTAAATATTTTTATTTATCCGGAATGGTCTGCCCAATACCTTTTTTTCTGTAAATTTCGATATATGCAAGCAGCATTCCGGCAATAAAAGCAACGGTCATACCTGCAAATGGTGCAAGTATTGCAGTAATTGCTGTTACCATTACGGAATCTGTATTTGCCGATGCCTTCAGAAGCGGAATTGCGGCAAAGATTAAAAGACCGCCGAATATCCCCAGTGGAATTATGCCGAGCATCTCAGGTTTTGCAAAAAAGAGGGCCAGTCCGAGGAAAATTATGCCCGCAATTATATTGCTGCCGCCTGTTCTTGCCCCAAAACGGTGCATTGCACCCATTCCACCTGCACCGTGGCACATCGGAAATCCTCCCAGTGGGCAGGATATCAGATTCATGAACCCTATCGTTTTGGAGAGTTTGTCTGGGTTTATATCCTTCTTAAAGAGGTCATGGGCCAGCAGTGATGTCGCAAGAATTGCATTGGTAAGGGTGAGCGGGATCTGCGGGATGACCAGATTCCATGAGGAGAATGCAAAGTCGTTCACATCCGGAATTATTACCTGCGGAAGGGCAATAAAGCTCATCTCCGGAATTCCGGCTGTCACAATCCCGGCCGCAATTCCGATTCCTACCACTATCAGTGCTGACAGGTCAGGAAATGCGGTCTTCATCGTTATAAGGAGGAATATGAGGATAATTATGACTGAAACTGCTGAATAGAAGATGTCGTTTACAACAAAATTCAGTGATGTCTTAAGGAGGAGAAGTGCAAGCCCTGCCTGTATGCCTCTTATGACATTTTTTGGAATCCATCTCTGAATTTTTGACATTCCTCTGAGATATCCGATTGCGATAAAAATTATTCCGATTATAATTCCCGATGCAGCAATCTCAGGAGATGTCAGCCCTTCGGCAATCACTATTGCGCCTATCGCCTTCATAGGTTCGACGGGTACTGGAAGTCTGTACAGTATGCCAACTGCAGTGTACCAGACCGCAAAGAAAAGTAATATTGTGCCAAGATTGATGTCAGTGACTACTGCAACACCAAATATTATCGGCAGAATTGTGCCAAAGTCCCCCACTGAGCCTGCTGCCTCATTCAGATTAAATTTAATTCCGTGAATTCTGTTCAGTTATACTCCTCCTTTCTGGTATGCAGATCTCTGATCTTTATCAACCAATCTTCCGCGTATTATTGATCTAAGTTTTCTTCGGATAATTCTGTATTCTGAAAATTTTGTTATTTATTGGTCCTAATCCTAAGGTTTTTAGTTTATCTCTGTTTAATCTTTTTAATTCTTATTTCTATGTTGTAAATTGTGTTAATTTAATAATGTTAATTTTAAAAAAATTGTAACAATGTATTTATTGCGGTGTTTTTTTAGAGATTTATTGATGAGTAAGGGTTTTATCCGGTTTTCAGCAATAATTCTGCTTATTGCTGTGATTATGGCCTGTGGCTGTACATCAGGAGAGACAAAGGAGAACAAGGCAGAATCCGGCAATTCTGCATCAGATGAGTCTCTTATAGTCTATTGCGGTGCAGGACTCCGTGTTCCTATGGAAACTGCGGCAGAAGTCTTTGAGGAGAAGGAAGGTATAAAGATCAAATATTCATACGGCGGTGCGGCACAGCTGCTCTCACAGATGGAACTTCTGGGAGAGGGAGACCTTTACATGCCCGGTGCAAAGGCATACCTTGACTCTGCGGCAGAGAAGGGATTCGTCTCCGATACCAGGGATGTTGTGTACCATGTGGTGACAATTGCAGTACAAAAGGGCAATCCAGAGAATATCACATCAGTTGAAGATCTTAACCGTGACGGAATCAGGGTTGGAATCGGCGAACCTGACGGCCCTGCGATTGGAAAGGCTGCAAAGAAGATCTTTGAGAAGAATGGCATGTGGGAAGATATGCAGGACAATATCGTTGTTCAGTCTGGCACTGTCAATGAACTGCTTGTATTCCTGAAGATGGACCAGGCTGATGCAGTTGTAATCTTTGAAGATCTCTTAAATGAAGAGAGTATTGAGAAGGTTAATATCCCTGTGGAAGATGGTTTTGTAAAGATTGTTCCCATTGCAACGCTTGAGTTCAGTGAACATCCTGAAAATGCTAAAAAGTATATGGAATTTGTAGCGTCAGATGAAGGAAAAGAGATCTTCCGCAATGCGGGTTTTGATACATACCCCTGTGAGAAGTATGCCAATATCAAATAAATTCTGATTTTTTTGGATAATGGTGTTAATCTAGCTTTAAATATGTGTGTTAAGTTAATGTGGTTAATTCTGCACATATGAGTAAATTATTTTATCAGTTGTAATGGAGATATTTGTTATGCATAAAAAGCTATTGTTGGTTTTTACTGTGTTTGCAGCCTTTGCACTCATCCTGGGTGCAGGCTGTGTCTCCGGAAATTCCGGAGAGGAAAAGGATGCGGGGGCACAGGCCTCCGGAGGCGAAGAATTATCTGAAGAGTCACTTATTGTTTACTGTGGCGCGGGTCTCCGCGTTCCGATGGACAATATAGCAGAGGCATTTGAAGAGCAGAAGAATGTGAAGATTAAGTACACCTACGGCGGGTCTGCTCAGCTTCTCTCACAGATTGAGCTGTTGCAGGAAGGAGATGCCTACATGCCCGGAGCAAAGTCATATATTGACTCTGCTGTGGAGAAAGGCTTTGTATCTGACAGCAATGATGTTGTTTATCATGTGATGACAATTGCTGTTCCTAAGGGTAATCCTAAGAATATTACATCTCTTGAAGACCTGACAGAAGAAGGTCTCAGGGTAGGCATCGGCGAACCTGACGGCCCTGCGGTTGGAAAGGCAGCAAAAAAACTCCTTGAGAAGAATAATCTATGGGAAGGCATTCAGGATAATATCGTTGTTCAGTCCGGCACTGTCAATGAACTTCTCGTCTATCTCAATATGGATCAGACAGATGCGGTAATCATCTGGGAAGATCTCTTAAACGAAGAGACTATGGATAAGGTGGATATTCCTGTGAGTGCGGGTTTTGTCAAGGTTGTTCCGGTTGGTATGCTGACATTTACGGAGAAAGAAGATACTGCAAAGCAGTTTATTGATTTTGTATCTTCAGATGCCGGTAAGGCATACTTTGAGGAAGCAGGTTTTGACACTTATCCGTGTGATAAGTATTCAGATCTGTAAATTAATATAATATTAACTGTTTTTTGGTGCTATTATGGCTTTTAATGAAGATATTGGGAGAGTTAAGGAGATGGAAATATGCTACCGTCCAATCGGGATAATCCATTCGGAGCATACGATACAGGAGGATACCCCGATACAGGGAATATTCAATCCTTCAAAAGGTTATATTGAGATATTCGATGAATTTGTCCCTGGTCTTAAAGATGTCGAAAACTTCTCCCATCTGATACTGCTGTATCATTTTGACAGGGCAGGTAAATGTGAAATTGTGAGAAAACCATTCCTCGATCTTGAAGAGGACAGGGGTATATTTTCGATCAGACATTTTAACAGGCCAAATCCGGTAGGATTCTCAATTGTGGACCTATTGTCTGTTAAAGGCAACAGGCTTGAAATTAGTGCTGTGGATATACTTGACGGCACACCGCTAATTGATATAAAGCCGTATGTCTATCAGTTTGACCACCGTGATGAGGTCAGAAACGGATGGGTTGATTCGTCACATTCCGAAGAGATAGGAGAATGGAATGCTACTCCAAAAGGGCTAAGGGACAAAGAGAGGACAAATATTTGAAGCCACTCACAAGCTGGGATGCAGTAAAGGTATTTACTGTATCAGCGGCCCTTATTCTCTCAGCTTTTATTGTTTCATTGCTTATCCTCATTGTAACTCATCCTGATCCATCGTCTGTTGTACAATCACTTATGAGTGAGGAGATTCAGTTTGCAATATATTTAAGTCTTGTAACTTCTGTCGCATCGACTGCTTTGTGTATAGTTGTCGGTGTTCCTGCGGCATATGGTCTTGCGAGGTATGATTTTTTTGGGAAAAGCATTGTCAATACGCTTCTTGACCTTCCTCTGGCTCTGCCTCCGCTTGTTGCAGGTGTGGGTCTGCTTCTGCTCTTCGGAACAACGGCATTTGGAGATGCCCTTGAGAGTATAGGTCTTGTCTTTGTATTCACTCCGCTTGGAATTATCATAGCGCAGTTCTTTGTAAACCTGCCTTTTATGCTCAGGATAATGAGGTCTACATTTGAGGGGATCAGTCCGAGATATGAGTATGTCGCCCGGACGCTTGGGTGCACCAATGCTGAGAGTATTTTCAGGGTTACCATTCCTATGGCTGCGAATGGTTTTTTTGCCGGTGCAGTAATTACGTGGGCAAAGGGTATTGGCGAATTCGGCGCTGCTCTTATGCTTGCCGGAGCTACAAGGTTTAAAACCGAGACACTTCCGATTTCGCTATTCCTGAATATGTCATGCGGAGATCTTGAAATGGCTATCTCTGCGGCGATCATCCTGATAGGAATTTCGGTTGTTTCCCTCTATATATTTGAGGTTTATGGAGGATCTGCTAAATTTTAGTGGTTTTTTATCATGCTTAAATTAGATAATATTTCTAAAAACCTTGGGGAATTCCGTATTGACAATGCCAGCCTTGATGTGATAAAAGGTGAGTATATGGTAATTATCGGCCCTACAGGTGCGGGTAAGACAATTCTGCTTGAGACTGTCGCAGGCATATATCCTCCGGACTCCGGAAGAGTGATTATGGGTGGCCGGGATATTACCGATGCGCAGCCAAAGGACAGAAACATTGCAATGGTCTATCAGGATTTTGTTCTCTTTCCGCATCTCACAGTCGAGGCAAATATCGGGTTCGGTCTGAAAAGCAGGAAGGTGCCACGTCCTGAGATCGAAAAGAAGGTGAGGGATATAGCATCTGTAATGGGAATTGACCATCTGCTCCATCGATATCCGGGAACTCTGAGTGGAGGAGAGAAGCAGAGGACTGCCATATGCCGTGCCATCCTGATGGAGCCAGATATTCTGCTCCTTGATGAACCCTTAAGTGCCCTTGATACACAGACGAGGGAAAACCTGAGAGGGGAGTTAAAGAAGCTTCATAAGATGTTTAACACGACTTTCATTCATATCACCCACAATTATGAGGAGGTATTCTCACTTGCAGACAGGGTTGTTATCATGAATGAGGGCAATATCTTACAGATCGGAGATCCTGATGAGGTATTCAGAAAACCAAAGACTGAGTTTATTGCTTCTTTTGTTGGTTTTGAGAATATATATCCCTGTAAATGGTTAAGATCAGGTAAATGTCTGAATCTCAGCATTGACAATGTGGATCTGGTCTCGGAATCATATGATTCTTCTATTGCGGGAGATCGTGCCACTGCTGTCCTGCGAATGGAGGACGTAATTGTCACACCCACAGTTCCTGCCGGAGATGAGTCATGCAATAAGCTTAAGGGAATTATTGATGAGATCCGTGACAGCGGAGGTTTTGTAAGGATTACTATTGATGCGGGAATCAGGATTAAGGCAGTTATGATGAAGAGGGATTTTTTAAGGATGAATCTGTCTGTGGGCGACACCGCATATGCAGTATTTCCCTTTGAGGCATTTCATGTCATTCCCTGTGGTGAAGAGGGAATGAATCCGGAACTGAAAGAATAGGTTAATCAGCCGGAATATACGGAATAACCAGTGAGTGCTTTCAGAATTTCCGGATTAATTATCTCTTCGCATTTTTCCGGAAATTTTTCCGTAATCAGCTTAATCATGATTTTCGTGCCTCTGTCTGTCGTCCAGATACCCACTCTCTCTTCTCTTGTAATCATCTCTGATTTTTCCATTTCCGAGAATGCCGGAAGTACATAATAATGGGGCACATGCAGGGTTTCCGCGATCTGCCTCGTTGTGGGTAATTTTAATTTTATCTTTTTATCTTCAATTCTGATCTGAATTGTCCCTTTATCTGCCAGAATTTCTGCTGATGCATTGAAGAGTGTTTCACTGTTGATATTGGGCATAAAAAAGGGGTTTTAGTCTTTCATTTTGCCGTGTTCTGATTCACTGGCAGGTTCAAGATAGATTATTTCTGCACCAATTTCTTTTGCCATCTGTTCAAGTTCGGTCTTTCTGTAGTGGCTTGCAAGGAATTTTACCTTTGGGTTGTCCTCGCCTACGAGGGCCATTACTCTGAATCTTGGCTGTTTGACTCCCTCGCCTACTTTCTGCCTCTCGCGGACATAGATTTTCATTTATATTTCCTCCTTTTTCAGCTGTTATATCAGCTGGTTTACGGAACATTACTTATCCTTTGTAGTATATTAATATTTGTATCACATGAGTAAGAGAAAGGAGATTAAAAATAAATTACAGGGTGAGACCCTGGTTCGCAAGGGACTTATGCATGAGAGATCCGGGGTTGAAACTATCAGGATCACACCTGAGCTCAATGTTATTAAAGTCGGTGGTCATGGTACAATTGACTTTGGCAAGGAGGTAGTTATACCAATTGTCGAAGAACTTGGTGAACTGTCGCGTGAGCATCAGATGCTTATCGTAACCGGAGGGGGCGTGCGTGTCAGGCATATTATGGATATTGGAATTGATCTTGGGATGCCCACCGGAATTTTAGCTGAACTTTCGGGCACAATCAGTGAGCAGAATGCACTTATGCTCTCTGTTCTTATGGCAAAGTACAATGCAGTTAAAATAAGCAATGACGATCTTCTGGATATCCCCATGCTTTTAAGTCTTGGGCAGGTTCCGATTATGAGGGGCACTCCAATTTACAGCTTTTACGAAACCCCGACAGTCGTTGGGCCGATTCCAAGTCACAGAACCGATACCGGTGCATTCCTCGCAGCTGAGGTTATGGGTGCTAAAAACTGTATTCTTGTAAAGAATGTGGACGGCCTCTTCGATAAAAACCCGCTCCTGTATGATGACGCAGAGCTGATTGAGGACATCAGGGCAGAAGAGGTCCTTGAGATGGATCTCGAGGATCTCGTGCTTGAGGAGGCAGTTCTTGAGATGCTTCAGCATTCAAAGAATATGCATGAGGTTAAGATCGTAAACGGGCATGTAAGGGGCAATATAACAAAAGTGCTGAACGGCGAGAAGGTCGGAACAATAATCCGGCAGTAGTCTGAAAAAAGTTTCTGCCTATGGTAATTATTCGGGCAGTAATATCTTGGAATGATCATGCAGGGTTTTGATCTTCAAAAACCCTGAACTGATTATAAATACATAATTATTTTATGACGCATAAGTTTCCGGAAGAACGGGTTCTATGCGTCATGCAGTTCTGATTTGATTCTGTCAACTGCATCCTGAACCGCTGCAAAACCTTCCTCCCTGTGAGATGCGGCAACAGCAATGTATGTGATGTCATCACCGGCGTTTATCCTCCCGGAATTGTGGTGAATGCGGACACCGAGTATTCCCTCTCTGTTTTTAATATCTTCAGTTACGCCGTCTATTATTCTTTTAAGTTTATCTGTGTCGGTGAATTCAAGATATTTGGTGATATTCTCTCCGGTGATTTCCCTGACAATCCCGTTGAATGTAATTATGCAGCCCGTTTTCGGGAGTTCGATATTTTCCCTTAAATCCCTGACAAGTCCCTGCATTGTGAAGAAGTCATCAAATTTATCAAGTGACTCCACAATTTCTGATACATCCGGATTCTTAAAGATACAGTTTTCCGCTTCCAGATCTCCGAGGCAGACCTTTCTGAAATTATATTTTTTAAAACCCTCGATGACTGCATATTTAATTCCGGCATCTGAGAGGTGTCCAAGTATGTTGTTCAGGTCATTTTCTTCTGCATATATTACCGATTTTTCACCGTCAATTCCTGTGACAACCTTTGCACCGTTCTCAAAATGCCCTGTCATATCCTTTCCGGGATTTAAGTCATAGTTGTGATGTCCGAGATGTTTTATCACGCCGGTCTTTCCGGGGTATTTTTCCTCAAGTATTGTTACGAGTTTTTTTATTAATACTGTTTTTCCTGAATTGGAATATCCCGCGATATGAATTATTTTCATCTGTTCACTATTGTATGTCTGCCGGAATAATAAAAGAATTACCTGATTTATTTTGGTATTGGTTTATTCATTGAATGGTCAGTTCTGAAATATGGTTTTTTGCTGCTTATTTTCTTAAAATAATTGACATACGCTCGTAATTTTTGTGAGCGCATATGAATTTTAAGTTTAACCCATTTCATTGTCATAAAGAGTATTACTATATATCATAAATCGTAACACTTGTCGTTAAAAATCAAAGAATTGGTTTTTATTAATTAATATTTACTAGATTTGGATTGTATTTTTTAAAATTTATATTGAGTATTATTAGGAATGCTTATATCCGGAGATATGTTAATGTACGATTGTCCCATGCGGGGACGTGCAGTAGTGAATATCATCAATTTCCGGCGGGTAATAATCCGTCGTTGTTCAGTGAAAGTAATGCATTGCACTTATAGGGTATAGGAGGAAAAAATATGGCAAAATATTCCGACACAATTGATCTTTATTCAGATGATGGTAAACTTCTGAAGAGTGGTGTTGAGCTAAATAAGATAAGTCCGCTTGTAAATCCGGCAACTCTTAAGCTCATCGACCAGACAAAGAGAAACATCGCTGTAAACCTTGGCGGTATCGAAAAAGCTCTTAAAACCGGTAAACTCGGAAAGGGCGGCAAGATTCTCGGACGTGAACTTGATCTTCCAATTATGGAGAACAAGGAAGCAGTTGTTGCAAAAATCCAGGAATACGTAGGTGTTGAAGGCGAAGATGCAACAATCCGCGAATTCAAGGGCGGAAACCTGCTTCTTGTTGAAGTACCAAAGGCACGCCTGAATGCAGCATCCACATATGATGCAGCAATCACATCAGTTGCAGCAGCAACAACATACGCAATTGTCGATGAATTCGGCGTTGATATGTTTGATGCATCAACTGTAAAGGCAGCAACATTCGGTGCATACCCACATACCATGGATATGGAAGGTGCACTTGTATCATCAGTTCTTGCAGTTCCGCAGAACAATGAAGGTCTTGGTTTCTCACTCCGTAACATCGGTGTTAACCACTACGTTATGATGACAGGAAGAAATGCAATGCAGGGTGCAGCACTTGCAGCAACCCTTGAGACAGCAGGAGAGTTCGAGATGGGCGGTGCAATCGGTCCGTTCGAGCGCCACATGCTTCTCCAGTACGCATACCAGGGTCTTAACGCAAACAACCTTGTATATGATCTCGTAAAGGAGAACGGCCAGACAGGAACAGTCGGAACTGTTGTCCAGTCACTTGTCGAGAAGGCAATTGAGGACAAAGTAATCGTCCCAGGAAAGAAGGGCGGATACTTCCAGTTCTACGACACAAAGGATCCAATGCTGTGGAATGCATACGCAGCAGCAGGTACACTTGCAGCAACCATGGTCAACTGTGGTGCAGGACGTTTCGCACAGGCAGTTTCATCAACACTGCTCTACTTCAACGATCTGCTTGAGCACGAGACCGGCCTTCCATCAACTGATTTCGGTCGTGTAATGGGTACAGCTGTCGGTTTCTCATTCTTCAGCCACTCAATCTACGGTGGTGGAGGTCCAGGTATCTTCAATGGAAACCACGTTGTCACACGCCACGCAAACGGCTGTGCAATTCCATGTGTAGTTGCAGCATGTGCACTTGATGCAGGTACACAGATGTTCACTCCAGAGGGAACATCAGCAGTTATGGGCGAAACATACGGTCAGATCCCTGAGTTCAACAAACCAATGGATCAGATCGCAAACGGAGTCTGAATAGATCACATTTAGGTTTGGAATGACTAAAAGCCAAAAAGTATATCCACAATGCAGGGTAGTCCCTCTCCGCATGCTGTCACCTGAAACTGCTGAAATCTTTCTTGATAAGGTGGTTAAGGTTGAAGGGATCAGAAGAATGACCATAAATGGTCCTTCTCTTCCAAAAACCGTTCCTTACGGTCCTGCACGCGGAAAACCCAATCCCAATACCAACAGGAGAGCCATTCATATCGGTAACACTGAGGTTGAACTCAGGGTACAGGCAGGAATGTTTGTCTTTGAACTTGAGGGTGAGGATGTAATAGAAAATATCAGGGCAGTCTGTGATGAAATATTCATAAAGTTTCCATATCAGCTCCAGGTCGGAAAATATATGAAAACATCCCCGACACTGTCTGATTACTGTAAATACGGCCCTGATGCTGACGAGAATATGATTGGACTTTCCGACCCGAGAAAAGACGGGCCGGTAATCTTACAGGGTTTTAAATAAATGCCTATAGGTCGTGTCACCCAGGTTGTTGACTGCCGCGAAAGTATGGGTATGGGTAAAGGTGGCGGCCTTGCCCAGAGAGGTACTATATCCGAATGCCGCCATCCGGATGTAATAGTCGTTGGCATGTCTCCAGGCAGGCGACACGTAACAAAACCAGTCTGTGATATAACATCAGGCCTCAGAAGAGAAGGTGTTGAATTTTCGGTCAGCACTCTTGTCTTAAACGCCGGAAGCGGCGTTCCCCCCGATGCTCCGGCGATAGCCGGTTCGGTTCTGGGGGCATATTTCGGCCTGAACCCGAAAGAAACTGCACAGATAGAGCAGCATAAAGTTGCAATTCTTCATCACGGCAATGTGAGATCTCATGTTGTGGAGAAGGTTCGCTTTATTCTCGAGAGATGTGATATCGATGCAGTTGTTGTATCGCAGGCACCTGTGGATTACGAAGATCTTGCAAAAGTTGGTGTTAAAACCGCTTATGTGATGCCGTCACCTGATAAGGTGAAGACAAAAGGCAGGGTCATTCGCATCGTCAGCGGAGTTACAAGAGGACAGACCCCTACAAGGGAGAAACTGGCAGAAGTTATTTCGGCTGTAATGAAATCAATGAAACAATAATTTAAAGGTGAAATTAATATGGCATATACACCACAGTATGGGCCAGGAACCTCTGTTATCGCTGAAAACAGGCGCAGACAGATGAACCCTGCAGTCCAGCTTGAGAAGGTTCGTGAGGTTACTGACGAAGATATCGTTCTTATCCTTGGTCACCGTGCACCAGGATCAGCATACCCAACAGCACACCCGCCGCTCGCAGAGCAGCAGGAACCAGACTGCCCAATCAGAAAGATTGTTGCACCAACAGAGGGAGCAAAGGCAGGAGACCGCGTACGTTACATTCAGTTCGCAGACTCAATGTACAACGCACCATCACAGCCATACCAGCGCACATACTCGGAGTGCTACCGCTTCCGTGGCATTGACCCGGGTACTCTTTCCGGACGTCAGATCGTAGAGTGCCGTGAGAGGGATCTTGAACAGTACTCAAAGCTTCTCATTGAATCAGAGATGTTTGACCCGGCTCTTGTAAGCTGCCGTGGTGCAACAGTTCACGGTCACTCACTGCGTCTTGCAGAAGATGGCCTTATGTTTGATATGCTCCAGCGCTGTATCTTAAAAGACGGCAATGTAAAGTATGTCAAAGACCAGATTGGAGAGCCACTTGACCGTGAGGTTGATGTAGGCAAGCCAATGGATGAGGAATGGCTCAAAGCACACTCAACAATCTTCCACTCACTTGTTGGTGCTGCATACCGTGACGATGCAGAATATATCGAATACATTCAGCGCATCCACGCACTTAGAACAAAATACGGCTTTATGCCAAAGGAGGAGTGATTTAGATGGGTAAAATTGAGAGATCACAGAAACTTTTCCTTGATGCACTTAAACAGAAGTTCCAGGGAGAAGACGTAGAATCAGTAAAGACAACATTCTACAACTTTGACGGTGTCCGCCAGTCCCCACGTAAGCGTGAGTTCATGGAGGCAACAAAGGCTGTCGAAGCAAAGCGTGGAATGGCCATGTACGATCCAGAGCACTGCCACCTTGGTGGTCTGCCAATGGGTCAGAGACAGCTCATGACCTACGAAGTGTCCGGATCAGGTACATTTGTAGAGGGTGATGATCTTCACTTCGTCAACAATGCAGCAATGCAGCAGTTCTGGGATACAATCCGCAGATCAGTTATTGTCGGAATGGATCTTGCACACGCAACACTCCAGAAGCGTCTCGGAAAGGAAGTTACTCCTGAGACAATCAACGAGTACCTCCACATCTTAAACCACGCAATGCCTGGTGCAGCAGTTGTTCAGGAACACATGGTCGAGACACATCCTGGCCTTGTCGATGACTGTTACGTAAAGGTATTCACCGGTGACGATGAGATGGCTGACGACATTGAGCCACAGTTCCTCATTAACGTTGAGAAGCTCTTCCCTGCAGATCAGGCAGAAGTTCTCAAGGCAGAGGTCGGCAAGTCAATGTACCAGGCAATCCACATACCAACAATTGTCTCAAGGACATGCGATGGTGGAACAACCTCCAGATGGTCAGCAATGCAGATCGGAATGTCATTCATCGCAGCATACAGAATGTGTGCAGGTGAAGCAGCAGTCGCAGATCTTTCATTCGCAGCAAAACACGCCGGTGTAGTTCAGATGGCATCTATTCTGCCTGCCCGCCGTGCACGTGGTCCTAACGAACCTGGTGGAATTAAGTTCGGTCTCTTCTCCGATATCATCCAGGCAAACCGTACACATCCAAACGACCCTGCAAAGGCATCCCTTGAGGTAGTCGGTGCAGGTACAATGCTCTTCGACCAGATCTGGCTCGGATCATACATGTCTGGTGGTGTTGGATTTACACAGTATGCAACAGCTGCATACACTGACAACATCCTCGATGAGTACACATACTACGGTATGGACTACATCAAGGACAAATATGGCGTAGACTACACCAACCCTGACCCCGCAAAGATCGTCAAGCCAACACAGGATGTTGTAAATGACATTGCATCCGAGGTTAACCTCAATGCAATGGAGCAGTATGAACAGTTCCCGACAATGATGGAGGATCACTTCGGTGGTTCACAGCGTGCCGGTGTCATGGCAGCAGCATGTGGTCTGTCCACATCTATCGCAACCGGAAATTCAAACGCAGGTCTGAATGGATGGTACCTTTCAATGCTTATGCACAAGGAAGGATGGTCACGTCTCGGATTCTTCGGATACGATCTTCAGGACCAGTGTGGTTCAGCAAACTCACTCTCTATGGAACCAGACCGTGGTCTCATTGGAGAACTGCGTGGACCAAACTATCCAAACTATGCAATGAATGTCGGTCACCAGGGAGAGTATGCAGCTATTGTAGGTGCAGCTCACTACGGACGCGGCGATGCATTCTGTTTCAACCCGCTTGTTAAGATCTGCTTCGCAGACCCATCAATCGGATTTGACTACGCAGAGCCACGTAAGGAATTCGCAAGGGGAGCAATCCGCGAGTTCATGCCATCAGGCGAGCGCTCACTGATCATACCAGCAAGGTAAGATCACCCAAAATATTTTTTTAATCTGTTTTATTCCGGTTATTTGCCGGAATTTTTTATGCTATTATTTTTTGTCCCTGCTGTTTGCAGAATAAATTATGCTTTTTTCCTGAAACTCTGATTTTTGCTGTTTTCATTGCTGTTAGAATGTTTATTCCCTGTGGATTTTGACTATATTAAATTTAAACGTTGTTTTGCGCTTTTTTATCGGAATGTGTGGATGTTAATCTGCGGCTTATTCACCGGATTTTTCCGCCCGGAAATATTTATTGCCCGGATGGTTTTTGATCTCAAAAATAGCGCAGATTTTTTTGTAATATTGGATTGTATAAGCATAGATTTGTGCTCAAATAACTTTGAATTAAAACAAAATAGTCAGGTGTATTCATTTATTTTCCTTAAATACTCATATTTTGCGTATTTTTTCAGGAAATTCTTTCGAAACCTTTAATTAAATACTAAACGACTTTAATTTGAATCCAAAAGGGTTTCGTGTATATGTGTATCTCTGGTGCATATGGCACTCAGGAGGACGCCTGAATGGAAGAGTTACTGTTTGGTATCGGCATTAGTGCCGTTGCAGGCGCTCTGGCCACCGTTTCCGGTGCTGCGGAAGATACTGAGTCTGATATCGGTTCACAGGGTGACCCGAATTCACAGGTTCAGCTCGCTCCGCAGATGGGATATATTCATCGTATTTATAGTAAAGCTATATCCGGTGAACCCCCAGCATACGGACTTTGGTGCGCTCTTGGAGCAGGCCTTGCATGGGCTTTAATGGCGATAAATTATAATCCGGTACTTGCGATAGTCTTAGGATCAGCTATAGCTGTATTTGTACAGGGTGTGTATGCAACTACAGCATATCTGGGAAGGACTGCAAGTCTGGCGAAGTTTGAACAGCCGGTTTACATCGACCTTATTAAGTCGGTTACAACCGTGACTATGGCGCATGCATTTGTCGCAATCTTTACATGCGTATCAATGTGTTTCCTTATGGTAAACGCACTTGGACATCCGTTCCCGCTTCCGCTGCTGGGACTTGTCTGGGGTATCGCTCTCGGTGCAGCAGGATCTGCAACCGGAAATCCGTTCTACGGAAAAGAGCGCCAGTACCAGACACAGGCCTTTGGAGCAGGTGTACCTATCTCAGCATCCGGTAATATTGTCCGCTATGCAGAGGCAGGACAGCGCAGTTCGCTTGACAACGGCTGGTTTACATCTAAGATGGGCGGCCCGGCATCGGGTGTCTGTTTCGGACTTATTGTGTTCCTTGAACTGTGGCGTACAATCTTCTTTGAAGAATTCGCAGCAGGCTGGGGTGCAGTAATTGCCGGTATCGTGCTTATTCTGATCTTTATGATCATTGACAGATTTGTTGAGACATGGGCACGCAAGACCTATGGACCATACAACACTGAAGAGTCCGCAGAGGAGGCCTCATCATGAGTGCACTCGGCGGAGGTTCCGGTGGTGGAGAGGGAATTAATCCTGTAGGAACAGTAGTTGGTATTGTACTTCTGCTGATTTCACTGGGTCTGATTTACGTCTTATCACCAGGAATGGCACTGATGGCTCTTATCGGAGTTATTGTCGGTGGTCTTCTCATCGGTTTTGGTGTTCACTTTGTTCCTGTCGGAGGAGCTCCGGCAGCTATGGGTCAGTCACCAGGTATTGCAACTGGTGTTACCATGCTTGCAGCAGGTGCAGGTCTCGCAGGCCTCTTTGGCGGAGCATGGGCAGCAGAACTTGGTTTCGGAGTTGCTCTCGCAGGTGGTGCAATAGGCGGCGGTCTTATGATGGCTATCACATGTCTGATGGTCAATGTAGTCTATGTCTATGCAATGGGTATTCCGGCTGCATCCGGTAAGGTTGCAAAGGACCCAATCACAGGAGACACTTTTGAAGCATACAAGTCACAGGGAACTGAAGGACACGGTCTTCCGTTTGTTTCATACGTTGGTGGTGTCATCGGCGGTGCCCTTGGTGGTCTTGGTGGAACACTCATTTATCTTGAACTTCTCTCAGTCTATGAGGAATTCCTCCCTGCAGCGCTCAATGCGCCTGCTGAGCAGATTATTCCGCTCGCAGTAAGTATGGCAGGAGTTTTTGCAGTCGGTATGTTCCTTGTAAATGCTGTAATTGCAGCATACAATATTACAGGTACAATCGAAGGTCCTCATGACCCGAAATTCAAGAGATTCCCGCGTGCAGTCATTGGATGTGCAGTTGCTTCAGCAGTCTGCGGTCTTATGGCAATTCTGGTAGCAGTATTGTGAGGTATGAAGTATGTCAGTAGAAATTACAGTCAGTGAAGGCGGAGTGCCCCACAATAAGATCATGATGATTGGTCTTGTCGGTGCAGTAGTCTGTCTTTATCTTACATACCTGAATCAGATGGCCGGAACAGAGATGTTCTCATTCTTTGGCGGAATCGCAGCAGTACTTGCACTCTGGTGGGGTACAGACACTATCAAGCACCTTTGCAGTTATGGTCTTGGTACTGGTGTCCCTTCAGCAGGTATGATTGCACTTGGTTCAGGTGTAATAGCAATGGTACTCAGTACAAAACTGAGTGCAATGGGATTTGTATCATCTCCGCTTATCATCCCAATCGGATGTATAATTATTGCAGCAATTCTTGGTGCAATTCTCGGATATATTGCAAATAACATTGTAAATATGAATATTCCTGTAATGGTTGTTTCACTTGCCGAACTCTGTATTGTCGGTGCTGTTACAGTCCTTGGTCTTTCAGCAATGGTTGACGGAAGTTTTATCTTTGCAGATCTTGTTACAGGCTCAAAGGAATTCTTCGGAGTTGCAGTTCCTGATTATCAGGCATCTGTGATTGGCGGAGGAATTATTGCAGTAATATTCATGCTCGGTGGTATTGCAGTTCAGCATGCATTCAATGCATGTCTGGGACCAAACGAGTCACAGGACCGGACACTTATGCTTGCAGCAGAGTGTGGATTTTTAAGCATGATTGTTGTCTCAATTATGTCTTTTGCATTCATCTCCATGACAGCAGCAGTTGTCTCATTCATCGTATCCGTAATCGGATGGGTTTACACATACAATCAGTACATTGTATTGTCTAAGCGTGATGCATTCATGTGGCTTGATGCACAGCCAATTCGCGAGAAGGAGGCCTGAAAATGGGATACATACAAGTTCTCCCCGAATATGGTCTTGTTGCAGACCCAGTTATTGGTCTTGTAACTACCGCAGGCGCATCACTCGGACCGGTAATTGATGAGGTTGAGAGACTTGAGAAGATCACAGATGATGTGGTCGGCATGCTCTCAGGAGAAGGTTCATTCCGTTCTTCTTTCCCGAACAGGGAAAAGGCCCTTGTCTATGCCGGAGGTGTGACTGCAATGTGGTACGGTATAGCTGTTGGATTACTTATTGCAGGTGTGGTTGCACTTGCATTGCTCTGAGGTGAAAAATAATGGCAGATAAAAGAGCTCCGGCATCCGGATGGCCAAAAATTCAGGGTGACTATCATGCAGGCAACGCAGAAAGCCCTGTAGCGGTAGTTACTGTTGGATCACACCTTGATGAGCAGGGTATCTGTGACGCAGGCGCTGCAATATGTGGTTCCTGCAAAACAGAGAACCTCGGTCTTGAGAAGATCGTTGCAAATGTGGTTGCAAACCCTAACATCAGGTTCATGGTTACCTGTGGAACTGAGGTTAAGGGTCACCTTTCCGGTCAGTGCCTTATTGCACTCCATGCAAATGGTCTTGAAGGCGGAAAGATTGTCGGTGCAAAGGGTGCTATTCCTTTCATTGAGAATCTCACTGAGGAATCAATCCAGCGCTTCCGTGATCAGATCGAGATGGTTGATATCATGCCATCTGAAGACATGGGTGCAATCAAAGCTAAGATCGATGAGCTTACAGCCAGAGATCCGGGCGCATTTGATGGTGAACCCATTGTTCTTGAAGTCAAGGAAGATGATGGCGATGCAGCCGGCGGTGAAGGTGTAGAGACTCCTATGACCGCGGAGCTTGCTCTCATTCATGCAAGACTCAAGACAATTCAGATGATGGTCACAGACATTGGATACCGCAACCGCTTTGCAGCGGGTGTCTATTCAGGTAAAGTTGAAGGACTCATGATCGGTCTGATCGTGTCATTTGCTCTGCTGGGCTTCCTTTTAATGGGGTGATATAAATGTCAGATGAAGAAAATTCAGGTCCGGCAACAATCAGAATGGCGGCAATAAAGGACATGATGACAGATATAGAATTCAAGGCCCAGGTAATGGCCAGAACCAACAAACTTGAGTCCGGTATTATGGACTCCGGTGGAATTGGATTTGGTCTGGGTATGATTATCTCACTTGTACTTGTTCTTGCCCCGGTATTTCTGATGGGAGGCATCTAAGATGGCTGACAAGAGATCTCCGGCTTCAGGCTGGCCAAAGATTCAGGGTGATTATCACGCTGGAGATGCGGAAAGTCCTGTTGTTGTGGTAACTGTCGGTTCACATCTTGATGAACAGGCCGTCTGTGACGCAGGCGCTGCAATGTGCGGTTCCTGTAAGACAGAAAATCTTGGTCTTGAAAAGATTGTTGCAAATGTAATTGCAAACCCTAATATCAGGTTTATGATAACCTGTGGAACTGAGGTTAAGGGTCACCTTTCCGGTCAGTGCCTTATTGCACTCCATGCAAATGGTCTTGAAGGCGGAAAGATTGTCGGTGCAAAGGGAGCTATACCTTTCATCGAAAACCTTACTGATGAAGGGGTCCAGCGTTTCCGTGAGCAGGTCGAGATTATCGACATCATGCAATCTGAGGACATGGGTACAATCAAGGCAAAAATTGAAGAGCTGAAAGGAAGAGATCCCGGTGCATTCAACGCTGATCCGATAGTTATCGAGGTCAAAGAGGATGGAGCCGGCGGAGAGGGTGCACTTGCTGCAACCGCAAATCCACAGTTCCTTGAAGTTGAATCACGCCTCAATGAGATTGAGAAGAGGCTTGAATTCGCAGACGCAGAAATTGCCCAGCGTGTAGGCCGCAAAGTAGGCAGGGATATCGGTATCCTCTACGGTCTTGTCGCAGGTTTGATTGTATTCATGATGTTGCTGGTATTACTCCCGAAACTTATGGCAATGATATAAGGAGGAGTGACAAAAATGTTCAAATTCGAGAAAGAGCAGACGGTACACGACTTTAATGGTACCAAGATCGGCGGGCAGCCTGGAGAATATCCAAGGGTGCTCGGCGCTTCCATCTTCTATAACAAGCACGAGACTGTTATTGATGATGAGAAGGGAATAATTGACAAGGATCGTGCAGAGGCTCTCTGGAACAGGTGTCTTGAACTCTCTGATATTACAGGGGTTCAGCATTTCATCCAGATCATCTCTGAAACATCGGAAGCATTTGAAAGCTATTTCAGCTGGTTTGACTCAATTGATTCAAAGACAGCGTTCTTAATGGACTCTTCAAATCCTCCGGCACTTGCACATGCATGTGAGTATGTAACAGAAGTCGGTCTTGCAGACCGTGCAATCTACAACTCCATTAACGGTTCAATCGGCCCTGAGAATATCGAGGCTTTAAAGAACAGTGATGTTAATGCAGCTATTGTTCTTGCATTCAACCCTGGTGACCCAACAGTCCGCGGACGTGAGGCAGTACTCGCAGAGGGTGGCGTTGCAGGTCAGGAAAAATCCATGCTTCAGATTGCAGAAGAGTGCGGAATTACACGCCCTATTCTTGATACCGCAGCAACTCCGCTCGGTATTGGTTCAGGCGGTTCATTCCGTGAGATTCTTGCATGCAAGGCAATCCATGGTCTTCCAACCGGTGGTGCATACCACAACATGACAGTCTCATGGACATGGCTTAAGCGCTGGAGAAAGAATGTTCTTGCTGAGCAGTATGTTGGCAAGGACCTTCTTCTTGAACAGATGGCACACCATCACTTTGGTGGATTCGAGGGAATCAGGCAGACTGCATGGGCAGCTCCTGATATCGGCTGTAATATTATGGCTGCAACCCTTGGTGCAGATCTTATCATGTACGGACCTATCGAGAACTGCGAAGGTGCATCTACTGCAATCGCATTCTCAGATATCGTACTTGCTGAGGCAGCCAAGGAGTTTGGCCTTGAGCCACAGGTGGACACACATCCACTCTTCCATTTGGTATAGAACCCTAAAAAATATTTTTTTACGTTTTGAAAGTCAGATATTAATTATCTGAATTCCAAAATATTTGTGTGCGGAATTTTAATCGGTCGTGTGCAGCTTTTTTCTTAATTTTCAATCCGTTTGTTTTAATTAATTCTGATGCCATTATCTCATCTGCGGGACAGAAATACCGTGTGGTGGTTTGGTCTTTATGGCATCCGGCAAAGGAAGGAGAAGCAATGTTCTGGAGAATAATTCCTCTGTATTGGCGGAGAGGAATGTTTTGGGAGAAAGCCGCAGAAACAATCCTTTTAGAAAAAAACTGATTCTTCTGGACCGGAAATCTTCGTGGCTCCTCTTTTTTGTGACTTTTCTTACGGTTATCACCGGTTATTTGCTTACAAGAACCGAAAGTCAGCCTGTTCCGACAGTTGTTCACGTGATTTTGTCGGTTTTATTTGCAGTACTGCTGTCATATCATGTTTATGTCTATACTTTTCTTGTGAAATATAACTGGAATAATGGTTTTAATTCTTTATTAAGAAGAAAGTTCTCCGGAATTTCTTTTATTATCCTGATATTGAGGGTGTCCGGTGTAATTATTTTATTTTCTGGTTTATTTGTCTTAATAAGCGGTTTAGACTATTATTTCGTTTTGAATGAGCCATTCAGTCTGTCCAGCCATGTCATAATTGACAATATTTTTTATGTTGCGTTTTCTGTTCATATGGCCGCAGGCCTGAAACTGTTACTGCACAGGAAGAAGAGGTCACGTTTTGTTCAGAATTTATCTTCAGTTCTCTTTTTAATGGTTCTTCTTCTTGTGGCTTTTGCATTTGAATCCGGTTTTGTGTATAATGTTACTGAAGACCCGGGCAATTCTGTTCAGATTGATGGTGTTGTTTACAGTGTCAGTCCTCAGTTTATGTCACAGTCAAGGCCTGACATCTTTCAGGAAGGAAAGTATTCCATGTTTGATGCTCTTGTGATGGTTTCTGAGAAGAAAGGGCTTAATCTGAAGTACCATTATGATCCTGAGGTGGAGACAAATGTCATAGATTCCCTGAAAGGGAGCAGTAACTGGTGGTATGAGGGATACTATGACGGCGGTTTTACATCCATTCCTTTTGGTGAGATAAATTACCAGAGGATGGATGAGTACCCGTGGAAGGAGGGTGCTATTTTAAGGATGATTAGAGTAAGTCCGGCTGAACTGGAGGAGAGGTATGAGATTTTCAGAACCGAAATTATGCGGAAGAATGAGAACGGGGGTAAGATAATAATTCCGAGGGTAATAATTGAGGGAAGGACAAATATCTATAATTATGGTTCAGTTGAGGTTTATGCCCATAATCTCAGGAATGATACCTTCAGAGACGGCGTTGTAACAGCGATTGATACTGTCATGACGCTTGGTGATCTGGGAGATCTCAATTATACACTTAAGTGGTATGAGAGTATAGGAACAGCGGAGATTGTAAGAAGCTACTTTGTTGAGAGTATTGACGGAGATTCCGGCTATAACAGATGCGGGTTTGTGTACGAATGCGGCGAACCCGGTTATGAATTCTTCAGTGGAAATCATATACACATTCCGTCCGACTGGAGAGTGCTTAAGTCTCCTGAGTATCTGAAATATTTCTGGATCTGCATCTGACATTTTCAGCCTGATGGGATATATCAACAGAGTTAAGGGGATAGCTAATATATTTCATACTGTTGATTATGGGTGTTCCTGATTTTCAAAAGCTTATGCTTCCTATTCTGAAAAGTTTAGAGGATGGTTCTGTTTATTCAATGGGTGAAGTTATTCAGAGATGCTCTGATTATCTGAATCTGCCGGATTCTTTGAGAAATGAACTTCTTCCCAGCGGGAAACAGAAAAAATTTGATAACCGGATCCACTGGGCAAAAAAGTATCTTCTTGAAGCTGGTTTATTAGAAAACCCTAAGAGAGGGCAGATAAAAATTACAGGGCGTGGACTTGAAGTCTTGGGTAGTAATCCTGATATTATTGATGTAAATTATCTCAAACAGTTTCCTGAGTTTCAGAAATTTGGCAATAATAAAGATAGGAATTCAAAACAGGGTGTATCTGAGGATTCTGTTCAGTCAGTTTATACTCCGAGGGAAGTTCTTGATAATAGTTATAATGAAATTAGGAAATCACTATCAATTGAGCTGCTTGAAAAAGTAAAGAGCTGCTCTCCATATTTTTTTGAGCAGCTTGTTATTGATCTTCTTGTCTCTATGGGATATGGGGGTTCTCTGCACGGTTCTGCTGAAGTAACCTGTAAAACCGGAGATGGTGGTATTGATGGCCTCATTAAAGAGGATAAGCTTGGTCTAGAAGTCATTTATGTGCAGGCAAAGAGATGGAAAAATGTTGTAGGGAGACCGGAAATACAGAGTTTTGTTGGTAGTCTTGCTGGGATGCAGTCAAAAAAAGGGATTTTTATAACAACTTCCGGTTTTACTAAAAATGCCTGTGATTATGCTGAAAAAGTGGAGCAGAAAATAATTCTGATCGATGGTTCTGAGCTTGCAGGGTATATGGTTGACTATGATATTGGTGTTTCAGAAGAGGACCGGTATGTTGTTAAGAGAATTGATTATGATTATTTTGAAGAGTCATGATCGGGTAAATACTCTTTTTTAAGATTAGTTTGAGTCAGTTTTTATTCAATTACATATGGTATTGTATCCTCTTTGTCCTCCGGATTTCTGCTGAAGACAACAACGGATGAATTTCTGTCGCTGATGTTTGTTATCCTGTGGGCGACAAAGGGTTTTATGTGGATTAATCTGCATTCTCCGGATTTATCATCAGCATCAAGAATAAGATCAGCTCTCTTCTGTCCTTTCTTTTCTGCATTATATCCAATATTTTTTCCAGTGTTTGATCCTGTATCCTTCCCTGTATTCTTCTCTTCTATCTCTTCTCTTTCCTCTTCCTTTTTCCCTTTCTCATTTTCCTTCTTCTCTTCGTCAATCCATTCAAGTGAGAGAATTATTTTTCCGGAGGTGATGGCAATCCACTCCTCCTTTTTTCTGTGGTAATGATTTGCCCTTGACCTGCCCGGACTGACTGAAACCAGATATGAATGAATGCCGGTGAATGGTTCGTCATCATACACTTCTGAGACAAGTTCAGAGAGCCACCCGTCCTCCCTCGCGTGTTTCTGCCTCTTCAGGCATATGTTATCTGTTAAAAAATCGTCTGTCAAAAGATCATCCATGATTGTTTTTTCTGTTTATAACTGTAAAATGGTCAGAATATCCTTATTATGTGGTTATTTTTCATGGTTTAAACAATTTCTGACTATTTCTGTGTGGTGTGGATATTTTGTTCATGATGGGGTCATCAGGGTAAAATTCCGGATTAAAAAAGAATCATTTATATGTCTCCTGTGACAGATATTATAGAGCACCACGGTGTTAAAACAGGGCTCGTGGTCTAGCTGGTTTATGACGTCGCCTTGACACGGCGGAGGTCTTGAGTTCGAATCTCAACGAGCCCACTAACTTTTCTGTTTTTGTCGTTATTTTGTGCTTCATTCGTCAATAGAGCATCTGTTAATCTATCAATCTTAAATTCTAAGGTATTTATCCGGCTGTTCAGTGATTCCGGCGTTTTATCCTGTTGCAACAATTCATCCTGATATTTACCATCTGAGAACCTGATATTATAGCCTCCGGGTACCTCCTGAATGATAATTTCCTTACCGACTTTATCCGCCAATTCATTGACAGGAAACCGAATAGAGGCATAAGAATAGTTATTTCTAATTTTGTGCTGCGTTATTTTTCCGCTCCATTTTCTCAGTTCTGTTGTGCTCATAACCTCTATTCTGATGTTGCAACATTTAAGGATAACCGCCGCCGCAAAAGCCTGTCAGGTGCCTTATATTGTAATGTAATTATGAATCTATAGTAAATGTCATGCTGGATAATAACGGCGCTCTGTGTGCCTCCTGTAAGCCATTTTACGGGCATTTATTTAGATAATGGATATTTCCTATAGCCTGACTAATTAAAAAAGGTTGGAATTATTATTTGTTGGTAATATTAGCCTCTGGTGTGTGCGCCTGTGGTGTTTCTGCCATTTGATGGAAGAATAATAACACTTTTTCCGGCTGCGTGTGCCTGGTCAATATGTGCCTGTTGTTCCGGTGTTGTTATGTCGTCAATGATGAATACCGTCTGCGTGAATTGATCTTGGCTGGATGCTTCAATTTTATCTAAAATATTATGAAGTTGGTTTATTGTCTTCATCAATTCCACTCCTTTACCTTCTCTGACTTTTGCCTGTTCTCAAGTTCATCTATCCGGCGCTCAAGTTCCAATAACTCCTCATCCTTCAGGCATGAATTTAAGGTCTGGCTTATCTGACTGAAGGTTCTGGCATATGCTAAATAAATCTGGTCGCTCTCTTTCGCTCTGAACCTGTCGGTTGCAATTCGTTTATATAATTTTTTTGAGACTTCAGAGAGCATTTTAACGAGTTCTTCACGTTTAAGCGCCTGCGCATCCTTATTCTTTGGTTTGAATGGTTCGTTATCTGCCATATTTACGCCTTCCATTCCGGATGGTGTGTTTGTCCGGCCGCCTCTGCTTCAGCCTTACGGCGTGCATTTCCTGCACCAATCTTCTTAAGCTCCGGCGGCATTTGTCCGGACGTTATGCCGGTAATCTCAAGTCTGAATAATGGATTACATGGAAGGATTACTATCGATTCCTTCCGGTTGAAAGTGTGAATACATCCACAAATCGGACATAGAATTTCTATCTTGTTCCTTTTGATGCTGCTATGTGCTATAACTGGTAACGGCTCTAATAAGTCATCAATTGTAAATTTTATGCCCCCGCTGCCGTCTGGATTTCTGATAATTTCCATGTTATAGCCTCCTGCCTGGTGTCGGCTGTGGTGGTTTGCCTGGAAAAGCACCAACCAGTATAAATAATGTTCGGTTATCTTCGGTTATCGTTCGGTTATCCTGAAATAGGATAACTGAACCGGACTTCATTTTATCCGCCAATCTGGAAATAATAGATTTATTGGCGTTGTTTTTTGTCAAAAATTGTTCAGTTATCCGGTTATCCTGCCTTATAGGTAAAAAATGTGATTTTTTAAGGATAACTGTCCTTACTGAAGATAACTGAACATAACTGTATCTAAGTATATGTAATGTATGTAATTGAATATAATTAGATATAATTGTATATATCATTAATATACCTCCTTTTCATCAATTAAGCATATTATCTGCGTGTTTCTCATCCTGCCTAATTTGTCGGCGCTTGAATCTATTGTCGATTGGATAATGCCTTCATCCTGTAAAAGCTCCAATATCCGATCAAGCTCGGCGGTGTGAACATATTTTGATAGTCTGCGTGATAGCTGACTCCGGCTCAATGTGTTCTCTGCTGCTCGCTTCAGAATATTAATTACGGCGTTTATGTGGTTGCTGTCGTTCTGCTGGATGCTGTCCGCCAATAGTCGGCTGGAAGTCGGAAGGAAATAGTCTTTAACATGCCCCAGTGCTTCGTCAAAATAACAATCAGGTATGTTGAAGACTGCCTGATATGCTGCCGGCTCTTTGTCTGCAACATCTGTTAGAAATGCGATATTTCCACCACTGGCTTTTAAGTCCTGATATTTCAGATTGGCATCTTTGATAAACTGCCGGCTGCCAATATAATACAATCCTGCCAGCTTGAAAACATAAATCCTTAATCGGCTGGACAATGTTAGGTTGTCCTCTGATTCCTGCTTTTGATGCTCTCTAAGGCTTCGTTGCCAGTGGTTATATCTCTCTAAGGCTTCGGTGCTTGGAATGAATAACAGGTTCTCAAATCTATGTGTGGTTGTCCAGATTTCAGATAGTCGGTCTGATAGCGCCTTTGTCTGTTCCGCCGTGCCGATTGTTGAAATTGAAACGTCAATATATTCCGGCGTTCCTTCCGGCTGAACTATTAGGTATCTGGCTAGTAGTCCTGACTCCAAATCTGTTGGTTCTGTCGAATTTTTGAAGTTTAACGGTGTGGTTGCCATTAAAACAGACATAGATATATTATTGGCTGTATATGTGTCTCCGCCGCCGGCTTTCTTTGTTAGTCTTTTATGAATCACTTTAGGATTATCGTAATATTTGCACAAATCATCACTTAAGCCGTTCAGATGTCCGCCTTTTTTGTGCATCTCCTTTAACAGTCCGCCGACTTCATCATTAGCATAATACGCGGTTGGTGTCTCTGCCAGACATTCTATTAATGATTGCCGGCTGAAGCTGTCTGGAAGTTTGTTGCCAATTCCGGCGGACTGTATTAAGTCCAGAAATTCATCAAAAGCGGTTGATTTTCCGGAAAAACTGGACTGTCCAATCAGGATCGTCCAGATATTCGGAATCACATCACTAAATGATAATGGTAAATGAATCCTCCGGTCTGCACAAATAGAAAGTGCTGTCAGTGCTCCACTATACTTAAATTCAGGAAATCCGCCGGACTTTTCCATATATGTTGAAATATATTCCTGTACGAAATTATCCTCCTCCAAATTTATTTTCAGTTCTGGCATGCCTGAAGCCTCCTCCATTTCTGAATAAGTGCGTCAATGGATGCCAGTATTTCCGGATCGGCTTCTGTCGGCGTAATAATGCCGTCTTCTCTTAAACATCTGAAAAACTCAGACCATTTGTTATTAAGGCATCCTGCTCCGGCTTCGCTGCAATCAATAATGCCTCTAGCAACGGCGTATGCCTCTACACCTCCTCCGCCGGTCTGATGCCTGAAGCAATACCATGTATTTTTCCTGATGTTAATGCAAAGATTGTTGCCTGTTGATGAACCATGCGCTGGATGAGCGCCTCTAATTTCATCTGAAGAAATATACCTGCCATTCTCCGGCATCAGGTAATCCTGCACTCTAAGGTTATACTGGTCTGTGATGCTGTCGCCGTGTCCGGCGCTGGTGCGTCTTCTTGGCGCTTTTGCAGGTTTCTTAATAATGATGTCTGAAATCCACTTTGGAAGATCTGCTATTGGCTGGTATTCATCTATCCACTGATAGTTAACTCCGGTCTGGTGCTGTGATGGTGCCGCTATGACATATCCTGAATATTTACAGTCTATTCCTTCGCCAAGCTGACCTTTTACCTTAATATCTCCTTCCGGCGCTCTGTAATAGCGGTGTGTGCCTCTACAATCGTTCTGCATGCCGGTTAAGGCTGTAAGTGTGATTGGTAGTGGTTCGTGCTCCTGCTCAAGTGCCTGTAATGTATGAAGTCCACCATTCCGCGGATCGGTGTCCAGAACTATAAGTCCTGAAGCTATGCAGGATATACCGATGCTGGCATCTGGAAATTGTGTCCACCACTGCCGGATTTTTCTTAAGTCTGGAGAGGCATCTTTAAATCCGTGTTCTGTGAGTGGTGCCTTATCCTGACTGCATGGAAAAATAGAAAATCCGCGTCTGCCATAGTCCAATGCTGCCTGCAAAAGACTTATATCTGAGTTACCATAATATATTGTTGAATCATTTGTTTCTGCCGGCGGTTGTGGTAGATTGCCGGCTACTCTTTCTGGATTTAACAAGTTTTTACCTCTCGGTTTTTAAGTTCTGTTCTCAGTGCTGAATCCATCAGCTTTGAAAAGTTAATTCCTGCTGACTTGGCTTCCTGCTTTAGGTCGTATTCTACACGACAATTCAGGCATGCGTATACTTTGCCTGCCGAGACTAATTTAGTCATTTTTTTGTTACCTCCTGTAGTATACTGCACTATACTACAACATCCTCTATATGCGCGCTTTATAAATAAAAGCGTTTTTGTGCGCGCTTTATATGCTATGGAGTATAATATATTATTGTGTGGAATTAGGACTAATTTGACCTTATTTTTTTGTGGATTTTTTAAGAAATTGGTGCCTTCCGGAGAGGTGCCGCACTCTCAAAAAGCAATATATTTTTTATAGTTTGTATTTTGGCGCGGTGTTCTAACCTGTGAATTCCGGAAAATATTGTATTGTCTGGCTGTATGCTCTACATGCCTGCATATGGAGATTGGCGTAATGTCTGCCTATAACTGTTCGGCTGGTTCGGCTTTGCAGGTAATCAACAATACTTTCCTGCACTCCGTGTTTTAATAATAGGTTGGCATGCCATTTCCGGAGGTTCTTAACCGGCATGCCTGCATCCTGAAGTCCTTTTAATATAGTGCTTGGATGTTGATGTGGTAATTCATAACTTTTCAGTTCATCAACAAAACTGGAAGGAAAATATAATACAAATGCTGATTTGTTGCCTCTGCCTGCATCTGTTACCGGATAGAATGAAACCTCCGGATTATCTCCATCTGTCTGGATGTTCTCCGGTTTGAAGTCCTGCAATGCTCTAAATAAATGGATACCTCTGGCTCCGGTATATGCTGCCAGTTTAAAGAAGGTCTGGAGGTTCACCGGAATTAATGGATAAGCTTCCTCCAGATCGTGATCATTGAAAAATGTTATTTTTGGCTGTGATGTTTTTATCTTCAGGCTTTTTAACCATTTGTCCGGATTGATGTTCAGTATCTTTTCAAATCCGATAACATCTTCCATAAAATGAATAAAAACTCTCAGTCCTTTTGTCTGAGAATCTGTAAGTTTAAGCTTCAGTAAATCAGCAATATTTCTAATATCTGGAAGTTTTAATAATCCGTTAATATAATCCTTTTTTCGTGCTTCTGACACCTTCCGGACGTGCTCCAAATAGTCAATAAATTGTGCTTTATATTGGTTAAAAAGCTCTAAAAGGCTGCCAATTTTGACACGGCGGAGGTCTTGAGTTCGAATCTCAACGAGCCCACTAACTTTTCTGTTTTTTTTGGTTTTCTTATTATTTTATAGCTATCTTATCCGGTAATTCTTTTATTCACTTTTCCATTCTGCGTTGCGGAGATTTGTATGTCTATTCCAAAAATCTTTTAAATGACTGAAAGATCATTATACCGGTTTGTCTGTCTCTGATTATGTAAGCCTTATTTCTAATACGGTATAAGAGAAATATATGGATGGAAAGTTCAGGTTTCTTCTTCTCATATGTCTGTCCTTGATGGTGGCTGCATCCGGGTGTATTTCAGACAGAACAGTTGGTTATACTGGTGAAAAATCTCCGGATAACGGTCTTAAAACTATTGAAGGGCTTTACAGGTTTGACTCATCAAATACGATTTCAACGCCCCTTTTTACAGACAATGGCTCTGTTGTCAGTGTTTTTCATCCGGAAGATCTTATGAAGTATGGTTATTCTGTCAGCAGCAACTTCAGCCTTGGCCTGGTAACCATCCCACCCAAAAGAGGAACTCCGCCACACAGGCTTATGAATACGTCTGAGATGATCTTTGTGACAGAAGGAACTGCGCTTATAAATACTCAGGACTCTGTTACTGAAGTTCATGCCGGAGATGCGGCAATTGTCAGGGAAGGCACACTTCAGTCGATCTGCAACAATGGAAGAGAAGATCTCGTCTATCTTACATCCACACAGCCGGTATATAATCCCGAAAACGATATTTCAGAAGTGAATCTGCCCGGTGAAGATCCTGGTGATGAAAAGGACTCTTCCGGAAATACAGGCGCAGACGGGATTATTGTTACAGATGTCTCTGAAGGTATTGAGTGGGACTATGATACCGGAACACTCATCTACACCATATTTAATGCAGATCTGATGGCAGACAGGTACCCGGACCTGCCGGTAAATTACAGCCTTGCATATGCAGAATTAATTCCGGGCGGAAGAATTGATGAGAACACTCTTTACGGAGCTTCAGAACTGATATATGTCGTACACGGGAGCATCTGCCTGAACAGTTCCAAAGGCGCGGAAATGTGCGCAGAAGTAGGTCAGGCTGTCTATGTCCCGGCAGGCTATCCAAAATCCTATCACAATTCCGGCAACAAAAATGCGGTGATTCTCTCATATGTCGATCCGTCATGGAATCCGGGTCTCACAGTTCTGCATTGAATAAATCCCTGAATTTTACCAATTAAAAAGGCTTTTTTGATAATGCCGGCATATATATCTTAGATATAAGGTTTAATCCCGGCAATCTGGATAAACCGTGAATATACCATAAATCTGTGATCAAATGAAGATACTTTTTGTAATCTGCGGTGAGGGCCTTGGCCATGCCTCACGTTCATCAAGACTTGCACGCTACCTGAAAGGATTCGGTCATGAGTGCCATCTTGCCTCATATGGCAAAGCCTACGAATTTATTAAAAATCAGGAGGAGTTTCATGTAACAGAGACCTTCAGGGAAGTTGAGCTTGACGGTGAAAACGGATATTTCAGCCTGTCAAAGACACTCTGGTCCTCAAAAAGTGTACCCATTGCTCTTGCACGCTCCTTAAAGCATGTCAGAAACCTTATCAATGAATATTCAATTGACCTTGTAATATCCGATACCATGTACGCGGCTCTGACTGCGGCAAGGCTTGAGAGGGTACATTCGCTCTTTATCACAAACCAGAACCGGTTTGCAACCGCATCTGACAACAACTCCACATACTGGAGTGTACTGGGAAAGGTCATTGAGAAATATCTTGAAATCCCTGACAGTGTGATAGTCCCTGATTTTGCACCGCCGCATACCATCTCCGGTTACAACCTTGAGATTGAAGAGGGAGATAAGGATCAGTATAAATTTGTCGGCCCTTTAATGGACATCGAACTTTCGGATTACAGCTTCTCTAACGGAACAATATTTGCATCATTTGGTGGTGAACCGTTTAAGATTCCGATGTATGGTATTTTAAAGGAGATTGCAGAGGAGAGACCTTTTCAGACTTTTGAGGTGTTTTCCACTTCAGACGGTCTTCCTGAAGCATCTGATAATTTCAGGACTTTTGGCTATGTGCCCGATATTTATGAACACCTCTCAAAGGCAAGAATCGCAGTAGTTCACGGTGGCCTGACAACCCTTCATGAGGCGCTCCTGTTCAGAAAACCCTGTGTGATGATAATTGATCCTTACCACCCGGAGCAGTGGAATAATGCCCGTAAGATTGAGGAGATTGGGGCAGGAATTATTCTTGAAGGGGATAAACTCACAAAAGAGAGGCTGAATGAGGCGATAGATAAGGCACTTGCTATGACTGCACCTAACTACAGCTCCCTCTTTGCTGAACAGGACGGTAAACACAATATCCATGCCGTCATTGAGAATATGGAGAAGACCGGCTGATGGCATATTTATCTCCTGCCGGTTCTCATTAATAATATACTGCCGGATATACTCAGTAATCCGGCATAGGATAATGGTTATCTATGAATAAGGATTCCGGATATTTACTAATAACAATTGCATCGGTGACTGCTGTATCGCTTCTGATAATCATGCTTGCAGGATTCATCTACCCCGGAGGTTTTCATATTCTGGGCATAACCCCGCAGAGCACATATGAATACACCGTCTCTATAGATATGGACGGTGCAGTGGCTGAAGATGCTCAGTTATTCATACCGCTCCCTTCACTGAGTGACAGATCCCCTGTTGGCGCGGCAATACTTGAAGGAAAAGGTACAGGTGTCCCTGACGGGTGGGATATTGAACTCTTCGGCTCCAAGGGGAGTACAATGCTGAAAATAACAGCTGATGAGTTAAGAACAACAGAATTTGGAATAACAGTTGATGCCGGAGATTTGATTGATACAGAAAATCCCGTTGGTTCTGCATATACTCTTCTGCCAAAGGAGGATACTATGGCTACTGATTCCGGAATTAAATACAATACGTACATCTATGCAGAATACAGCTCTGATTCCGGTGCTGAAATTGAGATTGGGATTGAGCTTACCGGAAAGAACAGCTGGAGTATGTTCTCTGAAAAGTCCAATTCTTTCACCGATACTGTAAGCCTGAGCCTGAACCCGCCCGTGAAAGGGTGGTACCCCTCATCCGGAGATCTGGTGGCCGGAATCGGTGACTATACAATAATATAATCTTTAATTATGTCTTTTTTTCCGGAAAATGAATTTATAATAATAGTTCACGGGCCTGAACCCTTTGATCATAGTATTCTGTCACAGATCATCTCTCCGGATAAAGATTCAGTGATGGTTGTCACTGCCGGAGTTATGGGTAATTTAACTGATATGATCATGGGCGGGCAATGATGGGGGCTGGATATGAGAACTGCTGATCTCTGCATAAAGTGCAAGGGCAAAGGTCTCTGCGGCCTCTCGAAATGCCCTGTTATGAGCCGTTTTTATGCCCGGAGTGATACAAAACCTGTTAAGGAGTATATGGGTGAAAGCCCGTCTGTCTTTGTCGGTTCAAAAAATTATCCGAATGTATCCGGCGGGCCTCTGCTCTCGCGTGAGAATGACAATCCTGAGCACTGGGTCTCCGGCAATTACTCAATAGATGACATAGTAAGGATAAGGTCAGGCACAATCAGGGGTAATTCCGGGGAGAAAAACCTCTCTGATTCCATACAGGAGATTGCGCTTTCACAAAAGCCTGTAGATGTGGAAGTGGCTTTTGTAAAACCCGTCAGTTTTGATCTCCGTTTTGACGGAGTTTTAGCGCCGACAGGGCTTTCCGGTGTTGTATCCGATATGTCTGTCCTTGACAATGCCGTTGTCCCCCGGATTGTTGACAAAATTACCTCGGACACTGATCTGAAGGCAAACGACGCTATCGTTGAACTGTACAGGGGCGGCACTGATCTGCATCATATACAGAACCTTCTCTCTTCCGGACTTCTGGGCGTTAAGAGGCGTATTGTTCCTACAAGGTGGAGCATAACTGCGGTTGATGATACCGTATCCGGCATTCTTAAAAAGAATGTCTCAGGGTATCCGCCTCTGGAGGAGATCCGCATATTTAACGGGTGTATTCATGGCAACAATCTGGCGATTATGCTCATTCCCGGAGACTGGCGTTATGAGATGACTGAAGTGTGGGAGAAGAACAGCCTATGGTCGGGCAGTGAATCGGCGACAATAGTCTCCGACTCTGAAGGGATGAAGAGAAAACAGGGCTACTCGCCGCTTGCCGGCGCTTACTACTCTGCACGTCTCGCTGTGCTTGAATATCTTGAATCGGTCAGAAGGTCTGCCCGCGTGATTGCAGTCAGAAGAATTACCGGTGATTACTGGGCACCGCTTGGCACATGGGTAATACGTGAGGCCTCAAGAAAGGCAATGAAGGAGAATTATATGACTCCGGCAGACCTCAGTGAGGGCATAGCCATAATCAGCAGGCTCTCAGGTGGGGATAAATGGCTCTCATGCAGCAGCCTTATTCCGGAGATAAAGACCCAGAAGACTTTGTTTGATTTCTGACCGGAAATATCGTCAGTTCTCAGAATCTATTCTGCTGACAAACCGTTATGAATGCCTGAATATTTCAAAAAAAAGTTATTTTCTGGAGATAACGGCCATTGCCGCAAGAACGCCTATAAGGCAGACTATTCCTGCAATCCCTGACTGGGGTGTCGCTGCCGGTGTTGCCTCTGTTGCTGTTGCAGTCTCCTGAACCGGTTCAGCAACAGGTTTTATCTCTAATATGTAAGTTGATATCGCCTGAGGGCCGCCCATCATTATCTGTGCATCCGGATTGCATGTGGATGCCAGTCCCTCTCCTTTTACGAACGTAATGCAGAGTTCAAAAGTATTTGGTTCATCAGTTACATCTGCAAAACCTCCCGGAACAAGAGTGGCCTCTGTCAGTATATTTCCATCTTTTGAGACTGTAATTGCAGCAGATGATGCCGTGCATACGGTGCCGCTGCATTCCGCACAGTTCGGGTCAGGTTTTGCTGTCACAATAAATCCGTCTGCGAGCGGTTTGAATATCATCCTGTCGATGTCACCGACAATTGCGCTGATCTCTGCATCCCTGGAGATTTTGTCTATCTTTGCAATGCCGAGATAATCCCCGCCTGTGCCGCCAAGAACTATAAACCTGACCGGATCTCCGGTTTTAAATATCTCAAAGGCTTTGTCGTCCGGAACATTGCCCGTTACTTCGGTCTCGGTTGCCTTAATCCACTGCTCATTCGGTGTTGAACCTGTGTAGGATATGGTGAACTGGTATTCGGAATTTATACTGATAGTTCCGGCACCCTTGTCCATTGAGGTAATTGTGCCCATTCCGTTTACTTCCTGGATTACTGCGGATGCACTGCCCGTCAGGCATAATAATGCGACTGCTGCAACCAGAAATGCCTTTATTAAGTTACTTTTACTCATGAGAAACTCTCCTGAATTAAAATAGAGGTGATTTGGTATTAATATAACCTGATCCGTGGTCCGGGTATTATTTTATTCCGCGTTTCTCATTCTGTATGGCAAATCTCTCATTGATGGATGATATCGTCTCTATTTCGTCTATTCCCTTGTCATCGCGCATTCTGACAAATCTCGGAAAACGCAGGGCATAGCCTGACTCATAATTGACACTCTTCTGAATCTCTGCATATCCCACCTCAAAGACAGTCTCCGGTTCAAACCTGACAAACTTGCCGGACTCTGAGATGACACTCTCTTTAAGGGTGTCATAAATAAAGGCCAGCATATCATCCGAAATTCCGGTTGCGACCTTTGATACCGGATATAGTTCATCATTCTCATCGCGGCATGCGAGGAGGAAGGATCCAAAGAGGCCTGCGCGTTTGCCTTCACCCCATTCAGCACCGATTACAGCAAGGTCAATCGTATCAACCTCCGGCTTAATCTTTATCCATTCCCTCACCCTCTGACCAGGAGTGTAGGCTGCGGAGAGTGACTTGACCATTATACCTTCATGCCCTTCGTCAAGGGCATTTCTGTAAAATTCCTCCACTTCTGCAATATCTCCGGATACGATCTGCGGGGCGACATACTCCCTCACATTATCCTCAAGAATCTTTCTTCTCTCAGTGAATGGTTTCTCTATTAAGGATTCGTCATCAAGCAGGAGAATATCAAAGACGTTTGGTCTCAGGCGGATATCTTCAACATGGGCCTCGATATCGTGCTTACGCCTGAATCTTTTAAGGACATACTGAAAGGGCATCGGTTTTCCGTCTTCAATGGCGATGACCTCCCCGTCAAGAATTACATCATGCTCTGTACAGTTCATCAGGAGATCTGATATGTCAGGGATTGCATTGGTGACATCCTCAAGTTTTCTGGAATAGATCTTAAAACTGTCTCCTTTTTTATGAAACTGAAACCTTGTTCCGTCGTATTTAAACTCAGCAGCAATACTGCCCTGTTCCTGAATCATATCAGCAATAGTGCCCTGCTTTGCAAGCATCATTTTTACAGGCCGGAAGAGTTCAATCTTAACCTCCTCAAGCGCATGTGCTCCTCTCTTTGCAAGAAGGGCAACCTCTCCCAGGTCATTTACTGCCTGGTATGCGTGCTCAACGAGCGCTGCCGGAACTGAAAATGCCTTTGCTACGGCCTCCCTTATATTTCCGTCACCAACACCTATTCTCATCTCACCAAGCATAATCCTTGCAAGATAACGCCCTTCAACCGGCTTTGCGTTGGCAAAGAGGCGCTTTACAAATTTCAGTTTTTCCTTCTGGGATTTAGAGCCTTTTATCTCTGAAATGGCTTTGAAGTCCGAAAAGACACCTGCGAGTTCGAGTGTGTCACTGAAAAATGAGGTCTGTTCCTTCTTTGCAAGAAGATTCTCCACAGCCTTCCCTACGTCCCCTCCGGAATTTATTTTCCTGATGACATAGTCCCTGTTCTTCCCGATGACGTATGCAACCGATTCATAGACGTGATTTGGGCCGATGCCTATCTTATCCTGGCTGTAGTCCGGAAATACCCGTCCTGTGATAAACCTTAAGAATACCGGCATATCCTCATCTGACAGACCTGGCAGTTTCTCTGCAATGAGATCTATCATCTCAAGCCTTCCGGAAATTGATTCAAGGGTGTTGCAGAATTCTGAAAAATCAATGAAATTCATGGTACATTGTTATTGCAGTTTTATTGTCTCTGCCGGACAGTGCTGGTGGGAAATTCTTATACCTGCACAGCAGGATATATTTTCGGCTGCATTCTGTGCAGATTCAAGGGCGATTTCCGGTCTGTTATTCTCCTCTGAGAGATGTGCGAGGATGATCTCTTCTGAGTTGCGGCAGTATTTTGTTATGCACTCCGCAGCAGCGGCATTTGATAAATGGCCTCTCTTTTCATCGGCTATTCTGGCCTTTAAAAATACCGGGTATGGGCCGTTTTTAAGCATCTCCGGGCAGTGGTTGCTCTCAAGCACAAGTGCATCCGCAGAACCCAGATATGAACCTATTCTATCGTCCGTCTTTCCCGTATCTGTGCATAGTGCAAAGGTGAGGTCACCATATTTTATCCGGTAGCCGCATGGATCCATTGCATCATGATATGTGGAGAATGCCTCAACTTCAAAATCGCCCACCTTCTTCATTTCTCCGGTTTTAATCGTCTCATAAATCAGTTTTTTATCAGATGTCCTCTTCTCATCAAACTGCCAGATTGTGCCCTGTGTTGCTATTACGGGAATGTTAAGCTTCCTTGATAAAACATCGACTCCTTTTACATGATCCCTGTGCTCATGGGTCACAATAATAGCTTCAATAAGGTCTTTGTTGCAGCCGGACTCTTCAAGCCTCTTAAAAGTCTCTTTTGCACTCAGCCCGGCATCGACCAGTACTGCCCCGGAACCTCCCTCTAAATATGTACAGTTTCCTTTGCTTCCGCTCGCAAGGACGGTGATCTTCATTCCTTTATTTCTTTGTCTCAGTATTACAAAACTGATCTGATTCCGGAAAAATCCCCGTTTATTCCCTGCATAAATAGTATAATGGGTGGGAAATGCTCCTGATGATCCGGATTATCCTTGTTTTTCTGTTCCTAATTTAACAAGCTCCACAAGAACCGGAGCTATAGTTCCTGAATGTATGCATCTTTTCACAAGTGCCGCGAGTTTTTTATTGTAGTGGATATGTGCCATCTGAAATCCCGACAGAAAACCGAAGCACAGTGTTACAATTCCAAGAAAGCTAAAGCCTATAATGTCCATTGTTCCCCTCCTCAGGCAATCTCCTGCATTTCATCTATAATCGGTTCAAACGAGTCATCATCCCTGCATCTCTCTACTGCGGCTTTGAAACGTCTGCCAAAGTAATAAGACATTATGTAATATCCTACGATGAATCCCACAATAAAGAAGATAATCACTGCCCCCAGTCCTATAATTATGTCTTCCATGATCTCCCGGTCCCTCTTCTGATTAGACTGACAATCTGTATTCATATAATATAAATACCAATGTCCATATCAATGAATCCGGCAAAGATCTCCGGACTGTCTGATCTAATCTCTGATATTACGCAGAATTCCGGGTGCATCCCGGATAAGGTGAGGTTCAGGCCGGGAACAAACATTTATAGTGTTCTCTCCTTTGATAAGACATCTGTACAGTTTTCGCTGCCTCTTCTGGTAAAGCCGTGTTTTATTCCGGAATTTTGCGGCTTCAGTCCTGTGGGTTATGACGGTTTTACAGCATCGGTAATTGAGCATATCAAGAGATCAGTCCCAAAAGACAGAAGGCTGAGGGCACTTGGTGGCCTTGATACAGTCCATCCTGCCCATTATTCTGCCAATATTGAACCTGTGACAGTTATAAAGACCAGTCCCGGTTTTGGCCAGAAACTCTGGATGGCCGGTCCGGATAATTTTACAGATGCAAAAGGGCTTCATCTGACTGTACAGGGTGCTCTGCCGGCGGCAGGTTCAGGCAGAAATAACAGCCGCAGAGAGTCACCCGGAGATATCAGGGAAACTATAATCTCACTGATGGACGGCCTTCTGGATACTGTAGGTAAAATACCGGTAAATGAGGTCAGTGAGGCAGTCAGTATCTCAGCTGACCAGAAGAGGATTCGTTCAATGCTTGTTGATCTCGGCCTGGTTTCATTCATAGCAGATGGTTCCCTTCCGGCAAGACATTTTTCAGAGCACAGGGCAAATTTCCGGCTTGCAGGCCCGAAACACGGCATCAATATCCCTTTCAGATGCCCAAAAAATCTCTCACCTGTGGAGATTGAATATGAAGAATCGGGTTACACCATCTCAGGGCTTGGCATAAAGAGGGGCGAGGTGTTTGCAGTTGTAGGTTCAAATGCCGAAGGCAAGTCAACATTTCTTCAGGGCATTATCTCAGGTACTGATGATCATCTTCCCGGAGACGGACGGGAGGGGATAATTACCGTTGGGCGGGGGAGTTTTGTTGAGACCGGTGGCAGGGATATAAGCGGGTCTGATATAAGCCTCTTCTTTAAGTCGCTCCCCCCCGGAATTTCAGGGACTCCAAAGCATGTCTCCGGCACAGGCAGCGGTTCTATGGTGATGGCGGCCGGTTTTTCAGAGTCCCTCTCAAAGCAGTCGCCGTATATTCTCTTTGATGAGGATCGGTCGGCGACAAATCTTCTTGTGCCAAACTGCATCCAGTGTGAGGATGTCAGTACCCTGACTGATCTCTTAAGAGAGAGAAGAGAAATCTTCTCCGGGACATCGCTGATATTTGCGGCGGCCACTATGGATCTCTTAATTGCGCAGTCTGAGAGGATAATGAGACTTAATAACCATTGTGCAGACGGAATTTTAGTTGATGAATACAGGCAGAGGCTGTACCGGCATATGACTGAGACTGCTGCTTCCCTTCTGGAATAATCCCTCAGGATCTCCATATTTTATTATCCAGTGGCCGAACTTCTCATGGGAGCGTTTCTGCAAAGGTTAATTGATTCTGCAAACCAAAAATTCTGCTGGATATGTTAAAAGAGCTTGATGCAGATTCATGGGTCAGTGAGCGCCGCAGCAGTTTTGATGATGTCAGTGCCCCTGTCAGGGATATTATTGAGAATGTGAGGAATAACGGCGATTCTGCCCTGTATAAATATGCAAAAAAATTTGATAAAATTGATCTTGAGGATATATGCGTAAGCCGGGAGGAGATTGACTCTGCGTACGATGAAGTGGATGAGAAGCTTGTTGAGTGCCTCATAGAGGCAGAGGTGAGAATATCGGAGTTTCACGAACTTCAGAAGAGAGAGGATCTCTGGCTTAAGGAGGTTCAGCCCGGAATTGTGCTCGGTGTTAAGACAACGCCTCTTGAGAGAATTGGCTGTTATGTGCCGGGAGGACGGGCATCATATCCGTCAACTGCACTTATGACGGCTGTTCCGGCAAGGGTTGCAGGTGTCTCTGAGATCTGCGCATGCACACCCCCTCCGGGAAATCCCCTCACCATTGTCGCCTTTGATATTGCAGGTGTGGATGAGATCTACAGGGTTGGCGGGGCACAGGCTATAGCTGCAATGGCACTTGGCACTGAGAGCATTGAACCTGTACAGAAGATTGTAGGGCCCGGCAATACCTTTGTAACCGCTGCAAAGATGATGCTTCGTGATTATGCTGAGATTGATTTTCCGGCAGGCCCGTCTGAGATTGGCATAATTGCGGATGACTCGGCAGTGCCTGAGTTTCTGGCGGCTGACATTCTCGCACAGGCAGAGCATGACCCGAATGCAGCCTGTGTACTGATAACCACAGACAAGGGGGTTGCTGAGGCGACCATTGCTGAAGTTAAAGCAAAAGCTGTCCTTTCTCCACGGAAAGAGATAATTCTTGCGGCTCTTGAGAATTCCGGATATATCATTGCAGATGACCTAAAGAATGCCATTGATATTTCTGATATGATTGCCCCTGAACATCTCTCCATTCAGGTGCGTGATCCAATGACTGTCTTAAACCGTGTGAGAAATGCCGGTTCTATATTTGTCGGCCCGAATACTCCGGTTGCATGCGGCGATTATGCATCAGGCACAAACCATGTACTGCCGACAGCCGGTTACGCCAGAGTTTATTCCGGGCTTAATGTCTCACATTTCTGCAAGACTTCCACTGTCCAGATGATTGACAGGGAGGGCCTTGAAGACATCAGTGATATTGTGGTAAATCTTGCAGAGGCTGAAGGTCTTCATGCCCATGCTGATTCTGTCCGTGAGCGGTTAAAGTTCCGGAAATGAAAATAATCTGAAGATGTTTAAAGTCAGATCATTATCTGACAATATTATATTATTTTAAAAGAGGTAATCGTCTTTCTCTGTCTTTTTTTCCTCAAGAAATTCCATTGATTCGGTGTAATCGTCCTCTGCTTCTTCTGATTCTTCTGCTTCTTCTGCTTCCTCTGATTCTTCCTCCACTGATTTTCTGTATCCGGTATCTGCATTATTACTGCTGCGTCCGGGACTGCTGCCACTCCTCTCTGCTTTTATTCCTGTTTTTTCTTCTCTTCTTTTGCCTGGGGCACTGGCATAGTCATCATCAACATCTTCAGCGTCTTCAGCGTCTTTGGCTTCAGTGACGGCACTGATCTCATCCGGAGTTTTGGCAGGGAATGGTGCAGGGTATTCATATTTTTTATGGTTTGTGCCTGAGTAACCGGACCTCTCTGATTCCCTGTTCTCTTCCTGGATTTTTATTACTGCCGCACCAATGTCTCCGATAATATCTGATATTTTCTTGCTGTCCTGAAATATTACGCCTTTTGAGAGGATGGCATTGCTGTTCTCACCCGGAATTTCATTTATTCTCACCTCAAATCTGCCTTTTGATAATAATGTCGGGATTATTATCAGTATTATTCCGATGATGGCGGGGAGGATATATGCTGGGAGCACAGGGGGTGTTATCTTTTCAATGAGTGCATATGCACTGGAATATGGCCTTAAGTATAGGTATGCTGCGCCTGCAATAAATAACAGGCCTGCAATTATTCCCGGAAGAGATGCTGCACCCAGTGTTTTTGATTCTATGCCTTTTACATCATGAATGTTCATCTCTGCCACAAGTGATATCTTTCCGTCCTTTGCTGCACTTCTGTTCTGTGCGAAGAGGATCAGCCTTTTATTTGTCAGGGCTAAATATGAGGCGGCTTTTTGAGGGTAGGCCATTCTGAAGGGGCCGTACTGGCGTACAGTAACTTCCCTTTCTGACATTTCAATAAATTCTGATACCGAAGACATTATAAAAGAGAATTATGGCAGACTGTATTAAATCATTTTCTGATCTGATACACAGATACGTGACCATTGGTTATACGCAAATTCCTGAAAAAAGATATCATATATATTGATTTATTTTGCCGGAAACATTACCAAACCATATTGTAACCGGGCTTTGTGTAGGCTGTATCGTCCCTGAGCATGACCTCATTTATTCTTATGCTCAGATCTTTCAGACTGCTCATCACTATCTCCTCGTCTGAGACTGTGTACAGTACATCGTCCATATACAGTGATCTTTTAACAACCTCCGGGCCGCTCCGGTAATATGATGACATTTCTGAATCGCCCTGCTTAACCTTTCCTTTCAGGATAAATCCAGTGTCCGGATCAATTCCGAATACATATGCACCGTTGAAGATCTCTTTTGTATATGACTTCTCATAATTCCCGTACAGGCTCTCATCAACCGGCACACTGGCAATCTCCCATACCGGAAGGACGAGTATATTCTTCTCTTTATCAAATAGGAGTGCCTTATGATCCCTCAGTGCCTCAGAATCAGATCCATAATCTCCGATCTCAACACTGTCGGTTAATACCGGACTGTTGACATCTGTTACATCAAAGAGTGCAACCTTCAGTCCTGTTGTGCTTACCCCTCCCCACTCATTCTTTTCAGCAGATTTTCCTATACCGATTATATGGTCTTTATCATAGGGATGCAGATAGTCTGAATATCCGGGTATCTTCAGTTCGCCAAGAATTCCCGGTTTATCCGGGTTTGAGAGGTCAATTACAAAGAACGGGTCCATCTCTTTAAATGTTACAAGGTACAGCCTGTCTCCGGCAAACCTTGCGGAGTATATTCTCTCATCAGGTGCAATGTACTCAAGTCTGCCTGTAATATCCAGATTTGGGTTTAATACATAGACCGAGTTGTATCTGCTGATCTCTCCTCTGCCATAGTTGTTTACTGTTGTTGCAACTCTGAGATTGTCATTGTATTCGTCCAGAGACCACTGGTTTAAAAACCTGCCCGGCACTGTTCCGGTGGACTTATATTCAATATCTCCCTTTCCGATTGAAAACCTGTGTATGACACTTTCCGGCCCGTTGCTGTCCGTATCTTCTTCTGCAAGCATGCCCCGGTAATATGGCATATTCTTCATATAGCTCAGGTAGATATTCTTCGCTGAGGCATACATCGTATCGTCCCATCCAAGGAGGAAGGATTCTGTATCTGCAACTTCACTGCCGGAAGTGTCAAAGGATGTTATGGTGTACATCACAAAGTCATTGTACGGAACCGGCGGACACCAGACATCCGGTTCTGATACAGCTTTACCATCCATTTTGACAACCGGCATGCCGGTGTCATACCTGTTCACCGGCTTTTTGGTTACTGCATAAATCCACCCGTCTGTCATACGTGCATCACTGTAATCTCCGGGCATTGTTATCTCATGCACAATTTCCGGTGCGGAGCGGTCTGATATGTCATAGATATAGGCCTTTGCGGCATCCTCTGTTACAGGAACCGGGACAGAACTGCCCTCAGGCGTTATCCATTCTTCCTCATAACCGTCTGCAAAGACCACAAGCCGGTCACCCTGCAGGAAGAGATCAGTAGTCCTGTATCCCGGAATTTCTGTCTCCGATACAATGCCTGATTTCTCTGCCGGATATGCGTCCACTATCGTCAGAAGGCTGTCTCTGAGTATGTAGATGTACTTTCCGTCATTTTTGACATAATCAGCTTCATCAACCCCTTTTACCTGGACATTTGTCTCCGAATAATCGGATGCGCCGCTGTCGCCCGCAACCGTATAAGGCAGGCTTTGAGAGGCTGCCGGAGGCATTGAGTCCTGCACTGCTGTTTTCTGCATATAATTTTCTGAATCCGTTCTGCCCGTTGATAAGGATTCTTCAGCCATCCCGCCATAAGCGAAAAAGACTGTTTCAGGATAGTCATATCTGCTGTATGAGTTATCCTGACTGTATTTTTCAAGATAATCTTTCAGTCCGTCCTCATCTGTAACCCTGATGAGGCCGTTCCCATCATCGCCGTATGGCCCCGGATAGAAGAGAAGGGCATATGCAAATATCCCTGCAACTGTAATTACGCCTGCAATGAGCAGTATCATCACTACTGTAAATCCCGTTTTCTTTTCCATAATTCTGTCTCACCCCTGCACTGATTCTGTATGGTATCTTATGGACCTGTCCGGTAATTAATCTGGCTTTGACTTCAAAAATTCCGGAAGTCATGGAGGAGTTGTCAGTTATAATTACAAAAAAAGGGAAATTATTGTCTGCTGGGCCGGGAGAGTATTTTATTACGGTTTTTTCAGCCGGAAAAATCTCTTCAGAAGAGGCTTCTCTGGCCTGCAGTGTTCTCCTGTTTTTCAGGTTCCGGCTCTCTGATTGTTTCAGGTCTGTTCTGATCATTCTTATTCTCTCTGCCGGCAGCTCTCTTTTCCGGGAATCTGTAGAGGTTTGAATTCACAGGTTTGCACCAGCCAAATTCCCCTTCCTTAATATCTTTGAGCGTTGAATCGACCTCATTTAACATGGCACTGATATTGTCGGCATGGTGGACTGCCCATGCCTCAGTGCTCTGCGGCATTACATCTCCATACGTGCCGTGATGGGACTGGATTATATGCAGCAGATGGTTAAAGGTATCTTCATCAGTGTACCTCCTGAATTTTGATATCCTCTCGATTGCGGGGCTGATATGCCCGATCAGTGAATAGGTGGGGCATGGCTTAAATGAGATGCCTGACTTCTCAAATGTATCGGCCTTGCCTATATCATGAATAAGCGCTCCGGCGATGACGATGTCCCTGTCAATATCAATTCCGGGCAGTGAATCTGTAATTCCGGCTGCGATCTCCACAACCTCAAGGGTATGGTGGGCAAGCCCGCCGTAGTAGGCGTGATGGTTCTTCTTCGCCGCCGGTTTTTCATAAAATCCGTCTGATGTTTTTATAGCTTCTCTGACGATCTTTTTAATCCCGCTGTCCTTTATGCCGGAGATATGCTTTTCAAGCTGTTTTTTAATCTCATCCGGATGTACGGGCGAATAGATATAATCTGTAATATTGAGGTTATTTTCATTCTCTCTGTATCTCAGGAATTCTATGCCGGAATTTACATGAATTTCCATTGAGCCTTTATATTCCCTCACTTCCCCGGCAATTCTGTAGATGTTTCCCTCAGCAATCAGTCCATAATATCTCTCAATCTCTTCCTCACTGCTGCCTCTGTTGCCCCAGATCTTGCATTCTCTTGTCCCTGTCCTGTCTGATATTGTGCATGTTATGAACAGTCCGCCTGTTCTTGTTTTAATGGACAGATTTTCGATGAGGAAAAGTGAATCTATCTTCTGTCCAACCGTTATCTCTTCAATATAGATATTTTTCATTGCTGATCTTCCCTTTATTTAACCGGATTAATTATTGATGCGGAACTGTTTGGATACGGGATTTTATGGAGATATTCCAAGCCTCATCTTCAGGAGCCTGATTATCATTCCTGCACCGTCTGCACGTCCCACTGAGGTGTCCTCCCTGTTCTCCCAGACAATTGGGACTTCCTTTATGCTGTAACCCTTCTTCGTAAGCCGCCAGAGCAGTTCTGCATCATATTCAAAACCTTTTGTCTTCATATCGGGCAGAACATCATTCAGTGCATTTCTTCTGAAAACTTTAGCGCCGCACTGTGTGTCGCTGAAACGTATATTCAGAATCAGCCTGATTGCAATATTGAAGAGGCGGCTCTGAACCCTTCTGGAAAACGGCTGCTTTACCACAACATCTGACCCTTTCATCCACCTCGATCCTATTGCACAGTCATAATCAGAGAGATATGAAAACAGGCGTATCATCTCACTCTCGGAGGTAGATCCGTCGGCATCTGTAAATCCGACATACTGCGTCTCTGAGTTCAGAATTCCGGCAGTTATGCCGCCGCCTTTCCCAAGTCTTTCAGGATATTCAAGGCATATGATCTCCGGAAATTTATCCGATATTCTCTCCGAAAAATTCCGTATGACATCAGGTGTCCTGTCAGTTCCGTCACAGACAAAGATTATTGTGCCTTTAAAAGATGATAATGATTCAAGGAAGGGTTTAATCCTCTTCTCCTCATTGTATGCCGGAACAATGATTGTGCAGTCCCCGGCCTTAATATTCTGCATAAGTTATCTGTTCAGTCAGCAGCCGAGTTTTTCAATAATTGCTTCGGCAAATCCCTTTGATACTGTCGGATGATTTGCAGTTATTATATTCATATCTGAGACTACCGGAATATTCAGGTAATTTGCTCCCCCTTCTTCTATCAGTTTTAAGGATGCAGGTGATTCAAAGACTGTTGCCTGCCTGCCCTTTAAGAGTCCTGCGCGTGCCAGAATTACCGGTGCAAGGCATATTGCGCCTATGACCTTCCCTGATTTTCCAAACTCTTCAGTGAGGGTTTTCAGATCGTCATCCGACCAGAGGAAATCACTTGCGCCAAGGCCGCCAACAATCACAATTCCGTCATAATCTGACTCTTTTGCGTCCTTAATCGCAAGTTTTGCCTCAATGATGCCCCCCATCATACCTTCGCACTCACCTGCCTTTGTTGATGCGACATCAAATTCAATTCCGGCCTCCTCAAAGATTTCTGCGGGTATTTCAAATTCCTCTTCCCTGTATCTCTTAGGTGCTACCACCATCAGCAATTTCATACAGGAAATGTGAGGCTTAAAAAAGTATAATATTACTGATGTTTCTCCAGGTGCTGCCTGAGCATAGTGTCAGGTTTACATCTGTCAGCAATCTCAAGCGCCCTCTGCCTCAGTTCGTTATGCTCAACCCTGCATGACTCCGGCACATCACCATTTCTCAGTATCCCCGATGTGTTCTCGGTTATCTGTATAAGTTCGGTTGCTATGAGGGAGTTGAGCCACAGCAGATCTTTAAGCATCTGCCTCTCTTCGTCATTCATACTTTTGTTATAATCTGTGTGAAAAATAAATTTCCGGTTTGATATTTTGTTGGCATAAATGGAAAATGCCATTTTAATCCGGAATATAGTTAAAAGATAATTAAGGGTTATTCTAATATGTCGTATATTGAAGATATTAAATCAAAAGGAAACGCTGCAAATCCTTACTTTTGCCTGATGGGCATTGAAGCAGGAGACTTTGGTGGCGGGCGGGCAGAACTGTCCATGAAAGTCAGGGGGGATATGTTAAACGGCGCAGGATGGCTTCAGGGCGGCGTATATGTATCACTGGCAGATGAGGCTATGGCTCTTGCGATATTTACAGTCCTTGAAGAGGGAAAGGGCATTGCAACAGTCTCCGAGTCAACAGATTATTACAAAGGTCTGAAGAGCGGAATTCTGACTGCTAAGGCAAAAATCATAAAAAAAACCAGAAAGCTGATCTTTGCTGAAAGTATAACCTGCTCAGAAGACGGCAGCACTGTCTATTCAAGGACTTCAGCATCTTTTCTTATCACCGGCTGATATTTGTGTAATATGCACTGCTCCGGATGATTCCATCTGTCCGGACAATTCCATCTGTCCCCGCCGGAAATACAGTACATTCTGCCTTTGATTATTCCGCAGAAAACTCCTTTTCCGGTGGCTTCATCAACGATTTTATCTGTAAAAAAAATCATATATATGAGTAGATTTAATCCGGAAATCTGACAGTTCAGATTCCGGTTTGCAGTAATAATTTTATGGACATATTGTGGACATTTCATTTCTGCTGATATTTATGGAGAGGGTCATTTGAAGTATATAATTGTAACCGGCGGAGTTATGAGCGGTCTTGGTAAGGGAATCACCACCGCGTCGATAGGAAGAATCCTTAAGAACAGGGGCTACAGGGTTACTGCGGTCAAGATAGACCCTTACCTGAACATTGATGCAGGGACCATGAATCCGGCACAGCACGGAGAGGTTTTTGTCCTCAAAGACGGCGGAGAGTCTGATCTGGATCTTGGCAATTATGAGCGTTTCCTTGACATAAGCCTGACATCTGATCATAATATCACAACCGGAAAGGTGTACCAGACTGTTATTGAGAAGGAGAGGCGCGGCGATTATCTTGGAGGGACAGTTCAGATAATCCCGCACATCACAAACCAGATCAAGGAGTTCATCACCAGCGCAGCTTCAAATCCGCTTGAGGACGGAGTGACAGCCGATATGTGCCTCGTTGAGGTCGGCGGAACTGTTGGTGACATTGAGAGTATGCCTTTCCTTGAGGCTGTGCGCCAGATGCACGGTGAACTCCCAAAGGAGGACATAGCACTTGTCCATGTCACCCTTGTGCCTGTTGACAACATGGGCGATCACAAGACAAAGCCAACCCAGCATTCAGTAAAGATGCTCCGTGAGCTTGGTATTCATCCGGACATCATAGTCGGAAGAAGCGATGTTGTGATGGGTGTAGGTACAAAGAAGAAGATCTCACAGTTCTGTGATGTCTCACACCGCGCTGTCATCTCTGCCGCAACAGCGGCTGACATCTATGAAGTGCCGATGGAGATGGAGAAGGAAGGTCTTGCAGATGTCTTAAGAGATCTGCTGGGGCTTGAGAAGAAGGAGGCAGACAATGACTGGTACAGGGTTGTCAGCCGGGAGTACACCAACCGTGCCTCAATTGCAATCGTCAGCAAATACGGCATTGAGGACGTGTACCTGAGTATAAAAGAAGCACTGCGCCATGCAGGAAGGCATCTCTCAACCGAGGTTGATATCCACTGGATTGATGCTGAGTCATATGATGAGAGTGAACTTGCTGAGATGGACGGCATATTAATACCCGGAGGATTTGGTAACCGTGGTATTGAAGGAAAGATCCAGGCCATCAGGTTTGCAAGGGAGAATAAGATCCCATTCCTCGGACTCTGCCTTGGTTTTCAGATGGCAGTCATAGAATTCTCAAGAGATGTCCTTGGCTGGGAGGGAGCAGGTTCTGAGGAGATGGGTGCTGAAAAGAATGTCATTGCAATTCTTCCGGAACAGGAGGATGTAACTGACCTTGGCGGCACTATGAGACTTGGTAACTGTGATGTCGATCTGATGCCCGGAACTATGATTGAGAAACTGTACGGCAGCAGAAAGATTACTGAGAGGCACAGGCACAGGTATGAGGTAAATCCTGAATATATCGATGAGATCGAAGAGGCCGGCCTGAAATTCACCGGAAGGAGCGGCAACAGAATGGAAGTCTGTGAACTTCCGGGCAGTGATGCCTTCTTCCTGGCAACACAGTTCCACCCGGAATTCCGGTCAACACCGACAAAGCCTTCACCGCCATACCTTGGGTTTGTTGATGCGTGCAAAAAATACAGGATGAAAGAGGAGTAAAAGGCCTTCCTGAAAATAATCTGAGTAAAAGTACCGGAGAATAATTATGGTAAATACAGAAAAATTCATTGAAAGTGCAATAAAGGAAATCCGCGGGAAAGCCGAGGGTAAGAAAGTTGTAATGGCGCTCTCAGGCGGAGTTGATTCATCGGTATGTGCTGAGCTTGCAAAGCGCGCAATCGGTGAAAATCTCGTATCAATATATGTCGATACCGGACTTATGAGGAAGGGGGAGACTGAGAGAATTAAGTCTCTCTTCTCCGATATCAACCTTGATGTGGTTGATGCCGGGGACGAGTTTATTGATGCACTGAGGGGTGTCAGTGATCCTGAAGTGAAGAGAAAGATCATTGGTGAGAAGTTCATCAGAATCTTTGAGCGCGAGGCTAAGAAGACAGGAGCTGCATACCTTCTTCAGGGTACGATATACCCTGATGTCATAGAGAGTGAGGGCGGCATTAAGAGCCACCACAATGTCGGAGGTCTCCCATACGATATTGCATTTGAGGGCCTCATTGAGCCTCTCATTGATCTCTATAAGGATGAAGTGCGGGATGTCGCAGGTGCACTTGAACTTCCGCTCGAAATTCAGCACAGAATGCCCTTCCCCGGCCCCGGCCTTGCAGTGCGCTGTGTAGGTGAAATTACGGAAGAGAAGATTGAGATTGTAAGGGAGGCAAACGCAATTGCCGAGGAGGAACTTGTTGAAAAGTTTAAGCCGTGGCAGTGCCTTGCAGCTGTAATCGGACTTGGCACAGGAGTCAAGGGCGATGTCAGGCTTCACGGATGGATTGTCTCGGTAAGGGCGGTATATTCAAGGGATGCCATGACAGCAGACCCTGTGGAAGTGCCCTGGGAGACACTGCACCGTATGGCAACCAGAATCACATCCGAAATTCCGGGTGTATCAAGGGTTGTCTATGACATCACTCCAAAACCGCCCGCAACAATTGAATACGAGTAAATCTGTGGGTAATATCCCATATTTTCTTATATTCTGTGCGGGCCATGAGCACCCGGAATAATATCCGGGTCTTTGGTTTCAATTAAAAATCCGGTTAAAATTCAACTTATGTTTAACCGAAATTTAGCCCATATTTAATGTTAATTGCAATGAACGCCGGAATTGTTAATATTCCGGGATTTGATATAAATCTATATAATTATTCAGTCGTGATCATGAATGAAGAATAATCCGGACTCAAAAGAACTCGACAGCCGCTACTTTATGCAGGCATTTAAGCGCAATCTGAAGATCGTAAAGGGCAGCGGCTCATATGTCTGGGATGATGAAGGGAAGAAATACCTCGACTGTGTTGCAGGCATTGCTGTATGCAGTACGGGACACTGCCACCCAAAGGTTGTTGAGGCGATATGCAGTCAGGCAAAGGAGCTGATTCATGTCTCCAATTTATATTATGTACCCAACCAGGGTGAACTTGCAGAAAAGCTTGTGGAGATCTCCGGGCTTAAAGGCGGACGGGTGTTTATGGCAAACTCCGGTGCAGAAGCCAATGAGGCAGCCCTGAAGCTTGCAAGGATCAGAACCGGCAGGAGTAAGTTCATCTCGTTTAAGGATGGTTTTCACGGAAGAACCTGCGCTTCCCTTGCAGTGACCCACAAACCGGCTATACGTGAGCCTTTCGGGCCGCTTCAGCCATATTGTGACTTTACTGACTATGGTGATCTTGAAGCCTTAACAGAACTGGCCGACAGGGATACAGCAGGCATTTTTGTAGAATGTATCCAGGGTGAAGCAGGGGTTATTCCCGCACCTGAGGGCTTCCTTAAGGGAATCAGGGACATCTGTGATGACACCGGAGCGCTTATGATTACAGATGAAGTCCAGACCGGAATGGGACGTACAGGCAGCTGGTTTGCATACCAGAATGCCGGAGTAAATCCGGATATTGTCTCCATGGCAAAGGGTATTGCAAGCGGTTTTCCGATGGGTGCAATTGTTGCACGTGAGGGTTTATCATTCAATCCGGGTGAGCATGGCAGCACCTTCGCCGGCGGGCCGATAGCATGTGCGGCTGCGCTTGCAACCATTGAAGTGATAGAGGAGATTCTCCCGCAGATTCCGGAGAAGTCGGAGAGGTTCAGAAGCGGCCTTGCTGCTTTAAATCCGCGTGTAAACGGGCTTATGATCGGTATATCTGCCGGTGAGGAGAAATGTCCGGGAGTGCAGCAGAGATGCCAGGAGAAGGGCGTTCTGGTCAACTGTGCAGGGCATGGCAATCTGAGGATTGTTCCGCCGCTGACAATCTCGGACAGTGAGATTGATAGTGCTGTTGAGGCGATTAATGCGTCATTTGATTAGGGATGTTTATTCAGGCGGAGGCTATGTCTTTGCAACAAAAGCAGCAGACATAGCCCGCAGTGCCGGTTATGCCAATCCTGCAAAGCTTGCCAGCAATGAAAATCCTTACCCTCCCTTCCCTAATGCAGTAAGGAAGGCATATGGTGCCCTTGAGGTCTGCAACCGGTATCCTGATGAGAAGATGAGGGAGTTAAAGGATGCACTTGCAGCGAGGCATGGCGATTACACATTCGTAACCGGAGTTGGTATGGATGGCGTAATTGAGACCACTTTAAGGGCACTTATAGATCCGGGTGACAGAGTTTCGGTCTCAGTCCCTACATTCTCCTTTTATGGCCTTGCAGTAAGGGCGCAGGGCGGAGAGTTTGTCGGTATCGGAAGGGAGGATGACTTTACTGTTGACCCTGAGGTTTTCATCCGGAAATCTAAGGGCTGCAAGCTTTCATTTCTCTGTTCTCCGAATAATCCTTCCGGGACAGTGACACCTCCTGAAGTGGTTGCGGAGATTCTTGAGGGCATTGACGGGTTGCTCTTTTTAGACAATGCGTATGTTGATTTTTGTGATACTGATTACCGCTCTCTTATGAAGAAATATGACAACCTGATAATCGGGATGACGATGTCAAAGGCATATGGGCTTGCAGGTATGCGGGTTGGCTATGCCTTTATCCCTGAATGGTTTGAGGAGTACTATAACCGGGCGCAGACACCTTTTGTTATGAATTCTGTATCTGCGGCAGCGGCTGCGGGAGCTCTTGAAGAGCCTGCATATATTGAGGGTTATGTATCTTCTGTCAGGGAGTGGCGGAAGAGGTTTGAGACTGAAACCAGGTTTAAGGCAGTGCCGGGTGGTGCAAACTTTGTGATGTTCGATGTCTCCCCGTACAGGGGTGATGAAATGGTTGAGATGCTTGCAGAGAAGGGAGTTATTGTCAGGTCATGCACAAGTTTTCCGGGACTGGGTGATAACTACATTCGTGTCAGTATAGGGGAAGACTGGGAGTGTGAGAGGTTTTTAGAGGTGTTTAACCCGCTATGATGGCTGCTGTAACCGGTACTCCGGGAACGGGCAAGTCAACTGTTGCCGGAATTCTTGAGGCACGCGGATTTAATGTTATAAGGCAGAATGATACAGTCAAACCCTATATCCTTGAGAGAGACTCTGAGAGGAATGCAGATGTCATTGATGAGGATAAATGGTATGAGGAGTTTGGGAAACCCGATGCGGTTGTTGAAGGCCATCTGACACATATCCTTGATGCAGACAGGGTTGTTATTTTAAGGCTCAGGCCCGATATTCTTTCACAGCGTCTGAGTTCGCGTGGATATCCGGAGGAGAAGGTTCATGAGAACCTTGAGGCTGAATGTCTGGATTCAGTACTGATTGAAACACTTGATATACATCCGGAAGAACATATTCTGGAGATTGACTGTACTTTTCTGACTCCTGAAGAGACAGCAGATATTATTGAAGAGTTTCTGGCCGGAAAAGTGGGTTATTCCTTTGGGAATACTGACTGGTCGGATTATATAGGTACATTAGTATGACACTTGACAGCTTCAGACCAAAGGTAAAGGGAATTATTGAACCTGTGGCGAGATTTTCTGTCCGTATTGGCCTGAGGCCGGATACGTGCACAGTTATCGCTTTCATTGCTTCAGTGATTGCCGGATATGCTTTTTATATCTCAGCTGTATTTGCGGGTGTGATATTTGTCTTCCTTAATGCCTTTTTTGATGCTATTGACGGAGCTATTGCACGTGAGATGCATACTGCAAGCCTTAAAGGGGACTTTCTTGATCATGTCCTTGACAGATATGCTGATATCGTGATGATCTGCGGAATCTTTGCAGGCAGCCTTGCACCCTGGACGGTAGGGGTTTTTGCGCTTACCGGCGTAATTATGTCGTCATATCTCGGCACTCAGGCACAGGCTGTTGGTGCGGGCCGTTTCTATGGTGGAATTTTAGGGCGGGCCGACAGGCTTGTTCTGACAATAGCAGCAGGGTTAATATTTATGGCATTTCCGGGTTATATTGCCGGTCTGAATGCTTTTGGCTGGCTGATGGTTATATTCGGAGTTCTGGGGCATTTTACAGCTATTCAGCGTTTTATTCATGTCTGGAATAATATCTGATGTATCTGTCCTGTAAATTTCACTTAATTTACTATTTTGTAAATATAACATATTTTTAATATGATTGGAATTGATCTTTAACTCAGGCAAAGGTGTTTTTGATGGGGTTTTGATTATGAAAAAAATAGCTATAGCTGCGCTTGGGGAAGGAACGATTGCTGATGAGGTTTCACCTGTCTTTGCAAGGTCACCGGTTTTCTGTATTGCTACTGTAATGTCCGGAGATCTGGTCAGTCTTGAGTCGGTAAAAAATTCTGCCGGAGATATTCCCTGTAGTGCAGGTGCTATCTCGGCTAAGGCTCTGGCAGATCTCGGTATTGACTCTGTGATTGCCGGAGATTTTGGCCCGCAGTCCTGTGGTGTCTTCAGGGAGAGCGGGGTTGCTGCTTATGCTGCCAGTGGCTGCAGGATCTCTGAGGCCCTTGAGAGATACCTTGCCGGAGATCTCTCGTTATATGATTATTCATATATTGCGGATGGCGATTTTTCCGGCAGAAGTGATGTTTCAGGCTTTTACTTTGGGCGCAGGGGTGCGAAACATGCCCAAAGGTCTCATGTCTGTGGCAGGTGCGGCTATATTTCTGGAGATATTAAGGAGAGAGGGGATAAATGCCCCAAATGTGGTCTGATGTCGCTTTGATTTTTTCCTTTATCTTCAGTTTTTTCTGCTCAGAATATTGAGGATATTTTCAATATAACAGAGTTCTCCTTCAATTCCGGTTATTGGTGCGTTGTGGAGTGATATCTTCTCCCTTGACGGGAAGGTTATCCCGAAGAATTTAGCTTTGGGGTATTTTACAGATTCAAATGACGATCCAATGATGAGATCAGGTTTTTCGTGGTTAAGAATCTCTGTTATGGTCTTCAGGTCATTGACGTAATCTTTTCTGTATCTATTGTGCTGATCTTCAGATTTTTTGTTGTATTCCGGAATTTTATCCGGCCTGTGGTCTTCAGGTGACAGATTGTTTCTGAGTCCTGTGTACAGTATATTGGCATCCAGATAATTCTGAAATATTTCTGCTGTATATCCGGCATACCCTTCCGTTGCAAATATTGCAGTTGCCGGCGGGTCGTGTTTTCTTAAGAACCGGTCACAGGCTTTGATGATATTCTCTTCTGCGCTCTCAGCCTCTTCCAGTACTTTATCCGGTCTGCACTGCGGGATCAGCTCTCCGAGTGCTTCAAATGCCCTGATGGTATTCTTTATTCCAAGCACAGAGTGGCTGTGTCCGGCACCCGATACTGCGTAATCCGGGTTTGCTGTAATGCTGAAGTCAGAAGGGTTTTTTACTGAGTCGTAACTGTCAGATGAGAGGATTGCCTCAACAGGCACTTCTGCAAGTGAGAGCAGCCTTCTGCATTCGTTTAAGTTTCCGGCATGGAAGGGATCAATGGAGCAGATCCCGTCTATGTTCACCCCTTCTCTGCCGGCATCCGGTGTTATTCCGATGGCTTCTGCTGCTTTTTTGTATCCGTAATCAAAATCGCCACAGTATCCGGGCAGGTCAACGAAGAGGGTGTCATAGTCGCTGAGAAAGCCGGTTATGTCGTCACCTGTGAGTGACGGCACGCATGTATTGATGACCGCGAATTTATCGTATATGCCGGAGAGGCCATCTATTATCTCTTTTATGCGCTCTTCTGTGCCGAATATAATTTCATCCTGTACCAGAAATGTGCTGCTTAAGGGATCAGGTATAGCGAGTTCGGCAAAGTAATAGCATCCGCTTGAACCGTTTATGACTACTCCGAGATCTTTAATTCCGGCAAGGAAGGATGCCGCACCGACCATGGCACACGGCCAGAGGGGGTTGAAACATGCGTTATGGCCGGTATTATCATTATTCTGCATGTCTGAGAAACCTCCTCCACTGGTGAAGCATTCTTTTTATGCCTGTACTCCCAACCGGCGCTGAGAATGGTATGGGAATTTCAGTGCCGTCATCATCCACCTTTATTCCGAAATATTCTGACATCTCATTGAGGATGTCATAATCTGCATTCTGAAAGCCGAATGAGTCAAAATTAATTGTTCTGCCCTTTATGTCACTGAACTCTTCAATGATGGACTGCTGGTATTTTCTTTCTTCTGCAAGAGCATATCCGGGATTGAGATCTAACTTTTCCGCGACTTTTTTTATGAATTCTATAGAGCCTGTAAATCCGGCGGGGAACTCTTCTATATATTTCAGGCCGGTTTTTTGGGTGAAATGGTCTGTTATGGTGTCCGGAAATTTTTCGCGGAATATATTCAGATCCGCGCTTTTCATATTCTGTATGTCGCTTACTGATGTGTGCCTTGCAAGGCGCATGTTGATTCCGACATTGAGGAGTTTTAGGAGTCTCTTTACTTCGGCATAGTTTTCGTCTATGTCAGATTCGAGGTTTTTCTCTCCGATTATGTTCACAGACGGAATTTTGGTTTTGCTTTGTTTTTTTGTTTTTTTGAGAATGGCGTTTTCATCTTCGGCAATCAGGGCGGAGACTGCGAGAAGTGCCTCTTCAAATCCGCTGGTAAATGATCCGCCGAGGAATCCTGCGGTGTTTACCGGAATTACGGGTATGTCCGTATATTCCCGGCAGACTTCTTCTATGCTGTCCCCTATCGTTGCGGATACGCATGTGCCAAGGACAAATACTGCCTTTGGGTTGTATGTGAGTGCCTTTTCTATAGCTTCTGCAAGTTTTTTTTCCCCGCCGAATATTATGTCGTTTTCGTTTATTTCGCTTGAGAGTATGAAGGGTATGTCAAAATAGCCGTTGTACATCAGGGCTGAGTAAAAGAATGCTGATGACTGGTGGGTACAGCCTGACGGGCCGTGTATTATTGTTATTGCGTCATCAACAAATGCGGTTATAGATAGAGCGCCCTGTATTGTGCAACCTTCATGCCTTGATATATCTGAGTGCGAGGTCTTCAAGTTCATCCATCTCAAGGGGGGTAGGTGTTTTGTCTGCCGCAGGTCTGTTATTGATTATTTTATCTGCAAGTTCTCTGTACACTTCTGCCTGTTCTGATTCCGGCGCGTATTCAAGAACTGTTCGTTTGTTTACCTCGGAGACTCTGACGGTTTTGCTTCTTGGAATGAAGGCTATCATCTCAGAGTTTATGCTCCTGGCAAATTCCTCCACCAGTTCTCTCTCGCCCTCTATGTTGGCTGAGTTGCAGATGACTCCGGCGAGTCTGCACCGGTTCTTTGACCGCTTTGACAGTCTTGCAATAGCCTTGCAGATGTTGTTGGCGGCGTACAGTGCCATGAAGTCTCCGGAGGTAACCAGATATACCTCCTGAGCGTAGCCTTCACGCATAGGCATTGCAAAGCCGCCACAGACGACATCGCCAAGAACGTCATATACGATGATGTCACCGTAGAGTGCTTTGAGCTTTTCGAGGAGCTGGAAGGTTGCTATGATGCCGCGTCCGGCACAGCCGATTCCGGGTTCCGGGCCGCCGGCTTCTACGCAGCGGATGTTGTTGTAGCCTTTGTGGACTATGTCTTCTGTTGTCAGGTTCTTCTCGCCGTTTTCCCGAATGAGATCAAGGACTGTTGGTATCCATTCCCCGCGCATGAGCATCCGGGTGCTGTCATGTTTTGGGTCGCAGCCTATCTGGAGGATATCGAGTTTTTTTTCAGATAAAGCGGCGGAGAGGTTTGCTGAGGTTGTTGATTTTCCTATTCCGCCTTTGCCGTACAGGGCGATCTGTTTCATTGTATATTGGTTTGTTTTGAAAGGGAAATATGGTTGTTGGAATTGTTTAATATCATAAGGTAGCAGTTGCTTAAAGTATCATTATTGTCATATTTGTCTGTAGGTTAACTCAACAATGTCAATAATCAGTGATTCTGTAAAGATAATGCGCTATCTTTTCAGCCCTTTTAAGAAGATAATTGCTCTGTATCTAATAGCTGTTATTATTTTGAGTTTTTTGGAAGTATTCAGAATTTCGCTTGTATATCCAATAATTAATTACGGTCTTGGCGTTGAAAACCAACCAAAACTTCTGGATGCATTTTATGATTTTCTTATTCCTTCATCGGTTGATCCGTTTCTGGCAGCTGCATTTCTGCTTCTTATAACTACACTTATTATTGCAGGGTTTTATGCGGTTGTTGCATACGCTGGAGCATATCTTTTTGCAACAGTTCGTGATTCACTGGACAGAAGGGTTTTTGATACAATACAGAGCAGGCCGTATAGTTTTTTTGCGTCAAAAAAACAGGGGGATCTATTATATATTGGTCAGGGTGCTGTTACAGAGTCTGGCATGGCCATAAATCAGTTTGTTGAACTTTTAAGAAATGCATTGTTGTCACTGTTATACCTGTTATTTTTATTTTATCTTTCATTCTGGCTGACTATTGGTGTTATGGTTCTTGGTGCAGTATATGCATTTTTTGTAAAACAGCAATTATTTTCACGTGTTTACAGGAATAGTGGTGAACTGAATAGATCATTGATGGAAAAATCAGTTGTTTACCAGGAGTTTATTTCCGGAATCAAAACGATGTTCATAACCGGTTCAGTCGGAGTCTGGAAGAAAAAGTATGAATCTTCAATAAACAGTCTCTTAAAAGCATATTTAAATGTAAATGCATTGTCCAAAATCCCGTCCATTGCGAATGATTTTATAATGTTCTCAATCATTGCGCTTGGTGGGATACTTCTGTATTTTTTCACAGGTGGCAACTTCATTCCTTATATTGGAATATTTGGTACATTCATGCTTGCATTATATCGTCTTGTACCTTCCCTGACTGCTGTACAGAGTAATTTGTCTGCTCTGGTGCAATACCTTCCTGCACTTGAGATGGTTTATAATATTCTGTCTGAGGATGAGTTGAACAAATCTCGATTGTCGGATAATTCAGGTAAATCACAAAAATTAAAATTTTCGTTTGAGAAAAAAATTGAATTTCATGATCTTTCTTTTAGATATGATAGTACAAAAGAAAATACTATTCAGAATCTGTCACTTGAAGTAAATAAAAATACTAAGGTTGCTATTGTTGGAAGTTCGGGTTCCGGGAAAACTACAGCTGCAAATCTTCTTGCACTTTTATATAAACCCTCATCCGGAGGAATATTTGTTGATGGTGTGAATTTAAATGATATTGATCATTCTGATTATCTGCGCCATTTGGGTTATATCGGGCAGGAAACTTTTGTTTATCATGATACAATAAAGGAGAATATCCGATTTGGTCTGGACTGTTCTGATAAGGACATAATCAATGCGGCAAAACTTGCTGATGCGCATGGTTTTATCATGGAGGCCGGAGAGGGATATGACACAATTATCGGGGATCAGGGAATAAAACTGTCTGGCGGTCAGAGGCAGAGAATTGCTATTGCGAGGATTATTCTAAGGAAACCTGAAATTCTGCTTTTAGATGAGGCTACAAGTTCTCTTGACAATATCTCTGAGCAGAAAATTATGGAGTCTGTTGAAAAATTATCTATAAATATGACGGTGATCACAATTGCCCATAGATTGTCAACAATTCAGAACGCTGATCTTATTTGTGTTTTAAAGGATGGGAGACTTGTTGAAAGCGGTTCGCATGAGGATTTAATGGAATTAAAAGGGGTATACTGGAATTTGTATCTGGGACAGAATGAGGATAAGGATATATCTTCTATGGATTGCTAAATAGATTACTACCCTTTCGCTGATCCGAGATCCTAAATCAGAGATTGATACAAATGTCCTAATTTGCCACACATTTCACCCAAAAAACATCTCAATTTCCAGAGGTGATAAGTAAAACCAGAATATCATCTTACTCTTTCATGAATAATAATTTCACCTATAATCTGGCACATATGGCCTTAATGTATAAAACAATCCCAAATCTAATGGTTTAAGGTTCAATTTGATCATTTGCCTTTTGAAATGGGCGAAAGGCCAGAGATTAATAAAATAAACAAAGAATATCAAATTAGAAAGATCATATATAATTAAAAGGTGTTACTTTGACTAAACAAGAAGAAATTTCCTGCTATATTTGTGGCAACAAAAAGTGCAGTCAAATCCATGATAATATAAGATATAATCTGTCCCCAAGACCTTTTCGATGTGATCAATGTGGATTTGTATTTATATACCCTAAAATGACTCCGGAAATTGAAAAAGAATTTTATGAAAAAACATATAGATCAGCGTATGATAATCAGGATGCCAAGGGTCTCTGGGAATCAAGTCTACCGGAAGCAAAAAGACGTGTTTCAAGATTTATGGATTTGTTTTCTACTGATTCAAAACTTCTAGAAATTGGATGTGCGTCCGGTTATTTTCTTTTTGAAGCAAAAGAACATGTGAAATCAGTTACTGGTGTAGAATTAACAAAAGATTATGTCAAATATGGAAGGGAAAAGGGATTGGATGTACGAGAATCATTGAATGATGTTCCAGACAATTACTATGATATTATTTTCATGTTTCATGTTCTTGAGCATATCGATGATCCAATTTATTTTCTTCAGGATTTAAAGAAGAAGCTGTCTCCAACGGGAAAATTAATAATTGAAGTTCCAAATGTTGAAGATGTGCTTGTTTCAGTCTATAGAATTAAAAATCATCTTGATTTTTACTGGGAAATTGCTCATAATTACTATTTCTCAAAAATTTCTCTGAAGCATGTGTTAGATCAGGCAGGATACCAGTCGGTAATATATCCATTACAGAGGTATGATTTATCTAATCATATGTACTGGATGCAATTTGGGAAACCCGGTGGCCAGGGGTATTATAATTCAATATTTACACCAGCACTTCTTGCAGAATATGAAAACAATCTGAAGGATAAATTCATCTGTGACACAATATACGCAATTGCGGAAAAAAATTGTGCGGGAACAGATCTGAAATAAAAAAGGCTCCTCGCTAAATTGCGTGGGTAATTATAACAGATTCTAATAAATCACTTTTTTTCATCAGGATTATGAAGCATTCCTTCAGTCAAATCACAGATTTACTGATTCATGACCTAATTTATGATTCTACCTATCAAATGTTACCCACTTGAAACAGTGAGGAGCCCAATTAAAGGAGTGAACTGTTCGCCAGTGTCTCTTTGTTCAATTGCTCCATTGATGAGACCTTCCAAGATCTTTGTAATTTTGTTCTTTTTACGTGCCATTATACTAAATTACCCAAATAGCTGTATATTACGCCCAACTTTGAACAGTACGACCGCACATTTTGTACACCCTGACCGTCGATTTTGAACAGTTAAAATACTGATCCTGAATACCTCTCTTCTTTAGATATTTACCCCCACTTTGCCATCGCTTCAGACGTCTCTATCGAGCCGTCCTTCAGCGAACAAAAAGGATGTATGATACATTGAATTTAGCCTGTGCAAAATAGTCCCTTGGTGTCAATTAGATGCCAAAAAGGAGCGTTTTGTATGAAAAACTACAAAGAGATTCTAAGACTGGAAAGTCTTGGATTAAAGAAAACGGAGATTGCAAAATCCTGCAACTGCTCACGAACAACGGTGGTAAATACACTGAAAAGAGCTAAGGAATACAATCTCGACTGGAACAAAGTCAAAGACCTAAGCAATGAGTCAATAGCAAAAAAGATCATGCCTTCCCATGCACCAAGTGTTTCCTATCAGATGCCGGACTATGAATATATTCACCGGGAGATGGCAAAGAGTGGTGTCACTTTGGGATTGCTCTGGGTTGAATACTGCGAACAGTGCCGCGAATCCGGTCTTATACCCTATAAACAGACTCAATTCAATAAATATTATCGTGACTTTATTCATAAAACCAAAGCTACCATGCATTTGGAGCATAAACCAGGCGAGATCATGGAAGTTGACTGGGCCGGACAAAAGGTAACAATATTTGATACAGATACAGGAAACTCAGTAAAAGTTTCTATTTTTGTTTCTGTTCTTCCATACAGTGGTTATGCCTACGTTGAAGGATTCCTCTCTCAGAATCAGGAGAACTGGATTACAGCTCATGTTAATTCTTACAGATATTTTGGTGGTGTAACAAGGATCCTTGTTCCTGACAACCTGAAAACCGGTGTAATCAAAAATACCGCAGATGAAACAATCATCAACAAAATGTACCAGGAACTTGCAGAGCACTATGGAACTGCAATTCTCCCTGCAAGGCCATACTCTCCAAAAGACAAGGCTACAGTTGAAAAATCAGTAAACACCGTATCAACATGGATACTTGCTGCACTTAGAAACCAGGAGTTTCTCTCACTGCGTGAATTCAATGAGGCAATCCATGAAAAATTAGTTGACTTCAACAAAAATGAATTCCAGAAAAAAGAAGGGTGCAGGGAATCCTGGTTTGAGGAAGAAAAGAATTACCTCATACCACTGCCGGAAAAACCCTATGAACCTGCCATATGGAAAACTGCCACAGTGCAGTACAATTATCATGTAACTGTCGAAAACAAGAATTACTCATGTCCATATGAATACATTAGGCATAAGGTTGATATTCGACTAACAGGGAGAATAGTAGAGATTTTTTACAGGGGCGAACGTATTGCTTCACATCCAAGGCTTAAGGGCCATTCTTCCCAGTATAGTACCCTTAAGGAACACATGCCGCCAAACCATCAGAAATACTCTTCCTGGAATGGAGAACGTTTCCAGAAGTGGGCCAGAAGTTATGGAATAAACACTCATGCTGTAGTCAATTATTTTCTTACACGGGATAAAGTTGAACAGCAGGGCTACAAATCCTGTATGGCACTTTTGAAACTTTCCGACAAATATCCACAACAACACATTGAAAAAGCGTGTGAACGTGCATTATCATATACTCCAAGACCGAGTCTGAAGAGTATCCAGACAATCTTAAGATCCAAGCAGGAGATTTTGCTTACTGAAAATGAATCCAAAGAAAAGGATACTTCCTCACAATATGCATTCACCCGTGGTTCTGATTATTACAGCGGAGATGATGATTGATGCTGGATGAAAATACACTCGGCAAGCTTTATGAGATGAGGCTGAACAGCATGGCACGGGATTTCCGTGAACAGCTGAAAGATAATTCATTTTCAGATATGCCATTTGAAGAAAGATTTGGGCTTTTGGTTGATTCAGAATGGCAATCCCGCAAAAACAGGAAACTGGAACTGCTTATCAGGAAAGCAGAGTATGTCTACCCACAGGCCTGTATTGAAGATATAAACTATGAACCAAGCCGTCATCTCGATAAAGGACAGATTCTAAGACTGTCGTTTTGTAATTACATTCCTGAATGCAATAATGTTATCATCCTTGGTGCTACAGGCACTGGTAAGAGTTATATTAGTTGTGCTTTAGGTGTGTCTGCGAATCGCAAATATTATTCCACAAAATACATCAGACTCCCCGATCTATTCGCTGAAATGGCAGTCTCACGGGGTGAAGGAAAATACAGAGATCTGATTAAAAAATATAAAAAAATAAACTTGCTAATTTTGGATGAATGGCTTTTAATGCCACTTTCACATACTGAAGCAAGGGATCTCTTAGAGATTATTGAAGCACGTTGTAAAAAGGGGTCTACGATATTCTGTTCCCAATTTGAAGTAAAAGGTTGGTATCAAAAAATAGGCAATGAAACTCTTGCTGATTCAATCTGTGATAGAATATCTCATAATGCCTATACCATTGTACTAAAAGGAGACTCTATGAGAAAATTAAATGGACTGAGAAAGGAAGAATTCGGGTTAGCTGATAAAGAATAAACCCACTTTTTTTAACTGTACAATATCTCCGTTTTAAGTGTCCAGAATCAGCGTTTTTAGCTGTACAATGTCTCCGTTTGAAGTGTTCAGACCAAAACGGTCACACTGTTCAATTGAAACGTTATTTACAAATAGCTAAAAAAGTGTACACTACTGCCAGTCATATTTTAAAAATATTAACGTCACTTCGTTATTTCATTAAAATATTCGATATACTGCTGAAAAGGATTTATTGAATGCAGTGTATATGTACACTGCCAGTATGTATTTCTATTCTCCACAAAAATGTCGTAATTTTGGAAATGAAGGATTTAAAAAAGAAATTGACCAATTTATTAAGCAGTAGTGTATTAAAAACTAGCAAAATGGGTAAATTATTATTCTTAATTCAACATAGTAATGTATGTTATCAATCAATAATTCGACACAGGTATTACAGGGTTCCGCAATGTGCGAACCAAGTGTCAAACTTGTGTTAAATATGGGGTCAAGGTAGCAAAACTAAGTTGTAATAATAGCTTTATCTTTGTTAATTTCTAGATATTGCCTCTCCTAAAAAAGCCATTCATGAACCCGCGGGTTCACAGATGGCAGATGAAACAAATGTTTCATAGGAGATAAATGGAGATTTTCAATTGATAATATCAATCTCTAAGACTGAAAATTGTCTAATATTATACCTGATTCTTGCAATATTCACCAATAAGGTGCATATCACACTGCCCTTTGCACTTAATATTAGAATTCAGGTTGAAATGATCCCATCGGAATTGTTGGTATTTTTCACCGTTCCATATATCAAACAACGATTCTTTTGAGACATCTCCAAGTATTATCTCATTATTAAAGTCTTCCATACACATGGCTGCTTCACCATTTGATTTAATTGTCATGGACATCCAAGGATGTTTACATATTTCAGACCAATGTACTGATGCAGTTCCATGATAGTCTTTTCTGTACCACTGCTGATCTTCACTTTTTAGATAGATATAGACATCTTTTCCTGCAAAGGCAGATTTTAATTTTCTAAAATCTTCCATCTGATCCGGCCTGTTGAGATCGAGCATAGTTATGATTATTGTTGTCTTATATCCAAATTCTTTTTTAATTGCAAGTAATTCCAAAATCTTTTTGTAAGAGTCTGAAAAATTTGATTCGTTACCCCTTATTTTTTTATGTGTTGTGTCAGACACACTTTCAAGTGAATATTTAATATAATCCAGATTGTTTTCAAACATTTCCCTGGTTACATCAATATTGATATTTGCCGGGTTGCAGCTGAAATAAGAAAAAAAATCTTTTTCATGCAGTAATCTGACGTACTCAGCCATATTTTGATCCAGAAGTGGATCTCCATAACCATGTAACTGAATAACTTTTGGAATTATATTGAGAAAAAAATGGTTTTCGCTCATATCTTTAGATGAAATCCCATATTCTGACTTGCAAAAGTACTCCCATTTATTCCATTCCTGCGCTGAAAATGGTCTCAACTGATCAATTATTCGTTCAAAGGTTTCCTTTTTTAGAGTTTTCACCGGCCTTGTCATCATTGTTGTCCGTGGACACATTTCACATTTCATATTACAGGCATTGGTAGTTTCGATATTGTACACAACCGGGACTTTGCTACGAAATTCTTCAAATTTTGCGAATAAATTATCTTTGGAAAATTTTTCGCCGGAATTTATCTTTTTCTGGATGTCACGTGCCTTCATATAAAAATTTATATCAAACATTATATTATTACCTCGATGAGAATTTTTCAATGACTTGAGATAAGATCTCCGCCTTTTTCCTTGCCAGATTTAAATCTCTGTAATTAGTTTTAAATTGCATCAAATGTGGCTGAACCTGTTCGGCTACAGGACACAATCCTGAATGATAATGAACATCCTTATAGATCCACGGGCATCGGGCCACAAATTTTCTTTCTGCGATTACAGGTTCAAAGTATGGTACTGCCCATGCACCATAGATTCCATCTCCACCGGCGTTAACATATGCCTTTCTGAATTCTTCCCACGTAACCCCAATACTCTCAAATCCATTATAGACTACTCCTAACGTGTAATACGAATTTGTATATCCTTCAGGTGTTTTTTGTGGAATTAAATAATCACAATGTTTCATAGTCTCAATGAAAATATGTGCCGAATCTATCCTTAACTGCACAAGATCCTCAATTCTTTCCAGTTGGGCCATTGCAATTGCTGCATTAAATTCAGACAGGCGGTAATTCCATCCCAAAGTGTCATGTCGTTTATAATTAGGACTCTGGAACGTATCCTGATTTAGTCGCACCCTGCCTTCGCTGGCTTTAAGATTTTTAAATCCGTGACCTCCAATTTTCCTTGCAGCTTCTGCATACTGTTCATCATTTGTAATCAGCATGCCACCTTCACCACATGAAAGGTGTTTGGTGTTTTCGAAACTATAACTGGCCATCTGTCCAAAAGTTCCGGCCATCTGTCCTTTATATGTACTTAATACACATTGAGCATTATCTTCAATTACTACCAAATCATGCTTTTTTGCGATTTTAAGAATTGGATCATAATCTGGGGGGAGGCCGTACAAGGAGACAGGAATAATTGCCCTTGTCTTATCCGTTATTTTTCTCTCAATGTCTTTTGGATCAATATTATAGGTTTCCGGATTTATATCAGCATATACAGGAACTGCATTTGCATGAATTGTTGCAGTACTATCCATTATAACCGTAAGGCCTGGTGAAATTACTTCATCTCCGGGACCAACACCTGCCGCTTCAAGTGCTGCATGCAGGGTGGATGTTCCAGAATTCATGGAGATGGCATATTTTCTTCCAATTTTTTTTGCAAATGCATCTTCCAGTGCCTGATTCCAATTTCCGGTAGTAGCAGACCAATTTTCTGAATTCAAAACTTTATTTATATATTTTAATTCATTTCCAAGATATTTAGATGGATTTTTATTATGGATCGTAATAGTCCTCCTCCATATTAGTCTATCTTTGTAATTAGTTAACTTTTATTCTTTTATCTGTTTACATTTAGAAGTTATACTTGACGCTCTTAGTAGATTAGATAACTCTTTTATTTATCATAATATTTAGGGACTAAAGTGCTACCATATGTTTATCAAAATGTGGGAGTAATATTTCTTATATATTGAATCAAAAGTAGCCAGTTCTATGATTCGATTGGAATATTTGCAAATAAATATTATGGTTGGATTAACTAACATTTAAAAAATAAAAATGATTTGAAAATAAGAGTTAAATTTCTTATTCCAGCAAAAATATCATTACAATTTCAGTTGTGAAAATAATGAACAGTTTAGATTCTCTTTATTTGAATAAAAAAGTTCTTGTAACAGGTGCAAGTGGATTTATTGGTCGGCATTTACTAGCTCGACTATATAATTCCGGCGCAAATGTTAATACAATCAGCAGGAAAAGGTGTGATTTCCAATTAGAGATCGGGCAATTCATTCTTGACATATGTGACGAAAAAGCCGTACGTGATTGTGTTCTGGAATGCCAGCCGGATTATATCTTTCATCTTGCTGCATACAAGGAGCGAAGTACTACAGTTGAATCACTTTATACTTCAATTGAAACTAATTTAATAGGTTCTCTAAACCTTTTCTCTGCTGCAAAAGATATGGGGTTGGTAAAATCAATTATAACTCTCGGTACTGCAGAAGAGTATGGGATCAATTCACTGCCTTTTTGTGAAAATATGAGGGAATCTCCTGCAACATCATATTCTTTCTCCAAATTGTGCGTTTCTAATTTGAGTGAACTCTTTTGGCGCCTCTATGATTTTCCTGTCACAATCATCCGTCCTACTCTTGCATATGGTCCGGGACAGGGAATAGATATGTTTTTACCTGCATTGATCATATCACTTCGGGATAACAAGAAATTTAATATGACATTTGGAAATCAGACTCGTGATTTTGTTTATGTTGAGGATCTTGTAGAAGCACTATTAGTATCTTCACAGACTTCTTTTTCCAAAGGCCAGATTATTAACATAGGGAGTGGTAAGACTGTTAAACTTTCAGAAATTGCATATATGGTCGAAAAAATAATGGGGAAGATAGGACTTGTTTGCCTTGGAGGGCACCCCTATAGAAATAATGAAGTCATGGATTATTATGTTGATATTAATAAGGCAAAAGATCTCTTGAATTGGAATGTCAAAACCCCCCTTGATGTAGGATTGCAGAAAACCATTGCTTACTATTGTGGAGAGAAAGAAGATTGAAGAAAAATATTCTCTTTTATTCGGATTGTGGATTCTTTGCAGGTTGTGAAAATATGCTTGCTAATTTTTTTAATGATAACTGTTTCACAGAAACTTACAATGTTTTGTTTATTTATCGGTGGACTCAAGAGTATCAAGAGGGATTTCATAAAAGAGTTTTCAATAGTATAAATCAAATTCCCCTTAAGCTCTATGATCATTATGATTTATATGATTCTGTGGATAAAATTCATTATAAATATATTAATAAAATACTTAAAATTGCTATAAATATTCTATTGCTTAAATATATTTTTCTTTTTTTTAACATGATCATCTTATACAAAACAATACGAAAACTGGATGTGGAAATATTACATATTAATAATGGGGGTTATCCCGGAGCATATAGCACCATTTCTATGGTTTTGGCAGCGAAATTGTATGGCTTAAAGCATATTGTGTACGTTGTTAACAATATTGCAGAAGATTATCGTTCGCCAGAACGATGGTTGGATTACATTTTTGACCGTATGGTGATTTGCATAGTGTCGGTTTTTGTAACAGGTTCTAATTTTGCAGGAAGTGCATTGAAAGATAATCTTCATATCCCTTCAAAAAAAATATTATCAATACCTAATGGTATTTCTCCTAGGGTTATAACTGAAACTCCAAAACAGGTTATTAAGAGACTAAACCTTCCCTTAGACAGGATGATCATTTCAGTTATTGCTGTCCTTGATGAACGTAAAGGTCATATATTTTTGTTAAAAGCATTATCTGAGATTAAGAAAAGTCATCCTCAAAATATGCCATATTGTATTTTCGAAGGAACTGGATCAGAAGAAGATTTTTTAAGGAAATATGCTCTGGAACAAAATTTAAATGAGGATATAATGTTTATTAGAAATGAACCACAGATCTTTAATCTCATAAATGCATCTGATTGTATTATTTTACCATCAATACGAAATGAGGATTTCCCAAACATTATCCTTGAATCTATGTTGTTAGGGAAAGCAATAATTGCAAGCAATATCTCAGGAATCCCTGAGCAATTGGATCAAATGAAATCAGGAATAATTGTAGAACCACGAGATATTCAGGGTCTTGCTAATGCAATACGATTATTTATTGAAGAACCTGAATTCCGAGCATCTCTTGGAGAAAATGCAAAAATAAAATATGGCACATTTTTTACGCATAAAAGGTCAATATGCAAATATTGTGATGTATATGATAGTTTCAATTAATATTAATTTATTTGATTGCTATGATGTTGGGTGGCAGATGAGAGGTTGTCCCCAAAATTTTAAAATATGATCTGGATTGTATATTTTGGATATACTATTTGGGTTGTTCAATAACTCTTTAATTTGTTGAATAAATTTCATCTAATAGGAGTTACGCAGAACGATTTTGGAATGGGAAGATCTATATGTTCTGTGTGCGAGATGTGTTGCCAGAATGTCATCAAAGCCCAAATGTAATGATCAGGATTACATCAGCTTTCTGATGGGTGCTCAATGTGAGGTGTCCTGCGTCAGAGGTGCAGATTGCTTTCAAACTTATAGTTTTAATATTGCACATGATGCAATCAACAGATTTCTTTTAAGAGAGCCTCTAAACACGGAGACCTTATGAAATGAAGTAAACCCCTTTATTGAGCTAAAATCAGGCTGGTTGGTGGCAGATGATACTGTAATTGATAATATTCATTCAACAAAAATTGAATCTACATATTTTCAATGGAGAGGTAAACATCGAAAAGTATTTAGTGGAATTGATCTGATTTCTCTAGTTTGGACGGATGGGAAGTAGACATTTCCTATTGATTACAGAATATATGACAAAGATAACGGCGAAAAAACAAATAATGAACGTAACTATTCACCCTATCAATTCTTGAACTGTGTATCCTGCATTCCCGGAAACACATAACCCACTCTGAAATCTAACTCCACATTTTTCTTAATATTCCAAAATACTCTCCAAGATCAAACCGATAGTTTTATAATCGTTATGTGTTATATAATACACATAACGATTAGGTGTTTACATGGTCGCAATAGTTCACCAAACAGACAAAAGATCCGGGATAACCTATGCTTACCGCTCTGTATCATACTGGGACAAGGAAAAGAAACAGTCACGTGCCAAACGTACCCTTATTGGGCGTGTAGACAAAGAGACAGGTAAAATAGTCCCCACTGATGGACGCAACAGGAAGAAAAAAGAAGGTAATCCGCCTGTGAAACGTAATACAAAGAGGGTTGAGGAAGCACATCGTTCATTCTACGGAGCCACATATCTACTGGATGCTATTGGTGAGAAATTAGGTCTCATTCAGGATCTGAAACAGTGTTTCCCCAACACATATGAGCAAATCTTATCCGTTGTGTACTATTTAATCCTTGAAGACAGCACTCCGCTATACCGTTTTGAGAAGTGGGGACTCCTGCATAAGCATCCTTATGGCAAAGACATCACCTCACAACGCAGTAGTGAACTGTTTTCCAGCATTACCGAGGCAAATAAACTACAGTTCTTCAGACTTCAGGGGAAGAGAAGGATGGATAATGAATTCTGTGCTTATGATACAACATCTCTGTCCAGCTATTCAGAAACCCTCAGGCAGGTACAGTATGGTCGCAACAAGGAGCACGACAAACTGGCACAGCTGAATCTTGCTCTGGTCTTTGGACAGGAGTCCAATCTCCCTTTCTATTACAGAAAACTCGCAGGTAATATCCCGGATTCAAAGACCATTACACGCCTGCTTGAAGAGCTGGATATTCTTGATCACTCAAGAGTTAAACTGGTTCTTGACCCGGGCTTTTACAGTGAGGTCAATATCAACAACCTGTTTAAGAATCACGTGAAGTTCCTTGCAGCCTAAGTTTGACAGTTCGTATAATTCCCCCCATTTGTGGCAAAAAAGAATTTGACAGTTACATAGTTTTGCAGAATAATCTCTCAAAATCTCCTTAATTTGAGCTTAGATTGAATGTGACATGAACATTCTAAAAATAAAACGTAACTATTCACCCCCCTAATTTTGTCCCCCAATATAATATTGAATGATCTAAATATTATTGCACACATAATGTGTGGGAATGCCTCATGATTACCTTAAGGATAAAATATTTCGGTTCGTTGTAACTGATCCTGAAGGTGCTACAGACTTAATCAAAATTTACGAATCCACATTAAGTAATTATGAAACTCACATTAATATTCAAGAGCAAAGAATAATAGAACTTGAAGCTCGGTTAAATCAAAATAGCAGCAATAGCAGTTTCCCACCATCTCGTGATATTTATCCTCCAAACAAAAATAAAACAGATGATGAGAATAAAACCAATAATAAGAACAATAAAAGCGATAAAGGCAATAAAGGAAATAAAGGCAATAAAGGAAATAAAGGCAATAAAGGAAATAAAGGAAATAAAGGAAATAAAGGCAATAAAAACCGAAATACCAGTTTAAGAAATAAGTCCGGAAAAAAAGTTGGTGGTCAGCAGGGTCATAAAGGAACAACACTCGAATTAAATAATAATCCTCATGAAACCAGTAATATTGAGGTTAACACATGTCCTTGTGGGAATGATCTTAGCGATGTGGAATCTGAAAAATATATTCGTCGGCAAGTTTTTGATACTCCACCTGTGGATCCCCGCATAACCGAATTTAGGGCAGAAATCAAGTATTGTCCAAAATGCGGGCGTAGAATAGTGGGTCCTTTCCCGGAAAATGTTAATCAAACTGTCCAGTATGGAGATAATTTAAAAGCGAATGCGCTATACATTAAAAATCAGATATTCACATCATATGAGAAAGAAAAGACATATTTCATAGATCAATACTGTATCAGCATAAGCCCAGCCACACTAATTGCATTTGAAAAAAACGCTCATAAAACCCTTAATAAGTTTGAATATGATTTAAGAGAGGAATTGATTAAATCCTCTGTACTAAATGCTGATGAAACTGGTCTTAGAGTTATAGGAGAAAGATGGTGGCTTCATTCAATTGGAAATGAACACCTGACGTTGTATGCAGTACATCCTAAAAGAGGATCTGTTGCAACTGATGAAATGGGAGTACTTCCACAGTATGATGGTGTATTAGTACATGATTTTTGGGTTGGTTATTCAAAATATAATTGTACACATTCTTATTGCAATGCCCATATAATGAGAGAATTAAACGGAGTTTGGGAAGGATACAAACAAAATTGGGCAAAGGATATGATTGACCTTTATAAGCAAATTTACCATTATCTTTTCATTGAGGATAGAAAGGATCCTTTAGAGCTTGAAAAATTCCGAATTAAATATATGAAAATAATTGAATCTGGATTCAAAGAAAATCCACCTCCTGCTGAAAAAAAAGCCGGGCAAAGAGGGCGAGTAAAAAATTCAAAACCTTTCAACTTACTTGTTAGGCTCAGAGATTATGAAGAAGATATACTGCGGTTCATGTACAATTCCTTAGTGGCTGTAATTTTATAAGTCGTCCACGACATAGTAACATTCATCCTTTGGAGCAATAGTATAATTCCATTCACCATGAAATTGATTTGGGAGAAGGAACAATTCGTTCATCTCTTCTTTTGATACTTTCCTTCCAAGAGGATATGAATTGTTATCAACAGAACATTGAACCGTCAATCCCTTAGATGTTCTTGTATTGGCGATTAAATTTACTATTGTCTCCATATTAATCAATGGTCTTCCTCTCCAATTTTTAGAGATTGCAGAAAATAAGCGATGCTCAATTTTATTCCACTTGCTTGTTCCTGGCGGAAAGTGGCAGACTGACACCATAAGGTTAAATTCGTCACAAAATTTTTGCAATTCAACTTTCCATGCTTTTCTCCTATAACCATTACTACCTCCAGAATCTGCTGTTATAAGAAGAGATTCTGCATTGGGGTATATTTCCTGACCCATAGTTATCCACCATCTCCTGATGCTTTCAACTGCAAATTCTGATGTTTCATGATCTACACCTACATTGACCCAACCGGAGTTATTGCTGATATCATAAATTCCATATGGTATTGCTTTCCCAAGTTCTTTATCAATAAAATCATGATCCTTGACTTTGACAGGCTTACCCTTAGGACGCCATTCCTGCCCTTTATTTGTGTAATTCCCAATATTTTCCTTCTTTTTGCAATCAACAGAAATTACTGGTTGGTTATGGGTCTGATACTTTTTGACAAATTCATTAATGAATTCAAATTGTTCGTTTCTGTCCTCATGAGATTTGCCTTCTTCAGTTTTCCTTGGTGCCTGAAGGCTGTAACCCGAATAATTCAATAGCTTTGAAACACAAGTATGGCTTACATTATGCCCTTTATTTATTAATTCCTCAGCTAAATTCCTTGTACTTAGACATGTCCACCTTAGAGGTGATTCGGGATCTCCTCTCGAAGTTGGCTCAATAAGAAAGTCTAGATCATTAATTAATTCAGGATCAATCTCTGTTATTTTTTTCCTTCCAGCTCCTTCAGATCTAACTTTGTCATATGGATAAATCTCTCCAGAATCTAATTGTTTTCTTCCAATATTTATTGTAGATCTTGACATCCCTGTTATTTTAGAAACATTTGTAACTCCACCACGACCATATGAATTAGCCATAGTTGAAGCAAAGATCCTTATTTGCCTCTCATTTAGATGAGGTGTTAGGCCCTCGTAAATATTTGCAATGAAAGCATCCAGATCCATATATTATAATGATGCACATAATAAATTAAATGATCGGTTTATTAATTTACGATGCCTTAGTCCCATTTACAAACAACCTTGCAGAGAGAGATGTACGCATGATGAAAGTACAACAGAAAATATCGGGTACTTTTAGATCTATTGCCGGTGCAGAAAGGTTCTGCAGAATTAGAAGTTATATTTCAACAGTCAGAAAATGCGGCAAATCTGTATTTGAGGCTCTTAAGAGGTTAGTTCAGGGAAATCCATACACAGTTCAAGAATTGATGGGGTGAATAGTTACAATAAAACTCCCATTTTACCCTTAAATTTGGTCAACTGTCAAATTCAATTCCGGCTTTTTTGGATATTTTGGGGTGTAAAATAGACTTTTTGAACCAAGTGTCAAACTTGGGTTGCAGGTGTCAGAATGTCTCTGAAATTTGTCTATGGAGAACTTGATGCAGTCTATGACACTTTTAGGAGCTTTGAACGTTACAGTGAGAATTACGAACTGTATTACCAGACTGTCCGGACCACCTGGAATTATACGCAAGAGCGTCCTTACAAAGGAGATACTCTTCAGGAATCACGCCGTCTTTACATCCACTATTTCTACAATATTGACCTGGCAGCCGAAGATGAGAAAAACTTCGACCGAAAGCTAATCGCACTAAAAAAGGAACTGGAGTCAGGAGAGCGTGTTCCAGGACACGCTAAACTTTACAAGCAGTACTTCATTACCAAAACAACACCTAAGAGAGGAACAAAGGCACAGATTATTGATGAAAATGTCATCAAAGCCAAGCGATATTTTGGGTTTTTTGCTCTGATTACCAATGAAAAGATGGATGCAGTAACTGCTCTTGAACTCTACCGCAACAAAGATGTGGTTGAAAAGGCCTTTGGAAATCTCAAAGAACGCCTGAATATGCGCCGTAAACTCGTTTCTTCAGAACAGAGCCTTGATGGGAAACTGTTTGTGCAGTTTGTGGCACTGATCTACTTATCTTATCTCAAAAAGCAGATGCAGGATCAATGTTACTGGGCAACAAATTTTCTTACAATGGATATGATGCCAACTGGGAAATTGTTATATCAGCCATCACAGAGTTTATGAAAAAAATGCGCGAAATTTTTTTTGAAGGGGTACTGCGTAAATCCTATCAAAAATCCCACACCTTATGGGAAATAATCAGTTGAAATCGAAAAAAAGTTACAGCGCAATCAAATTTAGTTTAATTATTCCAATTTAATTCATAAATAAATAGGGAGTTTCATAGGTCAGGCTTTTCCAAACCGGAATAATGACTCTAATAGGTATTGCCTAATCAGTCAAGGGTAACTTTGAACATTTTTTTAGTAAGTACCAAAAATGACAATTTTTTTTATACACTAACAACAAATAAAAAGTAAATGAATCCGGAAAAAAATAATTACGATATCGTTCTTTTTTGCGGAGGCAGAGGGACACGCCTAAGTGAAAAAACAAGAGAAATGCCAAAACCCTTAATCGAGCTTGGTGAATATCCAATTCTCTGGCACATAATGAAAATCTATGCCCACAATAATTTCAATAAATTTGTTTTGACACTTGGCTACAAAGGCGAGATGATTGTAGACTACTTCTTAAACCAATATAATCTCACTCAAAACTTATGTGTAAAATTATCCGATATAAAAATTCCACCTGCAAAAGACGATTGGGATATCTCATTTGTTCAGACAGGTATTGAATCTAAAACTGCAAAAAGACTTCATATTTGCAGGGAATACATAAAATCTGAAACCTTTATGGCAACATACGGCGATGGGGTAGCTGATATTAATCTTGAAAGCCTTTTAAAAAGACATAAAATCTTAAAGGAAAAGCATGGGATAATTGCAACAATAACAATTACACGTCCCTATTCAAAATATGGAATTGTCAAATTAAATGAGGATTTTGTTGATAGTTTCAGGGAAAAACCCCAGATGGATGAATATATAAACGTAGGCTTCATGGTTCTTGAAAAAGAAATATTTGATTACATAAATGAAGATGAAGACGTGATGTTTGAAGAGACATTACAAAAAATTGCCGATGACGGAAAACTCGGGTTTTATATTCACGACGGATTTTGGCATGCAATGGATACATACAAGGATTACGAAGAATTAAATGAGATATGGAAGGTGGATCCCAAATGGAAGATATGGAACGACTAAGATTCTGGTCGGGAAAAAGGGTGCTTGTTACAGGTGCAACCGGTGTTGTTGGTCTTAATCTTGTAAATACACTTGAGAAATACGATGCTGAGGTTGTTGCACTCGTTCGTGACTGGGTGCCAAAGTCAGGTCTGCTTGGAAAATGGCTATACGGTGAATCATCTGTTAAACTTGTAAGAGGGGAACTTGAGGATTACAACTTAATTTTAAGGACACTTGCAGAATATGAAATAGAATATGTGTTTCATCTGGGAGCCCAGACAATTGTTCAGGTGGGAAACCGTTCTCCTCTGACTACATTTAAAGCAAATATAGAGGGGACTTGGAATCTTTTAGAGGCTGTACGTATTCTAAACCAGTATTCGGATGACATAAAGGCAGTCTGTGTTGCATCTTCTGATAAGGCATATGGTGCAAGCACTATACTCCCATATACAGAGGATATGGCTCTGTGTGGTGAGCATCCGTATGATGTTTCCAAGAGCTGCACTGACCTGATTGCGCAGGCTTACGGAAAATCCTATGGTATTCCTGTATGTATTGCAAGGATGGGCAATATCTACGGCCCTGGAGATCTCAATTTTAACCGTATTGTTCCCGGGACGATCAGAAATATTATTGAAAATAAGGCTCCTGAAATTAGAAGTGACGGGACTCCTGTCAGAGAGTACTTCTATGTTGCAGATGCCGTTGATGCATATCTCACGATGGCAGAGAAGGTAAGCAGCGGCGGTCTTGCAGGTGAGGCATTTAATTTCAGCAGTGGTGAAAAATTCTCCGCACTTGAATTTATTGAAAAGATAAGCGGCATTATGAAATCAAATTTGAAGCCTGTTATTCAGAATACAAGCAGAAATGAGATTCAGGACCAGTATCTTTCCATAAAAAAGGCTGAAGAAATTTTAAACTGGTATCCGAAGCACAGTCTTGAAAATGGCTTAAAGCAGACAATTCAGTGGTACAAAGAGGTATTAAAATGATAGAAGGAGTTGAAATCATTCCTCTCGCAACTTTTTTGGACGAGAGAGGTGCAGTCAGGCATATGCTGAAATGCACAGACTCGCACTTTAATGGATTTGGTGAGATATATTTCTCCCAGATTTTTCCAAATGCTATCAAAGGTTGGCATGTTCACAGGGTAATGGAGTTGAATTATGCAGTTGTCTCCGGCAATATCAAGCTTGTTTTATATGATGCACGGGAAGATTCATCGACATTCGGAGAGATTCAGGAGATTTTCATGGGTGAGAATAACTACGTGCTTGCAAAGGTTCCTCCCCATGTTGTAAACGGTTTTAAGGCAATAGGTGATGAGAAGGCAATAGTTGCAAACTGTGCGACAACTGCCCACGACCCGGATGAAATTGAAAGAATCGATCCCTTTGATGATGAAATTGGTTATGACTGGGATATAAGGCACGGGTGACATGAAAAAAATATTAATTACCGGTGTTACAGGATTTGCAGGGTTTAAAATTTATCATGCTTTAAAGAATTCCGGAAATTATGAGGTTAAAGGAACTGGCAGAAGTTCCGGTGAATCTGTGGATTTTGTTGCTGATCTGACAGATTTAGAATCCGTAAAAAATATGGGGCAGCATTTTTCACCTGACGTTGTTATACATCTTGCAGCAATGGCAAAAACAGATATTTGTGAGAGGAATAAGGATGATTGTTATGCTGCAAATGTGATTTCCACCAAAAATCTTGTGGAAATGTTTCCCGATTGTAAATTTATATATTTCTCAACATATGCTGTATACAATACAAAAAAAGGAAATTGTGATGAATCCTGCAAAATCACAGCTACCAATCATTATATTCAAACCAAGATTGAAGCTGAAAGTTACGTAAATCCCCTGAATGATTATATTATTTTCAGACCTTCAGTCATCTTTGGGTATATGCCACTTAAGATAAAAACAAAAAATTATTTTATGCAACTCATTGAGATGGTGCATGATAAAAAAGTTATGCGTTCTCCCGCAGATCAGTTTTTCAACCCTGTTTCAATAGATGTTGTTGCGGAGATTATCGGGTTATCAATAGAGGGTGATGTCTCAGGCGTTTTTAACATAGGTTCTAATGAGGATATAAGCAAGTATGATTTTAACCTAATGATAATGGAACGTTTTGGGTTTAATTTAAAATATCTAGAACCAGCTGTTGCAGACAGTTTTGCAGTTAAAAGGCCGGGTAATGGTACAGTATCTTCCATGAAAATACAATTCACTCTTTCATATAGGGTTCCAGGTATTTCAGAGATGATTGATTCTTTGTATGATGAAATTAAAGAGAATCCTGATATTCCTGGTGTTTAAATGAGTGAAAGCCCTCTTGTTTCAATATGTATCCCGACATTTAACCGTGCAGGAATGGTTGGAAAGGCAATAGAAAGTGCTCTTTCTCAGACATATCAAAACATAGAAGTTATTGTTGTTGACAATGCTTCAACAGATAATATTGAGGAATTTGTCGCTTCGTTTGACGATTCTAGGCTAAAATTTGTTAAAAACGAAGAAAATTTAGGACTGTTCGGAAATTTTAACAGATGCATTGATCTTTATAATGGCTCTTTTCTTCACATTCTTCATTCTGATGATTACATAGACAAAGATTTTACAGAAAAATGTGTCTGTTTTTTTAAGGAGCATCCTGATGTATGGCTTACTTCGACATCTTCGTGTATTATCGGTGATGATAATATTAAGGAAAACCAGTACTCTGACAAGGATATTGTATTTAAGTCACCCGAAGGTTTCAGGAGGCTTCTTTCGGAGAGATGTTTCATATCATGTCCTTCGGTTATGGTAAGGAGGGGGCTTTATGAGGAGATTGGAAAATTTTCTCTTGAATATCCATATTCATCAGATTATTATCAATGGCTGAGGGTATCGCGTGTTTTTGATATTGGTTATATCAGTGATGCATGGGTAAACTATAGGATTGGAAAGCACTCAGAATCATACAGGCTCTTGTTTTCAACTCCTCTGGGTTATATGGATACATTGGAGATTTATACAAGGCTTGTAGGAGAGTTGGGAAGTGAAGTTGTGGATTATTCGTCTGAGCTCAATCTGTCATTGAGAAGATTTATTGGTGACTGTATATTTGCAGGCTTTATTAGATCTGATAATATGGATAATTACCAATCTGGTATTTTTGTAGGTATTGCTCAGACAGCATGGTCGCTGATTGTAGCATACTCGTTAAAGTCATGGGTAATAAAAATTTATTATTTGTTATTTATATTTTTAATTTTTTTGGGAATTCATTTTTCAACTATACGACATATTGCAATAAAAATAATGGGGAAAAAGGCAGATTTATATTAAACTTGAGTTAGTAAAATTAAGCGAGAGTCTGTCCATATATAGATTTATGATATAATTCTACAATGTCAAATTAAATAATCACCCACATCCAAAACTGTAAATAATAAACAATAAATACTTTAAAATATATATTATGTGCTTGTGTACAAATGGAAGGCTGCGCAATAAAATTAGTTTGACAAAAAGGATTCGTACTTTTCGATCAAACTTGGGACAGTTACCTAAATCAGAGGTTTTTATTGACTTTTTTAAAACAAAGACTAATAATCTATTTCCAATTGGTATAGACTGTATTAAAGGTCTTTTTACAATTGAAAGTAGATCTAACCTTACAAAGATCTCTGATTGGACAAGCGAAAGAGATAATCAGGCCTTTTCTCATTTTCTCTCAAATTCGCCGTGGGATCATTCTAAGATAACACATTGGATTTATTCAAATGTTAACGATTTTGTTGGGAAAAACGGTGCATTAGTCATTGATGAGAAAGGTTCAAAAAAGAAAGGAAAACATTCAGTTGGAGTAAAAAGGCAATATTCTGGGAATACGGGCAAAGTTGATAACTGCCAGGTAGGAGTTTATTCATGCTATGTTAAGGCAGCAAAAAGAATAATTCTTGATTTTAAGCTTTATCTCCCTAAAGAATGGTGTGATGACTCTGAACGATGTGACAAAGCGGGGATCCCTCAGGAATACAGAATTTTCAAAACTAAAGGAGAATTATGCCTTGAATTAATAATTCGAGCAATAGAAGAAGGTGTTAAGTTTAGTTTTGTTTGTATGGATGGATTTTATGGAGGTATTCCGCAGCTGCTAACAAAACTCGAAAAGATGGGAATAACATACATGGCCTCAGTTAAATCAGCAAATCGTGTTTATCTTGAAGAGCCAAAATATGGAATTCCACCGAGGAAAGGCAAAAGAGGGAGAATGCCAACCAGAATTAGAGTACTCAACACCTCACCAATCCACATCTCAAAAATTGCAAAATTGGCTGATGATTGGCAAAAAATTGAGATTAGAGACTCTACGAAAGGTCTTCTTGAAGAAGAATTTATTATGAGAAAGGTTTGGAGGATAGATGGCAAAGAAAACAGAGCTCTCCCAGTCCTTCTTCTTGTTCGTAGGGAATTGGATGAAAATAACAAAATAGTGCACAAATATTCATTTTGTAATGATGTTACAATCACTTCTTTGAAGAAATTAGCAGAAATGCAGGCTTCGAGGTACTGGATTGAGCGCTCTTTCCAGGATGCTGTGGATCTTGCAAAAATGGATGATTATCAGGTTAGAGGTTGGAGGGGATGGCATCATCATATAGCACTTGTAATTCTTGCTATGTTCTATTTATGGCTTGATTTCAAAAATTTAGCGAGTAAAACAGAATTTGAACTCACAATTTATCACATGAGACTCATAATACGATGTAAATACCCTTTGAATCCTATTACGAGTGAAAAAGTTGCCCATATTATAGTGCGAAATTGTATAAACCAAGAGAGAACAAAATTGTCAAAATCGAAGAAAAAGTGCACAACAAATGTAAGTTGAAGCCATAGTCTAAACCACCCTATATACATTTAGTATAGCTTACAGCTTCGATATATTATTTTGTTTTTCCATGATATGTGCCTTTCTAATGTAATATTGTGGTGCACCAATTAATGCAATATTATTTTTAATTTAAATTAGATTCATTTTAGAACAAAAATGACTGTCAAAACCCTAAATATGAATAAATGACAACTTTATTCTGTCTAAAGTGACATTGTAGAGATAAATAAAATGTGGAAAATTGGAGGAAATATTCATGATTCACTTCCAAATAAACTGAAGTTTCTCTATGAAAATGGTTATGCAGAACTTGTAGGTAAGTTTTTGAGAAAAAAACATGAACGACCCTGATTTTGAAAATAAAATGAAAAATCGTGGAGATTGCGAAAGAAAACACTCACACATAAAAAGTACAGTCAAATTTGACGTTAAAGGATATTGGGAAGATAGCAGGGAATTTAATGCCATACTGAATTTTGTCTGCTTCCAATTGCTGGATCTTTCACGTCTACAGTGTGGTATTAAAAATCCTGAGTTTTGCAACTATTACTGATTAGTTGATACACTCCGGATTAGCATCGAACATAGCGTGAGCTGTAAATTTATTTAAGGATTTTGAAGCATATTTTAATTCATCTCTGAAAATAATGTCAAAATTCACAGAAGATTTTTATCAAAACAGAGATTGCAGAGATAATCAGTAATTTTCAAAATATCAGAATAATTCTGTCCTGATAGGATTGGGGTTAACAGGACAGACTCCCTGTTTTCGGACAGCCTCCTAGGTAAAATTAAATCCTCAGACTCCAATTTCAGTACTTTAAAGATTCCGCAAATTTCATCACATAAGACCCCGGAGTTTTCTGCCTAAACTCAAATAGTTAAGTACTTCTCAATATTATATTGTGTCAAAACCTCTGCTGCGTGCCGTGGAATGTTTGCACAATCTGAATCAGACAAATGTTCAATATGATCTTGTTTTTTTGATGTACCAATTGCCAATCAATAGATATATATTGCCTCCAAAACATCATCCTTGTGGCAATATTTGGTCAAAAAAACAGCAAAATCCAGTCAGATACAGGACTGAAGCTTGGAAAACTTGAATTGATCTGTGATATTATTGAGGATCATATCTCCTTTCCAGATGGCAGATATTATGATTCAAAAACAATTGTAAGAGGAACAATAGCAGCGGCATGTTCTAAAAATTCGATTTCAGGACTTGTAAAAATGACAGATGGTTTGCCATCCCATACAACCTGTCTGAAATATTTACATAATATTGACATGGAGAAATTAGAATCAGATTCCTCTAAAATACTTTTATTGGCAGGGGAAGGCATAATTATAGAAGGCAGGGCTTACAATTTTGCTATTGATAAAACCCTCAAGCCATATTATGGGGTTAAAGACGAAGAAGAAGATCCTAATATTATACGCAACAAGAAGAAAGCATCGACAACCAAGTTCTTTGCTTACATGACTTTATCGATTGTGGACCAGGATAAGCACCTCACCCTTCTTGTTATTCCCTGGAAAGATAATGATAATAATTTAGATGGAATAAAAACATGTGTTGAGTTAATTCGGAGTTTAGGTCTGAAAATAAAATGTTTAATGTTAGACAGGGAGTTCTACACTGGTAAAATCTTTAGCTACCTAAAAGAATCAGATGTCCCACACCTCATGCCGGTGAAGCAACATGGTGAGGAACTCAAAAAGAATCTAAAAGGTAAAAAATCAAAATCCTTTAAACACACCCTAAATTCAAAATCAAAGTTCCCATTGGAGATAGAAATAGTTGACTGTATTGTCTATCAAATGGGAAAGAAAGGCAAAAATGGTGTACTTCATCGAGCATTTGTAGTTTATAAGGTATGTAAATCTCCAAAATCGATTAGAAGATTGTATAAACACAGATTTGCCATTGAGTCCACATATGTCCTTGCTAATAAAAGTGGTGCAAGGACATCCACTAAGGATCCGGTAGTTAGGTTTTATTATTTTTTAATCTCTTTTATAATACAGAACCATTGGGTTTCAATCAAATGGAAGAGATTTGCAAAACTTCAGAGGGGACCAAAGGTAATTTATAGAGATCGATTTCCCTTGCACCATTTTATCACTATCTTAATTAAAGAGGCTTGGGAGCATTTCCATTTATTGAGCCTTAATGAAATTGCCATAAGCTGATATTCAGACATCTTCATGAATTGAGTATGCAGATGGCCAGGTTTAGCGGTAGCTATTTTAAATTTTACAATATCTTTACTGGAAACGGTATAATTTCGATTCAAACTCATTTATTCAGACATTTATTCATGAAATATGAAGCAGTGTGTTGTGGTTCAAGTGGGATAAAATGGTGTTAACCAAAATCGGTTTACAAAATACATTTTTATCCCTCAAATTTGAAATGCAGGACATTTGGATATAATATTCAATTTAGGGGTATACAGTAAGACATTTTTAAAACAATATTCATCAATTTTAAATATTAATCGAGCACTTAATTTAAAGTACTGAATTTATATAAGCATTCATTCAAATATTGTGATACAACCATCTGGAGTGATCTATATTAAAAAATTAGTATTTCTTGAGGATTCTGACAGTATATCGTCTATTATAAGAGATTCTTCAATAAATGTCGATATAATTACGTATGTTTCTCTGAATCCGCAAGCATCATATGCATATGATCAATGTAATTTCAAATATCGAACAATCATTGATTATTGTAAAGATGACATCAAATGTTATCAAGAATGTTCCAATCAAGGGTTACAAAATTTCAAAAGAATTGAACGCATATGTGCAATTTTTGAAGAGGAAATTATTCAGCTCCATAAGATTCCTACATTGCACCCAGTTCATTATTCAATATTTAATTTGAAATTTTTATTTGATGGTTTATGGACTACAATAATAAAACTAAAAAAGATTATAGATATAGAAAAACCTGATTGTATTTATCTATACACATCAAAAATCTCAAAAAAGTTTATTGGTAGATATGCTTTTTCTAATGATGAATCTATATATGCAGAAGTATTACTCATGAAAGGGTGGCAAATCCCAATAAAAATAATTCATACAAATATATCGAATGTCAATGTGACAGATGAGGGATGTAATTCTTCAAAAAAAAGATGCTTATCTGTTTTTTTGAAAAAATATGATACATTATTCAATTTGGGATTAATATTCAAAAGAGAGGGCTTTATAGAAACATGTAAAGCCTGTTTTCATTCCTTAAGACTGTGGCACCACACACCTGTGTTGATATATAATTTTGGATATAATTGGGAAGATTCGCTTACTGAATTTTATCGTCGTGGTATACACCCAATATATCGTATTACTGATGAATCTTTAGATCAAGAACACATAGTGATACCTGATTATGAAGATCAAATTGCATTGATTTGTAAGTCACACCCTCAAATGCAGGAATTTAGTGATATTTTAGGAATAGATGTTTCGGCATTTTTTTTTAATAGGTTCTCACAAATTATTGAAATTTCAATCAAAGAATCCATATTATCATATTATTGTGCTAATAAATTAATTCAACGTAAAAAAATAAAATGCCTTCTCCTCTCAACAAGAGAGTTTGCAATAAGTCATGCTATTGTACAGGCAGCACGGGATGCAAAGATACCTGTTGTGTCATGGCAGCATGGGGGTGGGGGATATGCATTTTGGCCAATGATTCCATTCATAGAGTTTTTCAATTCAGATATACACTTTGTATTTTCAAAAAAAGTAGCACTAAAATATATTGAGACATCCCAAAAATTAGGGTTATTCAATACTCCGGTATTTTTACCAGTGGGTTCAAGTTCATTAGATAATTATTATGATAAAATTAGAACTAATTCCCATAGAGGAAAAATAAAAAATATTGTTTATATAACAACACATTACGAAGAAAATTTTGTTTTCATCTCACACCCTTTCAATCCTATAGGATTTGATGATAACCTCTGGATTTTTCAAAAGCAAATAATAGATCTCGCAAGGTTATTTACAGAAATAAATATAATAATTAAATTACATCCTACTCATCATAGTAAAGAACCTTTGAATAGCTATGCTAATGATGGGAAATATAAAAATATTCAGATTATTTCTTCAGAAAAAACAATTCCTGAACTCTTGGATGTCGCAGATCTAATTATAATTGATCATATCACAACTGGCATTCTTCAAATTCTTACTTCAAATATTCCAGTGTTTGCCTATAATGGATTCTCCCATGTTGATAGTGAGGCAATTGAATCCCTAAAAAAACGTACATATGTATATGAGGATATTGAAACATTAATTACAGACCTAAATAAATATATAACTGATCGGATTTCACCGAATCCTTCAGTAAATTATTCAAATACAGATTTTATTTTAAAGTATGGGACAGATATATCCAGACTTAACAGCGCAGAAAAAGCTGTTCAAAAAATTGGAGATTTAATAAATATAAAATAAAATATTAACTATTGATATTTACTTAAAATATTATTTATATTGATTGTAAGATGAGATATTATGAAATTAAAAGAAAAAGTTATTGTTATTGAGCAATTGGATGTTTTCACATCCATTTTCTATTATATTTTTCTAAATAAAGAACATCCAATTGCTTATTATATTCATAGAAGTCATGTTCTCGATTTCCTTTATGCGAACCTGCATTTAATTTCATCGAGATTAGAAAAAAAATTTATCCGACTGAACTTTAACGATTTTTTAGGGTCATATTGTGAAATTAAGGAGGAAACTGGCCTCTATGCAAATGACACTCTTTTCGGTAAAAACAATATGAATATTTTTTTAAATTCAACATTAAATTTTTGTGGAGATGCACGGTATTCTCTCGCTATTAAAAAAGAGCTATATAATCGATATACTGAGAAAAGAATCAAAACATTTGTATTTTTAAAAAAAATTGCAAATAAATCTGATAATATAGTGTTTTTACCCTACGATTCAGAAAATATTAATAATTTTTTATCAGAAAAAAATCAACTGCTTCATGATCCTCAGATACCAATAGTCTATACATATTTGCTAAAATTTTTTGGTGACATTAAAATCATTGGCTCTCTTTTTATTTTTCCTCTCATGCTGTTTTTACTATCTTGTTTTTTTTTATTTAAGGGCATAACATTTAGAAAAATTTCTAAAAAAAAATATACCTATGCAATTGATAGTTATAGTTATGGCATTGACTGGAAAAGACCGTATCATGAATTTTTTATTTACAACAGGAATGATTTTAATCCGGCAAAAATATTGCACGTTTTTAGAAGTTCTTTAACTGATAAGAAAACCAAAAATTTATTTCAAAGATACCATTACCCATCAACGGTCTGGAATCAACAAAAAATTCCATTTCAATTTTTTAGATCACGTATCTTGATGGGTATGTTTATTAAACAACTTGCTGGGTTTTGCTTTAATCTGATAAAAACAAGTAAAAAAACCTTTTTACTGATCCCCTGCCTTGCTGTAATAAAAATAACAGTCGAATCTGAAATTTTTTATTCCAATTATCAAATACATGTTTTTATGTCGAGGGATGAATATTCTTCGGTTCATATTGTGCGAACACTTGTTGCATGGAAAAACAAATCACATTCTATAGGATTTATGCATGGAGACTATACTATTCCTGGAATAGAAACATCTACCTATTTATTATTTGATAAATATGCAATTTATGGGACTTTTTACAAGAATTTCAATAATTCTGGCTTTAAATCTACACATACAGAAATAATTGGAGCAGGGATTTATGGTCTTGATAAGACATTTTTCTTATCTCAAAAAGGATATTTCCCACAGATATATAAAGAGATCAAAAAGAATTACAAGATCCTTTTAATAGTTGGAACTTATAGTGGAAATAATATTGACTCCTGTTTTACTAAACAATTATTAAAAAAATATTACTCCGAAGCACTTATGGCAACCGATGAATTTTCTGATTATTTACGTATTATAAAACCTGCAAGTGATGAATTGTCTGATCATGAATTGAATGAAATAATTCAAGGTCATGAACGAGTCATTGTTGATAAGGATTTATGGATATACAAGCTCATTTTGGTTTCAGATTTAACATTGGTTATTGGAACAACAACCGTTGGACTTGAATCCCTTGTTGCAGGAAAAAGAGTTCTTTATTATGATGTGTATCATTATCCAGAAAATGTATATGCAAAATACTCTGACCTTCTTGTAGCGTTTAATTATGAACATTTTTACAAGAATATACGTTCTGTTATTAAGGATGATCACTACCTTGATGATAATACCCTTGAATTAATACGAGAAGAGCACGGGTACCTATTTGATGGTCAGGTTGTTGAACGATTTCGAATAATGTGTCGTTCTCTTGTTAATGGTAAAGAATAAAAAAAATAAAGGCTCTATATTTTTAGTAACTCAGTTTTTGCTTTCATTTGACCAGATAATCATATTTACTAATTCTCTGAACGCTCCATGCCCGCCTTTGCGTTCACAAATATATTTGACCTTGTTTTTAACAAGGTCTTCAGCATCATCGGGGCAGCATGGAAATCCAACAACTTCAAGTAATGAAAGATCATTGATGTCATCCCCAATAAATGCTACATTTTGGGCCTTGATGTCATATTTGTTCATAATTTCGAGTCCTTTTAATAGTTTGTCTGTTATGCCAACATGAACTTCTTCAACACTGATTTTTGCGGCTCGGCTCAGAACAATCCTACTGTTCTCTTTGGTAATAATAACTGGAATTATATTATTCATTCTCAGTAGTTCAAAGCCCATTCCGTCTCTTGTACTGAAACACTTCAAAAGTTCACCGTTTTCGGAATAATACATGGATCCATCAGTAAGAACACCATCTACATCTGTAATTACCATCATAATTTTATTATTATCCAAAAAACATTTTCTTGATTGATCTACTCTTCCTTTTTTTTCAGGAATACTGTTCAAATCCATCTCCTCCTAAATATCCGGATATTAATAAGTAATTTTGTCGTAATGGCGTGCACCTCTGAATGAAACATCTCCTTTGAAATAGAGGTCATGGTATGTCTGAATCATCTCTTCTGCTTCTTTTTTATCTCCTTCTGTTTTCTCGAAATGATCATAGATCAACTCTTTATTTGCCTCAAACAGGAGTGAATAAAATTTCTCTTCAGGAATATCCGTAAAATTTACAAGCATTAAATCAATATTTTTGAATTTATTGAAAAAATCATCGGGGCCTTTTAGAAGATTCCGGTTAATTGCTTCATAATATAAATCACAGCCAGGATAAGGAGTAGGCGGTTTAATCGTTCTTAATTGAGAGTACACATTATAATCCTTTATTAACTGCAAATCTTCTTTTAAAGATTTTTCTGTATCTCCTAAATTACCCCATAAGATATTCAGTCCATATGCTATGTTATGTTTCCTTGCTATTTTAGCAGCATCAGTATTTTGCTTTACCGTAGTTCGTTTATTCATTAAGTCTAAGACATTCTGATCTGCTGATTCCATTCCAAAATTTACAAATGTACACCCGGAATCCTTCAAACACTGAGCTATTTCATCATCAAAAATGTCAACTCTTGCTTGGCATTCATATTTGATGCTTAAATCATTTTGTTCCAGAGATTCCTTAAATTCAAAGAGTCGCTTTTTTGAGGAGAGAAATAACTCATCGTTCATTGCAAAAAAACTGACACCATATTTTTCATTCAAAATTTTGATCTCATCTATAACATTTGTGTATCATATCCAAAATCGGAGAAATAGGTTAAAAATGAATTTTTATAAGTTGGATGAAATGTATCTGTGTTGACCTACCGGTACATTTGAAAGGTCCTCTTTTGTAGCAACTGAATTTTTACCCTCTATTTTAAGATCATCCAAGGTTGCTTTCTGGTTTTTGCATGCTATTATCTCAGCAAGTGATTTTTGTCTATGACCATTTATGATCAAACCGGCTATATGATCAAAGGGATTTATGTCCAACTTCTTAGCAGTTTTAACAATTGTTAAATTTCTGTCTACAACATTTGTTCCTTTCTCATTTCTTGTAAATAAGCTTATATCACGATGTCTGACCTGTGCTCGTGCTCCAAGCTCAGCATCATTATTATGAAGAGGGACGTGAGGGTGATCTAAGAATGTGAGTAAGAAGTCTTTATTCCGGTGTGTCTTCTCAATTCTTAGGTTCAACTCTTTATATTCAGTCTCGCTGTTAAATAACTCATCAAAGTCCTTTCTAATTTTTAATGCCCACTCTGGAGATGGATTGTCTTTATATGCTCTCATCTCTCTGTAAAATGCCCAAAACCGATCCATGAAATCTTCATGGACTTTTCTCATTACAGCAGTTTTAGGTTTTAATTTTTTATAGTGTCTGGCTTCATGAACCCAACATAACTGGTGTTCTTCAGTGATATTGTCGTATTGGGGTGCATCATCTGTAAGAAGAATTTTTGGAACTGGGTAATCTTTCTGTGATCTGTAATAAGCAATCAATCCAGCCTCAGTAACTCGCTTTTTAAGCGTTTTAAATCCTTCTTGACCAAATAACTCAACCAAACTATTTTCTAATTCAAATTCACTAAAGCAAGAGTTGTAAATATTTTCTCTAAGTTTTTTGATCCATTTTTTTGCGGTTCTAAGATTGGATAAATGTTCAAAGGCAAACTCATTGAATAGGTACTTGGGTTCTAAAACTTCCATAATGTGCTTAACTATGCTAATTCTATCCTTTTTTGGAGAAGTTCTAAATGCTGTGAAATTATGGTTTGAAAAGATATGTGTATTATATTGAGTGCCATTTACATTAGCTCCAGTTGTATCTGTCTGGAGGTAATCGGAGGACTTTATTCCTTCTTTTAGTATATCTTCCGATTCTTTATCTAAAACCTCATTCTTTTCAGTTAATTTCCTTGAGATTGTAGATTGGGCTATAAAGATACCATGGTTATTTAAAAAGGCTCTAATTCCATTTTCACTCATTCCACAAATTGCTTTGCATTCAATAATAAGTGCCTTTATTCCAGGACCAAATTCTCCACCATATCCTTGAGGTCGATCAGTTAAGAGATATCTTCCTTCTGAAGGGGAATAATATTTTTCAAGTAAAAACTTTGTATTTCTCGGACGAATTTCAATGTCCTGTATGATTAATTCAGAAAAGCCTTTAAAAACTGCATCTTTCGGAAGTTTATTTTTGTCAGAGTACCAGATCTTTTCTTCATGGATTTCGATTTTATGATTACGTTTTCCTCTGCCTTTATTTGGATTATTTTGATCTGATTTCTCTTTTTTTGAGCGTTCCTCCTCAGTAGAATGATTTTTATTGCCAGAACCCCCTTTTCTTTTTCCTTTTTTTGCGGCTTCCGGCCTACCCTGTTCACCAATTAGATGATTGTAATCATCTCTGAGTTGAAGATGCTCTTCATATAATTTATCGTATTTTGCAGATAGTTCCTCAAAGGCTGAGATGAGCAAATATATTATGTCTTTATCCGGAGAATTATCTATCCGATCAGGAGTTATTACGGATTCTAATTCTTTGAAGATACCATTTGACATAATGTATTCTATATTTTGAATTTATAAGTACAAATTATTATCCATTATCACATTACCTCACATTATGGATATGATACACATTTGTAATACTCCGGAACCTAATTCCTTTTTCAAGACGGTAACAAAAGTTGCAACGATTAGTACAACCACGACTTGTAATGATGGGAATTGATTTATCTTTAGGATTCATTCCATAAAATTTTAAACAGGTTGTATACTCATCCATAGGAAATAAGGACCATTCAGGAAATGGAATTGTGTCCAGTTTTCTGATTGGTTTCCTTCGCTCATTAATACTGATCTTTCCATTGATATTATAGGCAACTCCCTGAATTTTTGAAATATCCCCGTTATTCACTTTACAGTTGACAAGATCAACGAGGGTCTCTTCACCTTCACCAATAGCTACAATATCAGCGCTGGTGGTTTTTAAAATATATTCAGGAATTGCAGAAGGGCCATGTCCTCCAAGGACAAGCCAGGCATCTTTCTTATGTGAATTTATTGTTTTACATAATTCGACTACCGTTTCTTTAAATCGTGCTGCCAGAAAACCAAGCCCGATAATATCAAAACTCTCTTTTTTTAGATATTCAGCTAATTCCTCATTTGTGTAATGATAAATATCCTGACAATAAACACTAACTTCATAGCCATTGGCTTTTAAACATGCAGCCATATATCCTACACCGGATGGAAAATAATTATCTTTTTGATAGACATCATGTACAATAAACAGAATTTTACCCTTCATCACTCACCTCTTCCGATATTTTTAATCTAAACTATTAAATTTTTGAGATTATTAATTCCTACAATAAAGTATTTGTAATTAGAACTAATTTAATTAATATGAAATTCTTTTCATTATCATTACAAAATTACTTTATTCTACTAAATAGACAATAAAAGCCTACATTTTTATAATTATTTATCCTTTAATTTTACTGATCCATAAAGGTTATTATAACGTTGACTGTATTTTTCCTGCATTTTTTCATTTATCAGGACAATTTCCGGATGGGCCTTGAGAAGCCGGAGAATTTCCCTTAAGGAAAAAAATCCCCCTTCCGTATAAAGATGATCAAAAACAGTACTAAAAAATTCATAATCCTCCTGATAGTCCAAAGTCATTCTTAGATCCGGCTGATTTAATTCCACGTTCTTGACCTGAATATTCTTAACATTAAACAATCCAGTTTTAGTAAAAAATCTTTCCTGACCCTGTGTGTCATCAACATCCTTAATTTCGCATATTTTCCTGAGAGCGGAAACTCTGATACCTGTCGGAGTTACACCGAAAGGTAATCCTTTACAGGTAATATAGTCATATTCACTTGTCTGTAATTCATGCACAATTAGATCAATATATTCCGGGTCACAAAAAACATCATCAGCTTCAGCGCTGATAAAAGAGTCTGCTTTGAAATGATCTGCTGTATCCAGCCACCTTTGAAGTATATCAGTAGGGTGACCTCTAAAAATTTTGATGCTACAGCGACGAGCAATTTCCTCGAAAACATCATCCTCCGGAAGTACAGTGGTACAAATTACAAATAATTTTGATTTATGCGAATTTTTTACCCTTGTTATCATCTGTTCAATAATTGGTTTACCACATATAGGCAACAGATGTTTTCCAGGCAGGCGTGTTGAACCGACACGGGCAGTGATGAATACAGGAATATTCTCTTTGGTAAATTGTTTTGAATCGTTCATTGTTGTAGTTTCCTTTTTTTGATATTATCTCTATCATACTCGATGGCGGATATAATTATTTAGTAATTTGTATTAGTTATGTTATATTAGTTATTTTTTCTGTCCAAGTCCGTCAAAACTGAACACTCCTTCCACATGGAGTGAACACTTAAAATCAAACCTCATAATATATTTGGCAAAACCCTTGCGCAGTTCGCTTCGCGAACGCGCTCTGGCCTCAGGGCTTGCGCTTGAGTGATGGCCTGCTTCAAGAATACACTCGCGGGTATTTTCAGCAGGCGAGAGATTATTCTGTGATCTGTTATCATATGCGCAAATGATCCAAATTAGGGTGAATTATAAAAATAAGCCTAATTTGTTGCCAATTGTCTGTAAATTTAGGTGGGGAAAACTACTATGGAGATATTATTATTTTCAGCTTCATAATCTATTCAATGTTGCCGGAAAGGGTGTTCAGTGTCAGACGGAAAAGGTGTTTAATTCAGACGTAATATACAGATGAATGGATCAGTAATAAGTTAAAATTCAGAACTTATGTAGAGTGTATCGGGTGATGGGGGTTTTAGAGAAATACTGAATTTGTTAATATCCTTTATTCTAAAATAGTTTAAGAGATGATTAATATTACATGGATTTTGAAAACTTAGAAAGCCCATATTTTATTGGAGAAATTGGCATTAATCATAATGGTGATCTTCAAATTGCCAAAAAACTAATGGACGCCGTTTTTGCATGTGGCTGGGATTGCGTCAAATTCCAAAAGAGAAATCCCGATGTCTGTGTTCCGGAAAAACAAAAAAATGTAATTCGTGATACTCCCTGGGGTAAGATGACCTATCTTGACTATAAATATAAAGTTGAATTTGGGAAAACCGAATATGATTATATCAATAAGTACTGCAAAGAAAAACCTCTTAACTGGACAACGTCAGTATGGGATTTGGATAGCTTGCAGTTTACAATAAATTATGATGTACCATTTATCAAAATACCTTCTGCTCTGCTTACAAATCTTGAGCTGTTAAAAGAGGCAGCCCAGACTGATATTCCCCTTATAGTTTCAACGGGAATGTCTACATTTGAGGAAATCGACACAGCTATAAATTTAATTACAAAACATGGAGCAAAACCTGTTTTGATGCATACAAATTCCAGTTATCCTACACCCAATTCTGAATTAAATCTGAATCTTATCCCTGTGCTAAAAAAGAGATACGATTGTATAATTGGTTATTCTGGACATGAATATGATTTGGAACCAACAGTTATTGCAGTGGCCTTGGGAGCTCAGGTAATTGAACGGCATATTACTATTTCGCACAATCTGTGGGGGACTGATCAAAAATCAAGTCTGGAAGTTCACGCAATGGATCTGCTTAAAAAAAGGGCAAATGAAATATGGAATATGCTTGGTTCTTCTGACAAGGTTGTAACTCCCAGTGAAATACCTATTCGGGAAAAATTACGAATTTCCTGATACTTTTTTTCCTGATTAAAGTGTTGTATCTTACTTTCCGCAGATCTAAAAAACGTTTTAGCATAATTTATTCTGAACTAAATGAAAATTTTCGCTTTAAATCAAAATAGGGCCATTTAGTTTGGTTTTGTCAAATCAGCACTTTTAATTTGAAACATTTCATGCCGTTTTAACCTAACTCTGGCAAACAATATTCTCACTTGTATAATTTGGTTGTGAGAATATGATCATTCCTTTACAACAATGACATATGCTCTCCAGCCTCTGTATTTTTTTGGTACATCGACTTTAGCAGAGTTGCCAAACGGTGTAACTTTCTTTTCATAAACTACTTCTACTTCTTCCTGTAAGGTGAAATTCTTCTCAACAACATCTACTTTTCTCACACTTAAATATATCTATGGATATCCCTAAATACTTTGTGATCGAAATATATAGGATATGTTGATTCCCCACCTGGATTTGAGATACTGGGTACAGTTTACTTTTGGGTTTGGTGAAAAGCAGTGAATAATGAGGATTTACTCGATTTAATGCCTGAAAAGCTTGATGCGCTACCAATTATCAATTATTTTATTGATAAACTTGAACTTGACGATATTTTGAAATGTGCAATGCCTCATGCAGATCCAAGTAATCATATTATGCCACATATCTCAATTGGCATCGTATTAAGAAATATAATTGCGGGACGACTGGCACTTTATAATTTCAAAGACTGGGTGGATCCATTTGCACCACAACTTTTTCATCTTAATTCGGAACAGGTTGATTACATCAATGATGACAGGGTTGGTAGGGCACTTGAAAAGCTATTTGATGCCGACAGAGCCAGTCTTATGACTGAAATTGTCTTAAAAGCAGTTCGTAAATTCGATATCGAAATGGATCAGTTTCACAATGATTCAACCTCAATAACTTTCTATGGTAACTATGAAGATGCAAACGGGGAAGACCAGCGTGGGAAATCAACACTTAACATTACCCATGGGCATAACAAAGATCACAGACCTGATCTTAAGCAGCTTGTATTTGATCTAACTGTTTCGTCTGACGGAGCTATACCTATACACTATAAAAATTACGATGGTAATCGAACGGACGATACAACACATATTGATACTTGGGATACGCTTAGGAAAATCAAAGGGGATACTGAGTTTATTTACGTGGCGGACAGTAAATTGTGTGTTACTGAAACAATGAAGCATATCGATAAAGAGGGAGGATTCTTTATCACCATTCTGCCGAAAACAAGGTCTGAGGAAAAATGGTTTAGGGATCATGTTGCCGAAAATAAGGTCTCATGGGATGAAATTTGTAAGGTTCAGAATCCAAGGGATAAGAAAGGACAAACCATTACGTGGAAAATGGTAGAATCGCCCATATGCTCAAAAGAGGGATTTAGAATTGTGTGGGCATGGAATTCCAAAAAAGAAGAAATTGACCAAAATCGCCGGCAAAAAAGGATAGATAAAAGTATTTTGGAACTTGAGGAATTGCAAAAGAGATTAGAAAGTAAGCGATGCCGCCTGAAAACAAAACAGGCAGTATCACAAGAAGTAGAGACTATTATAGAAGCAACAGGCACAAAGCGCTGGATTGATGTGGAAATAGATGAAATAAGCAAAATATCCTATAAACAGGAAAAGAGAGGACGGCCAACGAAAGATACCAAATATGTAGCTAATACTAAAAGTCCAGTACCAAGTGAAATGGAAAATCAATGACGTAAACGTCAAAACTGATGCACGTAGCGATGGTATGTTTCCTCTAATCACAAATTGTAAAGAGATGACTCACGGGGAGATCCTGGAGAAATATAAATATCAACCAAAAATTGAGAAACGTCATGAACAACTTAAGACTGTATATGGAGTAGCGCCCATCTTCCTGAAAAATATTACCCGTATTGAGGCACTTTTGTTCATTTATTTCGTTGCACATCTGGTTCAGTCATTAATTGAGCGCGAAATAAGGATAAATATGAAAAAATCAGGGATGGAATCAATTCCGATTTATCCCGAAAAGCGGCAATGTGCTTCACCTACTACAGATAGAGTACTGAGCTTATTTGATGACATGAAGTGCCAGCATCTCACTAATGACGGAACATTAGTCAAAACATTCAATCCAAAACTAAACGACATACAAATTACCATCTTAGACCTTCTTAATATGCCCCACTTAACATATTCTCAATATTATTGACTCCTTTTTTCTGAAACTTAGGTAATTCTTTTTTTAGCGAAATGAGATGTGCGGAAAGTAAGATTTAATAAACCATAGGTACTGGACTATAATTTAAAATGTGATACGGCCATTTTAAAAATGGCTCGTTAGGAATTTTCGGGAATCCAAGTTAAATGATGATGTTATTGGCCGTACTCTTGATGCAGTTTACGAATATGGTGTGACCAAATTATTCAATGAAATTGTAGTTAAATCTTTAATCAATGATGAATTTGCAGCTAAACTGATCCATGTTGACACTACCAATTTCAGTGTTTATGGCAAATATAATCGTAATTCTGACAATACTATCAATATTACGAAGGGGTACCCAAAAGACGGAAGATGGGATCTTAACCGTTTTGTGCTTGGAAGAGGGCGCAGGAGTAATCCTGTGTCCTTATTCGACGACATCATATAATTGTTGCAATTTAATTGTGACCCCTATTTTTTCTAACATTATTCAATAATTATCCTGCTGATTTCCCCAAGGGTGCGAAATCTAAAATCCTAGGAAAATCTCTATTTGTTAATATGACATATTACTATTACGATCTATGAAAAAAACATTGGATTTGGGTTGTGGGAATAGAAAGAAAGAAGGTATGATTGGAATTGATATAAATCCTAATACTGATGCAGATATAATTCATGATCTTAATATTTTTCCTTATCCGTTTGAGGAATCTACTTTTGATGAAATATATGCTGATAATGTGATTGAACATCTTGATAATCCAATAAAAGTGATGGAGGAGTTACATCGTATCAGTAAAAGTGGTGCATCAATTATTATTAAAGTTCCATATTTTCGATCTAGGTATGCATTCATCGATCCTACCCATCGGCATTTTTTCACTGTAGAATCCTTCACATATTTCGATCCTGAGCATTCACATCACACACTTTTTAATTATTCTGAATTTATGTTTGAAACAAAAAAAATAATTTTTGACGAAAATTTATACCCAAAGAATTTGCGACATCCCATCCATTCAATACTGAAATACTTTTGTGACAAATATCCGGTGTTTTATGAGCATCATCTAAGTCATCTGGTCCCCTTAGATGAATTAACATTTTATCTTAAAACTATTAAACTGGGTAAAATATGAAAAAAGTTGAAAAAAAAGAACTTGATATTAATAAGAAAAAATTAGACATTTCTTTCATCGTCTCTCCAACAAATGTAACAAGCGAATACATGCCTTTTTATTTTCTTTACCTTTCGGGTTATCTAGAAAAAGATGGATTTGAATGTGAAATATTTAATGAAATCATAAAATAATGAGGAGGAATTGGGATGATACAAAAGGTTAAAAAAATATTTGATCATATTATGTTGAACCCAACATATGTCAGTACAAAAAAAATAGAACAGGTTCTTAAAAAAAGTAAACTCTTAAATTGCAATAAAATATTGGATGTTGGTTGCGGTGACAAAAAATATCATAAATTATTCAGCTCTTCGTCTTATATTGGATTAGAATATCCTTCAAACACAGAAGATCACCCTGTTGACATAAAATTACCTGACATATGGGGTGATGCCCGTAAATTACCATTTAAAGATAATTATTTTGAAGCATTGATTTGTTTCCAGGTATTAGAACATATCCCTGAAACATCAGAGATAATTCAAGAGTTCAACAGAGTATTAATGCTTGATGGTAAATTGATTATCTCAGTTCCCCATTCTTATCGTATTCATGAATCACCGTATGATTTTTGGAGATTTACAAAATATGGTCTAATATATTTACTATTAAAAAATGGATTTGAAATTATCCAGATTGAACCAACAACGAATAGTTTTTACAATGCATGGAATATTTTATTAACTACTCTTTTTCAACCAAATGTAAAATGTACAAAACTAAAAATAGCTATTTTGACATTGACGATGTATTTTTTGAAATTAACTGTTTATAATATGGATGACCAGAAAGAATGGGAAAATCCTGTTGATTGGATTGTAATTGCAAAAAAAAGTAAGTAAGGTGTATATTCCGTTTCATTTGGACACCAGTTCCGTCTGACCCTGAACAGTAAGTCGAATAACAGGGCGGGATTACTACCACCCCGTCTTCCAAGAACGCACCGGTGCGACTTTCACCGCAGTACGCTCACGCATTCCACTACCCGTTAACGGGCGGCAGAGCAAAATAAGATTATTTTGTTTGGAACCATGGTGTTTGTCTTCTCATCCTGTCCTTTTCTTTTGAGAAAATATTTCCTGTCAAGATAAGGATTAGCATTAAGTTTTGGGTAAGAAGGCACAGTCGTATTTTTCAGTGATATGACATCTGAAACAGACAATGTCAGCTTAGATCAGCTGAAAAACTAATCTATGCATAAAAATGATCAGTCATCACTGATTTTTCAGAAAGTGCCGGTAAGAATGTCTACGGATGGGAGCTTCAGAGAATTGTATTATAGTCATCCGCATAAGATCTTGTAACCTGCATTCCCGGAAACACATAACCCACTCTGAAATCTAACTCCACATTTTTCTTAATATTCCAAAATACTCCCCAAGATCAAACCGATAGTTTTATAATCGTTATGTGTTAAATAATACACATAACGATTAGGGGTTTACATGGTCGCAATAGTTCACCAAACAGACAAAAGATCCGGGATAACCTATGCTTACCGCTCTGTATCATACTGGGACAAGGAAAAGAAACAGTCACGTGCCAAACGTACCCTTATTGGGCGTGTAGACAAAGAGACAGGTAAAATAGTCCCCACTGATGGACGCAACAGGAAGAAAAAAGAAGGTAATCCGCCTGTGAAACGTAATACAAAGAGGGTTGAGGAAGCACATCGTTCATTCTACGGAGCCACATATCTACTGGATGCTATTGGTGAGAAATTAGGTCTCATTCAGGATCTGAAACAGTGTTTCCCCGACACATATGAGCAAATCTTATCCGTTGTGTACTATTTAATCCTTGAAGACAGCACTCCGCTATACCGTTTTGAGAAGTGGGGACTCCTACATAAGCATCCTTATGGCAAAGACATCACCTCACAACGCAGTAGTGAACTGTTTTCCAGCATTACCGAGGCAAATAAACTACAGTTCTTCAGACTTCAGGGAAAGAGAAGGATGGATAATGAATTCTGGGCTTATGATACAACATCTCTGTCCAGCTATTCAGAAACCCTCAGGCAGGTACAGTATGGTCGCAACAAGGAGCACGACAAACTGGCACAGCTGAATCTTGCTCTGGTCTTTGGACAGGAGTCCAATCTCCCTTTCTATTACAGAAAACTCGCAGGTAATATCCCGGATTCAAAGACCATTACACGCCTGCTTGAAGAGCTGGATATTCTTGATCACTCAAGAGTTAAACTGGTTCTTGACCGGGGCTTTTACAGTGAGGTCAATATCAACAACCTGTTTAAGAATCACGTGAAGTTCCTTGCAGGTGTCAGAATGTCTCTGAAATTTGTCTATGGAGAACTTGATGCAGTCTATGACACTTTTAGGAGCTTTGAACGTTACAGTGAGAATTACGAACTGTATTGCCAGACTGTCCGGACCACCTGGAATTATACACAAGAGCGTCCTTACAAAGGAGATAATCTTCAGGAATCACGCCGTCTTTACATCCACTATTTCTACAATATTGACCAGGCAGCCGAAGATGAGAAAAACTTCGACCGAAAGCTAATCGCACTAAAAAAGGAACTGGAGTCAGGAGAGCGTGTTCCAGGACACGCTAAACTTTACAAGCAGTACTTCATTACCAAAACAACACCTAAGAGAGGAACAAAGGCACAGATTATTGATGAAAATGTCATCAAAGCCAAGCGATATTTTGGGTTTTTTGCTCTGATTACCAATGAAAAGATGGATGCAGTAACTGCTCTTGAACTCTACCGCAACAAAGATGTGGTTGAAAAGGCCTTTGGAAATCTCAAAGAACGCCTGAATATGCGCCGTACACTCGTTTCTTCAGAACAGAGCCTTGATGGGAAACTGTTTGTGCAGTTTGTGGCACTGATCTACTTATCTTATCTCAAAAAGCAGATGCAGGATCATAACCTTTTCAGGAATTACACATTGCCTGGTATGTTGGACAAACTGGATGTCATCGAGTGTTTTGAACAACCAGGAAAATCTCTCAGAGTGGGTGAGATACTCGATAAACAGGAGCAGCTGTACCGGGACCTGGGGGTGACACCACCCACATCGTTATGAATGGGCGGGAATCCAGGATTAAAGCTGTCAGTTGGGAAACAGTCTGCACCTCTGACACAGGACAATTCACACTGAGCACCCATAAGAAAGCTAATGTAGTCCATCTCTGTGTATTTGGGCATTGGTGGCATTCTGGCAGATTACATTGTCAATATTATATATAGATATTTCGATTTTAAAAAAGTTCTGCGTAACTCCTATATAATACACATATCTTTTCAAACCATAATTTCACAGCATTTAGAACTTCTCCAAAAAAGGATAGAATTAGCATAGTTAAGCACATTATGGAAGTTTTAGAACCCAAGTACCTATTCAATGAGTTTGCCTTTGAACATTTATCCAATCTTAGAACCGCAAAAAAATGGATCAAAAAGCTTAGAGAAAATATTTACAACTCTTGCTTTAGTGAATTTGAATTAGAAAATAGTTTGGTTGAGTTATTTGGTCAAGAAGGATTTAAAACGCTTAAAAAGCGAGTTACTGAGGCTGGATTGATTGCTTATTACAGATCACAGAAAGATTACCCAGTTCCAAAAATTCTTCTTACAGATGATGCACCCCAATACGACAATATCACTGAAGAACACCAGTTATGTTGGGTTCATGAAGCCAGACACTATAAAAAATTAAAACCTAAAACTGCTGTAATGAGAAAAGTCCATGAAGATTTCATGGAGGTTTTGGGCATTTTACAGAGAGATGAGAGCATATAAAGACAATCCATCTCCAGAGTGGGCATTAAAAATTAGAAAGGACTTTGATGAGTTATTTAACAGCGAGACTGAATATAAAGAGTTGAACCTAAGAATTGAGAAGACACACCGGAATAAAGACTTCTTACTCACATTCTTAGATCACCCTCACGTCCCTCTTCATAATAATGATGCTGAGCTTGGAGCACGAGCACAGGTCAGACATCGTGATATAAGCTTATTTACAAGAAATGAGAAAGGAAAAAAGGTCGTAGACAGAAATTTAACAATTGTTAAAACTGCTAAGAAGTTGGACATAAATCCCTTTGATCATATAGCCGGTTTGATCATAAATGGTCATAGACAAAAATCACTTGCTGAGATAATAGCATGCAAAAACCAGAAAGCAACCTTGGATGATCTTAAAATAGAGGGTAAAAATTCAGTTGCTGCAAAAGAGGACCTTTCAAATGTACCGGTAGGTCAACACAGATACATTTCATCCAACTTATAAAAATTCATTTTTAACCTATTTCTCCGATTTTGGATATGATACCTGGCCTTTCGCCCATTTCAAAAGGCAAATGATCAAATTGAATCTTAAATCCTCATATTTGGGATTAATTTATACATTAAGGCCATATGTGCCAGATTGTATATGAAATTATTATTCATGAGAGAGTAAGATGGCATTCTGGTTTTACTTCTCATCTCTGGAAATCTGAGATGTTTTTTGGGTAAAATGTGTGGCAAATTAGGACATTTGTATCAATCTCGGATTTAGGATCTCGGATCAGCGAAAGGGCAGTGATACCTTCTTTCCGTAATATGGGGTTAGCGTTATATCAATTGCAAAATCATACTTCTGACCTTTCTTAAGGATTCCTTTTCCCACTTTTAAAAGCATTTTTGGAGTATTTAGAGTTAATTCATCTATATCAAGGCCGTGAAGTTTCTTTAGGCAAGTCGTATGAGACGGTAGTCCTTCCGTCATTTTTGCAAAACCGGATATTGAGTTATTAGAACATGCCGTAGCGATAGTTCCTCTAATCAATGTTAGACTATCATAGTTTCTGCCACCTGTTAAGGTTACATTCCCCTCGACAAGGGCACATATCGGTTCAAGATTTCCAAGCTTATTATCTCTATTAAACTCCGTTTTATCCATTTTTTGACCATTGGGAGTTATATGGGGCAGTTTTGAGAGTATATAAACCTCTTCATGAATCAACCGTACGTCAAAAAAATAAGATGAAATCTGGCTAAATTCTGAAAGAATATGAGATTATTGTGGTAAACGCGCAGTAGCCATGATGGTTTGCCATTAAACTAGAGAAGTACTTAACTTTCTCAAGTTAGGCAGAAATACTCTGAGCTAAAAATGGGGTTTTTCAGGAAATGTTTAAAGTACTGTACTTACATTTTTAGATTATCCACACATCCCTCTTCATAATAATGATGCTGAGCTTGGAGCACGAGCACAAGTTAGACATCGTGATGTAAGCTTATTTACAAGGAATAAGAAAGGAACAAAGGTCGTAGATAGAAATTTAACAATTGTTAAAACTGCTAAGAAGTTGGACATAAATCCCTTTGAACATATAGCCGGTTTGATCAGAAATGGTCATAGACAAAAATCACTTGCTGAGATAATAGCATGTAAAAATCAGAAAGCAACCTTAGATGATCTTAAAATAGAATGTGAAGATTCAGTGGCTGAAAAAGAGGACCTTTCAAATGTACCGTTAGGTCAACACAGGTCCATTTCATCTAACATATAAAAATTCATTTTTAACATATTTCTCCGATTTTGGATATGATACCAATTTATATCAATCTGTAAATTGAAGATGAACTGAGATTAGTTTTTCAGTTAGTTTATTTGCATCATAGTTATCAATAACATCTTTTCGTCCAATTATACCCATTTTTCTCCTCTGATCCGGATTTAATTTTAAAAATTTTATTGCTTCTGAAAGGCCCACGATATCTTTCGGTGAAATTAAAATACCTGAAAGTCCGTCTTTTACAATCTCAGGACATCCTCCAATATTGCTTGCAATAACGGGAACTTCACATGCAAGGCTTTCTAAAAGAACCAGGCCCAGACCTTCCGAATGACTTGGTAAAACCAAAAAATCAGCGGCATTCATTAAGACAGGCATTTTTTCAGGACTGATATCACCTAAAAAGATACAATTAGACATATGTTTTGGGATTTGTCCCGGTCCTCCAAAGATAAAAGTAATATCAGGATTTAATTTTGCTGATTCTATAAGTTCAAAGATACCTTTCATTGGATGCAATCTGCCGGCATAAAGACAGACGCATGCCTCTTCTGAAATATTGAATTGTTCTCTGCAATAATTCTTGTCCATGGGCCTGAATTTATCAATATCCACCCCATTTGCAATTGCTGTCACTTTGTCCCTCTCATAACCCAGAGAGATTATAGTATTTTTTAATGCTTCACTGCATGTAATTACATGATCAGCTTTATTTAATGAATAATTTATCAGGGCCCTGTTAAACCTGTTTTTAAACGGGTAAATGAGTGCATCATCTCCATGAAATTTCAGAACCAGAGGCCTCTTATTCTTTAATAAACTGGGAATTATGCTGCTGTGAGGGATATATTCCGCCTGTAAAATGTCTATGTCACGATTAAGAGAATTTACCAGACTTTCTGTATAAAATGGAGCATAAGCCAGTGGATTTGTGCTTTTTTTAACTGCCTTAATTACCTGAACATCACAGTTTTCAAGATCATCAACCATCCTTTTAACAAATATCCCCCTGCTGTCGCCTTCACGTGCAGGATACAGGTTGGCAAACAGTCCCAATGTATATCTGGTCATATTATTTTACTAAAATCATCAGTGAGTATCCGCCAAATATTCGTACCGTAAGATCATTATTCAGGGGATACAGATATTTTCTTGGAATATTTATCAGGCGATCTTTCAGCCCGTAATCGTGGCCGAGTGAAAATCCCGGAGTGTAGAAATAATCAATAATCTCATAATCCAGTTCTTTCAGAGTCTGAATTACAGTCTCCTTAGAAAAATAATGCAGATGACCCACATTTTTTCTCTGATTCATAATAAAACTCTGATATACTGCAGAAACTGCAAAAAACTCAAGTGGGATGTGAAGAATTTTATATTTACTTTTATCCTTAATTTTCTTTAAAAAGGAGAAGTAATCCTCAATATGTTCAATTATGTCGATGAGCAGAAGCATATCAAAATTAACATCATTTTCAGTTGTGAAATCCTTTAATTTAAATTTAAGGTTTTCACTCTCCTTTTCAAGGCATATCTTATGGGCCTGTGGTGATATTTCATATCCTGTAAATGAACAATGACCTCCAATTTTTTTATGGAGCTGATTCAGAATCTCACCGGCACCACAGCCTATTTCACATATGGAATCTGGTGACAGGTTATTCCTCTCGATAATTTTTTGAATCTGTTCTGCTTTCCATGGAGAATCCTCAACGTCCCATGTAGGATTTTTTTCCAGATATTCTCCGTTAAGATATTTTTCCGGAATATTCATTCAAATTACCCCCATCTCACTCAGCCTCGCCGGCAGATATTCCTTCGTCACAAAATCAAGCCCCCGGCTTGCAAAAGCCTGCTGTTCAGATTTCACTCCAAGCTTAAGCTGCAGATTTATCTCCTTTCTCCAGTATTCAGTGTCAAACCTCGGATCAGTAAGCTCTGCTTTCAGGGCTGCAATGTCTCCCTCCGTGAGCTTGTCTGCCGGAAGATCATAATTGCTTATATCAGACGGCTGAACGCCGATAAACTGCGCTCCCGGAGTTGCAAGAATCTCTGACATATGCGCCGCCTTAATAGAACCATATGCCACACTTGCAAAGATCCTGTATGACCAGGGATCACCGTCAGTGAAGATGACAACCGGCAGGCCCAATTCTGCATTCAGCCTCTTTAAGACGCGCCTTGTAGAGCGCGCCGGCTGGCCCTTAAGGTGCAGAAGTATGGCATCATACTCCTCATCAAAACCATTCTCCATAAGACGGGCATACATACCTCCGGTCTCCATCGCAATAACAAATTTTGCATCATGGTCAATGAATTCGAGGTTGTCCACATTGCTGGGTATCGGATAACCAGCCTCACCAACATCCTCCCGGCAGTGAATAATTCTCTCACCACGTCTTGTCTGCTCCTTTATCCTGAGTGAGCCATATACAGATGCCCCGTCCTCCTCAGGCCTGAGATGAAAGGCCTCCCTTGACAGTTCAGTGACTATCTCAAGGTCCTCTACAAGCATATTACTTTCATCCTGCGCTGAGAACTTTGCCCTCTTCCACCCTTCAGAGATGTAATACATCTCTCTCAGTGTGGATGAGCGGTTATCGGCTATCTGGTTCTTTAAAAAACCGACAACATGCGCCATCTTCAGAAGATGCATTGCGCCCTTTGCTGAGGATGCTGACCGGAGGGTCTCGCGGCTGCCATACTTCCAGACCTCGGACTTCTCATCGTACTCAATGTTCTTTTTTGTCCGTGTAGGGAGTGAGATGTAGGGTATTGTTGCAGAGGAGATCTGGTCATACCACTTCCCTGCTATACCTTTAAGCCGCTTTGTTGCCTCTTCATCAAGTTCTTTTTTAAGCATCAAGATCCACCACCACAAGTTTCTTCTCATCTACTCCGCGGATGTCAAGCGTCCCGCTGCCGGTTCCGGAATATGTGGCCTTCCATGCGGATTCCGGTTCAATATCCGCCTTCCATAATTTATTGTATTCATTCCCGATTACATCAGTAAAGTCCGTCTTTGGCTTTGCATCAACTGCACTGCCCTCCGACATATTGTAAACCGTTACAGAAACCGGGCTCCTTGTGTGATTGCTGACAGTAATCTCGACTATTCCGTTAATGGTCTGCTTCTTTGCAACAACCTTTCTCATTATCTGCGCTTCAAGAGGCGCAGTATCGGGAGCAGGTTTTTCAACAATCTCAGACACTTTGGCAGCAATGTCGGGCAGCAGTGAGCAGACAGCACGTGCTCTCTCCTCCTCCTGCTTGTTCTTATCCCTCCTGCTCAGGAAGTTCTTCAGTTCCCGGCCCAGATCCTGCATTACGAGGATAATCTCTTTTTCTATCTCATCTATTGCCGCAACCGCATCCTTGCTCTCAGATGTGAACGGGACATTAGTTGATGCAACATGGACGAGAATCATCACAGGCCCTGTGGGAATCCCCTGCTGTGAGAGATTATATGATCTCCAGTTCACCTGTGAGACAGCGTTTGTAATTGCACATGCACCCTGCTGGTATAGGAGAGGCACGCGGTTTGCAAATCTCATAAGAGTTGCAGATCCTTCTGACTCAAGCTTTCCGCCGTACCCTATGGCCGCCTCAATGATGAACGGATTTCCGGAGAATACCTGGCTTTTTCTCGTTTTTGCCTTCACGAAGTCAAGTTCAAACTCCTTGTCAATTCCCTTTATGATCATCTCTTCACCAATCGGAGAGAGGCACTGGGATGCAGGCGGCGGAGGCACACTTACGGTCTGCATTGCTGAGAGGAGGCTTTTTAATTCCTCAATCTTCAGGCCGGAAGTTTTTCTGGTCTGTTTAAGTCCGGAAATTGCGATTATCTCATCGGCATTTTTATCACCGACACGGGAAAATCCGTCTATCAGGAATTCTTTGAGGCTTTTGTCACTGAGTGCCGCCATCCTCTTCAGGAGGCCAAGTTCAATGCCATGCGGATGCGGCGCGATAGCCTTTGGCGCGATAATTACCTCATCGCTCGCCCTCTCAAAATTGTGCAGGTCTCCGTCAATATCTGCTCTTATTCTTGCATGCGGGTTTACGACCGATGTGTACCTGAGATAGTCAAGAAGCCTTTTTTTGGCGGCAAGGGAACTTTTGAATTCGATCTCAATTCTTGTCCCGTGCATCCTGTCCCATACAATCTCTTCCTCTTTGACAATCTCCGGCTCATTCGTCTCTGTCTTAATGAGAAGCTCAAACCTGTATGCCGGATTTTTATGCCCGGTTCGTGAGGTAACAACAGCCGGAATTCCGGTGGTCAGCTGCGCGTAGAGCACTGCCGCAGATATTCCTATACCCTGCTGCCCCCTGGACTGCCGGATCTGGTGAAAGCGTGATCCATAGAGCAGTTTACCAAAGACAAAAGGCACCTGGGCAGGTGTAATGCCCGGCCCGTTGTCCTCCACAATAATCCGGAAGACATCCTTATCAGTCTTCTTTATTCCAACATAGATGTCAGGCAGGATCTCTGCCTCTTCGCAGGCATCAAGGGAGTTGTCCACCGCTTCCTTTATGGTTGTAATTATTCCCCTCGTCGGAGAGTCAAAACCTAAGAGATGCTTGTTCTTCTCAAAGAATTCTGCAACACTTATGCTGCGCTGTTTAGATGCTAACTCTTCGGCAAGATCCAATGTCTAAACCACCTCTGAGACTGCATCTTCGGGAGAGATCTCCTTCTGCTCGCCGGAACTTAAATTTTTTAAGGTTATAAGGCCTGATTCACATTCCCTTGCACCAATCAGGGCGACATATGTTGCAGTCTTTGCCGCGTATTTCATCTGTGCGCCGATTCCCCTCTCAAGGAGGTTAATTTCTGCGCGTATTCCTGCTCTTCTGAAAATTGCAGCGACCTCAAATGCCCTTGAGGCAGCTTCAGGCGTGTAGGCAACCGCCACTACAGGTTTTTTCTTAATATCCACCTGCCCCAGTGAGACCATCACCCTGTCAAATCCTATCCCGAATCCGCAGGATGCGACATCCTCTCCACCAAATAGATGGGCAAGTCTGTATGAACCTCCGCCGATTATCTGGTTTTCCGCACCGAGATTTTCGGCAAACCCTTCAAAGACCATGCCTGTGTAATAGTCAAGTCCTCTTACAATGCCCAGATTTAACTTATACTTCATCCCTGTGTGGTTCAGTATATCAAGAATACCGGCCATTCTCTCTGATTCCGGAAAGTCACCGCAGATCTCCATAGCCTCACTCAGGGTTGAGCATTCGACAAGATTTTTCAGTTTATCATAGAGTTCAGGTTTTCCGGCAGAATTCAGATATTCTGTAAGGCCTTCAAAATTTTTCTTATCCAGAAGTGCCATTACCTTTTTTCGGTCATCTTCGGCAAGATCTGAGAGAATATGCTTCATTGGTGAGAGATGCCCGACATGCATCTCAAAATTCACCCCTGTGGAACTCAGTATCTCATAAGCAAGCAGTATCATCTCGGCATCTGCCGCCGCTGTGTCTGCACCTATTAACTCCGCACCAAACTGCCAGAACTGCCTGTATCTTCCTTTCTGTGGCCTTTCATACCTGTAGCAGTCGGAGAGGTAGCACCATCGTACAGGTTTTGACAGGACTTTTCCTTCACTGACATACATCCTGAGGACGGCGGCTGTGCCTTCCGGGCGCAGTGCAAGACTTCTCCCGCCTTTGTCCTCAAATACATACATCTCCTCTATTATTCCCTCGCCGGATTTTATTGTATATAATTCCGAGGACTCAAAAGTGGGTGTGCATATCTCTCTGTATCCGAATGAGGATGCAACGCCCCTCATCTTTCTCTCAACTTCTCTTCTCTCTTCCATCTCGTCCGGAAGGAAATCCCTTGTTCCTCTTGGCTTTTTAATCATTGTATTGCTCCTGAAATGTCCGTTATCTTCTCATACTTACGTTTCCAAGAATTCTGTCAAGCGCTGTGGACGTTTTTGACCATATTTTATCCTTCTCCTTCTCAATTCTGCCCTGAAAGAAGAGGGCTATAAGAACTAAGATCAGAGATATAAGCTCCTCACCCCTTAGGGCAAAGAGAACGCCTGTCAGGGATAATGCTGTATAAAAAACTCCGTAATATGCTGCTTTTCTGTATCCGGGATAACCTGTTCTGTAAAATATTCTTGCATCCCTCAGCCACAGGTACGTTACTGTTGCTGCGCCGAAGACTGTCACATAGAGAAGATAACTGTATGTCATGCCAATACTTATTATTCAACCCCAAACCATATGTTAATTATCCGGATGAATTCAAACAATACTTTAAGAGGGATTTTAAAGGAATTTGAGGCGGGCAGGATCTCAGTGGATGCGGCTGAGGAACTGATTGACGGCCTGAGAATTGAAAAGATAGGTGAAATTGCCAATATAGACCTTGGAAGGTCTGTCAGGTGCGGTATGCCTGAAGTAATACTGGCTGAGGGAAAGAGGACAGTTCACCTCACAGAGATTGTTGAAAAGATACTGCCTGTATCGGGGAGATGTCTCATTACGCGGGTTAATGCGGAACAGGCAGACTCTTTAATAGTAATTGCAGAAGGTCTTGGTTTTTCATATTCCTACAATGAAACTGCATCCACAGTTTTTATATCCGGAGATCCTGATATCAGAAAGTCCGGAGGGCGTGTTGGAATTATCACTGCCGGAACTTCAGACTTACGGGTTGCAGAGGAGGCAAAGGTTATTGCTGAAGTTATGGGCTGTGAGGTTAAGACTTCATATGATGTCGGGGCTGCCGGTATTCACCGTCTCTTTCCGGCAATAAAAGAGATGCTTGATGTTGATGCCTATGTCGTCTGTGCCGGGCGTGAGGGCACACTTCCGACTGTCATCGCCGGACTTGTCAGCAAACCGGTTATTGGCGTGCCTGTGAGCGTTGGCTACGGCTATATGGGTCAGGGGCAGGCCGCACTTGCCGGGATGCTACAGTCATGTGCCGTGTTAACGGTGGTGAATATCGATGCCGGTTTTACTGCCGGGGCATTTGCCGCAAGGATTGCAAATATGGCTGGTGATAATCGTGATTAAAAGAGGATTTTATATCGGACGTTTTCAGCCGTACCACAACGGGCATCAGTCTGTTCTTGAGGCAATATCAGATGAAGTCGATGAGATTGTAATCGGGGTTGGCAGTGCCCAGATGAGCCATTATGTCAATAATCCCTTTACTGCCGGTGAGAGGATTATGATGATTACAAGGTCGCTTGATAAGCTGAAATGTCCGTTTTATGCAATTCCGATAGAGGATGTCCAGAGGAATGCCCTGTGGGTTGCGCATGTAAAGTCCATGTCACCTCCGTTTGATAAGGTATTTTCAAGCAATCCACTGGTTGTTGAACTATTCAGGGAGCAGGGCGTAGAGGTTGTATCTCCTGATATGTATGAGAGGGGTACACACAGCGGCACAGAGATCAGGCGCAGGATGCTCATGGATGAAAACTGGCAGGAGCTTGTACCGTCAGTTGTGGTTGATATTATTGAGGAGATAGGCGGTGTCCGTCGCCTGAGTCAGATCTCAAAGAAGGACTAAAAAGGCTTAATTATGGCAGGTTTTTTAAGTAAAATTTTTTCAAAGAAAGAACCGGAGACCGAGGTTATTGAATATTCTTCGCTTCCGGAATTATTTGCAGAGACGAAAAAAGAAGCTGAGGAGAGCATCCACAGGGCTGCTCTGTCTGCGGCTGAGAAGGCAGGGGACTCACTTGTATCACTAAATAAATCCCTTGACAGGTTTGAGAAGAGAGATCTTTCAGATGATGCCCATCCAAATAAGAAGCTCCTCAATGTCGCCAGAAATTCAAAGCCTAAATTTATCGGTTCAATGAGGAAAGCAATTGAGGCAGGGATTTCAGATGATCCTGAGAAGGTCTATGATTCAATGATCTCATTTGTCAATGAAAGTGCAAAGATTATGAAGGGTAAGGGGAGGTATCTTGGTGCGGCCTTTCCTGAAGAGATGAAGGCTGTAAAATCCGGGATCGACTCCGTCGGGAAACTTATCAATAAAATGACTGAAGAGGTCAAAATCCCGGTTGAACTGAAGGAGAAGTCCGGCATTTCAGAGGGGAAGTATGATCTTATTGAAGATAAATACAGGCAGATCAGGGGAGATAATGAAAGGATCTCAGCATTGGCAGATAAAATGTCGGCCCTGAAGGGTGAGATCAGTGATATTGAATCAGGGATGGAAAATCTGAAGGGATCAGCTGAATTTTCAGAGGAGGCAGAATTGATCAGCCGGCTTGAGGCTCTTGAGATGAATTTTTCTGCTGCTGAGAATGATTATGAAGCCCTTATTGCCTCTACCGGCAATGTCTTCCGTAAATCTTCATACCAGTTTTCAAGGGAGAATAATAAGGAGATGGCAGGTAAGGTTGAGAGTCTGATTGATATTCTCTCTAAGAAGAATGATAAATGCAGACTTATGGATGAGGCAGTTGAGTTGTACAGCTCTGTTTATCCTTCACTTGCCACCGTATTTGGTGCAAATCCTGATATCATCAAGAACAAGACCGAAGAGGAGTTATTCTCATCTCCGGGTGTCTTCCCGGAGAAGCTTAAATCATGCTGCAATGAACTGAAGTTATCTCTTGATGAGATTGATGCAGTAAAAAGAGAGGCAGAAGGTTATTCTTCCGGCAGGGAACTCGGCAGGCTTTCCAAAAGATATGAGGCGAATACTGAAGGGATAGTAAGGCTTGAAGAGGAGTCAGAATCACTGAAATTCCGTATTTCTGAGTCTGAAGGTGAAATCCCTGAACTTATGAGAGATCTTGAAGAGTCCCTGAATGACTGGAGAGAAAATCCGGTTGAACTGAAGTTCTGATCATCTCTTATTTCTCTCTCTTTATTTTGTATTTTTAGGTCCCGTGCCTGAGCTTGTCTATTGGTAAAAAAAGTCATTCATGAACCTGCGGGTTCACAGATGGCATATGAAACAAATGTTTCATGGGAGGTATTTGCCGGATATTGTTCTCCTGCTAAAATTTTCCGGTATTCAGATATTTTTCAGAGAGAATCGATTGATACTGAACTGAAGGTATCTGCCATCTCTGAAATCTCCTGTACCCCAAATGCTGTCTGGACAGATCCAAGTTCTATCTCATTTGCACAGGAACAGACATAATCTATGATGTCAATTGAAAGCTCACGTTTCTGCTTGCTTTTTCTCATCTGATCCACTATGTGGCATATTTTGTTTGGATCTTCCATCCTCAGTTTGGCCAGGCTTATGACACACATATAAATCCTTGTCAGATTCCTGTCAGTGCCGGTGATGCAGTCAAAGAAATTTTTAATCACCTGTGCCTGATAGATCTCGCCAGCCATATTAAATATTTAATATCTTTTTTCTCTATTTAGTTTTTTGCATGATTTTCAGTATGTAATCTATCTTATGTCCTCCTGTAATTCCGGGTGATAACTATCTCAGTTTAGTCCATGAGACCTTGAGATTAAAGGTTTCCCCATCTGTCTGATAATCTGATATTCCTGCATTTTCCATAATGTTCTCGATTTCATTCTTTGTATATGCTGCCTTAACTGAGGCCTCAAAGTTATTACGTGACTGCTTCCTCATCCGGTTTTTCTCCCTCCTGAGAAGATCTTTTGGAATATCCCTTCTCATATCAATAATTACGGCAGATGATTCTCCCTTAAGAACCCTGTCAGTTTCAGAGATTACATTTACCGGATTTCTCCATTCGTGAAGTGAGTAGGCAGAGAAGACTCCGTTAAATGTATTCCGGCAAAAAGGCATCATCTCTGCATTCCCCTGAATCACAGAGTAACGATCTTTTTCACTGATAGTTTCTGAATTATCCTTTGCTATGCAGACCATATTCCGGTTTATATCAATAGCAACCAGTTCTGAATCTGATCTGACTCTGCTGCTTTTAAGCCACTCAACTCCGAGATAGCCCGGCCCTGCACCTACCTCCAGAACAGTTCCGTGATTAACCCCTGCATCCGTTATATCTTTTAAAGGGAGCAGATTTCTCTTCAGTAGAGTTCTCTGGAGTATGTTGTAGTCGTATGCCTCATCTGCTGAAAAGAGGTGTTCTGTCTCCTCCGGAATTCTTTCGGGATACATCAGATCTGAACAGTTGATTCAGATTTATAAAAATATACTGCCCGAATGATTCTCTTCATCATACCGGCATTATGATTAAAAAATGTGAGAATTATCTCAGGTTATTTGTTTGCCGATACAATTTTAATTATGTCGCCGTCTTTAAGTTCATGAGTCTCTTTGATGCGCATCTTTGTTCTGGCATCTACTGCATATAAGAATCCGTTACCGATATCAGTATGGACCATGTATGCGAGATCATGCGGGTTGCTGCCCTTCTTCATCAGAAATGCGTCCGGTAAAATCCTGTCCTGACCGTCACAGTACTTGCTCTCGTCCTCAACCGGAAAAACGACAATTCTGTCTAACAGATCAAATACTGCACTGTTTATTGTCTGCTGAACACCTGTCCCGTCAGCCTTCTTCATGAAATCTCTTATGGCTTCAAGGCCTGCATTCTGGGCTTTGCTCAGTTTTTCCGGATTTAATATTGTAAAATCAGCATCTCCGGGTACATAGCTGGTAAATCCTGCTTCAGTAGCCTTTCTTATTGCAAGTTCTCCTGCTGCACTTGCTATTGATATATTCTCTTCAGCCTTTAATTTCCCGATAACCTCATCAGATGCACTGTCTGCTTTGTTTGCAATGACAAGGAAAGGTTTTGAGGCAGATACCAGGCATTCACAGAATTTCTCAAGCTCATCATCTGTGCAGCTCTTCAGGTCAACTCCGGAGTCGTTCTCTGCGCGTATTACATGCTCATCAGTAATTGAAAGTCCTGCAAGCTGTTCGGCGACTGCATCAATAATTGAAAATGTCTTGGCCTGTGATGATCTCTGAAGCCTCTGCCAGTTCTTCTCCAAAAGGCCGTACACCCACATAGTCATCTCATGCTCAATAAAGCCGATGTCATTTAAGGGGTCATGACTGCCCAAATCGACCGGATTTCCCTCTTCATCAGTGCCTCCGCTGGCATCTATTATGTGAAGTATTGCGTCAGCCTCTCTGAGGTTGTCAAGAAACTTATTTCCAAGCCCTTTGCCCTTATGTGCATCAGGAACAAGACCTGCTACATCAATAAGACCGATCTGTATAAACCTGATTCCGTCCTTGCATGCCTTGCAGCCCTCAATTCCAAGCTCTTTGCACGGGCAGTTAATTCTTACGTATGCAACACCCTTGTTGGCATCAATTGTTGTAAACGGATAATTTGCAATCTCTGCCGGAGCCATAGTTGCAGCCGAATAAAATGTGGATTTGCCGCAGTTTGGTTTGCCTGCTATTGCCAGATTAATCATATAAAAACTCCTGATATTCATATATTGCCGGATTATGATTAAACAAACGGTTGCGAATTATTATAATGTCGTAACAATTACCCGCAGCCGGATTCTTACTGTTCATCCGGACAGTTTTTTATGGGGGTATTTTGCTATATTTCTTCTCCTGTGCATGATAATCATGGTAATTATTTATCCGGTGCAGACGATAATTTCTGTATGAGTTATACTGCCAAAACCACATACTATTTCGATGAACCCGGGCCGGGTAATACAAAGGACTCAGCTTCTTTTGCAGTGGAGCGTGCAGAGGAACTTGGAATAAAGACAATAATTGTTGCAAGTACAAAAGGCGGCAGTGCAGAGATATTTGCAGATGCAGTAAAAGGCACAGGCGTATCACTGATTGTTGTCACGCATGTTGTCGGTTTTTCCACTCCGGGAGTCTGGGAATTTCCAAAAAGCCTTGCAGATAAACTTGAAAGTGAAGGTGTTCGTGTAATAAAGGGCACTCATGTATTTTCAGGGCTTGAAAGGGCAATAACCCGTGGCGGTGCAAAACTTGGCGGCGCTTCAAGGACTGAAGCTATTGCAGAGGCTCTGAGAAAAACGGTTGCCGTCGGCCTCAAGGTTGCCGTTGAATGTACACTCATCGCCGCTGATCAGGGTGAAATTCCGGTTGAGGACGAGATAATCTCTGTTGGCGGCACAATTTCCGGTTCAGATACAGTCTGTGTCATCAGACCCTCGCATACTTCCGGATATTTTGACCTTCAGGTTCGTGAAATTGTTGCAATGCCGAGGAATCGCTGAATATGGGATTTGCTTCTCTGCATGAAGGATTAAAACTCCTTAAACATCCTGTTCTCTGGATTGCCGGAATAGTTTCCGCCATATTCTCATTTCTGATGATGTGGTTCTCAATGACAGAGCCGCTCTCATTTTATGGTGATAAGCTGCTCATGATCTGGCTTGTAACAATGCCGTTTTTTATAGCTGCAACCTACGGCTCAATAAAATCTGAGGATTATTCTGTTGCAGCTTACTTCAGGGAAGGTCTGAAGTATTATTTCAGGGTGCTGCTTCCGGCTGTTTTCATATCATTCGCTGCATTTATCTTCATCTTTATAGTGATGCTTCCGGGCAGCCTGGCAGGAGCTTCAGGTCAGGTATTATCAATAATATCCGGATTTATCTTCTTTATACCCTGCCTTATTCTGGTCTTCTTCTTTGATACTGCGGCAGTATTCTCAGATCTTAAGGTGTTTGAGTCTATTAAGAAGAGCATTACCGGAGTGATGTTAAAACCCTTCAATGTCGCGGGTTTTTTCCTTGTTCTGCTCCTTATATCTCTCGTGCTTCTATTCGGGCTTGCAATTATCTGGTCCGGCCTTCTTGCAGATGAGCTTATGCCGCTTACGGAGGTGTCAGCCGAAGAGATGAGTGAATACTCGGCAAACCCTGAGCTGTTATTCTCAATGCTTGGTGATTTCGGTGTTATGGTGACCTCCCTTATCTACTCTCTCGGTTCAATGCTGATAATTACAGTAATGCTTCCGTTTAAAGCGGTATTTTACAGAAAATATCTGGAAGATGCAAAAATTCCGGTCATCAGTTCACCTGATATTACAGCAGCAGATCAGGGTATTGACGGACAGGGTGAGTATGACGAGAAGGGAAGATGGTACAAGTATTCCTGACGGAATACCCATCATTTCACTTTTTTAATTTAATCTGTTGTTATCAGATGTAAAAGGCCATAGCAAATAGTCCGCCGGCGAGTGTGCAGGTAATATTTGTTCCTGCGTTTCCGAGGATGCCTCTTCTTTCAAGGGTTGCACCTACAAAACTGTCCACATTTGTCCCGACAAATCCTGCGGCAGTGCCTGCAAGTACCATTTCAGGTGGAATTACGCCCAGTAAAAATGCAATAATACAGACGATGAATGCAGCAAAGGTTGCCGCAACTTCTCCAAAGAGTGTCACACCACCATCTGTCCCTTTTGGTACTTTTTTAAATGAAGTTATCAGGTATGGTGTTTTTCCAAGCATCCCAAGTTCACTTGCGGAAGTATCGGCTGTAGCTGCGGCAACACTGCCTATGAAGAGGGCAATAAACATAGGTTCGGGAGATATGCCGTAAAGCATAGCAGCACAGAGCGATATCAGTCCGTTTGCAAAAACATTGAGAAATCCCCTGACACCTCCTCTTGATTCTGCAACTCCCTCTGACTTCTTCTTCTCATATTTGAATTTTGTAAAACCTGCTCCAAGTATGAAAAAGGCAAGCATCACGAAGAACCACCTCACATCAGCAAAGACTATGATCAGTATTCCCATCAGGGCTGCGCTCAAAAGCCCTGACATGTCTGCCGCCTTCATCTTATAGGATATGAGGGCGAAGACAAATGAGATGATTATTGCAGACATCAGGAGATCAAAATCCACAAAATACCTGAGGTCGTAGAAGAGATACATAGTCATTGCAGTGCCGATGCACTCAATCATAATTGTATCTTCCCTTCCTTTTAATATTGATTTTAATAATGCGGCCACAACAACTCCGGTAATCGGAGTGAGGAGGTTAAAATAGCCCAGGTAATAGGATGCAAAGACCGCGCCTGCGGTTGCGACAATGAGATATGCAAGATATGAATAATTGTCATCCCTCGGCCATATCCTGTAAGCTGCCTCGCCAAGAATTACAATTGCCAGAGTGGTGAGAAATACGACTGCCGGGATGATATTAAGGCCATACAGCAGGGCTACAATACTGATGCCTATTGCCGGATACTGAGTATTTCGTATAAAGTAAAAAACTCCGCTGATGAGAATTGTTATCAGTGCAAGTATGAACGGAGGTTGTACAAAAGGTGCGATAACGATTGCAATTGTGGATAATATCGCAACTATCCACATATCCGGCCGTTGAAGCATGTATGTAGTAATTTTGTATTTAATCATTAATTATACTGACCTGATTAAGACTGGCAGCGATTTTTCCTGCAACAGATTAGTTACTTTTCTGTATAACTCATGATATTTTTTTGCCATTACCATTTAGTGCCGGCCCTTCCTGCGGCAGATCTTCGATTAGTATATGAGAGAATAGAGACAAATTTTTAGGAAATGTCTGATACCGGAGAGATCCCAAAAAATTATGACCCATTGGAGGTAGAGGAGAGGTGGCTTGGAATATGGAAAGACGAGAATTATTATTTTGATAATAACTCTTCAAAGCCACGTTTTATAATCGATACCCCGCCGCCGTACCCTACTGGTAATTTCCATATAGGTAACGCCTTTAACTGGTGTTATATCGATTTTATTGCCCGTTATAAGCGGATGAATGGCTATAATGTCATGTTCCCACAGGGCTGGGACTGCCACGGACTTCCAACTGAGGTAAAAGTTGAGGAGACTCACGGCATAACAAAAAATGATGTCTCAAGAACAGAGTTTCGTGAGATGTGCCGCGAACTCACACTGGAAAATATTGAAAAGATGCGCAAATCCATGCGCAGATGTGGTTTCTCAAATGACTGGAGCAATGAATACATCACAATGCTCCCGGAGTATTACAGCAAGACCCAGCTCTCATTCCTGAGGATGTTTGAGAATGATGACGTTTATCAGAGTGAGCATCCGGTAAACTTCTGTACCCGCTGTGAAACTGCGATTGCGTTTGCTGAAGTGTCATACGAGGACAGGACAACAAAACTCAGTTTCTTTGATTTTGATGGTGTTGAGATAGCAACAACAAGGCCGGAACTGCTTGCCGCCTGTGTTGCAGTTGCCGTTCATCCGGATGACAAACGCTATTCCGATATCTCCGGTAAGACACTTAAAGTTCCAATCTTCGGGCATGATGTACAGGTAATAGAGGATGAAGCTGTGGACCCTTCCTTTGGAAGCGGAGCAGTGATGATCTGTACCTTTGGAGACAAGCAGGATGTTCACTGGTGGAAGAAGCATAATCTTGATCTGAGAAAGGCAATTGACCTGAAAGGCCGTATGACTGCAATTGCAGGTCCTTACGCCGGTATGACCTCTCTGGAGTGCAGAAAGGGGATACTCTCCGACATGACGGAGAAGGGCATCCTAAAGAAGCAGGAAGATCTCGAACAGCGCGTTGGAACATGCTGGAGATGCAAGACTCCTATTGAAATTCTCTCTGAGAGGCAGTGGTTTGTAAAGGTGCACAATGATGAGATCCTGAAAGCTGCGGATAAGATTGCGTGGACACCTGAGCATATGAAGATGCGCCTTGAAAACTGGGCCTCACAGATGGAGTGGGACTGGTGTATCTCAAGGCAGAGGATCTTTGCAACCCCGATTCCGGTCTGGTTCTGCAATGAATGCGGTGAGGTTATGCTGCCTGATGAAGAGGACCTTCCGGTTGATCCAACGGTTGACAAACCGAAGAAACCATGTCCAAAGTGCGGATGCACTGAATTTACAGGCGAGACCGATGTCCTCGATACCTGGATGGATTCGTCAATATCTGTTCTGAATATTACAGGATGGGACGGTAAATCTGTACCTGAATATTTCCCTGCACAGATCCGTCCGCAGGGTCATGACATCATCAGGACATGGGCATTTTACACAATTCTTCGCGCGGGGGCACTGACTGGCGGAGGCCACCCGTGGGATGAGATTCTTGTGAACGGAATGGTACTCGGAGATGACGGCTTTAAGATGTCAAAAAGCCGCGGGAATATCATTGTGCCCGAAGAAGTGCTCTCAAAACACGGCGCGGATGCCTTCAGGCAGTGGAGTGCAAGTGGCGCTGCAACCGGACAGGATATTGTATTCTCATGGAATGATGTGATTGCTGCGGCAAGATTCCAGACAAAGATGTGGAATATCACAAGGTTTGTTCTTATGCACCTGGATAAGGCAGAAGGTGGAATGATTGCAGATGTTCCGGCTGTGCTTGCGGACCGCTGGCTTATGGCAAAACTGTCATCTGCGGTATCCGAGGTTACAGAGTCAATGGAATCATACCAGTATGACAGGGCTGTAAGGGCTATCCGTGAGTTTGCAAGGGAGATCTTTGCAGATAATTATATTGAGATGGTTAAGGGCCGCCTGTACGGCAGTGGTGAAGGCAAGGAGAGCGCACTTTTTGCGCTGAAGACATCGGTGGATGCACTATGCAGAATGCTTGCGCCTATAACGCCGTTCTTTGCAGAGGAGTGCTATAAGCATCTCACCGGGGGAAAGGAGAGTGTTCATGCACAGAGCTGGGTTGATTATTCATATACTGATGATGATGCGCTCGTAAAAGGTGACCTTATTGCAGAGATTATTGCCGGAATAAGGAGGTACAAGCATGATGAGGGTATGGCACTGAATGCACCCTTAAAGCATATTACTGCATACACGCCGCATGAAATCGATGACAGCGGGGATGCTGCCTCTACTCTTAATGCAGAATTTGAATGGAGATGCGGGCTTCCGGAACTTGAGAAGGTGGTCTCTGATGTATCATTCAATATGGGTATTGTCGGGCCGAAACTGAGGAAGCAGGCGAAGGTATTCATGGACGCTGTCCGTAATCTTCCGGACGACCTGAAAGTAAATCCTCCTGCAATGGTCACTGTAGGGGATGCGGAGATTGAAGTGCCTGAAAATTCATTTGAACCGGTTTATTCCTTCAGGGTTGCCGGTGAGGATGTTGATGTGATACAGATGTCAGACGATGTTGTTGTGACTGTTCTGAAGAAATAATACTAATTTCTATTTTCAATAATTTTTTAAATATTTCTTATTCTGCCGGGAATTTTCAAATGGCAGGCATGTAGGTGAACCCGATACAGGCCAGGCTGAAGGGAAATTCATAATCTGCTGCCCGCAGTCCTATGGGCATTGAATCGAAAGAAATTTGCTCCGGGTATTCATCCCGTGACTACAGTCGTGGGCTTTCTGCCTGTCAGATCGTAAGTACGCAGGCCGGTATAACAATAAAGTGGTATTTATAAGGGGTAAATAAGATAAATATAACCAGCCAAGGGCGTAGCGAGGTAAATAAATGTCAGCAGCAAGTAAGAAACAATTAGCAAAACTGAACAAAGTGAAGAAGGCAAAGGCAGAGGAGCTCTCAAAGCAGGTGGCTGCAGGCAGTCAGGCCGCCAAGAAGAAGCTCAAGAAGCTTGAAAAGAAGATCAAGTAAGTAATTAAAAATATCAAACATTTTTTATATTTGATAATATTTTAAAATTTATTTGATTATAATATGAATTTTCGTTTTATTTCAACTTTTTTTTCCGGGTTTATAGGAGTTTTTCATTCCTGATTCATATTTGGACCACAGCCTGTCAAAGATTCTCAGGTTTGATTCCGCTTCACCGGAATAACCGGCAATTTCCTTAAAGGCAGGATCTCTTTGCTTCTGTGGATTTTTCTCAACGAATTTAATAATCTTATACAATGATGTCCTTATTCCCCCTATAGACCCGTGAATATTATCTAAGAATTCGCGGTTCTGGAGATATTCCCTCTGTATACCTTCAGATTCCCTTTTCATCTCTTCGGCAGCAGTTATGTCCTTTATTACCGTAATTACGGCTGATACTTTATTGTTATCTCCTTCCTCAAATACCGGGAGATAGGTATAGCTTATTATCAGAGTTCTTTTTTTGCCGGCAAATTTACCAATTTTATTCCTGTTATGTCCGGTTCTGAATATATCCTCATAATCTCCGATATTAAGCATCTTTGTAAAATTTCCTGTCTCATAAAGTGGCCTTGTGAGCTGAAATTTTGTGATCTTTAATTTTTTTGCAATTTCAGCAAATCTATTATTATATTTTATTATTTTATAATCCCTGTCCACAGCAAAGAAGATCTCATCAATATTTTCCATAAAGACAGAACAGATATTATCTGTGTATAAATCCCCGGATAATCCGGAATCCTTCTTTTCTCTTAATATGATTATCTGCTCTTCAAAGTCAATCCTGTATGATAATGTAAATCCTGAATTTATGTTCACTCTCTTCAGAGTGCCGCTCTTTTTCCTGAACTGGATTTCATCGGGCCATACTGCGGTTTCATTTTCAGATTCAGGATTACATTTAGGTATTTTGAAAAAATTTATGAGCTTTCTTCCGATAATCTCATTTTTTTTATAGCCGGAAAAAAACTCCATCTCATTATTTATCCGTGTAATTGCTCCGCGACGGTTAATTGTGAGTGCAGGTTCATGTATTTTATCAAGGCCTGCCATTATGGGATCTGTATTCGAGGTCTCAAGCCTTTTTATCCGGTCACGTTCTGCTTTATTGATTTTAAGGGCAATTCCAAGGCTGTGGAGTATTTCCTCTTCTGAAAATGGTTTGATCAGTATCCCACAGGGACCGATTCTCTTCAGATCATCCACAATCTCTTCGTTACTGGAATTTATTATATAAATTACAGGTTTTTTGTAGGTATGAATTATTTTTTTTGCAGCATCAAGGGGCGATATTTTCCCGACTATATCGGTATCTATGATTACAATGTCGGGTTTTTCCCCGGCTGTGCGAAAGATCAGATCACAGCTGTCAATGGATAATGCCAAAACCTCGTAGTTATATTTCCTGAGGGTCTTTTTCAGTTCCATCGTGGATTTTAGATCTTCCACTGCCATGAGGACTTTTTTTGGTTTCTGCTCACCCCGTGATGCCATTGTCAGGATATCATTTGTTCTGAATGGTAATAATCCATAACGATTTTTTGGAGATGTCTCTGTTTTTCTTCTGACTGTCTCAAAATATTATCTATAAATATTTCTTCTGTTTATGTGGCATCTGCCTGATGCAGTCTGCTACAAATTTAATTATTTCTTCCTTATTTTTCAGAGCATCAATTAATATGAATCTTTCAGGGTCTGTCTCTGCTATCTCAAGATAATTGTTCAGCACTTCTTCGAGTACATTTCCGCATTCAAAATGTTCCGGTTTATCCCTGTCTTTCTTAAGCCGGATGAGGGCTTCTTCCACAGGAAGTACAAGGAGAAATGTCCTGTCCGGTTTTATGGTCCAGCCTTCATGTACCTCTTTTAACCACTTCATCGGTTCGGGCAGTATCTTTTTGAGGGTAACTGCCTGGTATGCAAATCTTGAATCTGTGTATCTGTCAGAGATTATAATTTTGTTATCCTTCAGTGACGGTCTTATCACTTCTCCCAGATGTGCTGCATGATCTGCACAGAACAAAAGCGCCTCTGCAACGGGGTCAATATTCTCTGCAATGCCGCGCCTCACCTGCTCCCCAATCCATGTTGAACCTGGTTCTCTTGTATATATCACGTCCAGATCAGACAATTCCTCTTTTAAGCCATTAAGCAGGGATGATTTGCCGCTGCCGTCAATCCCTTCAATTGTAATCAGCAAATTCTGCCCTCCTGAACATATTTTAGTGGCACTCTTCCCTTGTGGACCGCGGTTGCGATGATTGCGCCGTCAATTCCGGCATCCTGAAGACGCAGCAGGTCTTCTGTGGAGTTCACGCCGCCGCCATACAGAAGTGTTCCTTCGTATGCACTCCTGATCTCTTCAATATCAAGACCTCCCATTGAGTCCTCTGCGCCCACGCTTGAGAGGTTTAATACAATGAGGCCTTCAAATCCTGCACCTGATGCTCTTTTCAGAACCTCTGCCGGTTTTTGTCCGTCCGGAAGCGCTCTCCCATCTTTCACAACAACGCTGAAATAATCAAAATCAGTGTAATCCTCAGGGTCTCCTCTGCATGTCTCGGTGGATATTACATTTTTTATCCAGGGTTGCTTTAACGCTTCAGAGGGTTTTTCTGCCCCGCGGTTTAGATAAGAAAACTCTCCGCAGTTCCTGCACGAAAGAACTGCTGAATTGTTATCTCCATTTCTTCCAATTCTGTCCAGATCTGCAAGATATGGGTATTTTACCTTCAGTTCTGTCAGGTATTTTACAGGTTCTGTGCTCTCTGCGAGTCCCCAGTCAAGAGGTTTATAGATCTCCCTTCTGCCTTTATAGCCATGGACTACCTCTCCTCCTTTAATATCAACAGCAAGAATTATTTTCATTATCATGAATTATTTGTCCGGATAAACCATCAAGATATTATTTATTTTAAAATAATTTGAATAATGTGCCTTTATGGGCTGAAAAATGAGGTTAATACAAAAATCACTATTATGTGATATAACCAAATTTTATTATGGATTTATTGGTCAGTCCAAGCAGTGTTGCAGAGGCAAAAAATTCACTTGCTGCGGATATTGTTGATGTTAAAAAACCTTCTGAAGGTTCATTAGGTGCAAACTTCCCGTGGGTTATCTCAGAAATAAAGTCGCTCAGTGATAAACCTGTCAGTGCGGCAATCGGTGATTACAGCTTTAAACCCGGAAGTGCAGCTCAGTCTGCTTTTGGTGCTGCAAGCGCAGGCGCTGATTATATCAAGGTCGGCCTGATGTTCGGGGCTGATGAGGATGCTCTTGAGTTTATCAGGGCAGTTGTAAAAGGAGTTAAATGGAGATTCCCTGAAAAGACGGTTGTCATTGCATCTTACGCTGATTATGATCGTGTTGATGCAATTTCTCCTTTTGAGATGGCACCACTGGCAGCCAAAGCCGGTGCGGATGTCGCTATGATTGATACAGCGGTAAAGGACGGCAAGGGTCTATTTGATTCTCTTAATGATTCAGAACTTATTGAATTTACTGAGAAGAACCGTGCGCTTTCATTACAGACTGCACTTGCAGGTTCACTAAAGTTTGAAGACCTTGAAAGACTAAAGAAGATCAATCCTGAGATTATCGGGGTACGTGGCATGGTATGCGGCGGTGACAGAAGTGAGACAATAAAACCTGAACTTGTTGAGAAAGCTCTAAACCTTCTAAGGTGATTTGGTTAAGTTATGTATAAAAATAAACTTGAGATGGAGACCGGATATACCTTTGACGATGTCCTGCTAATTCCTGCTGCGTCACAGGTTGAACCGAGTCAGGCCGATATTAAATCGAGATTCACCCGCAACATTGGTGTTACAATTCCCTTTGTTTCTGCGGCAATGGATACAGTAACTGAGTCTGGTATGGCAGTTGCGCTTGCGCGTCTGGGTGCAATTGGTGTAATCCACAGAAATATGACTCCTGAAAGGGAAGTCGAGGAGATCCGGAAGGTCAAACAGGCTGAGGATTTCATTGAGCGTAATGTTGTTACGGTTGATATTGATTCCACAGTCTCTGAAGTTGACCATCTGATGAATGAGAATAATATCAGCGGTGTGCCCGTTATTGAGAATGGGAAGGTCGTTGGTATTGTCAGCCGCAGGGATCTCAGGTGGATTGCGTCCAAGAAGGGTGCTGATAATATCCGGTCTGTAATGACTTCCGGGCCGATTACTGTTAATGAGGACATTTTACTTGAGGATGCTATTGAGGTGATGTACAATAATAAAGTTGAGAGACTTCCGGTTACATCATCTGACGGCAGAATTCTTGGTATTATGACCATGCAGGATCTCCTTGAGAAGAATCAGTATCCTGATGCGAACCGGGATAAGGATGGTAACCTGAGAGTTTCTGCGGCTGTTGGTCCTTTTGATTTTGAAAGGGCAGTTATGCTTGATGAGACCGGTGTTGATGCGCTTGTGGCCGATTGTGCACATGGGCACAATCTCAATGTTGTTAAGGCAATAAAGGATATCAAAGGCAGTGTGAAAGCTGATGTGATTGCGGGAAATATTGCAACGTCTGCGGCTGCTGAGGCATATTCTGGTGAAATCGATGCCCTTAAGGTTGGAATCGGCCCTGGTTCAATATGTACTACAAGGGTTGTTGCAGGTGTCGGTGTCCCTCAGATTACTGCAATTGCTTCCGTCTCGCAGGTATGTACTGAATATGATGTTCCTGTAATTGCAGATGGTGGTATCAGGTACAGCGGTGATGTTGCAAAGGCAATTGCGGCAGGTGCTGAATGTGTTATGCTCGGAAGCCTTCTTGCCGGTACAGATGAGTCTCCAGGCAGAATTATTGCAATTAAGGGGCGGAGATATAAGCAGTACCGCGGCATGGGTTCACTTGGTGTGATGACCGGCGGTCAGTCAAGCGATCGCTACTTCCAGAAGAAGGGTATTGGTCAGACCAAGTTTGTTCCTGAGGGTATTGAGGGCGCGACACCCTATGTGGGTGAAGTTTCGGATATCATCTATCAGCTGACGGGTGGTCTGAAATCATCAATGGGATATACAGGTTCTGCAACAGTAAGAGATCTCAGGGAGAAGGGTGAATTTATTAAAATAACATCTGCTGGGCAGGTTGAAAGTCATCCACATGATATTCTGATTACAGATGAAGCACCAAATTACCGGTTGCCTGATAACAAATAATTATATATATTGTTTTTCTTAACATTTGGTAAATATGTTGGACGGTGATGAGGTATCCCGCCTTCTTGATATTCTTGGTAACAGAAACAGGAGAAGAATTATTCAGCTTTTAAGGCAGAAACCCTGTTTTGTTACTGAAATTTCAGACAGGCTTATGATAAGTCCGAAGGCCGTAATTGAACATCTCCAGATGATGGAGAGGGAAAGTATCCTGATTTCACACGGTGATGAGATTAACAGGAGGAAGTATTACCATCTGTCAAGGGATTTCCGTATAACGGTGAATATAGAGGATGTTGTAGTCGCGGGCCGTGATTTTGAGGGTGACAATGAGGATTTTAAATTAAATCTCTTTAAGAAAACTTTGATTGTCCGGAAAATGGTAAAATCCCGTGATGAAGTCCTTGTTGATCTCGATTATCTTGAAAGGGATCTTGAGAAAAAAATCCGTGATTTAAAAATTTTCTGCAAAGAGATAATAGACAGTGAGGCAGAGTTTAATCTTATAACTGCCTTAGCCGGCTATAATATGTCTGTTGAGGATCTGGAAGAGTTTTGTGGTATTTCCGGTGACGATCTGATGATTTCACTGGGAAAACTAACAGAAAAAGGGATTGTGGAGAGATCAGGCAACCAGTATAAATTGTGTGGTAATTATGAAACGTGAACCTAATGATGATATTTTAAGAAATTTTGCAAAGGCGATGGAAGATATAATGAGTAGTCTTCCGTTATCGGAGAATGCCCGTTTTTTAGGCTGCACAATAATTTCCGGTAATGGTAGAGACCCCTTTGTCTTCCGTACGGATGATGAAGATGGTATGGACAATGATGAAAGCATTGATTATGAGCTGATTGATGGTCCTGAGAGAATATATGTCACTGTGGCCCTTCCGTCTGATACCAGTAAAATGCCTGATGTTGACATCCAGCCGGAATTTGTATTAATTATTGTTGATGGTGTGGAGGTCAGAGTTGATCTTCCGTGCAGTGTTCATGCCGGACAGAGTTATTTCAGGGCTAAGAACGGCATACTGGACATTGTATGTGAGAAGATAATTTAATCTCAATTTATTATTATTTTGTTCAAAATATTTTTTATATTCGCCTGCGTGTGTGGGTTAGATCTCAGGATTTTTTCAGATAACTCATTAATCAGATGAAAACCAATACTATGCGGATATTTAATGCAAAGTTTACTTGGTTTTAAAGAAAGAAGATATATTGAAGAATTAAGGATTATTACAAGATCAACTGCTCTTGACTGTGTTATTGATGAAGCCTTTGACAGAATAATATATGTAATAAAAAAAGGTGATATGGGCATTGCAATAGGCAAAAACGGTGCTAATATCAAAAAGCTTCAGAAGATACTTGGCAGAAGAATTGAGATGGTTGAACATGATGAGGAGATCTGCTGTTTTGTCAGCAATATTCTCAAGCCTGCTGTTGTAAAAGATCTTTCTGAGGATGAGGGGGGCAATGTTATGATCTCGGTCATATCAAGGTCAGATCTTGGCATTGCAATAGGTAAGGGCGGTTGTAATGTTGAAAAAGCAAGAATCCTTATACAGAGATATTTTGGAAAAAGTATAGGTGAGATACGTCTTGTCACGGAGGTGTAATGTGAGAACTGAAATATTTGATGAATTATGGCAGATTATGTGTGATCGGGAAGTTAATCCTCCTGAGAAAAGTTATATTGTTGATATTCTCCGTCACAGGAAGGGTGTCGATAAAGCTCTTGAAAAGGTTGGAGAGGAATCTGCGGAGTTTATTATTGCAGCTAAGAATTCGGATTATGATCAGAAGGTCTATGAGGCGGCTGATCTCTTCTTCCATCTTATGCTTGCATTAAAGAGCATCGGGGTTGAGTTTGAGGATGTTATCTCTGAACTTGAATCCCGCAGGAAGTAATTTTTACTCTCATTTTTTAATTTTTCATAGTCAGAATCTGAAATAATTCTGTGCCTTTACGGTTTTTGTGTGCAGATTTTTTTTCTGGAATCTGAAAGTATTTTTAAAATCATTTTTTGTGAAATTTTTCTGATAGTTATCTGGTTTTAGCAGGCAATTTGCGCGAGTGATCAAAATGTCATGGAAAAACGCCGTTCTGCCGTTTTTTTGTTACGGATGATTGGGTTTTTCCTGAAAATTCTATCATTTCCTGCAAGGGTTTATATGTGGCGGCATACAACATTGTAAGGCCGAAGTATTACGGGAACAGACGCCTCAGGGTGGCTGTAACGTTTAATTCGGGAGTCCTGTGAGTTTTTTCACAGGGTGAATGTAAAGCTAAGATGGATTCGCTGAGATATGCTTTCCTCTGCTTTTTGTAAATCGTAAAACAATGTGTTTATATAACAATAAACCTAACATTGTTACCTCGATTCTTAGATGGAGAACCGAAAGCACCCGGATGGGGGTGTCGGTTCTGACGTTGGCACTGACAATGCGGAAATTTGTTTAATAACCGCTAATTCCTTTTAGATAAACTAGTGAAAAATCAATAGTGTGCCGAAGTGTAAGTACTTCAAACAATTAATTCTGGTTGATCCTGCCAGAGGTCACTGCTATCGGGGTTCGATTAAGCCATGCGAGTTGAGAGGGTTAAGACCCTCGGCAGACTGCTCAGTAACACGTGGATAACCTGCCCTAAGGTGGAGGATAACCCCGGGAAACTGGGGATAATACTCCATAGGTTAAAGATACTGGAATGTTCTTTAACCGAAAGTTCCGGCGCCTTAGGATGGATCTGCGGCCGATTAGGTTGTTGTTGGGGTAGTGGCCCAACAAGCCTGTAATCGGTACGGGTTGTGGGAGCAAGAGCCCGGAGATGGAATCTGAGACACGATTCCAGGCCCTACGGGGCGCAGCAGGCGCGAAAACTTTACAATGCAGGAAACTGTGATAAGGGAACCCCGAGTGCCCGTATATGCGGGCTGTCCGGATGTCTAAAAAGCATCCGAAGAAAGGGCCGGGCAAGACCGGTGCCAGCCGCCGCGGTAATACCGGCGGCTCGAGTGGTGGCCACTTTTATTGGGCTTAAAGCGTTCGTAGCTTGAATAATAAGTCTCTTGGGAAATCTGCAGGCTTAACCTGCAGGCGTTTAAGAGAAACTGTTGTTCTAGGAACCGGAAGAGGTGAGAGGTACTCCGGGGGTAGGAGTGAAATCCTGTAATCCCCGGGGGACCACCGATGGCGAAGGCATCTCACCAGGACGGCTTCGACAGTGAGGAACGAAAGCTGGGGGAGCGAACCGGATTAGATACCCGGGTAGTCCCAGCCGTAAACGATGTGCGTTAGGTGTGCCGGTGACCACGAGTCTCCGGGGTGCCGAAGGGAAACCGTGAAACGTACCGCCTGGGAAGTACGGTCGCAAGGCTGAAACTTAAAGGAATTGGCGGGGGAGCACCACAACGGGTGGAGCCTGCGGTTTAATTGGACTCAACGCCGGAAATCTCACCGGATAAGACAGCGGAATGATAACCAGGTTGAAGACTTTGTTTGACCAGCTGAGAGGAGGTGCATGGCCGTCGTCAGTTCGTACTGTGAAGCATCCTGTTTAGTCAGGCAACGAGCGAGACCCACGCCAACAGTTGCCAGCATGTTCTCCGGAATGATGGGGACACTGTTGGGACCGCCTCTGCTAAAGAGGAGGAAGGAATGGGCAACGGTAGGTCAGCATGCCCCGAATTATCCGGGCTACACGCGGGCTACAATGGTCAGGACAATGGGTAACGGCACTGAGAAGTGTAGTCAATCCCCTAAACCTGTCCCAAGTTCGGATTGTGGGCTGCAACTCGCCCACATGAAGCTGGAATCCGTAGTAATCGCGTTTCAACATAGCGCGGTGAATACGTCCCTGCTCCTTGCACACACCGCCCGTCAAACCACCCGAGTGAGGTTTGGATGAGGCTGTGGTTTATTGCCGCAGTCGAATCTAGGTTTCGCAAGGGGGGTTAAGTCGTAACAAGGTAGCCGTAGGGGAATCTGCGGCTGGATCACCTCCTAACGAAATATCGTGAGGGGTAATTAGCGGTTATTAAACAAACTGTAAAATTGTCAGTGTTAACATAGACAAAAAGCAGAGGGCTCATAGCTCAGCTGGAAGAGCGCGGCGTTTGCAACGCCGAGGCCGGGGGTTCAAATCCCCCTGGGTCCATAGCCGTAAAGTCTAACTTTACGGCTTTTCAATGCACCCGTTGATGTGAATCGACGGGGAAGGGCTGAGAGTCAGTAAGGACTCTTTGAGGCCGTGTATAGGTATTCACACAACGACGTTAAATGGATTTTAACGGTTAAACCGATAAAATGCTGAATTACGTTCTGCCTGTCAGTGAATGGCTCGGTTCGAGTGCCGACGAAGGGCGTGCCAAGCTGCGATAAGCTCCGGGAAGACGCAAGGATTCTATGATCCGGAGATACCCTAATGGGACATCCTGTGACATTAAGTCACGATCGGTAACGATCGGTAACCCCCCGAATTGAAACATCTCAGTAGGGGGAGGAAGAGAAATCAAACGAGATGTCGTTAGTAAAGGCGATCGAAAACGACAGAGTTCAAACTGAATCCCAGCAATGGGAGATGTGGTGTTGATAGGCCCACTGTTTTTGTGAGATATGAAGTGGAATTTGTTCTGAAAAGTCAAACCAAAGAGGGTGACAGTCCCCTACACGTAAATCTCTCACATATATGTGGTGTCCTGAGTAGCGCGGGTTGGAATTCTCGCGTGAATCCGGGGGTCATCAACCTCCAAAACTAAATACTCCTCGAAACCGATAGTGTAATAGTAGCGTGAGCGAAAGCTGAAAAGTAACCCTGAAAAGGTGGTTAAAAGTGCCTGAAACTGGCAGGCGATGGTGTGTTATGGCGTTAAAGGATCTTTACCGCGAAAGAATCAGCCGCGAGGCTGTAGTATGGGCGGTATTGCCAGCGTCATAACTTACGTTTTGAAGAACGGGCCAGAGAGTTTATTCTGTCGGCGAGGTTAACCCTGCGGGAAGCCGAAGCGAAAGCGACAGGTTCGTAGTGCCTTACGGCACATGGGACGACGTATTAAAAGTGCGTGAAGTCGGCAGGATAAGACCCGAAGCCTAGTGATCTATGCGTGGGCAGGCTGAAGCGTGACGAAAGTTGCGTGGAGGGCCGAAGCGGTATTGATATGCAAATCATTCGTGTGACCTGCGTATAGGGGTGAAAGGCCAATCGAACTAGGCATCCGCTGGTTCCTCTCGAAACATGCCGTAGCATGACCTGGATGGAGATAGACGGTGAGGTAGAGCACTGATTGTGGGAGTTGGGGAAGAAATTCCTTACCCTGCTGTCAAACTCCGAATTCCCCGTCATCTGAGAAGTCCGGAAGTCCGCACTGCGGGGTAAGCTTGTAGTGCGTAAGGGAGACAACCCAGACCGTGGTTAATGTCCCTGAGTGTAGGTTAAGTGTAAACACTAAATGAGGTCCCAGGCCAAAAACAACTGGAAGGTGAGCTTAGAAGCAGCTACCCTTTAAAAAGTGCGTAACAGCTTACCAGTCTAGGTTTGGGGCGCAGAAAATGGACGGGGCTCAAACCTACCACAGATACCACGGACCATATATTAATATGATGGCGTAGAGAGGCGTTCTGCATGGGCAGAAGCAGGGGTGTAAGCTCCTGTGGACCGTGCAGAAATGAGAATTCTGGCATTAGTAGAAGCATTAGATGGGTGAGAATCCCATCCGCCGGAGGGGCTAGGTTTCCTCGACAATGTTCGTCAGTCGAGGGTTAGTCGGTCCTAAGGTGTATCGTAACTCGAGTACGTCGAAAGGGAAACAGGTTAATATTCCTGTACCATCGGCCAATAATCCTGACGCTTCGGGATATGCTGTGCAGGGCCGTCGCCCTGTTTAATCGTATAAGCTCCTGGAGAACCGCAATGGTGAGAATTGAGTGAAAGCGTGATGAAGTAATACAGCAAATTCCTGGAGCCCGTGAAAAGGGGGCCAGATGACCGTACCGAGATCTGACACAGGTGCCCCTGGCTGAGAAGGCCAAGGCGTATCGGTTTAATTGTGTTTAGGGAACTCGGCAAAATAGCTCCGTAACTTTGGAATAAGGAGTGCCTGCTTGGAGATCAAGCAGGTCGCAGTGACTCGGGGACTCCGACTGTCTAATAACAACATAGCAGACTGCAACTCGGAAACGACTAGTATAGTCTGTGATTCCTGCCCAGTGCGGGCATCTGAAAACCGGGTACAACCGGACGAAGGACCCGTAAACGGCGGGGGTAACTATGACCCTCTTAAGGTAGCGTAGTACCTTGTCGCTTAATTGGCGACTTGCATGAATGGATTAACGAGAGTCCTACTGTCCCAAACACAAGTCCGTTGAACATTTTATCCTAGTGCAGAGGCTAGGGACCCCATATGGGAAGTGAAGACCCCGTGGAGCTTTACTGCAGCCTGTCGTTGTGTTACGGTATTCCTTGCGCAGAGTAGATGGGAGACTTTGATCCTGCCCTTGTGGGGGCAGGTTAGTCGCAATCTGAGACACCATCCTTGGTTTACTGTAACACTAACTCGTTTACGAGGACATCGGTAGGTAGGCAGTTTGGGTGGGGCGCCACACCCTCGAAAAGGTATCAAGGGTGCCCCAAGGTCAACTCATGTGAGTCAGAAACTCACAGAAGAGTGTCAAGAGCAAAAGTTGGCCTGACGCTGATACGAATAGCAAGTATCTGCGAGAGGAAACTCGGGTCTAACGAACCAATACGCGCTTTTGATGAGTGCTATTGACGACAGAAAAGCTACCCCGGGGATAACAGAGTCGTCGCCGGCAAGAGCACATATCGACCCGGCGGCTTGCTACCTCGATGTCGGTTCTTTCCATCCTGGCTGTGCAGCAGCAGCCAAGGGTGAGGTTGTTCGCCTATTAATGGGGATCGTGAGCTGGGTTTAGACCGTCGTGAGACAGGTCGGTTACTATCTATATGGGGTGTCGGGAGTCTGAAGGTAAGATGGAAATAGTACGAGAGGAACTTTCCGTCGTCGCCACTGGTAGACCGGTTGTCCGACAGGGCAATGCCGGGTGGCTACGCGATAAGGGATAAAAGCTGAAAGCATCTAAGCTTGAAACCTGACCTGAAAAGAGACTCCGTCACAGGACGCGGGTAGAAGACCCGTTTGATAGACCTGGGATGTACGCACGAAGGCAACGACGTGTTCAGTCCACAGGTACTAAAGTCCGATAATTCGGCAACGGAAACATTACTTAACCGTTAAAATCCAGACGAAATCGTTGTGTGAATGCCAATATGCCGGATAATTGCAGACAATAATTCAGGTTCATGACCTGATGTCCGGTCTGTGATTGCGGCCATAGCGGCGGGGAAACACCCGGACTCATCTCGAACCCGGCAGTTAAGCCCGCCCACGTTGGGTGCTGTACTAAGATACGAGAGTTCTTGGGAACCACCTAACGCTGCAATTGCTCATGTGAGTGATTGTCTCTTCTGAAAAGTTATTATGTCAGTGTAAGCGTTAAAATACTGTTAATATTGACTCTGTTCTTTATTAATCTGAGATTGTCAACGGCGTTTTAATTTTATTTAGTTGTCAGTACAGTTTTTATAATCTATAATTTTACTCGGAATATCTTCTAAAATTCAGTGTTAAGCTATTTTAATTGATAACTAACTTGAAATATTATCGGGTTTATTTAACTATATGACTGTAAGAATCCATGAACAGAAAAATGCAATTGAAAGGATAAACCAGATTTTAAAATCCGAAAGTGAATTTACTCTCATTGCCGGTGAACTGAATTCTTTGGGTTTTATACAGGTTTCAGGTACTGATAATCCTGCTTCTTTTGAGAACCGGGATTTGGAACTATATGTCAGGATGTATTCTGAAAGTGATAACTCTGTCAAAAGATATGAACTTTTGACATTTGAAGAGATTGAGAAGGAATTAAATAATAAACAATGAGAAAAGATCTGTTTTCCTAAAAAAACAGTCAATATTTTAATATTAATCTGAATGATACATTGAGCATACTTAATCTTATATGGCATCCTGGACTTTCTGAGAGTCGTGATCTGTGTCTTAGTTATATGATATGCCCTGTTTTGTATGAATGCCTCTTTTATCTTTGCAGATCCGGATGAGGCGTGGGTAATTGAGATGTGTGGGGGAAACCTGAGTGAGACGGAAAGTCTGTGGGTTGCTAAAAAAGTTCCTGACGGTACAGTATTTGCTGCTTCAAATATATTCCGCATACGTGATATTGAACCTGGTAATCCCGATATTCTGTATTCCAAAAATCTGTTTGAGGTAGCAGAAAAGAATGGCTGGTGGTCTGCGCAGAATAAAACACTTGACTGGCTGAATACTGTAAGTAATGGAGAATATTCTCATCCGTATTATTCGTTGTCAAGAATATGGAGTATTTACAACCGTATTTCTCCTTCACAGAATTTTAGCCCGTATGTTGAAGATTCTTTTAGTCGTGAGTACCCGTTCTCCGTTTCTCCGGATCATCTGTTAAATGATACTGAAATATTTTCTATATTCAGGGATCATTATGAAGGTACGGTTTTTGATCTGACAACCGGAATCGCAGCCGGACCTTATGGAGATCCTTACAGAATACGTGGAGAATTTGATTCACATACAGACTTTAAAGATGGAGAGATCCGTCCGGGTGCATGGCCAAGGCCAATATCTGCATATTACTGTGCCTACAGTTATGTTACAGAGAGTAGAAGAGAAATGTCTTATCCGGTTGGGGGTCTTTGCTGGTTTGGATTTGCACAACCCTCTGAAAGCTGCTATACTCCGCTTTATGTCGGTACAAATGCCCTTCCTGAATCTTTTGAAAACGGGAACCGGTCACAATACAACAGAAACAGTGCATGGTGGTCGTTTAATTTTGTGACCAACTGGGCAAGGCTTCAGTACTCATATATCTTTCCGGAAATAAAGGAGGAACAACAGAAACATGAAAATCTCTTCCTGTTAAGGCAGGCTGAAATTGAGGAGGAGGCCCTGGAAATTCTTAACCGTGAGGGAGAAGATGCCTGTAAAGAATATCTCACTTCATATACTGTTGATACTGCCGAAGATCTTGTATCATCCTGGTGGAATCTCTCTGATTCTCTGGTAGTATCATATACAAACGGGGGAATATACGATCCTGTAAGTAAAAATACAGCATATCCTGGTTATCCTGACTGGTGGTATCAGGATGCCGGATATCAGTACGGACCAAGAATCTATGACATGAACGGGCTTGATAGTACTCCTGATCTTGTATATGTTAATGAGACAGTTTATACGACACCGGGTAGTGAGTATGAATATATTCTTGAGCATCAGACTGCTGAAAATTGCAGCTGAATAAATCATTTTCTTTTTTTTGAGTGTAATCGAATTTTGTTGATGTTATTTTTTATCGGGATGGCTGTGTAATATTTACCGGGGATTTATAATTGCTGATATGCGCCGGATGTACCATATTCGGGAAAAAAATATTCCGTCTGGAAAAAACTGTGAATTACATAGAGTTAACTGGTTTTTTGCCGGCATTATTTCAGATTAAAACCGGCAGCTATTAATTTATGGACTTCCTATGTTTGTAAGCACAATGCCAAGGTGGCGGAGCGGCCACGCGGCTGCCTGCAGAGCAGCTATACTCCAGTTCAAATCTGGACCTTGGCTTCGCGAAATTTCTTAACTGAAATCAGCGGATTTTTTGGGATTTATCCCTTAAATTGCGGCCATAGCGGCGGGGCAACACCCGGACTCATCTCGAACCCGGCAGTTAAGCCCGCCCACGTTGAATGCTGTACTAAGATACGAGAGTTCTTGGGAACCACTCAGCGCTGCAATTTTCTGAAGTATTATGTGACTCTTTTAAGTAACATTTCTGATGCTCTATTCTTAGATCAGCCTGTTGTAACCTTTTAGTCTCTTAATCTTGTTTTTAAAAAAATCTACCGTAGTCCGTAGATATTGCTGAATTAATATTCCTGCTTATATCTGCTCATTGAAAACTTTATTCTAATTGGGATGTTTATATTTACCTGAGATATTTATGCTGTTACTTTCCGGAGGAGCGTTTAAACCTTATGTATGGTCATTATAGCTATCCGTTTTCCATAGAGTCTGGTGGAATAAAGATCGATGTTACAGAGGAGAATGGTCTTTATTTATACCGCAGGGAATGCTGTGGTGAAGTGCATGATAATTATATTCAGGCAAAAAACGGAAGTATAATAATTAATCCTGTAGAACCTGTTAATCTCCCATCTTCTGTAACAAGTCTTCTTCAGGTTAAATTCAAAAATCTGGTTGTCGAACCTCAGTCTGTAGTACTGTTCTATCTCACATTTCCCATTGAAATTGGTGTTTTTTTGCATGCCGGAAAAAATACTGAGTTAATTGATGTTTTTTCAGTAAATGAGCAGAAATATTCTTTGTATGGATCTCCCACAAAAGGAACAATTGTCAGTTATCGTGAGAGTGATATTTACAGGACCATTCCTGAGACTGATATATTTAAAGACGGAGTTCTTTCTCTTACTCTAATAAACTCCGGAAAAGATATTGCAAATGTTTCATCTTCGGTTTTTGACGGATGGGGCATGAAATTATACTATAATGATAACTGTGTCTCAATGGTGGCAGAAATGAATCTCCTTCATAATAATACTGCTGAGACAACATTTCTCAATGTTCCTTTAATTGTCGGGATGAATAAGTCATATGAGATCTATACCTCAAGAAAGATTTCGGTTACTAAAAAGTCATTTCTGATGGAGCTTGGTTATTGATGATGGAGAATCTGACTGGCATGGTCTCTTCCTGGAATATATCCGGTACCGGGGTGACGGTATATGAACTGTTTTTATTTATTCTGATTATTGTAGTCTCCTTTGCCCTGGGTCAGATAATATCAAAAAAACTGAGAAAAGATATATCCGGTAAAATTCCGGTTAATGATCGTGAACTATTAATAAAAATCGTATATTTTACAATACTGACTGTCGGCCTTATTACAGCCCTGCCGTATATAGATGTTGATCTCTCCGGAATTTTATTTGCCGGCGGAATAATTGGTATTATCATTGGTTTTGCCGGACAGAACCTTTTTTCAAATTTCATCTCCGGAATTGTAATATTTATAGAAAGACCGATAAAAATTGGTGATAATGTGGGTGTCGGTGATGTCCTGGGCACTGTTGAGGATATCAGAATTCTTTCTACAATAATTAAGACTTATGACGGTATTTACACCCGTATTCCTAATCTCACGATATTTTCGTCTAATATCACAAACTATGTTGCCAACGTGGCAAGACGGTTTGAATATTCGGTTGAGATAAGATACAGGGATGATGCAGAACTTGCAATGTCGGTTATAAAAGGTGTAATTGACAGCCATCCTTTTGCCTTAAAATATCCTAAACCAGTGGTATTTGTTGACCGGCTGGGGCAGAACGGAGTTGTGATTATTGTAAAAATCTGGGCACCGTCCTCTGTCTGGTGGGATGTCAGGAGAGAACTGCTGCAAAAGATAAAGCTTGCAGTTGAAGCAGAAGGCGTAGAGATACCCTTCCCTCAGAGAACTGTGTGGTTTCCGGAAAAAAATCCTGTTTTTTCTGAAAAATAGATATTTTTTTCTTTTGGGTTATGGATTATAATCTCTGGAAAAATGAGAATCCCGGATAATATTATATCTGTTTTATTTTAATTATTAAGGGTTCTTTACTATTTTTTTGTCACTCTTTTTGTCACTCAGATAGATTATATCCAGGAGATATCGCTCCGGTTGCCTTTGTTTTTGCCGGTTTCTTCTTTTTTCCTGTTGTTATTTGATTTTTGCTCTGTATTTATCTCTTCTAAATTATTCTCTCTTTTGCTGCCTGAGGTTTCCTGATCAAATATATTGCCATTTATATTATCATTCTTCCGGGTGTTTCTTTCATTTCTTCCGGAAATCTCGCCTCTGATCTTAACACCTCCTGAGAGGAGTTCCTTTGGTCCTGGGTTGCTGCCAATTTTAACACCTCCTGAGAGAAGTTCCTTTGGTTTTTTTATCCCTCCTGAAAGTCTCATATTGTCCGACAGAAGTTCCTTTGGTCTTGTATTGCTGCCAATTTTAACACCGTCAGAGAGAAGTTCCTTTGGTTTTTTGATCTTACTTCCGACTTTAAAATTCCCGCTGTCCTTAGGGACAATATTCTGCCTTACAGATATTATTCTGCCTGAAATTGAATTGTCATTGGCTTTTTTTACCTTTGCAACCGAAATTACGCTGCCTGCAAATGCACTGTCATTTGGCCTCTGTTTGGACCCTGCAGATAAACTTCCTCCGGCGAATGAATTCTCAGACGGCCTCTGTTTGGACCCCGCAGATAAACTTCCTCCCCCGAATGAATTCTCAGACGGTCTCTGTTTGGATCCCGCAGATAAATTTCCTCCTCCAAATGAATTTTCAGACGGCCTCTGTTTGGATCCTGCTGAGAAATTTCCGGTTGAAAAAGATCTGTCATTTGCTTTAAAAGCTGTACTGCCAATGCTTATCTTTTCACCAACTCTTGCGACATCGCTCTTCTCTCTTGGCATCTGCGGGCCTTTGATGCCGCCAACTTCGAATATACGATCCTTTGGTGCTTTGCCGAGACTGACATCTGTCATTCTGGTCATATCAGCAATATTTTTGTCAGCCCTTCCCGGAAGGGATATCCCTGAATCTTCTGTATTTTCCCTTTTTTTATTATTTTTGACTTTAATCCGGTTGTCCTTATTATTTATCTCACTTTTATCTGATGAACTTCCTTTTTTTATGGAATCTTCCCTATATCTGGAAAGCTCTTTTTTTAATTCCTCATATTCCTCACGTTTGACATAATCTATTGAGGTAAGAGGATAATTTTCCGGTTCATAACTTCGGGATCTTTCTTCTTCGTATCTTTCCGGTTCATCGTCTTCAAGAAGTTCATTAAATGAATATCCTCTGGTGCAGCCGTTATTGTCTTCCTCTTCTACAATCTGAATCAGGTTAATGTTTTTATCCTCAAAGAATTCCACAATGTTGAGAGATTCTGTATAATCACTCTCATTATTTTCATTTACATAACTCATATCTTTAATAACCTCTTCTGCTTCGATGATTGGTGGATGGATCTCTTCGTCATTAATTGTCTCCGGAGGTTTTGAAGAAAAACCTCCGTCTATAAGCTCCCAGACATCGTCATCAGGATCCCCTTTATAATATTCCTCATCATCGGTCTCTTCATTATGTGGTATATCATCATCCTGCTCTGTTTTGGACCGGTTACTGATCTCATACAGATCAAAAGATTCTTCCTGACAACTTTCATCTTCAGAATCTTCTGTTCCGGCATTATCACTGTTTAAAAGCAGATTTATCTCTTCATCCATCAGTATTCTGCTCTCAGCATATTCTCTCTCTCTCTGCTCAGTTTCTTCCTTATATTCTTCACTTAACTGCTTTATTTCCTCAAGGCGCGGGATATTCTGAATTCCTGAGAGCATAATGATGATGCCTACATATTTTGTGGATCTTACAGGGTAATCTCCGGAGCGCATCTCAAGTCCTGCAATACTTGAATCGATCCATTTCCGTACAGTCTGAAAGCCTTTCATTGAGAGTTCTTTTGACGGCCCGGCGATGAGAATCAGCGCTTTATACGCGCTTGTCAGGTCACACGGTATTGAGATCTCTTCATAAACTGCTTTTTTTGCAAGAGAAACTATTCTGGTGGCCCTCTTATGTGATCCATCACTGAAATATGATTCAGGCCTTAACTTCTGGAGCGGATCAAAGCGGTTTCTTGGCAGTTCCTCAATTGCGTAACCTATTGCTGTGATGCCATTATCCTTCAGAGTGTTCAGCACTTCCCCCGCATCCAGAACGACTTCCGCATATTCGACTCCGGATTCATTGAATTCTCCTGCGCGCAGCAACAGACCGATCTGACGTGATATTTTATCATTCAGCAATTTGTAGAGGTCCCTTGGGTTATCGGGGAATATCTTTGCGTATGCTGCCTGCCTGATGTGGGATTTCCCTTCATCATCCACTGATGTTTCATATGATGCCTTGATCTTTCTGTACCAGGTCTCATTGTCAAAAAGAATAATTCCATCCACAAATTTTTCTATTTTTTTGATGTCATCCGCGGCTTTTGCAGCAATTCTCTTTCCTTCATTATGGTACGGCAGGGTGCAGACTGCAAAAACGGGTTCATAATAGGCTTTTCTTATCTCCTCTGTGATCTCCGGAATAATGTCGCTTAAACTTCCTCCAAGTCCGGTAAATACAAGAATTGCATCAATATCCAGATTGTCCAGTTTTTTTATCTGCGCCATTATCTCTTTGATGTCAACAGTTGATCTGGTGTCATAGTGGACATCAGGATCAATTGCGGGAAAGAATATTTTGCAGTCGTTAGGGAGGTTTTTAAGTTGATTTAACAGGTTACCGTCTACATCTATCACAACCGAGGAGATACAGCTTACGCTGCTTCTTCTGTCCTGATAATAGAGCTGATCAACAATTCTTGATCCTGCTCCTCCCAGTCCGACGGCAAGTATTTTCATATATTATATTGTCTGTTCTGTTACCTTACCGGATTATTCTCCGGATAATCGCATATTTTTCTCTTAAACAAATAATCTGAGTATTATTCTGAATCTCAGAATTCCGGATTATTCCGGTTTTTATGTACAGATATATTAATATTAGTATTTGCAAGCCAATAAAGACTATTACTGTTAACAGGTTTTTCCTTATATGTATTTATTGTTATTTTAATGAATGTCTGTATTTTTCTCTTTGTTTTAGGTTTTATCTCTTAAATCGTATTATTTATGATTATTTTTTAACCTGTGCTATTGCCGGACAGTCCCCGGAAATCCAAATGATAATTTATTTAACTTCCTCTGAATTAATACTCTATCTGAGGTGAATATACCTTGAGTTATGGAATTGAATTTGTACCAGGAAATATATCAGTTAAACAGGTAGTGAATTACTGTAAACTTGCGGAGCAGAAGGATATCGACTTTGCATGGATTACAAACCACTACAACAACCGCCACTGCTACCCAACCCTTGCAGCAATTGCAGAGGCTACCGACAGCCTGAAGATGGGACCGGGTATCATGAATACATTCACAGACACACCTGCTGCTATTGCATCATTCATGTGCACACTCAATGAGATTTCAGAGGGACGTGCAGTACTTGGAATTGGACCAGGTGACCTTTCAACACTTCCAAAGCTTGCAATTGAAGCTTCAAAGCCTGTTGCACGCCTTGCAGAGGGTGTAAAGCAGATCAAAGCACTCTGTGCAGGTGAAGAAGTCAAGAAGACCGGCGATATGCAGTTCTTCGACTATGACGGAGCAAAGCTCACAGGTGTCCAGCTTCCTGCAAAGAAGAAGCAGATCCCTACCTACATCGGCGCACAGGGTCCAAAGATGCTTGGACTTGCAGGTGAGATCGGAGATGGAGCACTTATCAACGCATCAAACTCCAAGGACTTTGACATTGCAATTCCACTGATCAAAGCAGCATGCGATGCAGTTGACGAGAAGAAGTTCAAGAAATTCGATGTTGGTGCATACACAGCAATGTCCATTGACCAGAGCGAGAAGAAGGCACGCAATGCAGCAAAGATCGTTGCAGCATTCATTGCAGCAGGTTCACCACCGGCACTTCTTGAGCGCCACGGACTTGATCTCAGCAATGTTGCAAAGATCAAGGAAGCTCTTGGACGCTTTGATTTCGGAGCAGTCGGAGGCCTTGTCGGTGATGCAGAGATTGACGCATTCACAATTGCAGGTACACCTGAGATGGTAAAAGAGAAATGTGATAACCTTACAGCATCCGGTGTTACACAGATTATCTTCGGTTCACCACTCGGACCTGACATGACAAACTCCATCCGTCTTCTCGGAAAATACATTATATAAGTCTGATATTTCTAAAATATCCAAATTTTTTTGACATTTCAGGCGTGAAGTTTCCCTGCACAGGCGGGTGGCAGTTTACCTGAATGATTTTCTGCACTGTTATTCTCTGTATTATTGCTCTGTGCATCATTCAGCTTTCTTTTATGTGGTTCGCCTGTTGTTATCTCTCCGTGCCTCTGTCTCCGGCATATTCTGCTCTTTAATATCTGACTCTGACTGATCTTTCGTCCCGGATGGCGGACATCTTCAGCAATTTTTTTGTTATTACGAAATGGATTTATCTGCGCTGAATTTATCTCCATTATACAATTATGCTGGAGATACTATTATTGGGTAAAAAAATTATTGTTTAATAAATGCATTCCGGATTTTTTTCAGAGAGGGTTGTTGCAGCTCCTGGGGGTAATGTCCGTTACAGGCAGGACAGTCTCTTTGGTTTTACGTGCCGGATAAGTCCTGAAAGGGAAAAAAGAGTTCCTGTTCGGGGTTTTATCCCTGAATCTTCCGGTGTTTCATGCCCTTTCTGTCCGGAAAATATTATGGGGGCGACTCCATCCTTTGCCGACGGGAAAAAACTGCTCATTGGTGAGAGTGTAACCTTCCCGAATCTCTATCCCTTTTCAGGCAGTCATATAGTTACAGTAATTACCAATTCTCACAATCCTGTGGGTTTGTCTGTCCGGCAGATAATAGATGCCCTTACGGGACAGTACGTGGCTCTGACGGGGTGTGGAGGTTACCCCTCTATAAACTGGAATAATTTGCCGTCTTCCGGTGCAAGCATGGTGCATCCCCATATGCAGGGGATATCTGATCAGAGTCCTTCATATGTCAACAGAATTTTCATCGGAAAGAGCCGTGAATTTATGTCACGGCATGGCTGTTGTTACTGGGATAAACTAAGGGAGTCGGAGGCAGACTCTGAAAGGTATATTTCCGGTGATGAAATACTGTGGTGCGCCTCTCCGGTACCGATTGGAGAGAAGGAAATCCGCGGCTATCTTCCATTTTCCTCCCTTCCGGATTTTGGATCATATATCTCTGACATATCGTCCGGTTTAAAAAAAATAATTGATTATTATCATTCATGCGGCCATTTCGCTTTCAATGCCACAATCCGGTTTGATAAGGAGGATAATGACGGTTCCTTCAGATCATTTGTCTCAGTTATTGCGCGGATCAACCCTAATGAGATGTCGGTCTCCGATTCTGCATTTATGGAAAGACTTCATTTTGAACCTGTGTGTATGACTCTTCCTGAAAAGATACCTTCAATGTTTAAGGGATCTGATTCCGGAAATTAGCTTTCACAGTCCGGCAGAAGTGCTGTTAAATTCGGAACTGATGCAGTTATCTTCTGTTTTCGTTATAAAAAAAGTTGCAGAATAATTGTTAATATTCTGCCAATCCGGTAAAATCCGGATTTATTAGTTATTTAAAATGTTAGTCTGTTTTATGTTTACCAGGGCTTTGAGATGAGCTCTGTCTTCCTGACAATTTCTCCGTCTGCCTTGTGTGGCATGCGGATAACGCCGTCACAACCCTTCTCAATTTCGCGTGCTTCGTCACAGAGGAGTGTTGCTGCACGCATCATCTCGTGAGCTGATGCAACGATTGGTGTGTAGTTCTCGTGGCCTTTTGTCATGAAGCAGGCTTTTACATTTACGCCTGCAACAGCCTGTGCAATCTCGTATGCTGCGCGTGCCTTTGCATATGCGTATGGGTTTGAGAACTCATCCACAACTGCCTTGTCGGATGTCATGACAATCTTTGGAAGTTCGAGTTCTGCACCCTTCTTTCCTTCTTTGACCTGGTCAATGACTTTGTCAATTGCGAACTGGAGTTTGCGGAAAGCGCCTGTGATTGTAAGAACTTTTACAAGGTTTCCGTTGTAGTCTGACATCTCTACCGGGTCAAGGAATTCACGGCGTGCTCCGATCATGGAGTCTGCCTTCATAATGATGTATCCGAAATCGGATTCCTTGAGTGCTGCAAAGTCATCCTTCTTGGATGTGATGTCGTCGGTAATGACAACGCATGGAATTCCTGCTGCTGCAAGAGCTTCACGTGCGCCCTTTGGTCCTGGGAGAACGCCGTTTGGTGAAACGACGATACAGAAGTCAGGAGCCCATGCTTTCATGTTCTCAACAACACGCTCAATATCTTCAGGCTGAAGTTTTGTTCCGCTTGTTGCCATGAATGTCTGCATGTCGTTACGGTCTGCACGCTCATCGAGGAGCAGTTCTGCCATTACACCACTTGCAATGTTTCCGAGTTTTGCTATTCCTACTTTAACTACCATATTTTATACCTCTCAAAATTGAGAACATTTTAAATTCATCCGGTCTGGATATAAAGATTTTGAATTCTTCCGGAGAAATGGTGGAAATACTCTGTTAACTTAACATGTTAAAGAAAAGTGTTTAAGTTTATTAGATCATATAACCATGTTAATGAAAGAAAGCCTTCTTACTGATCGCCAGAAAGAGGTCCTTAGATACAGGAAAAAGGGATACACGCAGCAGCAGATTGCTGATGTTATAGGGACTTCAAAGGCAAATGTCTGCACAATTGAAAAGGCAGCTATGGAAAATATAAAAAAAGCGCGTGAGACTCTTGAGTTTTTATTCACTCTTGACGCACGTGAACTCTGCGTGATCAAGTCCGGTTCTGACTTTATTGATGCAACACGGCAGATCTTTGACGAGGCTGAAAAGATGGGGATTAAGGTAAGGTATGATACAATTTCACTGATAAACCGTATGCGCGATTCAAATCCTGAAAAGTTCAGGGCGCGTTATATCAGGAATGATATTCTTGTTTATATCAATGATGACGGTGAAATTTATTTCAACTGAAATGTGAAGCTTTTTTAAAAAAGTTCCGGCAGATAAAATTATAATTCTTATTTTTCGGTGCGCTTTTATGATTTATTTCTCCTGTTATATCCGGCTGGTTTTGCATGGTGCGGAATAGGTTTTTAAACCTGTCTTTACAATATTTAGGAAACCGTTATGGGAAGTCCGGAATTTTAAGGGTGTGCAATATCTGAAAATATTGCATTTCTCTGGAATTCCGGGCATTTAATCTTATAATGTGGTTGCCCCGGTATTTTATGCCGGGTTTTGCCGAGATTAATGTCCGGTTCTGCCGGACGGGCTGACGATGTAGAATTTGATGTATGCGCAATATGGGTGGACGAAATTTTTCGGCCCTTACTCTGAAAGAGTAGTGCATATTAAGGTCAGAATCTGTTTGTGAGTAGTAAGTTGCCCTTTATAATTTAGGTGCACTGTCGGATGTCTGTGAAGATGCAGTTTATCCCCGGCCGGGTTAGAAGCCTGACTGCTGTACATTCGTTTCTGTTCCGATTCAGTCGTTTACTGTCCTTTGCAGGATTTATTCCTGCTTCTCGGAAGAATATTGTGAAAATTTAGTTTGTAGGACTGATCGAAAAATGCCCCAAACAACCAGACCACGCAGGGGATCCCTTGCATACAGCCCCCGCAAGCGTGCAAAAAGCCAGGTACCAAAGTACCAGTCATGGCAAGAGTGCGCCGGGGAACCGAAACTGCAGGGTTTTGCCGGATACAAGGTGGGTATGACACACATTGTAATGGTTGATGACCATAAGAACAGCCCAAGCGAAGGAAAAGAGATCGCTGTTCCAGTAACTATTGTGGAGATTCCCCCTATCAGGGTAATGGCAGTTCGGGCCTATACTAAGGATACATATGGAAAGAAAGTATTCGCTGAGGTATGGGCAGATGAACTTGACGGAAAACTGAAAGACCGTATCAGTATTCCAAAGAAGAACAATGCAGAAGAGAATGTTCAGAAGATAACCGAAGCCATTGAGGCCGGAAAAGTTACTGATATATTTGTTCTCGTGCACACACAGCCGGCCATGCTTACCGGTGTCCCCAAAAAAGTCCCTGACATGATGGAAATGCGTGTCGGCGGAGGAGATATCAGGGCATGCTTCGACCACGCAATCGGCCTGTTCGGCAGTGAAGTCGAACTTGAGGATATTGCAAGTGTCGGCCAGTATATAGATGTCACAGCTGTCACCACAGGTAAAGGAACCAATGGTCCTGTAAAGCGCTGGGGTATTCCTGTGAGGAAGCGCAAGCACTCACGTGGAAAGAAGAAGAGACATATCGGAAACCTCGGTCCGTGGACCCCTCACCATGTAAGGTGGCAGGTTGCACAGATTGGACAGATGGGATACCAGCAGAGAACTGAATTCAATAAGCGCATTCTCAAAGTCGGAGATAACCCTGAAGAGATCAACCCCGCAGGTGGGTTCCTCCACTACGGACTTGTCAGAGGCAGATATATTGCTATTAAAGGTTCAATTCCGGGACCTACAAAGCGTCTTATCAGAATCAGACCGGCAATCCGCCAGGGAGAACACGTTGTACGCGAGCCGTCTATCAGCTATATCAGCACAATGAGTAAGCAGGGGTGAACTGAGAGATGAAAGCACAGATATTATCTATAGATGGTCAGAACGCCGGTGAGATGGATCTTCCGGCAGTATTTGATGAGTATTACAGGCCTGATTTAATTAAGAGGGCAGTTATCTCCAACCAGAGTACCCGCTATCAGCCTCATGGCACCAATCCATATGCAGGAATAAAAACTTCCGCAGCATCATGGGGAAGTGGCAGAGGTGCAGCACAGGTTCCAAGGATTAAGAATGGTTCCCGTGTGGCACGTATCCCGCAGGCCGTCGGTGGCCGTGCAGCTCATCCGCCAAAGGTTGAGAAGATCCTTGTCAGGAAGATAAACAAGCAGGAAAAGAGAATAGCGATCAGATCGGCAATCGCTGCAACCACAAATCCTGAACTTGTTCTTGCACGCGGACACAAATTTGAAGGTGACGTACCATTTGTTTTTGAGGATTCTTTCGAAGAACTCGCCAGAACAAAAGATGTAGTCTCAGCACTTGAGGCAGCAGGTCTTTACCAGGATGTAGTCCGTTCAAGAGATTCAAGGAAAGTTCGTGCAGGACGCGGAAAACTCCGTGGCCGCCGTTACAAACAGCGCAAGAGCCTTCTTATCGTAACATCGGAAAAGCCACATCAGGCAGCTGCAAATCTTGCAGGTGTTGATGCGGTATCTGTCAACCAGTTAAATGCAGAACTTCTGGCACCTGGTACTCATGCAGGTCGTCTGACTGTCTGGACTGTTGCAGCACTTAAGAAGATGGAGGACTTTTAAATGATAATTAAACATCCGTATGTCTCTGAAAAAGCAGCAATGGGTCTTGAATTTGACGGTAAACTCCAGTTCTTTGTTGACAGAAAGGCAACAAAGGCACAGGTTGCCTATGAAGTCGAGAAGATGTTTGACAAGAAGGTTACAGCCGTCAGGACACTTATGACAATGAAGGGAGAGAAGAAAGCCATTGTCAGCTTTGAAGATGAAAAAGCCGGAGAAGAAATTCTCAGCAGACTAGGAATAATGTAAGGTGGTGTGAATGGGAAAAAGAATTATATCACAGAATCGTGGCCGTGGTGGCCCGGTGTATCGTGCTCCGTCACACAAATACAAAGCATCACTCAAACATCCTGGCAAGCTGGACGAGACCGTCCGTGGCAGAATTATTGATATTGAACACGACCCTGCAAGGCACGCACCAATTGCTCTCGTCGAACTTGAAGAGGGAGAAAAGATCTACATGCTGGTTACTGAAGGCATGTCAGTCGGTGAAGATGTTGCATGGGGTCCTGAAGCTGAAGTCAAAAACGGAAACACACTCAGGCTCATCGACATTCCGGTCGGAGCATTTGTCTGTAATGTAGAGGCAAGGCCAAACGACGGTGGTAAGTTCATCCGTGCAAGCGGTGTTCAGTCACAGGTCATAGGCAAGTCCAATGAAGGACGTGTCGGTATCAGGATGCCAAGCGGAAAGCACAAGTGGTTCCACGGTTTCTGTCGTGCAACAGTCGGAATTGTTGCAGGTGGAGGACGCAGTGAGAAGCCGTTTGTTAAAGCCGGAAAGAAGTTCCACAAGATTAAGTCACAGGCACAGAAATGGCCGAGAGTCAAAGGTGTCTGCATGAACGTGATTGACCATCCGTTCGGAGGGGGAGGCCACCAGCACTGCGGAAGGCCAAAGACTGTAGCACGTGGAACATCACCTGGAAGAAAGGTCGGACACATTGCTGCCAAGAGGACAGGAAGGAAGTAACGAGGTGGTGTAGACAATGGCAAAAAAAATACAGAGAAGATTGCCGAGGCGAAAAGAAGAATTCACCTATCACGGCTACAAAATTGAGGAACTTCAGCAGATGAGTCTCAGTGAGCTTCTTCCGATTATGCCTGCAAGGGCACGCCGTAAATTCGGCCGCGGACTCTCACCCGGACATGAAAAAGTCATCTCTGAGGTAAGAGAAGGAAAGGAACGCATTAGAACACATATTCGTGATCTGGTTATCATGCCGGAGATGGTCGGCAAGACAATTGAGGTATATAATGGCAAGGAGTTCCTCAAGGTTGAAATTCAGCCTGAGGCAGTCTTTGCATATCTTGGTGAATTTGCTCTTACCAGAAGGCGTGTAGCTCACGGAAGTGCAGGTATCGGTGCGACAAGATCCAGTAAATTTGTACCACTGAAGTGATTGATATGGCAAGAACAGAATATTCAGTCGATATTAAAGGCGATAATGTTGCAAGAGCAAAGGGAAATGAGTTCCCTACCTCTCCAAAACATTCCATTGAAATTGCTGCTTTCATCAGAGGTATGAAAACCGGTGAGGCAATTGAATATCTCGAAGATGTAGTTGCACTTAAAAAACCAATTCCATTCAAGAGATTCAACCGTAATGTTGCACACAAAAAAGGTCTTAAAAACTGGGATGCAGGAAGATTTCCTGTAAAGGCTTCAGAGTATTTCCTGAAGGTCTTAAGATCAGTTGAAAAGAATGCAGAGTACATTGGACTTGATACTGAAAAACTTCAGATCATTGTTGTATCTGCAAGCAGGGGAAGAAGAATGAAATCTGTCTTCCCTCGTGCAATGGGCAGAGCAACTCCAAAATATGCGGACTCCGTAAATATTGAGATCGTTGTCAGAGAGGTGGAGTAATGGCAGTAGAGAAGAGATTTGTTGAAGATGGTGTTCGCACTGCACGTGTCGAGAAGTTTCTTGTAAAAGAGCTTAAGAGAGCAGGATACGGCGGCACTGATATTGTCAGGACACCTCTTGGTACACAGGTCACAATTTATGCTGAAAAACCGGGAATTGTTATCGGAAAGGGTGGAAAGGTAGTTCGTGAACTTACTTCCACACTTCAGCATGATTACGGCATTGAATCACCTCAGATTGAGGTTCAGCAGGTTGAAAATCCATCCTTCAATGCACAGATTATGGCTGAAAGGCTTGCAAATTCACTTGAACGCGGCTGGTATTTCAGAAAGGCCGGTTCAAGCATCATGCGCCGTATAATGGAATCCGGAGCACTTGGCTGTGAGGTTATAACTTCAGGAAAACTTACAGGTTCACGTGCACGTGTCCAGAAGTTTACAGAAGGGTACATCAAACATTCCGGTGAACCAAGCGAGACAATTGTTGAGCATGGTTTTGCAATTGCAGTCAAAAAACTTGGCTGTATCGGATGTTCTGTCAAAATTGTTCCTCCGGGTGCAATTCTTCCCGACCACTTTGAAGTAATTGAGCCGGAATTAGTTCCGGAACCTGTCAAAGAAACTTCAGAGCCGGTCCCTGAAGAGATCTCATCTGAAGAAGAATATGGACTTGAGACTGATGAAGAGATGGAAGCCACAGAGGATGTTCCGGTAGAGGAGGATCTCTAAATGGCAATATTTCGTGCATCAGAAGTTGCGCAGCTCAGTGATGTAGAACTGGCTGAACAGCTTTCAAAACTTGAACTGGAGCATGTCGAGAATCTCGGCAAGGTCAGCGCCGGCGGTGCACCCGATAATCCGGGACGTATCCGTGAGATCAGGCGCACTGTAGCCAGGATCAAGACAGAGCAGAACAAAAGGAGAAATGAGGCTTGATTAATCCGGGTAATGTGTGCAGGCATGAACTCACCGGCCTTGCTGTTAAGGTTGAATCCTCAACCAACAGTTTTCAGAATGATATCTCCGGCCGGATTGTTGATGAAACAAAAAACATGCTTGTAATACATACCGGAACAGGTCTCAGAAAAGTGCAGAAGATAGGGGCTGTGTTTCAGATCCACCTCCCAGATGATACCCGGTTAAGGGTTGATGGTTCGGTGCTCGCTTCGCAGCCTGAAAAACGTATCAGTATGCGAATTAAAAATCCGAGGTAAATATGGCTAAAAATACAGGGTTAAACGTCGCTGTTCCTGAAAAGGAATGTAACGACGTAAACTGTCCATTCCACGGCACTTTGCCAGTACGCGGCCAGGTGATTACCGGCAAAGTCGTGAGTGACAAAATGCAGGGATCTGTTGTAATTGCAAGAGATTATCTGCACTACGTGAAGAAGTACAAGCGTTATGAAAAACGTTCTTCAAAGATTCACGCACACAACCCTTCTTGTCTTGGCGTAAAAGTCGGCGATACAGTAAAGATCGCTGAATGCAGGCCAATTTCAAAGACAAAGAAATTTGTTGTTGTAGAGGTGTCTGAAGAATGAAAGCAAAGCAGTCCAGAGTGCCAAGGGCACTTGCCACGGGCTCCAGGATGACATGCGCTGACAATACAGGTGCCCGTCAGGTACAGATTATATCTGTTGACAGGTATCATGGTGTCAAAAACCGTCAGCCAAAACTTGGTCTTGGCGATATGGCAACAGTTTCTGTCAAGAAGGGATCTCCTGAGATGCGCCGCAAGCTTGAAAAAGCGGTTGTTATCAGACAGAGTAAAGAGATAAGAAGAATAAACGGCCTCCGCCTATCCTTTGAGGACAATGCAATGGTAATTACAAACGAACGTGGCGAACCTAAGGGCACTGAGATTAAGGGTCCTGTAGCACGTGAAGTTGCAGAGCGTTTCCCAAAGATCGGCTCAATGGCTACAATTATTGTCTGAGGTGTGCTGAATGGTAAGAATTTCTAGTACTCAGCCCAGGAAACAGCGCAAAGCACGCTACAATGCAAAGCTTCACCAGCTTGGCAAATTCCTGAATGCACCACTGTCATCTGAACTCCGTGAAAAATATGGCAGAAGATCCTTCAGAATTGTTGAAGGTGACACTGTTAAAGTAACACGCGGTGATTTCAAAGGCGATGAAGGCATAATTGATGGCGTAAACCTTGAGAAAGGAACAGTCCTTGTCCACGGAGTAACTTCTACAAAAGTGGACGGCACTGAAGTTCCAAGACCGGTTTATGCTTCAAATGTTCAGATTGTCAAACTGAATCTCAACGATAAAATCCGCCAGGAGAGACTGGAGGCGAAGAAGTAATGTCAAACCATCTTAAAAGATTAAATTCACCTTCCGGATGGCGTATTCCCAAAAAGACAAACACGTTTGTAAAGAAGACCGCACCGGGACCACACAACAGTCATGCTATGCCTGTAGCTGTCTGGCTCAGGGACCACACAGGTCTTGCAAACAATGTCAAGGAAGTTAAGAAGATTCTTACAGAGCGTTCCTTAATTGTGAATGGCAGTCCATGCACCGACTCAAAGATGGGTATTGGTGTCTTTGACATTATCTCAATTCCAAAGACCGGAAAGCACTACCGTATCCTTCGCAACAAGAAGGGCGACTACGTTTCCGTTGAAATTACAGAGGAAGCCTCAAAATCACGTCTATGTAAGATTGCAGACAAGACCATTGTCAAAGGCGGAAAGATTCAGCTGAATCTCAGATACGGCGCTAATGTAATTGTTGATACTCAGGAATACAATCCAAAGGATTCAATTGTCTTAAGCCTTGAACCTGAAACACGCTTTGAAGTTGTTGGTCATTTTCCGTTTGCAGTTGGCAGCGTTGCAATGATCATAGGCGGTAAGCATTCAGGTAAGGTTGGCAAAATAGCTGAGATTGTCACAGTTCCGGGAAGCATTCCTAACAGGATTTACCTGACTGAGGAGAAGACAGGTGAAGCATTTGACACAATCGAGGACTATGTCTTCATTGTGGGCAAAGATGAATCGGCAGTATCTGTATGGGGGATTGAAGAATGAACCCAATGCAGGAAGTCTGTGTTGACAAAGTTGTTGTCCACATGGGTGTTGGAGAGTCCGGTGACAAATTAATGAAAGCTGAGACTATCATCTCAGAGATCACCGGTCAGAAGACTGTCAGGACAGTTGCAAAGAGAACCCAGCCTGCTTTTGGAATCAGAAAAGGACAGGCAATCGGCTGCAAAGTATTCCTCAGGGGAGAAAAAGCTGAAGAGGTTGTAAGAACAGCTCTTGATATCATTGAAAAGAAGCTTTATGCAGGGCAGTTTGATAAAACAGGCAATGTATCTTTTGGTATTGAGGAGCACACCGATTTTCCGGGCCAGAGCTACGATCCAATGATCGGTATCTATGGAATGGATATAACAGTCATTCTTGAGAGGAGAGGTGTACGTATCAGCCGCAGAAGCATTGAGAGAAAGAAACTTCCGGCAGCTCAGAGAGTTTCACGTGAAGATGCTATCAAATTCATGGCAGACAGGTTTCAGGTGGAGGTGCAGTAATTATGGCACAGAATAAGAATGCAAACCAGGAAGAATCCACAAAGAAGTTTGGCCGTGGCGCAAATGTATGCCAGATGTGCGGAAGAAAACAGGGACTTGTCCGCAGATACAATATCTGGCTTTGCAGACAGTGCTTCCGTGAGAACGCAGCAAAGATCGGGTTTAAGAAGCTCAATTAAATGAGGTGTTTAAATTGACAAAACTAAATCCAATTGCTGATGCAATGAGTACAATCAAGAACGCTTCTGATGTAGGCAAGACATTCTGTATTGTTGAACCTGCCGCAAAGCTCATTGGATCAATGCTCGGCATTATGAAGGAAGAAGGTTACATCGAAGGATTTGAACTTATTGACGACGGAAGAGGCGGACAGTTCAGAATCTCACTCAATGGTAATATCAATAAGTGTGGTTCAATCACTCCACGTTTCACCGTTAAAACCGATGAAATAGAAGAATGGGAAACCAGATATCTTCCTGCAAAGAACTTTGGAATACTTATCCTGACAACTTCAAAAGGTGTCATCTCCCATGAGACGGCACGTCACGAGGGTGTCGGCGGTGAGCTTCTCGGATATGTGTATTAGGTGGTGCGTACATAATGGTAACAGAAAAAAGAATTCAGGTTCCTGATGGCGTAAACGCTGAAGTCAGAGGTTCAACTCTTGTAATTTCAGGGCCAAAAGGCACTCTTGAAAGGAATCTGCACTATCCGGGTATAGCTCTCAGGGTTGAAGACGGTGAATTTGTCGCTTCAACTGAATCCACAAGGAAGAAGATCTATGCAATGCTTGGAACATTTGTTGCACATGCAGGAAATATGTGTAAAGGTGTCCAGGAAGAGTATGTGTACCGCTTAAAGGTAATATACAACCACTTTCCGATTCAGCTTAAGCAGAGCAAGGATATGCTTGAGATCGTAAATTTCCTCGGAGAAAAGGAAGCAAGATATGCAGCTATTCCTGAAGGAGTTTCCATGAAGATTGATGGAGATGAAATTACACTCTCCGGAATTAATAAGGAACTTGTCGGCATTAGTGCATCAAGAATAGAGAAAGCAACAAAGGTCCGTGGACGTGATAACCGCGTTTTCCAGGACGGAATTTACATTGTTGAAAAGGCGTGAGATAAATGGCTGACGAAAAGATTAGACTTATTCGGGCACGCAATTCCCAGCGTGCAACCTTCAAGCGCCAGGGCCTTTCCCGTAAGAAGAAACTTGAGGACACATGGAGAAGACCTCGTGGTCTTCAGAGCAAGCAGAGAAGACAGTACAAGGCAAAAGGCCGTCACCCGCAGCCTGGATTCGGCAGCCCAAAAGCTGTACGTTTCATGCACCCAAGCGGATATGAAGATGTACTGGTTCACAATCCTGCTGACATTGAGGGACTCAACCCTGAAGTTCAGGCATTAAGGATTGCCGGCACAGTTGGAAACAAAAAGCGTGCTGCAATTCAGGAAAAAGCTGAAGGCCTTGGATTTAAGATTCTCAACCCTAAGGTGATCAATGCTCCTGTAGAGGATGTTGAAGAATCTGTAGAGGAGGCGGAAGACGATGAGTGATCTGAGGAATCAGAAGCGCATCGCTGCCGCTGTAATGAAGTGTGGTGTGAACCGCGTAAAGCTCGATTCAGAGCGCTCAGAAGATATCAGTAATGCAATCTCGCGTGAGGATATCAGAGGGCTTATTGATGAGGGCGCAATTGTTGCAAAACCTGTCAAAGGTGTAAGCCGCGGCAGGGCAAGGGCACTGACGGCCAAGCGTTCATATGGTCACAGAAAAGGACACGGACATCGTAAAGGTGCAAAAGGTGCACGTACTCCGTCCAAGAGAGAATGGATTAAGAAGATCCGTGCAATCAGAAGAGAACTTCGCGTAATGCGTGACGAAAGTCAGATTGACGCTCATCTTTACAGAATAATGTACAGAAAAGCTTCCGGTGGACAGTTCAGAAATGTCGCCCACATGAAGGCTCAGCTTGAGCAGATTTCGGGGAGGATGAACTAAATGGCAACCGGACCAAGATATTTTGTTACGTTCCGCAGGAGAAGGGAAGGTAAGACAGATTATTACAAACGTTCAAAGCTTGTTGTTTCAGGCAAACCACGTATGGTGGTTCGCATTACAAATAAGCAGGTAATCTGTCAGCTCGTTGAAGCAGGTCTTGAGGGTGACAGAACTCTCGTAGCTGCATATTCGGGCGAACTTGAGAAATTTGGATATAAGGGTTACAGTGGCAACACACCAGCAGCATATCTTACAGGAATGCTCTTCGCAGTAAAGGCATTCAATGCCGGATACGAAGAAGCAATTCTGGATATAGGTCTTCACCGTGCAAAACACGGTGCAAAGGTCTTTGCTGCACTTAAGGGTGCTGTGGCTGCCGGACTAAATGTACCGCACGGAGAAGAGATTCTTCCGGATGACGACAGGGTAAAGGGCGTTCATATCGCAGCATATCAGCCTGAAAAGGCAGGCGACCTTGCAGAAAATGTCGAAGCGGCTGAAGATGCAATAATGAAGGAGCTGAAATAATGGCCTATGAACAGGAAGTATGGATTCCTCTCACTGGTCTTGGTAAACAGGTTTTAGCCGGAGAGTTTTCAAGTCTTGAAGCAATTCTTGAAGGTGGCAGGCCAATTAAGGAACCTCAGATTGTTGACTACTTCCTCCCTGATCTTGAGGATGAAGTTCTCGATATTAATATGGTTCAGAGGATGACAGACAGTGGAAGGCGTGTAAAATTCCGCTGTGCTGTAGTTGTCGGAAACCGCAACGGATATATCGGCTTTGGCCAGGGTAAGGATGCCCAGGTCGGCAATGCAATTAAAAAGGCAATTGCCAATGCAAAGCTCAATATTATCAAAGTCAAGAGAGGCTGTGGCAGCTGGGAATGCGCATGTGGACAGGGTCACTCCATTCCTGTGCGTGTTACAGGAAGGGCTGGCAGTGTAAAGGTAAACCTTCTGCCTGCACCACAGGGTATCGGTCTTGTTACCGGTGACATCGGAAAGAAAGTGCTCGAACTTGCCGGAATTAAGGATGTCTGGACATCGTCAAGCGGACAGACCAGGACAACAATTAATTTCGCCAAAGCAACATTTGATGCACTTAAGCAGGCAAATCTTATCAGAACCGACGGAGGTTCACGCTAATGTATTTCGTTGTGCAGGTTCGCGGTGTTGTAAACGCCCGAAAGGAAATTAAGGACACCCTTAAGATGCTTCGTCTGCATCATGTCAACCACTGTGTCATTTTACCTGAAACTCCGGCATACATGGGTATGATCAGGAAGGTAAAGGACTATGTTGCATATGGTCAGGCAGATGCCGGTGTTCTTGCAACACTTCTCACTAACCGTGGCCGCCTTTCAGCAGACGGTAAGCTTACAGATGAGTATGTGAAGGAGAACTCCGACTTTGCAGATATTGCTTCCTTTGCAGAGGCAGTCTGTGCCGGTGAAGCAAAACTGACTGATGTTCCGGATTTAAAACCGGTTCTCCGTCTCCACCCGCCCAGAAAGGGATACAAGTCCATAAAGCGCACATACCAGCAGGGTGGTGCTCTTGGAAATTACGGAAGTGAGATCAACGGACTTCTCTACAGAATGAGGTGAATTTGATGCCGGTAAATAAAAGATCAAAGTACCGTGGTTCACGCACATGTGGCGGCGGTACCCATAAAAACCGCCGTGGTGCAGGAAATCGCGGAGGAAAAGGACGTGCAGGTCACAGAGACCACAGGTTTACACATTTCCTTTTGCTCGGTGAGGTTCACAATGGAAAGCACGGTTTTGTAAGTAAGAATAAAGTGGCAGCAAATGTGATTGATGTCGGCGACCTTGACCAGCTGGTTGACTCCCTTATTTCAAAGGGACTTGCAGCCATGCAGGACGATGTTGTCGTGATTGATGCCGGACAAATAGGAATTGATAAAATACTTGGCGGCGGAAAGATTAATCATAAAATGAATATTACTGCTCCTGCATTCTCCGAGAGTGCAAGGGCAAAAATCGAAGAGAATGGTGGTCAGGCTCTGACTGCCTGATCTTTTTTTTTGGTGAACCATATATGGGAGCGATGCTGGATCGAATGGAGCCGCTTCTGGCAGCAATGCCGGCTGTCAGAGCACCAGAAGGGCATGTCCACTTCAAAAATAAAGTTTTGTGGACATTAGCTGTTCTGATATTGTATTTTTTATTAACAAATGTTCAGATATTTGGTCTGAGTCCTGAATCTCAGGACTGGCTTGGAATGTACCGTGCTCTTCTTGCTGGTGCAAGTGGGTCACTGGTCCATCTGGGTATCGGGCCGATTGTCACAGCATCAATTGTCCTCCAGCTCTTAAACGGTGCAGATCTTCTGGGCATCAATACATCTGACACCCGTGGGCAGGTTATGTACATGGGTCTTCAGAAACTGATGATCTTTGTGATGATTGTGCTTGAAGCTGCTCCAAACGTGGTAGGCGGCTTTCTGAGACCTGATCCTGCAATAGCTATGCAGCTCTTCGGCGGAAGTATGATGATTGTTACAATTCTGATATTTCTGCAGTTGTGCATGGGAGGGGTACTGATATTTCTGATGGATGAAGTCGTCACAAAATGGGGTGTCGGGTCAGGAGTTGGTCTGTTTATCGTTGCCGGTGTTTCACAGGGTCTGATAAACGGTTTCCTGAACTGGTCCCCTGTAAATGACGCTTATCCTATTGGATTCTTCCCAAGGTTATTTGCAGTGATTGCTGATGGTGCTAATTTCATTGAATATTTCGGGCTTGAAATTCTTGCTCTGCTGACAACAATATTCATATTCGGACTTGTTGTATATGCAGAATCCACAAGAATTGAGATCCCGCTTGCACATTCGGCTGTGAGGGGTGCAAGAGGAAGATTCCCTGTCAAGCTTATATATGCCAGTGTTCTTCCGATGATTCTTGTCCGTGTTCTTCAGGCAAACTGGCAGATGGTTGGCCTTTTCCTGAATAATATCGGTATCACATTCCTTGGTAAGTTTGACGGCCAGACTCCGGTTGACGGAATCATGTATGTGACTGCTCCGATTAATGCCCCGACTGACTGGATGTGGTGGCTGTCTGATCTCGGTCATCCAGTATGGGAAGTTCTATTGCGTATGGGAATAGATTTCTTTATAATGGTGGTCGGAGGTGCGATCTTTGCTCTCTTCTGGGTAAAGACTGCTGGACTTGATTCACCACATGTCGCAAGACAGATTCAGAGAAGCGGAATGCATATCCCCGGCTACAGGCGCAATGAACAGGTTCTTGTAAAATACCTCGACAGGTACATCCCCCGTGTAACTGTTATCGGCGGTATTGCTGTCGGTCTGCTCAGTATCCTTGCCAATTATCTTGGTGTTATTGGTGCTGTAGGAGGTACAGGACTTCTTCTTACTGTCAGTATTGTTTACAGGCTGTATGAAGAGATTGCAAGTGAGCAGATTATGGAGATGTATCCGTTTATGAGGGGATTCTTCGGAAAGGAGTGAACTGGTTTTGAGTACTGGCAGAAAGGTTGTAATAACGGGCGTTCCGGGAGTTGGAAAGACAACTGTCATTAATGCTTCTCTTGAGGCGCTTAAGGAGGAGGGTGTTGATTACACCTCCATCAATTTTGGGACATGCATGTTTGAAGTTGCATGTGAGCAGGGTAAGGTCCATGATCGTGACGAGATGAGGCGTCTTGATCAGGATATTCAGTGCTCACTGCAGAAGACTGCGGCCCAGGTTATAGCAAGAATTAATGAGAATGTTATCATCGATACTCACTGCACAGTGAGCACCCCGTCAGGTTATCTGGCAGGTCTTCCTGCCTGGGTTTTAAACGAAATGAGGCCTGACATCATTGTGCTCGTTGAGACTGATGAAGATCAGATCTTAAAGCGCCGCCTCTCTGATATGAGCAGGCAGCGTGATATGGAAGGATATGCAGCAATTAAGGATCATCAGAGATATAACCGCTATATGGCGGCTTCCTATTCAATGATGACCGGATGCACAGTAAAGATAATTAAGAATCTTGATTATCTTCTCGATAATGCAATATCTGAGATGGTAACACTTCTGAGGTGATACACAATGGCTAAGGCAAAGACTCAGAACGCCGGAATGTTTAATTTTTTAATTATTATGGTCATTGCCATGGTCATCTACAGTATTCCGGCGCTCAGGGATTTGGTGGCTTCTATTGCAGGAGTTGTCTTAAATCCAATATATAATATTCTTGGAATCTCATGGCCTGAGATGATTCTTCTTCTTGCAGTAATTACAGGCTGTTACTCTTCTCTTCTTCAGAAATATACTATTGATTATGAGAAGATGCAGGCTGTTCAGAAGAAGATGCGTGATTTCCAGAAGGATTTCCGTGAAGCTCAGCTCTCCGGCGATGAGAAGAGAGTCAAAAAGATGACTGAGAAGAGAGATAAGATGATGCAGGATCAGCTTGCAATGTCTCAGGAGCAGTTTAAGCCTATGGGCTGGATAATGCTGATTACTATCCCTATATTCCTGTGGCTTTTGCATATGGCTCCTGATATGGGTAATATTACCTTCCCTTTTATGGGCACAGTGAATCTGATTGAGCCTACATTCCTGATACTTCCGGGATGGATTCTCTGGTATATGCTCTGCTCTCTGACACTGAGTCAGGTCATCAGAAAGACCCTGGATATTGGTGGTCTCTGATGAGAGTTACAGTGAGTGGCCCTCCCGGAAGCGGGACAACCTCACTATCAAAAAAACTCTCTGAGACCTTTTCTTTTAAGTTCATATCTGCCGGTGAGGTATTCCGTTCCCTTGCAAAGGAGAAGGGAATGGACCTCATTGAGTTTGGAAAGTTGTGTGAGTCGGACCCGCAGGTTGACCGGCAGATTGACGAAAGGCAGAAAGAGATCGGTGAGAAAGAAGATAATATAATTATTGAAGGCCGGCTTGCAGGGCATATGGTTGACAATGCAGATATTAAGATCTGGGTTGCAGCATCCCCTCAGTGTCGTGCTATGCGGATTTCCGGAAGGGAAGAGTCCGATATTGAATCCGCAAAAGAGGAGACTATCAAGAGAGAACTCTCTGAAGCTGCACGATATAAGATGTATTATGATATCGATATCACTGATCTCTCAATATATGATCTCGTTATAAATTCTGAGAAGTGGGGAGTTGACGAATTGTCAGGTTTTGTCATCTCCGCTGTTAATAATCTTAACAGACATTTGCAGGATTAATTACTGTAATAATAGGATTATCTTCTATTTTTTCATTTTTGGTGTTTTATCTTCAGTTTTAACCCGAACATCTGAATTGCTCATATTCCTGAAATGAGTGGCAATCTGTCAAGAATATATTTATCACATTAGGTGAAGATTAGTAGCACGGAATGATTATGACTTATATTAAAGCCATTTTACGTTATTCAATTACAATTTTGCTTATTTTGTTATTGCCGTCTTTAACATCCGCAATCTCAGCTCCATATGTTGGGATTGATAACGTTGATCTTGTCTGGAGTGAGTCTGAGTCGGAAGATTTTGTAAATTATCAGCTCTACCGGGATGGAGTACTAATAGTTACTATTACTGAGAGGATGACAACAGAATACCGCGCCGGAGATCTTGATTCCGGTAAAGATTATACATTCAGACTTGTTGAAAACAGGAGTGATTCGGGGCCTGTTGAATCATCTATTGATGTTTGTCCCGGAAATGTTAATGGGATGCTCATCCCTGGTGACGGTAATATATCATCAAAGGAAAGTCCGGTGCACAACTACACGGCAGCCGGCAATTATACTGTCAGCCTGACAGTTGCCAATAACGGCGTTAGCAGCAATATATTAAATGCAGATTATATTCCTGGATCTATTAATTGTGACTTCAACGACAATGGAGTGGTCGATATTGGTGATATATCAAAGGTTGCATACATGGTTGCAGACTTAACTCCGGTGGATCTGGCTGCTGATTTTAATGATGACGGAAAAGTTGATGTCGGAGACGCTGCAAAGATTGCATATTATTTTGTAGGAAAAATTAGTGAACCTGACAGCCAGTTTGGTAATATTCTTGATTCATATTCTCTTTCAGATAAACCCGGAGTTGTGGTTTATGTGACCGGAGATAAGGGCACTTATTCCGCAACCGCCGGTCTTTCAGATCTTGAGGCGAAGAAGGGTGTCTCTGCAAACGATCTCTTCCGTATTGCAAGTGCAACAAAATCGTTTGTTGCAACGGTTGTACTGCAGCTGGCAGAAGAAGGACTCATTGATCTGGATGCACCGATTGGTAACTATCTGCCTGAAGATATTGCATCCTCTGTTGCAAATGCGGATGAGGCAACTGTCAGGGATACTCTGCAGATGAGAAGCGGAATTCCGGATTACATGACAGATGGATTTGATGATGCAGTGGAAGATGATCCCTCCCACTGGTGGACAGCGGAAGAGGTTGTAACCTACAGTTATGATATTCCGCCTGGATTTTCTCCGCGAGAGAAGTTTGAATACTGCAATAACAATTATGTCCTGCTCCAGATTCTTATTGAGAAGATTACCGGAAATCCACTTGCTGATGAACTGGAGAACCGGATATTCGGTCCTGTCGGTATGAACTCATGCTACCTCGAAAGTCCGGAAAATACCGGTGCTGGAATTGTCAGGGGATATGAAGAGGCTAACGGAAAATTTACTGACGTTACCATGTACAATGACGGCTTTGGCCTTGGTGATGGCGGTATTGTCGGAAATGCCGAGGATCTTGCTAAATTTATGCCTGCACTTATGAACGGGAAGTTTATCAGCAGCAATACCCTTTCACAGATGCTTCAGACAGTTCCGGATGACTCCGGGGATGGCTACGGTCTTGGTATTGCAGTGATTGATAAACCCTTTGGCCGTCTTGTTGGTCATGATGGCTCATCAGGTGGTTTTGCCTCGGAGATATACTGTCTGCCTGAGTGTAATACAAGCATAGTTGTCCTGACAAATAATTTTGATTCGGAAATCGCTGAAGAAATTCTGTTTCGTGTTGCTGAAAAAATGAAGTAAGATAGTTAAGTGCCTGATGGTACTCTGAAAATAAATAAGAACAATAAGTTCAGTTAATGGCTGGGAAAAATAAATATTATTTTTTAAATTTATCTTAGAATGTCAGAATTCCGGCAAAATACGCCGCCATCACAGCACCTGCAACAAGAATCAGGGCAATACAGATATAATCTGCACTCTTTAACCGATCTTCAACAAGCGGTGTCCTCTTCATTGTCCTTAAGCCCCTCATGTCGATGGTAAGCCCCAGGACATTTGCTTTTCCAAGAGCGTTTGATACAAGCGGAATTATGATCGGTGTCAGTGACTTTACCTTTCCCATTGCTCCGCCGCCCGGATTGTATGCCCGTGCAAGCTGAGCCTCCTGAATTCTCTTTCCCTCAAGCTGAAGACTTGGGATAAACCTGATTGCTATCAGGAGCATTAATGTGTAGTCCACCGGCATTCTGGCCTTCTGGAGTGCATGGACAAGATCCCTTGGCTGTGTGGATATGATTAATATCTGGAATGCAAAGAGCATTGCAAAGAATCTCAGTGAGAGAATTGCCGCAAAGTTAAGGGCACCTGTGGTAATCGGTATATGTCCTCCGATTACGGGAATTGCAGATGGGATTAGATAACCAACCACATCCCCGCTCTGCATGGTAAGAACAGTAAGCAGCACAAGTCCGGCAGAGAGGAATACAAGCATTGGAACCTGCCGTGCAAGTTCACCTGCAAATTTACCGATTGCAGAGAGGATGAACAGAACTACCACAAGCCCGGCAATGATCACAGGATCAGTCGCTGCAATTGCGGTCAGCAGTACAAAAATTAAAAAGAGCACCTTTGAGAGTGCATTTAAGTTGTGAAATATGCCGTTTATTCTTTTGTACTGTAATATCTCTGCCATATCAGATCACCCCTGAAATACTGCATGAAATGTCCCCGGTAATCTTTCCGCCTTCCATTTTTATGATCCTTCCGGCATGCTTCTCAACAATCTTCATATCATGGCTGACCATAATGACTGTATGCCCTTCTGCTGCAAGGCGGCGGATGATATTCATTATCCTGAGTGACTCCTCAGGGTCAAGTCCGGTTGTCGGTTCGTCAAGAATAATAATCTCCGGTTTCATTGCAGTTACACAGGCAATTGCAAGCCTCTGCCTCTCTCCCCGGCTCATTGATCTTGGAAATATATTATTTTTCCCGGAAAGTCCGAACTCGTCAAGAATTCTGTTGATGTAATCCGGATCTTTGGTCAAATCAGCACCAATATTTTTAAGCCCGAATAATATCTCCTTTTCGACACTGTCCTCAAAGAGCATGGTGTCAGGATTCTGAAATACCAGCCCTGCATGTTTTGCAAGTTCTGTGACAGTACTTCCGGCGGTATTGATTCCGGCTACCACAACTTCCCCTGAGGTTGGTTTTAAGAGTCCGTTTATATGCTTTGACAGTGTGGTCTTACCTGATCCATTCTCACCGATTATAGCAATCAGTTCTCCCTTAAATATCTTTAATGATACATTGTCAAGGGCAGTCTCTTTTCCGTAATTATGCGTGACATTTTTAAATTCAACGACTATCCTGTCACTGTTCTTCTCTGTAATATCTGTGGTATTTAAAAATATTTTTCCGGCGCATTCCCCTTCAGCACCGATATCATCTTTCCGGATGTTATAATCTCTGAAATACTCGTCTGCCGGGTAATTTCCGGAAATTCTTCCGTCATCTATGATGACTACCCTGTCGGCAATTCCGGACATCTCTTCTGGTTTCTGTTCAACAACGATGATAGTCCTGCCTTCACTTTTAAGTTTTGAGAGGATCTTTATTATCTTCTCAGTTGCCTCAGTGTCAAGTTCTGCTGTTGCCTCATCAAGGATTAAGCATTCAGTTCCTGAAGCAAGTGTTGCTGCCAGTGCCACCCTCTGCTTCTGCCCGCCGGAGAGTGTATGCGGTGCCCTGTATCGTAAGCCTGAAATCTCTGTGAGGTTCATTATCTCCTCAAGTTTATCCCTGACTGATCTTTCATCAAGCCCGCGGTTCTCAAGCCCGGAGAGTACTTCCTCTTCTACGGTTGTGAAGATGAGCTGGGCATCTGCATCATCAAATACAAAGCCTATGTGGCTTCCAATCTCTCCCATGTCCTGATATTCCATGACTTCCCTTCCGGAAATCTCCAGTCTGCCGCCGGAAGTCCCTTCATATTCATGGTTTAAAATACCTGCTGCGGCGAGGCAGAATGTTGTTTTACCTGCACCTGTTGTGCCGTTTACAAGGATAAATTCGCCTTTTTTAATCTCAAGATCAATACTGCTGAGGGCCTTTCCTTCACCCTGGGGGTAACTGTACGAATAATTCTCAAATCTGAAGGCCGGAAATTTATCTGTTATTTCTTTCTTTCCGGCAGTTGCTCCTGCATGCCCGGAAACTGAACTGTCCTCAGGAATACCTGAGGAGTTTCTCATAAGAATTCTTGAGGATGGTATTGAGAGAATCTGTGTAATCACAGAGTTTGCTATAGCCGTCAGGATAATTATCGGGGATACTGTAAGCACAAATAACTCAAATGTGAATGATTCTCCTGGTGCGGAGATAATTGACGACATTATCACTGCAATACTTATTATCAGGAATGAAAATCCGCTTGCAAGGGTTGCAATAAAGGTTGAAATTCCGGGTGAGAGCGGAACTCTGTTTCTGGTGAGATTATACACACCAAGGCAGACAAGTGCACCTATCGGCTCACTGATGAGGTTTGCCGGCGGAAATATCGAATGGCTGATTATTGCGGATATAATTCCGGCAACTATGCCTATACCGAGTGCATCCTTCAATTTTGGCCTGATAAGTATAATTGCAAGACAGTACAGGGCAATAATCGGATTGGCTACTATTGCCCCCGGTACAATGTTTGAGAGGTACCTTAAAATTGCACCTATTGCCAGGAGTATTCCGGCTATTGCGATATCCCTTGATTTCATAATTGATCCCTTAGCTAAAATGCTTTGATGTATATTGTTATACATCAGAGTTTATTAGTGTGATTATTCATCTTGACAGAACTTTCTTTGACGGAATGTAAAGAATCTGTGTGACAACCGAATTAATAACTGCTGTGATTATGATTATCGGAAGAACAGCAATGAAAAATCCTGTAACTGTGCCTGTCGGAACTGCAACAAAGGAGGCCAGCATGACAACCATGCAGATCCCTATGAAGGAAAATCCACTGACGCATGTTGATACAAATGTTGTAACTGCTTCCTTCATGGGTATCTTCTCCCTCAGCAGGCTGTATGTCACTGCACAGACAACTGCTCCCAGTGGTTCACTGATGAGGTTTGCCGGCGGAAATATCGAATGACTGATAAGCATAGACATAACGCCTGCCACAAGTCCGATTCCTGCTGCTTCCTTTACTGATGGTCTTATCAGAATAACTGCAAGACAGTACAGGGCAATAACCGGATTTCCGACTATGGCCCCGGGGAACATATTTGCAACAAACCTTAGAATTGCCCCGATTGCAAGGCATATTCCTACAATAGCTATATCTTTTGATTTCATTTTTTTAATTCACCTGAATCTGTCTGTCAATCTGTTGTTTTAGATAATACTTTGATGTACATTATTGTACTTTGTAGTATATTATATTTTTGTGTGGGTTTACACTTATATTATAACAGATAATTGAAACAAACCACAATATGCTGGTTATATCTCATTTTGTCATGATAAGGATGGAATTATCCGGATGTAAATCTTATCTGCCTGATATTTTCAGTGCTTTTTTTATCATGGAAATTATTCCATTTTATGAGAATATTTTGGTAGATTTATATGTCATAATGAACAAGGAGTTATATTATGTCTGATCCTCTTTATCCACCTTTTTTTAGAGTTCAGAGGAGAGAGCGTCTGGTGATCTGTCTCTCTATTCTTGCAGCGGTGATCCTGGTAAATATTCTTTTTCTGGTGAATGGCTATACCCTGATATCATCCCATCTGTATTACATACCAATTTTACTGTTTGTAATCTGGTTTGGCAGGAAGGGTTTTTATCTCTCTCTTGGCATTATTTTCTTTTATATTGTGTCTTTCTGGATATTAATTCCGGACAATAGTGCTATGGACGGGACACTGCTAAGGGCCCTTGTTATGATCTCAGTCGCACTTATCATCTCATTTTTAAGTGAGGAGTTTATAAAGAATTTTTCCGGTTTCAATGCCCTCTTCAGAAATATCCCTGCACCTGCGGTAAATATGGATAAATCAGGTAGAATTCTGGATGCAAACGATAAATTTGCTGATCTGATTAAATTTAAGTGTCCGGATGTTAAAGGCTTAAATGTTCTTGAACTTGACCTCTTCTCCGGAGAAAACCGTGAAAAGATCCACAATTCCATAAAAAAATGCATTGATGGAGAAAAACCGGAAGAGTCTGTTATAAGCTCCGAAATTGTTACGCCTGACGGAATAAAAAAATATAACCTTTTATTTATTATGATCTCACAGAATCAGAAGAATTTTGGTTTTATTATGGCATTTCATGATCTCACAGATATATTATCTGCAAAATCAGAACTTCTCAGAATAAATGAACTTCTGGATAATATCATCAGTTTTCTTCCGGTTCCGGCATTTGCGATGGACAGAGATCATAATGTTACACACTGGAATGTGGCACTTGAGAATTATACCGGAATTTCTGCCGGAGATATTATTGGGACCAGAGATGCGTGGAAACCTTTTTTTAAGAAAAAAACTCCGATGCTTGCAGATCTGATTATAGATAATAATGGGAGGGATGCAGAACTCTTTTCATATCAATCATCCGCATTTGGGCGCAATGGTATTGAGGAGACGAGATATTTCAATAATACGGATGGGATAAATGATATCTGGTTCAGAATGAGTGCAGAACTTCTGAAGGATAATGATGGCAATATTACAGGTGCAATTCAGGTTTTTGAAGATATAACCGGACTCAAAAAAACTGAGAAAGAACTGCTCGAGAGCCGTGAGCTTTACAGGGAAGTAGTGGATGTAAATTCTGAATATATTGTACGATTCAGAGAGGATCATACCATTACATTCTGCAATGAGGCGTACTGTAAATTAACCGGAAAAAATCCGGATGAGATATCCGGAAGTCTTTTTGGACATGATATGTGCGGGGAGGATATCTCAGTATTCACCGATTTTTACAGTTCACTCACTCCGGATAAATTTTCCGGATCAGTTGAGTACAGGGCAGTACTGCCTGACGGTGGAATTCGCTGGATTAGGTGGGATATAGTTGCATTTTTTGATGAATATAATAATGTCCGTGAATATCAGGCAATAGGAAGGGATTTCACTGACCAGAAAAATGCGGTCGACTATCTGTTAAAGGCTGAGAAGAAATTCAGGGATCTCTGTGATTTTCTGCCTCAGACAGTATTTGAACTGGATATTAAGAGAAATGTTGTCTTCCTTAACAAAAGGGGCTGTAACAAACTGGGCTATTCTCCGGATGACCTGAAAAAAGGTCTTGGTTTTCTTGATCTTGTAACTCCTGAGGATCATAACCGTGCACTTGACAATATTGTCCTCTCATCATATGGACAGGAGCTTGGAATCAGATATTCCATGAAAAAGAAGGATGGGACATTATTTGGTGCAATGCTCTTTACAAGCCCTATTATGAGAGAAAATACCCCGGTAGGTGTCAGGGGAATTGTCATAGATTTAAGCAGTGTTGAGGAACCTGATGCTGCTTATGATCTCAGCCATAATTTATACATCGAAAATCTTAAAGAGTCACTTAAGGAGAAAGAGACACTGTTAAAGGAGGTCCATCACAGAGTAAAGAATAATCTTCAGATTATTACAAGTATCCTGAGGCTGCACTCCTATAATACATCTGATCAGGGCTTAAAGGATATATTGCAGGAATGCTACAATCAGGTCTATTCGATGAGTATGCTTCATGAAAAGATGTATCGTTCAGATACCCTTTCAGATGTTGATGCTGATGAACATATCAGATCTCTTGGTACATATCTTATAAATGAGATATCTGCAAGAGGTGCAGATGTTGGATTTTTGACCGATATTGATCCTGAGATCAGGTTTTCTCTCGACAAGGGTATTCCTCTCAGCCTTATGCTGAATGAAATGATTACCAACTCATTGAAGTACGCTTTTTCAGGAGAAAATCCCGGACAAATAACTATTTCTCTCAAAAAGGACAATTCAAATAATTACAGGCTTATATACTCAGATAATGGCTGTGGCCTTCCTGAGGATTTCAGAATAGAGGATTCCGACAGCCTGGGTTTTGAGCTGATTATAAATCTGGCAGAACAGCTTGATGGTAATCTTGATATTGAAAATAACGGCGGTCTTAAGTATATAATGATCTTTCCGGTACAGTAATGGATAATTTATATGAAGAAAATTTTTGTTGTTGAGGATGAGATGATTGTTGCAATGGCAATAAAAAAGTCATTAAAAAACCTTGGATATGACGTTGTTGGTCATACCACGAGGGGTGAAGATGCAATTCTTAAGGCCGGCGAACTCAGGCCCGATCTTATACTGATGGATATCAGGTTAAAAGGGGAGATGGATGGTGTTGATGCAGCCAAAAGAATAAAATCCCTTTATGATGTCCCTGTAATATTTCTGACGGCACATTCAGACATTGACACAATGCAGAGAGCTATTAAGGCAGAACCTGCCGGATATCTTGTTAAACCATTCAATGAGAGGGAACTTCATACCAACATTGAGATGACTCTTTATAAATCCAGAATAAAAAGCCGGGTGGATGATGAAAGTTCCGTTATAAATAATGATGCAGTCATAAAGAGCATAAGAAATATCAAAGATCCGATATTTGCTGCGGACAAAGAATTCCGGCTTACAGGAATAAATAAAGCCTTTTCAGAGATGTCCGGGTTAAGTGAATCTGAGGCTGAAGGTATTTTTGTACCGGACATTATCGGGCCTGTGGGAAATTCGGGAGATGGCGGAAATATTGTATGGCCTGATCAGTTATCTCTGAGACTTTCTGAATCAGATAATCCTGTTGTTCTCAATGCCGGTTATATACATAATGATGAAGGGGTATTTTCAGGTTTAATTCTGCATGTGAAAAGTAAATCTTCTGTGGATAAGGCTGAAAAGAAGAATATATTCCGTCAGATTCTTGAGCATGACAAAAGCCCTATGTTTATCATTGACAAATCTCTGAATATAATTTATTTCAATCCCCTGTTCCTTGATCTATGCAGAGGTGCCGGAATATCTGAGTATTTTCTGAGCCGGCCATTATATGAAATTCCGGGATTTTCAGTATTTGGGGATATTGATGATTACCGGCATATTTTGCGGCTTAAAAGTAGAGATTATTCGGTTAAATCATTTAAGAAAGATAACATTATCCAGTACATCGAATTTATGAAGATTCCGCTCTTCTCAGACGGAGATGTAACTCATATTGCTGTCCGGATGACTGACATCTCCATGGAGAGAAGATATGAAGAGATGAAGGAAGGTCTTGAGGGAAAGATAGACCGCCTTGAATATTTTATCAATGAGATGGTCTCATCTATAAAAGAACTTAAGAATCCTGTATTTGAGATTATGAAGAGATCAGTTTCTAAAGATGATCCAAATCTAATAGAGATATCTGATTATAATTCTGATATAAATGTCCTTGTAAATAAAATTGAGATGAAATCGCTGGAATTTGAAAATTTAAAGGAAAAGTGAGTGAATTCATATCCTGGTGTGAATTCTCCTCTCATGAAACATTATCATCAGATTTCTTGATGTTTCATCCATTATCTGTGTACAGGCAGAAATGCCGGCAGATCTGATTCATTCAGTGAACGATTATCATAGGTATTTCGACATCCTTTGCTATCATACCCGATAATGTTCCGGTTTTCACATTGGATTTTTTACCAAAAGCACCCATAACAATGTATGAGTAATCTTCAGAACCAATCTCTTTTAATATCTCTTCCTCACGAAGTCCAACAGCCAGTTTTGAGGAGCATTTGATGCCCTCTCTGTTAAACCTGAGGAGTATTTCAGATATCTCCCCGTTTATGTCATGGCGTGTGTCTCTCTGGATCTTCTCCTCGTAATCTTTTATTATGCTGCATGAGTTGTTCTGCTTGCAATAATAAAAGGCGGTGGATCTGATCTCCTCCCTGTCAATTACTGAAAATAATACAATTTCAGTATTGCCTTTCTTCTCCGCAAGCATTCTGGCATGCTTTGCGGCTTTATGGCTCCATTTTGATCCGTCCAGGAGCACTAATATTTTATTCATTGTTATTTCCTCCTTAAAACATCATATACAGCATTAAAAGTCCGACAGAAATTGTAATGAAGAGTACAAGCATTCCAATCTTCAGAAAGTCCATGAATGATATATGGATGCCTTCTCTCTCGCCAATACCGATGACAACAACATTTGCGGATGCAGCAATGGCAGTACCGTTTCCTCCAAGGCATGCTCCCAGCGACAATGCCCACCATAGCGGGTATGTATCTATTGCAGTTGTCGGATTTGCACCGATATCATGTATCAGCGGAATCAGTGCAGCTGTAAGTGGTATATTGTCCACAATTGCAGAGGCAATTCCTGAAAACCATGCAATAACAAACATTGCCTCGCCTGTTGTTTTCACATTGTCAATCATGAACTGTGCAATGTCAGATATTACTCCTGTTTCAACAAGGCCCCCTACAAGGACAAAAAGTCCTCCAAAGAAGAAGAGGGCCGGCCATTCAATTTTTTCAAATATCTTCTCCGGAGACTGCCTTGACCAGATGAGGATGAGTGCAGCTCCTATAAGTGCAACCTCTGCGGGTTCAAGAGTCATTGACGGGTCAACAAACGGAATTACCATGTGAAGTATTTCTCCGATGTTGTTGTGCATGAAAAAGAGTGCAATTACAATTCCAAGTGTGATAATTGACTTTTTAAATAGTTCGATATCCTGAATTGCCGCCCTTTCATCCAGTGAGTCAAGGGTATTTTTTATTGCCATTCTCTCGTTTTCATCGACCTTTAATTTCTTTCTGTACATCAGGAAGAAGATCACTAAAACTATCAGTAGATCCACTAAGGCAATCGGCCCCATAATCATCAGAAATTCATTGAATGAAAGTCCGGCTGATGAGGCGATCATGATATTTGGAGGGTCTCCTATGAGTGTACCCATTCCCCCCACATTTGAGGAGATGATCTCGGCTAACAGAAATGGCACCGGATTTAAGTCCATTACCTTTGATATGTACAGCAGCATCGGGGTCAGCAGAAGAACGGTTGTGACATTGTCGAGAAATGCACTTGTCACTGCCGTTACTATTGAGAAGAGGAATAAGACCCTCATCGGGCTTCCTTTTGCTGATTTTGCTGTAATTATCGCGAGGTATTCAAAAAGACCGCTGTTGCTTGCTACATTGACTATGATCATCATTCCCATTAACAGGAATATCGTACCAAAGTCAATGTTTTCAAGCATGGCATCCCAGGACACTATGCCGAGTATGACAAGTATTGCCGCGCCTGACATTGCGGCAACAGCCCTGTGAATTCTCTCATCTATTATGAGAGCATATGTTATCAGAAAGATTGCTATTGCAACGAGGGTTTCAATTGGAAACATGTTATCAAACCATCAGAAAAGGACTGTATTTACTTTTAGCAGCTGAACAAGTCTCTGTGCGACCGGGCTGATCTCGTTATCGTCGGCCCTGCCGCCGCCGTAATCCTTTGAGATGGCAACCATATCAAACTCTTCGGATATTCTCTCAATATCGTCCCATTTGTTCCCTGAAAACATCCTTTTTTTAACAATAAGTTCTTTATTTTCAAGATTTCTGGTTACGTCATTCAGAATCTCCTCTCCCATACTTTCCTTTACTGTACAGTAATTCTCTGCCGTATCCCTGCCTAATACCTCTTCTATAACTGAACAGATATAACTGTCAGTAATGTACACCAGGGTTATTTCTCCGTTATACAGCTCAAGAAGGTCGTACATGCTCTCCGGAATTCTTTTCACTGAGATGTCCAGAGGGAAGAGGATTCTGTTGATCTCCGTCTCCAGATACTCCTCTTCAGATATGAAGAATTCCTTATAATCCTTCATAATTTCGTCATAACGCTGGCCTACAACGTCTTTGAATTTTCTGTTTAATAGTGATGAGTAGTAGCCCATATTTCTCTTCCGTATTAGTCATTATCTCTTAAGGTCTGAGATCCAATAAGTTTTGGGGAATTATTGCAGTTCAGTCTTATGGATGAGTGTATATTCCGGCAATAATTACTATACCGGGATTTTTCACATTTTGTAATCGCTAACGTGATCCGGGGAGATAGATATTATCTGTACGGGAGAAGAAGTCCGGAGATCTGTCTGAGCCTTGACTGCTGTATTTCAAGGTCTGTTTTTATTTTTGTGATTATATCCTGGCTCTCTTTGCTTAAAGCCTTCTGATTGATCTCATCTGCCATATATCCAAGATATTCTGCTCTCCTGTCCAGAATTTCAGCACCGGTTAAAATATCTGCAGTTTCTATTTTAAATTCCGAAGGGCCGGATGCAAAGATTACCTCTGTTCTCTCTTCAAGTCCGTTAACAGACTGATACACATCAAGAGTATCATATTTAAGCTGTAGATACCGTAACCTGTTGTTGTAGATGAATACATCCATACACTCCATATCCCTGATGCTGAAAATTATGGTCAGGGCCTCGTAATACTGCTCTTTTGAGGCATCTGTCTGTGCAACTGTTATTCCGTCACCTGCATCTGATAAATCAAGTGTTTTTAATCTTTCATCGGCTGATTTTTCGAGTCTGTCAATGTCTGAGATCAGAGGGCCGCATTCGTCCTCTTCAGAGCAGCCCGGAATAATTATGAAGGCAAAGAGTACCAGACCCAGCAAAAAAAACCTTTTAAATTCCATATATCTTCGGCTCCCCGAATTTAGTCTTTCCAAAATAGATGACCTGTTTGGATTCCTTATTCCACTCCCCGTCAGGATAAAAATATGCTACAGTTTTTTCCGGGCTGTAATATTCTCCTCCTGGATGGTAAATGTCATGGATCAGGCCGGATTTTCCGTAGATATAGTAGCCTTCCGGTGGGGGAATACCAATTCTCCAGTCAAGATTCAGCCAGTATCCTGTTTCTCCTCCATTGTCTGAAGATGAAAAATAGACATTTATACAGTCATATCTCTGTCTGATATATTCTCCGGCAGTTCTGATGTCAGATTCGCTGTTTCCGATATATACTTCAGGATATGCGTGGCCGGGATTTACACCTGTATTGTCAACACCGGCAATTCTTGTATCAATATCAAGGGAGTTTATCATGCCTGAGAGAAAGACTGAAAAGTCATCGCAGTCTCCGTGCAGATCCGCCTTCGCCGTTTCAGTTACCGGCGATATGAATTCAGGCCCGCGTGGGTCGCTGACAATGGTCCATTCATCGTTTGCATAATCCCAGAGGTCACAGATCTTCGCAATATCCGGCCCTCCTGAATTCTGAGGCTTGATCCGTATCTGCGTGAATTTTTTTATCTCCGGATCTCCGGTCTGAAGCGCATCTCTGTACATGGCGGCTTTATGGCTGTTGTAATCGGTATATGTGGCCTTGGTGCTCTCATCATATGGATATGGGTTTGATAATGCCCCTTCTGCCGTCTGAAAGAATATAAGGGAGATGATTATCACTCCTGCGGCGAGTGCGATCAGTGTTATCAGTCCTTTTTTTTGGTCCATCAGTTTCATCTCCCGGATTTTTCAGTCAGGCCCGGATTATTTACGGAAAGTTCTGCATTATATTCTACTGTTCACCGTGATTCCGGTTATGCCAGGCCTGACATGTCATTTACTCTGAGGTTGTCCCATGTGCCATCGGAATAATATACAGTTGAAGTGCCGGAATCCGGATATAGTATATCTCCGGGATACCTTCCGTTGTAGTCCATCTTCATCCAGTATGTCTTTGAACCGTCATTCTCGTAATTGTATGTATAGGCGACATCCCTGACATTCCTGTCCCTGTGGTAGTTCTCATCCTTCTCTCCGTATCTGACCTGAATGTACATAAGTTCAAAGTCTGCCGTGTTTATCTCCGGAAAAAGGAGCAGGTAATTGATCAGTTCAGGATATCTGTAGCATATTTCGCCGTATTTCTCCGGTTCATTCATTATTGTCAGAAGCGGGTGTGAATATTCAACAGGTTTGTCATTATCTCTTGTATCTGTGCCGGTGGTTACCACCGCTGTAATGGTATCATCGGCTCCGAAATTTAGGAGATCAAATATCGCATTCTGGGTGCTTACTGCTGAGCTGACTTCTGTACTGACTGCGTTTCCATCAGAACCGGTCACTCCTTCTATTTCAGCAGGCGGGTTATTTACCCCGATAACACTGTACCTGTACCTCATAACAGTAAGGCCGGAGGGATCATAATCATATATAAATGAATTATTTGCTCTGAATGCGGCATATTTATTATTGTTAATAACTTTCTTGCCTAATATGCTGTTATCTCCCAGAAATAATTCAGCATATGTGTGCTCTCCAAGTTCCGGACTCCAGGCTGTGCGTATTCTTGCCTCACCGCCTATTGCTTTTATAAATGAGGCCATTGTGACGGCAAAATCGGCATCATCTCCTGAATAGCCAAGATGAACAGTTCTGCTTGCAGGCTGGACATCTGTTATTCCTCCGGAACTCTCCTTCGTCCATTCCTCCTTTAGACCGTCCCAGATGTCGCACACCTGCTCTATTGTAAATACACCGCCATGCTCTTCGGGTATCATTATGTCTGCCGCAGTTCTGACAGACGGGGTATAGTAGTCCATTGCCCACGAGACTTTTCTGCCGTTCTGGTTATTCTCCTCTTCAGCAGATATAAATGCCGTGTCAGTTCTGTAGCGTGAAAGCTCCGCAGCGGCAGCTGATGAGTCAGTGGCTGCTTTTTCCGGTTCATTACTGTCATCAGACGGCATGACGCTTTTCAGGATATTTTGTACATGGCTGTAAATATCTTTTACAAAATCCCCTTCATTATCAGAACCGGCGGTATCTCCGGCTGGCGTATTCAGTATGAAGGATATTGCAACGACTATTGCAAGTGCAGAAATAAGTGCAATTATGTCCAGCCTTCTGGAGTCCATTCAGTTAAATATCTCCATATGATTAATTATTGTTTTTTATTCCGGTAACTTTTGGTCAGGACGGGCATAATTGATGTTTTTTGCCTTATCTCGCTGATTTTATCCCATTCTGGCGATATTACGCTCTGGTTTATGTTTCCGGAATATCTTTTTAATCCGCAGATTCTGTAAATTTATAGATGTTTAACTCCTGATAGCATTTTTCACAGAGTGTCTTCTTCTTCCGGTCAAGTTCGTCAAGTGTCTGCGGGCAGTACATGATGCATTCCGGATTATCACAGTGGTCAAGGCCCATACAGTGGCATAATTCATGTGTACCCTCCTTAACAAGCCTGTCAATCATATCGTCCACATTATCCTGCCGCCCGTACCAGCTGTTCTTCAGCCTGGCATTTGAGACAATTGATACGTTTATGCCTGGCCTTGCAAGCCCGAATACAAAATCCCTTCCCTGTATATAGAGGTCTTTTCCTGTCACTATCAGTATGGAGTTGCCGCACCCCATCCTGCGTGTATAAAAGTCCTGCATGTCACCAAGAATTCTGCTTGCATCGTTCTGGTTCTTTGTCCGGTCATATCCTCTGAGCATAACAGTGTTTCCCTGTGACTTAACAGGCATATCAAGTATAACTGATATCATCTTCTCAGCAGACTTTCTTATGTCTCTGTCCACGTCATTATCCCAAAAGATAAGAATTCCCATATTCAGATTATTATGTACGTTATGGTTTGCTATAAGGATATTGAAGCAGGAATCGCAGATTATCTGTCAGATAATTACAGCTCTGCCATTGAAATCGGCATAGGCAGAAATCCGGATGTGGCAGCGGCACTTAAAGAGAGGGGTGTTGATGTTTCAGCGGTTGACATCCGGAAATACTCTGATGATTATGGCATTGAGTTTAACTGTGATGATGTATATTCGCCAGATCTTACCCTTTACGCAGACAAGGAGGTGATATACTCTGTGCGCCCCGGAATTGAGATGATTCCTTCAATGATCTCAATTGCTGATAAGGTGGGTTCTGATCTGATTGTCTATCATCTTGGATGTGAGATCTATATGGACGGCGGAGAAATCATCGACTGCGGTGTAATTCTGCGTAAATACTGCTGAAAAAAGGTTTTTTAAAATCCGTCAAAAAGTGTGGCCTGTGTGACTCTCTTTTTATCCAGGCTGCCGTTTTCGCAGTCAGGCTCTTTTTTGGTGGTTTCATCGTCATTTATTCCTTTACTGCATGCTTTATTCTCATCTGAGGAATTATTCTGAAATGCAGCTTTGAGGGTGACCTGATCTTTTCCTTCCGGAATTTCCGGCTGCTTCTTTGTACTTTCCCTCTTTGGAGCCTCTCTCTTCTTAGATGCTTTTTCAGCTTTCTCCCTCTCTTTCTCCTCTTTTTTTATCTGTTTTATTATATCTGCGGACTTTGTTCTGTCATGGAGGAAGAAGTCGAGTTCGTCCCTGTCAAAGCCTGTCTCCCTTGCAAATCCAACCGGGTTTTTTTCAATAAGAACTGATATCAGGTTTACATAATCATCGCGCAGTGTGTCCGAGGGCATGTGATATCTCTCTGAGAGGCTGTTGAATACAGAATTTCTGATACCTTTCTGTTTTCTTGCGCCTGCCATCTTTCTCCATCTTGAAGGCGGCATTATTCTTGCTGATATTCCCTCTCCCTCTGCGGCATATGCTGTGCCTATAAGCATCAGTGCAGAGGCATATCTCCAGAGTGTGTAGTACTGCCTGCTGAATGTTCTGCCTATGTAAATGTCTGATTCGGAGAGGTAATGATATGCTTCTGCTCTTTTCTTCTCATTTTTGATGTATGAAGCGCCCTCCTCAATCCATTGTGACATAACATCAGGTGTCTCTGAAATTTCGGCTGAAAGCTGCAAAAGTCTCCTGTCTTCCCTTGATTTCAGCACTGATCCCACAAGATCAAATATTGAAGCCCGCTCGTCCTTTGAGGCAGTGCTTACTGCTTCGTCTGTTAAGGACTCTTCTCCAACACCTGCCGCGTACAGTTTATTCAGTGCTGATCTCATATCCCCGGCTGACCCTTCAGCAATTTCGTTCAGGGTTGATTCACTGCATTTCAGGTTCTCAAGTGAGCATATGTCACGCAGATGGGCAGCTATGGTTTTTGCGGTGAGTGCCCTGAACTGAACCTGTTCACACGCTGATTTTAGCTCCTTTGCAATGCCATAGCTGTCATTTGCAATGAGAATGATCGGCTGTCTGGAGATTTTGATTATGTCCAGGATGGCTCTTGCCCCGCCTTTATCTGCACTGCCGTGAAGATTGTCAGCTTCATCGAAGAGCAGCAGCTTTCTTTCTGCGCCGGTGAGGCTCATGGTTGTTGCACAGCTTCCGGCTATCTTCTCAATGATCGATTTTGTACGCTGATCGCTGGCGTTAAGCTCAATTATCTCCCACTTCATGTCATTCGCAAGAGCATATGCGGCAGAAGTTTTGCCTATACCCGGTTTGCCGTAGAGAAGAAGCGGCTCTCTTCCGAAATCCCAGTTTTTGGCCCATTCCGCCATTTGGCGGGCGGAATTCCGGTTACCAATGATATCTTTCAGAGTTTTCGGCCTGTATTTTTCAACCCAGTCAAGCATAGAACAGTACAGTTATTTATGGTTGTTATGTTGTAAAAATATCTGGTGTCCGGTAATGGAGCAGCCTTAATGTTCCGGATACAGAATCAGACATCTTATTTTATAAAAGGTTAAAATATAGGTCAGGATGGTGTTCGTTGTGGAGGAAAACTGTTCCACAGATAATATAGCAAAAACGGTCCGTGAATATGCGGGAGTAAGAAGGAAACATGCAATAGGTGAGATAGTTCATGCCTTCAATTTTCAGTCTGAGGATGTGGTCGTCTCTTTTGGAGAGGATGCGGCTCTCATACGGAATGGTAAGGATGGCCTTTTACTTGCTGCTGATGGTATCTGGAGCATGCTTATGCGGGCAGATCCGTACTGGGCGGGTTTCTGTGCTGTTCTTGTAAATGTTCATGATATTGCAGCTATGGGAGGTAAACCTCTTGCTATGGTTGATATTCTCTCTGTTGAGGATGAGAAGATCTGCCATGAGGTACTCAGGGGTATGTCAGATGCCTCATCAAAATTCGGAGTGCCTGTTGTAGGCGGGCATCTGCATCCTGATACGGATTTTTCAGCCATTGATGTGGCAATAATGGGCATTGTAAAGACTGATGATGCTATCTATTCCCATACTGCCTGTGCGGGTGACAGGGTTGTCGCCGCTTTTGATCTTGACGGGCGTATCCATCCTTCCTGTGCACTCAACTGGGACTCTGCGACACTCAGATCCCCTGAAGAGCTTCGTTTACAGATTGGGGTTATGCAGGAGCTTGGGCAGAGACATCTTGTCACTGCCGGAAAGGATATCAGCAATCCTGGTGTAATCGGGACTCTTGGAATGCTTCTTGAAACCAGCAGAAAAGGCGCTGTTATTGACCTTGCAAAGATTCCAAGGCCGGATCTCTCTGCACTTGACATCCCGTTCTCGCACTGGGTAAGGATGTATCCCGGAATGGGTTTTATTCTTACTGCAAAGGAAGAATGCGTGGATGAAATTATTTCACTCTTCGGGGCTGCCGGTATGCAGGCTGCGGATATTGGTTATGTCGATGATACATCAAACCTGACTATAAAATACCACAATAAGGAAAGTTCTGTATTTGACCTCACAAAAGAGGGTATTATGGGCCTGTATATTGAGTGAGGTGAATTTTTATTATCATCGGAATAGGTGCAGGGGATGACGGTGGCAAGGTCTTTGGTCAGGTATCAGAACTGACTTCCGGAAATTTTGATGTCAGGGTTTACAGTGGCCGGGCATCTGATATTGCCTGTGATACTTATGTATGCGAAAAGCCCTGGGAGTCCATGATCAGGGATTTGTATAGCGGAAAGATATCTGCGGCTGTACGGGGGACACTTCCGGCAAATCGCACTCTTGGGTTTCTTAAGGAATTTTCGGGGTGCGGTTCTCTTAAAAGGGTTGCATTTCTTGAAACCCCTGATGGCAGGAGGTTTATTCTCGCGCCTGTCGGGGTTGATGAGGGCTGGACTGTCAGTGATAAGATCGATTTTGTAAATTATTCGCGTGGTATTGCGCCGAAATTCGGCATCAGCGATAAGGTCGCGATACTATCCGGAGGGCGCTATGGTGATGCCGGCAGGCATGAGGCTGTGGATCGCTCTCTTGCAGATGCTGAACTTGCCGCAAAGATTACAGGTTCTGATCACTGTGAGATTCTTATTGAGGATGCTATAAAAGATCACGGTATAATCATCGCTCCGGATGGCATCTCCGGTAACCTGATATTTCGTACGCTTACCATGATTGGAGGGGGTTTTGCACATGGAGCACCTGTGGTAAATCTTGGCAAAATATTTGTGGATACTTCGCGCGCCTCACCAGATTATTCCAATGCCATTTTACTCGCTTCAGCGCTCTCTGAATAAATCTGGCTTGCCTGGGTTCTTATTTTTTAGATTTGGCCGTATTTTATCGTTGATTTTGCGATTTGGGTGTGGTGTTGATAATGTCCGGTTTATTGTGTTTAAAACTATTTTTTCTGAAAATAAGTTTAAATCACGTTTAAATCCCAAAAGGTTTTTATATCTGCCGATATACTTTCATTTGAGGTTGAATTTCAATGGCTAATGATCTACCTATTGCAGCAGTAGTAAGAATTGCAAAGAAACACGGCGCAGAGAGAGTCGGTTCAGATGCAGCACAGGCAATTGTTGACGCAGCAGAAGAGTACATTGCAACTCTGACAACAGAGGCAGCAAAGTATGCTCAGCATGCAGGACGCAAGACAATCAAGAAGGAAGATGTTGACATGGCAGTAAATGCCTGAAACCTTCTTTTTTCAAAAACTGTAAATATAATTCTGAACTGTTTTCGCAAATTTCTCATTTGTTATTCCCGGATCTGATATTTGTCGTTTCGGTCTTCTGTCAGTACTGCTTCTATGAAATATCTGAATGTTTCATTCATTATCTGCGTACAGGCTGAAATACCGGCTTATGAATGACTTTTTTTGCCTCTTTTATACCCTTTGCTTAAATCCGGGTACTCTACTTTTCATATAGTCCAAATGCGGGTTTCATGGTATTGTGGCTGCAATGCCGGTTGGTAAAACGGTAATGATCAATAATAATTTTTATGCACCGGAATTCTGCCGGAACCGCTCTGTAAAAAAAAGAATTCAGGTTATATATTTCCGGCACTGCGTGGAATGCTGCTTTTTACAGAACACCCTTTGTGCTTGGGATGCCCTTTCCTTTCATAACCCTTACAGAGTCACACAGGGCCACTCCAAAGGCTTTGAAGATGGCTTCACATATGTGGTGGTCGTTTCTGCCTTCAAAGGCAATGTGGGCCGTTATTCCTGCGTTTGAGCAGAGGCTGTAGAAGAAGTGCTCAAACATATCAGGTGGTATGCCTGATATGTCCCTTCCTGAAAACTCCCCTTTCATCACAAGATAGAAGCGCCCGCCGAAGTCAAGCGTCACGTGGGCTATTGCTTCATCCATAGGAACCGCGGTATGAGAAAACCGCTTAATGCCTCTCTTGTCCCCGGCAGATTTCCGGATAGCAAGCCCCAGTACAATTCCTATATCCTCCATTGTGTGGTGGCAGTCGATCTCAAGATCACCTTTCGCTTTTATATCCAGATCAAAACCGCCGTGCTTTCCCATGGCATTCAGCATATGGTCAAGGAATGGAATCCCTGTATCTGAACTGACATTTCCGCTTCCGTCAGGGTCAAAGGTTATGGATATCTCTGTTTCAGAGGTCTCTCTCTTAACTTCAGCTTTTCTCATCTGATCACCTCCAGGGCATCCTTAAAGTTAATTTTTCCACTGTAAAGGGCAGAACCGAGTACAACTCCTCCGGCACCCATCTCATATAACTCCCTGACATCGTCAGCCGAGGTCACGCCGCCGGAGGCTATGACAGGGATTTTTGTCTTTGCTATCAGGTCCCGTACAGGCTGTGAGGATATTCCCCTTTCAAGTCCTTCAACATCAACATTGGTATAGAGCAGTGATCCGGCTCCAAGCTCCTCAAACTTCTCTGCCCAGGAGAGATAGCCGCCCGCCGACTCCTCCCAGCCCTTCACAACGACCTGTCCGCCCTTTGCATCAACTCCGGCACAGATCCTCTCACTGCCCCATTCGTCAGCAAGGGTTCTGACAGTCTCAGGTTCTTTCACTGCCATCGTTCCGATGATAACCCTGTCTACGCCGGTATTCAGCCATCCTGAGGCATCCTCAGTGCTTCTGATGCCCCCTCCAAGCTGAATAAATACTCCGGTCTCATCAATAATCTCCCTGATGATCTCTGCATTTGCCCCTGCATCACCGAATGCACCGTCAAGGTTTATGATGTGCAGGCAGTCAGCCCCTTTTTCTATCCATCCGGATGCGCATGTCAGAGGATTGCCGTACTCTGTTGAACTCTCCCTTCTGCCCTGTACAAGCTGAACGCACTGCCCGCCCAGGATGTCAACTGCGGGAAATATCTTCACGATCAAATCACCTGATCATTCTTTCGATAGGAACCACAAGAATGTCTCTTGCACCTGCATTTTTCAGGCTGCTGACAAGTCCATACAGATGCTCTTCCGATACAACGGCATGTACTGCCACCAGATTTTCTTCTGATGCCACATCCATGACTGTCGGGCCGGAAAGTCCGGGCAGGACATTTCTGACGGCTTCAAGTGCCTCTCTGTGGACATTCATCATCAGATACTTCTTGCCCTTTGCACGCAGCACACTCTCAATTGCAAGGCAGAATTCAGCTATCTTATCACTGTAAATCTTCTGTGCATCCCTGTTTGCAATGATTATCGTTGTTGACACTAAAATTTCTGATATTACTCTCAAGTTGTTCGTCCTGATTGTGTCTCCTGAGCTTGAGAGATCAACGATAGCATCGGCAATCCCAAGATAAGGCGCTGCCTCACATGCTCCGCCCACAGATACAATTGAGACACTGAGCTTTTCATTCCTGAAATATCTCTCACAGATCCCCGGAAATTCGGTTGCAATCTTTTTACCGTCAAGATCTCTGATCTCCGTTATACCTGAGTCATCAGGGACGGCAATCACAAGGGTCGCCTTTCCGGATTTAAGGTCCATAAGTTCCTCAACATCCACACCTCTCTCCATAACCATATCCCTGCCTGTGATGCCAAGGTCTGCCGCACCGTTTGCCACATAGGCGGGTATGTCAACCGGACGTGCAAAAAGGACTTCTATTGCAGGATCTGAAGTCTGTGTAATCAGTTTCCTGTTGGCGCTGTTTTGCAGAATAAGTCCGCTGTCCTCGATGAGTTCAATGATTGGGTTTGCAATTCTGCCTTTGTTTGGAATTGCAAGACGGAGAATTCTCTTCTCTGTTTGCCTGGAAGTCATAATTGAAAAAAGAGTTTGTAATTAGAATGTCTTTAATTCACCGCGGATGACACGCTCGGTAATTGTTCTGATGTCAGCAAGATTGTCGTCAATAATTGCGCTGATATCTTTCCCGATTTCAGATTCACTGCCATCACCGTTGTAGATATACTGTGCACTTGCGACAAGCGGCTGATCGATCGGCTTTCCTATCTGGGATAAGAGCCTGATGTAGAGATCGTCAATACCGTCAACCTTTGCAACACACTCCTTCGCAATTTCGGTTGAGAGGAGGTTGTATATCTTTCCTATGTGGTTGATTGGATTTTTGCCGCTTGTGGCTTCCATGCTCATCGGGCGCTGTGGTGTGATAAGTCCGTTGCAGCGGTTTCCTCTGCCGACACTGCCGTCATCGCCCATCTCGGCTGAAGTTCCTGTGACTGTCAGGAAGATGCTGCCGTTTTCAGGGTTGTCACCGGTATTTACGAATACATTTACCTTTCTGTCTGTGGAAGCGGATGCAACTTTTCTGACTTCTTCAGTCATAAATGCCTTGGCTTCGTTGTACTCATCCATCCCGGAGCAGAATCTGTCCACCATCGGCACACAGAGTGTAAGTGATATGTCATCATTCTCTCTGAGTCCCATGATCTTAATATCTGTGCCTATAACCGGTTTTTTTGGCCTGACATTTCCATCAATGTGCTCGCTTACACTGAGAATTATCTTTTCAAGATCGCTGAACGGAGCGTGTCCTATACCAAATGATGTATCGTTTGCATGCGGAATTGGATTGTTATTGCATGCCTTAAATACGTCCCTTAAGTCTGATGACCCGACACCCATACGGCAGTCAACAATTACGTCACTGTCCATGTCGATATACTGTAGGGTATCTTTGATGTAATCGCGTGCTGCTTTGAGTGCGATTGAATCAGTAGGAATACTCTTGCCTTCATAGTTCTTGGTTGCGCGTCCTGTGAGGAGGACATATGTCGGCCTGAGTATATCTCCGCCGCCGAACTTCGGCATTGATTCTCCGGCAACGATCTCGCCCTGATCTGTATTGTGGTGAAGGATTGCATCGCACTCTTCAAGATAAGCATTTGATAGTGCCCTTGATACTGCCTCTGCAATTCCATCTGCAATACTGTCAGGATGTCCTATGCACTTTCTCTCTGCAATTTCGATCTGCTGCTTTTCGATTGGTGTCTGTGTCAGTCTCTCTACTGAAATATTTCTTGGCATATTGAATTCTCAGTCTCCTATGTAATATTCTAAAATTTAGTAATGATTCTATAAATATATTTTCACACTCCAATTATGATTGTAGGTAATTATTGGGGTCTAAGGATCAGGTATTCCGGTTGAAATAATGGTAAAAAGTGGTTGATTTTAAAAATTATCTGATTCTGATGTCAGATCGTATGGTTATTGCACATTTCCCGTCACGGAATACCCTCACCACTCCGCCGGATTCAGAGACTGTTACTCCTATAACCGGAATGTCAAGTGTTATCGCCGCAGTGGCAAGGTGCCGTCCTCCCATCCCTCCGGGAAGATTATTTGAGGCGGTATTTATATTGAGGTATCTTCCGGCTGAGACAATATGCCCGGCTTCATCAATTACAAAGACACCGTCTATCTGTGCAATCTCCTTGATGCTCTCCCAGTTGTTCTCATTTTTTATATCGCAGTCTTCTTCTGCCTGGCCTTTATACGGGTTGATTATTGCCTGGTATGAATGCGCCAGTATCTTCTCCGGATCCCCCATAATAAATGCCGTGCCAATGGGCCTGCCTTCACGCCCTTCAACTGCAACATTCAGTGCAAGCCTGAGAACAGCTGACATCACATCACGTGTGATTATATCTTCAAATGATTTCAGGTCAATGAAATTCTTTCCCTGATCGATATCATATATCACAAGAGCGTAGGGAAAGACTGCAACGACTTGCCCTTCTGCAAAATTTTTGAGGAGATATATCTGAACCGCAGCATCATGCAGATGTTTTTCAGAAATTTCAAGGATGTCATGCATTGTTAAGTCTTTTAAGACATCAAGCTGGAGATCCTCTACTCTTATTACCGGAATTTCAGATTCAAATTCAACATCCCTTATGAATGAAACTATGGCCTTCGCCCCTATCTCGCCTGCAATCTTCTTTGCGCTCTCCATCATGAGCAGAGCCTTGTCTGTGCAGTTTTCAGCCGTTTTTATCCTCTCCTTATTGTATGACTGCCAAAATATGGTTGTATTATTATGTGTAATGTGGTTTTTTGTTTGTCCGGATATTTCCGGGCTTCAGATCATCTCTTCTATCAGTTCCGGGATCTCCGACGGCTTTTTCGCAACCGTTATTCCGATCTCCTCAAGTCGTCTGATCTTTGATTTTGCATCACCTTCTCCTCCGGCAACGATTGCACCTGCATGCCCCATCCTCTTCTCAGGCGGTGCTGATACTCCTGCAATATATGCAACTATGGGCAGGTCGGTGTATGATGCACCCTCCTCCTCAAGATTGCCCCCGACTTCGCCGATTAAGACCACAGCCTTTGTCTGACGGTCATTATCAAACTTCTCAAGAACATCAACAAAAGTCTGGCCAATCACCGGATCGCCTCCGATTCCGACAATGCTGCTCTGCCCTATGCCGGCCCTTGAGAGTTCATTGACAACCTCGTAGGTGAGGGTTCCGCTTCTCGAAATTATTCCGGTATTTCCCGGCATTGCAAGATGTGCCGGCATGATGCCGAGTTTTATTTCTCCGGGTGAGAGAATTCCCGGGCAGTTTGGCCCGATTACGCTGCACCCTTCCATCTTTGCATATGATATGGCACACATAGCATCATGGACCGGTATATGTTCGGTGATTGCAACTACGGTCTCTATGCCGTTGTATGCTGCTTCCATTATTGAATCCCCGGCTGCGAACGCCGGTACAAAGAGTACGCTTACCTCTGCGTCATGCTCTGTCAGAGCTTCCCGTACTGAGTTGTACACCGGAACTCCGTTCACTTCCTGTCCGCCCTTTCCGGGGGTAACTCCTGCAACGACTCCTCTTCCGCCCACCTCATCGGCGTAGCGGTTCATGAGATCTATATGAAATGCACCCTGCTTTCCGGTTGCACCCTGCACTATCACAGGGGTATTTTTATCTCCGTATATCATTCTTCTGCAACCTCCACAGCGGTTTTTACGGCATCTTCCATGGTGTCAGGCATATCATAGCCCTTCTCCTTAAGCATCTCTCTTCCGGCATGCTCGTTTGTCCCTGCAAGGCGGACAACAACCTTCTGCGGCACACCTGCATCTATGATTCCGGCAGCGACTTCGTCACATCTTGTAATGCCGCCAAGCAGGTTTACTACTATAACTTTCACACCCGGCATCTCAGATACAAGCTGTACTGCATTGCAGACTCTGTCACGGGCCGCTCCTCCGCCTACATCGAGGAAGTTTGCGGCCTTTCCGCCGTAATATTCAATAAGATCAAGGGTGGACATGGTAAGTCCTGCACCGTTTCCGATAACTCCGATTGAACCTTCCAGTTCGACATATGAAAATCCAAACTCTTCTGCCCTTCTTTCCCGGTCTGTAAGGTCACGGTTTACCTTTATGCCCTGTCTGTAGAGGGCATTGTCATCAATTACAAGTTTGGCATCTGCGGCATAGATGCCCTTCTCTGTGACAACCAGTGGATTTATCTCTGCCAGCAGTGCATCCTTCTCGCAGAATACCCTGTACAGTGAATTTATTACCGGGGCTAACTCCTTTGGTGCGTCCTTCAGTAGCCTTCTCATCATGAATGACGGTATTTCATGAAGAATCGGGGTTATTCTTACGGTCTGGATGGCATCCGGATTTGTCCTTGCTGTCTCCTCAATCTCAACTCCTCCGTCTGAGGAGAAGAGAATAACAGGTATCTTTTTTGAACGGTCAATTGTGATGCTGACGTAATATTCCTTTAAGATTGGAAGTTTCTCTTCTATGAGGATCTTTTCAACCGGAATTCCCTTTATTTCCTTTGTAAAGAGTTTTGATGCCTCCTGCATGGCATCCCCGGTTTTTGTTATGATGATGCCGCCGGCCTTGCCCCTTCCTCCGACATCGATCTGTGCCTTTAAGACTATCTCATCGCCGAATTCCTTCTCACGTCCGTCTATCTCACCGGCTTTTGTTACTGTATATCCTTTCGCTACCGGAATGTTATATTCCCTGAAAATATCCTTCGCTTCGTATTCAAGCAGTTTCAATCGAGAACTCCTCCTCTGTCAATTATTTCAAATCCTGCATTCAGTGCCTTTAAGTTGAGCTGTTCTGTTCCTTTGGGCACGCTGTCAAGCACTGCCATCTCAATTGCCTCCCTGCTCACAACGCCTGTTGCTGCCACAAGACTGCCAAGCATTATGATGTTTGCAACGATTGGCCGACCAAGGCTCTTCTTGGCTTCTTCGGTTGCAGGTATCTCAAAGTACTTACAGTCCGGCCTTGAGAAGACAAGCCCGGAGTCGATGAGCATACAGTCAGTCTGCTCTGCTTTTGTCCCGTATTTGTCATACCCCTGCTGTGACATTATCACATAAATGTCCGGGTTGCTCACCTTTGGGTATAATATCTCATCGTCATCTATGATGTCCGCACTCATGGAAGCGCCGCCCCTGGCTTCCGGGCCGTACACCTGTGTCTGGACTGCAAATTTTTCATCATAGATTGCCGCTGCTTTCCCAAGAATTACGGCGGAGAGGATTATCCCCTGTCCTCCGAATCCTGAAAAGAGAATCTCATGCCTCATTACTTTGGCACCCCCATTGCAGGTTTATTCCGGTTGACAAACTCACCTACTGTGAATCGCTCTGCCGGAATTTCTTCTCCGATCTCCTCCATTCTTCTCTTTTTTGAGAGCAGGAGCGCATTTGTTCTCATATACTCAAGCATATCTGAGGCCGTCCTCAGTTTGTTTCTTCTGCCGTATGAGGTGGGGCACTGTGTTATTGATTCGATGAATGACAGACCGGGTTTTTCAAGGCCGGTTTTAATCGCATCGGAAAGCTGCTTGACATGGTATGCTGTCCAGCGTGCAGAGTAGTTTGCACCTGCGGCTGCTGCAAGTTCTGCCAGGTCAAAGGCAGGTTCATGAGCGCCGTAAGGGGTTGTGGTGGAATATTTTCCTTCCGGCGTGCACGGGCTTCCCTGCCCGCCTGTCATCCCGTAGATCATATTGTTTATGCAGATGACTGTCATGTCAATATTTCTCCGGCAGGCATGAATGAAGTGGTTTCCGCCTATTGCAGAGAGATCCCCGTCGCCTGTGAATACAACCACATTCAGCTCCGGTTTTGCCATCTTTACTCCGGTGGCAAAGGCGAGTGCACGCCCGTGGGTGGTATGCAGGGAATCGGTTGAGATGTATCCTGATGCACGTGATGAGCATCCGATTCCGGATACAAATACTGTGTCGTCTATCTCCCAGCCCATCTGTGTGACTGCGCTTAGTGTGCAGTTTATGACTGTGCCGTTTCCGCACCCTGTGCAGTATATATGCGGAAGCCGATCCTGCCTCAGCCAGTCCTTTATCTTACTGCTCACAGGTATTCCTCCATTGCCTTCATGAGTTCATCCGGCGTGTGCATCTCACCGCCAATCTTTGGTACAGAGAGAACCGGCACATTGGTATTCTTCTTAACCTCGCCTGCGATCTGGCCGAGGTTCATCTCCGGGACTATGAAGACCTTTGCATTGGCAAATTCTGCCAGTGCATGATCCGGAAACGGCCAGACCATTCTCATATTGAGATGCCCTATCAGGATGTCATCTCTCTCCTTCATCAGCTGCCTGACCGTTCGTGTGGCAGGGCCGTATGTGACAAAGACGATCTCAGCAGAGGTATTGACGAGGTCAAAGTCTGCAATCTCCTCTTTTTTCGACTCTATCTTATCCCTGAGCCTTTGTACCAGATCTGCATGAACTGTACAGTCTGTGGCATCCGGATATCCCCTTGTGTCATGGGTAAGTCCTGTCACGTGGGTCCTGTAGCCTTTTCCAAACTCCGGAAATCCCGGCACTCCGTCTTCTTCCGGTTCAAAAGGCAGCATCCCTTCCTTTAAGGGTTTACGTGGTATGATCTCCACAGAGTCGGGGATGGTTATCTTCTCCCTCATATGACCTATTGTCTCATCTGACATCAGGAATACAGGACATCTGAACCTGTCGGCAAGATTGAATGCCTTCACTGTAAGGTCAAACATCTCCTGAACAGTTGATGGTGTTAGTGCGATTATCGAATAATCGCCGTGAGATCCATATCTGCACTGCATCATGTCGCCCTGTGCCGACATTGTGGGCTGTCCTGTTGAAGGGCCGCCCCTCTGGATGTTAACTACCACAAGTGGTGTCTCAGTCATGACGGCATATCCGAGATTCTCCATCATAAGGGAGAATCCCGGCCCGCTTGTCGCTGTCATTGCCCTTGCTCCGGTCCATGATGCGCCTATTACCGCGGATATGCTGGCAATCTCGTCCTCCATCTGAATGAATGTCCTCTCCATTTTTGGAAGGCGCAGTGCCATCTGTTCAGCAACTTCTGTCGATGGTGTTATCGGGTAACCACCGAAAAAGTCGCATCCGGCAGCGAGTGCTCCTTCTGCACAGGCATAATTGCCCTGCATAAATTCAGTCCGCGTCAATATTCAATCACCACCTTCTCTGTAAGGCCTTCTGTCTCTTCAACCCATGATATCGCCTGATCCGGACATATGAGCTGGCATACTCCGCAGAGCTGCCTGTTATATAAATTCCTCAGCCTGCAGTTTGTGCACCTCTGCGGCCTGTCAAGGACAGGTACAACTATTCCCCTCTCGTTTAGTTTTTTACCTTCCGTAAATATGCTGTAGGGGCATACTGTCGTGCAGAGGTTGCATCCCTTGCAGCGGGTTTCATCAATTATAAGTTTCATCGGTATCAACCGGTAAGCTGTATATAGTTGTTTATATCATTTATCTGTAAAACTACTAAATATATCCTGATTTCCTATATCTGCACTGTGAAATGTGCTGGGTGTCTCTTCTTTTTTTATCGTTTTAAGGCTTATATTTGCGCTTAAATCTCTTATTTGATGATATTTCTGAATTTAATTTTGGTTCTGTAAAAAAAAATTTGATTTATTTGCCGGAAAACCGGGTGCAAAACTCCGTAAAGGTGGTGTGATCTTAACAGATCTCTCTGAATTTCTCTTCTGCAAGGCCTCTCACATCACTGTACAGGTTGCCTCTGTGGGCATCCATTGCAACTGTGAGTGGCAGATCCTTAACGTCAATAATCCAGATGGCCTCTGCCATTCCAAGCTCCTCAAAATATACTCCCTTAAGCTCCATTCTTGATGCCGCAAGCGCGGCGCAGCCACCTGTGAATGCGAGATATACTCCCTTATCTCTCAGTGCCTCTGAGACCTCATCACTCATGCCGCCCTTGCCTATGAATGCCTTCACACCCTCTTCAGGGAGGAAAGAACAGATATTATTCATGCGTGCCGATGTGGTCGGCCCTGCCGCTATGATCTTATTGTCCTGAATTACCGGTCCGCAGTGATATATGACAGCACCTTTCGGATCGAAGGGAATGCCGTCTTTCATCATCTCAAGGTGTGCCTCATCTCTTGCTGTATAGATAGTGCCGGAGAGAAGGACGTGATCTCCGGCTTTAAGCTTCAGCACTTCCTCTCCAAGAGGTGCTTTGAGCCTGACTGCCTGTTTATCTTCAGTCATCAGAGATTCACCTCTACGGTTGCACGCCGGCAGACCCAGCACTGGACATTTACGGCCACGGGCAGTGATGCCGTATGGCAGTGCTCTGTCTTCACCTTGACTGCAATTGCCGTAATGTCTCCGCCAAGGCCCATCGGGCCGATGCCGAGTTCATTTACTGCATCGCATAACTCCTGCTCGTATTCGTCCATATCATCAACAGGCATGAGCAGAGCCTCTTTTGCCAGTGAGGCAACGCCGTCAAAGGTGCTGCCTATACCTATTCCAAGCACTACGGGCGGGCAGGGTTTTCCTCCGGCAAGTAGCATTGTTTCAGCAACGAATTTTTTAATATTCTTAACTTCTGAAGGCAGCATCATGGCAAGCCTTGAGGAGTTCTCACTGCCGCCGCCTTTTGGCATGGCGGTTATCGTGAATTTTTCACCTTTCTTTATATGCACTGCCGGAAAACCTGCTCCCGTATTGTCCCCGGAATTTTTTCTGGTTATGGGATCAACTGCATTTGGTCTTAGGGGAACTCCTGAATTTGCCCTTAACAGACCCTCTAAAATCCCCTCCCGGATGATCTCTCTCTCTTCAAAACCTTCCGGTATTGTGACATAGAAGATATGCATCCCGGTATCCTGGCATATTGGAATATCTCTCTCTTCTGCCTGTCCGATATTGTCGAGAATATTTCTGTACTCCGCTTTTGCAACGGGATTTGTCTCCTTCTCTATTGCAGCGTTCATTGCCCGCAGGAAGTCGTCCGGAAGTCTGACCTCTGCTGTATGTATCGCCTCTTCTGTGGCGGATGCAATCTTCTCCTTTAAATTATTCATGTTATCACTTTACTGATTCTGTAATTTTTCCGGTAAAATATGTATGGCACTGCGCTCTTCTGGGACCTGCATCTCCGGGAGTCTCTAAATTATCCGTTTATGTCTTAGGAATATCAAAATAAATACTGCTGCAATGCTGAAGATTATTGCACCCAGAAGAATTTCAAGTTCTTTGGAAAAGGCAATGTCGAGTTTTTTATCCGGGTCCGGATCATCTGCCGGATTCTGGTATTCATTACTCCCGATTCGGTCAGAGACATAGATGTATGATGTAAAAAATAGAATGACAACAGCAATTAAAAGAAGCACCGTTGCCAGAAATGGCAGGCCCAAAGCAGATTTTTTCTTCTTCACAGATACTCACGAATTATTCTATATTAATTCTGGTATATCTGCATTCCTTCTGGGAACTTTTGGCCTGAAGGGAAATAATCCCCATAACGGTGATCTTAATTATTCTGAATATTATAATTTGGGATATAAAAAATATATCTGTTTATATTATCCCTGTATTCAGGCTTGAGCAGGTCTTTCGATTACAATTCTCGTTGGTGTCGGGAGTTTGTACCCGGCAGTCTTGAGACTCTTCTTGGCTTTATCAGCCATTGCATCGGAGGTGTAGATTGTAAAGACTTTCTGTCCTGACTGTACACGTGCTGCTGTACCTACTGCTTTTCCGAATGCCGATCTCATACCTTCAGAAACACGGTCCGCACCTGCACCTGTTGCCTGCTTGTTCTCGCGGAGAACCTGGTGTGGGTATGTTCTGAGCTTGAAATGATAGTTCATCCTTCCAATCTCCCTCTGAAGTTTACGGTTCACTGACATACGTGCTGCTTCAAGAGCCTTGTGCTGAATCTGGCATGATTCATCAGCAATTATTGATACTCTTACTGGGAACTCTGCTTTTGTATTGCCCATGTCGAACTGGACTACCTTTGATCCGGGCACACCTCCCATATACTCGCGCCTTGTATATGCTCTCTTGGAGATTGCCCTGTACATTTTTGCGGGTTTTCGAACCATTGCTGAACACTCCTGAATTACTAAATGTGCTATAAAAAATGGGGATGTATCATAATAAAATTAACTATATACGTTAATGTTCCTGCGGGTTATCACTGATTTGTGAGAGTATGTACTTTCTCAGCCGGATAAATTCGGGATCTGTTCTCTCTCTTTTCTTTCCTTCCGGAAGATCGATCTCAACTATCTCCCTGATTCTTCCCGGTCTTGTGCCAAGGATCACCACTCTGTCTGAAAGAAATACAGCCTCATCAACGCTGTGCGTTACAAAAATGACTGTCTTTCTGGTCTTTTCATGTATGTCTAAGAGTTCGTGCTGCATCCTGTTTCTGGTCTGTGCATCAAGGGCACCGAAAGGCTCATCCATCAGGAGAAGTTTGGGCGCGTTTGCAAGTGCCCTTGCAATGGCGACCCTCTGCCTCATGCCTCCTGATAGTTCATGGGGGTAGGAATTTTCAAATCCCTCAAGGTTTACTATATCAATATATTCAGCAGCTCTCTCTCTTCGCTCTTCTTTTCCGATTCCCTTCATCTCAGGGCCGAATGCAATATTGTCAATTATATTCAGCCATGGGAAGAGGGAATATTCCTGAAAGACCATTCCTCTTTCAGGGTCAGGCCCCTGTATCTTATTGCCCTCAAGCAGAATTTCTCCTGAAGTGGGTTCTTCAAGGCCGGCTATTATCCTTAACAATGTTGTCTTGCCGCATCCTGAAGGTCCTACCAGTGATATGAACTCCTCCTTTTCAATGTCAAGGTTTATACTGTCCAGTGCTGTGAGGGGTTTTACACCCTCCTTTGAGAATTTTTTATTGAGGTTTTTTACTGATAAAAATGCCATTTACATCCCCTCTTCCATCCATTTCAGCATCTCTCTGTTGACATAATACCTGAAGAGAAGATCAATCGCAAGGCCGATAAAACCTAATACAAGCATATATACGACAACGCTCGGCATCTGGTGGAGATTGTAATATGTCCAGAGATTCTTTCCAAGACCGTATTTTCCGCTTCCTGCACCAAATATCTCTGCTGCTACAAGGCACATCCAGCCTACACCCATTGCAATTCTTATCCCGGAAATTATTGACGGCACTGCTGATGGGAATGCAATTTTTCTGATAAGTGTTATATTGTTGGTGCAGCCAAGAACCTTTCCGGCTTCAATAAACACTTTTGGGACATTGCGAAATCCCGTATAAGTGTTGATCATTATCGGGAATACAGCACCTATGAATATTATAAATCCTGCGGCAATATCTGTCAGGCCAAACCAGATGATTGCAAACGGAATCCATGCAAGCGGTGGTATTGGTCTTAATATCTCTATTATAGGGTTTAGGGCAGAGTCTGCATCCTTAAACCATCCCATGAGTATCCCCACCGGAATTCCGACTAACAGTGCTGCAATCATTCCTATGAAGAAATGGAGCATACTGTAAAGGAAGTCCTCAAAGAGAGTCCCTTTTGGGCCGAATATTGTCATATATCCTGCTTCAAGGACATCGGTGAAGGAAGGAAGGAAAAATTTGTTGCCTACGATAAAAACAGCAACAGCCTGCCATATTAAAATGATGGCAATTATAGTCCCAACCGGAAGGAGCAGTTTTTTACTGGTTAATTTTTTCTTAATATTCATCTATAGAACCTATCCATTAGCGGCGGGGTGCATTTTCATTAACTGTATATGTAACAGTGATGCACAAAAAACATTTATCCCAGATATTTGTGTCCGGGTGATAAAAAAAATATTTGTCTGATTGTCAGACTTCTTCAGGCAGTTGCCTTTTCGTAGAATGAAAGGTCAAAAATTTCGTCCTGGGTCAGTTCTTTCTCGATATATCCAAGTTCTGCCTGTGTTTTAACGTAATCCATCACACCTCCGGTGATGATATTTGGATCAGATACCCATTCTCCGTCCCAGTTGCTGAATGAGTCCTTAACTGTCTCAACGGTGTTCTTGGTGTAGCCTGAATAGATCTCGGCAGCTTCGTCTTTGTTTGCCTTGATATAATCTGTAGCCTTAATGTGGGTCTTTATAATTTCCGCAACTGCATCAGGGTTTTCCCTGATCATCTTTCCGCTGACTACAAGTACACAGCATGGGTGGTTCTTCATCATTTCGCCGGAATTTACCACAATTCTGCCTGCGCCGTCATTTTCAACGATTGTGGGTGAGGGTGCCGGCAGGAATACTGCATCTATCTGTCCTGCGGTTATTGCAGTAATTGCATCTCCGGGGCCCATCGGGCGAATGTCAACATCATTTTCGTCATCAATGCCGTTATCCCTGAGCCATCCCCTGAGGAGAGTATCCTGTATTGTTCCGGGTGGGAATGTTGCAATGGTGTGTCCCTTTAAGTCTTCTGGTTTTTCATATACAATGTCATTGCCGACAACGAGTGCAGAACCCTGTGTCTGTACTGCGGCGACAATCTTTCCGTCAAGTCCGGTTGCGAGTGCGGATATGACCGGGGCTGCGCCGACATATGCCACGTCAATGTCCCCTGCAATCATAGACTGCATCTCCGGTGCGCCTGTAGGGAACTGGAACTCGTTTTTGTTTCTGTCAATGGTGTATCCAAATGGTGCAAGGTTCTCACTCCACCATCCCTTCTCCATTGCTGCCATATAGGCAATCTGATGTGTGCTTGGCTGGTAGCCAAAATTCAGCTCTTCTGCTGTTCCTGCCGGTGTTTCATCTGTGCCAGTACACCCTGCTGTAAGCACGACAGCTGCCGCAATAAATACCAGTAATATTAATCCTGAAATCTTTTTCATATCTAACCTCTCCTGCGGGAGTTGTATAATTATTTCCTTAAGATTAGTATTTAACTGGTCTCATTCGTGCCAAAATTATTTCCTTTTTGTATTGTAATCTCTATTTTTTTGGCTTTCTGGGTTATTTTTATCTGGTTATTCTTAACGGGTATCTTTCCGGTGCTTATGCGTGGATTTAATCATTTATTCTGACACCTATAATAAGAGGAGTTGTTTTTGCATATGACAAAAGATCCACTCAGGGGCGGGCGACTTGGAGACTCACGCCCGTCTGAAGTCTGGGACTATTTATCCTCGATGGAAGCTGACCGCTTCATCGGGAAGGCGGACGTATCTGTTGATATTGCTCATCTGCTGATGCTTTCCAGGCAGGAAATAATAGATCAGGAATCTGCAAAAAAAATAATGAATGTTCTGCTAAAACTGCATGATAATGGTCTTCCTGATTCAGTATATGATGAAAAATTTGAAGATGTCCATGCCGGAATTGAGGCATATATCATAGATAAGATCGGAATTGATTCCGGTGGCAGGCTTCATATGGGACGTTCAAGAAATGATGAGGTGGCGACCTGTGTCAGAATCAGGCTCAGAGAGGAGATCCTGGATCTGATGTCGGATGTTGCTATCCTCAGAAGTATCTTCTGCGGTTTTGCAAAGGATAATACTGATATTTATATGCCTGGATTTACCCATCTTCAGCATGCTCAGCCGACAACGGTGGCTCATTATCTGATGAACTATGAGCAGGCATTTAAGAGGGATTTTGAGAGGCTTGGCGATGCTTATTTAAGGGTGGATCAGTGCCCGCTCGGTGCTGCGGCCTTTGCCTCCACCGGATATCCGATTGACAGGGAATACACATCTGATCTGCTTGGCTTTGGCGGTGTTCTGGAGAACACAATGGACTGTGTTGCCGGCCGTGATTTTGCACTTGAGGTGATCTCGGACTGCGCTATCCTTATGAATAATATAAGCCGTCTATGTGAGGAGATTATCTTCTGGAGTTCTTCATTTGTCAGTTTTGTAATCCTTGCTGATGAATACTGCTCTACAAGTTCTATAATGCCTCAGAAGAAGAACCCAGACTGTGCCGAGATTATGAGGGCAAAGGCAGGTTCTGTCTCCGGATGCCAGATGGCGGCATTTTCAATAATAAAGAACCTCCCTATGAGCTATAACCGCGACATGCAGGAGTTATGGCCTCATCTATGGAAAGCAATAGTGGATACAAAAGTATCAATTAAGATCCTCAACGGGATGATAAGGACTGCTCATATCAACCGGAGGAGAATGGCGGAAGAGGCAGTGAAGGGAAATACGACTGCAACCGAACTTGCTGATATCCTTGTAAGGGAGTATGGCCTTGCCTTCAGGACTGCGCATAATATTGTAGGCCGTGCTGTGAGGATTGGGAAACTTGATCTGAAAACACTTGAGATGTCTGCAAAAGAGATGGCCGGCATATCCCTTGTGGATCTTGGTCTGACTGAGGAGGCGGTTGCTGACGGTCTTGAGGTAAGTACTTCGGTCAATGTCAGAAAAGCAACCGGCGGGCCGTCGCCACAGGCTGTAATGGCTAATATAATGAGAAGTGAGGCTGCATATGCGGATGATCTTGAATGGATCAGAGGCCTTAAGATGTACCTTCACTCGTCAGAGAAGCATATGATTGAGAAAGCAAGAGAGATGGTACAGGAATAATGGATTCAGGAGACCGGGTGTCGTGCAGTTATGCCGGAAGCATGCTTGAGGGCACCTATATTACAAAGAGAGATGGTAAAGCGGTAATTAAGCTGGGAAACGGGTACAACATTGGTGTATCCTTTGATGCAGTGACAAAGACCGGTGATGCTGAGAAGAGAGAGGTTGTTAAAGGCGGATTTACTCAGGAGGAAGGTCTTCCTGATCTCGCGATTGTCTCAACCGGAGGAACGATTGCCTCCAAGATTGATTACAGGACAGGGGCTGTAACAAGCCAGTTTGAGGCTGAGGATATTATGAGGGCAATTCCGGGTCTGGCTTCGATTGGTAATTTCACCTCTCATGTGCCGGCAACTATTCTTTCTGAGAATATGACTGCTTCCATCTGGAGAGAGCTTGCCTCAACCATTTACAGTGAGATTGAGTCTGGTGTTGAGGGTGTAATTGTCACGCATGGGACAGATACGATGTCATATTCGGCTGCGGCTGTAAGTTTCATGCTCAAAACTCCCGTTCCGGTTGTCTTTGTCGGTTCACAGAGGTCTGCTGACCGTCCGTCAAGCGATAATCTGATGAACGGTCTGTGCAGTGCTGCTGCGGCAGTATCTGACTTAGGTGAAGTTTCGGTTGTGATGCACGGGACATCAAGCGATGATTATTGTGCCATTCACAGGGGAACAAGGGTCAGAAAGATGCACACCTCAAGGCGTGATGCTTTCCGGACTCTTGATATGGATATTCTCGGTAAGGTTGATTATCCGTCTCTGAAGGTCAGCCTGAATAAGCATGCCGGAAGGCGTGGCAGTTTTGAGCCTGAACTTCATGCTGATCTTGAGGAGAAGGTGGGGCTTGTGCAGTTTTATCCGGGCATGAATCCTGACCTCATTCGCAGCTATGACGGTTACGCCGGTCTTGTCGTTGCCGGAAGTGGTCTAGGTCATACCTCTTCAGCCTGTATTGAGCCTTTAAGGGAACTGGTCTCATCCGGAACAACGGTTGTGATGACTTCGCAGTGTCTGAACGGCAGGGTCTGTGACCGTGTCTATGATACCGGCAGGGATCTCATTGAGGCAGGTGTAATTGAAGGCGTGGATATGCTGCCTGAGGTTGCCATGGTTAAACTGATGTGGGTGCTTGGTATGGAAGATGATAAGGAGAAGGTGAGGGAGCTTATGCTCTCTGATTTACGCGGTGAACTTGGGGGGTGCACGCCTCATGGATTATAAGAAACTCGGTCTTAAAGCCGGAATTGAGATCCATCAGCAGCTCAATACCAAAGAGAAGCTCTTCTGTCACTGCCCTACTCTGCTTCGCGATGCCGAAGAGAGAAATGGTGAATTTTTCAGATATCTCCGGGCAACCGAGAGTGAGATGGGAAAGATTGACCGGGCGGCAGAGGAGGAGATGAAGAAGGAGAACCGTGCCTATACCTACTACGCCTATGACACGACCTGTCTTGTAGAGAACGATGAGGAACCTCCGGCACCGATGAATCCGGAGGCCATTGAATTATCGATGACTCTTGCAAAGATGCTTGGCATGACTGCTGTTGAGCAGATTCATGTGATGAGAAAGCTTGTCATTGACGGCTCAAACACTTCCGGTTTTCAGAGGACTGCCCTTGTTGCACTGAATGGTAAAATTCCGGCCGGTGCTGTTATTGAATCCATATGTCTGGAGGAGGAGGCGGCACAGAGGGTTGAGGGGGATATATTCTCACTTGACAGGCTTGGCATTCCCCTTGCTGAGATCACAACCGGCCCTGATATGAAGACTCCTGAGGAAGTAAAGGAGGTTGCGGCATATATCGGAATGATCCTGAGATCTACAGGCCGGGTTAAGAGAGGGCTTGGAACCATCAGGCAGGATGTCAATATCTCCATTCGTGAGGGTGCCCGTGTTGAGATCAAGGGTGTGCAGGATTTAAGCCTCATTGAGGAGGTTGTGAAACGTGAGGTATTAAGGCAGGTGAATCTCCTTGAGATTCGCGCTGAGCTTATCCGCCGTGGTGCCTCTGTTCCTGAGGATTATACCGATGTCACATCTGTCTTTTCAGAGACCGGTTCCAGCATTTTAAAGAAGGCTAAGACTATTCTTGCGGTTAATCTCAGAGGTTTTGCAGGCCTTGTCGGAAGGGAGGTCCAGCCCGGAAGAAGACTTGGCAGTGAGATATCCGACTATGCGAAGAAGTGCGGTGTCGGCGGGCTGTTCCATACGGATGAACTTCCGGCATATGGTGTGACTGAGGAGGAGGTTGCTGCTCTCAGGAGTTTTGTAGGTGCGGCTGATGATGACTGCGTCATCATAGTTGCAGATAAGAAGAAGAGGGCTGAGTGTGCAATCTCACAGATAATCAAGCGCTCAAAGATGGCATTTGAGGGTGTCCCTGAAGAGACGAGAAAGATGCTTGAGGAGGGCAGCACTGCTTATATGAGGCCGCTACCCGGGGCTGCAAGGATGTATCCGGAGACTGATGTATTTCCGGTTGAGATTACCGGTGAGTACTGGGATTCACTTGAGATTCCTGAGCTTTTAACTGCTAAAGAAGAGAGGTTTAAGAATGAACTGAATCTTGATGCAGCGGTTGCGAAACAGATGGCCTATTCTCCGCGTATGCCCCTCTTTGAGAGGATGATTCGTGAGGGTATTAAGGCAAATCTTGCGTCAAGAACGCTTCTGGCAACCTTAAGGGAGCTGTACCGTGACGGTGTCGATACCTATTCACTATCTGATGATTCCCTGCTTGAGCTTCTGAAACTTGTTGAGGGCGGAAAGGCTGCAAAGGAGGCGATTCCTGATCTGATTCGTGCCATTTCAAAGGGTATGTCTCCGGCAGATGCTGTTGAGAGTGTCGCCCCCGGAATTTCTGAAGAGGAACTGACCGGAATTATCCAAACGATTATCGGTGAGAGGAAGGATTTCATCAAAGAGCAGGGCATGAGATCTTTAGGTCCTCTTATGGGTGTTGTCATGAAGGAGGCCCGCGGGCGTGCTGACGGTAAGGTCATCAGCGAGATCCTTAAGAGAGAAATTCAGAGTGTTCTCTGAATTAAATATATTTTCTGATATGATATTCTCAAATTCAACCTACTTATTTTCTGATATTTATCTGAGATGTAGTATTTGAATCAGTATAGCTTTGCTGCTGGTTTTTTGATCTGCCGGAAATATTACGGTAATTCAGTGACATAATAAATTCATTATATGGTAATCTTATGTGCTTGTTCTTCTCTTCCTTAAATAAGAATATCCAATGTGAGGATATTTAATGAATATATTGGAATTATTGCAATATATCAGCAGTTTAAAGAAAGGAAATCTCTATGTTTCAAGGCATTTTAAAATCAGGTATGAAGAGCGAAAAGATAGTTTGATGCCTGAAATTGATGATTTTTGCAATCTGCTGAATATTGCTGTTCCTGTTGAAATATCTCAGCAGGATCTTCAAAAGTTTAAAGTTATATACAATCTTAACGAAGAATATGATTTAGTACTGATTATTTCAGTTAAATGGATAAACTCAGAAATAATAATTAATTTAATCACATGTTACAGGCAGAGTACCGGAAAAAGAGTGAGAAAAGATGAATAATAATCCAGTTCAGCAGAAGGCAGATTCAATTGATTATGATTATGGGAATGACAGTCTGTTTTTGTATACAAAAGGAATGGGGTATAAACAGTCATTAAATCTGGATAATATAATTGTTGATTTTGATGACAAATATCAGATAAAAGGTGTTGAAATACTTGGTGCCTCTGAAAAATTTGGTGTTTCTAAATTTGAATTAAGGAAACCCGAAGAGATTAAGATTCATCTCAAAATATCTGAAAATGTGGTTGAACTCAGCGTCAATCTTACTCTTGAAAGAAGAAACCGGCATGTCCCTAAAGTAATCTCTGTAACAGGACTTAATGAGTCTAATATCCCATCCGGAACAATGGCCATGTCGTGCTGAATTTTTGTTTTTGATAGTCTTATGGTTGCAACCTGCCAGTGCCAATGTCCTGGGATTTTGAATATTAGCAAGGAATAATCATATGAAACAGTCCGATTTAACTCTTGAGATCGCTACCGGTGAGGACAGCACTCACCAGTTCAAGGTAAATATCAATAATGGTGAGTCTATAGCGGCAGAAATGGCGGCTTTTGCTAATTCAAAGGGTGGCACAATATATATTGGGGTTGCTGATGACGGGACTGCTCCGGGCCTTACAAAGAAGGATGTTTCCCGGATTAATCAGCTTATCAGCAATGCTGCCAGCCAGCAGGTAAAAAGTCCTCTTGCCGTACATACGGAAAATGTTGCCCTTGATAATGGCAGGATTGTAATAGTTCTGAATGTTCCTAAAGGTATAGACAAACCATATTTTGATAAAAATGGTGTGATCTGGCTGAAAACCGGTTCAGACAAACGAAGGATCAATTCTAAGGAGGAATTGCGGCGGCTTTTTCAGGTGACTGATCAGTTCCATGCAGATGAAGTTCCAACTAAAGCGGGTATCAATAAACTTGATAACATTCGCTTTCGTGATTTTTTAAAGAGTGCATATAAGCAGGATGTGCCATCGTCTTCTGAAGAACTTATCAGACTTTTGCAGAACATGAATCTTGCAGCAGACAATGGGATGCTGAATCTTGCAGGTGTGCTGATGTTTGCCGAAAGGCCTGAATGGATAAAACCACAGTTTATTGTTAAGGCAATCTGCTATCCGGGAAATGATATTCACATCAGTGAATATCTGGATACGGAAATTTATGAAGGTCCTTTTCAGAAGGTTTTTGAGAGTTCTCTTGCATTTATTATGCGTAATCTGCATAAGATTCAGGCCGGACGTGGTATTAATTCGCCGGGACTCCCTGAGGTTCCGGAAAGTGTCTTTGAGGAACTTCTTGTAAATGCACTTGTTCATCGTGATTATTTTGTAAGTGCTCCGATCCGTATTTTTGTTTTTGATAACCGGATAGAGATTGTAAGTCCGGGACATCTTCCAAATAATCTGACAGTGGAGAAGATCAGGACTGGTAATTCAAATATAAGAAACCCGATTCTTGTCTCCTATGTTGCAAAGGGTCTGTTGCCATATCATGGGCTTGGTTCGGGAATAAAACGTGCACTGGAGCAGTGGCCGGATATTGACTTTGAGGACGATCGTGAAGGGTGTAAGTTCACCGTTACGGTTCACCGGAAGGTTGCCGGTGGGGCTGATGAACTGAAAAGTTCACCAAAAAGTTCACCAAAAAGTTCACCAAAAAGTTCACCAAAAAGTTCACCAAAAAGTTCACCAAAAAGTTCACCAAAAAGTTCACCAAAAAGTTCACCAAAAACAGAAGATCAGATTATTGAACTAATACTGAATAACTCCTTTATCACTTCGGCCCAGTTGGGTGAAGTTCTTGGAATATCCAAACGTGCAGTGCTGAAACAGATTGAAAAGCTTAAAAAACAGGGTCGTCTGAAACGCATTGGTTCGACAAGAAGCGGTCAATGGGAATTAATCTCAGATAATAGTGATCGGTGATTTAATTGGTCATATTATGGTTTAATGGATAAAATGTCGGTTTTTCAGGTCGTTTGCTGTGACCTTTTAAACCGTTGGTTCTTTCTCATCTTCACTCCCTGTTTTCAACGAGTGTCTTTGAGATGATATATTCGCCCCTGGCTTCTCTTGTTGAACCAATAATTAACCACTTCTCCTCACCATGCTCTTCAACATATCCGCAGGCCTTTATTAACTCACCTTCAAGCGCCTGCCCGCTGTAGGTGTGTGTGAATGAGAGCACCTTTGAGATCTCCTCATGATCAACAGAGTATATAGCAGGGCTGTCAAATGAGAATGAGGCATCGGTAACTGTGGCCTCAATCTCCATCTTTCCGGTAACTCTGCCCTTGCTGACTGTTATTCTGTTTAAGTCCTCATAGTCGCGGGTATAGAGAAGATCAAAATAAGTCCCGTCAATCTCGCCGCGGTTCCACTTCCTCTTCTCATGGAGAATAAAAGTCTCATAATCTATCTCAGGAATACGCTTATTGTAAACCTTCTTCCAGAGTTCCTCAGAAAGCGGTGAGGCTTTTCCCTTTTCAATGGCAGCTATAAGGTTTTTCTGGGCCAAAAACCAGTATTTGCCATATACTACCATATCAATATCTGACGCATCATTCTCAAGTCCGAGAAGAAGAGATCCTGTGCATCCGGCCTTACCTTTTGGGACATCAAAAATCTTCAGCAGTTTTTTTACTCTTGGGTCTCTCCCTGCAATATTTTCTATCTCAACCTCCGGTTTAATGACTTTTTTAATGTCACTAAGAGGAACCCTGTGAACTACATCCAGATATTCCGGCTTGTATTTTCTTATATATTCAAAAGCAGGCTCAAAATCATATTTTTTGTATTTTACCCCTTTCGCAGATGTTCTCTCGCCCTCTTCATCAGGGACATATCTCAAAACTCCGCCTGCCTTTTTCTCATTGTCGTATGCCGAGACTGCATAGAGGCATCCGTCCTTATCCTCAAAAAAATCTCTCAGTCTAATAGATTTCATCTTTAAATTCCATATTCTGCCAGATATTTGCCTATTTTCTCAATGTCGCTGCCGGCCCTTATTACATTGCCTGATTTTAGATCTACAACCGTGCTTGGAGTGCCGGGAAGTGTACCGCCGTCAATAAATATATCGTGAACTACATTCACCTGTGAGAACTCAACCGGAGATACCTTTCCTGAAATATTGGCGCTCGTTGATGTTATCGGACAGTCAAATCCGCTGATCAGCTCAAGGGCAGTCTCATGCGCCGGCATTCTTATGCCTATAAGACCTGTTCCTCCGGTCAGAATATCCGGCACGCATTTTGATGCCCGTACAACAACAGTTACAGGTCCTGGCATGAACTCCCTGATGAAATTCTCTTCCTTCTCCTCAAGAATTGTAACTGCATGGAGCATCTCCATATCACATACAGCAATTGATATCGGCTTTGATATTGACCTGTGCTTTGCATGGTACACCTTCTCAACCGCATGATCGGAGAATGCATCTCCGCCAAGACCATAGACGGTCTCAGTCGGATATACAACCAGACCGTCTTTTTTTAAAATCTCTATTGCTTCTTCTGTTTTAATACTCAAAAATGCCGCCCCCTTACTCTGTATATATCAAATACTGCCAGCTCACTTGCATGCATAACCGCAAAAACTCCTGCCTGTATAGGATCTGTCACAACAAGGTCTGCGTGATCGGGCAGGCTTCCTGCCATTGAGAGGGAGATAACCGGAATTCCGTATTGCTTGACCCTCTCAACAACAGATACGATTGTGCCGCCCATCAGTGACCCTGCAAGGACCAGTACTGCAACTCTTGGGAGGCGCGAGATTGCATCAATGGCAGCAGTCAGGTTCTTCTCCCCGACAACCGGAAATGTATCCACTGATATTCTTTCCCCGCGGATATTGTGCCTGTCTGCTTCATTGACCGCACCAAGGGCAACCTGTGCAACCTGTGCGCCTCCCCCGAATATTATAATCCTCTTACCAAAGATCTGTGACAGCGGCCTGTAGGTTTTAATATCATAAACCGGATCCAGCCTGATCAGGCTTTCTTTAAGGTGTTCATACTCTTCAATCTCCCCAAATTCAAAATATAGGAGTGATTTGCCCTTGTCTGGCCCGAATGGAAGTACTGATGACTGCACCATCTCAATATTTGCACCATTCTCTGCCATAACTTCAGAGATGTCACGCAGAACACCCTGCCGGTGCTCACAGATTATGCTTACAGCCCGGACCGAAATATCGCCTGATTCTGTCATTTTTTTAAAATTTCCGGAAATTATGGATTATATTATCTTCAATAACCTTCTGATCAATTGACTCATAACGGATATAGGTTTTATTGTATTGACTCACCCTTTTCTCCTCCTCTCAGATCCTGACACAGCCGGGAGACAGTACACAGATGTTACCTCCGGTTGTCATGGTGCAATTAATTCCTGCGATATTATTAATATCTCATCCATCCTAGTTTTATGAAGCACTTATCTTTGATAGTGCTGGCTTTTGTAAGTCCGACGTGTTCTGTAATAACAGGCACTGCCGTAAGGCTAGGGATTACAAAAAGGTCAGTATATGGCTCTTTTTGTGGACTTACAGTTGTATCCGGATAATATTTGATACTTCAAAACCGGAAAAGCGGGATATTAGTCAATAATATTCCCTGAGTAACTCTGTTAAATGCGTAATTAATCATGCGTAACAGATGCAGATGCTCGTTAAAGTATCTTTTAAAATAAAGGTGGTGAAAAATGGCACGAATGCACGCCCGCAGGCGCGGTAAATCCGGCTCAGTCCGTCCACTCCGCACAGAAGCACCGGAATGGTCCAACAAGGACGCAGCAGAGATCATAAAGACAGTAGTAGAACTAAGAAAGGATGGACTTTCAAGTGCCGCAATCGGACTTGTCCTGAGAGACAAGCACGGTGTTCCGAGTGTTAAGCTCGCAACCGGCAGGAGAGTTGACCAGATTCTCGCAGACAACGGTCTTGAATCTGATATCCCTGAAGATCTCAGAAACCTCATTGTAAAGGCACTTGGTATGAGAAAACACCTTTCTGAGAATAAGAAGGATGTACACAACAAGCGCCAGCTCCAGCTCACCGAAGCAAAGGTGCGCAGGCTTGGGAAGTACTACGTAAGAACAGGCAAAATGCCAAAGGGATGGGCATACAAACCTGATACTGCGGAATTCCTGCTATCAAGATAATCTGATAATGTCCATCGAAGCCGCTGCAGAAGTTCTGGCTGATAATTTATCCAAAGCGGATTTTGTCAGGGTATATGGTCATCATGACGCGGACGGGATAGCCTCCGCTTCAATCATATGCCATGCCCTCTCACGCCTTGGGAAAAAATATCACCTGACAATCAAATCCGGCATCAATGCCGGAGATGTCAGTGATGAAGTCCCCACAATATTGTGTGATTTCGGTTCATCATCAGAAGATCTTGCAGAGGACGTAATGGTTGTTGATCACCATCTTCCACATTTCTCCGGAGAATACCACGTAAATCCGAGACTGCATGGAATAGACGGAGATAACGAACTCTCATCGTCAGGTGCGGCATTTATTGTTGCAAACCGGATGGGTGACAACCGGGATCTCTGCGGACTTGCCCTGCTCGGCATAATCGGCGACAGTCAGACTGTCACCGGAAAGAATGAAGAGATCATAAACGAAGGGATTGCAAACCAGTTTATCACTCCAAAAAGGGGCATTGCACTTCCCGGAAAAGATCCGGCTGAGAAGCTCTATACAGCAATCGATCCTTATCTCTCCGGAATCAGCGGTGATAAGGCTAAGGCACTTGAGATCTCAAAGCCCGGATCTGATGCGGGGGACAGCCCTGACAGTATGCTCTCTTCGGTCATACTTGAGATTGCCGGCACGTCAAGTCTGCATGCAATGCAGTCAGTCTGGGGAGATATATATGAGATTGAACGTGGCGTTATTCACGATGCACACACCCTTGCCGCAACTGTGGAAGGGTGCGGGCTTTCTGGAAGGGGCGGTCTTGGTGCCGCTTTATGTCTGCGTTCAGTCAGCTGCACAGAGATGGCAGAGGAGACTGCCGTCTCATTCAGGCTTAATGTAATCTCTTCCCTTAAAAGCGCGAAGAAACCGGATGAAAATCTTGCGCTCTTTGAGATTGACAGCCCAAAGGTCTCAGGCAGTGTGGCAGATATTCTCTCAAAAGATCTCATAGCAGATTCACCTGTATTTACGGTTGCAAAGAAGGATGATGGCGGATATTCTGTTTCTGCCAGATCTCCTCCCTGTTATGGGCTGAATATAGGTGAGTTTCTTGAAAAACTTGCATCTGAATGCGGAGGTACTGGCGGCGGCCATGTGTCAAGAGGCGGTGCAGCATTCCCGGAGTCCGGTTATCCGGCATTCAGGAAAGGAATAGAGGGGATGTCTGCATGAGCCTTTTGATCTCCGGAGAGATAAGAACCCGTCATAAATCGCCGGAATCTGTTGCAGAAGCACTGTCAGCAGACAATCTGCTTTCAATGAGAACAGTTCCCGACGGAGTTTATGTTAAGAGTACGATAGAGGGAAATAAGCTCAGATCTGTGGTAGCATCGGTGGATGATTATCTGATGAATCTCTCTGTTGCAGAGGATATATGCAGATGTATCTTTTCTGTGCAGGAGAGCAGCAGAAAATAATTAAAAAGGTGAATAAATGGCAGCAAGAAGAAAGTCAGTTGGAAGAAGAGTAGAGGGATGGAAGACGAAAAGCTGGTACAAGGTATATGCACCTGAAAATTTCAATAAAGCATACCTTGGCGAGACCATCTCCAATGAACCTGAAAAGGTTTACGGAAGAGTAATGCAGACAACACTTGGTGAGATAACCCAGGATTATTCCAAGCAGAACATCAAGATGAGATTTAAGGTCAACAATGTAGCAGGCGATTCTGCATACACTGACTTTGTCGGTCATGAGGTTACAAAGGACTATCTCCGTGCAATGGTGAAGCGCAGAACATCAAGGATAGACTCGATTGTTCTTCTCACAACAAAGGATGGCAGAAAGATCAGGGTTACAACCACCTGCTTTACAATTAACAGGGCAGATTCAAGCCAGGCACATGCAATCAGGCAGACAATAACGGATTCTGTAAAGGCAAGAGCAGCAGAACTTTCATATGAGCAGTTTGTCAGGGAAATGGTTCTTGGAGAACTCTCCCGTGAGGTATTCAAGCTTGTAAAGAAGATCCATCCTGTCCGCCGTGTTGAGGTCATTAAATCCAAGGGCATTGAAGCGTCCTCGGTTTATGCACAGTAATTTAATCAACAAATTTTAGATATATTGAAAGGAGCTGAAAAAGATGGGAAAAACAGGAACCACAACCTGGACTCAGATTAAAAGTGTTTCCGGACAGCTTAGGCTTGTCCCGCAGAAAGAAGCAGGCTATAAAAAACCAGGCCCAAACCAGCGTTTTAAGTCCGGTGCAAAACTGAAGAAAGCTATCAGCAAGAGTCAGGATGCAGGACGCGGAAGAAGAGGAGGAAGACCTGCAAGAGGCCGTGGCAAACAGATTGATCCAAGATTCAGAAGGCGTATCAAGCGCTCTCCGGCATCAGTCAAAGGCACAAAGGGTTCAAAATAATACTCCCAAATATTATTTTGAAATTTTTTCTTAAACCTGTATTTCAGGGGAGGTTATTATAATGAATTCAAATGAAGCAGTTCAGGCTTATCTTTTTGGTGAAAACAGCAAAGTTAATCTGATAACTGCATCACAGACTGTACCTGTTATATCCGGACTTAAGGGTGCGGAGAAGAGCGGTGCAAAGAAAGTTCTGTTTATTCTGCTTGATTCATACTGGACCCAGCTTAATCTTGCCGGGCAGAAGACCGGATTTAAAGAATTCGGTGAAGCAGCAGACCTTATTGATAAGGCAAAGAAGCAGATTGAGATTGAAGATTTTGATGATGCAGTAATAACCATCTCAATGGCTATTACAAAATGCACCACGCCTGCACAGTCGGCATGGGCTGTACTGAGTGAAAATGAGCTCATTTGATTTTCTGAATTTTGTCTCCACAAGATCTTCTGTGAGGGATTATTCAGATAAAGAGGTCTCAGATGATGAGATCTCAGGTATAATCAGGTGTGCTTCTGAAGCACCAAGTGCGGGCAACCGTGAGTCCTGGGACGTAATAATCATCACTGACCCAGGGATAAAAGAGGATCTTTCGGATGCGTCTTTCCAGCAGCAGCACCTCATCTCAGCGCCTGTACTGCTTGTGGTCTGTGCAAATTATGTGCGTTCCATGTCACAGTACGGTGAGAGGGGAATTCTTTATGCAATTGAGGATGCCTCTATTGCATGTACATATATGATGCTTGCCGCACATTCAATGGGTCTTCAGACCTGCTGGACAGGTGCGTTTGACGATGAGGCTGTGCCGGAGATTTTGGCTCTGCCACAGCATGCACGCCCGGTTGCCATACTGGCACTCGGAAGAGGTGTTATAACCGGTGAAAGACCGGGAAGAATGCCTTTAAATGAACATATTCATGAAGATGTCTGGTAGATATTATGGCTGATTATCTTGTAACTGTTGAATCCGGATGGGTTATCAAGGATGTCGGGTCACTCGACGATGCAATTGGTATTGCAATAAGTGAGGCAGGAAAACGCCTCAATCCTTCGGCAAAGTTTGTTGAAATTGAGATTGGACAGCTGACATGTCCTTTCTGTGAGCAGGAGCTTAATAACGCTCTTATTGTTGGAAATATTGCTCTTGTCGGCCTTATACTTGAGATGAAGGTATTTAAGGCTGAGAGTGAGGAGCATGCCGGAAGAATTGCAAAATCTGTAATCGGACGGGCACTCCGTGATATTCCGCTAAAGATTGCAGAAGTAGAGGAAATCAAGGCATGATTTCGGTCGTGGGCCACACTGCAACAGATCATATCTTTAAGGTGCCGGAATTTCCAGACAGGCACAGTTCAGTGCCTATACTGGATCATAAAATATATTATGGCGGCGGCGCTGCAAATATCGCAGCAGGAATTGCAAAACTTGGGGGAGAGTGTGAACTCTTCTCTGCCGTTGGTTTTGATTTTTCCGGCAGTGAATATGACCAGTGGATGGATGGGCTTGGCATCCGGAAAAATTTACTATGTTCGGATGACAAGCGGACTGCATCGTGCTATCTGTATAATGATGAGGGCGGCGATCAGATCACATTCTTTGAGTGGGGTGCTTCTGAGCTGTTCACAACTGCAGATTCGCCAAAGTTTGATTTTGTCCATATGGCAACCGCAGATCCGTCGTTCAATGTGAAAGTATCTGAAAATTCTGAGTTTGCATCTTTCGATCCCGGACAGGATTTAATCAATTATTCCGGTGAGCAGCTCTCCGTCATTCTTGACAATATTGATATTCTCTTTGCCAATCAGCATGAGATGAAGGGAATGGCTGAGAAGATCGGGATCTCAGAGGCTGATATTATAAAATCTGTTCCTGTTTCGGTTGTCACCATGTCTGGTGATGGCAGTGTTATTCACATGAAGGGCAGTAAGACGAGGATTCCATCCGTTCCTGTGACTCTTGCCGATCCTACCGGTGCCGGTGATGCCTACAGGGCAGGTTTTCTGACAGCACATCAGATTGGTTATGATCCTGTAACCTGCTGTAAGATTGGTACTGTTGCCGCTTCATTTAATGTGGAGTCGGTTGGCCCGCAGACAAATCTCCCTGACTGGGAGAGAATGAAACTGCGCTTTGAGAAGCATTTTGGAAAACTTGAGGCTGTTATATAATTCCGGAGCATTTATCCGGAATTATGGCCTTTATTAATCAGAATTTAATACTATATTATATAATCAGGGAGAGTGATTTGATCTGTCTGCTTCAGGTGATACAAAAATAGAGGGTCTGAGCAGATATCTGTTTATTGCGCCGTCATGGCCGCGTTCTCTTACAATTATTATAATCCTCGGAATTCTGACAGATGTTGCCAGTCTTTTTGGGAACAGTGAATTCAGGTTTTTTGGGACATTTGGTTTTACCCTGCCTGCAATAATGTCTTTTGTCTTTACAAAGCCGCTTGTTGAATATTTCGGGAAGAAGATTACCTGGAACAGGTCTGCACTGCTGGTTCTTGCCTGTTTTATATTCTCAATTATTATCAGTTTCTTTCCGGTTCTGCTGATATTTGAGGGGATAGTTCCGCTTTTATTTGCGGTCTCGCTTGGGTTTATATTCGGCATCAGGCTGATTGTTCTTGTAGCAATAGCAGATTTCCGGCTCAAGAAGATGTTTCCGGCAGCGGTAACCCAGAGTTTTTTCGGGACTTTTGTGGGTTATTTTTATTTCGGGCCTGATTTTTTACTGCTTTCTGTAACGACTCATATTCTCTTCGGGATATGTGTATTCCTCTTTCTGTGGCTCATTGAGCGGCCGCTTAAGAAAAATTTCAATATAAGTGCCCTGAATTTCATCAATGCGTTTATTGCGCACAATACGGACGGTTCAAAGGCTCTTGAGACATTTTTCCGGGAAATTGGCGAGGAGGTATATGTCCCTCAGGTCTCGCTCTTCTTTAAGCGGGAAGACAAGGAGGATGTAATCTTTACTGTGCCTAATCTGCATCCCGGACCTATGGGTGAGATTGGCGGTGGCAATCTTCCGCGTATTCTGCATGATTCTCTTCCCGGAGAGGCGTTTGTTGCCCACGGGTGTGCAACGCATGATTTCAATCTTGTCTCTGAGGATGAGGTTTCAAAGATTGCCGATGCCGTGAAGAAGTCTGCGCTTGATGTTGAATATTCTGAATATGCCGGAAAGTCGATGCGCTTTGAGTGCGGTACGGTTAAGACTCTTGTTCAGACCTTTGGTGACAGTGTTCTGGCTATCAGTACAAGGTCGCCGGGGATGACTGAGGATCTCGACTATCCTATTGGCCTTGCCATTATGGCTGAGGGCCATAAGAGGTTTAAGAATGTCGCCTTTGTTGATGCCCACAACTGTATGGTTGATGTTGTTACGTCAGTGCTGCCTGCTTCCTTTACTGCATATGAATATATCCGGGGTGCACTCTCCGCATTTGAGGGTTGTTATGACTGCGGGCAGGATGAATTTTCAATAGGTGTCTGCCGGATGGAGCTGCCCTTTACACGTGCGGACGGTTTTGGTGATCTTGGTATTCAGACTCTTGTTGTTGAGACTGCCGGTCAGAGGACTGCATATGTGCTGTTTGACGGTAATAATATTCATCAGGGTGTCAGGGAGAAGATCAGGGCTGAGGTTTTAAGATATGTTGATGAGTGTGAGTTAATGACGAGTGATTCACATGTGGTCAATACAATGAGCGGAAAGAATCCTGTCGGGCTTAGAGTTCCTCCTGAGGATATTATTCCGTATGTTATTGATTCGGTTAAGACTGCGGTTAAGGATCTCTCGCCTGCGACTGCCGCGGCCTCTACCGGGTGGTGTGAGGGTGTTGTGGTATTTGGCTCACAGAGGATTTCACAGCTTGCAAGTACTGTCAATGCAATGCTCACCTATGTCGCGCCCCTCGGTGTTGCAATACTTGGTGTTGCGCTTGTTTTTTCGGTGATTGCGTATCTGATTCTGCTGTGAGAATTATTATCATCTAATATTTTTTTGAAGAACTGGCCTTTTTTCCGGATTATTTTGGTATTTGTCAGTATATGTTTGTGTTTTGTGTGTTTTTTGCCGGAATTTTATACTGGCTTTTCTCTATGCGTGAGTCCTGGGAATTTTTGTTATGTTGTGGGTTTTATCCGGATTTTCGGGTACAATTGCATAAATGTTAATTTGATGGAGTTTCATTTTATATGGGCGAGGGTAGGTAAGCTTGGCCAAAACCGACGGACTTAAGATCCGTTCTCTCAGGAGTCCATGGGTTCGAATCCCATCCCTCGCATTTTTGTAGTCGGGTCTGAATCCGGCTGTTCTTTTTGTAATATTTAATCAATTTCTCTTTTTGGATAATGTTAATGCCATCTTTATTTTCCTTAGGTCCGGTATAAGGAATCATTTTGTTTATTTGTAAATGGTTCTGATGTAGTTTTAAAAATTATTTCCCCATAAATAATTATATGTCATATTAATCAAAACATAAGGTAGATATGAAATTTAATATAATTATTGAAATAGATGAAGAAGGAGGGTATATTGCAGAATGCCCTGATTTACCGGGTTGTATTACTGAAGGTGATACTCAGGATGAAGCTATCAGGAACTTGAATGAGGCTATCATTGGCTGCCTGAAATCAAGGCTGAAAAGTGCAATAAATAATATTAAATTTATCGAATCTGATGAAAAATTAAATATCTCGCTTGACATATCTGAAAATACAGGTAGCAGTTATGCCTAAACTGCCACGCGCATCCGGTGAAAAACATATACATGCACTGAAAAAAGATGGCTGGAAGATAAATCATATTGAGGGCAGTCGTTACATCCTCATAAAAGATGGCCTTAATGTTCATCTTTCAATACCTGTTCATTCCGGAAAAACAATGGGTCCGGGACTTCTTAAAAGGATAATTAATAAAGCAGGACTGACAACTGAAGAATACTGTAAGCTTTTCAATAATAAATAACAGGATTTCAGAATCTATTTTAAAATCCAGCCGGATGTACCAATTAAATTTATGTTTCATTTGTGTTTGCTTTCGTTTTTTTCCAGACATTGTTGGATGCTTTGAGGAAAGTCTCCTGTGCATGTCTTTAGAGGTTACTTTTTACCGAATTCGGAAGTTCTGTTATGAATTTGTATGGTCTGGTTTTGATTTTTGTATGTGGGTTTGCCGGTGGTATGCTGAATTGGTAATTGTGGATTAATATTCTGATCGTTTTGTGAAGTCTGAGAATGTGTCGTGTATCATTTAGTGCTGTAAAAATGAGTATTTTAAATTAATATGCGGGCTATACCAATTAATTAGTAATATTTTCAGGAGTTATTGTCAGAATATTTTGGACATTGATTGCTAAATATATGAGTTATTTCAAAGATAATTGCTGAAATCAGAAATAGCCTCATAAATGAGGGATGTTATATATTAATCAGGAAGAGTTTGATATAATTTGGTAGATTTGCCAAATTTAATTTAAATATATTGTGGTTTATTGGTGGAGTAATAATATGGATGTCGGAGTAATTGGTGCGGGGGCGATGGGCAGGAATCATGCCCGTGTGTATTCTGAACTTAAAAAGGTTGACAGCCTTTATATTTATGATACGGATGAGAAGGCTGCCGGAGAGGTTGCTTCTAAGAATGAGGGTATTGCCACATCATCGCTGGATGAACTCCTGGGAAAGGTTGATGCCGTAAGTCTCTGTGTTCCCACACCCTACCATTTTGACGTTGCAAAGGAGATATTCAGTGCTGACGTGGGCACTGATGTCTTAATCGAAAAACCGATATGCCATAACTCTGAGGCTGCAAGGGAGCTTATCAGTCTTATTCCGGGTCATGGTAATAGTGACGGTGATGATAGCATTTGTGGCAATTATTATCGCAACAGTGATAATGATGATTGCAGCATTAACGATACTGGTAATCTTAGAGGTCCGGTAGTCGGCGTGGGTCATATCGAGAGGTTTAACCCAATCATAAAAGAGATCAAAGAGATAATCAGGGACCCTCTTTATGTTGAAATCAAGAGGCATAATCCGGCTTCAGCAAGGGTTACGGGAAGTTCTGTGGTAGAGGACCTGATGATCCATGATATTGACATAGTCCTGCACTCACTCTTTGGCCAGCCTGACAGAATTGAGGCCTTCGGGACTTTTGATGTCTGTTCTCTGATGATGCAGTATGACAGTGGTCATAATCTGCAGAGTGCACAGGTTGGTGGTATGCAGAGTATGCAAGGTATCCGGGGAGGTATGCAAGGGGTGCATGAGCAGGATGATGCCTATACCTATCCTCTGCATAATACTCCGGTTTATCTTTCTGCAAGCCGGAAGTCTTCAAGGAAAATAAGGACAATCCACATTGAAGAAGAGGAATTCACGTTACAGGGTGATTTCATGACGCAGGAGCTGTACATCTACTGGAAGCCTGAGAATTACCAGATTGAGGCTGAGAGGTATTATCAGGAGAACATCATTGAGAAAGTTATGGTAGGAAAGATTGAGCCTTTAAAGACGGAGCTGAGTCTTTTCCTTGAGTGCTCAGAGAAGAGGAAGCCTTTCCCGGTAACGCCTGAGGAGGGCCTTGGTAATCTCTTGTTTGCCGAGAAGGTTAATCGTGTAATATCCTGAGTTCCGGAAAATAGAGTGTGTTTGTTTCATAAATTTAAAGGGAAAATATAATACTAATTTACTGGTGGATGATTGTCTGCTTAAATGCAATACTTTGATGAATGGATGGTTATTATCCTAAGTTTGACACTTGAGGCAAATAAATTTGACTTTTCTCCAATTTTCTGAAATTCCATGACGCACACATTTTGTAATTTCCATAACAACAAAAGAACCAGTCCGGGCACAGAAGGGATGCCAGCCCATCCTGTCACTGCCGGAGCAGTTGTTACGAAGGATGTACCTCCTTATGCAATTGTGGGGGGAGTCCCTGCTAAAATAATTGGGGAAAGAAACAGGGATTTAAAATACGAATTGAGCGAATATGTACCATTTGTATAGTCTAGATCTAATTTATTGTAATGGTATAAATTTGAAAATGTCCGAATGTGGGATATATTTGTGGAGGAAAAATGCCATTTTATTGCAGTAATCCAAAAATAACCATTATTACACCAAGTTTTAACCAGGGAGAATTTATTGAAGAGACAATATTATCAGTCTTAAATCAGAATTATCCAAATTTGGAGTATATTATCATTGATGGTGGCTCAACCGATTCAAGTGTGGATATTATAAAGAAATATGGAAAAAAACTTGAATACTGGGTTAGTGAACCGGATGGTGGTCAGACTGATGCAATAAAAAAAGGATGTAATATGGCAACAGGAGACATCATTGGTTATCTGAATTCAGATGATCTTTACTACCCAAACTCTTTAATGGAGGTAGCTGATTATTTCAGAAAGAATCCAGACATTGTCATGGTATATGGCGATGCTCTCCACATAAATCGTGAAGGATCTTTGATGTCAGTAATTCATACTGGTCAGATAGATCTTCAAAATTATTTGTCTAATCTGTTTTATATCCCCCAGCCTGCGGTTTTTTTCCGGACTTGTGTCTTTGATGAAATTGGCTATTTTGACATTTCATATCATCTTGCAATGGATAAGGAGTATTGGACACGAATAATGGTTAATTACAAAATTGGTTATCTTCCTAAAATTCTTGCAAAATTGCGTATATATGATGAGGCAAAAAGCAGTTCTGAGAAATATAAGTATCTTGCTGAACACCTTAGAATTCTGGACTGGTTTTTTACTAATATTGGAAATTTTATCCATCAAAAAGATAATCTAAAGCAGATTGAAATAAATAAAGAGGTAATTTATGGTTCAATCTATTTTTCAGGTGGAATGGAGTATTTAAAAATTCGAAATTTTAAACTTGCATTTGGAAATATAGTAAAAGGTCTCTCTTTAAACCCAAGACAGATATTTCTGCTTTCATTATACTGGTCGATTTTTGTCGCAATATTTGGGCAAAATATTTCATCAAAAGTTCAGAAAATCTCTAGATCCTATCGCAATTCTAAAGATCCTTTATTTAATATTGTTGGAGATAAGTGAATGTTATTTTAAGTTGTGGGAAGTAATATTTTTCATTTAATCATTAAGTGTTTCGAGATATGCATTCATGGTTTCTTTTGCACATTTTTCCCAGCTGAATTGTTTTGCTCTCTCAAGACCCTTTAGGGCATAATCATTTCTGTAATTATCATCATTAAGTATCTCAGACATAGCTTCTGCTAATAATGCAGGATTGTTGGGATTGATTTGTAATCCAGCATTTCCTACTACTTCTGGCAGAGAAGATATATTGGATGTAATTACCGGACAGCCGCATGCCATAGCTTCCAATGGGGGCAGACCAAATCCCTCGTATTTAGAAGGATAAACAAAAAGATCTGCACAGTTATAACCTGGATTCCCGCCCACTCATAACGATGTGGGTGGTGTCACCCCCAGGTCCCGGTACAGCTGCTCCTGTTTATCGAGTATCTCACCCACTCTGAGAGATTTTCCTGGTTGTTCAAAACACTCGATGACATCCAGTTTGTCCAACATACCAGGCAATGTGTAATTCCTGAAAAGGTTATGATCCTGCATCTGCTTTTTGAGATAAGATAAGTAGATCAGTGCCACAAACTGCACAAACAGTTTCCCATCAAGGCTCTGTTCTGAAGAAACGAGTGTACGGCGCATATTCAGGCGTTCTTTGAGATTTCCAAAGGCCTTTTCAACCACATCTTTGTTGCGGTAGAGTTCAAGAGCAGTTACTGCATCCATCTTTTCATTAGTAATCAGAGCAAAAAACCCAAAATATCGCTTGGCTTTGATGACATTTTCATCAATAATCTGTGCCTTTGTTCCTCTCTTGGGTGTTGTTTTGGTAATGAAGTACTGCTTGTAAAGTTTAGCGTGTCCTGGAACACGCTCTCCTGACTCCAGTTCCTTTTTTAGTGCGATTAGCTTTCGGTCGAAGTTTTTCTCATCTTCGGCTGCCTGGTCAATATTGTAGAAATAGTGGATGTAAAGACGGCGTGATTCCTGAAGAGTATCTCCTTTGTAAGGACGCTCTTTTGTATAATTCCAGGTGGTCCGGACAGTCTGGTAATACAGTTCGTAATTCTCACTGTAACGTTCAAAGCTCCTAAAAGTGTCATAGACTGCATCAAGTTCTCCATAGACAAATTTCAGAGACATTCTGACACCTGCAAGGAACTTCACGTGATTCTTAAACAGGTTGTTGATATTGACCTCACTGTAAAAGCCCCGGTCAAGAACCAGTTTAACTCTTGAGTGATCAAGAATATCCAGCTCTTCAAGCAGGCGTGTAATGGTCTTTGAATCCGGGATATTACCTGCGAGTTTTCTGTAATAGAAAGGGAGATTGGACTCCTGTCCAAAGACCAGAGCAAGATTCAGCTGTGCCAGTTTGTCGTGCTCCTTGTTGCGACCATACTGTACCTGCCTGAGGGTTTCTGAATAGCTGGACAGAGATGTTGTATCATAAGCCCAGAATTCATTATCCATCCTTCTCTTTCCCTGAAGTCTGAAGAACTGTAGTTTATTTGCCTCGGTAATGCTGGAAAACAGTTCACTACTGCGTTGTGAGGTGATGTCTTTGCCATAAGGATGCTTATGCAGGAGTCCCCACTTCTCAAAACGGTATAGCGGAGTGCTGTCTTCAAGGATTAAATAGTACACAACGGATAAGATTTGCTCATATGTGTCGGGGAAACACTGTTTCAGATCCTGAATGAGACCTAATTTCTCACCAATAGCATCCAGTAGATATGTGGCTCCGTAGAATGAACGATGTGCTTCCTCAACCCTCTTTGTATTACGTTTCACAGGCGGATTACCTTCTTTTTTCTTCCTGTTGCGTCCATCGGTGGGGACTATTTTACCTGTCTCTTTGTCTACACGCCCAATAAGGGTACGTTTGGCACGTGACTGTTTCTTTTCCTTGTCCCAGTATGATACAGAGCGGTAAGCATAGGTTATCCCGGATCTTTTGTCTGTTTGGTGAACTATTGCGACCATGTAAACACCTAATCGTTATGTGTGTTATTTAACACATAACGATTATAAAACTATCGGTTTGATCTTGGGGAGTATTTTGGAATATTAAGAAAAATGTGGAGTTAGATTTCAGAGTGGGTTATGTGTTTCCGGGAATGCAGGTTATAAAGGCCTGGAAGATCTGCATATGGAATATAGTCGGTAAAGATAATAGATTTATGCAGATTTTTCTTTTGAATATATTCAAATATTTCCTTATATTTCCAACCTTTCTTACCGACTATAACCAACTTGTAATTAATATTCTTATTAATTATAATTTCGAATGCTTTTATGAGAGCAAATATATTTTTTCTTGGTTCAAGAGTGCCCACGTAAAGAATAAATGGATAATTTAGGTTATATTTATCTGCAATTGTCTGTTTATCCTCTTTATTTAATGGTTTAAAAATGCTATCAGCAGCTTCATAAATGACTGTGATTTTATCTTCTGGTAGATTAAAATATTTGATAAGTTCATATTTTGTATGTTTTGAAACTGCAATTATCTTATCTGCTGTCTTTAGTGTTTTAGGGAATAAGACCTTATGAAGGAGAACACGACTCATAGTATGGGTTTCCGGGTTAGTAAATACAGAGATGTCATGAACCGTGAGAATATACTTTTGTTTAAATTTGAAAAATGTGGGGGTCTGTGTAGGATTATGTACAATATCAATGTCAGATTTTCTGATTTTTCTTGTAACATAGGGGTACCAGGAATAAGTTTTTACTATGGGAAAGTAATTTGGAATAATTAAATCCTGAAATGGAGGAAAGGCAGTTTTATTGTGGTTTATAAGGTATATGCTGTCTTTTTTTGGTACAACATTCTTCAGGTCATTAATCAGATTTTTTGTGTAATTACCTATTCCGGTTGATGGTGTATTTAAAGTCTCTGCAATGATGCCTATTTTCATATTAATATCCTGGTATGTTTACTGTCTAAAAGTATTGTGATTGAAAGCTACAATAATTTCTGATAAATTAATTTGTACTCCATTGCCATTTTATCCAGAGTAAACTTTTTAGTAATACAATTTTGGTTGTATTCAGACATATCTTCCATAAGTTTCTCATCGTCAAAAATTGTTTTGATTTTTGATACAAAATCATCAATATTGTCCATTTCGCAAAGAAAACCCCCTTTTCCATCGACAATCAGCTCAGGCAAAGCTGAACCATTGGTAGTAATCACTGGTTTACCACAGGCCATTGCTTCAGCTACAGTAAGTCCAAATCCCTCGAGACGTGAAGGGAAAATAAGAGCGTCACAAAAATTGTATAAGATAACAAGTTTCTCCAAGCTGACTTTTCCAACGCAGATTATTTTTTTATTTCCGGAAAATAATCCTTCACGCAGTCCGGCGGTCATTAAAAGAACATAAGAGTCATCAAGACGATCCATTATCTTAGGCAACAGGTCTGCACCTTTCCTGTTACTTGGATTTCCGGCAAACAACAACACTTTCTCATTTCCTCTAAGTCCCAGCTGTTTATAGAAGGCTTCACGATTAATTTCAATCGGTCTGAAAATATTTTGATCTACACCATTATAGATGACCTGTGCATCAGAATACCCAAAAGTCTTCTCAAGCATTTTTTTTGTATATTCGCTGACACATGTTACTTTGTCCGCTGCATTGAGGCTTATTTTTTCATATTTATAAATTAATTTGTGAAATCTCTTTTGTCTTGCCGTCTTCATTGGTTCAAATGATGGATCATGAACAACATGGTGCTCTGTTAAAACAAGAGGATTCTCTCCCTTAAAAGCAAAGCCGTTCCATGTATTGCCATGAATAATTGTTCCGTAATCCTCTTTTTTATTTGTAAACCTAGCAAGATATGGCAGGTATCCAACATAATCAGGAAAGTATGAGAGATTTGTTTCTATGCCTTGTCTTTTTAATTCAGATGCAAGTGATTCTGTCCATACATCAACTCCGGAATAACCCCTGACCTGCTTAAAGACAACTTTCATGATTCAACCAGTTTTCTGTATATTTCTTCATTCTTTTTTAGGATGATATCCCAGGAAAAGTTTTCCTTAACGGTAGTATATCCATTTGTAATAAACTTCTCTCTAAGTTCATTATTATCAAGGATAATTTTTATCTTCCCTGCAATAGCTTCCGGATCTTTTTCCGGAACTAAAAAACCATTCCGGCCGTCTTTGATAATATCCGGAATTCCTCCGACATTGCTCCCAATAACAGGAGTTTTACAGGCCATGGCCTCCAGGAGAACAACTCCAAGACCTTCGGTCTGCCCATTCAGGTTAACTGAAGGAAGCACAAAAACATCTGAGAATTTATAATATTCAATTGCTAATTCATGAGATATGAAGCCTTTAAATACAACTTTTTCTGATAATTTAAGTTTCTGCACTAATTGTTCAAGTCTTTCTTTTTCAGGCCCTATTCCTGCAATAATTATAATTATTTCTGGGAAGGCTTTGGTTAAATATATTATAGACTGGATTAAATATTCGGTACCTTTTAAGCCAATCAGCCGACCAATACTTAGTATAACTGGTTTAGAACCCTTTGGCAAATAACTTAAATCATTATACTCTGAATATTGTTGAATATTTTCCCTGTGAATCAGAATATTTTTTTTGTCATTCTGGATATTTTCTATATTGGGATCAAATTTTGTCAAATCAACGCCCATCGGAATGATTTTGCATTTGCTCTCTGCTTGGGGGCATATTGACAATAATTTTTCTTTAGTATAACTGCTGTTTGCAATTACTATATCTGAATATTTTACAATAAATCCGGCAACCTTAATCAGGAATTTTGATTTTGATATTGTATTTATATCACTTCCATGAATATTTGCAACATGCTTAACTCCAATTAATTTTTTGCATATAGCACCTGCAAGACCCTGGGGGAGAAGCCAATGGGTGTGGATAATCTGTATTTTTTTATCCTTGCATAATTTCAGGGCAGATAATACTTCAGATATTAAAAATAAAGGAACCTGTATCTTTGCGAGATGATCTGTATGAAAATTCCCTGCAATTCCGGAGCCATATGCAAGTCTCTGCAATGATGGAATGAAATATCTGAACCTGTGAATTTCAACCCCGTCAAAAAAATCAATTCTTCTGCATTTATGGCAATGGGGTGTAAGTGAATATATAGTATATTGATCTTTATCAAGCCTTTTTGGAATTTCATGCAAAAACCAGCCCATGGTTTCATTATGAACTCTGGGATAATTGCTTGAAATAATCAATATTTTAATTGTCATGTTATCTTCATAAAATATAGAATTTCTTTCTTAAATCAAAAATATGTGGTGTTATTTATGGTCTCTTTCAATTTATACTGGATTAAATGATATTTTGTATTAATCATTTTTTGGTAATTATGTACCATGGACAACATATGTGTGTATAAATGTATGCTGTGTCGATTAATGGATAGTAAATTAATATTTTTTTGAAACTGTACTACAATTAATTATCTATCTTTTAGATAATAAATAATAACTAAGTGACTGCCCTGATTACATCTTCAAACAGTTTAAAGGCTCTTACAGTTATCCGGAGTTTAGGAAAAAAAGGAGTAAATGTAATGTCGGCTGAAAAAAAGAGCGGTTCCCTTGGTTCTTATTCCAAATACTCCGGGAATAATATTACTTATCCTGATCCTGCTATTAAAGAACAGGATTTTGTAAAGAAGTTAATATCTGAATTGAAAAAAAATCATATTGATGTTTTGCTCCCAGTTCATTCGGAAGATACTTATGTAGTTACAAAATATCTCGATAAATTCCGTGAGCATACAGCTGTTCCTTTTATGGATTATAAGACCATTGATTCCGTAAATAATAAGAGTATTTTCTTAAAAAATGCGTATGATATGGGATTTCCTGTTCCGAAAACTTATCATCCTGATGATTTAGAATCATTGAGGAAAATTTCCAAAGAGATTGATTATCCGGCTGTAATAAAACTCAGAAAATCGTCAAGCAGTATTGGTTTGTCGTATGCTAAAAGTCCTGAAGAATTAATACAAACATTTAAAGATACAATTACTAAATTTAATCTGAATAATAAGAATTATCCAATTATTCAGGAATATGTCAAAGGAGATGGCTATGGGGTATCACTTCTATTCAACCATGGTGATCTACGCGCTTTTTTTACCCATAAAAGATTAAGAGAATATCCAATTTCCGGAGGACCCAGTACCTGTCGAGTAAGCGTCAGAAACTCTGGGATGGAGAAAATTGCAGTTGATCTGCTCAAAAGCTATAACTGGCATGGTATAGCCATGGTTGAATTTAAACTAACAGAGGAGGGTAAGCCCGTTATAATGGAAGTAAATCCAAGATTCTGGGGTTCAGTAAATCAGGCAGTATTATCCGGAGTAGATTTTCCTTATCTGTTATATAGGATGTCAGTAGATGGAGATGTAAATCCAGTAATGAGTTATAAAACAGGAATTAAAACCAGAAATGCATTTATTGATATAATTGCCATCTTCCAGGAAATAAAGAGTACAAAAAATCCTGCCTTAATTAAAGAGTTTTTGACCTGCCCCTTCACTGATGATGTTTTGTCTCTGGATGATCCAATGCCTACACTAAACTTTATCAAAATGGGCTTAAAAGAGTTATATTGTAGCAGATATCATTAGCGCAGGCTATTCCATTTTTTGATGGCATAACTCGTTAACATAGCAGACTTTTGAATATAATGCGGAAAACAGGTTGATTCATTGCAAATATTGATATCTTTTCCTCTGAGTAAGAGATCTTTTATATACGCTTCGTCAAATCTGAATTCGACTGAAAATTCAGAATATAATCTGCCAATCTCAAAGGAAAAATGCGCATCTGAACCGGAAACGACTGTTTTATTCAGTTTATCAGCAAGAACCAATGCTTTATAATTTAATTCATATGATGTACGCCCGTTAATCCCTTCGATAATGTCTACTGATTTAAGAGCTATGTCATCTGGAAATTTTTTTCTTCTATATGGATGAGGAAGTAATGCAACACCTCCCTGTCCATGGATTTCATCAACAACTTCTCCGAAAATATTGGATTTAATTTCATCGGTTAAGAATAGGCCAATCAAATCGCCACACTCGGTTGAGATTTCAGAGCCAACTATTACCAGGATTTTATCCTGTGATATCTTCCTGCACTCAATTCCACCTTTTATGGTATCATGATCAGTTATTGCAATAACATTGAGGAAATTCTTTTCAGCTTGTTTCAAAATTTTTTCAGGGGGGAGCAATGAATCATTAGAATATTTGCTATGGATGTGCAGATCAAATTTAATCATTTATGATTTCCTGGCAACTTTGATGCATTTTTTCCCGGAATTAAATACTGAATCAGTAACTTTTGAAATAAATAAACTTCTAATATTATATGCCCATCTTTCAGGATGAACAGTTAAGTAAACATCTGAATCAAAATTATTTTGCAGGTATGAAATAAGATTGTCTGTGGATTTAAGCGAATCCTTATTTCTGAATTCCTGATAAGTCCCTGATAAATTATCTCTCAATGAATTCCTGCCATTCCAGTTTCTTCCTGTATCTGAAAAGTACCTGACGTTAGATATTGATAGATATGCATCTCCAATAACTCCATAATTCTTATAATCATACTTGTCCCAGAGATTCCGGTTATCATAAGGCGATAGGGGACTTCCGTGCATACAGATTGTTTTGATATCGCATATCTCCCTGAAGGCATTCAGCTCTTCCTCAAATAATGTTATTGCTTTATTATAATCTCCTCTTGTTTTACTCAGGGTTTCATAATGATATCCTACTTCATGACCAAGATTTTTAATTTTTATAATTTGATCTTTTTTGAATGTATAAGGGTATCTGAAATAATATGAAGAACGAATTCCCAGTTTGTGCTCGATATCTGCCATTTTAAGCGCACTTTTAACATTTCTGTCAACGTCATGTCTAAGAATACAGATTTTTTCGTCTGATAGTAAGTTTCTATTTTGGGAATTCTGATAATTTGTTACGTATTCAAAAAGAGTAATGATTGAATAATTCTTTTTTAAGGCCAAACATAGTTCACTATATTTTTTGAGGGTAAAATCATGGGCCATATTTCATTCCGTATTTTAAATTAATCTGATTTAGAATTTAATTGTTGTGGAATTTAGTACCATCCACCTGTTCTCTCCTGCTGCATGTCAAAAAGCATTGCAAAGAGAACAAACATCATTCCAAGCATGAATACAAGAAGCGCCAGACCACCATGAACAAAGAGTACATTATTCATAAGTATAAACTTTTCATACAGGCTTACAAGTCCTCCAAGGAATCCAAGAATAGTAAATACAGAACCGAAGAAATAAAAGAATACCAGAGGATGAAAACTCATCAGAACATATTTATTCTTCATCCTCCACAAAAATCCGGAGAAGAGTAGCCATGACACTTTTACAATGTAAGAACTGTATTTAATACCCGATTTTTCAAGCCCGTACCTCGCAGGATGCGGTACATTGATCACCCTGAAACCAAAGACATTCAGTTTAATCAGAAGGTCATTGCAGTAGCCATATCTGGTATATATCTGTGAAAGTGGTATCGTCTCGAGCGCCCTCTTTGATATTGCAGTATAACCATTCTGTGGGTCCATCATCTGCCAGTATCCGGATGCAATCTTTGTCAGAAGTGTCAGTGTTGCATTCCCGGCAAACCTCCACCTGCTCATATTGGCCCTGAATTTTTCATTGATGAGCCTGTTTCCTACAGTATAATCTGCTCTCTCAGTTACGATTGGGTTTAATAATTCCGGCAGAAATGTTGGATCCATCTGGTTGTCTCCGGCCATAACGGCAATAATGTCCATATCATCTGCAAGCGCGGCTTTATATCCGGTTATAATCGAAGCTCCCACTCCTGAATTGGTTTCGTGCCGGATGTTTAATATCCTTGAATCCTTTTGAGCACTCTCATCAATACACTCTGCTGTATTATCTGTAGAGCAGTCATCGACCACATAAATCCGGTCAACAAACTCCGGCATAGTTTCAAGCGTAGGGCCAATTAATAATTCCTCGTTGTATGCCGGAACAACAACTCCGATTTTTCTTTCTTTATACATATCTCTGGACTTATTTCCTTTGGTTCTGTTATATAATGTAATGATAGCGGGTTTATATATGTGTCCGTTCTGTGATTCATCATATTTCTGAGATTTATTTTATCCTTGACTCTTATTTATTGGTTCTATGTTCTGTACTTTATTTTTGTGCTGCTGATATTAATTATAGGCCAGTTCTGACTAAGTCTAATGCCGGATATATCTTATGTAACTTTAGTGAGTATTTGTAATAATAATACCATTTTGACAATATCTCGCTTAATCAGATGCCCTCTTGCTCAATGAAACAACTTATCACCTCCTCACATAAGCAGATATTTGCGATGGGCGGGCGGGTGACTTCTTACCTTTGGCGCATCTGGTCTTTTTTTCTATATCTCTGTATTTTGTTTATTATTTGGAAATTAAAGTCTAGATCGGTTTTTATGAAACCTGGGTTCATTTCATAATCAGGAATTTATATTTGCGATTTTGCGGTAATTCATATTGTCTCGCAGGAGGTATTATATATTGGTTGGCTATTGATTTACCGTAGGGATTATTTCAGCTTGCGTATGATCTGCGGGTGTCCCGCTGACTTGCCATTTGTGGAAATATGGTTTCTTAAATTTCCTTTAGGTCGAAATATTATTTCCCAACATTTGTTTTATTATGTTGATCACGTAAATTTCGGCTCACTATTTTTTTGTTCAATGAAATAAGTTTTTATGCTATGCCGTAATTAATAACTATTGATAGATATTGGAGGGATCCAATAGTCTCTCGAAATGGAATTATAATGGAGGAATAGTAATGTTAAAAATAAGAAATGATGAAGCATTTACCGGTCTTGAGGCCGCAATTGTGCTTATCGCATTCGTTGTCGTCGCCGCAGTATTCTCATATGTAGTGCTCGGCGCCGGTTTCTTCACAACCCAGAAATCACAGGAAGTTGTGTATACGAGTGTCGATCAGGCAAGTTCAAGTATCGAGATAATGGGTGATGTGTATGGTATTTCAGAAACTACTGAAAAAGGTATAGATACCGTTCGTTTTACTGTAGGACTCACTGCTGGCGGTTCACCTGTTGATTTCTCAGATTCAACTATGTCATTTACTACAAAGACGGAGGTCACAAGTCTTGGTAATCCCAGTAGTACAGTAAGTACAACACTGCCTACAGAAGAGGGTGATTGGAAAGTACTTACTGTTAATAACCGTGACTCTGATAAAGATCCAAGTAGTTTGATGCTTGAAGGTAGGGAACAGTTTGTTCTTGGTATAAGGCTTCCTTCTAAAGTAACTGCAAATAATGACTTTATTCTCAGTATTCGTCCTGCTGTAGGTACTGCATATTCAATTGACAGAACTGTGCCTGAGAGGGTAAAAGCTGTTAATGCTCTTTATTAAAGGTGATGTAAATGATGAAAAAAATAATAAAATCAGATGAAGGTTTTACCGGTCTTGAGGCTGCAATTGTTCTGATTGCATTCGTCGTAGTCGCTGCAGTATTCTCATATGTGGTTCTCGGTGCTGGTTTCTTCACAACCCAGAAGTCACAGGAAGTTGTCTATTCCAGTGTTGATATGGCATCTTCAAGTATGGAAGTATTAGGTGATGTTTATGGAATATCTGCTGATACTTCAACGACTAATAAAAGGATAAATGCTGTTCAGTTTATTCTTGGTTTGACCGCAGGTGGTACTCCTGTAGATCTTGCGAAAACTACTCTTGTATTTCAGAATGACAGAACAATTAAAGATTTAACCAGGCTTGGTCAAATTACCAGTACTTCCACGAATGTTGTTAGTGATAAAAGTTCTATTACTGCACTTAAATGGGGTATTATTGAAATAAACAATGCAGATGGTGATGGTGGTGCATTACTCGAAAACCAGAAGCAGTTTACCATTTATGCTCACATTAGTGATGGTCATTCGTCTGAAGATGAGAGAATTGTAGCGAATGAAAATTTCAACCTTGAAATTAAACCATCTGTTGGAGCATCATACGGAATTAAAAGGACTGCTCCGGCTGAAGTAAAAGCTGTAAATGTTCTTTATTAATCCTCTCAGGATTAATAAATAATAAATAACCAATTACTTTTTTTTAAAATTAAGTTTAATTTCTTAGTAGTTATCATTTCAATATTTAGAGGTATTTATGTCAAAACGAAAATCAAAATTGGTTGTCGGAAATAATATTAATCTATCTGAAAAGGATGTCAAGAAATTGGCTGATAATGTCAAAAAATTAGATGGTGATATGGGAGAATTGGATGTAAATACTAAAGTAAACAATTCTGATAAAACGTTTTTTGGCAGAATCTCAGATTTTCTTAATCAGAATATTGTTGTAATTATTGTATTTTTCCTGTCACTTTTCTTCATTATGTCTTTTTCAAATCCTGCTATTTTCATTAATGATGAATGGATTACAGTAAATCAGTTAAATCAGCTTGATGCAGGACAGCAGTTGATAGTGAATGAAGGAAAATATGGGACATATCTGAATGGAACTCCTGGGGCTTACTTTGATTCCAAAGATAACCTTCTTGGCTACACTTTAATGCTCCCAATCCTCTCCCTTCCGGCACTAAAACTCTTCAGCCTCTTTGGTGAACAATTCAGGTTTTTCATAGTTCTGCTCTGGAGTTTAATACCAATTGCAATGGTATTTCTGGTCGAGAAATACAGGCAAAAATGGCTCAGGGTAGGTGAACTGTCTCTAAAATGGCCGTTGATAATTACAGCATTTGCATTTATGCTCCTGAATATACTGCTCTATTATCCATTCAAATTTGGAACGTGGGATTCACCGCAGGAAGTTGCGGCAGTTGTATTTACTAATCACATTTTCTTTGCACTTACAGCGGTGGCAATATTTCTCATCTGCCGATATATGTTTAAAAATGACTGGTACTCAGTATTTGGAACAATTGCCTGCATGTCCTGCTCATCATATATGTTCTGGGCAGCTAATTGCAAGGATCATATGATTACCATTGCATTCACAGCATTTGTTATACTCTTTATGGTTAGATATATAAAATCGGAAAAGGGAATAGATGCATTCTGTGCATTCTTCTTCATGGGTATGCTCGCCTGGGCACGCCCGGAGGTGGGTGCGGCGGTATTTGTGTTCTCGCTGATATACTATCTTGGATATAATCTCTACAAAAAAGAGAACCGCTCTGAATTCTTCAGGCTGAAGATATTTGCACCTATGTTCACAGTTCTCGGTGCAGTTCCGTTCTTCATAAATAATCTCTACGTCACCGGAAACCCGCTTGTACCGACTTTTTACGTATATCTCCAGAAGCATCTCTCAGCAGTGGATGGCAATGGGAATGTAATCGGAAGCAATATTGTCAATAATGTTTCTTATTCAGTCCCGGCACCATCAGGTGGAATTGACAGTTTTGTAAATATCGTCCAGAATCAGATGGGATTTCAGGTTAATACAATTGTCTATGATATATTTGGAGTTCTTCTAAGGCCTGAATCCGGCAACGTCGGTGTTGGTATTGTCTGCCCGCTTCTGTTTATTGGGATTGTGATTCTTCCGGTGTTATACTTCAGGAATAAGTCCATATTCTCAGATACGGACATATCGCTCATAATATTCCTCCTTTTTGCAGTAGCGGCAATATGGGCAGCCTACTTCAATCAGATATATGGCATGAATCACAGCCACGGTGTAATCCCGGACATCCGTTACATGACTCCGGCATACATCCCAATGGGACTTCTTGGTATATTTGGTGTATTTTCGGTTTTCCACAAAAACAGAAATACTGAAACTATCAATGAGAGGAAAACTGCTCTTACAATGATTACATCTGCCCTTACCATAGTTCCGGCTATAATCCTTGCAATGATTTTCATCCAGCCATATGGCGGAGCGTATGCAGGATATACTACCTTCTTCATGCAGCTTGTCTATCTTATGGTGGTCGTAACCATAATTGTCTTCATCCTGGTGGAATTAAAAAAGATATCAGTGAACTGGTTTATTGTATCAGTAGTACTGCTCGTATCAATTCCTCTTGCGTGGCAGTTTGTGATGCTCTTTTTATATTCAACCGTAAAATTCAATGGATATTCATTCTGGATCCCGTTTGTGGAAAATCTCTATGACAACTTTATCATTGTCCATGATGTTTAATATCTATAATATATCTATCCTTTTTTCCGACTTGAAAACAATGTTATATTCAGAAAATAAATGGTTTCAATAATGACTAAGTGCACTACTGTACAACCATAAAGTCAATCTTATCGCCTGACCGGCATCTCATGTGAGAAATTATCTCGATATTAATCATTAATTATACTCTGATTATTTCTCTGTCCAAGAAAATTATCTTATATTATTTCCTCCGGCCACTAACAATAAAGCTTTAAACCATAATAGAAAAATATATTCCTTAGCATGGCAGTTAACCAGTCGCAGGTAGATCACATTCTAAACACAGCCTCGGCGGATGATCCTGAAGTAAAACTACAAAATCTCCAGGATGAGGTTGACCTCCTTAAAAAATCTGTAAAGAAGTTATTAATAGATTTAAGAGAGAGAATGAACGAGCTTGACAACCCCTTCATTCTCAGCAATTACTCTCAGAGTGCAATAGAAAGCCCCCCAAGGCAGAACGAACTCCCGGCAGCAGAAGAGGAAATCCCGGAAGAGACCCTCCCGGCAATCCCTGGTGACGAATTAGTCAGTCCTGCCAGACTTCCGGATAAAAATCTTACAGATTCCCTCTCAGCATCACTAAAAGATGATGATCTCCTCGCGGCACTGCACAGGCAGATAGATGACATTAAGCGGAATGCACCGGAAGTTTCAGAACAGGCAAAGGAGAAGCCGAAACTTCAGAAACTTCACGGAATATTTGAGTGGACTGCCCGCATGGTCAAAAAGTACGGCCATGACAGAATGGAAATAATGATGGAGTCGTACCGCTCAATGGGCTATGTCTCAGATGAATACTGTTCACAGATCAAAGACATTGCCCGCCTCATGCCGCAGTCAATAGGTGAATACCACGAGATCGGTTCTGAAGAATTTGTAGCCGAACTATACGTCTTAAACAGAATATTATATCCTGATGATTCATCCCTTGACAGAGAGATGATAGATGTCATGATGGACAACAAGAGCATTGAAGATCTCGTGAAAACCAAAGGCCGGTCGAAGGAAGAGGCAATTGAAGAGGACTGGATTGATATGCTTGAAGAGATTTAATATATCCGGATACATTAGTACCTGTATCTTCCGGTAGAGATAATGTCAAGCGAAACCTTTGCCACTGCAATATTTCTGATAACAGCAATAGTAGCTGCGGCAGTGCTTGTCAATGCATTCTTTCCGGTAATCTATCAGGCAACATCAACATTCAGTGACTCCTCACAGTCGGCAGATGAACGTATGCGAACCGAAATTAAGATAATCAATACATTTGGCGTAAATCCGACCGCTAAAATCTGGATAAAAAATATCGGTTCTGCAAGAGTGGCCAAATCAAACCTTGATATGTCAGATGTGTTTTTTGGAGAGGAGGGTGATTATGATATCCTCATATTTAATTCGGACGGAACACCTGCCGATGGTGAATGGAGCTATTCAGTTATCGAAACAACAGAGAACAACTACTGGGACCAGAGGGAAACCCTGGAAATAGAGATCAATTCTGCTTCAATTCCTGCCGGTGAAGGCAATTATCTCTACTTTCAGCTGGCCCTTCCAAACGGTGTAACAGTCTCCCGGACATATACCACCAGCGGGTAGATAACAATGGCAGATGTTTCACTTACTGCAGCGCCTTTGAGGCGATCTCTCATAAGATTACGGAGACGATAGATAACAATGGCAAGCGCTTCACTTATTGCAACTGCATTTGCTCTGATAATGCTGATAATTACTGCCTATTTCCTTGTAGGAGTAGTGCTTACCACAGCCCAGATCGTATCATATGCCCAGACAGATCAGGTGAACCAGCAGGAATTACGGCTGAGGACATCACTCTCAATAAATTCAGCCAATATTTCGGAAGGAAATCTCACAATGGAGATTGAAAATACCGGCAGCACAATAATTGAAGATTTTGATTACATTGACATGTACACAGTCAATTCAAGTACAAACCCTCCAATATACTACTCCATGGGCGCGGGCAGCTGGAGTATTGTCACCATAAATCCGGATATAATCAACCCCGGCCTTCTTGACCCGGATGAAGTGATGCAGGTAAACATAACATACACCGGCGATGCTCCCATATGGGCAAAAATGGCAACGCCAAACGGGATTTCAGTGTCAGCATACATATAATGAGGTGGCAGAGATGTTTGAAGATGAAGAAAGGGGATCACTTGGCGATATTATCGGAGGCAGTGACAGGCAGATTCTCTCAACCGGAAATCCGGAGCTTGACAAGAAACTTGCCGATGGTCTGCCGCTTGAATCCCTGACCCTGATTGAAGGTGAAAATGATACAGGAAAGAGCGTGATAACCCAGCAGATCATCTGGGGTGCAATGAAAGCCAGTCTGAGCGTGGACCTCTACACCTCAGAGAACACCTCCAAAAGTTTCCTGAACCAGATGAACTCCATGAGCCTTGACATATCTGACTATTATGCCTGGGGTTACCTGAGGATATATCCTATGCACACAATCGGGTTTGAATGGGGTGAGGAAGAGATGCAGGGAGTACTTAAGAGAATTATCCACAAAATCCAGAGCAGTGATGCAGATGTCATAGTCATTGATTCACTGACCCTCCTGACTGAGTCCACGTCCCAGACAGATCTCCTTGCATTCTTAACAAACTGCAAAAATCTTGTTGACCATGGAAAGACAATCCTGATCACCCTGCATACGTATGCCTTTGAAGAGGATACACTTGTAAGAATCAGGTCTATCTGTGATGCGCACCTGTTCATGAAAAAAGCCCTTGTGGGGGATAAGTATGTCATGGTTATGGAAGTTATTAAAGTCAGGGGTGCGAGAAAAACCACAGGAAATGTTGTATCGTTTGAAGTTCACCCCGGATATGGAATGAAGATAATTCCGATGTCAGTTGCAAGAGTATAAGGCATACATGAAAATAATATGCAAAGGACGGATCTGGAAACCGGAGACGGAGCAGGCATATAATGCATATATGTGGAGGTAATACATGAGTTCACTGAGTGCAAATATTAACCTTCCATTCAAACCGGAAGAAGTGGATGAGGATGATGACATCTATTCAGATTACGAATCATCAGCACTCTACCGGATGCTTCCTGCCAATGCGAAGGAATATGTTGCACAGAGTCCACACCTCCTTGAATATCTCCAGATATTTCCTGTAAATTTATTCGGCATCCCGCTCTTCTTCTCAGAACTAAAAAGAGAACTGAAGGGGATGGACAACCCGAATATCATCTATCCTGTGGATGAATTCACTTTTATTCATATATTTGCAGATCAGGATGATGTACGAAATTATTACATCCCAATTGAACCCTCTTTTATGCATTCAGTTGCCGAAGCAATGCCTCTCATTGAAAAGAAACTGGTTGATATAGTTGATGTCTTAGAAGAGGATCCTGTCACAGAGGAAGAGAGAATAGAGGTATTAACGAGGGTGCTTAAGGAAGTTACCTACATCAAATCTCCGGATGAAAACCTCTCTGCACTGACAGGCGGCGCTCATGGTGAAGCAGAAAGCCTTAAAGATAAGCTAATCGGATTTTTGAATAAAGACTTTTCATCCAAAGATGACATGGTTTCTCTTCTCAAAAGTAAAATTCCGGTAACATCAGACGGAAAGATAATTCTTTCACTTGCTGAGTACCGTTCAATAGAATACCTGATGATAAGGGACAAGATCCAGATGGGTATATTAAAACCATTTCTTTCTGACCCTTATATTGAGGATATCACCTGTGATGGTGTCGGCCCTATATTTATAGAACATAAAATATTTAACGGGCTTAAATCTGCTGTTGAATTCAAGTTTTCTGAGGAAATTGATGATTTTGTTATTAAGATGGCAGAGAGGATAAAAAGGCCGATCACCTACAGAAACCCCATCGTTGATGCCACACTTCCGGATGGCTCACGTATCAATATCGTCTATGGTACTGAAGTATCAAAGCATGGCAGTAATTTTACCATACGTAAATTCTCAGAAGAACCTGCAAGTATTGTTCAGTTAATTGACTGGAAGACGACTGATTACATGGTTGCCGGCTATCTCTGGATCTGCATTGAATTTGGGATGTCCCTCTTCATGAGCGGAGAGACTGCCAGCGGGAAGACGACAAGCCTGAACGCCCTTACCACCTTCATTGCGCCAGAATCCAAGATTGTAACAATTGAGGATACTCCTGAGCTTACGGTCCCGCATAAAAACTGGACCAGAGAAGTCTCCAAAGGAAAAGGAAAGGGCGAAGGGGCAAGCGGTGAGGTTACAATGTTTGACCTTCTGCGTGCAGCTCTTCGTCAGAGGCCTAATTACATCCTCGTCGGTGAGATTCGTGGTTCAGAAGGAGCTGTCGCTTTTGGTGCGATGCAGACCGGCCACCCTGTCATGAGCACTTTCCACGCTTCATCGGTTGAAAAGCTCATACAGCGTCTCTGCAGTGAACCGATAAGCATCCCTATGACGCATGTTGATAATCTTAATCTCGTTATTATTCAGAGTGCAGTCAGAAGATCTGATGGCAGTATGGTAAGGAGAATGCTGAGCGTAAACGAACTTGTGGGTTATGATCCTGAATCCGGTGGTTTCTCCTTTGTCTCAATGTTTATCTGGAACCCGGTAACGGATGAGTTTGAGTTTCCCGGAAAAGGCAGCAGTTATCTCCTTGAAAATAAGATTGCAACTCTTCTTGGAATTCCGGACAACAAAAAATCGGATATGTATTTTGAGGTTGAGAAGAGGGCAAGAATTCTTCAGAGACTAAATAAGGCGGGCTACACCAGATTCTGGGACCTTTATCATATGATGACAAAGGTAAAGAAGCAGGGATTAATTAAAATCGAGGTATAGCCGGCATTATGTTTGAAGATCTCTTTGCGAGCCTTAAGGAGAAGAACGGAGGCAACTTACCTTTTGAGGATACGATAAAGGAGATTAAAAAGAAGATCTCCGATATTGATGACAACAAGAGGATGAGTAATGACCTTCTCTTTATGGTTACATACATGGCCTCAATTACCCATGCAAATGTCTCCAGGCCTGAAATATTCGGATATACTTCCGAGAGGAAGGAGTACATCTCAACAAGGGCCATAAAGAGGGTTGAATGCTTTGTAAAAAGATGGAATTACAGCTATGCCGAAAGCCTCAGGCTGGTTGCGGAGAGGGTCAGAAATGAAATTCTTGAAAGCTTATTAAACCGTTTTGGAAACTCCATTGAGTCCGGAGTTCCGGATGAGGAGTTTCTCCGCTCAGAACTTGCCACAATCAGAAATGTGTACAGAAATAGTTTTGAGCAGGGCATTGAGATGCTTAAAAAATGGGGCGATGCTTATATTGCCCTTATGCTCTCAGCAACAGTTGTAAGCATAATTATCATGATTTCGGTGGCTATTTATGCCCCGGATAATCTTGAATCAACCCTTAACTCCTCCTATTTTCTGACTGTCGGTGTCTCTGCCTTTGGTATTATCACCATGTACAAATCTATTCCTGACGACCAGAAATGTCATGGACTTGAAGGTATGGGTAGTTATGAGCAGCAGATGATTGCCAGGCTTGAGAGGGTAATAGTCCCTATGGCTCTGGTTGCAGGAATTATACTCTATATTCTGGGTATAAATTTTGGCCTTATCTGCATGCTTGTCGGGATAATGCTTGCACCTCTTGGATATCTTGGATGGATCGATGATTCAAATATTATCTCAAGGGATGAGGATTTCACGACATTTATCAGGGGTCTTGGATCAATTATGGGTGGTATGGGGCTTACTGTTGGGCCGGCACTTGCCAGTGTTGACCGGAAATCCATCCATGTACTTGGCCCTTTTATTGATGCAGTGTACTCGAAGATGAATATCGGTCTTGATGAGACTCTGGTGTGGCGTAAATTTATCATGGAGACCGGAAGCAATCTTATTTATAAATATCTCGGAATTTTCAGGGATTCTATCAATCTTGGTGCCGGTGCAAACGAGGTGGCATATATTGTAAGCGGCTCTATGCTTGAACAGACCCTCCTGAGGCAGAAGAGGGAGATGCTCGCAACCGGATTTATTGTACTCCTGATTCCTATGCATGTGGCTATGATCGGAATTTTTGCCTTTTTGTACAATATCCTGATAACCATGTCACACGCCATAAGTTCAGTTCTTGAGACATTTCAGGAAACATCTGCGGCACTCAGTTCAAGTACATCATCTGTCGGAGGAAGCATGGCAGGTTCAATAAATATCTTTACAAATTTTCCGGAGGACAAGATGCAGACCTTCATCATTATCAGCATCATGATTGTGACGGTTTCAAACATCCTTGCCGGAAAAATCGTTAAAGGCGGCCACCGTTATATGTATTATTTTTTCGGTAGTGTTTTATTGACTCTTACAGGAATTATGTACATAGCAGCACCGATTATAGTTGAGATGCTCTTTACAATACCGGGATTTGAGGCAATATAGATGGCAGGTATGAGTGACAGCAGAAGAAGAATGATAATGATGCTGACCATTATCTTTGCCGGGTCAGCATTAACTTTTATTGACTTAAGTCCCCTCCTGGTTCTGGTTATAGCCGTGGTTATGGGCATTGTGATGCTCTTTGCACTCGGAATGGTGACCTTTGGGGAGATTAAGTCCGGTTTTAAGGCATTTGGACAGAGAATAAGGCATCCTCTCTCTTCCGGTAAGAAGAAGGGTGATAAAAAATCCGGAAGGGAAAAATCTCCTGATGAGCCAAAGAAGGATAAAGGGAAGAAAGGCGGTTTATTCTCCGGAAAAGAAAAAGGAGAGAAGGAATCTAAAGTTCCTTTTGCCGGCTTAATTGCAAAACTTCCATTCGGCAAAAAAAAGGGCAGTGAAGATAAAAAGAAGACTGTTCCTGATGATAAAGGCAAAAGTGAATCTACGGGCCTTTTTGCAGGATTTGGCGGATTATTTTCATCCCTGAAATCCGGAAAGAAGTCCAAAAATGATAAGACAAAGAAGATAGACGAACTTCTGGATCAGACTGTAAATGATGTGGTTCCCTCTGCTCCCAGGACTAAAGAGGAGATTTCAGAAGATGAGTCCTCAGCTGATAAATCGGAATCAGATGAGGATGAGGATGACTTTTCAGATTTTGACAGCCTTGATCTTGGAATAGAGGATGATTCGGATGAAGAGTTTGACTCATCTGCCGTAGGTGGTATGATTGGGGCAGAAGAGGAAATTCCTGAGTCAACCATTGCGGAGATTCTTGCAAAAGAGGGAATTGATCTTGAAATTGAGGATGATGAATTTTCCGGCATATCTGATCTTCAGGACGAAACTGCATCCACAGAAGATATTTCAGATGAATTTTCCGGGGCTGAAGAGATCTCCGGTCTTGATGAAGACATCTCCGGTCTTGAGTTTGAAGGCGGGGATGATTTTGATGAACTGGATGATCTCGACGATCTCGATCTCGATGAAATTGAGATCGATGAGGAAGATGAATTTGAACCTGAAGAAGAGATAAGCGTAGAGCTTGGTGATGAATCCGGAGATCAGTACTTTAAACTTAGACGATCATTAATATGTTTAAACCTACAATATTAAATTCAAAATACTCTCTTAAATTACCTAAATCGCAGTATTGGCCCTAAATTCTCCGTTTTTTTGCACCGAGGTCACAAGGCACGTTTTGTAAACCTATTTTGATTAACATCACTCATCCCCATTTAGGCCTCATTACATTCTTCCATTTCTCATCGAGATCAATCTGAAAAGAGTATCTTTGAATTGAAATTGTGTTGTTTCCAGTGAAAAAGTTACAAAATTATAGATAGCTACCGCTAAATCGGTCGCAGCTGCATATTCCGTTCATTGAGATGTCAGAATGTCAGCTTATAGCAATTTCATCAATCCTTAATATACGAAAATGAGTCATACTTTCTTCAAATATGATGGCAAGATAATGATTTAAGGGGAATTTGTCCCTGTATATTACTTTTGGTCCTCTCTGAATCTTTGCAAATCGCTTCCATTTTGTTAAAACCCAAAAATTCTGAATTATGCATGCAATTAGATAATAAAAAAATCTCACCACATGATCCTTGGTGGATGTTCTTACTTTGAATTTATTATTAATGACATATGTTGATTCAATGGCAAATCTATGCCTGTATCGCTCACTAATTGATTGTGGGGAAGTATTAATTTTGTACACAACAAAAGCACGATGAAGAGCACCTTTTTTACCCTTTTTACCTTTCATGTAAATGACACGATCAACAATTTTCACCTTACATTTTAGCTTATTCTTCGATTTGGCGTTTATAACATATTCAAATGATTTTGATTTCTTTCCCTTCAGCTGCCTTTTGAGTTCATCACTGTTCTTCTTAACAGGCACTATGTGAGGAATTTCAGATTCCTTAAGGTAACTGAAGATTTCAGCAGAGTAAAACTCACGGTCAAGCATCAGAGATTTGATCTTGAATCCATATCCATAAATTAAATCAACACAATTCTTTATTGCGGTGAGGTTAGTGGAATCTCTAAACAAAGGAATAACCTGAAGTATAAGGTGCTTATCCATATTTACAACCGAGAATGTCAGGTATCCAACAAAATAATTTGTCGATGCCTTTCTTTTTCCACCTACAATTGGAGATTTAGGATTTTTTTTATCCTTTTTCCCATAATATGGAATTAGCGTTATATCAATTGCAAAATCATACTTCTGACCTTTCTTAAGGATTCCTTTTCCCGCTTTTAAAAGCATTTTTGGAGTATTTAGTGTCAATTCCTCCATATTAAGGCCATGAAGTTTTTTTAGACAAGTCGTATGGGACGGTAGTCCTTCCGTCATTTTTGCAAAACCGGATATTGAGTTATTAGAACATGCCGTAGCGATAGCTCCCCGAATCAACGTTAGACTATCATAGTTTCTGCCACCTGTTAAGGTTACATTCCCCTCAACAAGAGCGCATATCGGTTCAAGGTTTCCAAGCTTATTTTCTTTATTAAGCTCTGATTTGCCTATATTTTGACAATTATTTGCCATATGAGGGGTTTTTGAGAGTATATAAACCCCACCATAAATCAGGCGTACGTCAAAAAAATAAGGTAAATTCGGGCTAAATTCTAAAAGAATTTGGCGATATTGGGGTAAACGCGCAGTATTACGCGCAGTAGTCCATGTGGTTTGTCATTAAAATAGAGAAGTACTTAACTTTCTCAAGTTGGGCAGAAATACTCTGAGCAAAAAATGGGGTTTTTCAGGAAATGTTTAAAGTACTGGAGATGGTGATTCTGTTTCTCCGGATATGTCTGATGAAGAAGAGGACATATTTGCCGCACCCCCAAAAGAGTGGGAGCAGGGCAGTTTTGGGCTGATGTCACAGGATTCGGAGGATGAGGAGTCCTTCACTGCTTCATTTGAAAGCGGTGGTGATGATGGTGATCTCTTTGCAATGCTCAAGTCAGATACCCAAAAGGCAGTAAATATTCAGGAGACCAGTCTTATCAGGGATATGAAAGATGTCCGGGTGTCAAGTGAGGAGCTTATCGAAGGACTTGAGTCATTGATGTTTTCCCTGGGAGGAGAGATCGAAAAGACAAATAGAGCAGGGAATAAAGAGAATAAAGAAGAGTTGTCTGCGGTGCTAAACCAGGGGTCAGAAGAAGAATGAAACAGGTGCCTGTAAAAATTGAATATGGGAATGGCTGGCATGCAATAAAGATCGGAATCTCCGAAAATGCTATCTCTTTTCCTGAACCGATAGGTAAAGAGATAAAGATCAAGGAAATAGATGATGTTGAAGAAAAAAGGAATATACTTATATTAAACACAAAGTCAGGAAATTCCTATAAAATTGCATCTATTCCAAAAGTTCTTCATATCCTGAAAAGAACTGTGATTATGGGCTGTACAGCGTACAGGCTTGTTGCATATTTTATGTCTCCGGCCGTAAGAGGCGGAGTTATGATAAGTTCTGCCAAATGGGATAAAGGTGCTATTGCAGTACTTAAGACATCTATCTGGTTTGTGGGTCGCGATAAGCAGCTCTCTATTCCTCTTGATGAAGTGTCAGGCATTGAAATTACAAAGAGGGAGGTTCAGGGAAAAGAGAGTGATGTTATACACATTGACCATATTGAGAACGGTGAGGTTGTAACCAGTTTTATTTTATGCCCTCTTACGACCCTGGAAATATTATATAATTATCTGAAGGATACAACCAAGGATCTCGATGTTTCAGCAGGTGAACTGGACTCTGTCTCAGGCCAGGTGGCTATGCTTGTGTATAGTGGAATGGATTCACATGCAATAGAGAAGATGGTGAATATCAGCCACAAACAGCTTGAATCGGTCTATGATAAACTGATCGAGAAGCAGATTGTTGATGTTGTACTTACAAGACGTGAGGTGAAACTGACTACCAAGGGAGTCAGGTTTGTGAATGAATCTGTTAAAACCTGATTTTTTCTCTTTTAAAAAATCCGGATATTAACTGTCACCCCGGTTATTTTAAATATATTGTTTCTGTAGTGTTATATGCAATTGTTTATCTGTATCGCTGCCGAGAAATAATCTTTCCTTATTTTGTATTTTATTTCTTATATCTTCACCTTTGTACTGGCTGTTTTTCATGACATTCGATACTCTTAATACCGATTGTAAGAGAATATTAAACGATTAACAATGGGAAGAATTCTTGTCGTGGACGATACGATGTTTATGAGAACATTATTAAAAAATATTCTTTTTTCAGGATCTCATGATATTGTAGGTGAGGCAGAAAACGGTGAGGAGGCCGTTGCTAAGTATAAGTCGCTGAAACCGGATCTTGTCACTATGGATGTCGTTATGCCCAAGATGAATGGAATTGAGGCTTTAAAGGCAATAATGGCAGAAGATCCAGGTGCCCGTGTCGTTATGTGCACTGCTGTCGGCCAGGAGCAGATGGTAAAGCTCGCCATAAAAACCGGTGCCAAGGGTTATATTGTAAAACCATTCCAGGCTCCAAAAGTTCTTGAAGAAGTAAATAATGTGCTAAGTTCCTGATTATATGATTAGAGTCCTTGTAATTGATGATTCCGTATTCATGCGTACAGTCTTATTAGACCTTTTAAAGCATGATTCCTCTATAGAGGTTGTAGGCACAGCAGAGGACGGGAAGGAGGCCCTCAAAAAGATTGAGGATCTGTCTCCTGATGTCATTACCCTTGATATTCAGATGCCGGTTATGAACGGTATAGAGGTTCTGGAAGAGCTTTCCTCTTATGAAAACCCGCCCAAAATACTGATGCTCAGTACCCTTACGTCAAGGGATGCAGAGCTGACAAAAAAAGGGCTTGATCTGGGAGCCGATGACTTCATGCTAAAGCCAAAGAATCTTGGAAAGGTCAGGGGCATTGAGCAGGAATTAATTACTAAAATAAAACATCTGATAACAATTCCTCCGGTCAGAAACAAACCTGTATCAAGGGGAATTCCGGCTGACAATATAGTACTTATCGGATCATCAGCGGGTGGCCCTCCAATGCTGGATTCCCTTGTCTCCTCATTAAAAGGTGACCTTAATGCGGCGGTTGTGATTACCCAGCATATGCCCGGAGGCTTTACAGCATCACTTGCAGAGAGGCTCAACAGGATCTCACAGCTCAATGTCAAGGAATCTGAGAATGGGGACATCCTGCATATCGGGAAGGTATATGTCTCAAAGGGTGGCTACCATACAATAATTTCTGCAAATCCGGATCACAGCGGCAGGATGAGTGGAAAGATTACACATTCAAAATCCCCTCCTGTACATGCGGTCCGGCCGGCTGTTGACAAAACCTTTGCCTCTGCGGCAAAGGTCTTTGGCTCAAGGACAGTCTCTGTTATACTCAGTGGTATGGGAAGTGACGGCGGAGAGGGCATGTCAGTCTTAAAAGAGAGCGGCGGCAGAACTGTTGTTGTAAAAGAGGAAGACTGCCTTGTTTACGGTATGGCAAGATCTGCACTTGAGAGGGACTGCGTTGACAGGGTTCTGCCTCTAAAATCAATACCACGCGAAATAATGAAATCAGTTGCCGCTCTGGAGTAATAATTATGACAGATGAAGAATCCTACAGAAAACTTTTTGTTGCAGAATCTCTTGAAAATCATGAGACTATAGTAAATAATATTCTTATTCTGGAAGAGGGTTCTGACGATACTGCAATAGATGAAATTTTCCGTTCTGCACATACTCTTAAGGGTATGTCTGCATCAATGGGATACTCTGAAATGGAACATCTCTGCCACAAAATGGAGGATGTCTTTCACTGTATAAGGTCCGGAGCTGTTGATATCTCCCCCGAACTCACTGATCTGCTTTTAGCATGTACTGACAGTATTGAGGAGATGATTGATGATGTTGAAAACGGCGGCGATACATCCACTTTTTCAACAGGTGATTTCATATCACAACTTGAGGATATCGAGAGCAGTGCTGAATCATGCAAACCGGAAGGTGTTTCAGCCGTAGGTCAGGGTTCTTTCTCTTCGGAGATTGATGCAATCCTTAACTCTGCCGGCCCCGGAGATTCTGATAAATCCGGTGATGAACCAAAAACTCCTGAACCTTCAGGAGAAAATGATTCTCCTGATGAATTTGACTCAGATCTTAAGGCAGATTATGATGAAGATTCATCCGTATCCAACAGGTACAGAATTGTTGCACGTCTGTCAGAAGACTGCAATATGATGGATGTCCGCTCGATGATAATCCTTCAGAATCTTGAGGATCTCGGCAGAATTATCTCAAGCAAACCAACAGCCGAAGAGCTGGATGAAGGTGTATGTAGTGACATATTTGAGATATGCATTGAGAGTGAGGACAGCGAAGAAGCGCTTTTAAGTGCGGCCAAAGTAACCGATGTCTCTGAAGTTGAGATATTTACCTCTGATAAGAACCCCGCAGCATCAAATCCGGTGTACAGGCTTGATATAATTATATCTCCTGAATGCACAATGAAGGACATCAGGGCAATGATAATCCTTCAGAACCTGGAGAAGGCAGGGGATATTATCTCTTCAAGGCCCACATATGAGGAGATCGATGCAGGCAGTATTGAGGATTTCTTCTCAGTCATAATAATGTCCGAAAAGCCCGGAGATGACCTGATACGGTTATCGTCCGGGCCGGATACCGCATCTGTAAAACTCTTCCGGACAGAAGGAACAGATTACTCTTTAGATAATTCCGGCTGGATTTTCGTATCCGAATCTCTATCCAAAACTCCGGAACAATCTAAAGAAGTCGTTTCTGGTAGTGAAGCTGCATCGGGCAGTGTACCGGATGCAGGCGGACCTGCTGAAGAGCCGGTAATGACTGATGTAACAGAGGATTCAAAGCCTGAACCGGATGTTAAAGTTCCGGATAAGAAAGAGAAGAACGGCAGGAAAAAGAAGGAAGTTAAAAATATCCGTGTTGATATCAGCCGCCTTGATCAGATGATGAATCTTGTTGAGGACCTTGTAATCAACGGCGGCCGCTTAAAGCAGATCTCAAAGGAGTATCAGATAAAAGAGATGGATGAAGCCCTGAGCATGGTCGGCAGGTCAATCTCAGATCTACAGAATCTGATGATGTATATCAGGATGATTCCTCTGAATCAGATATTCAACCGTTTTCCGAGGGTTGTAAGGGATGTGGCTCATCATGACGGAAAAGAGGTTGAGTTCATCATGACCGGCGGAGAGACTGAACTTGACCGCAGTGTCATTGACGGCCTTGGAGATCCTCTTCTTCATCTTATCAGGAACGGTGTCAACCACGGGATCGAAACTCCGGAGGAGAGGCTGAAAGCCGGAAAACCGGCAAAGGGTACTCTTACCCTGTCTGCCTGGCGTGATCAGGGCAATGTTATAATTGAGCTTGCTGATGACGGAGGCGGAATTCCGAGGGAGAAAGTCCTTAAAAAAGCAATAGAGAGAAACCTTATCTCACCTGAGGATGCAGAAGTGCTGCCTGATGAAGAAGTTCCCGGCTTTCTCTTTCAGGCAGGTTTTTCAACTGCGGAGCAGGTTACTGACATCAGTGGACGCGGTGTCGGCCTTGATGTTGTGAAGGGCGCAATAGAATCACTTAAAGGTTCGATAAAGGTCAGTTCAAAAGAGGGCAGGGGAACTTCATTCACACTTACGCTTCCGCCTACAATGGCTATTATTGAGGTTATGATGGTCAGAATCAATAAGAAGAGATGTGCCATACCAATAAATGCCGTTGTCGAGGTTGCGAAGATTGATCCCAGAAGAATTAACAGAATCGGCAGCACTGAGGCAGTACTTTTAAGGGATGAGGTGCTCCAGATAAGCCGCCTTAATGAGATGTTTGGTGTATGCGAAGATAGTGGTATAGTGGTTATTGTTCAGAATCATGGCACAAAGTCATGCATACCTGTTGATGTTGTTGAAGGGCAGCAGGAAGTAGTTGTTAAGCCTGTAAGCAATGTAATAGGTAACTGTCCGGGCGTTGGCGGAATTACTATCCCCGGAGATGGTGATGTGGTGCCGATTCTGGACGTGAATACAATGATAATAATGTAATTTGGAGAGATATTAATGCAGTTAACAGATAAACAGCTGGATGCAATGGCGGAACTTGGAAATATTGGTGCATCACATGCGGCGACATCACTCTCAACAATGTTGATGTCGCAGATAGATATGACAGTGCCTGAGGCAATTATGGTTGATATTGCCAATATTTCCGATTATTTCGGAGATGAGATATCCGCACTGGTTGTATTTGAGATTCAGGGCGAACTGCATCCCGGGGGATATGTGGTGCTTCACCTGCCAAGGGAGTCAGCAATACGTCTTACAAATACCATGCTTGGTTCTACCGATATGGAACGTGAACTGAATGAAATGGATGAGAGTGCCCTTCTTGAGGTGGGCAATATCATGGTTTCACAGTTCCTGGATGCAACAGCTACGCTTCTTGGAATTGTAATGCTTCCTTCCCCTCCGGCAATTGCCATTGATATGGCGCATGCAGCTTTTGCAAGCATAGTTGCACAGATTGCTGTCGATATAGATGAGATCATTCTCTTCAGAACCGAGTTGAAATCCGGGATGCATGATATTCAGAGTACAATAGTGATGCTTCCGGATACAAATACTCTCGATACCATCCTGAAATTACTGGATGAAGTGCTAAATCCACAGTTATAAATATCCAGGTTACAGTAATGACCGAACCTCGTAAACCTGAGATGAAGGGGCAGAATGTCGGTATTGGAGAATACTATACAGGTGATTTCGTAATGACCTCAATTGGTCTTGGATCGTGTGTAGCCTTAATTCTCCACGACAGAAGATGTAAGAAGGGAGCAGTAGCTCATGTCATGCTTCCGGAGAGCAACGGAAAGATGGAGAGACCCGGAAAGTTTGCCGATACAGCAGTGCCTGTTCTTTATGATGAACTGATTTCAGGCGGCAGCAATAAAAGGGATATTGTCGCAAAGATTGCCGGTGGTTCGAGCATGTTTAAGCATTTTAAAGGTAATCTTGATATTGGTTCAAGAAATGTTGCGGCTGTAAAATCTGCTCTCGAAAAGTATCATATTCCATTGGTTGAGGAAGATACAGGCGGTACTGTCGGGAGATCAGTAATTTATTATCCGGAAGATAACGGTAAGGTAATTATCCGAAAGGCAGATGGAAAATGCATAGAATTCTGAGTTCCCGTTCTTTATTTTACTGCATAATTATCTTAATATTATTTTTATCTGCTTCACCCGTCTCCGGTGAAGTTATTCAGTTCTGGCCCGGTTCTGATTCTGTAAGTACTGCTGACATCAGAGGTATGGCTGAAGACAGTAATCAGGTTCTTTATTTTGCAACTTCAAACGGACTTTCTGTATACGATAAGGCTGAATGGGAAATATTCCATGCAGAAAGGGTGCACGGTGGAGGAAACTCTGAGTCGGTGCCGTATGAGGATTATATCACTGATGTAGAATTTGATTCATCCGGAAATCTCTGGCTTGGATATTCTGATGCACTTCAGATATATGACGGATACAGCCGGCCGGTAACAATTTCCGCTCAGGATAAGTTTTTCGTCAGAAATGATGTCAATAAACTTGAATCAGCCGGAGAGGCTATTTTTGTTTCAACCGGAAGTTCGGGTCTGTACAGGTATTATGACGGTGGGTGGTTATGGTTTCAGCCGTACTCTGTGTCAGGGCCTGATGCGAACTTCATCATTGATATGGCGGCTGATTACAGGGATAATTCTCTGTATATTGTCTCACAGTACAGCGGAGCTTTTTTCCTTAACAATTCAACCGGAATAGCTCCCCACTTTGAAAAGACTGATGCCCGTCGTCTTCCGATGGGCTGCGAAGATGTGGTCTCAAATCCTCTGGGCGGAGTAATATTTTTTAACAGTTCTGAAGCAGTTGTGTGCTATGGAGGCGATGATGTCTATAATTATCTGGACCTTGGTATGCTGCCCTCCGGAGTAAGTAAGATTAATGACCTCGCAGTTCTTCATGACGGCAGGATCTCTGTCGCAACCGATTATGGCCTGGTTCTCCTCTATGACGGTGTCGTCGTGGATCATGTCACAAGGTCTGACGGCATTGCTGAGAATAATATAAAGAAAACTTTCCCGGATTCCTATGGGCGGGTCTGGTTTTCAACCAAGAGGACTGTGGGGTATTACTATTCGCCGATCTATACTGAAGTGTCATCGGCAGAACTGGTTCTTAACCGTGAGACTGATGCGGCACTGGCAGTGTCAGAGGAGAGAGATGTTTTTGTCAGTTCAGATGAATCAGACTCCGGAAATATGCCAAAAGGTTCAGATATGACAGATCCGGATGCTGTACGTATGCCGGAAACCAGTGATGTATATTCGGATAAGGGCATTATTGATATAATTATTGGGGTGTTATGGCCTTTTTAGCCGGGATTTTGATTGATTAACCTGTATTTGTAATGGTGTTTCTGCCCCATTGGGCACAGTCGTGTTTTTCGGTGATATGATGTCTGAAGCAGACAATGTCGGCTTAGATCTGATGAAAAACTAATCTATGCTTAAAAATGAGTGGCCATCATCACTTTTTCAGATAGTGCCGACCAGTGTCCACTGCTGTATCAGGGGTCTGATGGTCTTTAAAATGGTCATTTATGAACCTGCGGGTTCACAGATGGCAGATGAAACAAATGTTTCATAGGAGAGTTGTGACTGTTGTATATTGTCGAATAGGGAGGAAGTGTTACCACCTCCCCCCCTTCCAAGAACCAGTACTTGCAGCTTTCACCGCATACGGCTCACGCATTCCACTACCCGTTAGCGGGCGGCAGTGCAAAATAAGATAATTTAGTTTGGATCCATGGCGTTTGTCTTCTCATTCTCTCCTTTCTTTCGAGGAAATATTTCCTGTCAAGATAGGGATTAGCATTAAGCTTTGGGCAAGAATGTCTACGGATGGGAGCTTCCGAGAATTGTATTAACGTATTCTCTTCTGTTTTGAAAACCCATTTTCTTTTGCCTTCCACATGCCAATATTTACTTGCTACCCATTTGCGACCTTTGTTAGTGTGTCGACGTTTACCCCATTTCCAGGTTACTGTCCAGAGATAGTGATCTAATTTCTGGAAAGTTTCCTTGGCTGCATTATGACGATGATAATTTACCCAACCTCGTATGGTTGGATTTAATACCTTTATCAATTCCTCCTGAGACCATGCTCGGGCTTTTTTAACTTTAGTCCTAATTTTATCAGTAATTGACTTGATTGATTTCTCCGATGGTTTAATGAGGAGTTTTCCTTTATATTTCCGGAAATTGTACCCCAAAAAGTCAAAGCCATTGTTGATATGAGTAATCAACGTTTTCTCTTCCGATAATTCCAGGCCTCTTATTGCGAGGAATTCTTTTATTATCTCCTTTGCTTCTTTTGCGATTTCCTCTGTAGGTGCAGTGACCAGAAAGTCATCTGCATAGCGAATAAAGTGAACTTTCATATTTTGGAATTGTTCATCAAGAATATGTTCAATTCCATCGAGTGTCATATTCGCAAGAATTGGAGACACAAGGCCTCCTTGTGGAGTACCTTTATCTGTCGGAAAGAGAACATTATCAAAGACAAATCCCGATTTTAGGAACTGTGTAAGGATTGATTGATCCATAGGTATGTGTTCCTTAAGCCACACATGGTTAATATTATCAAAGCATCCCCGGATGTCTCCTTCCAGAATCCATATGGATGATGTCTTTCTTCCTAAGCACGTAAATGCATATTCTGATGCATCCTGTGCTGATCTGAAAAGTCTAAATCCAAATGAACGTGGGTCTGCTGTTGTTTCTGCGATTGGTTGTAGGGCCAATCCATAGAGAGCCTGCATTGCCCGATCATACATGGATGGAATTGAGATTGGTCGCTTTGTTTTCTTACCAGGTTTAGGGATATAAATACGTCGTAATGGTTTTGCACAGTAATTTTTGTCTGTGAGGCTCAGAACTGCCTGCATCTTTGCAGATGCTGAGTTCCAGATTTCTCCGTCTATGCCGGGTGTACGCTTACCTTTGTTCTGTGTAACAATTCGTACAGCCAGCAATTTTGCTGATCTTGAATGAGTTAACAGGTAAGAAAGACGTTTCACCAAATTCCAATTTTCTTCTTTTGTTGCCTTTGCAATCCGGATCTGTAGCCGGTTAACAGTGTCTCTTGTTTTGTCCCAGTCAATGGAGTTCCATTGCCGGGCAAGATCCCTGTCAGTATGTTTCTCGCAATTATGCGTCGTTGAATGACATACTTTCATAAGTTTACCTTCCTTCATTGCTTAGGAATACCTGTCCCACGTCAGCACCCTTTCAGGTCGAGGCAACAACCCCTATCCTGCCCGTTACGGCAGGCCTTAGCTTTTTAGGACATCCTGTTCCGTCTATACCATTTGTCGGTCTCACGACTTCCATACCCAAATTGGGAGTATATACGGATTACCAAGTTCCATAACATAGATAATATAGATGCTTTAGGAGCCATCTTTAGGCCGGGAACCATCTGTTCGTTTGTTATATTGTCAGCGTTTCCAACATAACCTGATTCCATACCATTTTGGTTCGGGCGTGTCAGTCTAAATACGCCTGTCTCAGTTTACGACCCATACGATGATTCAGCGTTTGCTTCTCCATGGCATCCTTTCTCTGGCAGATTGATCAGGTTAGACTCCTGATTTTCTCCACGTTGTCCCACAGGCTTCACACAATTCCGTTACCAGAAATGCATGCTGCGGTAGAGATATCCCAAACGAAATGGATAGCTTTACGCAATCTATGTTACAGCTTTTCTTGTCGCACACGCCTGAACTGAACACCTGTTCCGGTTAAGGCAGATTTACTGAATTACTCCTGAATTTTTATGACCTGCATTGAATAACGGTCAAGCGAATCAAAGAAGACGTTTTTTGCCGCTTTTTTTCTGTCATTGTCATCGGAGAAGATGTCCTTCATAAGATACTCAATAACTGCAAGGTAGAAATGCAGTGATTTAAATTTCTTTTTTATCAGTTTTAACTGCAAATCCGCTTCATTTTTCTCTTCTCTCATGATGTATATCGCAAGGTCATAGAGCTGAATTAAATAATGCGGTATCCCCTTTTCGAGTGCATCCTTCCTGTACTGGTTGTAGGTATTTTTGCTGTTTGAAAGCAGGGACAGTTTAATCCCGTAATATACAGGTTCAAGATTGTCCGGATTTTGCTGGATCATCTGCTTTACAATGCCTGAAGCACCCATTGCATCGCGTTTTTCCAGTTTGTAGTAGTAATATTCCCTCATGAAGTCAAGGTCATTGGTATATTTTTCAATGGCATATGATAATAGGTCTGATCTCTTTATCTCATTGCCGTCATTCTTTGCCTTGGCAATTCCGATCTTTAAAAACCATCTCTCTGAGGGAAACCATTCCAGAGCTTTATTTATCATAAGCCAGAATGCCTGGTCCATGATCTCGGTATCTCTTATATCGATCTGTTTTAATCTGTTTATCTCCGGCTGTGCCCTTGCAAGTTCAAGCAGAATCTCCCTTGATGCAAGTTCATACTGTGATGGCCTTCCTGCCGGATCGTTTATATTTTTTGATGATTTCTCTTCATCTTCGGAGAGTGCATAATAGCAGAATGCGATGTATATTCCTATTCTCGCATCGTACTTCCAGAGGTCCCCAAAATAACTGATAGCTTCCCAGTATTTTCCGACATCCATCAGTTTTATTCCGGAGAATACCTTTAGGGTTGATTTCTTTGTCTTTTTTCTCTTACAGCGGATTGCATTTCTTATAATCTTCTCAATAAACTCAGTTTTCTTTGCCTCTGCGCTCGATATCATTATCCTGTAGGCCACTGAATCTATAAAATCGTCATGGGTTGCATCATCAATGTCCGGAAAGGCATTTTCAAGTGCAGACATCACATGCCCAAAGAAAACAGGAAGGTTATTTGATATTTTTTCCGGATTGTTGTCAATGTAGAGGAAGAGATCTTTCTTTAGTGATTCAACTTTCTCATATCTGATAGCATCTGTAAGTTTCTCTCCCCTTGGCATAAATCAAAACCCTTTTCACTAAAAGTTTATTTTAACAGATAAAAAATTATGTTTTTGAGATTTCTGCGTAATAATACTCGCCGGCTGACCTCTGCTCACGGTCAAGGTAACTTCCGGGCTTGTTTATTCTTGGCCTTCCGGATTTGTCACGCCTGAATGTTACCTGCAATTCCTTCAGGAAGTGGTTCATTCCGTCTTTCATTGAGAAGGGGCCAAGTGCCCTGCCGTCAATGCCGGGGTTTCCGTCAAAGACTAACAGGCGTTCACTGATCATATCAATGACATAGATGTCGTGGTCAATTACTAATACACCTGACTCTGTGCTCTCGGCATGGCGCTTCAGCACTCTTGCAAGTTTCACACGCTGCTCTACGTCAAGGTGTGCACTCGGTTCGTCAAGGATATATATGTCAGCTTCCTGTGAGAGGCAGAGTGCAATTGCAACCCTCTGTAGTTCTCCGCCGGAGAGCTGATCAACACTATTCTGGAGGAGCGGCTCAAGGGTCAGCGGCTCTAAGATCTCATGTTTATAGAAGTTGGAATCAAACTTGCTGGTAGCTTTCCTAAGAAGCATCTCCACAGAATCTGTTGAGTCTGTCTTTACATACTGAGGTTTGTATGATACTTTTACTGTCTCTGAAATCTCTCCGGAATCAGGTTTTTCAGCACCGGCAAGCAGTTTTGCAAAGGTACTCTTTCCTATACCATTTGCGCCCACAACTCCGAGTACTTCACCATGCCGGATATCTCCGCCATTGATATTTAAGGTGAATTTGCCGTCATAACTCTTTTCCATTGCCGGAAATTTCATCAGAATCTCTCTTGGTGAGTCCCTTGTGTGTGACCTCGTCTCAAAGTCAACTGAGTACTGTCTGAATCTTACATTCTCCTCAGCAAGGAAACCTTCCAGATACTGGTTAATTCCGACCCTCACGCCCTTTGGCCTTGTGAGAATTCCAAATACGGATGGTTTACCATATCCTATGTGGATATTGTCAGCAAGCATGTCAAGTATCGCAAGGTCGTGCTCAACTATCATAACAGGTTTTTTCTCAGCAACTTCCCGTATGAGTTCCGCTGCCACCATTCTCTGATATATGTCAAGATAGGGAGTTATCTCATCAAGGAAGTAAAAATTTACATCCCTTGCGAGACATGCCGTAAGGGCAACTCTCTGCAGTTCTCCGCCGGAGAGCTGGGCAATCTCCCTGTCAAGTATTGGGTCAAGTTTCAGCCTGTCTGTCAGGTGATCCATTATGCCTCTCTCATCGGTGGATTTTAAGAGTTCGCTGACTTTTCCTTTGAATACTTTCGGGATAAAGTCAATGTACTGAGGTTTTACCGAGGCATTCACCTTTCCCTGTGATATGAGCTGAATATAGTCGAAGAGTTCAGTGCCTGCATAGTCGTCAAGGAATTTATCCCAGGTGGGTTCTTCATCAAAGGCTCCTCTGTTGGGGATTAGCTGACCTGACAGTATGCTTACAGCAGTACTCTTTCCTATACCATTGGCTCCGAGGATTCCCATGACCTTCCCCTCAGCCGGCATTGCCATACCATAAAGGGCAAAACCATTCTGCCCGTATCTGTGTGTCGGGTGTTCAAGCTCTTCAGGAAGTGTAATTATATCTATAGCTTCAAAGGGGCATTTTTTAACACATATTCCACACCCGACACAGAGTTCTTCGGATATTACTGCTTTGCCGTTTTCTCCGATAATTACTGTCTCATCGCCTGTTCTGACTCTTGGACAGTACAATATACATTCCTGTCCGCATTTTATAGGGTGGCACCTGTCTTTATGTACAACGGCAATTCGCATATTAATCAACTTGTAAATTTTTTATGAAAAATGTATTTTTAATTTATTGAGAGGAGAATTGTCCATGATATAAACCAGAAGGCAAATGCCATGAAACCCTGATAGAACCAGTCCTTTCCTCCAAGTTCAGAATAATCAATCTTTAATGCCATAAAGGCATGCTTCTGAAATACTATTCCTGCAAGAAGCAAAAGCCAGCCGAGTATTGCTTTTGGTTCACCTGCGGGTGATACAGGGTCACCTATGAATATATATGACAATACTCCGGTTATGATTCCCATGAAACATCCGACGCAGGTCCTTATCATGCGCTGCTGATGAGAAGCAACCTTCTCTTCGGCACTTTTGCTGCTTATTTTCTCTGTTATTGGGTCTGCAGAAATCTCCTCACTCATATAAACATCAGTCATTATTTTTTTGTCTTCAGACAATATGTAGTTTGGTATATAATGGCTGTTAAAAAAGGAATGAGCGGACTTGATCTCAAGGCTGTAATAAGCGAGCTGAATGATCTGATGCCGCTCTGGATTGGAAAGATATACCAATACAACCAGAATGCATTCGGATTCAGGCTTAACGGCGAGGAGAGGCAGAAATATAATTTCATTGCTGAGTCCGGAATCAGGGTTCATCTGACTGAAACACTTCCGAAATCACCGGAGAATCCTTCGGGGTATTCGATGTATCTCAGAAAATATCTCTCCGGCGGAAGAATACTTGAGATAAATCAGCCGGGAATCCAGAGGGTGCTTGATCTTACTATAGGTAAGAGTGAGAGCAGTTATCATCTCATCTTTGAATTTTTTGATGAGGGCAATGCAATACTCTGTGATTCTGAATATACGATTTTAAATGCGCTGAAGAGGCATAGGTTTAAGGATCGGGATATAATTGCGGGGGAGAAGTATGCTGTTACCGGAAAGGACATAACTGACTTTGACGTGGAATCTGCCGGAGCCGTTCTCGCTGAATCGGATAGGGATATTGTAAGAACGCTTGCTTCTTCATTCATGCTTGGGGGAAAGTATGCAGAGGAGATCTGCCGGATCTCCGGCATTCCCAAAGAAAGTCCTGCACCTGAGGCTGACCCTGCACAAATACTTGCGGCGTTTGACACTTTATCTGAAAATCTTGATTTAAGAAGAACTCCTGCCATCACAAAGAGTGGTTGCTGGCCGTTAATCTTTGAGGGCGAGATTCCGGACGATAAATTTGAGACCTACAACCAGGCACTGGACTCATATTTCGGCCTTTTGAAGATCTCTGAGGCTGAAGGGAAGAAAAAGCTTTCCAAGGCTGAAATTATCAGAAAAAGGCAGCAGGAAGCCATAGTTAAATTTGAGGAGAAAGTTGCCATTGCCAGTGATAAAGTTGAGATAATCTATGCAAATTACCAGACAATTGCAGATATAGTCAGGACCCTCTCAGATGCTTCAGAGAAGATGTCGTGGCAGGAGATTGAGAAGATACTGAAAAACGCCGATAATACAATGGCTAAGATGATAAAGCGGGTTTATCCTTCAGAGTCGGCTGTTGATATCCTCCTTGACGGAAAAACGATAAAACTCTATGCTGCTGAGAGTGTTGAGGGAAATGCCGGCAGGTACTACTCCGAGATTAAGAAGTTTAAGAAGAAGAAGGCCGGGGCACTCGTTGCTATGGAGAAATTTAAGCCACGGGAGAGGCCGGAGAAGAAGAGGACCGATATTAAATTCTTAAAGCCGAAGTGGTTTCATAAATTCAGGTGGTTTTACACATCTGACGATGTCCTTGTCATCGGCGGGCGTGATGCCGGTACAAATGAGGATATTGTGAAGAAATATCTTGAGGGTAAGGATACCTTCTTCCATGCTGACATCCACGGCGGAAGTGCAGTGGCCGTAAAGGGTGAGACTGGTTGTATGGATGAGGCGGCAGTATTTGCAGTCTCCTATTCCAATGCCTGGAAGTCCGGTTTTTACAGCGCTGATGTATATGCAGTGCCAAGGGATCAGGTGAGCAAGACTGCCGAGTCAGGTGAGTCATTAAAACGCGGTGCTTTTGTCATCAGAGGTGAGAGGAAATACTACAGAAATGTCTCACCCGGAATTTCAATCGGGCTTCAGACATCGCCGGAGTATGGTATTATTGGCGGGCCGTCTTCTGCCATTGAGAAGAGGAAAGGATATTTTGTGCGTATTCTCCCCGGCACGTACGAGCCGAATGATATCGCAAGGAAGATCCTTAAGGTCTTAAAGGAGAAGATTCCGGAGAGTGAACAGAAGAACCTGAAGAAGGTCTTAAACACCGAGAATATTGCGGCATTTGTCCCGCCCGGCGGGTCGGATATAGCGGAGTGATCAGTTGAAGTCTGAATTCTGCGGCCTTAAGAGAAATTTCGGGGAGATTAAACTCTTTCCGGAGACCCTTGACGACTTATGGCACTTAAAGCACCTGATAGCTCCGGGCGATCTCGTCTTTGCAACAACCTTCAGAAGTATTGACTCCGCCACTGACAAGGCACGGCCTGAGAAGACGGAGAAGAAGCCTGTGCGCCTTGGCATACGCATTGAGAAGGTTGAGTTCCATCAGAATTCCGGGCGGCTCAGAGCGGGCGGTTTGATTGAGCACGGCCCTGATACAGGCTTTCACCATTCCTTAAATCTGGAATCCGGGCATGAAATTTCGGTGATAAAAAACTGGACTTCCTATGATCTCGAAAGAATTGACAGGGCGGTTAAGGCATCCTCACTTGGTCTTATTCATATTCTGACAGTCGAGGAGGGTGAGGCAGAACTCTTCAGGCTGAGGCAGTTTGGCCCTGAGCAGGTTACTGCAATTCTTGGCGGGTCAGGCAAGCGTGAGGGTCTTGACAGCCGGAAGGAATTTTTCCTTGAGGTGTACGGTTTTCTGTCAGCAATTACCGGGCCGGTTGTTGTTGCAGGGCCCGGTTTTGTCAAGGATGATTTCATCTCCTTTCTGAAGTCAAAGGATGCTGAGCTTGCTGAGAGGTGCATCACTGCCGAGACGAGGCGTATAGGCAGGGGTGCCGTGCAGGAGGTTATCGGGCTTGGCATCACAGGCCGGATAAATGAGGACATTCAGCTTGCAAGGGAGGTTAAGGCCGTTGATGAGCTGTTAAAGAGGATTTCTACCGGAGGGGCCGTTGCGTACGGAGTATCTGAGGTCAGACAGGCTATTGACTACGGCGCTGTGGATGAGGTGCTTGTCTGCGACAGCCTGCTTCGGGACAATAACATATCGGCACTTCTTGAAACTGCTGAAAATATGAGGGCGGGTATAGTTGTTCTCTCGACTGAGTTTGAACCCGGAAGCCGTCTTGAAGCGCTTGGCGGCATTGCGGCTCTTCTAAGATTTAAAATATGAATCACTTTTTTCGCCGGAATTTCTGATATTTCCGGTGTAAAACATACCCGATATTCACTCTGTTCATTCACGATAAAAATCGGAAAAACTCTGATCAATTTCCTTAGAAGAGAACTTTTTTTACGAAAAAACCATGTGGTTTTTTGATAATTTGAATTTTGGTTTTAAAAAATATTTTTGCTGAAAATCCGGGTTTATTCTTCGGATGCTTCAGCTGTCTCTTCTTTAACTTCAGAAACTTCTGTTTCAGCTGCAACCTCTGTTGCCT